>NZ_BIMK01000011.1 GCF_004001045.1 Paenibacillus chibensis
CCTTTTTTTGCTATTTACCTTCATCTCAGTTATATAGCCTTGTGGGAAATCTATAATGCAGAAAGCGGGATGAGGGGCTTCGCTCGTCGGGAGACTTCCAACTTCACCTTCTCCCTACGGGAGTAACGGTTCAGTAGGAATCTCCATCAATTCGTTGCATTCGCCTGCGGCGACCGTTCACCCTTCGGGATTCACTATGAAACGAATTGCGACTCGCTCGCCCCTTGGGAAAGCAGTTGCCCATTCTGGGCAAGCGTCTCATTCGAGACGCACAAAAGCCCAAATAAACCCCATCAACTATCAAAGGAGGTAACTGTCATGCCGAGAAGAAACAAGCCTTACATTACGCAATATTTTGAGCGTGACCGTAATGCATTCACCGCATTATTTCGTACTGGACATGTTAGATACGAGCATTTACTTCAATGTGGATTAGCAGATTCCAGAATCAAAAATTTAATGCGAGATGGTCATTTCGAGAAGGTGTTTTACAAGCAAACTGGTGAGATCAAGGAATGTTACAAACTCACTAAATCTGGACGAACTTTAGCATATCAGCTTTGGGGATTAGATAAGCAGTACCATGCACAAAATCCGTTGCATGATACTGTGATTGCAGACAAGTATTTTAGCATCCCATTGGAATCTCGTGATCAGTGGGTTACGGAAAGTCAAATTCGTGATAAGTTTCTGGAACGATTAGATGAACTGAGGAATCAGGGAAAAGAAGAGGAAGCAAGGATTTATGAGGATATGCATAACAAAGGGTTAATATCGATGCCAGATGCCGTATATGTCGATGAAAACGGAACAGAAATTGCTTTCGAAGTGGTCACGAACACATACGGTCAAGAAGAAATACAGGCAAAAGAAACACTTGTGAAATTAATGAATTATGGATACGAAACATCCAAAGCGTAGGAGGTGAAAAAATGAGCAATATAAACGAAAAGAAACAACGAGTAAGTGAGCGGTATCATGAGTATTTGTTTATTATCTATCATTTTGGCAACAAGGTAATCCTCATGAAACAGCTATTCCGATACGCCCGAATTCTTGGCTTAGCTCAAAGTTATTCAGTCTTTTACGGACAAATTAAGGAATTAGCTGAAGCCGAGATTATACGCAGAGAACCATTTACTGCTTATGGGAAAAAGACACAGCTCCATATGCTCACATTAAAGAAATTCGGAATCCGATTCATTGAGGGTAAAGGAAGCAGTCAAAGTGTAGCGGCAGTCCCGAAATCATATACAAATGAACGTATTCTCGTCTCAATATTCAAAAATTGTTACATCTTGAATAAGTTAATCCCTCGAATACAACAAAAATGCCCCAATATCACCGTTGAGACAGTCATCGAATTTATTAATAAAGATCATAGTAACATTCTGGAATCAAAAAATCGGGGCGTTGTGTTCTTGCATAATATCCTTGATTGTCCAACACTTCATCCCTACTTGAACTCTGACGAGATCAATTATGAAATCAATCGGTTAACGGACATTAAGCAAAAACGTTTAATGGGTTTAGTGGGAGGTGCTTCGCCATCGGAATGTAAAGATCAACTATCCATGTCTCCGAAGCTTACAAAACTGGACTCTTATTCAATAGACAGTTTGATAAATGCACATGTGTATATCGCTCAAGTAAAGATCGTCCAAAATAAACCGTTAATTACTTTATTGCTGTTTGATGTTTATAACAAGCAGGCTATTTACCGAATGGTAACTCAAATTGCATGTGCCTTTCATATGTTCGGACGTTATTTTAACGATTTTTCACTGGGAGTAGGGATTGTCGGTATAGACGAAGTTGCGTGTAGAATATTGGAATCGGAAGCAGAAGCAGAAGCAGTAGTAAGTCATTTCTTTACAAAAGAAATAAGGGGTTCAAGATTGTCTCGTATCTTAGCAGATTGGAGTGTTAGTTCCATTGAACAGGAGCTAATTCAAATCCGATTTACGCATTACGATATAACCAACCAGTATTTGGAGGGCATTAAGCATTCCAATTTAATAAGAAAATGAATCGAGGCAAGTCCATCATTAGGGGTGGATTGGTCTTTTTCATTTGTCAGTTATCAACTCGATTCGACTTGTATATGATATGAGATCTTTCAAAGGAAGTGAAAAGCAATGTCATACCAACTTGCAAAATCGAATAACAAAATAGTCCGTTTAAGAGATTTCGGATGTGAAAATAAAAAGCATCGGCGTTGAAGGTATGATCGCCTAAAAATTTAACCGAGGAACTAACCCTTCCTGGCAGTGCCGTTGATGGTGGGCGTGTTTGCCTTGAAAGTTCGGTAAGGCATAGCCTGCCATAGCCGAACTTATAAAGATTTCCTTCTTCATTGAAGGATGTGACTGTCCTGGTTCCCGAAAGGGATAGGGGGGCAAGCAATAATCGTGGTGATTACGGAGCGTTTGATACCAGACCTTGGCTCCGCTGAGCTTGTCGCTATTTGCGAGGCTGATGATACGGATACCTCGGCGATTATACGTCATATTACTATCACAGCTCACCCTTGCTACGCTTAAATTAACCATTTTGGCGTAGCAGGGGGGGGCATCGAGCCGTTTGCCTAACTCAAACCGCCATATTAAAAAAACAACCCGATGCTGATGCATCAACTTAGCGGTTGCGTAGATAAGCATCAGAAGGCGAGATGGTCGGGGAGGCAGAAACCGATAGGTATAATAAACAATGTATTTCTTACTACATGTAAGGTATCCTTGTAATACATTTCAAGTGTATAATTTTGGTAGTTAATATTACATAGAAAATTGGGGAATTCGAAAAATGAATAAAGACTATAAAGATAGAATTGATAGAGTAATTGAATATATTCGGCAAAATAGTAATCAAAAACTCAACCTCGATATGTTGGCGGACGTTTCATGTTTTTCAAAATATCATTTTACAAGAATATTTACATCGATTGAAGGTGTGACCCCAGTAGCATTTGTAAATCGAGAGCGATTACAGAAGGCTGTATATTTTTTGGCTGAAACCAACAAAACCATATTAGAAATATCAAATCAATGCGGGTTCGAATCAGTATCAACCTTCAATGCTCTCTTTAAGAAGCACTATGGCAAGACCCCAAGCGAAATTAGAAATAGCATAAAGAAAAATAGCAATTTCTCTTTACATTTCAGCAAGAAGCAAGAAGAGTTATCTCCTCCTGTGGATTACAATAGAGATGGGAGAAATCATCTCTTGAAGAGGGCTTGGGATAAAATGATAACAATTAAGGAACTGCAAGAATATGAAGTGGCGTATGTTAGACATGTTGGAAGCTATTTGGACACTCATGTTGCATGGGAGAAGTTGGGACACTGGGCTAACCAACAAGGACTTACTCCGAAAAATCATTATTTTATAGGAATATCCTTGGATGATGGAAATCTTGTAGAAGAATTGGCTTGTCGTTACGATGCTTGTGTTACTTTGCCATGTGGATTTGAAAAACACGAACAACATAAAACGCACGTGGAATTTAAAACACTTTCTGGTGGAATGTATGCTTTATATCCGTACTACGACACAATTGATAAATTCGTTCTCGCCTATCAAAGCGTATTCGGTTTATGGTTGCCGAATAGTGAGTATGATGCCGACGATAGACCATGCCTCGAATTTTGTATGAATGATCCTGCTAAGGATAAGGAAGGGAAATGCAAAGTCGATTTATACATACCTGTCAAGACGAGAATATAAATAATCGTATGGAAGGATGATCATTATTGGGTAGCCCTATAAGTAATGTGGATTGGGTAGAAAAAAATGAAATTATGAATGATTTATTGAATCAAGAAGCCACCTTGACCACGCATTCAATGAATCATGGATTTGAAGCTGAAGTCATGAAAATAAGTTCAGATAATGAGAGCTTTGTATTGAAGGTATGGAATAAGAGTTCCAAACCTGATATTCGTTTTCAATTCCATTTATTGAATGTTCTTTTCGAACGAGGAATATCAGTCTCTAAGGCAGTTGGTTGGGGGATAAGTCCAAATGGAGATAAGGTGTTGTTAACAAGTTTTGGAGGTACGCCCGTTCATAAACTGAATGAAAAGAAAATGACTGAAATTGCGAGCATATTATCAAAAATACATCAAATCCACGTTGAAGAGATTGGAAACATACATCTTCCAAAGTACGATTTTATTGAATACTTTTTTCCTGGGGTCAGAGAACATGATGACATATTTAATGCGTTATCCTCTCTTATTCGAATAACTCCAATAAAGCAGGAATGTATTATTCATGGTGATTTTCATTTAGGAAACTTATTGGAGGACAATGACCGATACACCGTAATAGATTGGACGAACGGACAATTAGGGGATTCCAGATATGATTTTGCATGGTCTCTAACGCTACAAAAGATATACATTTCGTATGGACATGCACAGGTGTTTCGTTCAGGTTATCTGTTGGAAAATAATATTCAGCAGGAAGAACTTGAAGTTTTTGAAGCTTTGGCTTGTCTCAGGTGGATATTGCTTAATAGAAACGGTGGTGTACTCAAACGACCTAATACAATGGAGAAAGTAAAGAACCTAATCATAAACAATCGATTCCTTAATGAGTTGGAGTTCAAAGATTTTCCAATAATAAAGAAAGTATGGAGCGGTGACGGTATGAACTTAGAAGCAGTTTTTGATCAATTTCCTATCCTAAAGTCAGATGAATTCGTATTGAAAAAGATTGAAGATCATCATTTAGACGAAGTTTTTGAAATCTATGACAATGATATAGTATTTGAATACTGCGGTATAATACCCAAACATAATAAAGATACTGTGAAAAACATGATAGGGCATTTCGAGAGAGATTATAATAAAAGGTTAAGGGTTAAATGGGGAATATTCTACAATTCTCAACCCGATCGGTTGCTTGGTATTATTGAGGCTCTTGATTTTAATCAAAAGGTAAATGTGGTGACGATTGGCTACTTTTTGACGGAATCGCATTGGGGAAAAGGAATTGCTACCGAGGCTCTAAAAATATTACTCAATTTCTTGTTCATGGATGTCAACGTAAACAGAATTCAGGCAGAAGTGATGCCTCTAAATGAGAATTCAAAAAAGGTACTATTGAAAAACGGCTTCATCAAAGAAGGAATGCTAAGACAAGCAACATTATGGTCAGGTAAAGGGATTGTCGATATAGAGATATACAGTATTTTAAGAGAAGATTATATAAAATGATCGTGAAAATGAATAGTTACTGCTAATTTGCATATAACATAAGGTAAATATATCAGGCGTACTGTTTAGTACATCTTTTCTCGGTAAGGAAATAAAACAGTAAAAAATCAAGTTGGTAAGTGAGAATGGAAGGGGATGAGTTTTTCTCCTTCCATTTATTTTTACCTTGCGTAACGAATCGGATATAATGGGACAGTGACTTAAAGGATGAATACGGTCACATCTTAGTTTAATCTACCGTCAGCACTCATCCCATGTGGAGTCGGTCCTATTGCTGGTTAGAAAATGAGATGGTAGCATGCCGCCCTGTATTTTTCGAAAACCTAAAAACCCAGCCATCTTCTCCATGAAGAATGGCTGGGTTTTTATTTGAATGCTAAAGAAGTAAATAATAGATGGAAAGCTCTGAATGATCTCCTATCGCGGATGTCCCTCAGACCTCTTATAAATTCCTGTCCAACAAGATCCCTACTTGTTCTGCCACAACATGAGTCGGTTCGGATAATCCATGGGTGAACCAGTTTTCGACGATCTCAACGACAGCGGCTCCAAAGAATTTAAGAATTAATTCCTTGCTTAAACCTTGATTTATCCCTTCGGTTATATCTACATCGCGCTCCAATTCCTCGATTACAAATTTCAGGAAATGATTACGAAAAGCAGAAGTCCCCTTAGTGCCAAGCATGGTTGAAAAGAATGAAGAATGACGTTCAAAGTATTCAAACCAAATCAGATTCCCCTCGGCAAAACTCATCTCCGATGCTGATTCGCAAAGCTTCCTCAATTCATCGATATGTTCCTTGATGAGCTTATCCAGTAAATCATATTTATCCTCATAGTGATCATACACGGTTCTACGACCGACATTGGCCCGATCGGAAATATCTTGAACCGTAAGTTGATCAAAGCCTTTTTCGGACAAAAGTTGAATAAAAGCCTTCTTGATGGCTTCTTGTGATTTGAGTACTCTTCGATCTACCTTTGGCATCTGCTTCACCGATCTTTCTATCGAATAACCGCACAATATCTAATCATTTGTATCATAACGTACAAAACATCGTATTTTGATAATTGAAGACGTTCTTTTAACATTATATATTATACACAGATGTGCGATATCGCATCAATATATGTTTTCTGACGCATTGTTGCTTCCTTCGGGATTATTAGGAAATGGAAACCATCAAGAGGAGATGAGAATATGGATCGTGTGGAGAAGAGCCGTGAAAAATTCCAACAGCTGTTTGGCGATCATGTACCCGCCTCATATTTTACGGACCCGGAGTTCCAGGATTTCGGCTTTCCTAGAGCGCTAAATGCGTTAGCATGCGTGAACGAAATAATTCCTGAAGATTAAGTCAAGCTATAGCAAGATGTTTTAATCAAGATTATTCAAAACCATACCGTTCATTGGAGGAATTAAACATGGCTAAGCATGAAGAAGTGAAACATGGTGTGATTTTCCCGGCAGGAGTAAAAAACGACGCATTCGCACAATTTTTTGTGGGACAAAGCTATCTTAACACCCTGATTGCCGACCCCAAAGTGAATGTAGGGGTAGGGAACGTAACCTTTGAACCGGGATGCCGTAACAACTGGCATATTCACCGTGACGGATTTCAACTGTTATTGGTCACAGGAGGCGAAGGCTGGTACCAAGAAGAGGGACAGCCTGCTCAGTTCCTGACACCCGGCGATGTGATTGTCACTCACGATGGCGTGAAACATTGGCATGGCGCTGCTAAAGACAGCTGGTTTGAACACATTGCGATCACGGCCGGCAAGCCGGAATGGCTCGAACCCGTTTCCGATGAAGTATATGAACAAGCAGGCAAATAAGCTCTTATAAACGAAAAGGGGACGACATTTTGACCCGTAAATTTCATATTGAAAGACGTCGAAAAATTGCAGGATGGCGGGCTATCGCTGAAATATACAGCAAAACCGGTTGTTGGATCGCGGAAACTTACAGCGACTTCAAGAGATTTTTAATAAGAGACATCATCTACACATACAAAATTGGAGGAATACCCTATGTTTGAACAAAAAGTTTGGTTTATTACAGGAGCAGGGCGCGGTATGGGAGTTGATATGGCAAAAGCAGCCTTGGCAGCAGGTCATAAGGTCATCGCTACGGGTCGGAATACGGATAAAGTAACGAACGCGATCGGCAAAGCAGAAAATCTGCTCGTGGTGAAGCTGGACATTACCAATCTTGAGGAGTCCCAAGCCGCCGTCAAAGCAGGCGTAGATCGTTTCGGAACGATCGATGTACTGGTCAATAACGCCGCCAGCTTCTATGCGGGTTTCTTTGAAGAGCTGACTCCGGAGCAAATTCAAAAACAGCTCGACACCAACCTTATTGGGCCGATGAATGTCACAAGAGCCGTTCTTCCAGTTATGCGCAAAGCTCGTTCCGGTCATATTATTTCCATTTCTTCGCTCGCTGGCATCGTCGGGCAAGACTTCTGCGTTGCGTATTCCGCTTCCAAGTTTGGTCTTGAGGGCTGGATGGAGTCTCTTCATTTGGACGTTGCTCCATTCGGAATTCACACCACGATCGTTGAGCCAGGCTTCTTCCGTACAGCATTGTTGGAGCCGGAATCGACCCATTGGGCGGAGCTTAGCATTGGTGACTACGCGAAACGTACGGCAGAAACACGTTCGGCATGGGAATCCATGAACGGTAAACAAGCTGGTGATCCGTCCAAGCTTGCCCAGGCTCTTCTGACCATTGCCAGTGAGAAGCAGCCGCCACAACGCTGGATTGCCGGTGCCGATGCTGTTGCTGCAATTGAACAAAAGGTGAATGATCTTCAGAAACAGATGGATGCATATCGCGACTTATCGATGTCTCTCTCATTCGAATAAGTTAAGTTTTGGGATCGAATATTATAGGAGTATGTATGGAGGAAGCTATATCTTTTGATAGTGTTTTAATAGATTTTCCATTCGATCTTGAATGATTTGTTTTAACGAATCAGGTTTCACTGAAATTACATGATGGCCAAATTTCAAGAAGTAGTCTGCGATAAAATCCTCTTCTCCTGGTTGATAGAAGCCCTTAATAACGTTCCCCTCGCGGCTCTCTAATTTCATCGAAGGATAATGTTCTTTATAGAAAATATCCTGGGCATGTTCGGAAATCTCCACTTCAAAATCAATCCTATTCTCGGAACGGTGAATGTCTAAGGAGCGGCTGATAAGTTCATCGACGGAAAAGGGAGAGTTCATGTCCTTTTCTTCGAAAAAGGTAATTCTGTCACATCTGAAAACGCGGTGTTTATTCGTAGTTAACTCGATTCCAGCAGCATACCATTGACCGAATTTGGCGGAAATTTTGAAAAATTGAACATCGTAACGTTTTTCTTGATTATTTTTGGCGTATTGAATTCTGCAGCTGCTCTCATGAAGAATGCTCTTGAGAATTTGATCTAAAAAACGGCTCACATGATGATGCGGATACATCTCAAATTGAAGGACTTTTTTCATGTTGCGAATCTGCTTGATTTGTTCTTTGGAGAGGCAGTTTTCAAACTTCTCTTGCAGCCGATTCACGCTTAAATGAAATGGCGTGGATTGATAAGCTTCCAGCGTCAACATGGCAAAATACAGGGCATACACTTCATCCATCGTAAAAATAATGGGCGATAGCAGCCTGTTTTTCAACAAGCCATATCGTCCATGTCTGCCTTGCTCCGAAAAAATGGGCATGCCCAATGCCTCCAATGAGCTGATATCGCGCAGAGCCGTGCTTTTTGAAATATGGTATTTATCCATGAGGTCACGTAAATTAAAAAATTCCCTGCCGTTCAAGTATCTGATCATGTCGTTCAATCTTTCGGATTTCTTCACCGTCATTCTCCTTGGAAAGGTGTCAATATTTGAAGCCTTTCTATTCTATAATAAACTCAAGGCAGACATCAAATAACCGAATTCCAAAGGAGACGGATCCAATGAGCGCAACGCTGGAAGTAGCTATTTTCTTATCCATGAACGGAAGAGCGAAAGAAGCACTCGCTTTTTACCAAAACCACTTTAATGCAGAGGTATCGTTGCTCGTTACCTATGAAGACATTGCCAAGCGCGACAGTTCGCTGCAGCTTACGGATCAGAATAAGCATGATATTGCTCATTCTGTCCTATCTATCGGCAAAACCAAAATCATGCTGGCGGAAAGCCACATGGATACGGGAGAAAAATACACCGTTGGAAATAACACCTCACTGTGTATTCAAAGCGCAGACCTAGAAGAAATTGAACGTTTTTACAAGAGCTTGACCGCAGATGATCGGGTTCGAATCCTTGCTCCTTTATCCGGCAATGTGTTTAGCAAAGCATACGGCGTTATTGAAGACCCGTTCGGCATTCAAATCCAGTTGATGTATGATGATCGGTTGAAATAAAACTTGCATATAACGAAGAAAATGAAATATTCATCAGTGATCGATAGAACTCGTTATGTATCGGTAGGACGCTTGTTTAAGACTCGATGATATTATTTAGGCTTACCTGCTCTCCATTTAAATCCGCAGTTCATGCATCCATTGACGATTTCATTTCTTCCAACGAATCCGACTAAAATGCTTACCGGCACGGATAAGCTCATGGATATCCAGCAGATAATGGCAACGATCGCAATGAAACCATCCATACCGCCACCAGCTGTGCCGCTTCCAGTACTGCTGCCAAGCTTCACGTTAGCGAAGAGCAGATAAGAGCCGAATATGCCGATTACAATAAGCACGAGTGGGAGCAAAAACATCGTTGCGAAAGTTTTGAACATCTTCGAAAAGCTGTAGCCTCTTTTGTTGGCGACGATTTGTTGTGATCTGCATTTACGACATGCGACCATCTGATTTCCTGAATTATTCGGACGAGGTTCCGTTTTCCCGGATTGACCCGTTCTATGCTGGCTGCTTTGGGGAACGGGTGACCGGGATTGACTGCCGGCTGTTCTCGCAGCTTGGCCAGTCCCGGTTCTATTGGTATACGGTGTTGCAGGTCTTGGCGTTTTTTGCATGGATATGCGGCTCCTTTTTGTCGATAAATTGTTAGAATAGCTGTATTCAAATTTCGGCAAGGTTTTCCAAAATCCTCCTTAAAGTCCCCCTCGTTCACATATAGAATGGGGGCAAGTGAAATGGAAAAGACCATACCAACAAGAGGCTGCCTCCATAATGGAGACAGCCTCTTCTATTACGGAGCAGGAATCCTGGATTCCATTATCTCCGGCGCGGCAATAGCTTATTCAATAGAATCGCTGCCAGCGAAGCGGCCAGAATCGGCGAACCGAGCAAATACTGCACGAACGTAGGCAGGGAATACAAGAAATCCTTCGGAATGAGCACCAGCGCCAGGGTCAGAATCATCGGCACGGCAACGACGTACATTTCTTTTTCACCGATTTTCTCGTTTTTCATGACCTGAATGCCGTTAATCGCGATAATGCCGCACACGATGGTGAATACGCCGCCGATGACCGCGGTAGGAATGGAAGAAATCAGTGCCGCCAGTTTGCCTGAGCATCCGAAGAGGACAAACCATCCGCCGACGGCCAGAAAAACACGGCGGCTCGCAATGCCAGTGATGGAAATGATGCCTGCATTCGTCGAATATCCGGTTACTGGCGTCGAACCGAGTACGGCAGCGATCAGACAGCTGATGCCTTCACCGATGACACCGCGGTTAATGTTCTTCTCGCTTAATGGTTTATCGATCACGTTACTGACGGCGAACCATGTGCCTGTGGTTTCTGCCAGCAGGACGAGATAAATAATGATCATGGTGACGATTGCCGAAAAGTTGAACGAAAAGCCGAAATCGGCAAACGGCATCTGAGGCATGCTGAACCATCTGGCCTTGGATACGGCCGAGAAATCCAGGACGCCCATGAAATTGGCCGCAATGCAGCCGGCAACGAGCGCGATCATGACGGACATAATCCGAAAGATGGATCCTTTGCGCGGGATGAGCGAACCGAGAATGACGAACAGGATAAGCACAGCGCCCGAGATCAGGGCTAAGAGTACGTTTTGATTCATCGTCGCGTCAGCGGCGCCGTAGATGTTGTCCCGTATGGCAACAGGCAATAATGACAGTCCGACAATGAAGATAATCGTACCTCCGACAATCGGCGGAATCAAGGATTTGACGATTTTGTTGAAAAAGCCGGTAAAGCCCAAAATAATGACCAGCACCGCGCCAATCAGGCTTGCGCCAAGCACGGAATTCCAGCCTAGCTGCCCGCCGCCGCTAGCGGCATAAATGCTCACAATGGCACCCAGCGGTACATAGGAAGGACCTTGGGCGATCGGCAGCTTCATGCAAAAATACGTTTGTACGATCGTTGCCAGACCGGCTGCGATAAACGTCGATTGAATCAAAGCGCTGGACTGGCCCGATTGCAAACCGATCAACATGGCGATCAGGAAAGGCACGACATAAACGTCCATAGCCAGTACATGCTGTAAGCCGAGAAGGATGGACTTGGCGGCCGATACCTTTTCATCGGGTAAAACCGTTAATTGCTGTGGTTCGGATTGCAATGGAAGTTCCTGCTTGTCTGCTTGCGTAATCACTCGGATGGACACCTCTGATGGTTTATTTTTTCAATTCTAACGCGAATGCACTCTTTCGCCCTGCACCCATACTTCGCGAATGTTTTCCGGACGTACGAGATACAGTATTTTTTGGAACACATCCTCTAACGCTTCCTTGTCATCAAAAATCGGCAATTTGGCGGATGGCAGCTTCGTATCGATAATCTGCACATCCCACGCGAATTTTTCCTCGATACGCCCGATCGGAAGGCTTAAGCTCTCACCCCCGCCGGCCGTCGCGAGATAGAACGCTTCATGAACCGTGATACGTGATCCAGGTACGCCGCGTTCTTGGGCAGGCAGGGAGGTGTTCACTCCATCCTCGAGCATGCGCGACGAAATGACCGCTTGTCTGATGTTATCGAACAGACTGGGCGAGAAGCCCCCGGAAATATCCGAGCCGAGTCCAATCTCGACGCCTTTTGCATGGAAATGGGCGATCGGAATGACGCTGTTGGCAAAGTATGCGTTGGAAATCGGGCAATGGGCAACCGCGGTTCCGGTTTCAGCGAATAGCTCCGCATCGGGGTCATCCAGGAAGTTGCAATGCGCCATGACCGATTTGTCACGGAGCAGGCCAAAGTCATGCAAGGCAAAGGCGTCGTTTTTATCGAACCGGTCTTTGACATAGCCATGCGCCCAATCGCTTTCGCTGCAGTGCGATTGAACATACGTATCATATTTGTCAGCCAGCTCGCCCAAGCCTTTTAAGGCCTCATCCGTGCAGCTTGGAATGAACCTCGGGGTCACGACCGGATATACTCCTTGCTTCGTCGTTTTGGCCAATTCTTTGACGGCTAGAATGAATTCCTCCGTATCCGCCAGTGCGGTAGGGGTATCCGCGTCTCGATAGAAATCAGGATTCTGCTGCGGATCATCCATGACGACTTTTCCCACGAGTCCGCGTTGACCTTTATGGGCACATATTTCGGCCAGCAGGAGACTGGCTTCTTTATGCACCGTCGCAAAATAGAGTGCCGTGGTTGTCCCGTTCGCAAGCAATGTGCTTACCACTTCATCGTAGATGGCTTTTGCAAAATCCAGATCCGCGAATTTGGATTCCAGAGGAAAGGTATACGTATTTAACCAGTCATAGAGCGGAATGTCGAGTGCCGTCCCTGATTGCGCCCATTGAGGTGCGTGCACATGCAAGTCGATAAAACCAGGCAGGAGGTATTGCCCTTCCGCTAATGAATGGAAATGGTTTTTGTCCTGATACGCATCTAGCAGAAGTGGATAGTCAGGTTCATCCGGTGCCACGATTTTTTCAATCGTCCCGTCCGAATGGATACAAAAGAGATGATCCTTCAGGATTTGAATTTCTTTGGGGGATTTGCTGGTGAATGCAGTGCCTCGGAATATTTGCTTATAATTTTTCATTTTACCCGCCTTAATGTTCGTCTTTTAAGATGTATTTGTAATTATAATTCGTAAAGATAGACAAGTCCATACTGAAAAGACGAATAAATACAAAATAGCATTTCAAAGGGGCTATGAATATGGAAGGCGGGGAGCATTCGCATAAAATTAAAATTGATGAAATCGATGGAATATAATGTAATAAAAACGTCATAATCTATCTAATTCCAATACTTTACAATTGTCGAATGATAGATAATAATTAACAAATATACAATATATTGCGAGGTGCTCTATGAATCCGGTTTATATCACGAGTATAGGCAAGTTTCTGCCCGGCGCTCCGGTAAGCAATGATGAAATCGAGGACTATCTCGGCAAAATTGGAGGGAAGTCTTCCAAAACGAAGCGGATCATTCTGGAAAAGAATCAAATCAAGTATCGTTACTATGCGATGGATCAAGAGCAAAGGAGCTTGTACTCCAACGCGGAAATGGCCTCCCGTGCGATTGGCGATGCTTTTGAACGACATGGCAACATCACCGCCGATGACATCGGTTTCCTGGCGACGGGAACGACTCGAGGCGATGTGCTTCTGCCTGGCTTTGCCAGCATGGTACATGCGGAAGCGGGTTTACCCGTCATGGAGATCGCTTCGCATTCCGGATTATGCGCAAGCGGCATGCAAGCGCTCAAAAATGCTTTTGTACATATCAAATCCGGTGAGCACGAAGCTGCTATCGCCTGCGCCAGCGAGTTTTTGAGCCGTGAATTCAAACATACCAAATTCGAAGCCCAAGGCATGACGAGCCGCGTTCCCTTCGATACCGATTTCTTGCGTTTTATGCTGTCGGACGGATCGGGTGCGGCGATTTTGCAGAACAAGCCTTCCTCAACGGGGCTCTCACTGCGGATCGAGTGGATTGATAACAAGTCGTATGCGAATCAATACGATGTGTGCATGTATTCGGGACTCAGCAAAGAGGACGGTTATCGCTCCTGGCTGGACTACCCTTCGATTCATGAGGCTGCGGATCACGGAGCGCTCAATATGAAGCAGGATGTCAGATTGGTCAATGAAATCACCAAGGTGGGGACGGATCGGTTTTTGGAGCTCGTGAAGGAAGGACGGCTGAACCCTGAGGAGATTGATTGGATGGTTTGCCACTACTCCTCGCATTTTTTCAAGGAAGAGATATTCCGGCTGCTTGCCGAAGCGGGAGTGGTCATCCCGGATGAAAAATGGTTTACCAACCTGTACACCAAAGGCAATACGGCGGCGGCTTCCATCTATATCATGCTGGAGGAGATCTTTAACGAAGGACATCTTGCCGAGGGCCAGCAAGTGGTGTGCGTCGTTCCTGAAAGCGGTAGATTCCAAGCGTCTACGATGCTCTTGACCGTGGTGGGACCAAGGGCTGAATAAATAGAGAAAGCAAGGGCTCGATGCTTTTGAAAAAGGGACTGGAACTCGATTAGCCTAGTTTCGAATAATTAATCCAAAGGCACAAGACGCTTGTGCCTTTTTTTCGCTGCTAAAGATCCTTTTTTAAATAATAGTGCGTAAAGCCTCCGGCATTCTCAATCGTCCCATAGACGACAAATCCTTGCTTTTGATAGAAATCCAGTGCTTGAAAGCTTAAGGTATCGAGCTTGATAAAATCGCATTGTGCCGCTTTGGCGATGCTTTCCGCCTCGGATACAAGCTTGGTTCCATATCCGCTTTTTCGCAGCCGTTCATCCACGAACAAATACTCAATCTCCATCCAGTTCCAGCATATTTCGCCGGTGATTCCCCCGAAAATTTGGCCCGCGGCATCTTTTAAATACAGCTGTACCTCCTGGTATCTGCCTTTGAATTCATCCGGGAAATGCATCAAGTTAAACTGGATCATTTGGTTGACGACGTAATTTTTGTCCTCGGTATCGGAGGTCCTGGAGATATACAGTTCCATAAGTTTGCAGCGCTCCTTTCGTTCTCTGACGCAAATGGTTTTGTCACTTTCCTGATGTATAATGTAATCAATGTAATCACACCATGCGAAGTGCAAAGCATAAAACACTTTCGATAAGCACGTCAACATTCCCGGCGTGTCCAGATGAATCAACAAGGGAGCTGAACCCATGAACGACAAGAAAACAGTTTACGGATCGATCGACGAGTATATCGCTGCGTTTCCGCTTGACGTGCGGGATATCCTCCAAACGCTGAGACGGGTGATTCAAGAATCGGCGCCGAAGGCGAAGGAAAAGATCAGCTACCAGATGCCGACGTTTGAGCTTCACGGTAATCTCGTGCATTTTGCCGCTTTTAAACACCATATCGGTTTTTATCCTGCATCGGGCGGTGTTGAGGAATTTCGGGAGGAAATCAAGGCATACCATACGTCAAAAGGGACCATTCAGTTCCCGTACGATCAGCCGCTTCCGGTTGAGCTGATACGCCGCATCGTTGCATTCAGGGCCGAGCGTAATCTTGAGAAAGCCGAAAATAAAAAGAAGAAGATGAAGCAACAAAAAGACAAGCCGACGACCCTTTAATGCTTCAGCGGTTCGGCCTGTCTATTTTTCCTGTAAAACGATGCTCAATCCATAATGAAATAATTATGTAGGTATGCATTTTTGCACATGATGTATGAAACTTTAGCGGACCGCGCCGACCATCCGGTTGCGACCCTCTCGTTTGGCTTGGTATAACACTTGGTCAACGGCTTGAAACAGGTCATTGATCATGGCTTTGGCATTCGTGACCTCATCATGCGGCTGCTCATGTATTGACAATACCCCGATGCTCACCGTGATGGACAGGGTCTGGTTGTCATGCGGAATGCAGATGTGATTGCTTTCGACGGCGAATCTTATTTGCTCCGCGAGAAGATCTGCTTCCTCGGAGGAGGTTTCCGGCAAATATACGATGAATTCCTCGCCCCCAAAGCGGGCCAGCACATCTTGAGGCCGGAGCTTCTGCTTAATCGCGTTCACCGTGCTGCAAATGACCTCATCACCAACCATATGTCCATAATTATCATTGATCAATTTGAAAAAATCGATATCCAGCAACAGGATCGAAAAAGGATTGCGCGATTCATTCTTTTTAATGACTTCATGCTCCAAATGCTGGGTCAGATATTCCCGGTTGTAGCATCCGGTTAAACCGTCTGTGATCGCCATTCGCCTCAATTTCTCATTCGTCAGATACAGCTCCTGCTGCATGGCGATCAAGGATTGATTCTGCTCATGCAGGATTTCGTTCTGCAAAGTGGTCTCATCAATCAGAAGACGCAGCTCGGTCATATCCTGAAACGAAATGATCCGCCCGACCCGATTGCCGCCGACCAGGATCGGTGAGACATGGAGATGAACGTAGCGCTCTTCGGCTTTCGTGTAAAGAACGTCGAGCTCAGTGGTCTTTAGCGGGCTTTCCCGATAATTCCGGATGAACAGCCCGATGCTGTCGGCCGGACCCTCCTTGGGAAGGATAGCCGTGATATCGAATCGATCCCCGATGCGGAGTTCGATTTCCGCAGGCAAGGACTGGTTGGTTTCAACAATGATCTCTTCGTCGTCCAGGACCACGATGCCGAGCGTGATCGTATTAATGATATCCTGGTGGGCGATGGTTACGATATCAAACACCTTGTCCCGGTGAATGGCGATGATAAAGAATAAGGCCGAACATAAAATACCCAGCGACGTCAGTCCCGGAATAACGGTATTGGAAATCGGAAAAAGCACATTAAACCAGATATCTGCCGCAATGAATGAAAGCACGACCACGATTCCTCGGAGCACCTGCTGTACCTGCTTTTTGAATCGGGCCGAATGGTTGGAAACCAGCGTCTTATAAATCAGATACAGCGAAACAAATCCGTATCCGATTAAAACCGGGGCTGTAATCCAGAAAAGCGGTCCGTAGATTCGCTCAGAATACCCGCCTAGGACAGGCTGCACAAACCATTCATGGGGATTCCATATGGTAAGCAGCGCTCCGAGCAAGGCTGGGATCGGGATCGTCAGTGATACGATCCGTTTCGGCGGCTTGGATTGATTCGTGAGCAGCAGCGTGAAGTACAGCCATCCCACCGCCAGAAAAGCCATGTCCACAAAAGCGAGTTTTACGTATAATAATTGAAGAATGGGATCCTTCGTCATCTTGATCGCAAACTGGCTGAAAGGCCATAGCATCATGGCGGAATGAAAGGCCATATAAGCTTTGTGCAGGTTCGTAATCGTAACGGAGGCAAATACGTAAACCAATAAAACAAACAGAAGGATACATACACTCAAGTCGATCCATGCCATAGCACCCAATGTACACCTCTTATGTAAAATATAATCTACTTATTCTACCATGAACGAATGGAAAATGATGTTTCTAATTTTTAACGATCAATTTAATCACGATCAATATATCTATATGAAAACATACTCTATGATAGTAACTATTGTAAAGAAATTAAATGGATAAATAAGGAGTAAAGAGATGGGAAAAGCGAATATATGGGATGCGGATTGGGAAGTTTCGAAAGAATTGGCGGGCAGATTAATATTCGGCCAATTTCCACAGCTGGCTGGAAAGCCGCTCCGTTTACTGGGGTATGGCTGGGATAATACCGTCTATGCGGTCGGAAATGAATTCACCTTTCGTTTTCCGCGCAGAAAAATAGCCGTGAATTTGCTTGAGATGGAAGGGAGAATCCTGCCACAGCTTGAGGAGTACATCGACATTCCATACTCCAAGCCGCTTTTTTTCGGGCAAGCCTCCGAAGACTTCCCTTCGCCTTTTTTAGGATATACGTATTTGGAAGGAACGTTTCCCATCGGATTGACGGATGAGCAGCGCCTCCGATCTGCCAGTTCCCTTGCGCGATTTTTAAAAGGCCTGCATGCATTTCCGGTTGCAGTCGCTCGAGCGCAAGGCGCTCAGCAGGATCACCGTAACCTGATCGACATCGCTTCCCGAAAAGAAAGGATGCTGGGTTTCTTAGGCGAGCTCAAAGTTCATTTGACAGCGGATGAAGTGCGTGTAATCGAAAGCTATTTAAGGCAGATTACGCTGGACCAGGCAAGCCCGAGAGAAGTATTCATGCACGGAGATTTGCATTTCAAAAACATGCTCGTAGACGGGACAGGCGGCATATCCGGAATCATAGATTGGGGAGACATGAATATCGGTCATCCGGGCTGTGATTTGAACATCGCTTACAGCTTTGTTCCCCCGCAAGCGCGGGCTGCCTTTTTCCAAGAATACGGGGCAGTAGATGAAGAAACAAAAATATTGGCACGGATGATCGCGGTCTATATACCGATGCTGATTCTTATACAGTCCATAAGCGATAACGATGAAAGCACAGCGAAGGAAGCCAAAGCGGTGATCTTCCGGGCGCTTATCGATGAAGACTCGGGGCAGGAAATGATGGATTAGAGGCCGAAACAGAAAGTATTCCAAGTAATGGCGGGTGATTCTTCTGTCCACAACGATCTACTTTTTTTCCAACCCAATCGGAGAGGTCACGGACCGACAATTGCAGGCGGTTCTGGACCGGTATGGTCTCGGAACCCTGATATCCTGCGAAAATCCGCTTCATGGCGTCGGTAAGCAGACCCTCATAATCCATTCTTCCACGGGCGAATATGTGCTCAAAGGGAAGCCGCTGTTTGATACGCAGTTCATTGAAGAGCAGTATTTCGTGCATAATCTGCGCTGCAGGACCGAACTGCCCGTGCCTGATCCTTATGAAGTCGATGAAACTCAACATATTTTGGCTTTTCGTTATGCTGTCATGCCTCGGCTGCCGGGAATGCATCTTTCAGGCACGGAGGCCGAACTTGAGACAGATGAGAAGAAACAAATCGCTGAACGGTATGCGGAAGGGCTGCTGCAGCTGCACAGCTGGAAAACGACCGTGTTTGGCGAATTCGCTCCTGATGAACCGGGAGATATTCGCCCTTTTGCAGGAGGATATCCGGCCTGGCTCTATGAGAGAATACGCTACTGGCTGAAGGATGCTGCGAAGTACTCCGAAATCACGGAAGCGGATGCCATTTGGGTAGAACAAGTGCTTCAAGCCTCGGCGACTGCATTCCGGCAGCTGCAAACACCATGCTTCGTGATGGGCGATTATAAAACAGATAACATCCTGATGAAGCGAACCCCGGACGGCTGGCGCTTGAGCGGCATTTTCGACTTTACGACGGGTTATTTTGGCGACGGTATCGCCGATTTGCCGCGGATGGTTGCCATGTATCTGGAACAGGGAGAGCAAGAGCTGGCCCAGCATTTGATCCGCGCGTACTATAACGGATCGGATGATCGGGAAGGCTTTCTAGACCGCTTCAGAGTCCATATGCTGCATCAGCGGGTATTGGATTGGGGATGTGCGAAAGCAACGAACAGCGTCACGTGGGATCCGCAACTTACCTTTACAGATTGGGCGTCGCCCTTTACGGAAGCTGCCACGCAGCTATTCTATCCATGAGCTGAACCCCATGCAACAAATGTAAATCCAAACGCCTGCTTGGAAAAGATTAAGATGTACATCCTGGAAGATTACTATGACCTGGATGGCAGCTATCAAAAGAGTAGAGTCTCGTATTACGAATCGGAGAAGCAGCAGCTCAAAACACATATTTTGGATGCGATCCGAATACTAAATAAATAGATATATGTAAAATAGTTCCAACAACCTATTGGAGCCACTCTACGAATCTCGTATGATGGAATAACCGCCTGGGAAAGGAGGACCGATGCAGGCGCGCTCTACAAAAGCATATATGCATTAAGCGAAAGAGCTTCTATCAATCATTTTGTATGCGCTTACTTATGATCGTTTTAGTTTCTTCCAATGAACCTTGACTGATGAGATGACATGACATGAATCTTAAGTTAGAGGAGGCTGTTCGTACATGGTATATGCGGAACCAGGACAGAATGGATCGAAAGTGACTTTTAAGAAGCGTTATGAAAATTATATCGGCGGCAAATGGATTGCTCCCGTACAGGGACAATATTTTGAAAATATATCGCCGGTGAATAACCAAGCTTTCTGCGAGGTGCCGCGTTCGACCGCGGATGATATAGAGCTGGCCCTCGATGCAGCCCACGAGGCCAAAAACACTTGGGGACGCACCTCCGTGGCAGAACGGTCGGTAATCCTCAATAAAATCGCAGACCGCATCGAGAATAATCTGGAGATGCTGGCTGTCGCGGAAACATGGGATAACGGCAAGCCGATCCGGGAGACGATGGCAGCAGATCTGCCGCTTGCGGTGGATCACTTCCGCTATTTTGCCGGCTGTATCCGGGCACAGGAGGGATCGCTCAGCCAAATCGATGACGATACGGTCGCTTATCATTTCCATGAACCGCTGGGAGTTGTGGGACAGATCATTCCTTGGAATTTCCCGCTGCTGATGGCGACCTGGAAGCTGGCGCCCGCGCTCGCAGCCGGCAACTGCGTTGTGTTGAAGCCCGCCGAACAGACGCCGGCTTCGATTCTGGTCTTGATGGAGCTCATTGAGGATCTGCTCCCTCCGGGCGTGGTGAATATCGTCAACGGCTTTGGTCTGGAAGCAGGCAAGCCGCTTGCGTCCAGCAGCAGAGTCGCTAAGGTGGCGTTCACGGGCGAAACGACCACGGGACGGCTCATCATGCAGTATGCCTCTCAAAATCTGATCCCTGTGACGCTGGAGCTTGGGGGCAAGTCGCCGAACATCTTTTTTGAAGACATTATGCGCCAGGACGATGCCTTTTTTGATAAGGCTTTGGAAGGCTTCACGCTGTTCGCACTCAATCAGGGAGAGGTGTGCACATGTCCTTCCCGCGCTCTGATTCAGGAATCTATCTACGATGAGTTCATGGAGCGTGCTTTAAAGCGCGTTGCTGCCATCAAGCAGGGGAACCCGCTGGATCCGGCGACCATGATTGGCGCCCAGGTGTCCACGGAACAGATGGAGAAAATCCTCAGCTATATCGACATCGGCAAACAGGAAGGCGCCGAATGCCTGATCGGCGGCGGGAGAGCTTCCATAGCCGGAGTTTATTCGGACGGCTATTACATACAGCCGACGGTGCTGAAAGGCGAGAATCATATGAGAATTTTCCAGGAGGAAATTTTCGGGCCGGTGGTCGCGGTGACAACCTTCAAGGACCAGGAAGAGGCGCTCGCCCTTGCGAACGACACGCTTTACGGCTTAGGGGCAGGGGTATGGACACGGGACGTGAATACGGCATACCGGGTTGGACGCCAGATTCAAGCCGGCCGTGTGTGGACCAACTGCTATCATGCTTATCCGGCGCATGCCGCTTTCGGCGGATACAAATCCTCTGGAATCGGGCGCGAGAATCATTTGATGATGCTCTCTCACTATCAGCAGACCAAAAACCTGCTCATCAGCTACAGTCCGAACAAGCTCGGATTTTTCTGAGATGGGGAGCTTCCGATGATTCCGGAGGAGAGCGGTGTTCGCAAGGTGATCGCAACGGAGGAAGCGCTTGCGTTGATTGGATTTCTTCAGGCCAAGCATGGACCGGTCATGTTTCATCAATCCGGCGGCTGCTGCGACGGCAGCTCCCCCATGTGCTTTCCTCTCGGCGAATTTCTCGTAGGGGACAGCGATGTGAAGATGGGAGAGATCGGCGGCGCTCCTTTTTACATGAGCAGAGCCCAGTACGAATACTGGAAATATACGCAGCTCATCATCGACGTCGTTCCCGGCCGGGGAGGCATGTTCTCGCTGGAGGGGCCTGAAGGCAAAAGGTTCCTGACGCGTTCCCGCGTGTTTAGCGAGGAGGAGCTGCAGGAATTGAATTTGAAATAACCGCGAATAGACGCCATTCAAGCTCCTTGAGGGATTATCCTTCGAGGAGCTTTATATGTCCGGGCACAGCGGTCCCGAATCTTAAATTAGATGCTTCCCCAGGCTTCGATTTTGCATGTATAATTCTGGTAAACCTGATGAAATGAGAAACGGAGATCCCCTGTGACAAATCTTCCATATCAAGAAAGAATCGATTCTGTCATCCGGTATATTCAGGAGAACAGCAGCGAGAAGCTGACCCTGGACCAATTGGCTGCCATATCCCATTTTTCAAAATACCATTTCAGCCGCATCTTCTCGGCAACCGTCGGCATGACGCCCGTCGCTTATGTGAACCGGGAGCGCGTCCGGAAATCCGTGCAGCTTCTGGCCGAAAGCCATCTGACCATGCTGGAAATATCCAGCCGCTGCGGCTTTGACTCGATATCCGCCTTTCATGCGGCATTCAAAAAGCATTATGGCATGTCGCCTGGAGAAATGCGGAGAAGCATCGGGCAATCGAGCAATTTTCAGGCAGACCTGAGCAATAATCCGGAAGAATCGGCATCTGCAACCCATTACAATAGGAATAGTACATCATCACTATTCACGAGGATGTGGGAACAGTTGATTCGAATCGAAGCCATGTCGGACGTCGAAGTCGCATGTGTCAGGCATACAGGCAGTTATCTGGATACGTACAAGGCCTGGGACAAGCTGAGTCAGTGGGCAGGGGAGCGCGGCTTGACCCCGGACAGAGAACGGTATATCGGGATTTCTCTCGACGATATTCGTGTAGTCGATGAACTGGCGTGCCGTTATGACGCCTGCGTCACTATACCGGAGGGCTTCGTCAAGGAGGGCAATGAAGATGTGCGATTCGCGACGCTTTCCGGCGGTTGTTATGCCGTGTATTCCTATTATGATACGATTGATAAATTCTTTCTCGCATTTCAAAACGTATATGCCATCTGGCTGCCAAACAGCGGATATGAAGCGGATGACAGGCCCTGCCTCGAAGTGTGCCTGAATGATCCCGCTAAGGATCCGGAGGGTAAGTGTAAGGTCGATCTATACGTACCGGTGAAGAAAAGAGGGATGGTTTGAATCCGAAAACATCGTTCGCGGGAAAAAGGCCGCAGCATCCCCTGCACCCCTTCGAGTGGGTGGAGTCAACGCCTGCATTGGAAGAGCTCTTGGCACTGGAACCGGCAGTTCCAGGGAATACCGTGGGTCCGCTGGATGCTGCTCAGCCGAATGGGAAGTGTACCGCAGGAAGCCTTTATTCAGAACAAGGCGGCTTCTCTTATGAGCAAAAATCGTTATATAAAAGAGCAGGCATTAGCTGGCTATATAGTTCACAAGAAAACATGGGACGGTGATAGCATGAATATCGAAGCGGCTTTTGGATCGTTTCCAGTATTGAAATCGGAAGTCATTCTCCTGAAAAAGATCGAGCTCCTCCACGTGGACGAGGTCTTTGAAATTTATGACAACGACAACGTCTTTACCTACTGCGGCATCATACCTAAGCACAACAAGAATACGGTCCAGAACATGATCGGTCACTTCGAGCGCGATTATCTGAAAAGGACAAGGATGAAATGGGGCATATTTGCCGTGCAGGAACCGGATCGATTGCTGGGGATTATCGAGGCTTTTGATTGGAATTCCAAGGTCGGATCGCTGTCAGTGGGTTACTTTTTGGCTGAGCGGCATTATGGGCAAGGAATAGCAACCGCTGCGCTGAAGCGCTTGATCTCGTTTTTGCTGGAGGAAGTCCATGTCAACCGGATTCAAGCGGAGGTGATGCCAAGCAATGAAGCCTCCAAAAAGGTGCTGCTGAAGAACGGTTTTGTGAAAGAAGGACTTTTAAGGCAAGCGGCAGTCTGGTCGGGAAAAGGAATTGTCGATCTGGAAATATACGGATTATTGAAAGCGGACTATGGGAACCGCTCTTCATGACCGAGTGTACTCGGCCGCTGATTGGAGAGCCGACGGCGAATTATGAAGCATTCCGGACTGCTTTCCGCACGAATTTATGCTACAATAATCCTAAATTGATTACAGCCGTGTGTGACTGGCGTAACGTGGGGATACCACGAGGGAGCACATGGATCATAACAGCCGTACGCCTGGGCGAAGTATTTGGTGGTTCCTTGAACCGGCCAAGTACTTTTTTCTGTTTATAACACCATTTATCGGAGGCGACTGGAATGAGCATGCTGCTTAAAACGAAAGATCTGGCGAAAGAGGTTTCGGAATCGATTATGGCCGAGGTGATCCGGCTGAAGGAAACTGGAGTCCAGCCGCGGCTGGCTACGATTTTGGTGCAGGGGGATCCCGCATCGGAGTATTATGCCAAAGCAAAAGAGAAAAAGGCCCATCAGCTGGGCATCGCTTTCGATTTGATCACATTCGGGCCTGAGGTGGACGAGCAGCGTTTGCTTGAGGAAATCGAACGACTCAACCAGGATGCGTCCGTTCACGGAATCATGCTGGAGCTGCCGGTACCCAAGCAGATCAGCGTTCAAAAATGCTCGGATGCGATCGCGCCGGTAAAAGACGTGGACGGCATATCCTCGGCGAACAAGCTGGCCTGCATGACAGGAGCCACCGGCATTTATCCGGCAACGCCGCAGGCCTGCATCCGGATCGCCAAGCACTTCGGCTTCACGCTGAAGGGTAAACACGTCGTGCTGGTAGGACGCGGCGAAACAGTCGGCAGACCGCTGATGCAGCTGCTGCTTCGTGAAAACGCCACGCTGACCGTCTGCCATTCCCATACGCAGAATCTTGCCGGCCATATCGCCAATGCCGACATTCTGATGACCGCAGCAGGGCATGCCGGACTGGTCACCGCAGACATGCTGCATCCGGAGCTGGTCGTCATCGATGCGGGAATCAATGAGACGGAAAACGGGATTACCGGGGATGTAGTTCCGGACGCGGCAGAAGCTGTCAAAGCCGTTACACCCGTGCCAGGCGGCGTAGGAACGCTGACCACGGTGATGCTGTTCGATAACCTCTTGCTGGCGATCCGCCTGCAGCAGGCGGGTCAAGCCGAGAAGACAGACGCGGCAACGCCGGTTTTTGATCAAACGATCCGGGATTTCCTGCAGTCCGCTGCATCCAGCGCACCTACGCCGGGCGGCGGCAGTATTGCCGCTTTGTCCGCAGCACTTGGGGCATCCATGGGTTCCATGGTGGCCAACATTACGAGCGGACCGAAATTCGAGCATGTCCAAGACCAGATGGCCGGAATCGTAAAGTTCATGCAGTCCGCAATGTGCGAAGCCGAAAGCTTCCTGAAGAAGGATATGGAATCATTCGCCGGCTATATGTCTGCTTTGGCTTTGCCGAAATCAACGGATGAGGAAAAGAAACTCCGCTCCACCGAGCTGCAGAAGGCTGCCGTTCAAGCTGCTTCCGTACCGCTTCACCTGATGAAAAGAAGCTGCGAAATCATGACTGAGCTGGACAAGGTAACGGATGTTGTCAATAAGAATGTCATTTCCGATCTGGGAATCGCCCTCATCAATCTGGATGCAGCGGTTCAGGCAGCGTGGATTACAGTGGAGATCAACCTGGGCAGCATCAAGGACGAGAGCGTACGCAGCTCCTTCCGGACGACGGGAGCGGAGCTTGCAAGCCGATCGGCCGAGCTGAAGCAGCGGGTATTGGATAAGATTAAGGAGAAGTTGGTGTCATCGTATTGATCATGAATCTATGGGAAGAAATCGTGAAAAGCATAGATGCTGGCGCCAGGCTGCTTCGTTCCGCCGCGCTCACAGGCGGCGTTTCCGCGGAAGTGACGATGCTGGAGATAATGAAAACAGACGGACAGAAGGAAAAGCTGGTCGTCCGTCAGCATGGTGCTGCGGACCGCAGCAGGAACCCTCAGATTGAGCAAGATGAATTCAGGCTGCTGCGCGGACTACATGCGGCGGGGCTTCCGGTTCCCCGCCCGATTTTTTGCGCCGGAACCGAAGCGCCGAAGCCCTACGTCGTCACCGAATTTGTAGAAGGACAAGTGGATATGTCGCCGGTGAACCTGATCGCAACTGTGGAGAGCATGGCTGACACGTTAACGGACATACATCAAGTGGATTGGTCACGGTACGGTCTGCATTTTCTACCGAAGCAAACGGATTGGTGCGCAGCCTTACTGGGCAAACAGCCTGCGCAGTCGGATGAATCGCTTCATGAAACTCTCATCCGCGGAATACTGGCAACGACTTGGCCGCTGCCCCATGCCCATAAGGATGTGCTTCTGCATGGGGATTACTGGCCGGGAAATCTCCTCTGGAACGAAGGGCGGCTTGCCGCCGTGATGGACTGGGAGGATGCGGCGCTGGGAGATCCGCTTTTCGATTTTGCCAATGGAAGGCTTGAAATCCTGTGGGCTTTCGGTGAAGATGCGATGCAACGATTTACGAAGAGGTATCAATCACGCTTCCCGAAGCTGGACTACTCGCTGCTTCCCTGCTTTGATCTCATGGCCGCACTCAAGCCTGCAGGCGGATTGTCCAATTGGGGACTTGAGCCGGAGATCGAGTGAAGTATGCGCGAACGTCATCGTTGGTTTACCGCCCAGGCCATCGGGCAATTGAATGTTTGAAGTACGATCACACGCTAGGACATGGTTTTCATAACGGATATACAGATAACCGGCGATAAGCCGGTTATTTTATTTTGACAACGAAGCATTTACAATGGATAGATATAGGATTCATTCCATAATCAAGAATCTGCATGAGGTAGGGATAGGTAGGAAGGAGCGCGGGGCAATGAGTAACCGGAACAAGAACGATTATTCGCCGATCCTTCATGAGAAGAGCGCCGAGTATTACTGGAAAGGGACGGGAGCGCTGTCCATCAAAACCTTCAGCGGCGGAAGGGCGATGTACCAAGCGGGACATGGGCATTTTGCGGTGGAGGAGGGCAGATATTTGCTGCTTAATCAGGGGCAGGAATACAGCATCAGCATTGAAGCGGACCGTCCTGTCGAATCCTTCTGCGTGTTTTTTCCTGAGGGCTTTGTACCGGAGGTCGGAAGGAGCTTGACGATGCCGGTGAATACACTGCTGGACGAGCCCTTTCGGTCGGATAATGGACAGATTGATTTTGTCATGAGAACCTATGAGATCCTGCCCGAGCTTTCGTGCGTTCTTCAGCAGATGAGGCTCGACTCCATGCAGCAGCTTCATGACGAAGCTCGCTTGGAGGAGCAGCTGTATGTTTTGGCCAGCGTCCTGATCGGTGAACATCTTCAGGTAAGACGCCAAATCGCTGAGCTTTCATCCATCAAAGCTTCGACACGGCAGGAATTATACCGCCGCCTTTATACGGGATATGAGTATATCCTCGCTTATTATAAGCAGCCCATCTCAGTGTCGGAGGTGGCGGAAGCAGCATGCCTGTCAACCAATCATTTCCTCAGAAGCTTTAAGCAGCTTTTTGGTGCCACACCCTACCAGATCATAAAGGAGAAACGGCTGCGGGAAGCGGAAAGGCTCCTCAGGCATACGGATTTGCAGGTGACTGAGATTTGCTTCGAGGTTGGTTTCCACAGCCAAGGTTCCTTCAGTGCTTCGTTTGCCCGGAGGTTTGGCGACAGCCCATCGGCTTACCGCCATGAGAAATGATCTTGCAGCTTTCAGCCTCCATGTCTCAAGGATCAAGACCATAAAAAAGGTGATTTTGAAGAAGTCAGCTGGCACATCCTGATCTATGCTGGTACATATCATTTATCAATCGAAAAGAGGGAATGGAGCATGAATTATCCATCGACGGAGCCATATTTTCAGGCAGCCAGGGAAGGAGATGCGGCACGGCTGCAGATGCTGCTGGGCTCGCAACCGGACCGAGCGAACATGGAAAATGAAGAAGGTTTAACTCTGTTAGGCTATGCCGCTCATTATGGGCAGGTTGAGGCGGTAAGGGTGCTTATTGAGGAAGGGGCAGATATCAATGCGGTTTCCCACTCCCGGATATCATATATTCCCTCCAATACGGCACTGCATGCAGCCATCGCCGGAGAACGAAACATGGATGTCATTCGGCTGCTGCTGAGTCATCAGGCGGATACGCGTATTTTTGACAGCAATGGGCATACATGCCTCCATACGGCAGCGTATCATGACGACAATACCGGGCTGATTCGTCTTTTACTGGAGCACGGAGCGGATATCCACGCGCGTTTGGGCGAAGGGGAATCTGCTTTGTCGTTGGCGGAGAAGCAGGGAAACCATCAGGTGGCGGAGCTGCTCAAGCAATATGGCGCATAATCGACCGTTAACAAAAGCGTCTACCGAAGGTTTTTCAAAGATGACAGACCGTTGATTCCTATGTTACAGAGATGGCCATGCTTCGAATTTAATATTATATGATATTTAAAAAAGCCCCGACTGTATCTTAGGATACGTCAGGGCTTGTCTTGTTTATGAACGGCGGCCGTCGGCATTTACTGGCGGGACGCTGCTTTTGAGCAGCATGCTGTGATACAGGTATTCAAAAATGAATTCGAACGCTTCCAGATGCTTTTTGGCTTCAAACGCGTTTTTGCCCCACGCGTAGATGCCGTGTCCGCGCAGAAGAATTCCTGGGATGCGTTCATCCAGTACGTCCGGCACCAATTCCGCGATTGACGGGATATGGGCAAAATTCGGCAGCACAGGGATGGAAACCGGCGCGTTTTCTTCCCAGATGTTAAATGCCTTAATCAGCTCGATCCCCTGGGCCGGAACCGCGCCTTGATCGCCGAACCATTCGCTGATGACATTGTTGAATACGGTATGGACGTGGAAAACGGCGCCGCAGCCGGTCATGCGGTAGATTTCACAGTGTATGAGAGTCTCCGCGCTCGGCTTCAGGCTCGTCGTTTCCACGGCGAGGCCGCTTTGATCCACGAACAGAAAGTCCTCCGGCGTGCTCAGCGATTTGTCCTTGCCGCTTGCGGTGATGGCGAAGTAGAACTTTTCCGGATCGAAATCGCCTACGCGCATGGATAAGTTGCCGCTGGTTCCGGGAAACCAGTTCTTCGCGGCAAACTGCTGCTTGATTACGCGGAGCTCGTCCAGCACCTGCTGTTTATGCTCCAGACTGATGCTTGCAAACGTCATAGGTTACAGCACTCCTTGTTGATGTTTCTGTTTGAGGTCGGCAATGATATCAAAAAAGTTCTGGAAAGGCATATGCTTCACGCCCAGTTCAGCGCATTTATCCGTCAGAATGGAGCGGGAGTACACCATGTCGGCAATTTTGGCTCCTTCAAAATCCGTCAGGCTGTCGCCGATCAGAATCCGCTCGTACTTCTCCTCAGGGAAACGGCGCATGACGGTTGTCTTGCACATGCCGCATCCATTCGTACATGGATCCTGGCACGGATGCGGCCATAAAATTTCGATGGTGTCCCCGCTGAAGTCCGCGCCATTGCAGAAGATATGATCCGCCGGAATATTAAACGGTGCGAGCAGCGGATCGATGAAAAAGTCCATGCCGCCACTGGTCACGTAAAATTCGATCTCAGCTTGCTTCACATAATCAAGGAATTCGCGGAAACCTTCCCGAATCCCCGCGCGGTTTAGTACGAAGTCCACGATCTCATCCTTGCGGCTGGCAGGCAAAAGCGCGAACATCTCTCCGACGCCTTGGCGCAGCGTAATTTCCTGATCCACGGTCCGCTTCATGATCGGCTCATAGCCCTCCGGCTTGAAATGCTTCATGATCGCTACGATATTGTCGGAGAGGGTGATCGTTCCGTCAAAATCGCAAAAGATAACGGGCTTTTTGCCTGCTGTCATCGTTCTCCCCCCCATGCTTCAAGCGCTGCTTTAAGCTCCGGATGTGCGGCGTCCGCATATTCCGCCAAGCGGATGCCCTGCTGCGCCGCTTCAATGGCTTGCACGAAAGCGCGGCCGCCGGCTTCGGTTCCCATCGGATGACCATGGATGCCGCCGCCGGCATTGACGACCACATCCTGGCCGAAGTCGCGGAGGATCAGCGGCACAAGGCCGGGATGAATCCCTGCGGATGGAACCGGCATGCTGGTTCGGATAGGAAGCGCAGATGTAATCAATTCGTCGCGAATCGCCATGTTTTCTTCACGCGGCATCGTGACCGACCCGTAAGGCGAAGGGAAGAGGACCAGGTCCGCACCGGCAAGGCGCATCAGCTGGCCAAGCAGGACGGAAGCGGAAATACCATAGTGCTGCGACGGATAGTAGGCGCCGGCCAGCGCCGGATGCGCTGCAATCGGCACGGTAATTTCCGGATCCGAGCTCAGCTCGTGCAGCACATCATAGCCATAGGACAGCACGTTGAAGAGCAGGGCGTTGGCACCGGCATCAATGGCTTTAAGAGCGTGCGATTTCAGGCTCGAAGTGCGGCCGGTCAAATTGGCTGCATACAGCAGCTTTTTCCCGGTCTCGCGGCTGGCCGCTTCCGCAGCCTTGAGACATACCTCGACGCGTTTCTCGATCGGCGTCAGCTCATTTTCGAACAATATTTCATCGTCTTTGATGAGGTCTACACCGCCCAGCGCCTGCTTGGTGAACTGGTCGCGCAGCTCATCGATGTTCAGGCCGATGACGGATTTGAAAATGCTCATCAGCAGCGGACGGTCGTGAACGCCTAGAATGTCACGGATGCCTTGAATGCCGTATTTGGGGCCGGGGAATGCGGAAAGATAGTCATCCGAAAATCCGAGCTTGGTGAGCTTGATCCGGCCATCCATGGAAATTTTGCCGAAGACGGTTACCAGCAGGGCAGGAATGTCATTGCTGAAATTGACGTCAGGATAAGCAATGGTCACATCCGCAAAGCGTTCTCCCGGCTGCAAGCCTTCCGGCTCATGCACGTCGACCTGCAGGACTTGTCCCAAATGCTTTTGCATGGATTCGCGTTTGGCCTGCGGCAGCTCCGTCCAGCTGCCGACGGTCATGCCGACGGCAATTGATTCGGCTTTTTTGCGAAAATCCGCTTTGTCATCATATAAGCGATATGTGGCCGTACAACTGCTCATGAAATTCCCTCCTTCAAAGCGGCTCCCATTTCCTTCGAGCGTTCTGCGCAGCGGGCGACGGCAGCTATGACCGTTTCGAAGAATTCGCCCTTGTCGAGCGTTTCCAGCGCGGCCTGCGTCGAACCGTTAGGAGAAGTTACCTTTGCCCGAAGAGCCGCTGGCTCTTCGCCCGTCAGCTGCACCATGCGGGCTGCTCCCAGCACGGTCTGAACGGTCAGTTCGCGGCATTGCTGCGGCGTTAACCCGCCGCGGATGCCCGCAGCCATCATCGCTTCCATCATATAGTAGATGTAGGCCGGGCCGCTTCCGGAAATGCCGGTGAGGATTTCGAGCTTGTCCTCTTCGACGATCGTCACGGTACCGACCGCGCCGAATAAGGTCATCACGATTTGGCGCTGTTTGTCGTTGATTTCCTTGGAGTAGGAAATTCCTGTTGCCCCGAGTCCGATGGAGCTGGACGTATTCGGCATCGTTCTGGCTACCGGCTGATTACGGCCAAGCAGGTCTTGGATTGTCCGTATGGTCAGACCGGCAATGACCGACACGATGAGGGTGTCATCCGAGAGCAGCGGTCCGAGCTTGCGCAGGACTTCCGCCGCATCTTTGGGTTTGATGGCAAGCACGATGACCGGGGAGCTCTGCAGGATATCGGGAATCAGATCTGCATCGTTGCTGACCTGAACGCCATAGAGATGCTGCAGTTCTTCTAATCGGCTCGTGTTGGTACGGTTAAGCATGGTGATGTCGGATGCCTGGACTACTGATTTGCCGATCAGGCCCTTCACGATGGCCTCAGCCATCGCGCCGGCACCGTAAAAGGCTATGAATTCTGTAATCATCGCTTGTTGTTGACTCATTTTATCCAATCCTCCCGGCGGGTGCTTCGTTGAATGAATCAAGCAGAATAGCTACCCGCGAATTTGTCCATTGCCATGGATGATATATTTGGTGGAAGTCAGAGCAGGAAGTCCCATTGGACCGCGCGCATGAAGCTTTTGCGTGCTGATTCCGATCTCCGCTCCAAATCCGAATTCGAAACCGTCGGTAAACCTTGTTGAGGCATTGTGATACACTGCTGCGGCATCGACCTCCTGCAGGAAACGCTCTGCGTTAGGCGTGCTTTCGGTCACGATGCATTCGGAATGCCTGGTGCCGAAGCGATCGATATGAGCCATGGCTTCATCCAAAGTATCGACCAATTTGACGTTTAAAATATAATCATTATACTCCGTTGCAAAATCCTGCTCGTCGGCAGGAGTGGCCCAAGGCAGAATGTGCAGCGTATTGGCGCAGCCGCGGATTTCTACGCCTGCCGAACGAATCTGCTCGGCAAGCCGTTCCAGGTGCTTCGCAGCAAACCCGCTGTTCACCAGCAGCGTCTCCATGGAGTTGCAAACCGAAGGCCGCTGCGCCTTGGCGTTGATGGCGATGGCTTCCGCCATCTCAGGCCGAGCGGTTTCGTCTACATACGTATGGCAGATGCCCGCACCCGTCTCGATGACGGGGACGGTGGCATTTTCCACGACATTGCGGATCAGCGACTGGCCGCCGCGCGGAATAATGACATCGAGAAGCCCGTTCAGCTTGAGCATTTCATCAACCGAAGAACGGTCGGCGCTTTCGATAAGTTGGATCGCATCCGGTGGAATATCCGACAGCGCCAGGGCACTGTGCAGCACCTCCACGATTTTCCGGTTGGAGGAAAGAGCAGAGGAGCCTCCGCGGAGCACGACGGCATTGCCTGCTTTCAGGCAAAGTCCGGCAGCGTCGACCGTAACGTTTGGACGTGCCTCATAGATAATGCCGATCACGCCGAGCGGTACGCGGACTTTCGTGATCTGCAATCCGTTGGGGCGCTCGAAGCTGTCCAGCACGTCGCCGACGGGATCCGGAAGGGATATGATCTGCTCCAGCCCTTCAGCAATAGCGTCAATGCGCTGCGGGTTCAGCGCAAGCCGGTCCAACAGGGAAGGTGATGTGCCTTGCGCCTGTCCACGTTCCAGATCTTCGCGGTTGGCAGCGATAATCTCGTCTTTATGGTTTCTTAATCCGTCAGCCATCGACTGCAGCGCCTTATTTTTCTGATCCGTACTCAGCCTGTTAAGCACGGCTGCGGCAGTTCTGGCTTGTTTGGCTTTCGCCTTTACTTCACTCATGTATAAACCTCCTTCTCGCATGACTCTATGATTTTTATTTTAATGTAATCCATTCATCCCTGTGAATCACTTCTAGGCGATGGACCATCTCCAAGGTTTGGATGACTTCAGAGCTGCTCATGCCCTGGATGCGCCGGAGCTGCTCGACGTCATAATTCACGATTCCCCGGCCGAGCACGGTGTCTTCCATACTGAGGACCTCAACCACGTCGCCGGCCTGAAAATGTCCTTCTACCTCTTTCACACCTACCGGCAGCAGGCTGTGACCCCCATTAACGAGAGCTTGCTCCGCACCCGGGTCTACCTTGAGCGATCCCAGCGGGGTAGACATGAATCCGAGCCACTGCTTTTTCATCGGCAGCGAATGGAGGCGGGTATCGAAATAGGTTCCTCTGCCTTGACCGGCAACCGCGTCGCGAAGGTCCCCTACAGAGTCTACCTTGCCGACAAAAACCGGAACCCCCCCACGCATGGCGATCTTGGCGGCGTCGATCTTGGAACGCATGCCGCCGGTGCCGACGGATGATCCCGCTCCACCGGCGATCGCGTAAATTTCTTCCGTGATTTCTTCCACATGATCAAACCGGACAGCGTTCGGATGATTGCGGGGATCGGCGGTATAAAGGCCGTCTGTATCCGTCAAAATGAGAAGCTGCTGCGCTTTGACCAGATTAGCCACGAGCGCGGAGAGCGTATCGTTATCGCCGAATTTGAGCTCATCGACCGAAACGGTGTCGTTTTCGTTGATGATCGGGATTGAACCCTGCTTGAGCAGCTCTTCGATTGTCATACCGGCGTTGTTCATGCGCTTGCGGTTCCCGAAATCGGTTCGCGTGAGCAGAATCTGCGCGGTGGTGATGTCATGGGAGGCGAAAGCTTCCTGGTAAGCCTGCATCAGCAGCGCCTGGCCGACAGCGGCTGCGGCCTGCTTTTCATGCAGCAGCTTGGGACGGAAGCTGTATCCGATCGCGAGGAAGCCCGCGGCTACCGCTCCCGATGTTACGAGCAGGACTTCACATCCCGCTTGTTTTAAAGCCGATATTTCGCTCGCGAAAAAAGCAACGGCGTCCCGGCTTAGCCCGCCCTCTACGGATGTAAGCGAGCTGCTTCCAATTTTGACGACGACTCGCGTCGACATAATGCATCACTTCCATTTTCATATTATAGGCTTATGCTTCATAACTTCCATAGAACAAAAAAAGCTTTCGTCCTTTAAGTAAAGGACGAAAGCTTAGCTTCCGCGGTACCACCTTTATTGATGACCTGAATCATCCGGCTTGAGGCCTTGTAACAGAAGGCACTGTCCCGCAGGTTGCTGCAGGCCGTTCAGGGGTAGGATTCGGAGGGCGTTCGGGTAAATTCTTTCAGCCGGTGGAATTTACTCTCTGTTTGCGCGTTTTTGCCGCTCGTACTGGTCCCGTCGTCACGTTTGCAAGGTATGGAAAACCCGTTATTTCACATAGAATACCACGGAATATCCGGGTTTGCAAAAATTTAACCGAAAATTTTCAATTCCCCGATTCGTCTCGCGGCTTCCCGGAGCCTTTCTTCGGAGGTCAAGAGGCCAACCCGCACATAACCTTCGCCATGCTGGCCGAAACCGATGCCCGGAGCTACGGCCACCTTGGCTTGTTGCAGCAGCAGATCGGCAAAAGAAGCCGAAGTATGCCCTTTCGGGACAGGCAGCCAGCTGAAGAAAGAACCGCCTGGCTTATCGGCATGCCAGCCCACTTCGGACAAGCCTGCGAAGAAGGCGTTTCGGCGGGATTCATAGCGGTTGACCAATTCTTGCACGCAGTCCTGGGAGGCGGTAAGCGCTTCGGCCGCCGCGGCTTGAATGCCGCCGAACAAGCTCACATAGATATGATCCTGAAACTGATTGATCATGGATATGATTTCCCTGTTACCCAGCGCAAAGCCTACGCGCCAGCCGGCCATGTTATAGGTTTTGGATAGCGTGTAGAACTCAACGCCGACCTCCTTCGCGCCCGGTGCCTGCAGAAAGCTCACGGGACGCTGCCCGTCGAAGCCGATCGCGCCGTAAGCGAAATCGCTGGCAACGACGATGCCGTGCTCAGCCGCAAATTTGACGGTATCCTCGTAAAAGGAGAGCGGGGCGGTGGCAGAAGTCGGATTGTTCGGATAATTCAAAAACATGAGCTTCGCCCGTTTGCGATCTGACTCGGAAATGCTGCCGAAGTCCGGCAGGAAGGCGTTATCCTTGCGGAGCGGCATGAACGACATTTCCGCTTTTGCAAGCGCAACGCCGGACCAGTAATCCGGATAGCCGGGATCGGGAACAAGACAGAGATCGCCGGGGTTGAGCAGAATTTGCGGAAGCTCGACGAGTCCCGTTTTTCCGCCGAACAAGATGGCGACTTCAGTCTCGGGATCCAGCTTGACGCCATAGTCATCAAAATAGCGTTTGGAGATCGCCTCCTTCAGGAAGCTGAAGCCTGTAAAAGGCGAGTATTTATGGTACAGCGGATTGGCAGCCGATTCCTGGAGCGTTTGGACGATATGGGGCGGTGTGGGCGTGTCAGGATTGCCTTGTCCCAGATTGATAACGTCATGTCCGGCTGAAATTTCGCGATTGACCTTCTGCACGAGCGTCGCGAAAAACTGCGTCGGCAGCTTCGTCATCACTTCGGCAGGCTCGATATGAAATGCAGATTCATAGGACGGATTCTCTGTAGATTTCATCTTATTCATCACTCCGGTTCTTGCTCTAGGCTTCTCAAATAGAATAGATTTAATCTATCATGATTTAACCGGGCTGTATAGAGGGATTAGGGCGTACTTGCCCGATTCTCTTCCTGCCTATATGATGGATACAACATGGCGGTACGACCAGGTCCGTCAAGAGGTTCAGCGACGAACGAGGGGGAGAAGCATGGGAAACAAACAGGAGACAAAGCTGGCGGTAGCTCTGATTCAGGCGGATATCGAAATCGGCAGCCCGCAGGAGAATAAAAAACATCTGGAAGCCTTGATGGAGTCCGCTGTTCAGGCAAATCCGAAACCGGATTTGCTGGTATTGCCCGAAATGTGGAACACGGGTTACGCGCTGGAGCAGATCCATGACATCGCCGATCCGGAAGGGGAGGCTTCGCGCGAATGGTTATCATCCTTCGCTGCCAAGCATGAGGTTATGGTTGTAGGCGGTTCGGTGGCCGTCAAAACAGGGGATGAAATCTATAACACGATGTATGCATTCGATCGTACCGGCCGTCAGGTCGGCGAGTACGCGAAGCTCCATTTGTTCCGGCTCATGGATGAAGAAAAGCATTTGACGGCCGGAACCCGTTTGGTGCAGTTTGATTTAGAAGGGGTCCAGGCCGGTGCTTCGATCTGCTATGACATCCGTTTTCCGGAGCTTGCGCGAAGCTTGGCTCTGGGCGGAGCCAAAATGCTGATCGTTCCCGCCGAATGGCCGCACCCGCGCCTTCATCACTGGCGCACGCTGCTGATGGCCCGTGCGATTGAGAACCAGATGTATGTCATTGCCTGCAATCGGGTCGGCAGCAGCCGCGGAACGGACTTTTTCGGCCATTCCATGATCATCGATCCGTGGGGGGAAATCGTCGCGGAGGGTTCTGAATCGGAGGAGATCGTGACCGGTCTGGTTGAGCCGGAGCTTGTGGACGAGGTGCGCGGACGCATTCCTGTGTTTGCGGACCGCAGACCGGAGCTGTATACGGATAAATAAGCGATTATGCTTAAAAAAGGCCCCTGAGCAATCAGGAGCCTTTTTCGTTTAGCTTTAGCCTTATTTTACAAGATCCCGCATCGTATCCTTGAAGGTTTCGATGAATGCTTCAGCCGCCTTGGAAAGGTAGCGTCCCCGCCGGTACGCGATAACCAGAGTCCGGCTCGGAACGGGCTCGGCAAGCGGGAGGTATACCGGAACGAATTCGCTCCGGGAAGAACGCGAGATGAAGCGAGGGACTAATGTGATGCCCATGCCGGTGGCTACGAGCGACTGGATCGTTTCCATATTGTTGCTTTCGAACACCACCTTGGGTTCAAATCCCGCTTTTTGGCATAGGTCAAACGTAATCTTCCGGAAGCCCTGACCTTTCTTGAGGACGATAAAGGATTCTCCGCTCAGCTCTTCGATCCGGACGGGGACCGGTTTGCCGCGCTTGACTCTTGCCGCCAGCGGATGGCCGGCCGGAACGGCCAGATCAATGATCTCTTCGCCGATCGTCTCGTAGGTCAGCGACGGTTCCTGCAGTGGAAGCGATAGAAGGCTTAGATCGGTTTTGCCGCCAGCGGTCAGCTTTTCAAGATTCATGGACGAATCCTCCAGCAGGGCAATTTCGATGTCGGGATATTTCTGTTTAAAAGAAGGCAGGACATGCGGGAGCAAGTGCGCTCCGGTAATCGGCATGCTGCCGATCATGACCTTGCCGCCCCGGAGCTGGGATATATCCGACATCTCCTGGCGCAGCAGCTCCACGGCGTCCATGATTTTTTGGGCTTGATCCATAAACTGCGCTCCGGCATGGGTCAGCTCCACTGTGCTTGTGTTCCGCTGGAACAGCAGGACACCGAGTTCCTTTTCCAGCTTGGACAGCTGTTGGCTTAAGGAAGGCTGTGCAATGTGCAGCTTCTCGGCAGCCCGGGAAAAATTCCGTTCCGCTGCGATCTGGAGAGCATACTGCAGTTGTCTTAATTCCATGTTCATCGTTCCTGTTCATTATGAATTCGGTCAAGCGTGCTCATAGTTATTTCCTATTACTTTTATAGATATTATATCTTGGAACAATCAAGAGGGAAATGCTATATTAATTTCATTCAAGAGAAACTGCAGACAGCGGTACTCTACCAAGGACGAAAAACCTAGATGAGGTGAGAAGATGAGTAAAAGAACAATGTTTGAAAAAATCTGGGATAACCACGTTATTCATCAGGAAGCAGGCAAGCCGAGCATCCTTTACATCGATTTGCATCTCGTCCATGAAGTCACATCCCCGCAAGCCTTCGAAGGACTTCGCCTGAGCGGACGCAAGGTGCGCCGTCCCGAGCTGACCTTCGCGACAATGGACCATAACGTACCGACAAAAGACCGCTTCAATATTAAAGATCCGATTTCCAAGCAGCAGATCGACACGCTGACGCAAAACTGCCGCGATTTCGGCGTCACTCTGTTTGATCTCGAGACGATCGACCAAGGCGTCGTACACGTTATGGGACCGGAGCTCGGACTCACTCATCCGGGCAAAACGATCGTTTGCGGCGACAGCCATACATCCACGCACGGCGCGTTCGGCGCGCTGGCCTTCGGCATCGGCACGAGCGAGGTTGAGCATGTGCTCGCGACGCAGTGCCTGCAGCAGGCGAAAGCCAAGACGATGGAAGTCCGCTTCGTCGGCAAGCGCAAAGCAGGGATCACTGCCAAAGATATGATTCTCGGCGTCATTGCCAAATACGGCACCGACTTTGCTACAGGGTATGTCATCGAGTATACGGGTGAAGCGATCCGTGAACTGACGATGGAAGAGCGAATGACTGTATGCAACATGTCCATCGAGGGTGGAGCCCGCGCCGGCATGATCGCTCCGGACGAGACTACGTTCGACTACCTCCGCGGCCGCCAGTATGTGCCTGAAGGCGAAGAATTTGAACAGCGCGTGGAGGCATGGAAGCAGCTTGTTACCGACGAAGGCGCCTCTTACGACCTGGTTGTGGAATTCGACGTGGAATCCCTGATTCCTCAAGTCACCTGGGGCACAAGCCCGGGCATGGGTACGGATATTACATCCAAAGTACCTGTACCTGCCGAGCTGCCAACGGAAAATGAACGTAAGGCTGCTGAAAAAGCCATCGAATACATGGGCCTGACACCGGGTACCCCAATGAACGAAATCGCCGTCGATTACGTATTTATCGGCTCCTGCACGAACGGACGGATCGAAGATTTGCGTGCCGCTGCGCAGGTAGCCAAGGGCTATAAAGTTTCGGATCAGGTGACTGCCATTGTCGTTCCGGGCTCCGGACGGGTTAAACTTCAGGCCGAAGCCGAGGGTCTTGACAAAATCTTCGTGGAAGCGGGCTTCGAATGGCGCGATGCCGGATGCAGCATGTGTCTGGCGATGAATCCGGACGTGCTTCAGCCGGGACAACGCTGCGCTTCGACCTCGAACCGCAATTTCGAAGGACGCCAAGGACGCGGCGGACGGACGCATCTGGTATCTCCTGCCATGGCAGCAGCAGCTGCAATTAAAGGACGGTTTACCGACGTGCGCGACTGGAATTTTAAATCTGAAGTGGTTAGCTAAGGAGGAGAACAGACATGGAAGCTTTTACTAAATTAACCGGCCTTGTTGCCCCGGTAGACCGGGTTAACGTGGATACCGATGCCATTATCCCTAAACAATTTCTGAAACGGATCGAACGTACCGGCTTCGGGCAGTATCTGTTCTTCGAATGGAGATTCGACGAGCAGGGCAATGACATTGCCGATTTCTCTTTGAATCAGCCTCGCTACCAAGGCGCTTCGATTCTGATTTCCAGAGCCAACTTCGGCTGCGGATCTTCCCGTGAGCATGCACCATGGGCGATCATGGATTATGGGTTCAAATGTGTTATTGCACCGTCCTTTGCGGATATTTTCTATAATAACTGCTTCAAAAACGGCATTCTGCCGATCAAGCTTTCCGAAGAGCAGGTTGAAGATCTGTTCCAACGCACGGCGGCACATGAAGGTTACCAGCTGAACGTCGATTTGGAGAACAAAACGATTACGGACAGCGAGGGCCTGCATATCGATTTCGATCTCGATGAGCATCGCCGCCAGTTCCTCCTTCAAGGTCTGGATGATATCGGCTTGACGCTCCAGCATGAAGACGAAATTTCGGCTTATGAGCAGAAGCACGCTTCGAGTCTGTTTGCGTAATCGGATCAAGCGTCTGAATACGAAAGACTTCCAACAACCTCGTGGGGTTGATGGGAGTCTTTTTTTGCATTTATAAAGGAAGAAATACGAAAAAGGTAAAATTGTGCAGCCACCGAGGAGGAAAATGCACCCTTCATGGCGAATATTGCCTATATTCCGACGATAATGATTTTTTTTAGATATATTTGTTTTTCATGCCCAAGAATCGGCAAAAAAATCAGTTTGGCAGAGGTGGACAATGAAGAAAACCGGATTTGTATTGTTTTTGTTAATGTTTCTCGTCATGATGGTAGGCGTCCAGGATCGGGCTGCGGCAGCGCCCGGCAGCGTACAGATCGTATTGGACGGCAATGAGCTCAAGGTATCCAAGGATACCAAGGTAACGAACGTAAACGGCAGCACCATGGTTCCTTTCCGCGTCATCGGAGAGAATTTAGGCTTCGGCGTGAAATGGGAGCAAAAATCGCAAAAGGTTCTGATCAACAAGGGCAGCAAATCCATCGAGCTGGTCGTAAACGACAAGACCGCAACGGTCAACGGCAAGAAAATGACGCTAGACAACCCGCCGCTTCTGCAAAACAATATCGTCGTCGTACCGGTACGTTTTGTTAGCGAGCAGATGGGAATCCAAGTGAGCTGGGACGGAGCGAACCAGACCGTTTATTTGACCACAAATCCTCAGCCACCGAAAACCGACAGCGGCACTGGCGCGGGCAATGGGGATGTTCCGGTTGCTGATCCTTCGCCTGGAACGCAGCCGTCGGGAGGCACTTCGACTACGGAGCCGGGAGAGGTATCTGATCCTTCGGTTACGGTACCTCCTGTGACAGGTAATGCGGTGATTAGCGGCATCAGTTTCAGTGAAAATCGCCTGATGATTGCCTCTCAAGGAGGTACGGTTACACCGAAGGTGTTCACGATGTCCGGCCCGGACCGGATCGTCGTGGATTTGCCGAACACGGCCTTCTCGCCTGATTTTCTGGGAGGCTCTTCGAATGTAGCCGGCAACCAGGGGCAACTGGATGTTACCGGCTATCCGGACTTGAAGAACATCAGGTACTCTCTCTTCAGCAGCAGTCCGTCAACGGTAAGGATCGTGCTCGATTTGAGCGCCCCGAAGGCATATTCGGTATACAGCGATCCGTCAACCTCCGGGCTAATCATTGTTGATCTGAATAATTCCACTACGCCTACGAATCCGGTTGGGGGCAGCGGCAAGAAAATCGTTGTCATCGATGCAGGCCACGGCAATCAGGACCCGGGTACGATCGGGTACTCCAAGACGAAGGAAAAAGATTTCAACCTCGCGGTCGCCCTGAAGGTCGGTCAACTGCTGGAGAAGGAACCGAACATCGATTTTGTGCTCACACGCAGCGATGATACGTTCCTGAAGCTGGAGGAAAGAGCCCGGATCGCGAACGATTTGAACGCGGATGTATTCGTATCCATTCATGCCAACAGCGGGCCAATAGCGGCAAGCGGCAGTGAAACATACTATCAAAGGGATGCCAGCAAGGCTTTGGCAAACGTCATGCACAAATATCTCGTCAAGGCCACAGGCCTCCCGGATCGCGGAGTTAAATACGGCAACTACCATGTCATCCGTGAGACCAAAATGCCGGCCGTGCTGCTGGAAGTAGGTTACCTGAGCAATCCGAAGGACGAAGCAGCCCTCTTTAGCGAAAGTCTGCAGAATTCGATCGCGCAGGGCATCGTCAATGGCATTAAAGAATATCTCGGAGTACAATAAAAACAAGTCATTCGCAAGTAGAAGGAGGCGGTCAAGTGAACAGAAAGCTGTTAAGCGCTGCGGTACTAGCCTTGGTAATGGTTGTGGGAGCAGGCTGTGGACAAAAACCGACAGCAGCGCCAGCTCCGCAGGAGGCAACCCAGAGCCCCAATGATTCTTCAGCTGTGAACGCAGCGCAGCCGGATGATTCGAATGGCTCCGAAGCCGAAGGGAACGACCAAACGGAGAATACGCAGCCGCAAACGGACAAGCCGGATCAGAAGCCAGAGGATTCCGCTGTACAGAAGCGAACCATCGAGGTTTATTATACAGATCCGCAGGAAATGGAATTGAAAAAGAGCGAAATGGAAATCCGGTTCAAAAATGATGCTGACAAGTACCGCGAGGCATTCAAGGCATTGCAAACTAGCGGTAACAGTGAACTCATTCCTCTATGGGGCAAGATGGAGCTGAAATCTATGGATGTAAAGGATGGGGCCATGACCATCGATATCCATATGCCGGATGAAGCACGACTCGGAGCCGGCGGCGAACAGTACGCCCTGGACGCACTGTCCAAAACGATGTTTCAGTTCAAGGAAGTTCAATCAATCGAGCTTCTGGTGGATGGACAACAGCTGGAAAGCTTGATGGGGCACGTGGACCTGGATCACCCGATGAAGAGAAACTAGCTTGAACGATGTTAAATGTCAAAATAAGACCGCTTGCGCGCAGACTCTATCTGTGCTCAAGCGGTTTTTATTTACTTTGACGACGTATGTATGCATAAACGACTATCTTTGTCTATCTTAAGACATAGAATAAGTTTTGCATGAATAGGAATATATTCGCAACTTTTCGCAGGCAACAGCGTCTAATAAATGTCTGGTGCTGTCGAAGGAAAGCCAAAGCTGAAACGTCAGAGCTAAGGACAAAAATCTAAGAATGGTAGGGGTGAAGGATGAAGAAATTCGGTTTTATGGCAGTGCTCTTATTTGTCTTCATTTTGGCTTTTCCTCACAATGGACAAGCTGCGGCGGGAACCGCCAAAATTTATCTGGATGACAAACAATTGACGCTGTCGGGAAATGCAAAAGTGGAAAATGTGAATGGCAATATCATGATTCCATTTCGTGTCGTCGGAGAGAATCTAGGGTTTGACGTCGCATGGGAACAAAAGACGCGCACGGTAACCATAAAAAAAGATTCTGATGTGATTAAACTTGTAGTCAATCAAAAAACGGCGGATGTCAATGGAACGAAAGTAACCATGAACATCGCCCCCATTTTGCGCACGGACACCGTAATCGTACCGCTGCGCTTTATCAGTGAACAAATGGGACTCAAGGTCAATTGGGACAATAATAAAAAGGTCGTATACTTATATACCCAAGAAAATGATAATGGAAACGGAAACGCAGGAACAGGCGCCGGGAACGGTGGCGGTTCAGCGACCCCGGGTACCGGCAGCGGTGACGGCGGAAGCGGTAATGCGGCGACTGCTCAGGTTAACGGCCTCAGCTTCAGCGACAACCGGCTGATGATCGCCACGACCGGACAAGCCAAGGTCAATGCTTTTAAAATGACCGGACCGAACCGGATTGTTGTGGATTTGGAGAACGCGAATTTCTCCAATACGTTCAGCAGCAGCAACTCCCCCCTGGATCAAAACTCGGTGGGATCGCTGGATGTCACCGGTTATCCTGCCGTTTCAAAAGTAAGATATTCGCTTTACAATAACAATCCTTCGACTGTACGGGTGGTTATTGACCTGAATTATGCGACGAATTATAAGCTGACTAATGAAAATGGTTTATGCATTATCGACTTGAATGTGTCGGATAGTGGAACGACGACGCCGCCAGTGGGCGGAAACGGCAAGAAAATCGTCGTGATCGATGCAGGGCACGGTGCTCATGATCCGGGTACAACCGGAGTTACGGGCAAGAAAGAAAAGGATTTTAACCTGGCAGTCGTACTGAAAATTGAGAAATTGCTGAAGCAGGAGCCTAATATCGATGTGGTTCTGACACGAAGCGACGACACGTTCCTTGAACTGAAGGACCGCGTCAAGATTGCCAATGATTTGAAAGCGGATGTGTTTGTATCGATCCATGCTAACAGTGCAGGCTCCTCGGCCGCTTCCGGCAGCGAGACGTACTATCAGCGTGATGCCAGCAAGGCGCTGGCCAACGTGATGCACAAGTATTTGGTACAAGCTACCGGCCTTGCCGACCGTGGCGTGCGGTATGGCAACTTCCATGTCATTCGCGAGACGAAGATGCCGGCCGTTCTGCTTGAAGTCGGATACCTCAGCAATAAAAACGATGAAGCGACTCTTTTTAACGAGAACGTGCAGCAGCGTGTTGCTCAAGGAGTCGTGAATGGACTCAAAGAATATCTGGGCGTTAAATAGGAAATGTCCCTTAAAGGAGGCGGCAGAGAATGAGTAGGAAATTATGGTGTGCAGGCATTTTGGCTTTGGTGATGATTGCCTCGGCCGGCTGCGGCCAGAAGCCGACAACCGCACCGGAAAGCGGACAGCATGATACTGTCTCCGGGGAGCAGCAAACGACTGGCAGCGGCAGCGAAACGCCGCCTGAGGAACCATCGAAGGATGGTGACAGCGGCAACACCGCCGGAACAACCCAAGGCGATTCGTCGAAGGGATCATCTGTCGATTCTTCCAAGGTCACGGATTCCAAGGCCAAAAAAGAAATGATCGATGTTTATTATACGGATCCGCAGGAACTCGATTTGAAAAAATCCCAGAAGGAAATCAGCTACAGCAGTGACTCGGATAAATATGCGGAAGCCTACAAGGCTTTGCAATCGAGCGGCAAGCCGGAGATGATTCCGCTGTGGGGGAAAATCGAGCTGAAAAAACTGGATATCAAAAATGGCGAGCTGACATTGGACATTCATATGCCCGACGAAGCGAGACTCGGGGCAGGCGGCGAACAATACGCGCTGGATGCGCTGACCAAGACGATGTTCCAGTTTGACGAGGTCAAATCGGTGGAGCTTCTGGTTGACGGAGCCAAGGTAGACAGCCTGATGGGCCATGTTGACTTGGAGCATCCGTTTACAAGACACTGAAAAAATTAGGGCAAAAGCAGGAGTAGGCGCCCTTCTTGTCGAATAGCATATAGGCTTTATTTTTGTGGATATGAAATGAACTAAAGCTTGCGCTCATCAAGCTGCCCAATAACCCTTCTGGTTTCTGGGCGGGAGCGCAATCTCTTTAGTTCTTTCTGTTATTTTCGGGATCATGCAAGAGTGCATTATCCTTCAGTGAGAAAGGGGAAAAAGAATGAATTCGAAACGCAGCTATACAATTCCTTATTCCAAAAAAGCAGTCGCTGCCGTAATCGCAGGCATGATGGCGTTAGGTACGGGTACTGCCGTATTTGCAGACACGGTGAGTACTACCACTTCGGCTTCGGTGACGGCCAGCGGTCTTTTTAGCGACGTCAAGAGCGGGTATTGGGCAGAAAAGCATATCTATAAACTCGCTTCCCAAGCCATTCTTCTCGGGGATAAAGGCTTATTCCGCCCGAATGATTCCGTTACCCAGCAGGAAGCTGTCACGATGGCGATCCGTTTTGCCGGCCTGGAAGATAAAATCAACAGCAATGCCGCAGTGGCTTTGCCGACGAATATTCAGGTCAATACCTACTTCAAGCCCTATGTAGCACTGGCGCTGCAGCAAAACCTGCTGGATAAGACTGCGGAAAACGCTGCAGTGAATTCGAAGCAAACCTGGGGTGAAAGAAAAGCGACCCGTGAATGGATCACCGAAGTCATGATTCGCGCGCTCGGCAAGGAAGGCGATGCTGCCTCTCTGGCTGCCAAAGCAACCTCATTTGCAGATAACGGCAAAATTTCCGCTTCCAAAAGAGGTTTTGTCAATGCTGCCCTGGAGCTCGGATTGACCAACGGCGTCGACGGAAACCGCTTTGACCCGCAAGGGACAGTAACACGGGCACAGCTCGCCACGTTCTTCAGCCGCGCGGAAGCCTTCAATGACGTGAAATATAATAATTCTGCGGAAGGCATCGTCACCGGTCTCGGAACCAACAAGCTCGACCTGTATGTGGACGGAAGCATCCGTACATACGCGCTGGATAGCGCCACCGTTTATTATACAAGCGATTCCGACAATAAAATCAGCTTTGCCGATTTGAAGCCGTATACGAAAGTGATGGTGATCGGCAGCACGAATAAAACCGCATACGTGGAGGTGACGGACGCGAAGACGCAGCTCGAAAACACAGAAGGTACTTTCCAAAAGCTGTCCCCTGGCAGCGTCCTGTGGCTGGAAACCAATAACACGTTTAAAGAGTTCACTTACGATGCAAGCACGACATTCCTCGATCAAAACGGCGCCAAAATCGATCCGTCGGCCCTGGTCGTCGGCAGCAAGCTGCAAATCCAGCAGGAGACGTTCAGCGCCGCCAAAAAACCGGTTATCATTCAAGTGAAATCGGGCATTATCAATAAAACCGGATCCGGTACCCTTCAAAGCGTGGATACGGCCAGCAAGTCGTTGGTCATCAAAAATGCGGCAGGCACCGTGGAAAGCTACACATGGGACGACAGCCTGATCGTGAAATACCAGAATCAGCTGCTGTCGCCTTCCGAGCTTAAAAACGGAGCCGTTATCAATTACACCGTTAAAAATAACGTGTTAGCCTCGATCGAAGTGACGCAAGGCGTGGAAAGAACGATTCGCGGTTCGCTTTACGAGGTAGGTGCCAACAACGCGACCATCACCTACAAGCGTGACGGCGGACAGCTCGAAGTAAAGCTGCTTGCCGAGAAGCCTGAGCTTGTGATCAGCGGAATTGCCGCTCCGGTGCTTGGCGACCTGATTGCTGATTCCCAGAATGGCGATCAGGTGGAGCTGACCCTGAACCCGCAGGATCAAGTGACCAAGATTCAAGTGCTGAATCGTCAGATGGAACAAAAGAAAGGCGCTACTATCGTGTCCTATGAGCCGAAGAGCAAGCTGCTCACGCTGCTGGATTCGAATAAAAAGCCTTATGTCGTTTCCCTCGATGAGAAAACGAAACTGACGTACAATTCTCCTGATCCTACGCTGGCAGGCATCGAGCCTTATCTGGTGAACGGACGCAAGGTCAACATTACGTATCTGACCAACCGTGCGTTGTCGCTTGAAGTCATCTATCAATACGAAGGCAAGGTGTCCGCGCTCGACCTGAACGGCAAGAAGCTGACCTTGCTTGCAAGCGACGGCCAAACGATGACCCTGCCTTATACCAATCCCGTGGTTCAAGTATACGGCAAAAGCAATGCTTCCCTGTCCGACATTAAAGTGGGCAGCGATATCGCAGCGGTGCTGAATGCGACGCAGGATGCGATCCAATCGATTCAGGTGAAATCGAATGTGCAGTTCGAAGTGGTCAGCGTGGATTACAGCAACTCGCGCTTGACGGTGAAGAAGGACGGCATCACCAGCCAGCTCTACGTGGACAAATCCATTTTGGCCGGTGAAAACGGACAGGGAATTACGGTAGCCGATCTTCGTGCAGGACAGCTTCTGAATGTCACCTTTAACGGTGTGACTCCGGCAGCGGTTCAGGTCGTGAAACTGACGACCGGTGAAGTAACCTCCGTCAATGCAGCTTCCGGTTCGCCTAGCCTTACCGTCAAAAATTATGGCGGATCCACGGAGACGTTCGCGCTGAACAGCGCGTCCAAGATCATCAATGATGCCGGCAGCGCCTTGAACATCAATAACGTGGCAGCAGGCAACCGCGTTGAAGTCCGTAAGGATGCAGACGGCAATACGGTCGTCAAAGTGCTGAATGTGACGACCCAATCCTTCTGGAAATATGACAGTTATGCGAAGGAAATATATGTGAAACGGCAGAATGTCAATGATACCGGGTATTATCCGCTTTCTCCGGCAGCATACATTCACCAAGGAGATACCACTTTGACCGTGCAATCCCTGAAAGAAAATGATAATATTGTACTGTATTTAAACAATGGAACGATTGTCGAGATACAGAAACAATAGTATGCTTTGGGAATGGTCATGAGATACACCGTCTTGATACGGGGAGTCTTACCTGTATCAAGACGTTTTTTTTGCAGGAGGTAAACGATGAAGGCAGCAACCGTACGTCATATACTCGATACGATCGGAGACATGTTTCCCGACGCCCATTGTGAATTAAACCACAGCAATGCTTTCGAACTGACGATTGCCGTTCTGCTGTCCGCGCAGTGTACGGATGAGACGGTAAACAAGGTGACCAAGGACTTATTCGAGAAGTACAAGTCTCCCGAAGATTATGTGGCGGTTCCATTGGAGGAGCTTGAACAGGATATCCGGAGAATCGGTTTGTACCGCAATAAGGCGAAGCATATCCGCAATCTTTGCATGCTTTTGATGGAACAGTACGGCGGAGAAATACCGCGGGAGCATGATGAGCTGGTGAAGCTGCCGGGAGTGGGGCGCAAGACGGCAAATGTCGTCGTTTCCAACGCCTTCGATGTACCGGCCATTGCCGTCGATACGCATGTGGAGCGGGTTTCAAAGCGCCTCGGACTGGCGGGCTGGAAAGATTCCGTGCTGGAAGTGGAGAAAAAGCTGATGAAGCAGGTACCGCGTGAAGAGTGGACCTTGACGCATCACCGCCTGATTTTTTTTGGACGCTACCACTGCAAGGCCCAGAATCCAAAATGCCAGGTCTGCCCGCTGCTGGATGTATGCCGCGAAGGAAAAAAACGTATGAAGACGTCCCAAATCAGAAAAGATAAGTAACACAAACACAGGATAGGAACTACAAAGCTGGAGAAGGATGGGATAAACAATGAAATGCATCTCGGTATATACTGACAATTTCGAAAAATTTTCCGATATTATGGATGAAGTGATGGAGACGGAACTGACTGAAAACGAAGAGAAGGAATTCGACGGTATTACGGTCAGCCACTCAGGCGAAGTTCCTGAGCATTACCTCGATCGCATGTCTACCAAGCCTGAAGTCGTAGTCATGAAGGACAAGTCCCGGGGCACAACGATTTTGCAGCACGGCAAGGTATTCGAGATTTTGGTGCCTGAGCTGGAGAACGCCAACGCGTAAATGACAAGATAAATAAATTGAGCATAAAACCGAAGTTCTTCGGTTTTATTTTTTTTGCCTGGAAAGATGTTCAGCGCTTCCCGTTTAAAATGTTTCTCATTCACCCTGCATGATGTTAAAATGAAACTATTTGAGGCACCCGCATAACGTATGATAACTTGACAAAGAACGCAATGTGTAGCGAATAGAGATTGGGGAGAGAAGGCAGCATGTCGACATCGAGTCCTGTAATTCAACTAAATACCGGCTCACTGCAGCGTTTGCAGGAAAGCCTGGGTGGCTGGGGAGATGACAAATCCGCGAGACTGGCGGGAGATTTATTGAATAAAGCTGCGGCGGGAGAAATGACGATCGCCTTTTGCGGGCATTTTTCCGCGGGCAAATCGAGCCTGATCAATTCGCTTTGCGGTAAAAAGGTGCTTCCATCCAGCCCGGTGCCCACGAGCGCCAACGTGGTGTCCATCCGCAATGGGGAACCGCGCGCCTTGATTTATCCTGTAACCCCCGAAGAAGCTGCGCCCGAGGCGAAACCGCAGGAGGTTTCGCTGGATGAGCTGTATACATATTGCACGAACGGAGGGGCCTATTCATCCGTTGAGGTATGGGATCACATTCCGCTTCTGGGCAGCCGCGGGGTGCTGATGGATACGCCGGGAGTGGACTCCACGGACGACAGCCATCAGAAGGCGACGCATTCTGCGCTGCATTTGGCGGACACGGTGCTGTATGTGATGGATTACAACCACGTACAGTCCGAGAATAATCTTGCCTTCGCGAAGAGCTTGTCCGACTGGGGAAAGCCGCTGTATTTGGTCGTGAACCAGATCGATAAGCATCGGGAGCGTGAATTGTCCTTCGAGCATTACCGGGCGGAGGTGGAGGCCGCGTTCAAACGCTGGCAGGTCCATTACGAAAGCTTGCTGTTTACGACGCTGAAAGAGCCGGAGCATCCCTATAATCAGTGGAAGCAAATTCAGGAGCTGATTGCCGAGCTGATTGAAAAGCGGGAACCGATTCTCAAATACAGCCTGGATTGCTCTGCTCACCATATCGTGGAACAGCATGTGAAGGCTTATGCCGAATCCCTTGAGGAGACGAAGCAGCAGCTATTGGAAGAAATGGGCGGAGAGGAGCAGGCCGCCCGGCTGGAAGCCGAAATCGCGGGCTACCGGAAGGAAATGGAGCGGCTCAAGGAGCTCCCTCAGACGCAGCGCGAGAGTATCCGCAAGCAGGTGGATGCCCTGCTGGATAATGCGAATATCACGCCGGCGGAGCTGCGGGAGACAGCCAAGCAGTTCCTGGAGAGCCGCAAGAGCGGCTTCAAGGTCGGGCTGCTATTTGCCGGAGCCAAAACGCAGCAGGAGAAGCAGGAGCGTCTGGATAAGCTGACCGAGGCGCTGCGGGAACAGACTTCGGCATCGGTGGAATGGCATTTGCTCGAGCTTATGAAGCAGTGGGGCAAGACCGAGAAAATCTGGTCGGAAGAACGGGAGCAGCGTCTCCAAGCGTCCATGCCGCAAATCAGCGGAGACATGCTTGAAAATTCCGTGAAGCCGGATGCGGTGATATCCGGCGAATATGTTTTGAATTACTGCCGCATGCTGTCGGCAGACATCAAGAGCCTGTACCGCCGCGCCGCCATGAACGCGGCGGAGGAGATGCTGGCGGATGTAGCCGCATCCGCCAAGGAAGAGCAGCAGCGCGTCGTCGCAGCCCTGAACGCGCTGCTGGAGCAATCGGCCGCGATGTCCCGCTATATGCAACTGGAGCGGGACATCGCGGAGCGCGCCGCGGCAGCAGGCGGGCTGCTGCCGCAGCGCACGGGCCTCACCCCCGGCCTCCTGCCGGTGGTGAGCGCCCCGGCCCCGGCCCCGGCGGCGGCGCAGCCGCCGGGAATGGACGCGGGCGCGCGTGAGAACGCGCCCGCCCACGCCCCGCGCAGCGGGGCGGAGCCGCTCGGCGGCGCGGCCTTCGGCCGCCGCCAGCGGCTGGATGCGGCGGCAGCGCGCCTGCAGGACGCGGCGGCGCTGCTCGCGCGCTATCCCGCGCTGGCTTCCGCCGCGCGGGGGCTGCGCAGCCGGGCCGAGAGCCTGGCCGGCGGCTCGTTCACGCTGGCGCTGTTCGGAGCGTTCAGCGCCGGCAAGTCCTCGTTCGCCAACGCATTGCTCGGCGAACGCGTACTGCCGGTATCGCCGCATCCGACCACGGCGGCGATTAACCGGATTCTTGCGCCGCAGGACGGCTTCGCCCATGGCACGGCGCAGGTGATGATGAAATCTCCGGAGACGTTCAAGGAGGACCTGGAATACTCCTTTTCCGTACTGCAGCTGGGCACGCCGGATAAAACCGGATGGCTGCAGGCGATTGAGCAGCTGAAGCCGGAAGGCATTCACCCTGCGGGGCTGCCTCATTACGGCTTCCTGAAGGCAGCGGCTGCGGGCTGGCAGGAAGCAGAGCCGCTGCTGGGCAGCGTGCAGACGGTCGATATGGACGGCTATAAAGCGTTCGTTGCGGATGAAACCCGTTCCTGCTTCGTCGAACGGATCGATTTATACTACAGCTGCCCGCTGACCGAACAGGGCATCGTGCTTGTGGATACGCCGGGAGCGGATTCGCTCCATGCCCGGCATACCGGAGTCACGTTCCAATATATGAAGCATGCGGACGCGATCGTATTCGTGACGTATTACAACCATGCTTTCTCCAAAGGCGACCGCCAGTTCCTGACCCAGCTCGGCCGGGTGAAGGACAGCTTTGCGCTCGATAAAATGTTTTTCATCGTCAATGCCGCCGACCTGGCTTCCTCGGAAGAGGAGCTGGGGCAGGTTGTGAAGCATGTGGAAACCAATCTGAAAGCAAGGGGCATACGGCTTCCGCATATTTATCCGGTTTCCAGTATGAAAGCATTGGAAGCGAAGCTGGACGGCAATGCGGGTCTTTATGAGGAATCCGCGTTCGAGGCCTTCGAGAAGGCGCTTGGAGCCTTTGCCGGCGAGGAGCTGCCGAAGCTGTCCCTGGCGAGTGCCGTACAGGAAATGTCCGCGGTACGCCAGCGTGTGACCGAATGGGGAAGAATGGCGCGACAAGACGCCGGGACTCGGGAACAGCGGCGCGCACAACTGGGCGACGTTAATAAACGGGCACTGGAGCGGATTGATGCTTTCGCCCGTCAGGATGTATCGCGCGAGGTCGATCAAGAAACGCGCGAATTGATGTTCCATGTCAAGCAGCGCATCGGATTCAGCCTGGGTGAATTTTTTACCGAAGCCTTCCACCCGTCGGTCCTCCGCGAAGATGCCGGACAGTTGAAGCGTATCTTTACGGACTGCGGCCGCGAGCTCGAGCGAACGATCGTTCACGAGCTTGAGCAGGAGCTGTGGGCAACGACGCTGCGTCTGGAGAACAAGGGCAAGGCGGTTCTCCGGACGGCAGCGGAAGCGGCGGTGGAAGATATCCGGGGCTATGATCCGGTCATTCTGCTGGCTCCCCCCGAAGAGAAGCCGTGGGCAGCACCCGAATGGAAGGAGCAGGGGCTGGCCAGCTTCGTAGATTGGTCAACCTACTGGGCTTTATTCAAGTCGCCGAAGCAATTTTTTGAAAATGGCGGCAGGGAGAAGCTTAGAAATACCGTCGAGCCGGTCATTAAGGAGGCGCTGAGCGAGGAAGCCGCCCGGAAACAGGAATGGCTGGCGTCCTATTACAGCGATCTTGTGGGCTCGGCGCAGGCGAGACAGAAGGAAGCGTTAAAGGAACAGCTGCAGGAAGCGATGGAGGCAGCGACTGCTTCCCTGTCAGCAGGAGAACAACCCGAAAGCTGGGATCAGCTGGCTGCGCAGCTTCAGGACATGGAGCAATCGTTGGCTTAGCGCGAATAGAGGGATAACGAAGAAGAGGAGCGCCTTGTGGCGCGCCTCTTTTTGATTTCTGAAATCCTCCGTATAAACAGGGGATGACTTCATGCTTTATATGAAATCTTGAATCGTTTTCGAAGTAAAAAAGCAGGAAAGCGGCAATCCCGGATTCCGAAATGGAAGCACTTTTACAGGTATTTGAATACAAACACTGAGTATGGCAGAGATATCGAGGATTTTCTAACATTTGATAAGGATTTCGGGATTATGCAAAGGTATTGCCCATTGATTGCCAATGCGGCGAAAATATGCCCGGTTATCCTCTTTGCCGCCTTTGAAAGACGATGTTAAACTTCATAAATATTCAACATCACTTCCAGGTTGAAGTGATAAAGTTTGAGATGACTCGAAGGAGGAGAACCATGAATGTTCTCAGGCAAATGCAGAGCTTTTTTTGGGAGAAGCGGAGTTTTTTATATCTATCTATACTCTGCCTCGCCATAGCTACTGCCTTGGGGCTAGTAACCCCGAACCTGCTGCGCAAGCTGATTGACGATGCGATTCAGCCGCGGCATTTTGAAAAAGTCCCCGCTTTGGCGTTATCCGTCATCGCTGTGGTCGTCGTGAAAGCGCTTATGCAGTTTCTAAGCGGACTGCTCGGCGGACGAATGGGGAACTATCTGGCATACCGGTTGCGTAACGGCTGCTACGAGAAACTGCAAGTCTTGTCTTTCCGGTATTACGACACGGCCAGAACGGGGGATTTGATGTCCCGCCTGACCGGGGACCTCGAAGCAATTCGTCAATTCATCGCCTTCGGGATCCCGCAAATTCTAAACACGATTCTGATGGTGGTTTTCGGGGCGATCGTCATGCTGTCCATCAGCTGGCAGCTTACGCTTCTGACGATGATCAGCATTCCTTTTCTCGTCATCGTGGCGCTGAAATTCGAAAACCGCATCCATCCTGCATTCCAGGAAATGCGTCTCGCGCTGAGCGCGCTGACTACCTCGGTGCAGGAAAATATAACGGGCGTGCGAACCGTCAAATCCTTTGCGCGCGAACCGCACGAAGTCGATAAATTCTCGCTGCGCAACGAACGTTATAAGAACAACCAGATTCATGCATCCGGTTTGTGGAGCAGTTACTTCCCGTTAATGGAGCTGCTCGCTTCCATCTGCGTCGTGATTCTGCTTGGGGTCGGGGGGACGCTGGTTATTCACAAACAGCTCACGCTCGGCGAATTGGTCGCATTTTTCAGCTTGATCTGGTACATTATCGGTCCAATGTGGAACATCGGTTATCTGATCAACAACTATACGCAGTCCGAGGCTTCGGGCGAGCGCGTCATGGAACTGCTGAATCAGCCTATCGACGTACAGGACAAAGAGAACGCGATGGTGCTCCGGCCTGAGGATGTGAAAGGGCATGTGACATTTGACCATGTTACGTTTGCTTACGGCAATAAATTGGCCGCGATTCAGGACATCAATTTGGATGCGCCCCCGGGAACGGTGATCGGTCTTTTGGGAGGCACCGGTTCGGGTAAATCCACCATCATTCAGCTGCTGATGCACGCATACAACGTAAATGGCGGAAGTATTAAGCTTGACGGCGTAAATATCAACGATATCCAGGTGCAGAGCTTGCGGAGTCAAATTTCCTCCGTGTTCCAGGAGACGTTCCTCTTCTCCTCCAGCATCCGTAACAACATCGCATACGGCATGAAGGATGTATCCATGGATGATATCATCCGTGCCGCCAAACTCGCCAAAGCCCATGATTTTATTATGGAAATGGCGGATGGATACGATACGGTTGTCGGCGAACGGGGAATGGGCCTGTCCGGCGGACAGAAGCAGCGGATCGCCATTGCGCGCGCACTCCTGAAAAACCCGAAAATTCTGATTCTGGACGACGCGACGAGTGCCGTCGATATGGAGACAGAGCATGAAATTCAGTCCGGATTCCAGGAGGTCATGCGCGGGCGCACCACCTTTATCATCGCTCACCGGATATCCTCGCTGCGTCATGCCGATGAAATCCTCGTGCTGAACGAAGGCAAAGTCGTGCAGCGCGGGAAGCATGACGAACTGATCACGATGTCCGGACCTTACCAGGATGTCTACAATATACAATATGCAGACCACATTGCCCGGATGAATGGTAATGCAGGAGAGCAGGTGAGCTCATGAGTACGGCACTGAATACCGATAAGCGCCCTCAACACGAATCCGTGAAGAAGGGCAAGATGCCGGGCAAAACCGGCGAGCGCTTCGTCTATCAGGATGACGAAATTATTGAAAAACCGTTTAACTGGTCGCAGCTCACAAGATTGTTCTCTTATATGAAGCCATATGCGAAGCAGATGCTGCCCCTGGTTATTTTGATGATGATCCTCGGTACTGTAACGAAGCTGACGGTTCCTTATTTGACCAGTATGGCGATCGATAAGGCGATTTCTCCGAAAGCAGGAGGATCGACAAGCCTTACGATGCTGTATACGATTACGGCGATCGTACTTGTTCTGTACATCATTCAGTGGCTGGCAAGTACATACCGGATCAAATATACGAATATTATCGGCCAGCGTGTCATATATGATCTGCGAAGCGATCTGTTCAAGCATATTCAGAAGCTGTCGTTCAACTTTTTCGATAAAAGGCCGGCAGGCTCCGTGCTCGTGCGCGTGACCAATGACGTGAACTCGCTGCAGGAACTGTTTACGAACGGCGTGGTGAACCTCATGATTGACTGCGTACAGCTCGTGGGAATCGTCATTATCCTGCTCATGATCAATTGGAAGCTGGGCCTCGCGGTTATATTAACCGTTCCGGTGATGTTCATCATCTCGACCAAGCTGCGGGTGCGCATCCGCCGGGCGTGGCAGGACGTACGGATGAAGAACTCCAGAATCAACTCCCACTTGAATGAAGCCATTCAAGGGATTCGCGTGACGCAGGCATACACGCAGGAGCAGGAGAACATCCAGTTCTTCGACAAAATGAACATGGAAAGCAAAAAATCATGGGACCGTGCGTCGATGCTTAACCAAGGCTTCGGTCCGCTGATCGAAATTACGGGCGGTCTCGGGACGCTGATCCTGTTCTGGCTGGGCGCTTACCTGATCCAGCATGATCAATTGACCGTAGGTCTTCTCGTGGCATTCTCCAGCTATGTCGGCAACTTCTGGGAGCCGATCAACCGCCTGGGCCAGATGTACAATCAGCTGCTCGTGGCGATGGCTTCATCGGAACGTATTTTTGAGTTCATCGACGAGAAGCCGAGCATCGACGACAAGCCGGATGCCGTTCCGCTGCCGAAAATCAAAGGCGACATTAAGCTCGATAACGTCGTATTCGAGTATGAAAAAGGCCGTCAGGCGCTGAAGGGCATCGATCTGGATGTCGATGCGGGCCAGACGATTGCGCTCGTCGGTCATACCGGCTCAGGGAAAAGTACGATCATTAACCTGCTGAGCCGTTTCTATGACATTTCCAGCGGCAAAATCACGATTGACGGCTACGACATCCGCGACGTTCAACTGGAAACGCTGCGCAGCCAGATCGGCATCGTGCTTCAGGATACCTTCATCTTCTCGGGCACCATCCGGGATAATATCCGGTTCGGCCGCCTGGATGCGACGGATGAAGAGATCGAAGCGGTCGCACGGGCGGTCAACGCCCATGAATTTATCAAGAAGCTTCCCGGCGGATACGATACCGAGGTGGAAGAACGAGGCAACATGCTGTCCATGGGTCAGCGCCAGCTTCTTTCCTTCGCGCGTGCGCTCCTGGCCGATCCGAGAATTCTGATTCTGGATGAGGCTACGGCCAGCATCGATACCGAAACCGAGCTGAAAATCCAGGAAGCGCTCAAAGTGCTGCTGAAAGGCCGTACTTCCTTTATCGTCGCACACCGATTGTCGACGATCAGGCATGCGGATAAAATTATCGTCCTTGACCATGGCGAAATTAAGGAGCAGGGCAATCACGGTGAGCTCATGCAGCAGCGCGGAACGTATTTCGGCTTGATCGAAGCGCAGTTCAGATTCATTTAGAACGTCTGGCATCCAAAAGATTTTGGAGAATATTACAACAATCTTTTGAAAAATCAATAAACTTTTCCTAAATATCGACAGACGAAAGGCCTAGAAATAAGGACAGTTTGTGAACATTGATGGAAATTGTCGGAGCACTCTTGCAATCTTTCTCTTTAACCCTGAAAATAGTTATAGAGGTATACAAACGTGGTATACATGATTAGGGGGGAATTGGGAAGTGGTGTGGGGTGCTCCTTTTTCTGCACATGCCAAGAAGATGCTGCTACTCGGCAGCGGCGAATTGGGGAAAGAAGTGGTGCTCGAAGCCCAGCGACTGGGAGTTGAGACCATAGCCGTGGACCGCTATGCAAATGCGCCTGCGATGCAGGTTGCGCACAGGTCCCATGTGATTGATATGCTCGATGCCGATTCCCTGAAACAGATTATTCATCAGGAAAAGCCGGATGTGATTGTACCGGAAATTGAGGCTATAGCTACACATGCTTTGCTTGAACTTGAAGAAGAAGGATTTCACGTCGTCCCAACGGCTAGAGCTGCTCGTTTGACGATGGATCGCGAGGGGATTCGCCGATTGGCGGCCGAGAAGCTGGGCCTTCCAACCGCGGATTACCGATTTGCCGACAGTTTGGAAGAACTGAAGGAAGCCGTTGCAGTGCTGGGAACGCCTTGTGTGGTCAAGCCCATCATGAGCTCTTCCGGCAAAGGGCAAAGCGTATGCCATACGGAATCCGAGGCAGAAGCCTGCTGGAACACCGCGATGGAAGGCGGCCGTGCGAAGAGCACACGAGTCATCGTGGAGGCTTTTGTATCGTTTGAAAGCGAAATCACGCTGCTTACGGTACGTTCTGTAAGCGGGACCATTTATTGTAAACCGATCGGTCATATTCAGAAGGATGGCGATTATGTCGAATCCTGGCAGCCTCATTTTATGAGCGAGGCATTGCTGAAGGAATCGGAGGCCATTGCCAAAGCCATCACGGATGAACTTGGGGGATATGGCATTTTCGGCGTAGAACTGTTTGTTACCCAAGAAGGAATCATATTCAGCGAAGTATCGCCCCGTCCGCATGACACCGGGATGGTGACCATGATCACCCAGGATTTATCGGAATTTGCCCTGCATGTCAGAGCGATTCTCGGTCTTCCGATCCCGTCGGTGGAACTGCTGACTCCGGGTGCTTCGGCAACTTTGAAAGCGGAACATGCCAGTATGAATTTTGCTGTTGGTGGTATTGAGGATGCTCTTAGTCTGCCTCGCACTCAGGTTCGCGTATTCGGCAAGCCTGAAACCAGAGCGGGCAGGAGAATGGCTGTCGCTTTAAGCGCAGATTCGGATCTTCAAAAAGCACGGAATACGGCTAAACAGGCCGCCAGTCTTTTAAAAGTGGAGGAATATGATCATGAACAGTAACGTTTTGGCTCCTGCCCTGCAGATTCGCAATTCCGACTGCGAATGTGATCTCGATGCGGTTACAGCGTTGATGCGTGAATTGAGTTATCCAACCACAAAGAACGTGATGCGTGAACGCATTCAAGCTTCCGAGAATAACCCTAAATTATGTACGATGGTAGCTGAGCTGGATGGTAAGGTCGTCGGTATGATCGCGCTGAATCAAGTTAAATCCTATGCGAGAAGCGAGACCGCCACGCAGGTATCTGCGCTGATCGTTTCGAATGAACACCGCGGCCAAGGGATCGGCAAAAGGCTGATCCGCAGCGCCGAAGAATGGGGGAAGAACCAGGGCAGCCAAATCCTGTTTCTGACCAGCGGCAACCGCGTGGAGCGTGCGCCTGCCCATGCCTTTTATGAACATATCGGTTTTGAAAAAATCGGCTACCAGTTCGTTAGAAGACTTAAATAATCACGATTGCGTGTTTGATATGCCCGTTTCCTTTCCGGAGACGGGCTTTTTGTTTATCTTTTTTTCCAATAGCTGCGCATGAAAGAATATGTATTTACAAGCTTCGGCTCTTTGATATAGAATACCTTAGTAAAAAAAGAGTAAGCGTTTACAAGTATATCATGCTTTTGCCGCGTTTTCTAAGATTTGTTGCTCAAGAAACATAGAAAGCCAAAGGATGGATGAGACCGATGTATAAACTGTTATTGGTTGATGACGAAGAAGATGTGAGGGACGGACTCGTCGAAGAGATTGATTGGGCAAACCTCGGCTTTCAGGTGGTGGACACCGCTGAGAACGGCAGGGAGGCTGCCGAGCTTTTTGACAAACAAATTCCGGACGTGGTGGTTACGGACATTCAAATGCCTTTCATGGATGGGCTGCAGCTTGCGGGTTGGATCCGCGAGCATTATCCGATGACTAAAATCATCATTTTGACGGGATTCGATGAGTTTGAATATGCACAGAAAGCGATCAAGCTGCAAATTGATGAATATGTTCTTAAGCCCTTCACATCGCAGGAGCTTGTTGACGTCGTGCTGAAGGTCAAGCATCAGATGGAAACCGAAATGGCCGAAAAAGAAAATGCTCAAGTCCTTATGGAACATTACCGCAAAAGCATTCCCGTGCTCAGGGAGCTTTTTTTGTCTCAGCTTGTATCGAGGCGGATGACACGTGATGAGATTCGCGAGAAAGCCAGCAGCTACGGCGTTGAACTGGAAGGAGAAAGCTTTTTGGCCTCGGTGATTCGGGTTGATTATGTTCACAATTCGCTTGAAATGCACAGGCAGCAAGGTCTGAAGGCTCCCTCTGGCTCCTTAAGATATTCGGAGGACCGATATCTTCAGTTGTTTGCCGTGCTCAACATCGCTGAAGAAATATGCGAACGGCACGAAGGCTTCAAGGTATTCATCCACTTGGAGGATTGCGTGCTGCTGTCGACGCTGCCGGTCCGTGAAGCGGGGACTGCCGCTCAACAAACTTTAGCCGTTCTGGAAGAAATACGGATGAATGTATTTAAATATTTGAAGCTGACGATGACAGCCGGAGCAGGAACGGTCTGCGCGGAACCGGGGGATTTGCATCAATCTTATCAAAAAGCCATGCAGGCGCTGGACTATCGGCTCATTCTAGGCAATGACCGGGTCATCTGGATTGGGGATGTCGAATCACAGTCAGCGGAGTCGCTGACCTTCGACGAACTGAAGGAGCAATCCCTGATCCGCTGCATCAAGGTAGGGACCCCGGAGGAACTGGATGAAATTCTTGGAACTCTATTCAGCGGTATACATATCGCGCAGCTGTCCGTTCAGGACTGTCAGGTGTACCTGATGGAGATTCTTACCTGCATGATGAAGGTGGCTAAGGAGCATGACGTGGAACTGGAGGAATGGTTTGGTGCCGAGGCGTATCCTTTTGCGGAAATCTATAAATTCAACAACCTGCATGAAGTCAAGCAGTGGATGGGAAGCATCTGCCTGAAGCTGATGAATTCCATCGCCCAGGGACGTCAGTCGGGATATAACCAGCTGGTGGAGAACGCGAAGGAATATATCCGTCTTCATTATCACGACAGCGATATCTCGATCAATAAGGTATGCAAGCAGCTGCATATCAGCACGGGATATTTCAGCAGCATTTTCAAGAAGGAAGTGAAAATGACCTTCGTCAATTACCTCATGCATATCCGCATGGAGGCCGCGAAGGAATCGCTGCGGACGACCGACCATAAAACGTTTGAAATTGCCGAAGCGGTCGGATTTTCGGATCCGAACTATTTCAGCTTCTGCTTCCGGAAGAAATTCGGCATTTCGCCGAAGGAATACAGAAACGGAGCGGGAGGCGGGCAAACGATTGAATATCGAACCTAAACGGAATATGCCGAAATTACCTCGGGTCATCGAGTCCTTCAAGCTGCGCAGCATCCAAACGATCATTACCTTTTCGTTCACCCTGATGACGGTTTTGGTCGTGATCGCGGTCAGCATCATGCTGTATAACAAATTTACCAAAACAGCTGAGGAAAACGCGTATCTTAACATTCAGCAGATCATCGAGCAGGTTAACTATCATTTGGAGCTGTACGTGAAGGGGATGCAGGATATTTATGAAGTGGTGGAGCAGCAAATCAACGATACGCCGGATATATCCAGCCCGGTGCTGCGCGAGCAGCTGACGACGCTGCTGCATACCCGCGAGGATCTGGTTTCTGTAGGCCTATTTACGCCTGAAGGCAAACTCGTGGTGGACATTCCCGCGCTGGAAATGCGCAAAAATACGATGCTGGAGGAACAGAGCTGGTTTGAATCCGCCCATGCACGGCCGCAGAAGCTCTCTTTTTCCCCACCGCACATCCAGAATTTATACAAGGGGCAATACAAGTGGGTCGTCTCCCTAAGCAGGATGATCAAATATAAGGATCAAGGGACGATCAAGGAAGGAATTTTGCTCGTGGACGTCAATTTCCGCACGATAGATGAGCTCAGCCGCAAAGTAAGCTTGGGCAAGCGCGGCTACGCTTATATTATCGACGACCTTGGCAACATCGTGTACCACCCGCAGCAGCAGCTGATTTATGCCGGACTGAAGTACGATAACATTGAAGCGACATTAGAGTATGCCTATGGCAGCTATATCGATAAACCGACGGGCGAGCCTAGATACATCACGATCCGGACCGTCGAACCGATCAACTGGAAAATCGTAGGGGTCGCCTATCCGGATGAAATCGTGACAACGAAAAAAGATCTGAACCAGTTCATCTTCTGGTTTTTGGTCGTCGTATGCGCTGCCGTCGTCGTACTGGCAATGTTCGTATCCGCAAAAATCTCGCAGCCGCTCCGCAGGCTGGAAAAATCGGTGCAAAGCGTCGGGCAGGGCGATTTCAGCACGCCGATCCACGTCAGCGGGGCGCATGAGGTCGTGCAGCTCTCGAAACGCTTCAATTTTATGCTGCATCGCATCCGGCAGCTGATGGACCAGATCATCCACGAGCAGGAGGCCAAGCGCAAGAGCGAGCTCGACGTGCTGCAGTCGCAGATCAATCCGCACTTTCTCTACAATACGCTCAATTCGGTCGTGCGCCTGGCGGAGAAAGGGAAAAAGGAAGAGATTGTGGCCACCATCACATCGCTGTCAAAGTTTTTCCGGATCAGTCTAAGCAAAGGCAAAAACATCATCACCCTGGAAGAAGAGCTGGAGCATGTCCGGCATTATTTGATCATCCAGAAAATCCGCTTCAAAAATAAATTCAATTATGCCATCGAATGCGAGCAGGAAGCGCTTTCCTGCATGACACTGAAGCTGATTCTGCAGCCGATCGTGGAAAACGCGATTCATCACGGCATTGAGAAGATGTCCGACGAAGGCTTTATTCGCATAGCTGCTTGCATCAAGGAGGAACGGCTTGTCATCCAGGTGAGCGATAACGGGCTCGGCATGTCCCGGCAGGTCATGGAGCAGCTTCTGAGCGGGGGAATCCGGAGCGGCGGCTCGGGCGTTGGCGTCAAGAACGTGAATGAGCGGATTCGTTTATATTACGGCAAAGCCTATGGACTCCGCTTCGAAAGCGAGCTGGAGGAAGGCACGACCGTTACCATTATGCTGCCTGTAGAAAAAAATGATGACGAGCAGCCGGATTGGGGGATGTCATGACAAGAACAGTTGCGGGATTAAGAGTATGTCTAATGATCATGTTGATGATTGTGCTGGTATCCTGTGGCGGAGCTGAACCTAACCTGCATGTCCTCGAGAAGCCGAAGAACGTGGATATGATTGTCAAGATGGATCACGGTGATTTTTGGAAAACGGTGAAGATGGGAGCCGAGGTGGCCGCCAAAGAATACAACGTCAACCTGACCTTCAAAGCGCCTCAGAACGAAAGCGATATCGATGAACAAATCCGCCTCGTTGACGAGTCGATCCGTAACAACGCCGATGCCATCATTTTATCCGCTAGCGATTATATGAAGCTGGCCCAGGTGACGGACCGGGCGGCCTACTACAAAATTCCCGTCATTTCGATGGATTCGGAGGTAGCCTCGGCCCGGGTCAAAATGTTCGTCGGCACGAACAATTATGAGGCCGGACAAAAAGCGGCCAAGCGGCTGATTGAGCTGACCGGACCCGATAGCCGGATCGGCGTCATGAATTTCGTCAAAGGGGCCAAAAATGCGGATGAGCGCGAGGAAGGCTTCATGGACTATGTCGCCCGTTTTCCCGGCGTGCAGGTCGTGGATATCGAATACTGCGAATCCGATGAGCAAATAGCGAGGCAGCTGACGCGCAAAATGATGAGCGAGCATCCCGATATTACGGGCATTGTGGCTCTGAATGAGGTGGCATCCATCGGCACAGGCGAAGAGATTCAGAAGCTTGGCCTCGGCGAGAAGGTCAAAATCATTACGTTCGATAGTCCAGCCAAAGTGATGGAGCTGCTGCAGGAGGGGATCGTGCAGGCGACGGTGGTCCAGAACCCTTTTAACAACGGGTATCTGGCGGTCCGTTATGCTGTCCAGGTGATGGAGGGGATTGAAGTGGATGAGCGGTGGGATACGAAATCTACGCTGATCGATCTGGACAATATGCTTCAGCCTCAGAACCAGAAGCTCTTATTTCCATTCGTAAAGTGATTTGAGCTATGCAGCCGTTCAATATGGAATGACGAAACACTTCAAATGAAGCAGGAGTACAGTATTTTCAAGGCATGAGAATTTTAATAGAACACATGAGAATTTTATATTCGAATCCGGGCTTCGATCCAGCATAATGAAAACGTATCCAGGGGATGCGACAAACCAGTAGATAATCAGGAGGTCACGATTACGATGAAAAAGATAACTTCCGTATTGCTAGCAGGTGCTCTGCTCGGAACGGTGATGGCAGGCTGCTCCAGTGGCAGTGATAAAAGCGCATCAGGCGACGGCGGCAGCAAAAGCTCTGACAGCGGCAAGGAGCCATCCGTTGGCGTAGCCATTTATAAGTTTGACGACACCTTCATGACTGGCGTGCGCAACGCCATCAAGGCAAACGCTGAAGGTAAAGCGAAAGTAGACATCGTTGACAGCCAGAACTCACAGCCGACACAAAACGATAAGGTTGATCTGTTCATCTCCAAGAAAACGAATGCTCTCGTCATCAACCCGGTTGACCGCACGGCTGCAGGCGTCATTATCGACAAGGCTCAAACGGCGAACATTCCGGTCGTTTTCCTGAACCGCGAACCGCTGCCGGAAGACATGAAGAAGTGGGATAAAGTGTATTACGTCGGCGCGAAAGCCGAAGAATCCGGCACGATGTCCGGCGAACTGATCGCCGATTACTGGAAAGCGCATCCGGAAGCGGACAAGAATCATGACGGCGTGCTGCAGTACGTGATGCTGAAGGGCGAGCCTGGACATCAGGATGCCGAACTGCGTACGAAGTATTCCATTGAGGCGATTGAGAAAGCCGGCATTAAAGTGGAAAAGGTCGAGGAAGACACCGCGATGTGGGACCGCGTCAAAGGCCAAGAGAAAATGGCGGCGTTCCTCGGTGCGCATGGCGATAAAATCGAAGCGGTGCTGGCGAATAACGACGATATGGCGCTCGGCGCGATCGAGGCTTTGAAAGCAGCCGGGTATTTCAAAGATGGCAAAACAATGCCGGTCGTGGGCGTTGACGCAACAGCTCCAGCGCTTGAAGCATTGCAAGAAGGAACGCTGCTCGGAACGGTACTGAACGATGCCAACAACCAGGGCAAAGCCTCTGTTCTCCTGGCCTCCGTGCTGGCGAAAGGCGACACGCCTTCCAAAGACAATATCGGGTTCGATATCACAGATAACCAATATGTATGGATTCCGTACAAAAAAATTACCAAAGACAACATTAACGACGCCAAATAAAGAGAAGAAACGGATTTAAAAGACCCGCGCGTCAACATAAATAACCATCCTGCCGGAAGCGGCGGCCGAACCGGCCGCCCCTCCAAGCGGTGGGGATGAGGAGCAGGGAGCGGAAATCTATGGCTCAAAACGAATACGTATTGGAAATGAACGGGATTTCCAAGGAATTCCCGGGCGTGAAAGCGCTGGATGATGTGACATTCAAGGTTCGGCCGGGAACGGTTCATGCCCTCATGGGGGAGAACGGGGCCGGCAAATCAACCTTGATGAAATGCTTGTATGGAATCTACTCCCCGGATGGGGGCGAGATTTTGCTGGATGGACAGAAGGCACAAATCCATAATTCCAAGGATGCGCTGAACTACGGCATATCCATGATTCATCAGGAGCTGCACCCCGTGCCGTTCCGCAATGTCATGGAAAATATTTGGCTGGGACGGTTTCCTACGGTTGGCCTAGGTCCGATCCAGTTCATTAATCATAATAAAATGTACAGGGACACCGAGAAGCTCTTCAAGGACCTGGACATCGAATTAAGGCCGGATACCCTTGTGGGCAAACTGTCGGTATCCAAGGTGCAGTCGATCGAAATCGCCAAAGCGGTATCTTTCCAGTCCAAGGTGATCATTATGGATGAGCCGACCTCTTCGCTCACCAGCGTCGAGGTGGAGCATTTGTTCCGGATCATCCGGGATTTAAAGAAGCGCGGCGTGGCCATCATTTATATTTCGCACAAAATGGAAGAGATTTTGCAGATCAGCGACGAGGTTACGATCATGCGCGACGGGCAAAAAATTGGTACCTGGCCGGCGGCGGAGCTGACAACGGACCTTATCATTTCCAAAATGGTCGGACGCGATCTGACGCAGCGTTTTCCGGACCGCGAAAATGTTCCCGGAGACGTGCTGCTGGAAGTGAAGGGAATCACATCGCTGCTGCCCAAATCTTTTAAGGATATTTCGTTTGAACTCCGGAAGGGTGAAATTCTGGGGATCGGCGGTCTCGTCGGAGCCCAGCGAACCGAACTGATCGAAGCGTTGTTCGGACTCCGTGGCATCGCATCCGGACACATCAGGATCCATGGCAAAGAGGTGAAGATAAGGACCCCCGAGGATGCTATCAAGCAGGGGATGGCGCTTTTGACCGAAGAGCGGCGGGTTACGGGGATATTTCCGGTGCTGCCCGTGCATGAAAACGCATCGATCGCGAACCTAAGCCGATACCGCAAGTTACTGCTGTTTCTGGACAGCCGGAAGAAAAGAAAAGAAGCGGATATCATGGTCGCGAAGCTCCGCACCAAAACGCCTACCTCTAACACCCTCATTATGAATCTGTCGGGAGGGAATCAGCAGAAGGTGCTTTTGGCCAGGTGGCTGCTGACCGAGCCGGAAATACTTTTGCTCGACGAACCGACGCGCGGTATTGACGTCGGCGCGAAGTTCGAAATCTACACCATCATCAAGGATCTGGCTAAGCAGGGCAAGTCCATCATTATGATCTCTTCCGAGATGCCCGAGCTGATCGGCATGTCCGACAGAATTATGGTCATGTCCGAAGGTCGCCTCACCGGAATTTTGGAAGGTGACGCCGCTTCGGAAGAGGAAATTATGCGGCTGGCTGCACAGCATTAAGGACATCAAAGGAGGAGAACTCATGCTGAACCTAAACAAACTCGGTAGCAGCGGCAGAGTGAAGGGCTTTACGTCCCAGTATGCGATTTATATCGTTCTGGTGCTGCTGGTCGTCGGGATTACGATTTATAATCCGTCATTTTTATCGATCGATTCGCTGCGCAATATTTTAATACAATCCTCCACCCGGGCGATCATTGCGCTGGGCGTAGCTTTTATATTAATTACGGCCGGCACGGACTTGTCCGCCGGTCGGATCGTGGGCTTGACGGCCGTCGTATCAGCGTCCATGCTGCAAACGGCAACCTATGCGAATCGTTTCTTTCCGGATTTGCCACAGCTTCAATTGTTTATCCCCATCGTGCTGGCCATTATCGTGGGCTTGCTATGCGGTTTAATCAACGGGATCGTCGTTGCCAAATTGCATGTGCCGCCGTTTATCGCGACGCTGGGAACGATGGTTGCCGTGTATGGCTTGAATTCGATGTACTTTGATATGGATCCGAATAATTCGCAGCCGATCGGCGGCTTGCGGAAGGATTTTACCCATATCGGCTCCGGATCGATCGGATCAGGGCAATATTCCGTGCCTTACATCGTCCTGATTGCCATTTTCGTCGCATTCATCGTGTGGGTCATCTTCAACTATACGAAACTTGGCAAAAACATGTACGCCATCGGCGGCAACGTGCAGGCGGCCAAAGTTTCCGGCATCAATGTTGCCAAGTACCTCATTTATATCTATATGATTGCAGGCGCTTTATATGGTCTGGCGGGCGTACTCGAGGCCTCCAGAACGGGCGGAGCCACGAACAACTACGGAAATATGTACGAGCTCGATGCGATCGCGGCGTGCGTTGTCGGCGGCGTTTCCACGACAGGCGGAATCGGTACGGTGCCGGGAGTCATGGTCGGCGTTCTGATATTTACGATCATCAACTATGGCTTGACGTTTATCGGCATCAGCCCTTATTGGCAGCTGATCGTCAAAGGCTTGATCATCGTTGCGGCAGTTGCATTCGATATGCGCAAGTACGCTGCCAAAAAATAAAGCAACACATGAGACGGAAGGCCGCAGCCTAAAGGTTGCGGTCTATTCGTGTTTGATGAATATGGAAAATGAATTCCATTATTTGTGGCCTCCCCAAAGGAAACAAATGTGTTACACTGTTTGAGTAAGAGATGACAACTTTGTAACCGGAGCTTATCCATTCTGGTTGAACACCACAAGAAGGAGATGTATCCATGAAAAACAAAAAAGTGATGAAGACATTGATTAGCACGGCATGTGCAGCAGTCCTTGCAGTAGGTCTGATGGGAGCCGGTCCAGCCTCGGCGGCATCCGCGCAGCAAAACGCGGCCCCAACACAAAGCAATCTGCAAAGCTTTCAAAGCCTGCAGGATTTGCAAGCCTATCTGCAAAAATGGCTGCAAAACAATGGCGGTGCTGATATCTTTAAATATCAAATTCAATTCCCTGGATCGGGACAAGTAACGAACCCAGGTACGTCGAAGCCTGAAACTTCGAAGCCTGAAACTTCGGAAACGTCCAAACCTGAGACATCGAAACCGGAAACATCGAAGCCAGAGACTTCGAAACCGGAAACGTCGAAGCCAGAAACTTCCAACCCGTCTACGGGCAACACAACGCAGTCCAGCTACGCTGCGGAAGTGATCAAGCTTGTGAACCAGGAACGTGCCAAAGCAGGGCTGAAAGCACTGACCGAGAACACGAAACTTTCGGGAATGGCTATGGATAAGGCGAAAGACATGAACAACAACAATTATTTCGATCATAACTCGCCAACATACGGTTCTCCGTTTGATATGATGAAGAAATACGGTATTTCATACAGCTATGCCGGTGAAAATATCGCAAAAGGCCAAAAGACACCTGCTGATGTTATGACCGCATGGATGAATAGTTCAGGCCACCGCGCGAATATTCTGAACAGCAACTACACGACCATTGGTGTAGCTTACTACAACGGATATTGGGTGCAAGAGTTTATCGCGAACTAATTTTTATATGAAACCAGTAGTAAGCCTGTCCCGATTAAACAAAGGGACAGGCTTCTTTGTATGAGGCGGCTGACGCAATTTACGGCACAAAAAAACCGAGCGGAGAATCGCCCGGTTTACTTAAACATGATGGGTTATGCAGGGGTCGAACCTGCGACCTGCCGATTAAGAGTCGGCTGCTCTACCAGCTAAGCTAATAACCCCGATCTGTTAACAAGGATTATTATACGCTTGTTTCTCTGAATAATCCACCTGTTCACGGAAAATTCAGAAAAATATTTAATTCATGAAGGATATCATGGTTTACCGGCCGAAACAGGTTGATTTCACGGATTTGACGGCAGTGTCATGCGGATCGCTCGTCGAATTTGCAAATTTTACATAGAAGTTTTATGTTTATGTACATATGTATCTGGCGGATAAAATAGGAGAAGCCATCAGGAAAGGACTGGAGGGATCGGTTTGAATTCATCGAAATGGATTTGGCGGGTGGTGAGCATCGTTTCCGTCTTGGCTACGGTCCTGCTGCTTGCCGGTTTTGTGTACGCGATAAAAGATATCCAAAACCCGAAAGCGGCTGCAGAACAATCGTCTCCTTCGGCGACGCCGCAAGAAAGCACGGGAGCGAAGAGTCCGGAAGCTAAAAAGGACCTGAAGATCGCCGTGATTGGCGACTCGCTTGCCAAAGGCACCGGGGATAACTCGGGTATGGGATTTGCGCGCAGAACGGTGAGTGAGCTGGCAAAGGATTCGGGCAGAAAAGCGACGCTCCTGAATAATCTGGGCATTAACGGTCTCACCACCACGGGACTATTGCCGAAGCTTGAGGAGAAAGGGACACAATATGTTCTTGGACAGGCGGATGTGATCTTGTTATCGATCGGTGGCAATGATTTGTTCCAGGGGGCCGATCTCGCGACAAAGGGCATATCAGGTACTTCCAATCCCGGTACGGGCACGGAACTGGATCCTAAAGACCTCTTAAAGGGCTTGCCTAAGGCGTCGACGCAGCTGAAAGCGATTTTGGAACGCATCCGTGCCATCAATCCTGAGGCGTGGATTGTTTATGTCGGATTGTATAATCCGTTCGGCGATATCGAGGAACTAAAGATCCCGGGAAATCAGGCTGTCGCGAGCTGGAATCAATCGGCCCTGCAGACCATCAATAAATACAGCAGCATGTCGCTGGTTCCGACCTTTGATCTTTTCCAGCATAATCTGGACAAATATTTGTCTTCGGACCATTTTCATCCGAATGGAGACGGATATCAGCAGATCGCCGAACGCATTGTACAAGGGATCCGATAGAAGGATGGCGAAAGGAGAGACAATAGGTGAATATGGCGAACAACCTGGACCGAAAGGAACAAGTCGTTTTATCCGTCGAGCATGTCAAAAAGAAAATCGGAAGAAAATGGATCATCGAAGACGTGACGTTTGACGTCCGCGAAGGTGAAATCTTCGGATTCCTCGGACCGAACGGGGCCGGCAAGACGACGACGATCCGTATGCTCGTGGACTTAATCAAGCCCAGCAGCGGCATGATTCAAGTGTGCGGCTTTGACGTGAACAGGCAGCAGGAACAAGCCCTGCGTTATGTCGGTTCGATCGTGGAAAATCCCGAGGTTTACAGCTATCTTACGGGATGGGAGAATCTGGAGCATTTTGCCCGCATGCAGCCGGGAATCGATAAACGGCGAATCCAGGAAGTCGTCGATATCGTCCGGCTTGATCAGCGGATTCACGATAAGGTGAGAACCTACTCTCTCGGGATGCGGCAGCGTCTTGGCATAGCGCAGGCCTTACTCGGCAGACCGAAGCTGCTGATCCTGGATGAACCGACAAACGGCCTTGATCCAAAGGGGATCAAAGAGCTGCGTCAGTTCATCCGGGAGCTGGCCGATGGCGGACTCGCGGTCTTCGTATCCAGCCATCTGCTCAGCGAAATCCAGCTGCTGTGCGACCGGGTGGCGATCATTAGCCGCGGCAGGGTTTTGGCGGTTGGCCAGGTTGAAGAGCTGGTTGCGGCGAACGCCAAATATGTCATCTGGGAGCTTGAACCTGCCGAAACAGGAAGAAGGCTGCTCGCAGGCCAAGGGATTGACGTCATCGAACAGGCGGATGCCATTTTGGATGACGCGATCATCGCCGGCATGGGACCGGACGCGATTGTTACGCGCATGGAGGAAGAAGATATTTCCGCAGCGGTTAAGCACCTTGTGGCATCGGGAGTCGCTGTTCAAGGCGTCCATCAAATAAATCCGACTTTGGAACAGCTGTTCCTCAAGATGACGGAGGGTGAGAGCATTGATTAACCTGCTGCCCCTGATCAAGAATGAAACGATCAAAATCATTAAGAAAAAACGATTTTATGTCATTTTGTTGATTTTGCTGGTGCTGGTGCCGATTTTCACATATGCACAGATGCGTTCCGCCGAACGTACCCGCGAAAAGTTCCATGGGGATTGGCGGCTTGAAGTTCAACAGCAAATCACCGATAATGAGAATTCGCTCGGCAGCGACAGGGTACCGGATGAATGGAAGAAATACCGGAAAATTTTCGTGCAGCAGCTTCAATATTATCTGGATCATGACGTCAATCCGAATGAGCCGAACGGCGTGACCTTTACCCGCGAGTTTATGGCAAATTCCATTACTTTGTTCATTCCGCTGTTAATTATGGCGATCGCATCCGATATTGTATCTGGGGAGCGCACGAGCGGCACGATCAAAATGCTGCTGACCCGGCCAGTCAAAAGGTGGAAGGTGCTGCTCAGCAAGCTGGTGACGCTGTTCATGTTTTCTTCGCTGATCGTCGTGTCGGCTTTTATCATTACCTACGTCGTATCCGGCGCGGTTTTTGGATATAAAGGGTTTGATATGCCGGTATTTACGGGCTTCCAGATTACAGGCTCCGACGTCGATCTTTCTGCCGTGCATGCTGTTCCGCAGTGGAAGTACCTGCTTATGCAGGGCGGCTTGATCTGGTTCGTAAGCCTGACCATCGCATCGCTGGCTTTCATGGTTTCGGTATTGGTACGCAGTACGGCGGCGAGCATCGTCGTCATGATGGCTGCGCTGATCGCGGGAACGATTTTGACCAATATGGCTTCGGCTTGGAGCAGCGCCAAATATTTGTTCATGGTCAACCTGGAGCTGACGGACTATTTGTCCGGAACGCCTGCTCCGATCGAGGGGATGAATTTGTCGTTTTCACTGGCGGTTTTGTCCGTTTGGGCTGTTGCCGCGCTTATTATCTCATTCCTTGTCTTTACGAAAAGGGATATCTTGAATTAAAATGGACAAGGATAACAAAACATCTGTTTGCATTTTAGGATTAAAGATCCTACATAAAGAAGCACAAAGGGGGAGCATGAATGGTCGAGCAGATCGATATGTTTGCAGAGTCATCACAGGGCGGCGGCAATAAAGGCCATACCGGATACGATGCTGACGACATTCAAGTGCTCGAAGGCCTGGTTGCGGTTCGCAAACGGCCAGGTATGTATATTGGCAGCACAAGTTCATCAGGGCTTCATCATCTGGTATGGGAAATCGTGGATAATGCCGTCGATGAACATTTGGCCAAATACTGCACGAGAATTGATATTACTTTACACAAAGACGGCTCGATAACCGTCGTTGATAATGGACGAGGCATTCCAACGGGAATGCATAAGACAGGGATACCCACGCCGCAGGTGGTTTTCACCATCCTGCACGCAGGCGGCAAATTCGGCGGAAGCGGATATAAGAAATCCGGCGGACTTCACGGCGTAGGTGCTTCGGTAACGAATGCACTGTCCGAATGGCTGGAAGTTGAGATTTACCGTGAAGGTAAAATTCACCGGCAGCGCTTCGAATACTGGCAGGACAAGAACGGGAAAGAGCATGTCGGCGAGCCGGTAACAGGTCTTGAGGTTCTTGGGAATACGAATAAAACCGGGACGAAGGTGACATTCAAGCCCGATGTCCGGGTGTTCCATGCAGGCATTCAGTTCAATTACGACACGCTGGCCGAGCGTCTTCAGGAGATTGCCTTCCTGAATTCCGGACTCCGGATCGTGCTCAAGGACGAGCGTTCGGACAATATGGACGAATTTTATTATGAAGGCGGAGCCAGCCAATTCGTGGAGTTCTTGAACGAAGGTAAGGATGTTCTGCATGATGTTATTCATTTTTACGGTGAAAAGGAAGATGTGGAGGTAGAGGTGGCGCTGCAGTATAACGCAGGGTATACCGAAACGCTCGCTTCTTTCGTCAACTCGATCCCTACCCGGGGCGGGGGAACGCATGAGACTGGTTTTAAGACGGCATACACACGCATCATGAATGATTATGCACGGAAAAACCACATGCTGAAGGAAAAGGATAAAAACCTGGAGGGCAATGATCTGCGCGAAGGCATGATGGCGGTAATCAGCGTCAAAATGGCCGAAGTCGAGTTTGTCGGGCAGACGAAGGATCAGCTGGGCAGCGCTTCCGCACGCAGTACCGTGGACGCGATCGTTTCGGAGAAAATGCAGATTTTCCTCGAGGAAAACCCGCAGGTCGCCCAAACGCTGATCAAAAAGGCGATCCAGGCCTCCAAGGCGCGGGAAGCGGCCCGCAAGGCCCGCGATGATATGCGCAGCGGCAAAAAACGGAGCGAAAGCGCAAGCCTCGGCGGTAAGCTGAGTCCGGCCCAGTCCAAAGACTTTACCCGCACCGAGCTGTTTGTCGTCGAAGGAAACTCTGCCGGCGGCTCGGCCAAGCAAGGCCGTGATTCCAAAATTCAGGCGATTTTGCCCCTGAAGGGAAAACCGCTGAATCCGGAGAAAGCCAAGCTCGCCGATATTATGAAAAACGAAGAGTACCGCATTATCATCAATGCGATTGGAGCGGGCATCGGAACGGAGTTTGAAATCGAAGACAGCAATTACTCCAAAATCATTATTATGACGGATGCCGATACGGACGGTGCCCATATTCAGGTGCTTCTGCTGACCTTCTTCTATCGTTACATGAAGCCGCTTATCGATCAGGGCCGTGTATACATTGCCCAGCCGCCATTATACAAAATCACCCGCAAATCAGGAAAACTCGAGACGGTTCGGTATGCATACAGCGATGAACAGCTGCAGAACTATCTCAAGGAGTTCGGCAAAAATTACGAGCTGCAGCGCTACAAAGGTCTTGGCGAAATGAATCCCGAACAGCTCTGGGAGACGACCATGAATCCCGAAACGCGCACGCTGCTGCAGGTACAAATTGAGGATGCGGCGAAGGCCGAACGCCGAGTATCCACGCTGATGGGCGACAAGATCGACCCGCGTAAGCGCTGGATCGTGGAGAACGTCGACTTTAGAGAGTTCGAGGAATAGAAGGTGAATCCATGAGTTTATCAGAACAGTTTCTGCCGGCTTTTTTGGAAGAGGTCGTCGGTGACCGCTTTGGCCGGTATTCCAAATATATTATTCAAGACCGGGCCATCCCCGATGTTCGTGACGGGCTGAAGCCGGTGCAGCGCCGGATTCTGTACGCCATGTACGAATCTGGCAATACGCCGGATAAGGGCTACCGTAAATCGGCCAAAACCGTCGGTGATGTAATGGGTAATTATCATCCGCACGGCGATTCGTCCATTTATGACGGTATGGTCCGTATGGCGCAGCCGTGGAAAATGGGGCATGAGCTCGTCCAGGGACATGGCAACTGGGGTTCGATTGACGATGATCCGCCGGCAGCGATGCGTTATACCGAGGCAAGACTGTCCTCGATCGCGATGGAAATGCTGCGCGATATCGACAAGCGCACGGTTCAATTCAAAGATAACTTCGATAACACGGCAAAGGAGCCGGTTGTGCTTCCTGCACGGTATCCGAACCTGCTGGTGAATGGGGTCAGCGGGATTTCGGCTGGCTTTGCGACGGAGATCCCTCCGCATAATTTGCGCGAGGTTATCGACGCTTGCGTCGCCGTCATGCAGAAGCCGGAAATCGATTTGGAAGAAATCATGACCTTCATTAAAGGTCCTGACTTCCCGACAGGCGGCCTTATTATGGGCGAAGAAGGGATCAAAGAGGCTTATCGTACCGGGAAAGGGCGCATCTATGTACGCTCCAAGGCGGACATCGAATTTTTGCGCGGCGGAAAGCAGCAGATCGTCGTGACGGAAATTCCGTATCAGGTCGTCAAATCCCGCCTCGTGACCCAGATGGAGAACATTCGACTGGAGAAGAAGATCGAAGGCATCGCCGAGGTTCGCGACGAAAGCGGACGCGAAGGCCTGCGGATCGTCGTGGAGATCAAGAAGGAGGCGGATGCGCAGGGCATTCTGGCCTATCTGCTTAAAAAGACGGATCTTCAGGTCACCTACAACTTCAACATGGTATCCATCGTCAACAAAGCACCGCAGCAGCTCGGACTGAAAGCCATGCTGGAGGCTTACATCGAGCATCAGCGTGAAGTGGTGAGCAACCGTACCCGTTACGAGCTGGAGAAGGCTGAAGACCGCGCCCATGTGCTCGAAGGATTGGTCAAAGCGCTGAACATTCTGGATGAGGTCATCGCGGCCATCAAGGCATCCAAGAACCGTCAGGACGCCCAAAACAATCTGCAATGGATGTTCGGCTTTACCGAACGCCAGGCAGATTCGATTCTCACCTTGCAGTTGTACCGGCTGACGAATCTTGAGATCACGACGCTGCAGAAGGAGCTGGACGAGCTCCTGAAAAGAATCGACACGTACCGTTCCATTCTGGAGAGCGATAAGAAGCTGATCGGAATCATTCGTAAAGAATTGCTGGAAATCCGTGATAAATACGGCTTTGACCGCAGATGCTCCATTCAAGGCGAGGTCGAGGAGCTGAAGGTGAACCTGGAAGTGATGGTGAGCTCGGAAGATGTGCTCGTCACGCTGTCAAATGAGGGATACATTAAGCGAACCAGCATGCTGTCCTTTACACGGTCGGGCGGAGAACGTGGCGGATCAGGGGTCAAGGAGGGCGATTACATCTCGAGAATTCTGGAGATCAATACGCTCGACAACTTGCTGATCTTCACGCAAAAGGGTCAATACTTCCTGCTGCCGGTACACCAGATACCGGAATTCAAGTGGAAGGATCCGGGGACGGCGATCGTCAACGTCATTCATCTTTCCAAAGAAGATGTGATCGTAGGCGTTGTTCCGGTGAATAATTTTGAGGAACCGGACCGTTCGCTCGTTTTTGTCACGAAAAAAGGACAAGTAAAGCGCACGGAGCTGAAAGAATATATGACGAACAGGTCCAGCGCGGTAGCGGCTTGCAAGGTCGGTTCGGACGATGAAATCATATCCGTAACGCTCAGCGATAACACAAAGGATATTTTGCTGGTCAGCAAGGACGGCATGAGCATCCGCTTCCGGGAGAGCGACGTGAATGCAATGGGCCGTGTCTCCGGCGGTGTGAAGGGAATCCAGCTCCGCGACGGAGACGAAGTCGTTTCCGCTTTGTGGGTGGAGGAAGATGAAGGTGAAATTCTGACCATTACCGATCTTGGATACGGCAAACGCTCCCTGCTGGCGGACTACCAGCCGCAAAGCCGCGGAGGCAAAGGGCTTGCCAATTTTGAATTCAAGGAAGGCAAACGCGTGAAACCGAACGGCAATCGGATCGCAGGCGCTTTCTACTGCCGGGAACCGTTTACGATTACGGCGGTTACGAGGGATGGTCTGAGCTACTCCTTCAGTTCGGAACAGGCTCCGATCACGGAGCGCAAATCGACAGGAAAGCTGCTCGTTCACTTAGAGAAAAAAGACGAAATTACGTCTTTGCTGGTTCATCCGGAATCATCCTGATGAATGCTGTCAAAACAGTGCTCGATCCTTAGAAAAAGGTGTCTTCGCCCGCTGCGGGCGGGGATGCCTTTTTCTTAAAAAAATTTAAGATGAAGGAAGGAATTGAAGCGAAATTGCGCGAAAGTTAATCCTGTAAAAGATTGCTTGGGAAAGGAAGGTAATCCGGGTGCAGACTTCCGAATTTGCGAAAATATGGTCAAGATTGAGCAAAGATTACAAGATACATATGGAGAATGAACTCGCTCCGGCACTCACCGAAGCGCAGCTTGCCGTGCTGGAGGTGCTTGGAGAACAGGAGCGCATGAAGCCGTCCGAGCTGACACCGCTGCTTGCAACCAGTCCGGCCGCGGTGACGATGCTGCTGGATCGGATGGAGAAGAACGGGCTGATTACGCGAGAGCGCGACGGAAGCGACCGCCGGATCGTCTGGGTGTCCATCTCAGAGAAGGGCCGCCAGGAGGCTGCACGCGGCGTGCAAATCCGCGACGCCTTTCTTGCCGGGATTCTCTCCCGTATTTCCGCACATAATCAGCAGCTATTGATCTATTTATTGGGCAAAATAACCGTAGCGCCTTAACAGGCTCGAAGAATAAATGTGTAGAGGAAGTCAACCAGATGAACAATGCAGCACTCTTAAAAAATCCGAAACAAAGAAAATTGCTGTTCAGCGCCGGATTGAGCTGGCTCTTTGATGCAATGGACGTAGGAATTATATCGTTTATCGTGACCGCGCTGACGTTGGAGTGGAAGCTATCCCCTCAGCAGGTGGGCATATTGACCAGCATGAACTCGGTAGGCATGGTGTTCGGCGCAGCCGCCGCGGGATATTTGGCTGACCGTTTCGGTCGCAAGAAGGTACTGTTGTGGACCTTATTGATTTTCTCCGTGGCCAGCGGTTTATCCGCCCTCGCCTCGAGCTTTTGGGTGCTGTGCCTGCTCCGGTTCATTACAGGCATCGGCCTGGGAGGAGAGCTCCCTGTCGCGTCCACGCTCGTTTCCGAGAGCATGCCTGCGAGTGAGCGCGGCCGTGCGGTCGTCCTTCTGGAAAGCTTTTGGGCCGGCGGCTGGCTGGCCGCAGCGCTGATCTCTTACTTTTTGATTCCGACCTATGGCTGGCAGATTGCATTCGTAATCGGGGCGTTACCTGCGTTCTATGCGCTGTATTTGCGCCGTGCCATAGACGATTCCCCGCTGTATCAAAGCAACCGGCGGCAGGTAGCCTCCCGGTCCTTTGCGGCGAAGCTGGGATCCATTTGGACCAGCAAACATCGCCGGACCACGATCATGCTGTGGATTCTTTGGTTTACCGTTGTGTTTTCTTACTACGGCATGTTTCTCTGGCTTCCCTCGGTGATGACGATGAAAGGCTTCAGTATGATTAAGAGCTTCGAGTACGTGCTGATCATGACGATAGCGCAGCTGCCGGGTTATTTTACGGCCGCCTATTGTATCGAAAAGTTCGGAAGGAAATTCGTGATGATCACCTATTTGGTTCTGACCGCTGCCAGCGCCGCCTGGTTCGGGACTGCGGATTCCGCAGGGATGTTAATCGCTGCAGGCATCTGCTTGTCCTTCTTCAACCTGGGGGCATGGGGTGGGCTCTATGCGTATACACCGGAGCTGTATCCAACCTCGGTCCGATCGACCGGCGTTGGCCTGGCGACTTCGGTAGGCAGAATCGGAGGCGTGATCGCTCCGTTTCTGGTTGGTTATATGGTCCAGCGTCATATTGAGATCAGTACGATATTCATCATGTTCTTCGTCATCATCCTGATTGGCGCGATTGGTGTACTGCTGCTTGGTACCGAGACGAAAGGAAAGGAATTAACGGATTGACGTCTAGAGATCGTGATAAAAGGCTGCCTTTGGGCAGCCTTTTTGGCTTGAAAGGCACCCTTATTCAAATATTCGATCAGAATATGCGAAATGCGGTTTGTGAAAATGTCATGCTTTGAATTATAATTAAATATGTTGCAGTTTAAAGCAAGGATATAGAGTTAGACAGACGTCATGGAAACGGAGGGATTGAGGATGCAGCTGATTAACCCGCAGATGGTACAGGAGCTTCTCGACAAATTACAGGACCAGGATCTTTATATACATCTGGAAATGACGACCGGCGCATATGCGTCGCATGAGGATGAATCCAAATTTACGGCCTCGACATTCATTAAAAATGGTGTCGTCCGCTACAACCGGGGGACGATTGCAGGCTTTGGCCCATACCGGGTTGGTCTCAAGATGGAGCAGGGCTGGGTATATTCCCAAGGCTTGACTCATTTTGACGAAACGGAAACGGAACGCCTCGTTATGGCAGGACATGACAGCGACGGCAAGCTTGTCGTGGCTCTGCAGTTAAGTAAAGAACCGTTCTAAACGGTATGCCATGCATAAACAGAGAAAGGGTGAACAGAGATATGGAGAATCATATACTGGTCGTTTTTCCGCATCCGGACGATGAATCTTTTGGAACTTCCGGGACGCTGGCCAAACGAATACATGAAGGGGCAAGAGTGACGTACGCCTGCCTGACGCTGGGAGAAATGGCCCGCAATATGGGCAAGCCGCTGATGGCGAACCGGATTACCCTACCCGAGCTTCGGAAGCAGGAGCTGGCGGAGTCGGCGCGTTCCATCGGTATTCAGGACGTGCGGATGATGGGCCTTCATGATAAAACGATAGAATTCGAGGATCAGGGCATGCTGGACGGGATGATTCGCGATTTGATCGACGAAGTCAAGCCGTCATTGATCATCACATTCTATCCGGGTTACAGCGTACATCCGGACCATGACGCTACAGGTGCAGCGGTGATTCGCACGGTAGCGGCCATGCCGAAGGGACAACGCCCCGTCGTCAACTGCGTTGCGTTCTCCAAGGGCTGCGAGAAAATACTGGGCAAACCTGACGTAACGGTGGATATCCGCGATTTCCTACCGAACAAATTCGGATCGATTAAAGCCCATAGCTCGCAGTTCCGCTGGAAGGATATGCTCGGCAGCTATAGCGAGAATGACGAGCAGGTCAAAAGCCGTTTCAGTCAGGAAAGATTCTGGACGTATCATTTCGAATAAGTTACGATCTCTGTACGTAAACATGATGTTAGCGTAGAAGAGAAATCGAAATCGAAAGGTGAGCTGAGAAGAGATGAGCAGAGCAGAGGAAAGTGGATCGTTAGCCAAAAGTGTAAGGCTCGACAGGAATGCAGCTGGTGATGACGAGGGCAGACTGGAGCGAATCGTATTCATCGGAAGGACGTTCGATGAATACATACGCATGTTCGCTCTGGAGGCCCAGGATATAGCTGGACTGCGCATTCTGGATTGCCCAAGTGGGGCATGTTCGTTTACGGCGGCCGCGCATCAGCTAGGCAGCCAGGTGACATCGGCGGATATTGCCTATTATCATGACGCGGAGAAGCTGTATGAGAAGGGGCTACAGGATGTGGTTCACGCCATGGAGCATGTCGAAGCCGAGAAACACCGCTACATTTGGAGCGAATTTCAATTCGTAGAGGATTTGCGTGCCGAACGTCTGAAGGCGCTTGAAGCTTGCCACGAGGATATGCGGCTTCACCCGGAGCGGTATGTTCCGGTCACGCTGCCCTCGCTTCCGTTTGAGGATGGACTATTCGATTTAACCTTATCAGCGCATTTCCTGTTCACGTACGCCGACAGGTTAAGTGAAGAATTTCATCGGTTAACGCTTCGCGAACTGCTGCGGGTGACGAGGAGGGAGCTTCGGATCTTTCCGCTTGTCGATCAAACCGGCAGAAGTCCGGTTCTGGTAGAGAGCTTGATTGCCCTTGCTTCCGCACAGGGCTTCGCAGCTGAGATCAAACAGGTGCCCTATCATTTTCAAAAAAATGCCAACCAAGTCCTGATTCTTCAAAAGAGATGACGTTCATGTAAAAAAGCCGGAGCAGTTGTACACTGCCCCGGCTTTTTTGTGCTTATATCCAATGGTTACTCTGACTTTAATCGGTTATATATCGCTTCGTTCCAAAGGCTCCACGGATGTTCAGCCGGTGGAAGGGAGACGAGCTTTACGTCTTCTTTGGTCACGGGATGCGGGAAGCTTGCGATCACAGACCATAAAGCGATTTGTTGTCCGGGTTTGTTGACGCGGCTTCCGTATTTCTGATCCCCGTATAAAGGGCATCCGGCCTGATTCATCTGCACACGGATCTGATGGGAGCGTCCAGTGTGCAGTTCGACGCGAATCAGGCTGAAAGCGCCGGTCGTACCGAGAACTTCATAGTCCAGGACGGCTTCCTTTGCTCCAGGAGCGCCTTTTTTGACAACCGAGACCGTATTAGTCTTCGGATCTTTCAACAACATGTCTCTCAAAGTCCCGCGAGGGGCAGGCATTTGTCCGTGCACAACTGCCGCATAGACTTTACGGAAGCTGCGGCTGCGTACCGCTTCGGATAAGCGGGATGCTGCTTTGGAGGTCTTGGCGAAAATCATCGCGCCGCCAACCGGGCGGTCCAGCCTGTGCACCAAACCGAGATACACGTTACCCGGTTTGTTAAAGCGCACCTTGATGTCATCCTTGAGCAGGGACAGCAGATCGGGATCGCCGCTGACATCCGCCTGGGTGGGGATGTTGACCGGTTTTACGATCCCCAGCAGATGGTTGTCTTCATATAAAATCGGAATTTGGGAAAGATGTTCTTGACTCATCTTGTTCCCTAAGACTCCCAGCGTCCCAAAATTCCGCAAGGCAGATGAAGTCCCGATGCCGTAATCGGAAGTCCAAGCTCTCCGCAGGAAATTTGCCCGCCAAAGCGGCGTCCAGCCGTCATGGAGAGAATATTATGAAGAACGGTCGGCGAAATTCCGGTCGTATAGGAATTAATCAGCATAAACAGCGGCTGCTCGGACAAGATGCTCATGCAGCTTTCGACGAATGGATACAGGCTCGTCTCAAGCTTCCACATTTCTCCGCCTGGACCGCGTCCGTAAGAAGGCGGATCCATAATGATCGCATCGTAGTGATTACCTCTGCGCTGCTCCCGCTGCACGAATTTGAATACGTCATCGGTAATAAAGCGCACCGGATGATCGCCGATACCTGTCAGCTGCAGATTTTCCTTGGCCCACTGGACCATGCCCTTGGCTGCGTCGACGTGGACGACCTCCGCACCGGCATAAGCAGCCGCTACGGTTGCTCCGCCTGTATAAGCGAACAGGTTAAGCACTTTGATCGGCCGCTTTGCCGCCGAAATCTTGTCCATCATCCAGCGCCAGTTGGCCGCCTGTTCCGGAAACAGCCCGGTATGCTTGAAGTTGGTTGGCCGGATATGGAATTTAAGTTGATCATAGGATATGGACCAGCGGTCCGGAAGACTTTTTTTCATGTCCCATTGCCCGCCGCCGGAGGAGCTTCTATGATAGTGGGCGTGCACTTCACGCCACATGCCGTTTTCTTTTTCAATTGGCCATATGATCTGCGGATCGGGTCTGCGGAGAATGACGTCTCCCCAGCGTTCCAGCTTCTCGCCGTTCCCCGTATCGATCAATTCGTAATCCTGCCAATCACGAGCTACATACATGTACATTCCATCCTTCTGTGCTATTTTTCGATTAGCTTATATTGTACAACATTTGGCGGTAACAATGCACTTCTTAGCGTGATCTGGGGTAATGTTATTGCATGAAAGATGTTCGAGAAAGGAGCGCGAGAAAATGAATAGCAGACGGCTCTTACCGAAAACGCTCGTTGGCTGCGGTGCGGTCGGCGCCCTTTTGTACGGATATGCGGCGCTCAAATACGGGGTATGGGATCTTTTTGGAATATTGCTTTTCGCTGTTTTGCCCGCCACCTATGGCTTCATGCTTGACAAACGTGATCGGAAAAGGGCAAGTGCGCATATGGAGAAGGAGATTCTGAAATTGGCGGCCAACCGGAAAAACCTGCTTACCGCAGCGGATGTAGCCTTATGCACATCTTTAAATATGGAACAATCGAGCGAGGCGCTGGAGGATTTGCGGCGAAAGGGATATTTGCGTCTAAAGGTGGCTGATAACGGCGCATTTGTATATGAATTTCAATCCTTTTTATCGATGGAGGAAAAGCTCAGCGCGGAAAGAGTGTAGGCAACAATTGGGCGCGTGGCCCTTCCTGATCAGCAATAGCCTGAATAGAATATGGTTAACTATTCATTCAAAGGGGGCCTCGCCTGTGCCGGCAAAAAACGGAAAGCAGTTCTTGGACCGAATTAATCTTGCCAAACCCAGCGTTTGGTTTCGTGGAGAACAGATCGATGGGAGGCTTTCGGATCATTCTGCTTTTCGGGGACTGATGTCTGTTCAGGCAGAGCTTTATGATATGCAGCTTCACCCCGATTTGAAGGAACGGATGACCTATGTTTCCCTACAACCGGCGATCCCGTCGGGTTGTCCTTTTTACAGCCGAAAACGGTGGAGGATCTGCGAAAGCGCAGACAGATGATGATGCTCTGGGGGGAAAAGCATCATGGACTGCTGGGGCGTTCGCCGGATTATATGAACACGGGTTTAATGGCTTTTTTTGCAGCGTCAGAAATCCTGGAAGAGAAGGATCCGCGATTTGCAGACAATTTGCGGAAGTATTATGAATATTGCCGGGAAAACGACATCTCGCTGTCCCATGCGTTCGTGCAGCCCCATGCCAGCCGTTACGATGAGCTGCTCGATGACGGAAGCATAGAATCCTGCGCAGCAAGCATTGTGGAGGAGAATGAAGACGGCATGATCGTCACGGGTGCCTTTTTGCTGGCGACGCAGGGCGTGACCACGGATGAGGTTTTGGTATATCCGCCCGCGTCATTTTATATGCCGGAGGAGAACAACCCGAGAACGTTTGCTTTTGCCGTTCCAAACAATCTGCCGGGGATCCGCTGGATCTGCCGCGAAACCTTGGTTGGCGGCGATTCAGGCTACGATTACCCGCTGAGCTCGCGCTTTGACGAGATGGATACGCTGGTCATTTTTGACCGTGTTCTGGTGCCGTGGGATCGTGTGTTCATTCACGGCGATGACCGTCTGTCGATGCGCTTATTTTCCGAGAGCGGTTTTCATGTGCACTGCGGCCATCAGGTCCTGTGCAGATATATATCCAAGCTGGAGTTTACCCTCGGGGTCATTTTGTATATGGCGGAGGCGCTGGATAAAAGCACTTTGCCTGCCACCATCGAGAAGGTAACGGAAGTTATCGTTCACCTCGAAACGCTGAAATCCCTATTGATCGCTTCGGAGGAAGGCGCGAGCTTGGACCGTTTCGGAAGCATGCTGCCGGATCGGAAGCCATTATGGACCTCAAACGTGATCTTTCCGAAAATTTATCCTAGAATGATGGAAATCATTCAGCTCCTGGGCGGCAGCAATATCATCATGATTCCTTCCAAGCGGGATTTCGGGGGTCCGTCGAGGCCGGATCTCGATAAGTATCTGCGGGGCAGCGGCGTCAACGCTGCATCCAAAACCGCTTTGTTCCGTCTGGCCTGGGAGCTCAGCTCCAGCGGATTCGGAGGCAGACAAACGCTGTACGAGCGATTCTTTTTCGGGGACACCTCGGTGGTTGTCAATCGGCTCCATCACGCGTATACGGACAAAGAAATGTATATGAATAAAGTCAAAGCGTTTTTGGGCGAACAAGTCGAATAATCTTCTGGCTGCGTGAATAGATATAGATCGGGGAAACGCAAGTCGGCATGACATGGGAGTCGAGGGGCCGTCCGAAAGAGCCATCCTGCTTGTCTGGGAGGCGGACGGATATGACAATCGACCAATTGATCGCGCTGCTGACGCTTGTGGTGATGATCATCACGCTAGCGGTAAATCATGATAAGCCAAAGCAGTAACGGAGAAGGAGAGCCGAAGGGCTCTCTTTTTCTTGTCGCTAAAAAAGTGGACATATTCTGTTCCACGCTACATACAAATGGTACAAATGCTCCACAGGATTCTGGCGTTATCTTCTGAAACTTTTGAGAAGCAGTCGGAAGGAGGAAAACAGCTTGGTATTCAACGCAAAAATGAAAACGGATACATCCCCGGAAGTCATCAAGCGGAAAAAGAGATTCACCCGGAACGACTGGATGGGTTACCTGTTCAGCGCGCCATTGATCATTGGGGTGCTCGCATTCGCCATATACCCGATGATCGCCGCTCTGATCATGAGCTTTCATCAGACCTCGGGGCTGTCTGTCGGCGGTAAATGGGTGGGGTTCAGCAATTATGATTACGTGCTGCAAGATTCCTTATTTTGGCAAGCGCTTACAAACACGTTTTTTATCGGGATTTGGTCTGTGCTGCTCGGCATTATTTTATCGTTTGTGCTGGCGAGCCTGATCAACAATCTGAATTGGACGATGGGGAAAAATTTTTTCAAGGCTGTTTTTTTTCTGCCAAACGTCGTCTCCGGCGTTGCAACGACGCTTCTGTTTTCGTTTCTGTTTTTTCCTTCGAAGGAAGGGCTTCTGAATTTCGTCATCGGCCTGTTCGGCATCGAACCGGTGGGCTGGTTTACGAATCCGGAGGTATCCAGATACAGCATCGTTCTGATGAGCTTATGGGGGGCGCTTGGATACAATACGATCATTTTCCTGGCCGGATTGCAGAGTGTTCCCCGTGACCTGTACGAAGCAGCTGAGGTGGACGGTGCGGGGACCTATCGTAAATGGCTGTATATCACGATCCCCTACCTGCGTCCGATTTTCGTCTTCATGCTCATTATGGGTACGATCGGCGGCATGAAGCGGTTCACTGATGTCTGGCTGATCGGGGGGACGGCAGGCAATCCGGGAGGAAGCCTGATGACCGTGGTCCTCTATATTTACCGCAATGCCTTCCTGGCCTCGCAGATGGGAATGGCGACCGCGGCCTCGTATCTTTTGTTCATCATCATTTTCGTTCTCACTGCATTACTGATGCTCTTGAACCGCCGTAAGGACAGCTTTGATTGAATGGACATTTAGCGGTTAAGGCATTATCAACCTAGTTAGGAGGTCGGTTAGGATGGACACCGCGGAGATCAAGCTAACGCAGCGACGCAAAAAAATATCGCTGAATCAATGGATTTTGACAATCGTTCTGTTTCTGGGATCCTTCGTCATGATCGTCCCGTTTCTGTGGATGCTGGTTACGAGCTTTGACTGGGCAGCCCGTCTTCATATCAATTTCCCGCCGAGGCTGTGGCCGGAAGAGCCTTCCGTCAAAACCTTTGAAGCGGCATTTACCAGCATCAAGATGTTCAGGTATATTAGCAATTCGATCGTCGTGAGCGCAGGGGTTATCATCATCAGTGCCCTGTCGGCGCTGTTGTCGGGATATGCTCTATCGAAGCTCCGGTTTAAGGGATCGAATATTGTTCTTTTACTTGCGCTCAGCACCATGATGATCCCTTTCGAAATGACGATGATCCCTCAGTATTTGCTGTTCAGCAAGCTCGGCCTCGTCGACAACTATTTGGCGTTTTATCTGCCCGCCCTCAATTATGCGTTCGGTACCTTCCTGGCGAAAGCATTCTTCGATCAGCTTCCCACCACGCTCAGGGAGGCGGCGATCCTGGATGGAGCCAAGGAATTGTCCGTGTTCAGCCGGGTGTATCTGCCGCTGTGTACGCCGATTATCGCCACCATGGTTATCCTGTTGTTTCTCGGCGTATGGAACGATATGCTGTGGCCGCTGCTGATTCTGAAAAAAGCGACCAAGTATACGATCCAGATTGGCCTGGCGATGTTCACCTACAACAATGGCATCGACAAACAGCCTTCCATTATCATGGCTGCTACGACTGTAAGCTTGATACCGGTCGTTGTCGTATATATGTTCCTGCAGCGTTACATCATTGAAAGCATTGCTTTGTCGGGAATCAAGCAGTAGGCAGCGTCTGCATCTTGCGTCTACCGGAGGTGGGACCGTCAAGTTGTTTGGTATTACGTGATTTCAAGTGTGATGAAAAAGGGGGAACGGAAAATCCATGAAAAAGGCATTATTACTTATCATGTCCTGCGTGCTCGTCTTGTCGCTTGCGGCCTGTTCGGGCGGTTCGGACACGGATGTGACCGGCGGGGTGGAGATCAAGAAGGTCTCCGATATGAAAGGAACCGTGAGGGTGGCTCTGGCGGGCTGGCAGCTGGATAACGGCATCAACGCCCAGACGGGAAATCCGACGATTGGCCTGAATGATTATCTCGATCAAACCTTTTATAAAATGTACCCGAACATTAAGCTTGAGCTGTATCAAATTCCATGGGAAAACGTCAAAGCCAAGCAATCCGCGATGCTGTTGTCCGGAGATGCGGACGTGATGTACACCGGTGGCGCTTTTGCATCCCAATGGTATCAGGAAGGGCTGCTGCGTGATCTGGATGATTTGATCAAGGAAGATACGAGCTTTGATCCCAACATTTATCTGGCAGGCATCATGAACAATTCCTATAGCACCAAGTCTCCCGACGGTACGAAGCAGTTCGGCATTCCGGTAGCTCTGGGTCGCAGAATGACCATTTACGACAAAAAGCTGTTCGAGGACTGGGGCGTCGAACCCTTAACCGCCAAAGCGGATCCGGCAGAAATTCTGGAAAAGGCCAAAAAAATGACGGGCAAAAATCCGAAAACAGGCGAAGACAATTATGGCCTGTACTGGAGCGGCAACTCGCTGAACGGTTCGACGTTTGTAGCACTGACGCTGGCTTTCGGCGCGAAGGGGGCTGAAGGCAGCCTCAAGGACGTAAAAAGCATCAAATGGCATCTGAATACGCCGGAAATGGTGAAGGTGATGGAATGGCTGAAGGAAGCATCCAAGCTGCCGCCTGCGGGATTCGTCAACGCCCAAGGGGCCGAAAATTTCGGACTGGACAAAAATAACATCGCCATCGCGCTGGATTCGACCGGCGGCGCGACGATGAACGAGTATCAAAGCAAGAAGAACAAAGATCTGCTCGACCGATTCGAGCCGGTACTGAACATGGGTCCGAAAGGCGAAGGCTGGGTTGCCGTCGACCCGTTCATTATGGCGAAGAAAGCCAAGGACGTCAAAGCATCCTGGGAGGTGCTCAAGTTCCTGACGAGTCCGATGACGCAAAAATATATGTATGACAACTTTGCGCAAACGCCAACCCTGAAAAATGCCGATTTTGTGTCTCCTGAGGATAAGTACGTGAAAAAAGCGCTTGAAATTGCGGAAGTGGGCCATTCGGAGCTGATGGACGAAGCCAACCCGTTCTATATGAGCGATATCGTGCCTGCCGTGAACGGCTTTATCAGCAAAGCGGCGACAGGAAATGCGCCGGATATCCAGAAGTTCCTGGACGATCTGCAGGCGCGCGCGGAAAAATGGTCGGCGAACTTAAAGTAATACATGAAGGTGCAAAGCCCGCAAGGGCTTTGCACTTATCCGTTTCTGACGAAAATCAGCACATGTGGTAGAGGAGGATGAAGATGAAAAAAGGAATTAATCAGTGGTGCTTTCCTGCGGGAACTTCGCTGGGGAAGGTGCTTCGAACAAGCGCCGCCGCTGGATTCGAGACGATCGAGCTGAATTTGTACGCCCCCGGGGGAATCGGGCTTACCATGGATACCACAGCGGAAGAGGCGAAAGCCCTCGGACGTCTTGTGCGCAGCTACGGGCTGTCGATCAGCAGCCTGTCTACCGAAATGCTCGGAAAGTATCCGCTCAGTTCTCCGGACAAAGACGTTCGGTCCCAGGGCGTGGAATCGATCCGCAAACAAATTGAACTGGCGCTGGAGCTTGAGGTGGATACCATTCTGGTCGTTCCGGGGTGGATTGAGCCGGACGTGACTTACGAGGATGTATGGGAACGGTCCCAGCGTGCGCTGCAGCCGCTCATCGACGAGCTCAGCGGCACCGGCGTAGGCATCGCGATCGAAAACGTTTGGAACAAATTTTTGTGGAGTCCGCTCGAAATGGCGCGTTATATCGATCAATTCGAATCGCCGCAAGTGGGAGCCTACTTCGATGTAGGCAATACGCTGGCCTTCGGCAAACCGGAGCACTGGATCCGCACACTGGGAGAGCGCATTCGCAAAATTCACGTGAAGGATTTCCGGGTACAGGTGGGAAATCATCACGGCTTCGTACCGCTCTTGTCGGGGGACGTGGACTGGCTGAACGTCCGGCTGGCACTGAGCGACATTCAGTACAGGGACAGCTTGACGGCGGAGCTGGAGCCGTATGCCAGCTTCCCGGATCAATTAATCTTTGACACGTCCCGGCATCTGGATGTTATTATGGGAAAAAATCCCCATTAAATTCAGCAGAGACATCGAAACGGAGGAGATCGATTCATGATTCGAATTGGAGTCGTGGGAGCCGGTATTATTGCGGCAGAGCATATGAAGCATATTCATCGCAACGAACGTGCGGAGCTGGCTGCTGTGTGCGACGTTGCGCCCGGAGCGGCAGAAGCGGCAGTGAAGCAGTACGGAGGGAAGGCTTACACCGATTACGACAGCATGCTGGAACAGGAACAACTGGATGCGCTCTTCATTTGTGTTCCGCCTTTTGCACATGGCGATATGGAGGAGAAGGCTGCGGCTAAAGGGATTCATTTGCTGGTCGAAAAGCCGCTGGGCCTGAGCATGGAAGAAGTGCGCCGGAAAGCGGATGTGCTCGAGCATTCGGGAATTATCACCGGCTCGGGTTACTGCTTGCGGTATATGGAATCCGTACAGCGTGCAAAGCGATACCTTGAAGGCAAAGAAATCGCCATGGTGCGGGCGTACCGGTTCGGAGGGCTTCCGCCTAACGTCTGGTGGGTGGACCACGCCAAGTCGGGCGGCCAATTGGTTGAACAATCCACGCATAATCTGGATATGATGCTGTACCTGGCTGGGGATGTCCGCAGAGTGTCCGCGGATATGGCCCTCCTGCTGAGCCGCGACGTGCCGGGCATCACGACGCCCGATGCGGCTTCGGTAAACATGGTATTCGAGTCGGGAGCCTTGGGGCATATCGATACGGGATTTTTCCCGCAGCCGGACGGGCGCGCATCGCTTGAAATCATGGGGCGGAATTTCCGCCTGACGCTGGAAGGTCAAGACCTGACGATCCTGGAGCCGGAGCAAACGACGATTCTCCGGGGCAAGGGGGATTTCTATCAAATGCAGGATGACGCGTTTATCCGAGCGGTTGAAACGGGGGATCGCAGTTTAATTCTGGCGGATTACACCCAAGCGCTCCGGACCCTGGAAGTGACGCTCGCCGCGAACGAATCGGCTAAGACGGGCCAGCCGGTATTTTTTGCGTGAATTTTATTCTATAATTCGATTGAAAAAACGGCAGCCCGGGCGGAAATACCCGGGCTGCCGTTTTTTATATACGCAGCACTGAAAACCATCTTGCCCGTGAACGTTTATGTAATGGATTTGGAGTAAAGGAATAAGCCTTCTCTTCTCTGCCAGCCGGATTGGCTCCAGAAATGGTTGCCGAGTTCGTTATCTGCAATCACCAGCAGATGGCATTTATCGATATGGCAGCGCTCCAGCATCGAAAGACTGTTCTCCACCAATCGTGTCGCAATGGAGCGTCCGCGGTATTCCGCATCGACCGCCAGATGATAAATAAACCCTCTGCGCCCGTCATGGCCGCATAGAATAGTACCGATAATCCGCTCTTCATCCAGACAAACAAAGCTCATTTCCGGATTTCGCTCCAGGTAAGCCATAATCGCTTCTCTGGAATCGGCTTCGCTTAACCCCATTCCCTCAGTTCGTTTCCACAACTCAATAGAAGGATCATAATCCCGAATCGTCATCTGCCTGATTGTATATTGCATCTTCATAACCTCGCTATATGGGATAGAATGGGTATCTGTCTTAAACATAAAGGCTGGCCACGTAACTGACAAGAAAAAAAAATATTCTGGACACACCGTCAACCAAATCACATTTTTTGCTTGTTAACCTTGCGGATTAGTAGGATAATCATAAGAAATCGACATTTCGAAACGCTAAAAAGGAGAGAACATGATGGAAGAGACAACAGTAACCTTGGACAGAAAAGTACCGCCATTCCGGGCGGATCAGGTCGGCAGCTTCCTGCGGCCTCAGGTCTTGAAGGAGGCGAAAGCCAAGTTTAACGAAGGCTTAATATCTAAGGAAGAGCTTCGATCCGTAGAGGATGCCGAGATTATCAAGCTGGTGGAGAAGCAGAAGAAGGTAGGCTTGACCGCCGTAACCGACGGTGAATTCAGACGGACCTGGTGGCATCTGGACTACATCGAAGCGCTGGAAGGCATCGAGGTATTCGATTTGAGTGCTTCCGGACTGTTCCATGGCGCGATGAACAAAGCCAAAGGCTATACAGTAGCAGGCAAGCTCGGCTTTCCATCGGACCATCCGTTTCTCGAGGATTTCAAATTCCTGAAACAGGCCGCGGGCGATCATGTTGCGAAATTCACGATTCCGGGACCGAACATGATTTTTTATTCCGGCGTGATCAACAGCCAAAAATATGCGGATCACCCTTCCTATGCTTCGCTCGAAGAGGTCGCCAAGGATATCGTGCAGGTATACCGCGACGCCATTGCCGCATTCTATCAAGCGGGCTGCCGTTATCTTCAGCTCGATGATACCAGCTGGGGCGCGCTGTTCAGCGATGAGTTCAGGGAGAAAATCAAACAGAAGGGCTTCGATCCGGACGAGCTGGTGAAAACATTCGCGGACATCACAATCGATGCGGTTGCAAACAAGCCAGCGGATATGAGTATTACAATCCACATTTGCCGTGGCAACTTCAAGTCCTCCTGGCTGTATGACGGAGGCTATGAGCCGATCGCGAAGGAGCTTTTCTCCAGAGTAAACGTGGACGGCTTCTTTCTTGAGTATGACAGTGACCGTGCCGGGGATTTCAAGCCGCTCCGCCATATTCAGAATCAATGCGTGGTGCTGGGACTCGTTACGACCAAAACGGGCGAGCTCGAAAACCTGGAGGACATCAAGCGGCGTGTGCAGGAGGCTGCCGAGTACGTCCGTCTGGATCAGCTGTGCCTGAGCCCGCAGTGCGGCTTCTCGTCCACAGAAGAAGGGAATACGATTACGGATCAGGATCAATGGAACAAGCTGGGATTAGTCGTTCAGGCAGCCAAAGAAATTTGGGGTTAATTGATCGGCAGGGACAACACGAGGCGCACATGAGCGGTGCTTCGTGTTTTTCTTGTCCAATGGACCGGCAAATCGGCACGAAAAAAAATCTCCCCTTCACGAGGAGATAACGTGCTTCAAATCAACGCAATAGCCAGCAGCGTAAACAGACTTAGCGTCAATATGGAGTTTCTGGTTCCAAAACCATATCCGTAAGGACCGAAAGCCGAGGTTCTGACCGGACCTCCTCCATCTTCCGTCTCGAGGTATACGTGACTTCTGTCAACTTTCACGATTTTTCCTTCATGGATCCTGCCGTCCCTCGTCAATATCCGAACCTTCCGGTGCATGCACTGCATGCAGTTATAATAAGCTTCCACGTCATCAACTCCTTCCTCATGACAAGGCATCATATGAAATGCTGTGGACAAAAGGTAACGGCAGGTACCCCCATACTAAGGCACTGAAAATATTACACGGGTTGCAATAGATTCCGGGCCTCTTTTTCGGTTATGATACAACTATAACGAAGTACTAAGCGACAGCCACATATTTTAGAATGACAAGGGAAGGGGGGCGGAACGATAAGCCTTTGCGCGCTGATAAATTGTATGCGCTTTAACGTTTGAATTCATGAAGACTACGTGTGTAGCAGAGACTGGATACTTCCGCAGGAATCCGTAACATTTTCGACAATATCCAGGGAAAAAACGCACGCCTGATGTCAGGTTTATTGCAATTTGGTCTGCTGTAATATAAAATAGAATTAAAATTTTATGTTGATGGATTATTTTTGAAATTAAATTTCATTTGCATAAAAATGTTAAAAGATCTAATAAATGATCCTTATTCTTGTTTTTCGGTAATTTAAAGTTTATGATGAAAACGGGATTCTATTAAACTGGGAATAGTAGGGGATACATATGTCGATACATGATAACATTCTAATCAAGATCAGGGAAATGAAAGACAGCTTGACTCCGGTCGAGAAGATGGTGGCGGAGTATGTGCTGCAGAATTTGGAGGAAATACCGCATCTTTCGATCAAAAGCCTTGCGCAGCTGACGAAGACCAGTGACGCCTCTGTGCTGCGTTTTTGCAAAACGATGGGATATTCGGGCTACCGCAGCTTTATCGTCAGCATTTCGGCTTCCCTGGGCTCCATGGAAGAGCAGAAGGATCCGTATACGGATATTCAGCCGGGTGATGATTTGACCGTCATTATTTCCAATACGTCAAGAAACAACATCAAATCCATCGAGGATACGATGAGCGTCATCGATAATCATGAGGTGGACCGCGCTGTGCAGGTGCTGCGGACGTGCAACCGTATCGTTTTCTTCGGCATCGGGGCTTCGGGTCTGGTCGGCATCGACGCGGAGCAGAAGTTCTCGCGTATCAATAAAATGTGCCATACATACACGGACGGCCACAGCCAGCTGACCGCAGCCACTCTGCTCGATAAAGGGGATGTAGCAGTCTTTATATCCAATTCAGGCACGACGACGGAAATTCTGGAAGCGCTGGAGATTACGAAGAAAAGCGGGGCCACCATCATCGCGATAACGAAATACAACAAAAGCGAGCTGGCGGATAAAGCGAATATCGTGCTCAACATTTCGACTCCCGAGGTCACGATTCGGAGCGGAGCCATGGGATCGCGGATCGCGATGCTCACGATTATCGATATTTTGTTTGCGGGCGTCGCCAGCGCGGAATACAAGAACGTGAAGAAGTATTTAACCAAAACGCATAACATCATTGCCAGCAAGCACCGTTAATTGAATTCAAAGGCATCGACTGCCCTGCGGCGGAAGATGTCTTTTTTGTGGGATAGGCTAAAAATAAAAAACAATAATTTATTTTAGAATAAAATAATATTTCAAAAACTGTTGACCAAATTGAAATTTATCGTTAATATGAAATCAAGAAAAGGATTTGGCAAATATCAAAAGTGCGGTTTTGATACACATCATGTAGTCAAACATTATATGATAATAACTACATATTGTGCCTTGATCCCGTTCTACGAATTTGCGACTTCCAGAAATTAGACAAATGGATAGGAGGATCGCAATGGATGAGTATCTGGCGGGGCTGACAACGGAAGAGATCAATGAGCAGACTCGGATGATCGATGAATGCACCACAGAAGAAATGCTTCGTCTCATGAATGAGCAAGATGCCAAGGTCCCGGCCGCAGTGGCAGCGGAAATCCCGCAGATTACGAAAGCGGTTGATGTACTGCACCACGTGTTGAAGAATGGCGGCAGAATGTTTTATTTAGGGGCAGGAACCTCGGGCAGACTTGGTGTTCTGGACGCATCTGAATGTCCGCCGACATTCGGCATTGATCCTTCATTAGTGCAAGGTCATATTGCCGGGGGCGATGGAGCGCTGAGACTGGCTGTAGAAGGTTGCGAGGATAGTGCAGAGGAGGGGGTTGCATTAATCGAGCAATGTAAGATCACGGACAAGGATGCGGTTATCGGCATCACGGCGAGCGGAAGCGCAACATTCGTCATCGCGGCTCTGCAGAGAGCGCGGGAGATTGGAGCGGCAACGATCGGGGTCGTCAATAACAAGCCATCTAAATTAGAGAAAGTCTGTGACATCTGCATTGCGCCGGTAGTCGGACCCGAGGTCATCATGGGCTCAACAAGACTCAAAGCAGGTTCTGCCCAGAAATTGGTTTTGAATATGCTTAGCACTTGTACTATGGTTAAGCTTGGGAAGACTTATGACAATCTCATGGTCGATTTGAAAGCGAGCAACATCAAGCTCCGCGATCGATCCATCAGAATCATCAAGTCGGCGACAGGGGTCGATGACGACAAGGCTGCTGCCTATTTAGAAAGTGCTTCCATGAATTGCAAGCTGGCTATCATGATGATCGAAACCGGGCTTGAAGCCGGGCCTGCCGAAGAAGCTCTGAACCGGGCTGAAGGAAGCTTGAAAAAAGCGATACGCAACTTTAATCATGTAGTCTAAAAAAACATTTATATTTTCAAGGAGGCTTGTTTTTCATGAAAAAGAAAATGCGAGTAATGGCAACGGTGTTTGCGCTTAGCATGGCGCTGACGACTTTGTCGGCCTGCGGAAGCAAAGATGATGCCAAATCATCGAATGCAGACGACCCGAACGCAAAAGACACCATCACGGCTTTGCTGCCACCGGTATCTGCGAACTTCCAAAGCAATTTTGAACAAATGGCGAAGGATTTCAACGCAAAATATCCGAACCTGACGCTCAAAATTGAACCTGCAAGCTGGGAAGACATGACGCAAAAGCTGGACACGCAAGTCAACGCGGGCAGCCCGCCGGACATCGCATTTATTGGGTCTGACGGCATTTCGAAATATGTAGATTCAGGTATGGTCATGGATATCTCGGATACGGTTACAGATGAAATGATCAAAGATTATGACCCAGCTCCACTCGAGTACATGAAGAACGGTAAAGGTCTTTACGGCTTCCCGGCTTACATGGAAGCACATGCCATCGGCGGTAACAAAGAATTCATGGAAAAAGCCGGCATCGACTACAAAAAGGTGCAAAAAGAAGGATGGACCTTCGACGAATTCCGTGAAGCCATCAAAAAAGGCGTTGTCTCTGAAAACGGTAAAACATCCCGTTACGGCTTCGTATTTGCTACAGCGGGCGTAACATCCAAAGACTACCTTGGAATCCTGGTGAAGAGCGCCGGCATGCCGGCAGCTTTTGACAAAGATCTGAAATACGCTTACACAAGCAAGAATTTCCTTGAAGTGCTGAAAGACATCCGCGTGATGATCGATGACGGCTCCATGCCGAAAGAACTCAGCTCCATCGATGCTGGTAAGCGTTGGAACATGTTCCTGACAGGTCAAACCATGATCACAGGTAAAGGTCTCGCAGGCTTTGAAAGATCCGCGAAGCTGAACAATGAGAAGCTGAAGAACAAAGACGCAAGCGCAGTTAAAGGCTCCATCCCTGTCGATTACGTCGTACTTCCGGTTCCTGCTTTCGCTGGTGCACAAGCACAAGCAAGCGTTGCCGTTGACGGTTACGTAACATTCCGCGGCACGAAAGAGCCTACGGCTGCCCACAAAGCAAACGTTGTTAAAGCGGCTAACTTCCTGTCCAGCGGCGCAATCGCAGCAACAACCAATAACGAATTGTTCGTAGCACAAATCACCGAAAGCAGCAGAAAAGCAGCGGAAAGCATGCCTGTTGACCGCGATGCTGACAACAAAGCAGCCGTGGAAAGAATGCTGACAACTGCCGTTCCAGCTCGTCCGGACATCCCTACAGATCTCGGCGCGAAAGCCATCAAGCTTGAGGACGAAGTGATTGTTCCTAAGCTCCAAGCACTTATCGCAGGCGAAATTACGCCGGAAACGATGTACGAAGCTGTGAAATCCGCAGCGGTATCGGCCTTCGGTGAAGACGGCATTGTAAAAGACTAGAGAGAATACATCGGAAAGCCGTATGGATTTCCATACGGCTTTCCTCCAATACCTGTGGTACGTTAGTATGAAAGGGGTTTCGCAGATATGACAGATTATGCTAAACCGATCAAACGCCGGAAGTTCAATAGCGATGCAGCTTGGGGATATGCTTTTATCGCTGCCGCACTCATCATTTTTGCGATGTTTACCGCATATCCGGTTGTCAGTGCCTTGATTATCAGCTTTCAACAGTATAAGCCGCTAGGTTCCGAGTTTATCGGATTTGACAACTATACAGAAACCTTCAAGGATTCTTTGTTCTGGAAGGCGGTTGTAAACACCGTTGTTTATACCTTGTTGACGGTTCCGGTCTCGCTTTTCTTATCTTTTGCAGTATCGATCCTGATCTTGCCGTTTAAGAAAAGAATGCAAACCGTATTTAAAGCCGTATATTATCTTCCTGCTGTCGCTTCAGGCGTGGCACTATCTGTTGTTTGGCTGTGGATCTACGATCCGATGCCAGAGGGCATTTTCAACAAGATTACCGCATTCTTTGGTATGGGCACCCACAACTGGCTCGGATCCAGCACATATGCAATGTTTTCGCTCGTTTTGATGGCTTGGTTGTCCAGCCATGGCACGAGCATCATTATTTACCTTGCAGCTTTGCTTGGCATTGATGGTAGCTACTATGAAGCTGCTGAACTTGATGGGGCTAATTTCTTCCAAAAGCTGTGGTACATTGTTGTTCCTTGTTTGAAACCAACAACCTTGTTCTTGCTTGTTACGGGCATCATCGGTTCGTTCCAGGTATTCCAAAATGCATATCTGATGACCGGCGGCGGACCAGATAATGCAACAACGATGGTAGGCTTACTCATTTTCAATAACGCATTTAAATACTTCGAATTCGGCAAGGCAGCAGCACAGTCTCTGATTCTGGCCGCAATTATCGCAGGTATTTCGGTAATCCAATTCAAATTCCTGGGCAAAGACGTGGAATATTAAAGGAAGGGAGATGCAGCAATTATGGCTCTTTACAACGCACATGCTGGGAAACCAGCTGCCAGAAACATCAGAAATACGGCTCTTTTCACCGTGCTTCTGCTATTTGCACTGGCAACGATTTTCCCAATCTACTTTATGATTATTTCTTCCTTTGGTGAACCCGTTGCAGCCGGGGCCATGGATTACAAAATATTTCCGAGCAGCTTCTCGCTTGAATCTTACAAGTTCTTCTTTCAATTCAATACTTACACTTGGCGCTGGTTACTGAACTCCCTGATTGTGGCCACCTCAGTTATGGTGACTAACGTCGTGTTCGCCAGTATGGCAGGGTATGCTTTCTCGAAAATCAAATTCAGAGGCAGAGCCGTTACTTTTTCCGTGATGCTCGTCGCCATGATGATCCCTTATCAGGTCACACAGGTACCTCTTTACATCCTGATCGTAAACGTCTTCCATATTCAAAACACGTATACCGCTTTGATTTTGCCGGGTCTTGTTACGGTTTATAACATCTTTCTTGCCAAGCAATTTATGAGCAGCATTCCGAACGAGATTCTGGAGTGTGCAAAGATTGAGGGCTGTAACCAATTCCAAATTTATTTCCGCATCATTTTGCCTTTATCCAAAACCGTTCTTGCCGTAATGGCGATTCTTACATTTATGGACAACTGGAATACGTTCTTCTGGCCGCTTCTGGTAACGAATTCTATGGATATGCAGACAATCCAAGTCGGACTCAAGAGTTTCAAGTTTGCGAATACGACTTTATTTGCGCCAATGATGGCAGGTGCAACGATTTCCGCGCTGCCCATGTTCATTCTGTTCTTCAGCCTGCAAAAGTATTTCCTTGAAGGCGTAACCGTAGGCGCGGTGAAGGGCTGATATGAAGAGCGAATCCTTGGATATGCATTCAAGCCGCTATGCCGTAGGACTCATGTCAGGCACTTCAGTGGATGGAATCGATGCAGCCGTGGTCAGCATTACGGACAATCCGGACGGGACCATGTCGGTCCAATTGATCGCATTCGAAAATACACCGTATCCGGCTGGCGTGAGACAGGATATTTTCAACCTGTTTGACCCGGCGCAGGCTACTGTGGACAAAATCGGAAGCATGAATGTATTACTCGGCGAACTGTACGCGGAAGCAGCTTTATCCGTGATTGCGGCAACGGGACTTGCGTCCGCTGAAATCGCCGTCATCGGTTCGCATGGACAAACGATTTATCATGCCCCGGAATCCGAAAAGCTGCACGGGTATGACATCCATTATACGGTTCAGATCGGCGAGGGATCGGTGATTGCTGCACGGACGGGAATTCCGTGCGTATCCGATTTCCGGCCGGCGGATATGGCAGTGGGAGGGCAAGGTGCGCCGCTCGTTCCGTTTACGGAATACTTGCTTTACAGAGATGCACACCGGACTCTACTTCTGCAAAATATCGGCGGTATCGGCAATATGACGGTCATACCTGCCGGCTGCTCGCAGGAGCAGGTCTATGCTTTTGATACCGGTCCGGGAAACATGATCATCGACGGCGTCGTCGAGCGTCTGTATCCGGGACCATTAACGATGGACATTGGAGGAGCCATTGCTCGGTCGGGCAACGTTCATGAAGAGCTGCTGGGCCTGCTTCAGCAGGAGCCGTACTATGCGCAGCCTCTTCCGAAATCGACCGGCAGAGAGCATTTCGGCTCGTCTTATATAGATTGGCTGTTGGACCAGGCGAAGCTTCGCGGCATCCAAGCGGAGGATGTCGTGGCAACCGTCACGCGTCTGACCGCTTGGTCGATCGGCGACGCGTACCGCCGTTACGTTCGCGATCAAGATCCGGCGGACGCCCTGCTGGTCGGCGGAGGCGGGAGCTATAATCCGGTATTGATCGGATTTTTGCGTCAGGAAATGGAGCCGTACGGCGTAAAGGTCATGACGCAGGAGGAGGTCGGGCACAGCAGTGATGCGAAGGAAGCGGTTGCATTCGCGCTGCTTGCCGATTATGCCATGAAACGCCAGCCGAACAATCTCCCGAACGTCACCGGAGCTGCAAGACCCATCATCATGGGGAAAATAAGCTATTAATCCTGACAAGAGACGGAGGGGCCGCTGATCATGATGAACACCTGGGATAAGCAGTACACGCAGGCGGTGATCGATTTATGGAACACGGAAGCCGTAAAGGATGGATATAAGGAGCTCACGGAGCAAAGCTTCGAACGGATCTTTGCTTCGAGTCCTTATTTTGACAAAGAAAATACGTTTGTGCTGACTCAAAATGAGCAGGTTATCGGCTTTGCCTGCGGTTGTACCGGGGACGATTTGCCGCTGGGGCAGGTAGCAGGATATCTGACCTGCATCGTCCTTGATGAAGAAAGCCAAACCGAAGAGAATTATGCGGAGCTGCTTCATGCCATTGAACAACGTTTTCAGGAGCTTGGGAAAAAGCAGTCGGACGTCCTGTTTTTCAATCCGATGATGCTGCCGTGGTACATACCGGATACGCCCAAGCATGAGCATAACAACGCACCCGGCGTGCCGGTGGACAGCAGACTGTATTCGTTTCTGCTAAAGGAAGGATATGTGGAGCGTGCCAAGGAATGCGCCATGTACCTGAATCTTGACCGGTTTGCCATGCCCGAGGAGATTCGCGCCAAGCAAGAGAAGGCAGACGCAAGCGGCTACAGCGTGGAGCTGTTCGATGCAGGCAGACATGAAGGTGTGCCGGACATGCTGCAAGGGCTGAATAATCCGCTGTGGGAAAAGGAAATCGGGACATGTACGACCGAGGGAACGCCGGTTGTTGTTGCAGCCCATGGGAACCAGGTTGTCGGTTTTGCCGGTCCGGTCATTCGCCAGGATAACGGGCGCGGCTATTTTGCCGGTATCGGGGTTCATCCCGATCATGAAGGGCACGGACTCGGGACCATTCTGTTCTTCAAGCTGTGCGAAGCCTTCAAGTCGATCGGCACGGATTATATGTCGCTTTATACGGGCAGTTCGAATCCGGCCATCCGGATTTATGAAAAAGCGGGCTTCCAAACCGTAAAACAATTTGCAGTCATGAGAAGGGAGTTTTCATAATGAGTGAACAGAAATTAACGATTTTGGCGATTGGCGGACATGTTGGAGATGCGGAATTAACGGCAGGAGGCGTTCTTGCAAGCCATTCCTTGAAGGGGGACAAAATCGTAACGCTTGCGCTTACGGCCGGTGAACGCGGTGTTCCTGCAGGTCAGGACATGGCGGAATACCGCGAGCAAAAGGTAAACGAGGCCAAAGCTTTCGCAGATATGCTGGGCGGCGAATCCATCGTATTCGACATTCCGGACGGGGAACTGAAGGATACCGAAGAAATGCGTCTGCGCGTTTGCGACGTGATCCGTCAGGTCAAACCGAACGTGATCATCACGCATTGGAAGAACAGCATGCACAAAGATCATGCGACGACGCATCACATCGTGAACGACGCGCGTTTCTTCGCGGGACTGGCATCATTCGAAAGAGAACTGCCCGCTCATTTTGCGGCCAGATTGTATTATGCGGAAAACTGGGAGGATGCGGTGGACTATAAGCCGTACGTCTATGTTGATTTTTCGAAGGAAGCTTTTGATTTGTGGGTTAAAGCGACCGAACAGCATTGGTTCGTGACCAACAGCAAATCCTTCCCTTACCTGGAGTATTACAAGCACTTGGCACGTGTGCGCGGCATCGAGGCACGCAAAGAGTACGCCGCCACTTTTATGGTTCCGGAAGAAACCAAACGCGTGCTGAAGAGCGAACTGTTCTAATGAAACGATCATGACATATGGCTGCCTGCAGGGCAGGATTCAACAGGTCAAGGCTTGATTGAATTCAGCGAAGCGGCAGTCATTTTTTTCAAAACTATCTGGTCTTAAGGGAGGAAGCAGCGATGATTCTGAACGGAATCGATAGGGTCATGGAAGCCGCTCATTTGTTGAAGGGGAAAAAACTCGGTCTGATTACGTCGCCGACCGGACTCAATAAGGATTTTGTATCGACGATCCAAATTTTGCATGATCACTTTCATTTGGCCGCGCTTTTTTCGCCGGAGCACGGCGTGCGCGGCGATCAGGCCGCAGGTGCCATGGTGGAGACATATACGGATCCGATTACCGGCGTGCCGGTGTACAGCCTATACCGTAAGGATTCCAAGCGCCTGAGCCAGGAAATGCTCGATGAAGTCGATATGGTCGTCTATGACATTCAGGATGTCGGTACTCGCTACTATACGTTCATCTATACGATGCTGTATGCACTCGAAGACTGCGCAAAGGCTGGCAAGGAGATCGTCATACTGGACCGCATCAATCCGCTGGACGGCGTGACGGTGGAAGGGAACATTCTGAAGCCAGGCTACGAGTCCTTTGTCGGAGGGTATCCGCTCGCGGTTCGTTACGGTTTGACGGCGGGGGAAGTGGCAAAGATGGCCAATGAACAAATGGGCTGGAATGCGCAGCTGCATGTCGTCCGCTGCCAAGGCTGGGACCGCAAGATGCTGTTTCCGGAGACCGGGCGCGAGTGGATTATGCCTTCCTTAGGCATTCCGCGGTTTAACACGGCTTTGATCTATCCGGGAACCTGTCTGTTCGAGGGCACGAATCTGTCGGAAGGCCGGGGAACGACGGCTCCGTTTGAAATGATCGGCGCGCCGTTCATCGATGCGGAGCAGCTCGCGGCCGACATGAACAGCCTGAAGCTGCCGGGGGTTATTTTCCGTCCGGTGTACTTCAAGCCTTCCTTCTCGAAGTTTCAAGGGGAGCAGTGCGGAGGCGTGCAAATCCATATGATGGATTACCGTGCCGCCCGGCCGCTGGAAACGGGCGTCAGACTGCTGTCTACGATTAAAAACCGGTACGAGGAGTTTTCGTTCCTGCCGCCGCTGAAGGAAAATTCAAGGTCGTTCATTGAATTGCTGGGCGGCGACAACGTGTACCTGCAAGACAATCTTGACGCAGATGTCCTGCTGGAGCAATTCCGCGAGGAGAGCCGCGAGTTCGCGAAGCTGAAGACGGAATATCATCTGTACTAAATCCAATTCATTACTGCACGTACTCACCATAAGCTAACCGAGATAAAAGGAGCCGATCCTGATGAAAGAACTAACGCTAAGAGAAAAAGTCGGCCAGCTCATCGTCGCCGGCTTTCCCGGTCATGACATCGATGCCGAGACGCAGCGGCTGATTGCCGACTATAAAATTGGAAATATCATTTTGTTCGCGCATAACGTGATGAATAGGGAGCAAGTAAGGAATTTATGCGCCGACCTGCAGGATGAAATCACGAAGCAAACCGGCCATCCGGCGCTAATCTCCATTGATCAGGAGGGCGGACGGGTAACGCGCTTGCCCAAAGATTCGGTGAACGTAACCGGGGCGATGGCGATCGCCTCGACCGGACGCCCGGAGAACGCGTATGCGGCAGGGCGGATAACCGCCCGCGAAATGCGCGAGCTGGGTATTAATTTCAATCTGGCACCGGTGCTCGATATTAATAACAACAAGCAAAATCCGGTAATCAACGTGCGCTCCTACGGAGATACGGCGGAGGTCGTAACCGAATACGGCCTGCAAATGATGCGCGGCCTACAGGAAGGCGGCGTGCTGGCTGCCATCAAGCATTTTCCGGGCCACGGGGACACGGCAGTGGATTCCCATCTGGGACTGCCTTCGATCGACAAATCGCTTGAAGCGCTTGCGGAGCTGGAGCTGAAGCCGTTTCAGGCAGCTATCGACAGCGGCGCTGAGGCGTTGACCAGCGCGCATATCCTGTTCCCGGCGATTGAGAAATCCGGCGTACCTGCGACGATGTCGCGTACGATTATCACCGATTTGCTCAAGGACAAAATGGGCTATCAGGGGCTTGTCATTTCAGACTGCCTTGAAATGAACGCGATCCAGAAATTTTACGGTACGGCGGAAGGGGCTGTCGGGGCGCTCAAAGCGGGAGTGCATCTGCTGTTCATCAGCCATTCCGGCCAGCTTGTGATGGATGCGGTGGAACGGATCGAGCAAGCGGTTCAATCCGGCGAGCTGCCGATAGCCATCGTGGATGAGGCGGTGGAGAAAGTGCTGCAGTACAAGGCCAAATATGGCGAAGTCAAGGACGGAGGCATGACGGAAGCGGAGCATGCCGTGAACCGGCGCGCAGCCGAGTCTATTAGCCTGGAAAGCATTTGCCATGTGAGCGGTACATTTGCACCGGTCGTTCCTCACGCGCCAGGGACGATCATCATCGGCAGCCTGCCGTACCGTCCGGATCAGGCTTCCAGCTTAGCGAGTGCGGAGCTCAGCTTCCCGGCCGAAGCGGGAGCCGCTTTGGGAGCCCGGCATCTGGTGATGGATTTAAATCCGGACGCGGAAGAACAGCAGCGGCTGCTGGAGGCGGCTAAAGGCTGCTCGGATGTCGTCATCGGCCTGTATAACGCCTGTGATAACGCAGGCCAGCTTGAGCTGGCGAACAAGCTTGCAGCCGCCGGCCATCGGGTGACCGCAGTCGCGCTTGGCAAACCGTACGATTTGGAATTGCTGGAAGCCGGCGTTTGCGGCTTGGCCGCTTTCGAATATACGAAGCTGGCGATCCAGTCGGTCATCCGGATCTTGAGCGGAGAGAAGCAGCCGACGGGTAAACTGAGCCTGAGCTTGAATCTCAATTCATAATTTCGTGCGTTCGGGAGCACATGAACGAGGATGTGACAGCAATGAAATATGCAGCCGGTTTGGACGGCGGAGGCACCAAAACCGCCGTTACGGTAACGGATGAGCAGGGGAATGTGGTCAGCAGCTTTACTTCCGGTGCCATCAATTATAATGGCCAGGACGAAGCCAGCGTTGCCGCACACCTGCATGAAATCGTGGGGAAAATCGGCCAAGCCTGCGGCGGAATCGAGCACTGCGCGCAAATATGCGTAGGCGCTGCCGGCGTGAGCAATCCGAGCGTGTCGAGCCGATTGGAGGCTCAAATTCGCGGCGGAGGGTACGAAGGCGGCCTCCATATTACCGGAGATCATGAAACGGCGCTTTATGGAGCCCATCAAAGACCCGACGGCATGATACTGATCGCGGGTACCGGCTCGATTTGCCTCGGCAAAAACAAGGACGGCCAGTCTCACCGTGCAGGCGGTTACGGGCATCTGATCGATGACGAAGGAAGCGGGTACGCCATCGGCCGGGATCTGCTCAGTGCGGTGGTGCAGGCCTGTGACGGCCGCATACCGGAGACGGCGATCACCGAGCTGGTATATCGTCAGCTGCAAATCGGCTCCGTGCAGGAAATCGTCGGCTTTGTGTATGACAAGCGTACCCATAAAAAGGATATCGCCGCGGTCGCGCCTATTCTGTCAGAGGCTTGTGCGGCCGGGGATCAAACGGCGCTCAACATCGTGGACAAGAGCGCATCGTCGTTACTGCAGCTGGTTATCCCGGTTGCGGAAGCTCTTTCGCTTCAGAAGGATAGCCTGGCGATGACGGGCAGCGTACTGCTGAAGAATACCTTTGTGCAGTCGAAGTTCAGGCAGAAGCTCCATGAGCGTTATCCGGAAATGGAATGCATTACGCCGAAAAGCGATGCCGCCATGGGTGCGGTGCTGATGGCGCTGGAACAGATGCAAAAGCGAATATAGGCATTGCGGACGAAAAAGGGCTCCGCCGGAATGGTTCAAGCAGAGCCACGGAGCGGTTTCCAACGTGCCGAGAAGCGATGATGAAAGAAATAACGGGCACGCGCCCGCTTCATAAGTATGCTGGAGTGTAAATGGATTCACACGTAGACCCCTGAAAAGGGGTCTTTTTATGATCTGCAGAATGAAGGGTTCCTCCGATTGCTGATATCTTCTAGAAGACGTATATTGGTAATAACAAAAATACATACGTAGGAACAAGGGGGATTTTATTTGGTCAAGCCACGCAAGCCGGATACTCCTAGCGTCAGCGAGCCATGCGAGATCCTGACCATGAAGGCGCTCAATCGTGCCCTGCTGGCAAGACAAATGCTGCTGGAACGCTCGGCGTTACCAGCGCCGGAAGTGATCGGCAATCTCGTTGGCCTGCAGGCGCAGGCCCCGCATTCGCCGTATTTTGCGTTGTGGACGAGAATTGAAGGTTTTCGCCAAGAAGATTTAACGCGATTAATCGAGAGCCGACAATCCGTACGAATCGCGCTTATGCGCTCAACGATTCACCTGGTTTCAGCAGAGGACGCGATACGGTTAAGGCCACATGTTGAGCCTGTCCTGGAACGGGGACTCATGGGGAATTACGGTAAAAAACTTGCGGAGCTGGATTTGAATTACATTGCTGAGGCTGGACGCACGCTCGTAGAGACGGAGCCATTAACGTTAAAGGATCTGGGCCTAAAGCTGTCGATGCAGTGGCACGGCCGCGATCCGGAAGCCTTGGCCATGGTGATCCGCAACAAGGTTCCGCTGGTGCAAATACCACCCCGGGGGTTATGGGGGAAAAGCGGCCAAGCCGTTTATACGACTGCTGAGGCATGGCTTGGAAATGAGGCCCGCGAACCTGCGCCTATGGATTCGATCGTTTTGCGTTATTTGGCGGCATTCGGACCGGCCACTGTGAAGGACATTCAGACCTGGTCGGGCCTCACCAAGCTGAAAACGGTAGTGGATCGATTGCGCCCCGTACTGGCGGTGTTCCATGATGAAGCGGGGCATGAATTATTCGATCTGCCGGATGCTCCCAGGCCTTCTGCAGATACGCCCAGTCCGCCGCGTTTTCTCGGAGAATTCGATCAAATGCTGCTCTCCTATGCGGATCGATCCCGGGTGATGTCGGAAGCGGATCGGACGAAGGTCTTTACGAACAACGGCATCATCCGTTCTGTCATTTTGGTCGACGGCTTCGTTCACGGGCTATGGAAGCTGAGCGAGAGCAAAACGAAGACGGTGCTGGATATCGCCCCTTTCAGGCAACTCGACGCACGCCAATTGGAGGCGCTTAAGGAAGAGGGCTCGAAGCTTTTGCAATTTGCGGCCCCGGAGCGGCACGATACTGAAATTCGTTTTGCGGACGTCCGTGAGGATGATTCCGGTTCAAATAGCGTGAACTAAAGAAGGGGTGGGGAGACGTATGATGAGAGATTTTGATAAGCTATGGGATTATCGGCATCCGGCGGAGACGGAGCAAGCGTTCAGGCGGGAATTGACGGCAAAGCAAAACCGGGAAGGCGGAGAATACCTTGCGGAGCTGCGGACGCAAATTGCGCGCACCCTGGGACTTCAAGGGAAATTCGACGAAGCGCATGACACGCTGGATGAGGTGCAAGCGGTGCTGGCGGAGGACTGGCTGACAGCCCGCGTGCGTTATTTGCTGGAGCGCGTACGGGTATTTAATTCTTCCTCGAGACAGACGGAGGCGATTCCCCTGTTTCTTGAAGCCTGGAATCTGGGGATCGAAGCCGGCGAGCACGACTATGCAGTGGATGCGGCGCATATGCTGGGCATTGCCGAATTGACGCCGGAGACGCGCATGGCCTGGAATTTGAAGGCGCTGGCGCATGCCGAGGCGCATCCCGGAGCGAGCCGCTGGCTCGGCTCCCTGTACAACAATATCGGGTGGGCGAAGGTGGACGCGGGCGAGCTTGAGGAGGCTCTGGATTTATTCGAGCGCGCTTACGCGTTCCGCCGGAAGCAGGATAATCCGGGTGCGACTTTCATTGCCAAGTGGAGTATCGCAAAGGTATTGAGACTGATAAGACGGACGGAAGAAGCGCTGGAAATCCAGCAGGAATTACTGGCTGATATCGAACAGGGGGCCGAGCAGGACGGCTATGTTTACGAGGAAACGGCTGAATGCCTGCTGTCGTTAGATCGGCTGGAGGACGCCAAGCCGTATTTTGCCAAGGCATACGAACTGCTGTCACAGGACCGCTGGCTGGCCGGGCATGAACCGGCACGTGTGGAACGATTGAAGGAGTTGGCCGTACAAGCGCGTTGACTCAGAGCTCTTGCTTTTCCCCAGTGATCATATCCTCTTGATAGACTTTCGCGGTCGTTTTTGTGACGCTATACCAGCCATATGTGGCAATATGGTCCGAAAGGTCCTCGAAAACGTGTATGGAATATTCCTTGTCATCGGCGCTGTCGATCATCATTTCCAGATGATATTTGTCGGCGTCTTTTTTTATTTTCTGGTAGACCAGCTCCATGGCTTTGTCTTCAGTGATGACCGTAGTGAGGGGGTGTTTGCCGATGTACAAATCATTACCCTGCAAAGCGACATCTTTGCCGATGGACTCGGATACGGGGCGGATCGGCACGTAAGTTGTCCCCTTATAAATAAAAACATCCGCGGTTTTGGTCTGGGTACCGTCCATATACAGATTGATGTTTTTCCAAAACACCTGGATGCTTGTCCCGCTGGCTGCAAAAGCCGTCACACCGGTTACCATGGAGCCGAGAACGATGCCGAGAACCAGGCCTTTCACTTTGTCTTTCATGTGATGAACCTCTTTTCTTTCATTATATGATAATGAAATTATAAATCGGATAAACCTTTCTTGAAACGGCTGAAAGCTCTATTTTTCCCATGGGAGAAAACGTCGAAATGATAGATTTTATGCGATTGCCCGAGAAATAACGGCATTTCCATCCGATGGGGAGCGGTCGGGTAGCTGTACCTTGATGTTTTGAATGGATGATCAAGAAGAGCGCATGGAGCCATGTAATCCCACGTAGACTAGAGAAGCGGTCGCATAAGGCGAATACTTTTTGACGAATGCTTTGTCGCTGGAAGGGGTTCCTTGCGCACCGATGCTCCGACGGATAAACTGGAATCGCATCATTCATCGATCGAGGAGGCGAGGGGCAATGAACATCGGTTTCGCTCGGGAGGCTGCGGCGGATTGGGTCAGGCGCCACGGCAGACGTCTAGCCGGGTATATGGGAGCTTATTTCAGCGGGTCCACGGTGGGTCGTCCGGATCATGAGTCTTTGGCCGTTGGTTCGGACGTGGATGTCGTTGTCGTTCTTAGGGGCGATGCGGCTCCTCCGAAGCTGGGCAAGTTCATTTATCGGGATACGCTGATTGAGGTAACGTTTCTTACCTATGAACAACTCGAATCCGCAGACCGGGTGCTGTCATCTTACCATCTCGCCGGAAGCTTTCGCGTCCATACGCTGATCGACGATCCGACGGGGCATTTGACTCGGCTGTTTGAGCAGGTATCGGGGCGTTTTACCGAGGTGTATTGGGTCAATCGGCGCTACCGGGAAGCAATCGAGAGGATCGAAAACGGACTGGGATCGCTTGACGTTTCGTCTCCGCTTCATGAACTTGTCATGTCATGGTTATTTCCGACGGGAATCATGGCGCATGTTCTGCTCGCGGCAGGGCTTCGCAATCCGACGGTCAGGCTTCGCTATTTGGCGGCACGAAGCGTACTGGAGGACTTTGGACGTGAAGAAGCGTATCCCGAGCTCCTGGACTTCCTGGGCAGCAAGGATTGGACCGCGGAACAGGCGGTGCAGCATTTGCGCGGGTTGGAGCAGACCTTCGACGCTGCCGCCGAAGCGGCCCATACGCCTTTCTTTTTCAGCTCGGACATTACGCCGGCAGCGCGTCCAATTGCCATTGATGGCACCCGGGAATTGATTGAAGCCGGAAATTGGCGCGAAGCGGCATTTTGGATCACGGCAACGTATGCGAGATGCCATTACATATTGAGCTGCGATGCGCCGTCCGAGGCGGAAGCGCTGAGGCCGCTGTTTTGCGATCTCCTTGCCGACTTGGGGCTGGCAGCCAAGCAGGATTTTCTCGACCGGGTAGCAGCAGCGCTTAGTTATCTTCCTACATTAAAAGAAATCGCTGAAGACATCATGCGGAAGCATCCGGAGATTCGCCATGATGAACCTGCGGAATAAGGCGCGATGTCCTCTGCTGGAATGGAAGATAGAAGATCGCCTACAAGATTAAAAGCCTGAGCATTTCGCTCAGGCTTTTTGATTTGGAATATTTCGCTGTAAGCCATCGCCATGCGCCGCAATACCGTCGCCGTAAGCATGTTCAGTGGCGTTTCGCGTCATAATCTTTTAGCCGAATGCTCTGAAGCAGGATTCTCCACGCATTGTGATCGCCCTCCCATGTACTCCCGGCAGGCATCTCCACGATCATCACGCGTTCCTGACTGCTCGGAAGCATACGGAGCGGGAATCCGTTGCCGGGAATCGCGAACAAAAAATAGACATTGGGGTTTGGGTAGGTTTCCGTATTCACGACGCTCCACGCTTCACGCTCGTCCGCAATCGTACGGATCAGCAGCGTATCTTCGGCAGAAGATAGAACCGACAGAAGGCGTTGCGTCCGCCTCGTCAACCGTTCCTTAAACTCGCGATAGTCATGAAGGGGCGGTTTGACCGGATCATTCCGAAAATCATGGAATGAGAGGCAGGTGGTGAATCGGTCGCGAATGTAATGGGAGTTTTGGGATTGACCGTATACCTCCAGGTTTTCCAGTTCCATGAAGCCTTGAAAACGGTTGCGCAGTACCCTGCACAGCTCGGAAGTTTGGGCGAAATTGAACCAGTCCAGGGGACCGGCTTCTTTCCGCAGCCGATTGCGGCGGAGTTGAGAGGCGACCTGGCAGCTGTGCCCAAGGCTGAAAATGGTGTTGAAGGCTCGATTCATCACATCGATTCACCTCCTATAGAAGATCTATTATTCTATTCCTTTCCATTGTCGAAGGGTTGGATTAATAGAGGGCTTCTCAAACGCTGTATAATCGATTTTAAGCTGTGTTTTCCTGAAATGAATATCCCTGCTTTGAATGATGGTTTTCGATAGGTTATAGGTTATCTGTAGTGCGTTAAAAACGGTATTTTCATATGATAATAGGTATGATATGGTTTGATGACGAACAAAGGAGGTGAGAATTCATGCAACAAACGATAATGAATGGGCGGCGAACAGTAATAATCGACATAAACGCCTTGAACGCGTCAAGCGTGGAGAGCAGATCATGACGGCGAGCCTGATTGCGTTGGCCGTTTTCGCGGTATTTATCGGCTCGCTCATGCGATCCATGTTCGGCTTTGGGGAGGCGATTGTCAGCATGCCGCTGCTGACGCTGCTGCCGATTCCTCTCCAAACATCCGTTTCTTTGATCGGGTTGGCGGGATTAACGGTTGCAGTGTTAACAGTATTCAGCGGCTGGCGTCACATTGAAAGACCTGTGCTCATCCGACTGGGTATTTCCACGGTGATCGGCATTCCCGTCGGGCTATACGTGCTGAAGTCCATTCCTTCCCATATCATCACATCCGGACTGGGGATTTTTTTGATGGGGTACGGTGTTTATTGCTTGATGAAGAGCAGACTATCCCAAACCTCGGACAAGCCTCTCCTGGTCAGCCGCGGATGGGTTTGGCCATTCGGATTTGCTGCCGGCGTGCTTGGCAGTGCTTATAACATCAACGGCGTACCGGTCATGATCTATGGCACGTTGCGGCGGTGGGCTCCCGAACGGCTGAGAGGTACGCTGCAGGCTCATTTTCTGATATCCGGGGTACTCGTTGTCGCGGGTCATGCGCTTGGCGGATTATGGACTTCGGATGCGTTTGTGTTATATGCGTACTCCCTACCGGCTATTCTTCTCGCAACGGGGCTTGGCGTCCTTTTTAGCAAAAGGATTCCTGCAAGAAGATTCGAACGTATATTGTTTATGATCATTATTGGTCTTGGGATTCTGTTGATGCTTCCCCGTGGCAGGATGTGACGAACATCCTATGAGACGGCAGGACTCCAATCTGATTTTGCCTTCCATTCTCCATGAAGCTTATTCCCGACTCCGCATAGGAGCCAGGAATGAGCTTTTTTTTGGCATGTCACAGCCTCCTGTTTCGAAAATGAAGGAATATTATTACATTTGCCGAATACATTAGCAGTCCGAGCAATTGGAATAATATGCTAAATTATGGCACGGAACATGTTTTAACCATGATGGGATGAAACGGGAGGAAAATGTAATTGAGACACCCCAACAGCTATAACCGGATGTTTTACCTTGCGAGTAAGTCTTATATTTCAAAAAGTCCCAGACGCATTCGAGCTTCGGCGGTGAGAAGCAACATCGTTCATGTCTTATGCAAGTATATCATCGTCCTGAGCTTTATTTTATTGATGCCCGCTTTATTGTTGACGTTCGCCTCGATCATTGAAGCCAATTTGTCGTTACATTCCATCGCTTCCATTTACATATTCATATTTATTGGAGTTACCATTTTCGGAAATGTGATCTTACGATACAGCGAGGCTAAAATAGACGCGGCAGAAGTGATGATTGAATTCGAGAATACCGAAGAACGTGAAGCTTATGTGTATGAAGCACTCTATCCGCGCATGACAGGGAAAGTTCATAAAACCATGATCTATTCGGGCCCCAGGGAGAATGATCAGTCGAAGTATCTTTAATGCCGATAACGGGCTTTAAAGATGCTTTTTTTATGCTCGGCAAGGCTATCAGAAAATGATAAGGGTATAATAGAAGTGAGACACATGCATTTATCTCATTCCAGAACGGGAGGTAAGGAACCATGAATATCGCACCGGAAATCATTGAACGCAGCCACACGGAACGTGGAGACATTCAACTGCAAAAAAGAGAGAATCACTACGAGATCATTTACAACGGTACTTTTCTGATGGCAACATATAACGGCGAATCGGAACGACTGCTTGTTAGAAATGCTTTGGAGAGATGCAGGCGACCGCATAAAGTGCTCATTGGCGGGCTGGGCGTCGGTTTTTCTCTGGAGGAAGCGTTATCCGATCCGAGGGTCGCTCAGGTGGATGTTGTTGAGATCGAGGACGTGATCATTCAGTGGAACCGCCAGCATCTGGCTCGGTTATCCGGTTATGCACTGGAGGATCCCCGAACCCATGTGATCCATACGGACCTGGTACAATGGATGGAGGATGCTCCGGATACGTATGATGCCATTTGTTTGGATATCGATAACGGTCCGGATTGGACCGTCTCGGAATCGAATAACGGCCTGTACTCGGAAAAAGGCATCGCCGCACTGATCAGGCTGCTGCGTCCTGACGGAGTCCTGACCTTTTGGAGCGCAACCGCTTCGCCGCAATTCGTCGACTTTTTGAAGCTCTTTTTTGCTGAGGTCACGGTGGAATCCGTTCCGCAGGAGCGGGGAGAACCCGATTATATTTATTTGGCAGCTTCGCCTAAAATAGCGCATTAAACACGCTGCTTTATTTTCCAGACGACACGATTCCCAAAGTCTGCAGAGATCTTCTCTGCAGACTTTTTTCTATCTCATGGATTCAGGCGGTTGCCGATTGCTTGTATGCAAGCCATAACATTAGTAAACTAATACCGTAATGATAGACCGAGAGCGTCGTAAACGACTTCAATATATAATTGAAAGCAGAGGGAGTATTCATGACTGCGAATAGCAAAAGAAGGGAAGATATGCTGAAATTCCTGGGACAAGCACAGAACGAAACCGAGCTGAAAAAATGGTACCGCATCATGGAGGATATCCACGCAGACCGGGTATCGGGAACAAAAGAGGATTTTCAGGTTTTGTCCAAGGGCTTGGAGTACGCGATCAGTATTTTTGCCGAACGGCTCCGGCAAGAAGGGTTTGCGTTGTTATCCAAGTTTGCTGCCACGGAAGACAAGCGCTTTCATCAAATCATGAAATCCAATCTCGGCAAAGCGCGGATCGCGAAACCATACCCCGAGGAAATCAGCCGGATCGCCGGGATGATGACGTAATGGAGCTCCTTGAAAAAGTGCAAAGCCTCCCTCTGGTACCCGGCGTCTACCTCATGAAAGATGCGCAAGGAGGCGTCATCTATGTGGGGAAATCCAAATGTTTGCGGAAAAGAGTTCAGTCTTATTTTTATAACAGCAAATCGCATTCGCCGAAGATCAAGAAACTCGTTCATCATGTTAAGGATCTTGAGGTGATTCAGACCGATACGGAATTTGAAGCTTTCATGCTGGAATGCAGTCTCATTCACAAGTACAAGCCGATGTACAACAGAAAAATGAAAAATCCGCAGTCTTATTCGTATATTACGATACCCCAAAAGGAAGGGCTGCGCCGTATCGAGGTTACTCATCATCCTTCGCCTGAAGTGGACAGCCTGGTTTTCGGTCCCTACACCGCGAGCAGAAACACGGTCGAGCAAGCGCTGCTGCGAGTCCAGGAAATTTTCCGGATCGCATGCAGCCATGCGGCTTCAGGTGCGGTGTCGCCATGCCTGAATCATTCGCTCGGATTATGTCTGGGCATGTGCCTCGGCGGAGAAGGGCTTCAGCAGTATAATCAGCTTATGAACCGCTTGACCGGACTTCTGGATGGATCGGATTCGAGTTTATTGGATGATATGGAGCAGCGGATGGCGGAAGCGGCAGCAGGGTTCGATTTTGAAAAGGCGGCGAAATACCGGGACGCGATCCAGTCCGTTCATGTGCTGCGGCAGAAGGAAAAGGTGATCGGCTTCGCGGAGGAGAACCGGAACATGATCATCTACGAAGCCTTGGACGAGGAAACGATCAAGCCTTTTTTGATTAAAAGGACCTCGGTTCTGTATAGCGGAAAATTTAAGGTGGGTGATCGAAAAAAGCATCTACGGGATCAACTCGAATACCTCGTTCAGGCGTATTTCAAGCTCGATGAGACCGCGTACGCCGCTGAGGTGGGCAGGGATGAGATCGATGAGGCGCAAATCATATACAGCTATCTTCAGCAGCAGGCTCACCATGTGCTGGAAATTCCGAATGAATGGCTTGTGCAGGAAGGGGAGCCGCGTCTTGTGCAGGAACTCGATGCATGGCTCACCAAAGTACAGGGAAATGAAAGGGACCAGGCTGCAAGCAGTGGAGAAGGAAATCAGTCAGCTGCGACAAAACGATCAGGAGCAAGAGTACTGGATCCAGGCCATTCGGCAGGCAATAATTAACAGCGGAAGAACCATCGAACCCGTAACAAGGAGATGAAGAACGTGAACGACCTTATTGTTGAGAAACTCCGAGATATTGAAAATGAACATGCGGCCAAGGTTTTGTTTGCGGTCGAATCCGGCAGCCGCGCTTGGGGTTTTCCGTCACAGGACAGCGACTACGATGTTCGTTTTGTCTATATTCAAAAGCCGGAGTGGTATTTGTCCATTGACGAGAAAAGGGATGTTATTGAGGTGCCGATCAACGAAAGGCTGGATATTCATGGCTGGGACATCCGCAAGGCCCTCAAGCTGTTCCGAAAATCCAATCCGCAGCTGCTCGAATGGCTGGTTTCGGACATCGTCTACGCAGAGGCTTTTGGATTCAGAACTGATATGCTGGATCTGAAGGAACACGTTTTCTCCGCAAAAGTATCCATGCATCATTATTTAAACATGGCCAAAGGCAATTTCAGAACGTATTTGCAAGGGGAGCGGGTGAACATCAAAAAATATTTTTATGCCCTGCGTCCGATTTTGGCCTGCAAGTGGATTGAAACCTACCACACCACCCCTCCGATCCTGTTTCACGAATTAGTTGACGATCTGGTCCGCGAACCGGAGCTTCAGCATGCCATTGAGGAGCTGCTCCGCCGGAAAACCGCCGGTGAAGAGCTGAGTTTAGAGCGGCGCGTAGATGTCATCCATCATTATATCGAACACGAAATTCAGCATTTAACCATGATCACGGGGGAGGCGCAGGCAGAGCATTCGGATCCGACGGATATGCTGGATCGGTTGTTTCGGAAATATCTGCTGAAAGTCTGGGGGTGAGAAAGTAACACATCTTCCTGACTACGAGCTTAGGAGTAAAATTGACACAGGGTATGATAACGAAAAGGCAGCTCCAGGTTGGGGCTGCCTTTTCGTTATGGCATACGTTATTATTTAGCCAACAAGTTGATATGATCCAACTCGGTGCTGCTGTTAAAGACAAACTCAAGCTTGTAGTCTCCGCGGAGATAAGTGAGCTTCGTTTGCGTCGATTTACCGTTTTTGAACGTTGTCGTGGCGCTCGGAGCATACCAGTTTTGCTTCAACATTTTCATCGTAATGCCGCCGATGTTGGTTTGGCGTTCCACGTTGGTGCCGAAATAGCGCATTTCATGAATTTTGTTGGATTGATAAGCAAACGCATAACCGGGATTACCCATTTCCGCGCCGTATACGTCAAATGCGCCCGTATTTTTACCTGGAACCGTTGGCTCGCCGATTTTCTTGATGACGTTTTGTTTTGTGCTTTGACCGACGGTAAGTCCGCTTACCGCTCCAGGGAACTGTCCTTTCAAAGCGGGTTTATAGAAGCTGTTCAGCGTTTTTTGAGCCTGCTTCACTGCATAGTCATTGGTACTGGCGCTGGCCGCTGCAGCATCCACTTGATGAATTGGCAAGAGACTTTGACCTGCTCCGAATGAGCCGAGTCCGATGACGCCCGCCATGGCGGTCGCAATAATAGCTGTTTTTGCAGCATGTTTTTTCATCATGAAAATCCTCTCCTTGTAGCATGTAATTACCACATGTTTTCTGTATCCAATCATTTCTCGCATTCCGATGATATGATTCATGATAGTAGAACGAGAGCAGGATTGGGTTACGAATACATGAAGAGGATATGAAAGTTTTGATACGGTAGCCTGGGAATAGGTTCAAGAACCCGTATCGGAGCCCGGACAGAGACCCGGAGTAGCGGAAGCCAGCTCGAGAGAATACTCGGGCTGCTGCTTGGAAAGCGCGGTATAATAGCTCCCGATCACATGGTTGCCGCCGACCGAACCGTTTTGGAAGCCAAGCGGCTGGGAGGTGTGGACATGCGTGTAATAATATTTTTTGTCGCGCTTCGGCAGTTTATAGACGGCAGGCGGGGCGTAGGTAACGATATCGAACAAATTGGCGTAACGATAACTGTAAGGCACATATTGGGTAAAAGCTTGCGCAAACGCCGGATTACCAACGCGCGGCGAACCGAACGTAAACAATAACGGAGCGAAGCTGCTGTTGGCCGCAACATCCATCGCGCATAACGTGGCCAGGGCTGCGCCAAGACTGTGTCCCGTGACATACAGTGTTTTATTTGAGGGCATCAAAGCAAGCGAGGAAATAATTTGGCTGCGCGCGGAAGTGTAAATGTCTGTAAAGCCGCGGTGGGTATAGCATTCTTGCTGAAGATAAGGAAATCTGGTTTGCGAAGCGATGGCGTCGGCGATCCAGTTGGTCGTGGAGATGGTTCCCCTGAAGGCAATGATGATCTCCTCGGGAGATTCAAGGATAAATCCGAATCGCTCCCATTCGCTTGTAATGGAATTCGCTTCAATGGTTTGCCTGACGGCGTAATTCAAGGGAACGACGAAGGAACCGTCCTTGTTCATGAACTGGTCATAGGTCTGACCGCAGACGGCCGCCAGAAACAAGGCCCGTTTTTCCAAATCGTCTTTTGTGCTCATGCGCATCCCACCCTTTCTAGTACACTATATTAAGAAGCGCACCGGATGGTGATTCTGAGAGGGGCGTTTTGCATGGAAAGGTGGATAAATGTACCGGGAAGAATACTAAATTCGCCTGCCGGATCACGGATTTCAAGGAGAACATAATCAATTTTGTTCAATTCATTGCTAGATTGGTAGCGTGATCGAGACATATAGGAAGCCATTCATGCGGGGATGACGGAGTTGAGCAAACAAAAGGATGGGATGAGCTGAGCTTAGGATAATCGTTATGAATGGGAGGATAACTTTTGAGAGGATATCTTTGCATATCCCCATCCGATCAACAAAGAAAGACTTATGCCTGCAACCACAATGTATCCGTTATAAAACAAAACGTTGCTGTATTGATGAATCCATCCGAAATGAAATACCACCGACCGGGGGTTGTTGGTGAACCCATTTCATGCCGCTCTATAGGCTTGAATTTTGGCGATTTCACATGCCGCCATGATCAGTAACAAGAACAGCATAAGGAGCGGCCAGCGGATTTGCTTCAATATCTTGGGACTGCGGGCGGTGAAGCGGCGGGCGCAAACAATGGTCCATGCAAGGAAAGGCACGAAGAAAATCCATGCGGTAACCAGCGCAATGACACCTGGATTCCCGTTCCCGGATATGGCATGTCCGGGCCTATACCGAAATGTAGTGATGTCCACCAGAAAAACAAAAACCACTTGCAGTATCAGCAGCAGTGCATAACGGACGGAGCTTCTCATCTTGAATCTCCTTTCGGTTCGTTTCTTGATGCACGGCATGGAACGGAAGCAAATAGAGTACGACCGCCATGTTTACATCTCTTGGCGGTCGTTTATGAATGAAGTGTTTAAAATTTTAGAATATTGAATTTGCAGTGTCTAAGAAAACGTACATTCAGGACGATGATAGGTTTAGCCGTTTCAGCTTGTTATACAGCGTGGCCCTGGAAATGCCGAGCTGCTTCGCAATCGCAAGCTTATTGCCATTCGCCGATTCCAAGGCTTGCCGCAGCAGCTTGCGTTCGAATTCATCCAGCTGGGCTTGAAAAGCCGCGCCATCCAGATCTGACATCCTCCAGTCGTCCGCCGCAGAAGGCGCTGACGGCTTTTTATCTCCTGTGTAAATATGGGCCGGCAAATATTCGCGCTGAATCTCCCCGTCGGTGGAAAATATAACGAGCCTTTCAATCGTATTCCGCAGTTCCCGAATGTTGCCCGGCCAGTCATACTGGAGCAAATCCTCGAATACATCGGGAGTGAAGGACTGAATATGGCGCCCATATACGAGCGAGAATTCATGCAGGAAGGATTGCGTCAGCTCGTAGATATCCTCCTTGCGTTCCCGCAAGGGAGGGACGTCCAGGGAGACAACGTTCAGCCGGTAGTAGAGATCCTCGCGAAATGTGCTCTCCGCAATCATTTTTTTTAAATCGCGGTTCGTGGCGGCGATGATCCGGCAATCGGCTTTTTTCAGCTGCGTGCCGCCAACCGGAAAGTAGTTTTTCTCCTGCAGGACACGCAGCATTTTAACCTGCATATCCAATGGCATTTCCCCGATTTCATCCAGGAACAGGGTGCCTCCGTTGGCGAGCTCGATTTTTCCTTTTTTTCCTTTGGGATCGGCGCCGGAGAAGGCGCCTCGCTCATAACCAAACAACTCGCTTTCGAAGAGGGCGGCAGGGATTGCTCCGCAATTGATGGCAATAAACGGAGCGCTTCCTTGTTCGCGGGAATTGTGAATGGCCTGGGCGAACAGCTCTTTTCCGGTGCCGCTCTCGCCTTGAATGAGAACCGTTGCTTTTGTCGTGCTGATTTTTTTGATGGTATCGATGCTGTTTTTAAGGGTGCTGCTGGTTCCCTTGATGTGCTGGAATGGATCGCTTGAAGGACTGAGCATCGCGACTTCCTTTTGCAGGTGATGGACCTTGCTTGTCATCTGAAGCAATTCCTGATGCAGCCTCATCTGCGTGGTCAGGTCGGATTCCGCCGTAACCGCTCCGATAATCCGGTCATCCAATTGGATAGGACTCGAATTGATCAGGACGAACATATCTTGGCGCGGACGGTGCTGCATCCGGTGAACCGATTCGCCGGTCTGAAGCGTTTTGAGCGATTGCAGACGATCGACGGCGAAAAAATCCGACGCGGGCTTTCCGATGATCTCGTTTTTTTGTATCGAAAAAATATGCTCCGCTCCCGAGGTCCAGACAGCGACATGCCCCTCCTCATTGATCAGCGTCATCGCGACATCTGGATTAAGCGCTTCCAAAGCCGTCGAGAAATAGGCTTCGAGATATCGGTGCGCTTGTACAGATGCTTCGATCGCATCGGGCGCCGTGATGTAGCCGGCGGGGTGTCCGTCCTTTACAACGAGCGCAAGCGAGCAGAAGGGAAAGGCGGAAGCGATGCCGCTTAGCGGTTCGTCCGCTTGGACCGTTTGGACATCGATGATATGCGGATCACCGCCGCTCGTCGCTGCGGACTGCAGCAGAAGGCCATATTGGCCGGTTTCTTTTGCGATAAATACAGGATCATTCTCCTGATCAGAACGATAAGCTTGGAGCGCTGCCAGGTCCGCCTGATCGATGATTCTGTAATCGGTCCGCATCAGATGTTCCAGACTGGGCAATAGATGCTTCATTCGGCTGCCCCCTATAGTTGCCTTGATAGGGACATTATACCCAGCCTGATTTTCACTGTAAATCTTTTTAGACGTTTACCTCCTGGTTATTTGAACATATTTTTGACGACCATCCATAAGTTCGCGGGTTTTTCGGCCAGCCGGCGCGTATAGTAGGGATACCACATGGTGCCATACGGCATATAGCAGCGGATCCGATAGCCTTCCTTGGCCAATTTCTCCTGGTCGTTCATCCGTAACCCGTACAGCATCTGGAATTCGAACGCATCCTTAGGGATGCCGTTCTGGGCGGCATATTCCTTCACCCATTGTATGATGCGGTCGTCATGCGAAGCGATGGCAGTGTATACCCCTTGATCCAAATGCATGCGGATGATTTTCTTGTAATTGTCTATGACCTCGCTCATATGCTGGTAAGCAACCGCTCCGGACTCTTTGTAAGCCCCTTTCACGAGACGCAGGTTCACGCGGGATTCAATAAGCCGTTTCACGTCTTCTTCCGTCCGGAACAAATACGCCTGAATGACGGTGCCCACGTTAATGAGTCCTTCCGCATGCAGCCGGAGGACGATATCGATCGTCGCCTGCGTGAAGGGGGTATCCTCCATATCGATGCGGACGAAATTATTGTGATTCTTCGCCTCGCGGACGACGGCGCGGATATTGTGATAGCAGGCCTCCGGATCAAGAGCAAGACCCATCTGGGTTGGCTTCAAGGAGACGTTGGACCGAACGCCGCGATTCGCGATGCCCTGCACAAGCCGGATATATTCTTCCTTGTAGCCGGTGGCTTCTGACAATTGCTTGATGCCTTCCCCTAGATGATCCAGCGTAACCATGATGCCTTTGCCGTTCAGAACTTCGATTTCGTCCAGTGCTTCGGCGAGCGTATCGCCTGCGATGAATTTGCCAGCTAATTTCCTTCCGTATTTCAGGGTCAGCTTCTCGACCTGTTTGTTCCCCGATATCGAGAGCAGCACTTTTCGGTATAATTCCGTACGATCCATGGGATGTTCCCCTTTCAGATGTTAGATATGTCGTTTTTACATGCATCCATTTCCTAACAAGCAAAATGCGTACCAAAAAGCAGCGGCAAAAAGTTGGCATGGTTTTTGCTTCGTTCTTTATCGAGTCAGAAGTGCTGGTGAAATAACGCAAATCATGAGAGAGGATGGTTTCGGATTTATGAGAACAGAATTCAAAAACGAGGTTTTCGTCAACTTTAAGGAAGAACGCAACAATTTGGCATATGACGCTGCGCTGAAGAAGGTCGAAGCGGAGATGGGAAAAGAATATCCGCTGATTATCGGCGGGGAACGGATCATGACGGACCGCAAGGTTGCATCGATCAATCCGGCGAACAAAGCCCAAACGATCGGGATCGTATCCCAAGCCAACGCCGACCTTGCCGAAAAAGCGATCCAGACCGCGGCGGCGACCTTCGAGACCTGGAAACGCACCGATCCGGGCGAACGCGCCCGGTATCTGTTCAGAGCGGCCGCGATCCTGCGCCGCCGCAAGCATGAATTCTCGGCGCTGATGACGTTTGAAGCCGGAAAAACCCGTGTTGAGGCGGATGTCGAAACGGCCGAAGCGATTGATTTCCTCGAATTTTACGGACGCGAAATGCAGCGTTTGAGCCTTCCTCAGCCGCTGACGGTTCATGAAGAGGAAGAGAATGAATTGTATTATATTCCGCTGGGGGTGGGCGTCGTTATCCCGCCATGGAATTTTCCGCTCGCCATCATGGCCGGGATGACCACGGCTGCGCTTGTCACCGGCAATACGGTCGTTCTGAAGCCGGCCAGCACGACACCGGTCATCGCGGCGAAATTCATGGCGTTGCTGGAAGAGGTCGGTTTGCCCCCAGGAGTAGTCAACTACCTTCCGGGTCCGGGCGGGGAAGTCGGCGATGTTCTCGTGGATCATCCGCTGACGCGGTTTATCAGCTTTACCGGCTCCCGCGACGTGGGTCTGCGGATTAACGAACGGGCGGCCAAAACGCATCCGGGTCAAAAATGGATTAAACGCGTCGTGGCGGAAATGGGCGGAAAAGATGCGATCGTGGTCGATCAGGAAGCCGATCTGGATTTGGCAGCCGATACGATTACGCAGTCCGCATTCGGATTCTCCGGACAGAAGTGTTCGGCCTGCTCCCGCGTCATTGTCCATGAGGAAGTGTACGACGCCGTACTGGAGAAAGTCGTGGAACGTGCAAGCCGGCTAATCATGAGCAATCCGGCGGAAGCTTCCGCGAATCTCGGTCCCGTCATCGATGAGAAAGCCTATGCCAAGATTCTGGAATACATTGAAATCGGCAAGCAGGAGGGACGTCTGGTGCTGGGAGGCGGTACGGGCGATCCGAACGGATATTTCATTGAGCCAACGATCTTTGCGGATGTGGACGCCACGGCGCGAATTTCGCAGGAAGAAATTTTCGGGCCGGTCGTTGCTTTCACGAAGGCACGTTCCTTTGATGAAGCGATTGCTTTCGCCAATCAAACCGATTACGGTTTGACCGGAGCGGTGATCTCCCGTAATGGAACCCATCTGGAAAAAGCCAGACGCGATTTTTTCGTCGGAAACCTCTATTTCAACCGCAAATGCACCGGCGCTTTGGTCGGCACCCATCCTTTCGGCGGCTTCAATATGTCGGGTACGGATTCGAAGGCAGGGGGACGCGATTATTTGCTGCTCTTTACGCAAGCGAAGCTGGTGTCGGATCGATTCTAAATTTTTAGACAGCCGGATCGTTGATCATTTCGGGAATTTTTGAGTATAGTGGAAGGAATGAATATGTTCCAAAGATGAACCTTCTAAGGGAGGGATTTTCGTTGATTGGCTACCAACTGGTGCAAGACCAGCGCTTGAAACTGAATATCACTCCTGAAATGAAGCAGTCCATCCATATCTTATCGTTGCCCGGCTATGAGCTGATGCAGTATTTGCAGGAACAGGCGACAGAGAACCCGGTCCTTGAGCTTGAAAGCACCATGGAAGTTCATGCATCCCGGCGAAAGATCGCTTCGGGAACTAGCGCCGTCCACGATCCGTTCTGGAATGTGCAGCAGGCGGAGGAAACGATGGAGGCGAAGCTGAAAAGCCAGCTTCGTCTCCTGTCTCTCCCTGCAGAGGTGTATCATGCTGCAGCTTACATGGCCGGAAACCTGAATGATGACGGCTATCTGGAGATGACGTTAACGGACATTGAAGCCCGGTTGAATTCTTCCGAGGCGGTTATATTGAAAGCGCTTGATCAGCTGCAATCCCTGGAGCCGGCAGGCATAGGGGCCAGAAATTTGCGCGAATGCCTGCTGCTGCAAATCGTCAGAGATCCGGCATGCGACCCATTCGCCTACAGCATCGTCCATGAACTTTTGCAGGAAGCGGCCAGTGGAAATGTCGGACGTATCGTTTCCGCATTGAAGATAACAAGAGAACAGGTGATGACCTCCCTACGCTATATTCAAAGCCTGAATCCACGGCCCGGATCATCAATGATCGCGTTTGAACCGCAATATATCGTGCCGGATGCTATGATCGAAACGCACAGAGAAGGCTTTACTGTTTCACTGCATCCTTCAAGCCGACCCCGGATATCGATCAGCAGCGAATACAGGGAGTGGGCCGGGCTGTATCATTCCGACGTAGCATCTTCGTACATGAACGAATGCCTTAAGTCGGCGCAAGGGATCATCCGAAGCGTAGAGCTCCGTAAGCGAACCTTGCTCAGGGTCATCGGGGCAATCATGGAGGAGCAGCGGGATTTTCTGATGAAGGGCGTTCAGGGCTTGAAACCGATGACGTTAAGCACGATTTCTCGTCAGCTCGAAATGCATGAGTCAACCGTCAGTCGGGCGGTTCATCACAAGTTTCTGTCAACTCCGCACGGCGTCTTCCCGCTAAGATACTTTTTTGCGGCCGGGCTCCCGACCTCGGATGGAAATCCGGCATCCTCCCGGAAGGTGAAAGTAAGGATCAAAGAACTGATCGATTCGGAGGACAAAAGCTGCCCTTATTCGGATCAAAAAATCGTCCTTTTGCTGCTGGCGGAGGGCATACGGCTATCCCGGAGAACCGTGACCAAATACCGTGAAGAACTCAAGATGGGATCTTCCTCGACCCGAAAAAGGAAACTATAAAAATAAGGACTGCCTTCAGAGCGCATCGGTCTGAAAGCAGTCCTTTTTATTGATCTTGCCCAAGTCCTTCCCGGCAGTTCATTACCGGTAGAGAATTCGCTGCTCGGCGTCCATCTTTAGCATTAGGGTGAAGGACTCCATTCCCTTGATCAGCAGTTTCATGGACTCCAAGAGATTCAGCGCCATCAATGAAGGCATGCCATCCTGGTCAGCCATTCCGAATTCTGCGGCTAGGCGGATGCTATGGTTCAAACCAGCAGCCTGAAAAGCGATTTGTGCGAGCATCGCTGCCGATTCGGAAATCGCTCGGATGCTCAGAGCCTGATCCGTGGTGTCATCTTGCGATAACACTGCGGCAGCCAGACGAGCATCGCTGCCTATTTTTGAGATGACCAATGCGCAATTCAGCACCGCGGTAGAAAGATCAAGCGGAGCTTCATGGCTTCCATGCGAATCCATGACATTATTTTTTGTGAGAATATCGAGCTTGGTTTGCTTCGTTAAATAGGCGGCGGCTGTTTTAATGAACTCCGCTTCCCCGCTCGGTTCATTGGATATAAGCGCATCGCTCAGATCGACGGTTTGCAGCCGCGAGGAAGCCTTGACCATTTCCTTCATATCCCGCAGGAGGTTCCGGGCAGAGTTGCCGAATTGGCGGCCGAGCCACGGAATCGTTCCTGGGGTCGGAGCGGGACTTGAAGGTGAATGCAGCTTATCCATTGTTTTCTCGTAGTCCAGCAAGCAGGAGATCAGCCGATCCGTGGACCGGATCAGTTCTTGAGACAATGAATGGGCAGCGATCCGGAAAGACACCGACATCAGCCCATGGGCGTTTTGCGATAAATTGACATGCTTCTCCGGATGAATGATTTCGTAACTCCCTTTGCCCTCCAGCATGAATTCGAGCGCCCGGTTGGCGATGACCTCGTTCATATTGGTATTTAAGGCATCGTGGATGCCGGCTTGGATTCCATCCAAGATGAATTCCTGCAAATGTTTGCCAGTCCGGATCTCCTCCGCCGCTTTGATCACGCATCTTCCGATGGTAAGCGGCAGAGTACCTAGATCAACATGAGCCTGTGCAGCAGCCTGTTTTACATTTGCCAGCGCTGCAATCCATTCTTCATGAACCGGTATGCCTGCCACAGGTAGCTTCTCAGCGGCGAGCAGGGTTTGGATGCCGTAATAAGCATGGGAGGGGACTTTTCGTGCCCCTGGACGATCTTGTTCGATTCTGGTCATACGCTTTCCCTCCGAGCATCGTTTATTGATCATGTCAGCGGTTTCAAATTTTTCAGAACCATTGCGGGTGATACCACATAATCAAGCAATTTCCGTGCCAATTATGCATGGGGTATTGGCTTTGGTTAGACGGGAGGCACTTTTTATCTTCATCCGCTTTTTCAGTATAATGAAGCATAAAGCTTGGCCGGCGCGCTGAGCATGTCAGTACTTGGTAGGCGGAGGGATGTATGCATAGTAACCAGCTTTTTTTCCACATTCATTATTGCAATGGCAGAAAAATTAGGGAGCCCATGAGGCAGCCGCGGAAATTTTCCAGAACACTCACGCATCATGAGCTGATCTTAGTGACCGGAGGGGGCGGAAGTATTACGATCGGACCCAAAACGTATCCGGTTGTGGAGGGCAGGGTTCAGCATCCGGGCCGTATTCCACCACACAGGTGGTGGAGAATGCCGCCGAGCTCGTGAAGACATTCACGGAAAAGAACGCTTTTGTCGTATTCGTAAAGGTGTCGTCGGTTGACGGCAAAGACATGCTGAGACCCAAAACAGATATGAACATGGGGGCTATGCAGCTTCCGGAAGGTTGGGATAACCTGATTCCGGAATTTGCCGATTATCCGGAAGCGCATGTGATCACCAAACGGCAGTGGGGAGCATTTTTCGGGACGGATCTGGATCTGCAGCTGCGCCGGCGCGGTATTGACACGATCGTGCTGTGCGGTATTTCGACGTCGATCGGTGTGGATACGACCGCACGGGAAGCTTATCAGCACGGCTATCAACAGGTATTTGCCGAGGATGCCATGACCGCATCAGCGCGGGAAGAACATGAATATGTTTGCAAGCATATTTTCCCGAGGATCGGCCGGATTCGGACAAGCAAAGAAGTATCCGGAATGCTGGAATAGAAGAATCGTTAGGAAGGCCCTGGCCGCGGATTCGCCAGGGCTTTCCTTGGCGCGGACTCCTAGTCATAGAAAAACTCAAAGGAACGTTCTTCGTTAAATGAGGAACGTTCCTTTTTTCGACCGTCGACCGGATTTTACACGCGGATGAGCCGATACTGCTGAATGGAGCTGCACGGGTCGCAATTGCAACAAGATGCGAAAAACAAAAAGGAGACCTGGAACGAAATGTAAGGGACAAAGGACAAATCGGGAATAACTGGGGGAGATAGCAGAGTGGAGAAGAGATGATATCAAAAGTCGGGCGGGAGCGGGAAAATGGATTCCCAGGGCCGGGTTCGCAGCTGCCTGTAAAATATGTATGTCAATCTAAAAGCCCGGCCCGTGGGAAAATCGAAGCTTACTTGCCGTCGTAGCCAACGCCGTGGTTCAGCGGCTGAATGCCTGTGGATGCCGTCGGCACGGAAATAACGCCTGCACTAACGATTCCCAGCAACAACAATGTTGAGAGAAATACATTCTTCATTCTTCATCACTCCTAACAAATAGTCTTGTAATATTTTGTAGTATCTTTCGAGCTGCTCCGGCAAAGCGCGCGGTCTGCAGATTTCGAAAAGAGCAGCAGATTTTTTGAACTGCTTGTCATCACCAATTTTATCAGAAATAATTAATGACTGTATAGTGAAATTTAAAGCGGGTTCAAATAAGCTCCGTTTGTAGTAGTAAATCGACAGCAAATGAAGAATGGATAAATAGTAAGTGCAGTCTGTGGAGCTCAAATCATCATATTTCAGGTTCGTTACATAATCGGACAAAGGCTTGATAATCTCATCGACATCGATATTGTTCGTGTTGGCGCATTCCAAGATCGTGACTAGTCCGGGTAGCGTCTCGGAGGGGTACTTTTGAATGAACAGAGCATATTCCGCCAGGCGTTCCGTATTTCCGGATAAAATATCGACGGTAAACGTATTGGCTTTCGCGAAAAAGCTAAAATCCTCTACGATTTTTTGATCACTTTCGCTTCCGTCCGAAAAAAATTCCAGGTTTTTGTAATTATCGATGCAAATTTTGGCTTCTTCATATCGCTTTTTCTTCTGGTAGGCCACGCCTTTCATGAGATTTCCATAGCCAATATAGTAGACCAGAGGTTTCTCTGTCTTAGGAATCTGGGTAGTGGATTTTTCTTGATAAGGAGTATACACTCTGCTAAGCAATTCGTCTGCCAAAATGATCAGGTTGCCCCAATTTTCGAGGGAATACGCCATACGAAGCATAGATACCAAAGAATCCGCGCTGTTTTTAATTAATGCTAACTCCGTTTCCAACTTGGTCTCCTCCCTTTAAAGCATCATACATTGAGTCTATATGGTAATTAAGGGCAGGTCAATTATGAGAGAGGAACAATTTGGCTCGGGAAAGCCTTTTTTTCAGTGCTGTTCTGACAGGTGCTGGATGAAGAGTAAAAAGCAGTTTGATTATCGAAGTGAGGGCTGATGGCGGTTGGTTGTATCAAGCGTGTTAGCTGGTATTTTCGGCAATCCTAAAGTCTAGCGAAAAGCCTTCTTCATTCAGGAGAAATTGCATGAGATAGTTTTTTAAGATGCGCTGGTAGCTTTCCAGTTGGATCGGCGATGCCTGGCCTCTGCATTCTTCAAACAGGGCAACCGACTTCTTGAAATGCAGATGATCATTGATTTTGTCGGAAAACTCCATCTGCTGAATCACATTGTCGATCGCCTTGTCATACCTGCGATTTTTAAAATAATAGACGGACAATAAATACAACGGGTAGAAGTAGTATGGGTGCTTCTCGGGAGGGATGTCATCATGGATGGTGTGATAGAGCGTCTCCAGCAAAGGGGCAATGACCTCATCGACTTGAAAATCATGCGTATTTGCGCCTTCCAGAATGGAGATGAGACCAGGCAAAGCTTCCGCGGGATGCTGCTTGAGGAACGAAGCATAGTCATACAGTTGGCGGTGGTCCCCGGATAAAATATGTAAGGAATAGCTATTGGCTTTGGCGTAAAAAGCGAATTTATCTACGATGAGGCTTTCCTTTTCGCTGCCATCTGCAAATAAACTGAGATCCCGATATTTTTCAATATAGGTGAGAGCTTCTGCGAATTGTTTTTTCTTTTTTAGCGCAATGCCTTTCATCAGGGAACTCAGCCCCAAATAATAGATGGGGGGTTTTTGTTGCTTCCAGTGCTTCGGTTGGGAACCATTGAACGAATTCATCGCTATGTCATATAAAGAATCGGCCAAGCTGATCAGATGGTCCCAGTTTCCAAACGAATGAGCCATGCGGAGCATCGTCTCCAGCGTATCTGGATTCGTCTGTTGCGCCGCATCGTTGCCTTCCATATGTCATAACCTCCTTAATATTCCATAGGGTGAGTATATATTCAGTTCTCATGAGGGTCAACGAATTCCAATAAAAGTTACTATAGGGTAATTCAACGATGGGAATCCAACCGATTAGGGTGCTTGTTTTCTCATACCATATATTCTGCGTAGATACCATCATTCAGGAGGAAAACGGCGGGAAGAGACGGCAAGGAGCATCCTTCGCCGAACAGAACGCCAGTCAACGATTCGGCAAGCTTCGCTAAAGGCACGAATTATTATACATAAAAGATGTTCCGGTCTAAAATGCCAGGGGAATGTCCTTAAACAAATTCAGCACTTCCTGCGGGATCCATGACATCACCTCCTGCAGAGGAAGATTATACCATTATTGATTGCGAAACGGGAAGGAATATAACCTGAAATCAGGAAAATAGGAAACTATTATAGAAAGTGTTACTAATTACCTATCGTTAGTGTATAATCGGATAGGAATATCATACCATTTTTAAAAAGACATCTTAGGAGGTAGAAATGAAAACGAAAGGGATGATCGGGGTACTGCTTCTAACCGTGTGCTTCTGCTTTGCAGTGGTTGCAGCAGCGGTGATGTATACCTTAAGGAACAGCGACACCAATTCAGCAGCTCCACATGATCTGAAAAATTCGCAAACGGCGAGTGCCGAAACGACGGCGAAGGAAGCCGTGGAAACTAAAGAATCCGTGAAAACCCAAGAAACAGCGGCCAAAGAAACTTCAATGAAAGAAACATCAACGAAAGAGACTTCAGTGAAGGAGACTTCAGTGAAGGAAACTTTAAAAGTTAAAGAAACCTCACCGTCTACAGAAGCTCCGCAAACAGAAGAAACTACGATTTCATCAAATTCTTCATCTTATATGTATTATGTCACCGACGATAAAATCCGGGCAGCGATTGATGAAGGCAAAAATATGCAGCAGGGTCATTTTTTCGAGCTGCCACAGACGTATTCAAATTTAGGCAGCATCGGTGAATATATGAATGCTTTCATCGATACGCCATATAGCATCATATCAACGGTTGCGCAAAACAGGTACATATCCGAGGATCGAGTGATAGGCGTTGACGAGGCGGCTGCATTCATCGATTATAACAAATTAACGTTCTCATTCTATATTAGCGATGGCTGGGCCAGGCTCTTAGGTGTTCAACTGAGTCAAAACGGCAAAGAGATCGGTTCTGTCAAAACGTACAATAGTACGGACGGCGGTCTCAAAGTATCCTATTTTTCAGTCAAAGATATCGATTTTAGTCAACCGGCTACCATTAAGGTATTTGATAAAAGCAAGCCGAGTGAGTATGCCGAATATGCCGTGCAATTTTCTAAATACAAGAAATGAGGAGGAATTTTCGAACCCGACAGGAATCATCGTGTTTTTCTTTATTGTTTATTTCTTGAATGCGCTGAGCTTTTTTCTCGGAATTAGCGCCAGGCGTTCAACTTCCGGAAGAGGGCTTGCCATCGCAGCGATAACGATCAGCGCCATTCCGTTTGCCATATTGACAATTTTCCTCGTTCTGACGGTCGTTACGATGTTTTCCGTGAATTTTATAAAATCGTCGTAATAAAAGGAAAGGGGATCATACTATACTATCTGAAGAATAGCATGATCCCGTTTGTATTTGGCCAGGCCATAGTGGCCTTAATGAGAGAGAAAAAATCAAAAAACTGCAGCATTGCTTCTGCAGTCTCTGCATTGTTTCGTATGAAATCACGGTTCACATTTTAGAAATGAGCTCTAAGAAAAGATTCCTGTGATAAACAGGATGACGCCGAACACGACTCCGATCACGCCGCCTAATTTGGTGAGGGCTACATAGGAATCACTTGGTTCGGAATCGCCATCGACCTTCCAGCCCTCTTTTAGATACCAAGCGAAATTCGGGTTGACGATATTTAAGATGCCGATTACCGTAAATATCAATCCTGCGAAAATGAGCATTTTCTCAACTCCTTAACGGATGATTATCTATGTAAATGTATACGCATCCTCAGGGAATTTGTTCCAGGTTAATATCTGGTTTCATCCAGCAGATATCTGATATGGTTATGCGATCAGAAAAATCCCATCCAACAGACGTTGAATGGGATTTTATTAATAAAGAGCAAACCATTGAAGAGGGGGAGACCAATTCACTTCGGTTCACTCCGCGTATTGCCACCCCTCTTTGCTGCCTTACTTACCGGTGATTTGATTAGAAGAAAAAGGCTTTAGAAATAATAACTAACAGAATGAACAGCACCAGGATTGCGCCAATGCCTCCGCCACCAAAACCATATCCGTATCCTGCGCCAACTCCACCTACAACTTCACTCATCTCATCCATACCTCCTTGTTTTCGTCTACGTAGTATCTTATGTATGATCCCGGATTGGGGAAGGGCTATACGGCAAACATTGCGCATATCTGCTCAGCATTACATAAGAGACCCTTATGCCAAAGGATTCCAGTGAGTATCATAATGAGTTGAAAAACAGATGGAGAAGTAAGAGCTTTGATCCGGCGTTAATATTCTGCTGTGTATTATTGTACTAAGGTTTTTCTATCACCCAATCACTCTAGAAATGAAGGGACAGTATATTCATAGATATTTGAATAGCTAGTTGTCATATCATTTGATACTTTCATTCTAAAATAATAATGTTGGCCTTGTATTAGATCTTGTACATCGATAAAAGTAACATTATCAATTGGTAGTATTCCGCTCGTTGAGGCCTCTACCCAATCCATTCCATTCAATGACTGCTGTATCACTTCTGATGTAGCTCCCTGAACTGAAGTATATTGTAACAGTATTGAATCCGTCAGATAACCATAGAGCGTTAGGTCTTTTATATCTAACGTGGCATTCTCTCCTCCGGTGCCGTTAGGTTGATGGATTGCCACAGAGATCGTTGTTTCATTTGTACCCCCATGCCCATCACTGACCATAACTTTAAATTGTGCATTTCCAGCAGCCACCGGATGAATTGTAGGTTGTTCAGTTGCTTCTCCAGGAGTTACATCTGCTACTTCTGGATCTAATGCTTCAATTGAATAGGTTAATGTATCGTTCTCATCTTCATCCGTAAATAGTCCTGTTAAGTCCAATGGTTTGTCAGTACCTACCAAAAAGCTGGGGGCAGCCCATGTATGATTAATCACAGGAATATGATTGATATCTTTCACTGTAATGTGATTATGCACCGAGTAACCTACACTTTTTTTATCCTGATCAACATAGATAAATAGAACCTGATAATCTCCTGCCTTGCCAATTTTCAGGTTCAGAGGAGTGGATGTAGGAATATTGAAGAAGTACTTCGAACCATATCCCGCCGTTTTTTTCATTATCGAATAAATATTAGAATTGGTGAAAGGATCATCCATCGGTGTAGCAAACGAAATAACTTTACTTGCACTCGCTACATTAAACTCCATAGGATCGATTAGTAAATGATATTTAAGAATAGCTCCGCCAACAGTTATTCCTGTTGTTACTTCTTTGTCAAGAGTAGCATTTACATCAGTAACCATCTCCGCGATTTTATCAGCAGAATTGAATTCCAAATCCTCCGCACGGCTTATTGCATCTCTGTAGACTTCTAAATTCCCCTCCAAGATAGAGACTGATTTCCCTAATAATGCGTTGTTAATATCATTTAAAGTTATTTCACTTGCATCTCCGTTTTTGCTTATACCGTCAATTTTATCTATTGCTGCTTGTTGCGGAGATTGAGTTACATTTAAAACAAACGTTGTAGCTGCTACCCCGCCTCTTCGATCGTCAGCAGTTAATGTAATTGTGCATGAGCCCACACGTATTCCCGACACATACACATCATTTCCGTCGAATGAAACAGTAGCAACATTCGGATTTGAAGAGCTTGCAGAATATGTTAACATGTCTCCATCTCTATCCGTAAAAACACTGGCTACATTAAGTACATTCACGTGTTGATCTATATTAATTGATTTTGCATCAATTAAACTAGCAACGGGAGCATGGTTATTTACCGGAAGAGGAACTGGATTTGGTGATGGTCCAGGGTTTGGCACAGGATTTAGTGTTGGTACTGGGCTTGGTGTAGGCGTCGGGTTAGGAGTTGGTTCAGGACTTGGCTCTGGCTTTGCTAATTCAGTTTGATGCACTAAGAATTTGTATGCAACCGATGCTACATCCTGACGATTAGCTACTCCTAGAGGATTAAAAGCATTACCGCCTGTTCCTTGAATTAGCCTAGCCGCAACAGCATAGCCTACTGCATCCTTTGCATATTCGGAAATCGCATCTTTATCAGAAAAAGTAAGCTTGGCTGCATAGCCTGTTGTATCTACCCCCAGTGATCTAACAAAAATGACAGCCATATCCTGACGTGATAATGTCGTCCCCTTGCCAAAGAGGCCACCCCCACGCCCATTGATAAGACCGGCATGTGCAGCTGCTTCCACATATTTATATGCATAGTGATCCGCTGGAACATCTGAAAAAGTTGGAATAGATGGAGGTTTACTCACGTCTAAGTTTAATGCCTTCGCAAGAATAACGGCAAAATCCTGACGTAGAATTACACCTTTTGGATCAAACAGACCCGTTGATACACCATTAATGATTCCTTTTTCCGCCAACTGAAGTATAGCATCCTTGGCATAAGAATTTGAGATGTCATTGAACGTGCTGGCAGCGAATGCTTGCGGTACCATCGCGCCGAAGAGGAGAGCAGTTGAAATGATGGTGATCGATTTCTTTTGGAATTTCTGTTTCTTACCCATGTATTTTTTCCCCCTATAAAAATTGACAACACATTGATCGACAAAATGTGTCAATTTATTGTATGGTATTTTTCTGAACCGATTCTGAACAATATCTTTAAGTGGAGATAAAACTCGGCAGCGGATCTCGATACAGATTTTTGAAATAACGAAGATGCTAATGAAATCCCCTTGAATGAATACTGTGAACGTCTCCAGCAGCGGATGGATATCCTAATCATGAGGTGATCGATCATGCTTAAAGATCAGGAAGACAATATCATTCCATTTCAACGTGAGAAAACCATGAAAGAAATCATCGCGGAAAATCGGGAGAAACGAATGGCTGATGAACAGAGGATGTATGACGAGATCGAAGAATTGTTATTGGTTTCAAAAACATTTGTTCCTGTGTGGAACCCTCAAAAAGGTAATTTATGATATAATTGAAGCTATTATGGTCGCTGCACCAGGAGGGGATCTACTATGGCAAAAGCGAAAGTTGCAAAGAGACCAACAAGAGATGAATTTGTATTAGAAGAGCTCGGCAATCAGCTCACAGAGGCATATCAAGAAGAATCAGTGATTGTGCTTACGGTGTGAGGCTGGGAAGAGACTGTAAGAGGACAAATAGACCAAATGGATTCTCGGACAGGGAAGGTTCATATGAAGAAAAATGGCGTTATAACAAAGGTGCCGTTTATGGACATTATGGAAGTTAACTATCCGCGAGACTAAAATTCCATGAGGTCAGTGATTGATGAAATACAAGTCTTATAAAAATAAATAAACCATCCGTTGAAGCTCGAAATAAACTAAAATAAGCTATAACGAATTGAAGAAAATGGGTAAAATATAGAGGAGTCGCTGAAGACTCCTTTTTGTTTACCCCAAAATTAAAGTGAAGAGAGATGATCCCATGCGCGATGAAACCGTTAAACACCAATACACGAATCAATTAATACATGAGAAATCCCCCTATCTGCTTCAACATGCCCATAATCCCGTCAACTGGATGGCTTGGGGCGAGGAGGCGTTCAGCAAAGCGAAGCGGGAAGGCAAGCCTGTATTTTTGTCTGTAGGCTATTCCTAGTTGGGCTTAACAATCTACTTGCCATTGGTGTCATGTCATGGAGCGCGAATCCTTCGAAGACAAAGAGGTGGCGGCGCTTTTGAACGAACATTATGTTGCGATCAAGGTGGACCGGGAGGAACGTCCGGACATCGATAATCTGTACATGTCGGTATGCCAGGCGCTGACAGGCTCGGGCGGATGGCCGCTCACGGTTCTGCTGACGCCGGACAAAAAGCCTTTTTTCGCGGGTACGTATTTTCCCAAACGACAAATGTACGGCAGAATGGGGCTGATGGAGGTGCTCGGACAGCTTCTGCAAAAATGGGCGGACAATCCTGAACAAATCCTAGAAGTCAGCGACGATATTATGCAGCAAATTAACGGTCATTTGTCGAAACCGCAGCATGGCGTTCTGGATGAAGATGTGTTCGACAAGGCTTTCGAGCATTACATGCGGACGTTTGATCCGGTGTATGGAGGTTTCGGGTCCGAACCGAAGTTTCCGACACCGCATCATTTGCTTTTCCTGATGGCTTACTCACAAATGTACGACCGGAGAGAAGCACTGCAGATGGCCGAAAAGACCTTGGAAGGCATGTACCGCGGCGGCATGTATGATCATGTCGGATTTGGCTTTGCCCGGTACTCGACGGATGAGAAATGGCTGGTTCCCCATTTTGAGAAGATGCTGTATGATAACGCGCTGCTCGTCATGGCATACCTCGAAGGCTACCAGCTAACCGACAATCGCCTGTGGGCCGAGGTGGCGGAGCATGTGCTGACGTATATTCAGCGGGACATGACATCACCGGAAGGGGCTTTCTACTCTGCGGAGGATGCCGACTCAGAAGGGGTTGAAGGTAAGTTCTATCTGTTCACCCGCGAGGACGTGGAGGCAGCGCTTGATCTAGAGGACATGCATACGTACTGTCATATTTATGACATTACGCCGGAAGGGAATTTCGAAGGGAGCAGCATTCCGAATCTGATTCAGGCCATGTCTCGGACTTATGCGGAGGAACGAAACCTGAATCTGCTGGGATTGACGACACAGCTGGAAGAGTCCAGGGAGAAACTGTTTGCGTACCGCGAGCAGCGTGTACATCCTTTCAAGGATGACAAGGTACTGACATCTTGGAACGGGCTTATGATCGCGGCTTTTGCGAAAGCGGCGAAAGTCATGCAAAATCCGGCTTACTCGAAAGCCGCGGGTACAGCAGCCGACCTCATCTGGTCCAGAATGAGGCAGCCGGATGGCCGATTGCTGGCCAGATACCGTGATGGAGATGCTGCTTTTACCGGGTACCTGGATGACTATGCCTTTCTGATGTGGGGGCTTATTGAGCTGTATGAGGCGACAGGTCAGGTTGAATATTTGAAGAGAGCCCTCACGCTGAAAGATATCATGATCGAGGATTTTTGGGATGAAGCGGACGGAGGCTTTTATTTCAGCAGCAAGCAGGGAGAAGCGTTATTGAGCCGCTCCAAAGAAATTTACGACGGAGCCCTGCCGTCGGGCAATTCTGTGGCTGCCCTGCAGCTCGGGAAGCTGGCTGCGATGACGCAGGATTCTGCACTGAAGGCCATCGTGGATAAGCAGCTGCAGGTCTTTGCAGGCACAGCGGAGCAATACCCGATGGGATATGCCATGTATTTGCTGGCAGCGATGCAGCCGTTCCAGGGCGGGAGGGAGATCGTGCTCAGCGGCAGCCGGGACGACATTGTCATGCAGGAAATGATCTCCGCCGTGCAGCAAGCGTATTTGCCGGGGGCATCCGTCCTGATTCATTGGGAAGGAGAGGCAGGAGAGGGGCTGCGTGAGCTTCTTCCCCATATCCGGGAGATGAAGCCGGTATCCGGCCAAGCCGCGGTTTATATCTGCGAGCATTTCAGCTGCAAGGAACCGGTGACAACGCTGGAGGCGCTGCGTGAGGCTTTGGAGGAGTCGGTATAGCTTTCTATGCAGCGCTGTTTACGGCATGGCTGGAGCACGTAGTCAGAAACAAAAGAAGCTTGGACGATATTTCGTCCAAGCTTCATTTGCTTCTATATTAATAAGACGTTTGCTGCAGATCCACGTCAACCTGTGCCGTGATTTCTTCATCCAGATCCAGTGTAATCTGTTCACGGTAGGCGCGAATGTTATATTCGCTCTGGAGATAGCGCATAATGGCTTCGATCATGTTGGCTTCGACAAGATACTGGCTGCGGCCTTCGGTCCAAACTTCGGCGGAATAGCCCGTGTCTTCATCCCACAACAGCTCGACTTCGACGTCCTGGGGACGGATCCGTTTGCGCTCAGCCATATGCAGGCAAATGGCGTTAATGATTTCATCCATCGTGAGTATGACCATCGCTTAGTACCGTCCGTTACGCGTGTCCGGTTTCCGTCGGTTCTTGAAAGCCCTGACGGCCGCAATGACAAGGGATACGACAACATAGATGGCAAGCAGGTTGATGATTAATCCGAATACGTTCCCGAGGAAGCCCATGTTACCGAACATTCCGCCGAACAGCATGCCGGCAAGACCGCCGATCATCAAGCCTTTCATGAATCCGCCGCCGCTGAAAAATCCGCGCTTGGCCGTTGTGCCTGCAGTGGAGTTGTTGCTTGTGTTGGTCGACTTTTTAACGTTATCCGTCGTCGTCGATTTTTTCGGCGTGTTGGTGAAGGAGCTTTTGCCGGATTTGAAGCCACCACCGCCGGCGCGTCTCGCATCCGCTTGATCCGCCGGAACCGAAATTGCGAAGAAGAACGTAAATGCCATGATTACCATGATCCATTTCTTCAACGATTTGTTCATCATGTAGTGAAATACCTCCTGAGTATTATGCTGGCTTTTGAAGTGCCTACTATTCTTTACGGACTAAGTATCTTAAAGTTTCATTTTTTGATAAAAAAATATAAAACAGTTTAAATTTCTGCGGGCAGGAATAAAAAGCATTTCTTTCTTGGATCTACGAACTGTGGATGAGGCGGTTTACTGCACAGGAAGAACGGGGATATCGTTAGCCTTCTGCTCCCGCAGCATTCCCAGCACCCAGTTGCACCAATCCTGACCGGCCGTTGCATTAAATATTCCCTTTTGGATGAGAATATAATCATAGAATTCGCGATTGCCGAATGATCGTTTATCCTCAGGAATGTTTTGCAGCATTTTGTGGAAGGTTTCGAGCCTGCGCGTAAAATAAGCTTTTCTCGTCTCCACGATTTCGATCGCGTTGTCTCGGTCGGTCATCCACATGCAGAACGTTTTCATAGAGAGCTCGTCCCTCGTAATCGGGTCTGGAAGGGGCATATACATCCATTCCTTCAGTTTTCGGATGCCTCTCTCGGTAATCGAGTAAATTTTCTTGTCGGGCTTTTCGGATTGCTTGACCCAATGAGAGGTTAAAAGTTCATTTTCCTCCATTTGTGCGAGAAGAGGATAAATTTGGCTATGCTTGGCCTGCCAGAACGGCTGGATTTTGAGCATTACGTCATAGCCGGAACCAGGTTCCCTTGCCAAAAAAGCCAATAATCCATAGGATAACGTATTCATTCGCAATGTCTCCCATACGTGTTATGTTCTTTCAACAAAAAGTGTACACTTAAACTGTATGGTTTTGCAACCAAAGCACATAAAAAAACACGGGTACCCGTACCCGTGTTTTTTTGATCATTTGTAAAGTGATTTTTTTGTGAATTATTTTTCGTAACCGTCTACGACCAGATCCAGCGAGCCGGTGTTCGGATCGATAATCATGCCATGAACCGGTACATCTCCAGGCAGGAGAGGGTGCTTTTTGATTAGATTGACGGTTCCCTTGACGCCTTCTTTGATGTTTTCGAAGCCCTGCAGCCAAGAATCCAGCTTAATGCCGGAATTTTCAAGGGTGGACAGCACTTCCTCGGAAACGCCGCGGCTGCGGATCTCCTGAATCATATGGTCGGCATTTAGGGCTGCCATGCCGCAGTCGGTATGTCCGACAACGATGACTTCGTCAGCGCTCAGCTCGTACAGGGCAACCAGAATGCTGCGCATCACGCTGCCGAAGGGATGGGAGACGATCGCGCCGGCAATTTTAATGATTTTAACATCGCCGTTCTTCAGATTCATGGCTTTTGGAAGCAGCTCCACCAGACGGGTATCCATGCAGGTGATGATGACCAGCTTTTTATCGGGGAACTTGCCTGTCAAGTATTGTTCATACTGCTTCTCTTCCACAAATTGACGGTTAAACTCCAAAATTTCTGAAACGTGGCTCATAGTACACACACAACCTTTCAAGGATTTATGATTCGTCTTCGCGCTTGTCCAGCAGTCTTACATTCTGTCCATAGAGCTGGCTGTCACCTGATAACCGGAAGGAAGGGTAGCCCGCCTCGGAATCCAGATACAGGTTTTCTTCAAAGTATACGGCATGAATCCGGTTGATTACGAACGGCACTGTGTTGCTATGTATCGTCATGTCGTTAACGTCCGGAGCGGAAAGTATCCACAATGCCGGTATACCATTCACTCCGCAGCCGCAGCCCTCGGAATCAAAGACTAGCCTGACCGGCGAAGACTTGTTGCCGATTTGTTGCCGTAGAAACGCTTCTGCTCGTTCGGTGATTTGAATATTCACGGTCATGGCCTCCTTTTATCCTTATTGAGGTTTGAAGACGAACGATTCGTATTAAATATTGATTATACTTTCTGCAAAAAGTATCATCAAGAGGTAGGACGAAAATACGTAGCGAGGTGAGTCTTGGAATGAATAACGAAATCAAAGCAAAATTGGAAACATTTATGGAGCTGGTTCACAAAATACAAGCATATACGGAAGCGATTTCCCTGATGCACTGGGATCTGCGCACCGGGGCGCCTCGTAAAGGTGCCGAGCTCCGGTCTGGCGTGATCGGAACCCTGGCAGGCGAGCAGTTCAAGCTGCAGGTCTCGGACGAAATGGGTGAGTACATATCCTATTTTACTAGCCCGGAAGTCGACAGCGAACTGGATGAAACGACCCGTCGCGTCGTGAAGGAACTCAAAAAGGAATATGACGAGAACCGCAGCATCCCGGCGAAGAAAATCGAGGAGTTCTCTGTACTGACAGCACATACGGAGACCCTTTGGGAAGACGCGAAGGCAAACAATGATTTCGCTTCCTTTGAACCGAATTTGACCAAAATCGTAGATATGCTGAAAGAACTGATTCAGTATTGGGGCGTCAAAGGCACGACATACGATACATTGCTCGACAAGTTTGAGCCGGATCTCACCGTGGACAAGCTGGACGAAGTATTCGGACGTTTGCGCAATCGACTGGTGCCGCTGGTGGCTGCAATTCAAGAGTCCCCGAACAAGCCGGACACGACGTTCCTGGATCAGATTTTCGAACAAGAGCAGCAGGAGAAAATGGGCCTCTTTATTCTTGGGCAAATGGGCTATGATTTTGAAGCGGGCCGTCTGGACGAGAGCGTTCATCCGTTTGCGACAGGCTTGAATTCAGGCGATGTCCGGATCACGACGCATTATATCCAGGATGACGTGACCAGCGCGCTGTTCAGCTCGCTTCATGAAGGCGGGCATGCCCTCTACGAGCAGAACATCAGCAAGGATCTGGCCGGAACGCCGCTGGCGACAGGTACATCCATGGGCATCCATGAATCCCAGTCCCGCTTGTGGGAAAATATTATCGGCCGCAGCCGTGCCTTCTGGGAGCGCTACTATCCCGATCTGCAAAAGCATTTCCCGCAGCAGCTCCAAAATGTTGCGCTTGAAGATTTCTACCGTGCCGTGAACCGCGTAGAAAACTCCCTGATCCGAATCGAATCGGATGAGCTCACGTACAACCTTCATATCATTATCCGTTATGAAATCGAGAAAATGATTTTTAATGAAGGACTTGAAGTGAAGGATCTGCCTAGAGTATGGAATGAGAAGTACCAGCAGTATCTGGGCATCACGCCTCCTAACGACAGTCTGGGCGTACTGCAGGACGTTCACTGGTCCGGAGGCAGCTTTGGTTATTTTGCTTCCTACTCCCTCGGAAATATGTACGCGGCTCAAATCATGAATACGATGAGAAAAGAGCTGCCTGAGCTGGATCAGTATATCCGCGAAGGCAACCTGATTCCGATCAAGGAATGGCTGACCGAGAAAATCTATCGCTTCGGCAAGAGCCTGACGCCGGCAGAGATCATTATGCAGGTGACCGGCGAGGAGCTGAATCCGGATTATTTGGCAGACTACCTGGAAGAGAAATACAAGGATATTTATAAGCTGTAGGCTTTTTAAAGATTATAGAATTTATAAATTTCAGCGAAGCTGAACCATTCTATCATCGCAAGAAAAACTTCAG
>NZ_BIMK01000012.1 GCF_004001045.1 Paenibacillus chibensis
TTTGAAGGTACGTCGATAGACGTTTTTCTTAATGATCATGCGATCATGAAAACAAAGCTCCTGAGTTCGTCCCGTTTGCGGATGCCTCAGGGGCTTTTTTTACATGCAAAAGTAAATCTGGCATGAACTTGACAACAGTTAACCCTTTTTTGGGCGGATGCATATGATGGCATATGCATTCAAGAGGATGGAGGAAGGGTTATGCTGAAGAACAAACGCTTGGGATGGATTGCACTTTTCTCCCTGGTCCTGTTCGGATTCATCTTTTCCGGCTGCTCCGGAAGCGGCCAGGCGGTTAAGGTGAAAGTGGGGGAAGTCACGAGATCCGTTTTCTATGCACCGGAATATGTGGCGCTGGAAAAAGGTTTTTTTAAGGAAGAAGGTCTGGATGTTGATCTGCAGACGATCCCTGGCGGCGACAAAACGATGACAGCGCTGCTGTCCGGCGCGATCGATGTCGCTCTGGTCGGTTCGGAAACTTCGATTTATGTGTACCAGCAGGGCTCCGATGATCCGGTCATCAATTTCGGCCAAGTAACGCAAACCGACGGCACGTTTTTGATGGCGAGACAAGGAGAAGGTAAGGTCGATTGGAATGAAGTCAAAGGAAGCACGTTCCTGGGCCAACGTAAGGGAGGAATGCCGCAGATGGCCGGCGAATTCACGCTGCGCAAGCATGGCATCGATCCGCAGAAGGATCTTAAGCTGATCCAAAACATTGATTTTGCGAATATCGCTTCCGCATATTTATCCGGAACGGGTGATTATGTGCAGCTGTTCGAACCGCAGGCTTCCATTTTCGAGAAGGAAGGCAAGGGACATGTGGTGGCGTCCTTCGGCGAAGAAAGCGGCCATCTTCCCTATACGGTCTTCATGAGCAAACAGAGTTATATCAAAAAGCACGGCGATACGGTGCAGAAATTTACGAATGCCCTGCAAAAGGCGCAAAACTGGGTTCAGCAGCATTCGCCAGAAGAAATCGCTGACGCCATCCTTCCTTATTTTAAGGATGCTGACAAAGACATCATCATTTCGTCCGTGAAACGTTACAAGGATCAAGGCACTTACGCAACCGATCCGATCGTGGACGACACGGAATGGAATAACCTGCTGGACGTGATGAGCCAGGCGGGAGAACTGAAGGAGAAGGTACCGGCAAAAGCGATCGTCGATAACAGCTTTGCCGAAAAAGCCAAATCTTCCGTGAAATAGCATTCCAGTACCGAAAGGAGAATGGAAGCATGGAGCCGGTAGTCGAACTGCAGCAGATCACGCATGTATACGTCAGTGACCGCGAAGCCTCGCTGGCCCTGGACGGATTGGATTTGAAGGTGTACCCGGGGGAGTTTGTCAGTCTTGTCGGCCCAAGCGGGTGCGGCAAGACGACGCTGCTCTCCATTATTGCCGGATTGCTCCAGCCAACGAAAGGCGGAGCCTTCGTTTATGGAAAAAAGGTTCAAGGGCCTACGCCTGAAGTGGGCTATATGCTGCAGCAGGATTATTTATTTCCTTGGCGCACCATCTTCGAGAATGCCTCGATCGGGCTTGAACTGACGGGGCGCACGGATGAGAGGCATCTTGCCAGGACGTTGTCCCTGCTTGAAGAGATGGGGCTTGAAGCGGAGGCCAACCTGTATCCGCAGCAGTTATCCGGAGGCATGAGGCAGCGAGTGGCGCTGGTTCGCACGCTGTCGACGGACCCGGGTCTGCTGCTGCTGGATGAGCCATTTTCTGCGCTTGATTATCAAACGAAGCTGCAGCTGGAGGATTTGATCTCGGAGACGCTGCGCGAAAAGAATAAGACAGCCGTGCTGGTCACACATGATCTTTCCGAAGCGGTTGCCGTCAGCGATAAGGTTATTTTGCTGGAAAGCCATCCGGGCAGGATTCGCAAAACGTTCACGGTTCCGGAGCATATCCGGCTCGCAAGACCTTTGATGGCAAGAGAGCTAAGCGGCTTTAATGAATTATTTCATGAAATATGGCGCGAAATGGAGAGCGCCGGAGAGAAGGGGTGAGGACGGATGTCGGTGCTGGAAATAAACACGGGAAAGCCTGTTCTTCCTGAGGAGAGCCTGCAGGCACTGCATCAATCACACTTGAAGCGCCAGAAGAAACGGCGGCTCCAGGTTTTGTCCGTACAACTGGCGTTGCTGGTATTGTTTTTTGCTTTTTGGGAAATCGCCGGCCGTCTGAAATGGATCGATGTGCTGCTGTTCAGCTATCCGTCCAAGGTATTTGCCCAAATCGGCAGGGACATGGCCAGCGGAGAACTGTGGGGACATCTGGGCGTGACCGTAGGGGAAACCGCGGCGGGATTTGTTTTTGGAACGCTGTTTGGGACGCTGCTGGCCGTGCTGATCTGGTGGTCCCCGTTTCTCTCCAAAGTGCTCGACCCCTATATGGTCGTCTTTAACAGCATGCCCAAGGTGGCCTTGGGACCGATTTTTATCGTCATGTTCGGTGCCGGGTTTCTGTCCATTACCGTCACAACGCTTTCGATTACCGTGATTGTGACGACGCTTGTCGTGTATAACAGCTTTTGCGAGGTGGACAGTAACCTGATCAAGGTGGTGCAGGTATTCGGCGGGACGAGAACGCAGGTTTTCCGCAAGGTGATTTTGCCGGCTTCCTTTCCGACGATTATATCCACCTTGAAAGTGAATGTCGGCATGGCTTGGGTCGGTGTCATCGTCGGCGAATTCCTGGTGGCCAAGATGGGGCTTGGATACTTGATTATTTACGGCTTTCAGGTGTTTAATTTCACACTTGTCATGTCGAGTCTGCTGATCATTGCCGTTGTTGCGACAGGCATGTATCAGCTCGTCGTTTATGCGGAGCGGAAGCTGCTAAATCATAGACGATAGCATCCTCTAAATGTTACCGAAAAAGGACAATTGTATCGTCCCGTACGCTGACAGGCCCGTGTGACATTGTGCCGAGCGCCGAAATCCGCTACCATGGAATACGTCAATTGTTGAAGAAAGAGGCGGTTTCATGGGCTTTCGTGTCATTAAAACGGCGTTCGCCACGCTTATGGCGATCCTGATCGCGGATGCGCTCCGTGTTCCCGGGCCGCTGTCGGCGGGCCTGCTGGCGGTGCTGGGCGTGGACGTGACCCGCAAAAGAAGCATAAGAACGATATCCGCCCGGTTTTTCGCGTCATTGTTAGGACTTGCCTTTGCGTGCGTACTGTTCGAAATTTTGGGCTATCATTACTGGGTGCTGGCGATATATATTCTGATTGCCTTCCCGGCGATTGCACGCGCGAATTTCAAGGAAGGCATCGTCACCAGCTCCGTGGTCGTCTTTCGCGTCTATGGGAACGGGAGCATCAGCCTGTCCACGCTTGTAACCCAGATCGAGCTTCTGATCATCGGCCTTGGCAGCGCCCTGATCGTGAATTTGGCTTATATGCCCCAAGCTGCCGACCAGATGATCAAAATCCGCAAGCGGGTGGATAAGCAGTTCTCCATTATCTTTGCAAGGATCGCGCAAACCTTGCGCGACCCCGATGAAGTGTGGGACGGCAAAGAGCTGATTGATGCCGGCAAAGAAATCCGGGCAGGACAAGAAGCCTCGCACCGGGCGATGGAGAACCAAATGCTGCATCCGGACGAGTTCTGGAGCATTTATTTTTACATGCGCAAAGAGCAGCTGGAATCGATTCAAAACATGATGCAGCTCATATCGCAGGTGTATCAGAAACTGCCGCAGGCGGACGACGTGGCGGAGCTGTTCGAGCAGCTCAGTCATGACGTTACCGAGGAAGTATATACGGGACGGACGGAATTCCTGCTCGAGCGGCTGGAGAAGGAATTAAAAACGATGGAGCTGCCTGCCTCGCGGGAGGAGTTCGAGATTCGCTCCGCCATCCTGCAGCTGATCCGCGAACTCGCGCTCTATCTCAAGCTGGCGAAGAAAAACAAGGCACCGACCTCTGTAGCTGCACGGAAAGCTGCGATTACATCCAGATAAGACGAATGGACCTCTGCGGAACAACTGCAGGGGTCCATTCGCGTTCGTTATGGTTTACTCCACATGGTCCGGCGGGAAATCCCCGCCCTCACCGATTGCCTTCACCGCGTCGCGGGAAACCAGGTACTTCCAATCATAGCTTAACTCAGCATTGGCCGACTTGTCCCCTTCGCGGAAATCCTTAGCGCTCCAATGCTCGGTGAGCGTAACGACATAGGAAGCGTCGCCCTGCTTCTTCGCCGTAGATTCAAAGGTTCCAGGCACGCGGATGCCGGGAAAGGGGCCTCCTCCTTTAATGATGCCTTCCCGCTGACCGGATTCCAAAGGGAAATCGTTTCGCTTTAAATCCTGCACCGCTTTGGCGATGGCCTGATCGGCTGTAAATCCTTGCTCTGAAGGAGCGTCAACGGCTCCCGGCTTCAAGCAGCCCCCAATAAGGAGCCAAACCGACAAGGTTGCCAGGATCAGCATTTTTTTCATCGCTTCTCCCACTTCCCTTAAAGAATGAAGCTCTGCACTATTAATTAATAAACGCCGCTTTACTTGATAATGTTGCTTTATTGCTTGCCTGGAGCCTATTTTTTAGAAGGGAAGAAGAATATTTCATTCATTTATGCTCGTTTAATCAACAAATGCCTATGTCCTGCATACACTTAAGTGAATGATTGTATGGAGGAGGTTCAAAGATGTCATTAAGCGATAAACATCAATGTAGAGAGATCATCACGAAAGCGATCTGCGGCAAAGGTCGTAAGTTCTCTACCGTAACACATACCGTGACTCCGCCTCATAATCCGACCAGCATCTTGGGGGCATGGATTATAAACCATCAGTACGAAGCGGTTGCCGCAGGCGACGGAATTGAAGTTATTGGTACTTACGATATCAACATCTGGTATTCCTATGACAAAAACTCTCAAACCGACGTCGCAAAAGAAACGGTATCCTATGTAGAGCTCGTTCCGCTCTCCTATCTGGATCCGAAACACCGGGCTTCAACCGTGGAGGTATCTGCGGAGGCAACGCAGGAACCGAGCTGTGTTGAAGCCAGTGTTTCTTCCGGGGGAGGCAATGTCATCATCCGGGTCGAACGTGAATTCAGCGTTGAGCTTGTGGCCGAGACCAAGGTTCGTGTGCTGGTGTGCGAAAGAGGCCATGGAGACTACGAAGACAAGGAATTTGATTTCGGCGAGGACGTGGATTACGACGATCTGGATCCGGATTCCCTGGATGATGAATTGTAGGTCAGTGGGGTTTCAAAAGAGGTATGGTTTACTATATGACGCGAGGGCGGCGGCGTAGAGGGCGGATGCCCTCCTTTTTTATTTTTATTTAAAATAATTTTGAGGGAAGGCGGTTATCCGATGTTTCTGGGATGGCAAAAGTCAGAGGAGGTGCGCAGGTGGGCATGCAGGAGGAAACAGAACGCTTTGACGGCTGGTCCGTCTCTATTAAGCATTCGCGTTTATCCCGTTCCGGGATCCGATCTTTGCTGATGAACGCCATGCCGCAAAGCGAAGGCGTGTTCCGGAGAAGGTATGCCGTCCAGATCTCCGCCATGCATGCGCTTGACATTTCCAAGGCGGAGGGGCTGAACCACTTGTTCCGCCTGCCGGTCCTTGCAGCCGATGCCGAGCAGCCTGCGATTGCTCCTTCCCTGTACCGCCAGCTGGAGAAAATGGCTATACGCGTTCTCTATACCCTGGGATTAAGCTCCGGCGAAGTCATCCTAGTTTCAGGCGGAGGTGATCGTAAATACGCGGTAGAAAAGGTCACGCCGCTGGCGCATCTTGAAGATCAGCGGCTTCAGCGGCTCTACAGGCGGGCTGAACGTGAACAAAAGCGGAAGACTGCTGAAGAAGGGGAGAACACATCTACCTTGATGCTGGGCATGGATCCCGAGTTTATAATCCTCGATCCCCGGAAGCTGGATGTGGTGCCGGCTTCCTTATACTTAGGCAGGGAAGGTGAAGTCGGCTGCGATGCCGTCCACGGAGAGGGGGTAACCACTTATCCGATCGCGGAATTGCGGCCGCTTCCGAGTCCGGATCCGCGAGGACTATTGGTTGGTTTGATGCGGACGATGCGCATGGCGGGAGAGATGATCCATGACCGGTCATTACAATGGCTGGCGGGAGGCATGCCCAAACCCGGTCTGCCGCTCGGCGGCCATCTTCATTTCAGCGGCGTTGAGCTGACGGCGGAGCTGCTCAGAGCGCTGGATAATTACCTGACACTTCCGGTATCTGTCCTGGAAGCTACGAGCAGCCAGTCGAGACGGCCGAAATACGGTTACCTCGGCGATTTCAGAAGGCAGCCGCACGGAGGGTTCGAATACAGGACGCTGCCAAGCTTTCTGGTGTCACCATTGCTGACCAAAGCCGTCGTTTACCTGGCGTATGTGATTGTGTCCGACTATCATTTGCTATCACGGCGGCCTTTGGACGATGATGACCGGGTTCACCGCGCTTATTACGCAGGGGATAAAGAAAAGCTGCGCGCTTGTCTGGAGCCGCTAATCTCAGATCTTCAATCGCTTGACCGCTATAAGGAAGTGGAAGCTTATACCGAGCCGCTGTTTCGGCAGATCCGCGAAGGGAATGTCTGGAATGAATTTCGCGATATTCGTCCGCTCTGGAATATTCCCTTCCAGCCTTGATATGATATTCTTTGTTTTCTGCTATAATAGGGCATGAGCAAAGTTCGAGGTTTGGAGGTACGTCATGGCAAAGTATACGCCAATGATTGAACAATATTTAGCTGTCAAGGAACAAGCGAAGGACGCTTTTCTTTTTTTTCGTTTAGGTGATTTTTACGAAATGTTTTTCGAGGATGCCGTGAAGGCTTCGAGGGAACTGGAGATTACCCTTACCGGACGCGAGGGAGGCGGGGATGAACGCATTCCGATGTGCGGAGTGCCCTACCACTCGGCGGAAGGTTACATACAACGCCTGATTGAAAAAGGCTATAAAGTCGCGATCTGTGAACAGATGGATGATCCTGCCGTCACTAAGGGCATGGTTCGGCGCGAAATCGTTCGTGTCGTCACTCCCGGCACGATTATGGAAGGAAAAACCATTGCCGACAAATCCAATAACTATTTGGTATGCGTAACCGAAAGCGACCGCATGATGTCCCTTACGGCTTGTGATATATCGACAGGGGAGCTGTACGTGACTTCGGTCCCTTCCTCCGTGGAATGGCTGCGGGACGAAATCGGCATTTACGAACCGGCGGAAATCATCGGCGACAGCAGCATGCTGGAGCTGATCCAAGCGGAGCAGATCCAGTGGAGCCGCCCGATCGTGTACACGCCATGGGAGAAAAGGGATGAGAAGCTGGTGCGCAGCCAATTCGGCGAGGCCGCTTGGGCCAGACTGGATCCGGAGCGTCAGCAGTGCGTTTCCGTTCTTATCTCATACCTGAGCGAGACGCAGCGCCGCTCCATGGGGCAGCTGACGCAATTTTCATCTTATGAACCTGGGCATTACATGATCTTGGACCCGTTCACGCGCCGGAATTTGGAGCTGGTGGAGACGGTTCGCGACCGATCGAAAAAAGGTTCGCTCTTGTGGCTGCTGGACCGTTCGCAAACATCGATGGGCGCGCGCCTTCTACGGCGCTGGATCGATAAACCGCTCCTTAGCCGCAAGGCGGTCGAGGAACGGCTGGAAGCCGTCGAATATTTATACAACCAGTTTATATTGCGCGAGGATATCAAATCCTCCCTCAATGAAATTTACGACCTGGAAAGGCTCGTGGCGCGGATCGCGTTCGGCAATGCCAACGGGAGGGATCTGAACGCCCTGAAAATATCTTTGCAGCAGGTTCCTGCGTTAAAGGAGCTCTGCAGAACCTCCTCTTCATCCACTTTGCAGCGCATCGCCGGCGAGATGGATGAATGCAGTGATCTGTGCGAGGCGATTGATCAAACCATTGTCGAGGATCCGCCTGTATCCGTGCGGGATGGAGGCCTCATTAAGCCGGGATGCGATCCGCATCTGGATGAGCTGCGCGAAGCCAGCATCAACGGCAAGCGCTGGATTGCGGAGCTGGAAGCCAAAGAACGCGAGGTTACAGGGATCCGGTCACTGAAGATCGGCTTCAATAAAGTGTTCGGCTATTATATTGAGGTAACCAAAGCCAACGTTGGCTCTCTGCCTGAAGGCAGATATGAGCGCAAGCAGACGTTAGCCAATGCGGAGCGTTACGTGACACCGGAGCTGAAAGAGAAGGAAGGACTCATCCTGGAAGCCCAGGAGAAGATGGTCGATCTGGAGTATGCGCTGTTCACGGAGCTTCGTGAAAAGCTGGCGTCCGAAATCTCCAGACTGCAGCTGCTGGCCGAAAAAGTGGCAGAGCTGGACGTGTATCAGTCGCTCGCTGCAGTCAGCGCCGAGCAGGGGTTTGTGAAGCCGGTGCTCACCGAGGGCTATGATTTGGTGATTGAAGCCGGGCGTCATCCTGTCGTCGAGGCGGTCATGAAGGACTCGTCGTTTATTGCCAACGCAACAAGGCTGACTCGGGATGATGCGGGCATCCTGCTCATCACCGGGCCCAACATGGCAGGGAAAAGCACGTATATGCGCCAGGTCGCATTGATATCGATCATGGCGCAAATCGGCTGCTTCGTGCCTGCAGGCAAGGCGGAGGTACCGATGATCGACCGCATTTTCACGCGGATCGGCGCTGCCGACGACCTTATAGGCGGCCAGAGCACCTTTATGGTGGAGATGGCAGATATCCAGGTGATGACGGAAAAAGCGACACCGCGAAGCTTGATCATCATTGACGAGCTGGGACGGGGGACTTCGACCAGTGAGGGCATGGCCATTGCGCAGGCGGTCATCGAATATGTGCATGATACGATCGGTTGCAAATCGCTTGTATCTACACATTTTCATGAGCTTGCCCATTTGGAGGAGAGCTTGAAAGGCTTGCGGAACTACTCGATGGCAGTGCAGGAAAGCGGCGAAAACGTACATTTTCTGCGCAAGCTGGTACCCGGGCCCGCAGGCAGCAGCTACGGCATCTACTGCGCCCGGTTGGCGGGATTGCCTTCCTCCATCATTGGACGGGCTTACAGTTTGCTGCAAGGACTGGAGCAGGGTGTTTCTCAAGCAGCGGCCGGTTTAGAAACTGCCGAGAAGCAGCTCAGCACGCCAAGCGCTGCCGATCAAGATGAGACTGCTTCCGATCAGGCTCATGCAGCTGCAACGTCTGAAGTGATACAGTTATCCATTTTTGGCGAAGATGAGATTAAACCGCCGGCTGCCAAAGCGGACGCGCATGTACTTAAGCCGGATCCGTCGCTATCGCATCTCGTGGAAACGATCAAAAACGCCGACGTCATGAACATGACGCCGCTTCAGGCCATGCAGCTGCTCAATGATTTGAAAATGAAAGCCAAGGATTTGTAAAGAATTCCCTTGGAACTTATAGATGGAATAGAAATAAGGGGTGACGGATATGGCAAAAATTCATATTTTGGACGAGCATATTGCCAACCAGATTGCTGCCGGCGAGGTGGTGGAGCGTCCTGCATCTGTAGTCAAGGAGCTTGTGGAAAACTCCATCGACGCCGGTGCGACCCGCATCGAGGTTCATGTGGAGGAAGGGGGGCTTGAAAGCATCCGTATCACCGACAACGGCTCGGGGATTGAACCGGATGACTGCGGCACCGCCTTTTACCGCCACGCGACCAGCAAAATCGAAAACAGCAGGGATTTATTCCACATCACGAGCCTTGGCTTCCGCGGTGAAGCGCTGCCCAGTATCGCGGCGGTCGCGAAGGTAGAGCTTCTGACCTCGCATCGCGACGACGGCATGGGCCGGCGCATCCGTATTGAAGGCGGAAAGCTTTTGGTCGAAGAAGACACGCCGGCCCCGCGCGGAACAGATATTCAAGTGAAAGAACTGTTTTTCAATACGCCGGCACGGCTGAAATACATGAAGACGGTCCAAACCGAGCTCGGCCATATTTCAGACTTTATGTACCGTATCGCGCTTTCCCATCCGGAAATCGCCATTACGCTGCGCCATAATGAGAACCAGCTGCTGAAAACGCTCGGAAACGGCGATTTGCTGCAGGTGATTGCCGCCATTTACGGCACGCAAGCGGCCAAAGCCATGCTGCCGGTGCAGGCCGAGAATCTCGATTTTGAGCTCAGCGGTTACGTGAGCCTGCCGGAATGGACCCGTTCGAACCGGAACGGCGTTTCAACGATTATCAATGGAAGATACATCCGGAATTACGGATTGAATCAAGCGATTCAAAGGGCCTACCACACACTGCTTCCGATCAACCGGTATCCGCTAGCTGTTCTCGAGGTCAAGATGCATCCTTCGCTCGTGGATGTGAACGTGCATCCGGCGAAGCTGGAGGTCCGTTTCAGCAAGGAACAGGAGCTGTATCCTTTCGTCGAGGAGAGCATTCATAAGGTTCTCCGCCAGGAGGTGCTGATCCCGCAAGCCGTTAAACAAAATATCGGCGGCAAGAACAGCAGTTCTTTTGTTCAGGAGCAGTTTCATTTTCCGAACCGCAGCGCGCAGGGCACATCAGCTTCCGCAAGCAGGGCAGAGTCGGCCGCAGCGGTCGAACGCGTTCAGGCCGCGCCTGATTCCGGTGCAGAGCGGGAAGAGGGGAAGGCCCGCTTCGATCAGCCTTTTGCTGGCATGGCTCCTGTACAGCAGCCGCCAAGCAGCGGCGGATATACGGTGCCGCCGCAAAGCCAGCGACAGGCGGGTGCGGGCATGGTCAAGGAGGAACGTGCTGCCGGATACCGCGGGTATTCCGAGCCGCAGCAGCGGTATACGCAGAGCGTGAACCCCGAGCTTTCTCGCCGGTTGCTTGAATCTTCGGCAGACGCTCATGCGGAGATGCCTGCATTTCCCGAGCTGACGCTGATCGGACAGCATCATGGCACGTATCTGATCGCCCAGAACGACCAAGGGCTGTATTTAATCGACCAGCATGCGGCACATGAGCGGGTGAATTATGAATTTTACTATGAAAAATTCGGGCAGCCGGCGGACGCCTCCCAAGAGCTGCTGCTTCCCATCACTTTGGAGTTTACACCATCGGAAGCGGCCCAGCTGAAAGATCGGTTGCATTGGTTTGAGCAGGTTGGGGTGTATTTGGAGCATTTTGGAGGCCAAACCTTCCGCGTTCGCTCCCATCCCTACTGGTTTCCCAAAGGGGAAGAGAAGGAACTGATCGAGGAAATGGCTGAGTGGGTTTTGGGTGAGCGGATGATTGACCTGGCGAAGCTGCGGGAGAAATCATCGATTCTGTGCTCCTGCAAGGCATCCATCAAAGCGAACCAGAAGCTGACCGAGCAGGAAGCGACTACGCTGCTCGACCGGCTTGGAGCCTGCAGACAGCCTTATACATGTCCCCACGGGCGTCCGATTGTGGTTTCTTTTTCAACTTATGATCTGGAGAAGCTGTTTAAACGCGTTATGTAATTTAAGGTTGACTTAAGAAAACAAACAGATAATGAACGATGAATGGAGATAGACATGATTATTACGACAGGGGATAAAGCCGGACGAGAGATCATCAGCCGTGCCGAAGCCCTGGCATCACGAACCGGAAGCTTATATGTACCGAGAAAACATACTTCTCTTCCCAAAATGGCCAAGCAGCATGGCGATGCCGAAATTATCGTGGTATTAGATAACGGCGCCAGGCTAGTCAGGGCCGGGGAAGAACCGATGGAATTCCATCCGAGCATGGGATTTATACGGGCTAAACGTATTTTAAAAGGAGAAAGTGATCCGATGCTCGATTCGGCGCTTATGACCGAGGGTAATAGCGTATTGGATTGTACGGCAGGACTGGCTACGGACGCACTGGTTTTCGCGGTTAAAGGCGGCAGGAACGCCAAAATCACGGCAGTGGAAAGCTCGCCTTCTCTCGCTGCGCTCTTGTCTGAGGGCCTTGCCCATTACACATCTGGCGTCGACGAGATCAATGATGCCATGCGGCGGGTGAATGTTGTGAACCGGCATCATCTGGACGTGCTGCGTTCGATGCCGGATGGGAGTGTGGATGTCGTATATTTTGACCCCATGTTCCGAGAGCCGCTGATGGATTCCTCTGCGATTCGGCCCTTGCGCTGGTTCGCCAACAGTGAGCCGCTCGCGGAGGAAAGCATTAGGGAAGCGGTCAGGGTAGCCCGGAAGACCGTTGTGCTGAAAGAAAAGCGGGGCAGCGGCGAATTCGCCCGGCTCGGGTTTACGGAGCAGGGACGCGCCCATTCTAAAATTTCATATGGAGTGATCACCGTTGACAGGAAGTAACGCCACCGAGAATAAACCGCGGCTGCTGGTGCTCGTCGGTCCCACGGCCGTGGGCAAAACCAAGCTGAGCATCGAGCTTGCTAAAGAGCTGGACTGCGAGATCATTTCCGGCGATTCCATGCAGGTATACCGTCAAATGGATATCGGAACCGCCAAAATAACGCAGGAGGAAATGCAGGGAATCCCGCATCATTTGATCGATATCCATTCCCCGGACGAGCCTTATTCCGTTGCGGAATTTCAGGAGCAGTGCCACCGCCTGATCGGGGAGATCCATGCTCGGGGGAAACTTCCCTTCATCGTCGGCGGGACGGGGCTGTACGTGGAATCCGTCTGCTATGACTTTCAGTTTGCTCAGGTGGGCGAAGACAAGCCGTTTCGCGATGAACAAGCCGCGTATGCCGAAAAGCATGGAGCGGAAGCGTTGCATGCTCGGCTGATGGCGGTCGACTCCGAAAGCGCGGATAAGCTCCATCCGAACGACCAGCGACGAATTATTAGGGCTCTGGAAATCTACCATTTGACAGGTATCCCACTTTCGGCCCAGCCGGCGGGGCAAAGACGGGAATCTCCGTATCAATTATGCCTCGTCGGTTTGACAATGGATAGGCAAATGCTTTATAACCGTATTGAAGGCCGCATTGATGAAATGCTGAAGCAGGGTTTGGTAGAAGAAGTGTCTTCGCTGCTGGACAAAGGCTACGGATCAGATCTGGTCTCCATGCAGGGACTGGGCTACAAGCAAATCATATCCTATCTTCAAGGCCGCGAATCCCTGGATGATGCGGTTACGATCCTGAAGAGAGACACACGCCGGTTCGCCAAACGCCAGCTGTCCTGGTTCCGCCACATGAAGGATATCTCATGGGTGGACGTCACGGAACCCGTAAATTTTTCTGCTAAATTGGCGGAAATTCGTGATATAATAGCAGGAAAGTTTCTCTCAAATCTTGAATATACTTCAAAACAATCTAAATGAAACGTTGGGGGTACGGGTACATGAACAAATCCATTAATATCCAAGATACATTCTTAAATCAGTTGCGTAAGGAAAACATCCCGGTAACCATTTTTCTCGTAAACGGATTTCAGATTCGCGGTACCATCAAAGCTTTCGATAACTTTACCGTCGTTGTCGATTCCGATGGGAAACAGCAAATGCTGTTCAAGCACGCCATCTCCACGGTTACGCCTCAACGCAATGTTTCATTGATGCAGGAAACGCCAAACGAAGGCTAACGGACGAAATTGAAACTTTTCTGGATGATTTTCGTTTAAGTATATAGACGGATGGCGAGCGCTGTGTAATCGCAGCGATACCAGTGTCTGTAGGCATAGGTAATGGAGCGGAGCAACCTGACAAGGTTGTTCTTTTCATTCCAAAACCAGAATGATCCTAAAAGGGAGTCAGGAGGCACCATGGATAACGAGAAACTGTCACGGACGGGGAATAGAAATAAAGAACAACCCCCCAAGACACCGAAAAAGAAAAAAAGAAAACTGTCGGGCAAACGTATTTTTTGGACGTTGTTCTTCACTTGCGCCATTGCCGTATTTTGTGCCCTGGCCGGATACTTGTATATATCGATCAACGGTGAGCGTCTGTACCAGGCGAACAAAGACAAAATTACAGTGCATGAAACGTCCAAGGTTTATGACCGTAACGGAAAGCTGATGGGCGAGCTTTCCCTTCAGAAGAGTGATCCGGTCAAGAGCGAAGACATTCCAGACCTGCTTAAAAATGCATTTATCGCCACAGAAGATAAACGCTTTAAGGAGCACAGCGGCGTCGACTTATGGTCGATCGGGCGTGCAGCCGTGAAAGACGTCATCGCCCGTTCCAAAGTGGAGGGCGGCAGTACGATCACGCAGCAGCTGGCCAAAAACATCTTCTTGACCCGCGACAAGACGTTCTTCCGCAAGGCGACGGAGGTTTCCATTGCGCTTGCGCTGGACCGTCACTTGAACAAAGACGAAATCATTACCATGTATTTGAACCGCATTCCTTTCGGCGGACAAATCTACGGAATTAAAGAAGCCTCCAAATATTATTTTGGTCAAAGCGACTTGAAGCAGCTGAAATTGTGGCAGATTGCGACGCTGGCTGCTATGCCTAAAGGGCCATCCAAATACAATCCGCTCCGCAATCCGGATCTGTCCATGCAGCGCCGAGCGGTCGTTCTGAGCCTCATGGCCGAACAGGGTTACATTACACAGGCGGAAGCCGACGAGGCGAAGAAGGTCGTCTACGACTACGAGCCTCCGAAGAAAAAGCAGAACTATCAGAACTTTATGGACTACGTTATGAATGAAGCTGAAGACGTAACCGGTTTGAGCGAAGATGATTTGAACATCGGCGGCTACAAGATTTATACGACGATGGACGCTGACGCCCAAAAGGTGCTCGAAAAAGAATTTGCCGATGCATCCAACTTCGAAAAGAGCAAGGATGATCAGCAGGTACAAGGCTCCATGGTGATCATGAACCAGGAGAACGGCGCGTTGATCGCCCTGCTGGGCGGACGCGATTATGAACGCAAAGGCTACAGCCGCGTGACGAACAGCCGCCGGCAGCCGGGTTCCGCGTTCAAGCCGATCGTCTCTTATGCTCCGGCACTCGAAACCGGGAAGTACAGCATGAATTCTCAGCTCGATAACAAGAAGCAATGCTTCGGCAAATACTGCCCAGGCAATCTGCACGGCTATTCCGACACCATTGGCATGGCCGATGCCATCACGAAGTCGGAGAATATCCCGGCAGTATGGCTGCTCAACCAAATTGGCGTGAAGACAGGCTTTAATTTCGCGACGAAACTTGGCATTCAGCTTACGGAAGATGACAAGAACCTTGCAATGGCCCTGGGGGGTATCAGCAAAGGCACCAACACGCTGGAAATGGCCCAGGCTTACGGGGCATTTGCCAACGGTGGCACATTTAACAAAGCATTTTCGATCAAACAGATCGTGGATAGCGACAAGAAAGCGGTCTATACGCATAAAGACGACGGCAAGAGAGTCATGAAGGAAAGCACCGCTTATCAGATGACCCAAATGATGCAGGAGGTCGTTAACAGCGGTACCGGTACGAAGGCTAGAATCGACCGCCCTGTAGCCGGTAAAACGGGTACGACGCAAAGCGGCATAACCGGCTTGAAATCCAACCGCGACGTTTGGTTCGTCGGTTACACGCCTGAACTGACGGCTGCGGTATGGATGGGCTACGACAATCCGGATAAAAATCATATGCTCCATAACAGCAGTCCGCTCGCAGCTGCATTCTGGGGCAAGGTTATGAAGCAGGCACTGGTGAACTTCCCGGCCAAAGATTTTAAAGTGCCGGATGACATGAAGCTGCCGGAGCCGCCTCCGGTCGAAGAGAATAAGGATCATGTGAGCGGCCTTGCGGCAACCTATAATCCGGACACACAAACCGTATCCTTGTCCTGGAACGGCGTCGATAGCGGCGATGGGATTTATCGGGTGTACCGCAAAGAATCTTCCGAAGCAAACTTCACGCTGCTCATGGATAGCGTAACGAATACGAGTGCAGAAGATGTCGGAGCCTCGGAAGGTCTCACCTACGAATACTACGTAACAGCGGTATCTCGGGATACCGGAATCGAATCCGATCCTTCGAATACGGTGACGGTCACGATTCAGGGGCCGCCAGACGAGCAGATTCCGCCTGATGAAAACAACGGTAATAATGGAAATACCGATCAAGGAAATCAGAACGGAAACAATGGCAGCGATCAAGGGAATACGGACCAAGGAAACGGCACCGATCAAGGCAATAGCGGTAACAACGGAAACGGTAACGACATGGGGAACGGTAACGGAAATTCCAATCCCGGCAATAACGGCAATGGAAATGGCAACGGACAAGGCAACCCGGGCAATGGCACCGGTGCAGGTACCGGCCCAGGTGGAGCAGGAAGCGGCGGACCCGATACCGGAACGACAGCACCTCCGGATCCCGGCGGCGGCTCAACCGATCCGGGCAGACCTGGGGACGGCGTCAAAAAGCAGGATAATACCGGCTCAGGGCTGCCTATAGACGGCACCAATCCCTAAGGGATTACGATCATACGGATGAGAAGAGGACTCCCTTTTAGGGAGTCCTTTTCATTTTTGCTTATACAATCGCTTGCTCTTGCGCTATATTAAAGGTATAGATTTTGAGTGTGTTTCCTAAATGTGATAAGCTGAAGCTAACATATTGGAGAGGGAAATTTCCATGAAACGAAAATTTGGTGATCGAGCGAATTGGCGCCGGATTTCCCGCCGGCGATTTGCCTGCCGTTATGTCGAAAGTGATGCATTCACCGGGTACATAACGCTCTACACGATTTATAACCTGAAGGAGCCTCTCTGGAAGCATTACGGTACACATACGTATCGTATCGCCGATAAGGGATACTCATGGCTGCAGTATTTTCCTAAAAACAGCCATTACATCGTCACCGCCATGTTTGATGAGCGTCAGGAAATCATTCAATGGTACATAGACACCTGCAAGACGCAGGGCGTCACGGAGCAAGGAGTTCCTTGGTTCGATGACCTCTATCTGGATATCGTCGTTTTACGAAACGGAGAGGTTTTCCTCCTGGATGAGGATGAGCTGGAAGAAGCTTTGTCGAGAGGCGTCATCACAAAAGAGGATTACATGCTTGCGAACACCACGGCCAGGGAAGTGCTGCATGATATCAAGGCACATCAATTTCCGTATTTCCTCATGTCGCTGGATCACCGTAAGCGGCTGTTCGAGAATGGAGATTTCAGGAGGAGAACATGAACATGTCTGAACAGAGGGCGCTGTTATCTTCCCCCAGAAAGCGCTCCCCGCTGAAACTCGCCTTCTACGGTTTGGCCGTCATCGTCTTCTTAGGCTGTTTATGGGGCGGATACGTCTGGTGGAAGATGGATCGTACCCAAAGCTCGAATTTGGATGCGCCTAGCGACGTCGCTATCATTTTGGGAGCTTCCATGTGGGGCGACTCTCCGAGTCCGGGGTTGAAGGAGCGGTTGGACGAAGCGCTGCGTTTGTACCAGGAAAAGAAATTCAGTCATATCATCGTCAGCGGCGGATTGGATCGGCCGGAGTATAAGTATACGGAAGCCGAGGGCATGCGGATGTACTTGGTTGCCCACGGCATTCCGGAGACATCGGTTGTTTTGGAAAACAAGGCGCGAAGCACCTATGAAAATCTCCTTTTCAGCCAAGAGATTATGAAGGAGCGGGGATGGACGAGTGCTGTTATTGTTACGCATCAGTATCATGGGATGCGCTCCAAAAATATTGCGGATTTTTTGAAATACAATCATCCCCAGCTTGGGCTGACAGAATCACGGACGCTGCAAATGAAATATCACAAACCCCGGGAGGTACTTGCTTATACCAAGTGGAAGGTCGATGAGCTGCTGATCCGGCTTGGCTGGAAATAAGGCTGAAACTGCTAATAACCGCTATTTAAGTAGAATACATTGAATAGAGAACACATCTTGCGTGATATGAGGTGATGGATGCATGAACGGGCGTGTTGCGGCCGCGAACGGCCGGCCGGAAGGCAGGCCATCCAGACAAATCAATGTTATTTTACGCAGCCAGGAGCCTCCTGTATTAAGCAGCGCAGTTCCCGAGAAAGAGTCCGCCCCAGCGGCAAAAGGCCTCGTCCAGCATACGCTGTACCAGGAAATCGAAAAAGAGCTGGATAAGCTTGTAGGTCTGGAAAATATTAAAGATTTCGTCTTTGAAATTTATGCCCTGCTCCAGATCGCACATATGCGCCAGGAGGCAGGCCTTGCCTGTGGAGGGCAGGTATACCATATGGTCTTCAAGGGAAATCCCGGAACTGGAAAAACGACGGTGGCACGCATCATCGCCAAGCTGTTCCAGAAGATGGGCGTGCTCAGTAAAGGTCATTTGATCGAAGTGGAGCGCGCGGATCTCGTTGGCGAATATATCGGTCATACGGCCCAGAAAACCAGGGACCTGGTCAAAAAGGCGCTGGGCGGCATTCTTTTCATCGATGAAGCGTACAGCTTGGCCCGCGGGGGTGAAAAGGATTTTGGCAAGGAAGCGATCGATACGCTGGTCAAGGCCATGGAGGATCACAAAAATCAATTTATTCTTATTTTGGCCGGCTACTCGGAGGAGATCGATTTTTTCCTGCAGACGAATCCGGGTCTTCCATCCCGCTTTCCAATCCAGGTGGAGTTTCCGGACTATTCCGTTGACCAGCTGATCCAGATTTCGGAGCTGATGGCGAAGGAAAGAGACTACATTCTGATGCCGCAGGCGATAATGAAACTAAGGCAGCATCTGATTCAAGAGAAGCATGAGACCGAACACGCCTTCAGCAACGCCAGGTACGTCCGGAACACGATTGAAAAATCGATTCGGAATCAAGCTGTGAGGCTGCTGAATCTATATTCACATACGAACCCCGGAAAGCTTGAGCTGATGACGTTGAGGACGGAAGATTTCAAGCTTGACGTGAAGGGGACGGTGTAAATTTGCGAAGGACTGCAGGATAGCGGAAAAGGGGCAGATCATTGTGGCACACACCATTCACAATACGAACACGAACATTCGCGACCGGGCAGTCCTGGTTAGTCTAGTGACGGATGAAGTCAAGCGGACCGGCATGAATCCGGAGCATTCCCTACAGGAGCTTGTCAGTCTGGCTGAAACGGCCGGCGTCGAGGTGCTGGATGTCATCAGTCAAAACCGGGACGTACCGGATGCCCGCTGGCTGATCGGCAAAGGCAAGGTGGAGGAGCTTCGGATTTCTATCGACTCCGTGGGAGCAAACACGGCTATTTTTGATCATGATTTGTCCGGAGCCCAGGTCCGCAACCTGGAGCAGAGTCTGGATGTGAAAATCATCGACCGGACACAGCTCATTCTGGACATTTTCGCCCAGCGGGCAAAAACCCGGGAGGGCATCATCCAAGTTGAGCTGGCGCAGCTGTCTTATTTGCTTCCCCGGTTGTCTGGACACGGCAAGAACCTTTCTCGTCTGGGCGGCGGGATCGGAACACGGGGTCCGGGGGAAAGCAAGCTCGAAACGGACAGACGTCATATCCGCGGCCGTATCGGGGATTTGAAAAAGCAGCTGGAAGCGGTCATTAAGCACCGCAAGCTGTACCGGGGGCGCCGGCAAAAAAGCGGGGCGATCCAAATCGCGCTGGTCGGATACACCAATGCCGGTAAATCCACCCTCCTGAAGCAGTTGACAAGCGCGGATGTATACATTGAAAACCAGTTATTCGCCACGCTTGACCCGACATCACGGACGCTCGAGCTGCCTGGAGGCAGCGAAGTGATCCTGACAGATACGGTAGGGTTTATTCAGAACCTCCCTCATGATCTGGTAGCCGCTTTTCGGGCGACCCTGGAGGAGGCGAATGAAGCAGATCTGATTTTGCATGTGGTCGACGCCTCATCCCCGATGCGTGACGAGCAGATGAAGGTCGTCGATTCGATTCTGGAAGAGCTGGGAGCCGCGGATAAGCCGCAGCTGATTCTTTTCAATAAAATCGATATCTGCACAAAGGAGCAGCAGGAAATGCTTCCTTCCGGTGCGGGATATTTGAAGTTAAGCGCTCTGAATCCGGTAGATTTGCAGATATTAAAACAAGAGATTCAAAACCGTCTGTCCGGCGGAATCCATCTGTTCCGGATCCCGCCGGAGGACGGAAACGCCATGGCACTGCTGTACAGGGTGGGAGATGTAGTGGGACAACAGGCCGACGAACATGATATGATCTATCAAGTGCAGGTACACAAGCCTGATTACGAGAAATGGGGGCATCAGCTTGCGCCCTATCTCGTAAAAGATTGATGGATTGACTTGGAGGAGAAATTCGGAGACATGAAACAGTTTGCTAGCGAGTTGGAACAATGGAAGGAAGCCGCTGAAGAGCGGATTGAAGGACAATTTCGTAAGCTGGACCGCGTGATCGACCATAACCAGTGGAAGGTCATCGAAGCTTTTCAACAGCATCAGGTAAGTGATTTTCATTTCGCAGGTTCGACCGGATATGCGTATAATGACCGGGGCAGAGAAGTGCTTGATTTGGTATATGCGGACGTATTCGGAGCCGAGGCGGCTCTGGTACGCCCGCATTTTGCGTCCGGAACGCACACGATTTCAACCGCATTGTTTGGCGTGCTCAGACCCGGGGACGAGCTTTTTTACATTACGGGACGTCCCTACGATACGCTGCATAAGGTCATCGGACGAAAAGGCGACGGAACCGGCTCCTTGCAGGATTTCGGCATTACCTATCGGGAAGCGGAATTGACAAAAGAGGGCGGCATTGACTGGGAGGCCGTTCGTGCAGGCATTCATGAATCGACGAAAGTGATCGGTATTCAGCGCTCCAGAGGTTATGACTGGCGTTCTTCCTTCACGGTCGATGAAATCGGCGAAATGGTCAGACGCGTGAAGGAAATGAAGCCGGACGTGATCGTTTTCGTGGATAACTGCTACGGAGAATTTACCGAGGTGCAGGAACCGACAGAGGTGGGAGCCGATCTGATCGCAGGATCCCTCATCAAAAACCCCGGTGGCGGCATTGCTGAAACCGGAGGATATATTTGCGGCAAGCAAAAGCTTGTGGATCTGTGCGCCTACCGGTTAACAGCACCTGGCATCGGTAGCGAGGTCGGAGCTATGCTGGGCACGACGCGCGGAATCTATCAGGGATTGTTCATGGCACCGACGCTGGTCGGACAAGCTTTGAAGGGGAGCATTTTCGCCGCGGCGATGTTCGAAGAGGCGGGTTTTGTATCGAAGCCGGCATGGAATGAACCACGGACTGATCTCATCCAAGCCATTTCTTTCAAAAGCGCGGAGCATTTAATCGCATTCGTACAGGGAATTCAGCGCGCGGCCGCCGTGGACAGCCATGTCGTGCCTGAGCCATGGGACATGCCCGGTTATGAACATCCTGTCATCATGGCTGCCGGCACCTTCATTCAAGGCGGAAGTCTCGAATTATCCGCAGACGCACCTATCCGTGAACCTTTCATCGGCTACATGCAGGGAGGCTTGACATACTCTCATGTTAAATTTGGGGTCATGTTAGCGCTGCAAAAGATGAAAGATCAAAATTTATTGTAAGTTTATCTGACATGTTATTGACGCATGAGATCAGGAAATGTACAATATGAGTGAGAAAAGTTTACTGGAAGGTTGAGATGAGTCATGGGTGATGAGATTCGCAGAAACATGGCATTGTTCCCAATTGGTATTGTGATGAAACTTACCGATTTGTCCGCCAGACAAATCCGGTACTATGAACAGCATAACCTGATTGTGCCTGCGCGTACCTCGGGCAATCAGCGCTTGTTCTCTTTTAACGACGTGGAAAGATTGCTGGAAATTAAGTCTTTGATTGAGAAAGGCGTGAACATCGCCGGCATCAAGCAGGTCATGAATCCGGTGTCCAAGGAGTCCGAGGAAGCGACTGTCATTACTGCGGATACGGAAGTGAAACGAAAAGAAATGTCAGAATCCCAATTACACCGCCTGCTGAAGCAGCAGCTCGTTTCAGGTAAGAGACCGGGGCAGGTATCATTGATTCAAGGTGAGTTATCCCGGTTTTTTAATAAAAAATAATCAGATTTATAATTGGAAAGGGAGAGGATCCTGTGAGCTACACTAAAGAAGATATTCTTCGTATCGCCAAGGAAGAGAATGTACGTTTTATCCGCCTTCAATTTACCGACTTGCTCGGAACGATCAAAAACGTGGAAATTCCGGTGAGTCAGTTGAAAAAAGCGCTTGACAACAAAATGATGTTCGATGGTTCTTCCATCGAAGGTTATGTTCGTATCGAAGAATCCGATATGTACCTCTATCCGGACCTTGACACCTGGGTTATTTTCCCGTGGGTGGCTGAAGATCGCGTTGCACGTTTGATATGTGACGTATATATGCCGGACGGTACACCATTTGCCGGAGATCCGCGCGGAATTCTGAAGCGTAACCTGAAGGAAGCCGAGGCTATGGGTTATTCTTCGATGAATGTAGGCCCGGAACCGGAATTCTTCCTGTTCAAAACCGATGAAAAAGGCAACCCGACGATGGAACTGAACGACCAAGGCGGATATTTCGACCTTGCGCCGACGGATCTTGGTGAGAACTGCCGCCGCGAGATCGTGCTTACCCTGGAAGAAATGGGATTTGAAATTGAAGCTTCCCACCACGAAGTGGCTCCAGGTCAACACGAAATCGACTTTAAATATGAAGATGCCATTAAGGCAGCCGACCAGATTCAAACCTTCAAACTGGTTGTTAAAACGATTGCCCGCCAGCACGGCCTGCATGCGACCTTTATGCCAAAACCGCTGTTTGGCGTGAACGGTTCCGGTATGCACTGTCACCAATCGCTGTTTAAAGGCGACGTGAATGCATTCTACGACGAGTCCGACGAGCTTGGCCTCAGCAAGGAAGCACGCTATTACATGGCAGGGATCCTGAAGCACGCACGCGCTTTCGCGGCGATCACGAACCCGACCGTAAACTCCTACAAGCGTCTGGTACCAGGTTATGAAGCGCCTTGCTACGTGGCATGGTCCGGAAGCAACCGGAGCCCAATGATCCGTATTCCGGCTTCCCGCGGACTTAGTACCCGCGTCGAAGTGCGTAACCCGGATCCGGCTGCAAACCCTTATCTGGCACTGGCTGTTATGCTGCGTGCCGGTCTGAACGGCATCAGCAAAGAAATGAACCTTCCGGCTCCTATCGACCGCAATATCTATGTGATGTCCGAAGAAGAGCGCATTGAGGAAGGCATTCCAAGCCTGCCAGCCGACTTGAAAGAAGCGCTGAACGAAATGGTTCGCGATGAAGTGATCATCGAAGCCCTCGGCGAGCATGCGCTGGCCCACTTCTATGAGCTGAAAGAAATCGAATGGGACATGTACCGCACGCAAGTTCACAACTGGGAACGCGATCAATACATGACTCTGTACTAGGATGGAAATCCCTTGCGCCGTATGGCGTGAGGGGTTTTTAGTTTTGGGGGCATATGGAGGGATTAGGTATTTTGGGGGTTGGTTCCCAGTCTTTTTTGTGCCATTCTCAGCAAAAAAGTTTCTTGGTACAAAGGTCTGTTTAAGCGTGTAAGGGTAGAAATGCCATTTGCATTATTCTTATTGATAACATAAAAATAATGATAAAAGAGAGTAATGTAGGTGGAAAATGAATGACGAATAACAATGTTTTTAATAATCCGATCTATAATCCTATAGGTGCAGTACCTCCGGAGTATTCGGCCGCTCAAAATGGGTTGTATTATACTATTACAACCGGAAGCCAATCTGTTAGTGGTGCAAATGGTTTCTTGGCTCTCGCATTAACGAATCCAGCAAATTCAAGAAAGACTATCCGGTTTGAATTAATTCGAGCTACATCATCTGTTTCTTCAGTAATTAGCATGTATCGCAATGCTACCTTGAGCGTGAGTGGGACGTCAGCAACACCTCGTAATACCAATTGGGGATTTGCAGATGCGAGTGTAGTCACTGGAACATGGGTAGCTCAAACCGGGAACCCGGTTACTGGTGGCGTGCTTTTACAAACGATTCAACAATTAGGTGGACCGACAGAAATCCATTTTGATGGTAAATGGCTCATCCCCAGCAGGACGACCAATCAAACATTGGTTGTTCTGTTACAAAATGAACAAGCTAATGCTGATGTATCAATCAATGTTAGTTGGTGGGAGCTTAATGTTTAGCTTACCATTCTACTTTCATAATGAGTAAAACACACCCATTCATAAATGGTTATTGACTCAGGACTCTACACACAAAAACTCACCTTTTCGGGTGAGTTTTTTCTTACAAATCAGGATGCATCATTTCAGATCAATTTTTGATGGATTCGGATGTGCAATCAAAGGGATCCTCGGCACAGGTATTTTGTGTGTTACCCCGAAATCACTCTCTCCACAGGATAATGAATTTTCGGTTTCTTTTTTTTGCCTCCAATAATAAAGATAAACGATGTCAGACCGATTCTACCGATGAACATGAGCAGCATCAGCAGACATTTGGCAAAGGCGCTTAGTTCCGGTGTAATGCCGGTGGACATCCCTACCGTACCAAAGGCTGAGCACACCTCCAGAATGATGGATATCAGTTGATGATGCGGATCCGTAATGTTGATCACAATAACGGAGGTTCCGCACATGATAATGGCAAGCAGCATAATCGCCAGTGATTTCATGACATCATCCGGATGAATTTCTCGGTTAAACACTTTGATCTCTCGATTCCCTCTGACGTAGTGATATACGAATAAGGTACATACTGCAAAGGTCGTGGTTCGAATTCCTCCGCCTACAGAGTTTGGAGATCCTCCGATAAACATGTAGATGCTCATAACAAGCAGAGTAGATTCTGACATTTGAGTGATATCCATCGTCGTTAATCCTGCGCTTCGGGTTGAAGTGCTTTGGAAGAACGAATAGAAGAAGCCCTCATGCCATGACATTCCCTTAAAATAATGCTGATATTCAAGCAGGAAAATAAGAATTGTCCCGACGATCAAAAGAATGACATACGTCGATGTCGTTAATTTGGCAAATAAGGAAAAACGAAATGGCTGAGCCTGCTTGTCTCTTTTTCTTGCTAAAAAAGTCTTTATTTCAATCAATACAGGAAATCCGATGGCTCCGAATATGATCAAGAAGCTGGTAACAATTTGTACAAAATAGTCATGGGCAAAAGGTATCAGGGATTGTCCTGTTATATCCATTCCGGCGTTCGTTGTTGCACTGACTGAGGCAAACAATCCCTGCAGAAAGGCTTCCTGCCAGGTTGGAAAATAATGAAGAAAGTGTATTCCGAAAACAACAGCTCCAATGAGTTCAGCGAGCAAAATAATTCCCAGAATTTCCTTGATGAATTGAACCAGCCCCGATAATTGAAACTGGTTGTTGTCTACCATAATAAGCTGGCGTTCACGCAATCCAATTCTACGTCCAATAAGGATCCAGAAGAAGGTGCTCATCGCCATAATCCCAAGTCCACCGAATTGCAGCACCAACATAATGATGAAGTATCCAAAAACACTGAAGGTATCTGCAACGTTCAGTACCGCAAGTCCTGTGTCGCTTACGACGCTAACTGCAGTGAATACCGTATCAAAGAAGCTTACCTCTGTGCCACGTCTGTAAACGCCTGGAAGGCTGAATAATCCGATAGATATCGTTACGGCAAGTAAATAATAGCCGGTTATAGCCTGGGCAGGAGAGCGTTTTTCTAGCCAACCTCGCATTTTATTAAGTAGAGCAAACACAATGTATCCTCCAATCATATATCGTAAAAAGAAGCCCTTGGAAGAGAGCACTCTTCCGACAGCTTCAAAGGAAATTTTTCATCAAATCCTGTCTATCTTACCCTTGGTATTCCCGCTTGTAAAGGGAAGTAAATAACAATACTTTTGAACCCATTTTTCAAAATCGGATCGATCAGGATTAGCCTACATCAGAGTAAGTCATGTCTCACCTACAAAAGAATGAGCTGGAAGCCAAAAAACGAAGCATGGTTTCCCCGGATATTCAAATTAATTTTAATTACCTTATCGCCCTTCCAAAGCTCGGCTGATTCCATAAGATATGATGTACTCTATTTTAAAGGAGGGCACACTCATGAGCGAAGTTGTAGGAGGAGTAGGCTACGGAGGTTTGGGCACAAGTACAGCAGCGATCCTCGTTTTGTTCATTTTGCTTGTTATCATTACTAGATCTTTCTTCTTCTAAGTAAAGATCCCACTCAGAACCTGCTGGCATTATGCTGGCAGGTTCTTTTGTATTTACTCGAGATATATGACGGAGGGATATAGATGAAAGAAAGCAAGTCGTATATACTAAGAAGTTCAAAAACCAATATGGCGTAACCCGATCCCCCTTCAAACCACAGACTGGCGATACGGTACTTCAACGGGAATTAGTGAAGCTAACAACATATAAATAATAAATGTACATGCCCTGTAGTCACCAAAATATGATTTCTAAGCCTAAGACGATCCATAAAAATACGGTCCATGTATCCATCTCACGCGTCCACCTCATTTTATGTATGTTGAAATCCCTTTATTATCCATGAGTGTTTATCGAAAAAATGTCTCATTGATCCAATAAACAAGGATTTTGTGAAACGGATGAAATACATGTTGAAAAGAAATCAATTCTGATTCTGAACATGACAAATTAGGTTCCGCTTTGGAAAGATTTTTTGTTTTTTACCGAAGCGCCCTGACCATCAGCCGATTTTTCCATATGATACGATATCTCTAAAGTAAAGGAAGGTGTAGAACATGAGCGAAGTTGTTGGCGGAGTAGGAGCAGGTTACGGTTACGGTGGTTTTGGAGGTGGCGGAATCGGAGCGATTCTGGTTCTGTTCATTTTGCTGGTCATCATTTCTAAAGCCTTCATCTGGTAATGAATTAATCGGAAATATCAAACCGTCTATTCATGTCCTGTGATTTTCCTCGATTGAATACCGACGACAAAGGACCTGCTGAAGTATTCTTCAGCAGGTTCTTTTCCTGTGTACGTTTTTCGAGATAAAATAGAAAAGCTCGTGATTGACACTTAACGTTGTGGATGGGAGTTGCAGAATATGTTTATTACAATAGTCTATACGGTGCTTATGGCGCTGTATGTTGGTATTATGGTGTACCGGATCAAGAAGCATACGTTTGGTCAATACTTACGCGAGGAGACCGGTTTTGTCGCGATTTTTATCGTAGTCAGCCTGACCGTAAAAGGACCGGAATTGCTGAAAGAGATCTATATTCCGCTGGTGCTGCTGGTGTTTCTTGTCGGTAATCTTCGGAAATAAAACATACTTTTGATGCGCTACACCCTATAAGTCCATTCCGTTTGATTGAAATGCGTCAAAAATGACGGGTTCTAGTCCCTGATCCTTTGGCATCGCTGTGGATCGTCGTGGCGACATTGATCATCGTAATGAGAACGGGAAGCAGCAGCCCTAGGGCGATAATGATCAAGCCCGCTGCGGGAAGAGGCTGCTCTTGCGGGTCCGTGAGCGGAAGCATCAAGGCAAAGGCGCCAATAGCCAGTACATAATAAGGGATCCATAAAAATGCAGCGGCGTACTTTGATTTGCGCTGTCTCAAGAGACGCTGGGTAAGATAGTAAAAAGCGACTGGCGCCAATATCATAATGATTAACATCACGCCGTCGATCAATGTATTCATGTGCTCGTAACCTGATAATCTTTCAAGCCGATAAACATTCACTAGGAGCTCCGTCAGGATGAAAAACGTAATCGCATAAAGCATGCTGATGAGGTTCAGCTTCAGGAAAGTCCGCATTTCTTTGTCTCCTTGTGTCTAGTTAATCACGCGTCTTCATTGTATATGCTTACAGCAATTTAATCGAGACTTTGGAATGGCCTAGGACTTAGGCTCCTCATATATGATAGGGCGGTCCGGGAATAAAAAAAAGACCCGGCTCCATCAGGGGAATCCAGGTCTGTTATTTTTGCGAAACCGTTCGCTTTACGGTCCAGTAAGGGATCGTAATCGTTTCATTGGCATCGGTCAGGATCTTGAAGGTGCTGGAGTCGTTCTTTTGACAGATCCCGCGGTAAAATTCTCCGCTGACTAAATGCACAATCGTATCCGACTGACTTTCTAATGCTTGCTGAATATGATGATTTTCCATACCGTAATTCTCCTTACATTCGTCATTCTGGAAGTTCAGATATATATTAAACGCATGGGTCGGCAAATAAACAGAATGAAAATTACAGTGTTGTCATAACTAAAGGAAGCATTCGAAGAAAGACCAAGATCATGACAAGAGGCAGCTCGAAGCCCAGAAAGGTTAACTTTTTTAATTAAAAGCGATTTTTGATAATGATTCCTATAACAGCCAGTTGATTGCTGATTTATGACGAATGTTGACTGACATGGGATGGAATCTATAGAAAACAAACCTAAAACCTGAATTTCACACCTCCCTATAATCGTCATTTCCCTGCATAATGGGTTCATACCAAACAAAAAGGGGATTAAACGATGGCGAAGATGTCGAAATTGTTAAGCCTTGTTATGGCGGGCACGCTGGCACTTAGCTTGACCGCATGCGGAGGCGGCAGCAAGTCTGATGAAGGAAGCACCTCCTCCAATGCTTCGGGCACATCCAGCAATACGACGGAAACACCGAAGGAAAAGAACATTACGATTACCTTCCAAAACATCTACCCGGATCCGACCGATCCGAAGAACAAGCTGATGAATAAGCTGGTGAAGCAGTACGAAACGGATCATCCGAACGTGAAAATCGAGCTGGATTCCCTGAACACCGACCAGCAGAAGCTGAAGCTCAAAACCCAAGCGGCTTCCAAGGAAGTGCCGGACATTACGGTCGTGAACCCTGCAGCACAGATGCAGCCTTTCGTCGATGCGAAGCTGCTGGCACCGCTGAACGATATGCTGGACCAGAACGGACTTAAAGACACCTTCCAGGATGGTCTGCTCGACTGGTACAGCTTTGACGGCAACACATATGCTCTCCCTGACGGCAATAACATCGCCGTTGTGTACTACAACAAAGAGCTGTTCGACCAAGCCGGCGTGAAAGTGCCAACGACGTTCGAAGAAATGCTCGACGTGGTGAAGACGCTGAAGTCCAAAGGCATCCAGCCGATGGCAATCGGTGAGAAGGATAGCTGGACGGGTTCGTTCCTGTTCATGAACATGCTGCTTCGCACGAACAATGGACCAGGATTCCTGAAGGACGTTCTCGAGAAAAAGAAAACGTTTGATGATCCTGCCTTCAAAGAAGCGGTAGACGCGTTCGAAAACCTGGTACAGGCCGGAGCCTTCCAGGAAGGCGCAACCTCCTTCGACTACAACGCAGGTGAGAACCTGTTCAAGACAGGCAAGGCGGCCATGTACTTCATGGGCACCTGGGCAACCGGCGGCATCGAAACCTCTTCCGTAAACGGTAAGGTTGGCGTATTCAAATTCCCGACCATTAACGGTAAAGGCAATCCGGACGAATTCATGCTGGCACCAGGCAGCGCGTTCGCAATCTCCGCAGACAGCAAGCATCTGGAAGAAACAAAAGCGTTTTTGAACTGGTTCATGACCAACTTCCCTAAAGAAGCGTTCGATGCGAAAGGCGCGGTAGGTATCGGTCAAAAAGTGGACGGCGACTTTAAAGCAGCCGGATACTCCGATATGGCCATGGAAGTGCTGAATCTCTTCAAAGAAGTGAAGGGTGGAGACCTGGCATTCGATAATACGATGAATCCGGGCACGGCTCAAGTTCACTTGACCAGCATCCAGAACCTGTTTGCCCAGAAGAAGGACGCGGCTGATGTTGCCAAAGAGCATCAGGCTGCATTCGAAGCAAACAACAAATAAGCATGACCGTGGAGAAGGGAACGCGTGCCGAAGGCTGCATGCCGTTCCCTTCTGCTCCTTAAAGAACCAGTCAGAAGAGGAGGGGGTAAATTATGAACGTGCTGAAGGTCTCCCGACTGACGATCGCCGCGTTTGTACTGCCTTGCTTGATCATTTATGTAGGGATCGTGTTTGTGCCGATTATGGTGTCCATGTACAGCGGGCTGCTGGATTGGAACGGGATCGGAGAATCCAAATTCATCGGCTTGGACAACTTCAGGAATCTATTTTTTCATGATCCGGTTTTTTGGCCTTCCGTGCGCAGAACGCTGATGTTTTCCGTCTTTTCCATGGCGGAAATCCCTATCGCGCTGCTGGTGGCCATCCTGCTGAAACGGTATATCCGCAGACCGAATTTTCTCGTATCGAGCTATTTTTTGCCGGTCATTTTGTCGGTCGTCGTGGTCGGACAGCTGTGGAAAACAATCTATAACCCTGCTTCGATGGGGGGCATGCTGAATCAGGTGCTGGAAGCAATCGGTCTTGGATCCTGGGCGCATGCCTGGCTTACCGAACCTTCCGTCGCCATGTACTCACTGTATTTTGTAGCCTTGTGGCAGTATCTCGGATATCACACGTTGATTCAGTATACGGGGATATTGAACGTGCCGGAGGAAATTTACGAGGCTGCCAAAATCGATGGCGCTGACGGCTTCGCCGCCGACCGTTACATCACATTCCCGAATATCATCCCGATTTTTAAAATATCGATCGTGCTTGCATTCATCGGCTCGCTGCAGGCCTTCGATATGGTCATGGTCATGACGGGCGGCGGTCCCGCGCATGCAACGGATGTCATCTCGACCCATATGTACAACATGTCGTTCTTGTCCATGAAATACGGATACGGCAGCTCGATCGCCGCGTTCCTGGTCATTCTGTGTCTGGTTGCGACATTCTTGATCAACCTGATCTTCAACAAATTGGAAAAACGGTTCTCGTAAAGGAGGGGCATCGCCATGAGTACTAGCACTGCAGTTTCATTGAACAAGCCGGCGACGGCTGCCGGGCGGGGACGATATTCCATTGCAAAAACGATCGTGATCGTGTTCCTGTCCATCCTGGTGGTGACACAGGTGTATCCGCTGCTGTGGCTGATTTTATATTCACTGAAGACCAATGAAGAGATTCTGTCTGGCAGCTTTTTCGCACTCCCGCATGCGCCGCAGTGGAGCAATTACAGCGCCGCGCTGGAGGGGAACTATTTTCGCTACCTGCTGAACAGCCTGTTCGTGACATCGGTAACGATGCTGACCGTTATTCTGCTAAGCTCACTGTGCGCTTATGCCATCAGCCGCTTCCGCTGGCGTTACGGGCAAGTCGTGATGCTGCTGTTCCTCGTCGGGATGATGATTCCGATGCAGGCGACACTGCTGCCGCTGATGATTATTTTCAAAAACATTCACGTCCTGAATACGCATCTGTCGCTAATTTTGCCCTATGTCGCTTTTTCCATGCCGATCGCGGTGTTCATCTTGAGCGGGTTTATGAAGACCATTCCGCATGAGATCGAAGAGTCGGCTGTCATGGACGGTGCAAACATCGGAAGAATTTTCCGAAGCATCATTTTGCCGGTGTCGGTTCCGCCTGTAATGACGGTATGCATTCTGACGTTCATTAACATCTGGAACGAGTACATTTTGGCAGCAACCTTCATATCATCTGAAAAGCTCAAAACGCTTCCATTCGGCGTGAACAGCTTCGTCAGCCAGTATTCGGTCAACTATGGCGCGATTGGAGCCTTTCTGGTGCTTGGCGCGCTCCCGGTCATCATCGTGTACTTCCTGCTCGCGGATAAAATCACGCAGGGGATGGTAGCTGGCGCCGTCAAGGGCTGATATAGAAATTTTCTAGTACGGAACAAGCGGATAGTATGCTAAAATTGACACGAAATGTCGATTTTTGAAAGGAGAACGCATCTTTTGTGAGACGCTTCCGATCCATACGAAACCGCTTGTTCCTGCTTTTTATGGGGTGCATGACAGGAATTCTGATTCTTGTCAGCGTGCTGTATTACAATCGTACTCTTGCCATTATACATTCGAAGGTAAGCGATATCGCCGAGAAGAACATTTCCCAGACGGCCGGCCTATTCAATCTGATGCTGCAGGGATATAACAGCTTGTCCAAGTCGCTGAACAGCAACTATGAGCTGACGCGCCTGCTGCAGGAAACCGCTTCGAATCCGGCGGTCGGCGTCATAAATGAGCGTACGATCACCAATATTATCGGAGCAGCCTACTATTCGCGAAGCGAAGTGGTGGGCATTCATATTTTATCGAAGGATGGCAAGGTGTACAGCTACGAAAGGCAGTTTGCCGGCGTCATCGACAACAATTATGCCCAAACCGAATGGTACAAAAAACTCGGTGAATCCTCGGGCAATATGGTATGGCTAGGCTTGTATCCCGGGTCGCCGATCAACACGATGCAGCAGCAGGAGAAGGTGTTCGTCTTTGGCCGGAAATTGTATGATCTGACCAACCATAAGGAGATCGGCATTCTCGTGATTGAGACGAATCCTTCCCCCATCATGGAAGCACTCTCTAATGTGAGCATCAGCCCGGGAACGCGCGTGTACATTCTAGGGGAAGACCACAAAATCATTGCTTCATCCGAAAAGAAGGGGGCAAAGCGCCCCGAGCTGGATAAGCTGCCGGCACCATCGCCCGATGATAATATTGTGGTGGACAATACCTCCGACCAGTTGATCATAGGCGCAAACACTTCCATAGCCGGGTGGACGATCTACGGCTTAACCCCGAAAAAAGATATCCGGGCAGAGGTATATCAGACGACGAAATTTCTGCTGATCGTGGTGCTGGTACTGATCATTTTGTCTACGGTGCTGGCTTCCATCGTTTCACGGAATATTGCGTCGCCGCTGAAGCTGCTGATCCGGGAGATGAAAAAGGTAGAAATGGGTAATTTCAGCGGTTCGGTAAACGTGAACTCTTTTGATGAAATAAACAGTTTGGTGTCCTCCTTTAACCGGATGGTACACCGGATGGATGAACTGATCGAGACGATCAAAATCTCGACGGTCAGCGAAAAGAACGCGCAGCTGCAGGCGCTGCAAGCCCAGGTAAATCCTCATTTTCTGTATAATACGCTGGATATGATTTACTGGATGCTGGATGAGCAGGAGAATGAACGGCTGAGCCGGGTCGTGCTGTCTTTGTCGCAAATGTTCAGATACAGCAGCAACTGGGAGGAGGCATCGCAGACCACGCTCGGACGCGAGCTGGAGCAGATCCGGCATTACTTGACGATTATCGAAACGAGGCTGGGCGGAAGGGTCCGAACCGATATCACGGCCGAAGAAGCATGGATCGACGTGCGGCTGCCCAAAATGACGATTCAGCCGATTATAGAAAATGCGGTGAAGTACGGATTGGAGCCCAAGGGCGGGTTAGGATACTTGAGGGTGAGTACGGAAGCGCAGGGGAACAAACTGATGATTCGGATCGAAGATAATGGTGCAGGTATGGATGAAGAAACTCTGGACAGAGTCAGGGATATGCTCTCACATAAACAAGTAGAAACGACCAACGGTGAAGGGAACGGTTCAAGAAGGGGCATCGGGCTCCGGAATGTGCATGACCGGCTGGTCATGATGTTCGGCGAGACTTACGGTTTGTATATCGAAAGCGAACTTCATGTGGGCACGGTGGTGAGGATCACGATTCCGATTCCGCCGAGAGGGGAGGACTTTCAATGAACATTTTGATCGTGGACGACGAGAGTGTGATCCGTGAAGGAATCAAACGGACGATCCGCAGGGCTTTTCCTGAGCACGGCGTATATTTAGCGGAAAGTCCGGACGAAGCCGTCAAGATCCTGAGAAGTGATCCGATAGACGTGGTGCTGACGGACATTTTGATGCCGGGGATGACCGGACTGGAATTTATGCAGCTGTCGCGCGGAAGTTATCCGCATGTCAAATGGGTTATTATCTCCGCCTATTCGGAATTTGCTTATGCCAAAGAAGCGGTCAGGCTGGGGGCCAAGGATTATCTGCTGAAGCCGATCGGCAAGGAGCTTCTCGTCTCGATGATGACGCAGCTTGGCGAGGAAGTGGGGCGGGATGCCGAACAGGAGCAGGAAACCAAGATGCTGCGCAGCAACCTGAAATTTTTGCGGGAAGCCGTCTTTCAGCGTTTTGCGATGGGACTGGATATCGGGAATATGGATATTGCTCCGTTCGTGGAGCGCCACCCCCATTTTCAGCTCGCCTTGATCAAAATGGAAAGCGATCACGCTGTACATCTGGAGCATTATATCGTAGAAAACGTGCTGAACGAGCTGATTGAAAGGTACGGTGAAGGGTTCGTCACCAGCCTGGACGGAAAAAGTCTGCTCGGTCTGATGACGGTGGATTCGAAGGAACACATGCGCAGCTTGGTGGAGGAACTGAAAAGCCATCTGAAAAAATACGTCAAGGTTCCTTTTCAGATTCAATTCTCGGATGTCATCCATGATTTCAACAGCATACCGGGCGTCATTCAAAAAATGGGCCGCGATACGGAATCGTTTGAATTCGATTATTACGCGCCGGGCGGAAACCGTGCGATGGAAGTTGCGGTACAGTACATCCGGGCTAACTATAATACCGATGTCACGCTTGAAAAGGTGGCTTCCGTCGTTTTCCTGAATCCGGCGTATTTCAGCCAGGTGTTTAAGCAAAAGACGGGAAGCGGTTTTAAGGAATATGTCACCGGATTGCGTATCGAGAAGGCGATCTATCTGCTGGAGCATACGCAATTGAAGCTGGTCGACATCGCCGAGAAAATCGGTTATCAGGACGTGAAGCACTTCACGCAGGTGTTCCGCAAGCGGATGCATGTTACGCCGACTGAATACCGTCAACATTTGGCATCCAAGTCCAATATGAGCAGCGCGTGTCCGTAAGATTAAGCAGCCGCTTTGTTCGGAATCAAGACATTCGAAAATTTATTTCGTGAGCTCTGCCTCGTTGTTAGGCAGGGCTTTTTGTGTTCACTGCAAGACGGAATCGTTGGTTAAGGCCATGTCAGACCTGAAGGAAGCATCAGAGTGAGGCTGTTTACTTTCATAGGTGATGCGCATATTGTAAAATAGGAACAAATGTTCTATAATTGAGTTAACAGCTCCTGACGAGCGAAGATGGAACGGGGGGTTGAGTTTTGATTACGGATAAATGGAATATGGCTGAAATGATGCGGCTCAGGCATGTACCTGGACTTAGCATCGCTTTTATTGAAGACGGGATGCTCAAACGTAGCGAGTGTCATGGCGAAATGGAGGCGGGACGCGGACAGGCAGTCCAGGCGGATACGATGTTCAACGCATGCTCGATCAGCAAGTTTGCGGCCAGCATATTGGCACTGCTATTGGTTGAGGAAAAGGTTCTGGGTTTGGATGAGGATATCAGACCATATCTGACCTCTTGGACCATCCCCGAGCATCCTTCGTATGATTTCCGTGCGGTTACGCTGCGCAGGCTTCTCAGCCATCAGGCCGGCTTTGTCGATCCTAAAGGGGGGCACGGTGAATATATTCGCGAACAAGGCATTCCGGCAATGCCTCAGCTGCTGGAGGGCACCACCCCCTATTCCCCGGAGCCTGCTGCATTGACCGCGGAGCCTGGCAGCCGATTTATATACTCGGATACCGGATTTGGCGTACTCCAGCTGCTGATCGAGGATGTGACGGGTGTGAACTTTGGTCAGCTACTTCAGGATAGAATCTTCGAACCCTTACATATGAACAACAGCCGGATCGTGCTGGCGGATGCCGAGATCCGGGCCGGCTCGGCGAGCGGACATAACAAGCATGGGGAAAGGTTGCTTAAACCATACCCCATATATCCTTATCCGGCTGCAGCCGGGTTATGGACAACTCCAACGGATCTTGCGTTGTTAATGTTGGAGCTTTTGGCTTCGCTTCAGGGAGAGGGCAAGCTGGGAATATCCGCCGAAACTGCTGGAGAGATGATAAAACCTCAAGGCTGCTTTAAGTGGACGGGGCTGGGCGTTTTTCTGGAACCATCCAGCGAGGGCCTGGAAATATCATCCTTGGGCTGGGGTAGTGGATTTCAATGTATGATGATCGCATACCCCGAGACGCGAAGAGGAGGGGTGTGGATGATGAATGCTGATCCTGGCGTACATCAGACGAAGAGCCTGTTAGGACAGGTAGCCACGTTGTGGCAGCAAGGGCAGTTGGATTGAAGCCAAAATATAAAGCCCTTGTTCTCTCTTAACGAAAGAACAAGGGCTTGTACAATTGTACGGCAAAATTAATGAATATCCCGGAACAAGCCGACAACCTTACCCAGAATCGTCACATGATTCAACCGGAGAGGTGAATAGGACGGATTCTCGGGCTGCAGACGAATATGATCCTTTTCTTTATAAAAAGTTTTCACTGTCGCTTCATCTTCATCTGTCATCGCAACGACGATATCTCCGTTATCCGCAGTCTGCTGCTGACGAACAATGACATAGTCCCCGTTGTGAATGCCTGCTTCGATCATACTGTCCCCCATGACGGAAAGCATAAACACCTTCTCGTCACCGACAAAATGCTGCGGGAGAGGGAAGTAATCCTCGATATTCTCTGTAGCGGTAATCGGCACACCGGCTGTTACCTTACCTACTACAGGTACTCTTGCAATTGTATGTGTAAACAGGTTGCTGCTCTCGGATTCTTCCTGACCCAAAATCTCAATGGCCCGAGGTTTCGTAGGGTCTCTGCGGATTAATCCCTTCTTCTCAAGCCGATCCAGATGACCGTGGACAGTTGAGCTGGAAGCCAAGCCTACGGCTTCACCGATCTCGCGGACGGAAGGGGGATAACCCTTGGCCCGCACTTCGTTTCTGATAAATTCCAATATCGCTTGCTGCCGGCTAGATATCTTCGACATTCCCCATCAACCCCATTAGTAACGTTTGGTAAAATTATAACATAGAACTTCCGTTCGTACAAACACAAGTTCTAAAAAAATCAACCGTTAACCATATGATTCGTCTGCTTGTTTCAGGATTGGATGCGAGGCGTCTTCCTTACCAGGTTTACCCATTGATTTCCAATAAAATAATAATAACTCCATTTGTTCTAGTCGCATGAGCCAGTTCGTCTTCTTTTGAAAAAAAAGGGGAACAATCGTTCGAAAAAACTATTGAACAAAACATGTGTTCGTGTTATATTATTTTCAGACAAGAACAAACGTTTGGAGGAGATTATATTATGTTGAAACATACTACATACAAGAGTATTTATAATAATGAAGTTATTCATGCGGGAAGCAATTGGAGCACTGAAGGAAAGATTCAAACCATGTCTGGGCTGTTTTCCCGCCGCTTATTGTTGAAGCTTGTGCTCGCAGCAGTCATCATTATCGCCGGCTGCACCGGCATGATCCGCGTATTTGCCGGATCTGCTCATGATGAAATCCCCATGGAACAAGTGGTGATTTCCAGAGGGGACACGCTTTGGGAGATTGCCGTGGATTATAAACCGAAGGATATGGATACAAGGGATTATATTCGGGTCATTAAGAAGACCAATCATTTGAAGACGAGTGAAATTGAAGCCGGAGATGTGCTGTCTCTTCCTATATATGAATAGTTTATATGAATAGTTTTCACGCTTGAGAGCTTGGAAAGGTGCATACCTTGACAAGCTCTTTTTCTCATGGCAAAGTTAGGTATGAATTGATGTAATGGAGGAGTAGTGTATGGATATCGACAGCTTAGTCCAGCGGATTAACGAGCTCGCCCGCAAACTGAAAGAATCGGGGCTGAGCAAGGAAGAAACAGAGGAACGTGCCAAACTGCGGGAACAATATCTTCAAAATGTCCGCCGCAACTTCAAAGCCCAATTGGAGACGATTGAGTGGGTAGAAGACCAGCAGGACGGTAAGGGCAAGTAAAATACATGATATTAGGATGCTTAAGGGGGAAGTCCGATGTCCCGTTCCTGGGAAAGAATGGTCCAAAAAAACACAGCTCAAGTGAACAAACAGCGTAAAAAGCAGGGGAAACCGTCGCTGTATGCGTCGAATGGCTCGTCGTCAGCAGATATTTTCAGAGGCCGTAATTTCGTCCTTCCGATCACGCTGGTGGCATTAGCGGCCATATACATTTTGCTTGGCGTTGCAAGCGATCAGGCAGTGATGAGTACATCCTTAACCTGGATTGTGGTTGGACTGTATGTGTTGCTCGCCGTCGTCATCTTTTTGCGCCGTCCATTTCTTAAGGTCGACAAAAACTCAATTTCGACGATCAAATTTAATCGCGACCGGCGCCTGACTGCGGATCAGATCGCAATGATCAAAGTCGGATCGGGTTCGGTTGTCATTGAGCTTAAAGGATCGAAAAATAAAAAAGGAAAAGTCAGCAAAGGCGGCAACTGGGTATTCACCCGGCTGATCAACCGTTATGATACGGTAGCCATGGGTGAACGGCTCGAGCGTTTCGCCACGACGTTTGACATTCCATTTGAAAAATAAAAGATAATGCATTCGGGAGAGGGATGGATGAAAATGGGAGCTACCGCTGTGTTTTTCGATTTGGATGATACGCTGTTGTGGGATGAACGGAGCGTGGAGGAATCTTTCCGCGCCACTTGCGATACGGCTGCCGCACAAAAAGGCGTCGATGCTGCCGCGCTTGAAACCGCGGTTCGTCGTGAGGCAAGAGCGTTGTACGAAACATATGACACGTACGCATTTACCAAAATGATCGGAATCAATCCTTTTGAAGCGCTGTGGGGACAATTTACAGTCGGCCAGCAGCCTGAATTCCGCCGGATGGCCGAGCTGATTCCGAGCTACCAGAAGGAATCGTGGAACCGTGGTCTGCAGGCGCTTGGCGTAGATGACGAGCAGTTGGCGCAGCAGCTGGCTGACCAGTTCGGAGCAGAAAGACGTTCTCGTCCGCATGTGTATGAAGAGACCTTTCAGGTGCTTGACGAGTTGAAAGGGAACTACAAGCTGCTGCTGCTTACGAATGGCTGTCCCGGATTACAGCAGGAAAAACTCGACGGTGTGCCTGAGCTCATCCCTTATTTTAACGAAATTATCATCTCCGGCAGCTTCGGCAAAGGAAAACCGGATACAAGTATTTTCGAGCATGCCCTATCCCGTTTGAACATCTCTCCTCAGGATGCTGTCATGGTAGGCGACAAGCTGACCACGGACATCAAGGGCGGTTTGAGCGCCGGCATCAAGACGGTTTGGATCAACCGTAACAACAGACCGCACAACCCGGAAATCCAACCGGATTATGAGATCAAGCATCTTTCTGAACTTCACGGAATCCTTGAAGGGCTGTAGAATGGTTTCATAGTTTTGAAGCAAGACAAGTCTGATACAGCCAGGTACCCTTGTTGCGCTGAATCAGACTTTTTGGCGTCTTGTGGCGACCCTGGTGTGACTATCATGTGACATTTGTCACCAAATTGTGAACTTGCCTGTGTTTTGAAAGAGTACAAAACATGTATAATAGATAAAGCTTGCGGTATCGTAAGCATACATAATCAATGATATCTTAGGGAGTGACAGCATATGAAAAACAGATGGTGGCTGATGGGCGTTATGCTGCTAGTCGTCTTCGCTTTGGCGGGCTGCGGCAGCAATACCGGCCATGACGGGATGAACATGGATGAGGGGATGATGGATCCGTTATCCGTGGATTTAAGCTGGACGCCGGAACAAGTGAAAGTAGGGCAGCAGGTATCCATTGAGGTCAACGTGACCCAGAAGGATAAGAAAGTGGACAAAGCGGATGAAGTCATGATTGAAATCGCCAAAGAGGGAGACAGCAGTGCTCATGAAAAGGTCGCTGCCGAAAATAAAGGCGATGGAAAATACGTGCTTGAAAAAACATTCGCGAACGACGGAACCTACAGCATTACTTCCCATGTAACCTATGGACCACAGCACACGATGCCTACGAAAAAGCTGACGGTCAGCAAATAACACCCGGCATGAAGCTGGAGCGACATAAAAGAGAACCTGCCTTTGTCATGAAAAGGGCAGGTTCTTTTTAATAAATTACATGCTATTAAACATTCAGCTCATGAATGAATTAGGCCTTTTGAAAGCTAGGATCTTCCACCGGATAGGCAACCCAGCCGTTCTTTTCGATAAAGAGACGCACGGCAATGATTTTACGGTTGTCCATGAGTGTGAAGAAATGGTTCGTGTTCTCAGGTACGGAAATAACGTCACCGGCTTCAAGTTCAACATCAAAATAACCCAAGTCGTCGCTGCCTTTAATAACGAAGATGCCCTTACCTGAAACGATCGCCCGGATTTCATCTTCCGTATGCGTGTGAACTTCCTCGAATTTATTCAAAAGTTCATCCAGATTCGGGGTTGCATCGGACAGCGTGATGACGTCCCAAATTTGATAACCGCGGCGCGCGGCCAAATCGCGAATCTCTTCGTCGTAGACGCTGAGGATCTGATTTTTTTGATCATCCGTCAATTGAAAGTTATCCTGCAGCTCGGCAGGAAGCTTGGAAGCGTCCCATTTTTCATATAATACATTTTGTTTGTTTAAAAAATCACGAACGTTTTCGTCTCCAGAGATTCTTTCGTTCGTGTTACGAATAACGATTTCAGCCATTGGTTACCCCTCTTTTCCACTTGGATTAATTTATATTATAACGAACCCCTTCACCTTTGTCGATGTCGTATTCCTTTTTAGGTGTAGGGGTAGAGCGTTTTCTGGCACTTTTCTAATAGATAGGATTCTGTTAAACTAAGAGCTAACGTTTTGCAGGGAGGAAATAACATGAACAGACCTGGCTTGCAGGAAATAATGAAACAACGAATATTGATACTCGATGGCGCAATGGGCACCATGATCCAGCAGGTCCAGCTTGGTCCAGAGGATTTTGGGGGGGACGAGCTCGAAGGCTGTAATGAAATGCTGGTGCTGACGCGTCCGGATGTAATTGAAGAAATTCATGAAAAATATCTGGAAGCGGGAGCAGATTTAATTGAAACGAATACGTTTGGCGCAACTTCCGTTGTGCTTGCGGAATATGATATACCCGAAAAAGCGAGAGAGATAAACCTGAAGGCAGCGGAGATCGCCCGCCGGGCAGCCGACAAATTCAGCACGCCGGACAAGCCGAGGTATGTTATCGGGGCCATGGGCCCGACGACCAAGACGCTCTCGGTCACTGGCGGAGTTACGTTCGAGGAACTGATTCACAGCTATGAAGAACAGGCCTACGCTTTAATTGAGGGGCGCGTTGACGCACTGCTCCTTGAGACGAGTCAGGATACGCTCAACGTCAAAGCGGGGAGCATCGGGATTCGGCGGGCATTCGATCACAGCGGCATCACGCTGCCGGTGATGATTTCCGGTACGATTGAACCGATGGGAACGACGCTTGCAGGGCAAAACATCGAGGCCTTCTATATTTCATTGGAGCATTTGAACCCGGTTTCGGTGGGATTGAACTGCGCGACAGGACCGGAATTCATGCGCGATCATATCCGCTCTTTGTCGGCTATGGCCAAGACGGCAGTCAGCTGTTATCCAAATGCGGGTCTGCCGGACGAAAACGGGCATTATCACGAATCACCGGATTCGCTTGCCCGTAAAATGGAGGATTTCGCAAAGCAGGGCTGGTTGAACATCGCGGGCGGCTGCTGCGGCACGACCCCGGATCATATTCGGGCTTTGTCCGATGTGATGAGCCAGTATGATCCGCGTCCAATGGAAGGAACCCATTCGCCGGCCATTTCGGGGATAGATCCGGTCTATATTGAATCCGACAACCGGCCGTATATGGTAGGGGAACGTACGAATGTGCTCGGCTCGCGCAAATTCAAGCGTCTCATTGTGGAAGGCAAATACGAGGAAGCCTCGGAAATTGCCCGCGCACAAGTGAAAAACGGAGCTCATGTGATCGATGTGTGCGTTCAGGACCCTGATCGCGATGAAGCGGAGGACATGAAGCAGTTTCTCGAGCTCGTCGTGAAGAAGGTCAAAGTGCCGCTGATGATCGACACCACGGACGCGGAAGTGATCGATCTTGCGCTCAGTTATTCCCAGGGCAAAGCGATTATTAACTCCATTAATCTTGAAGATGGTGAAGAAAAATTCGAGCGGGTGACGCCGCTCATTCATAAATACGGCGCGGCGGTCGTCGTCGGAACGATCGATGAGACGGGACAGGCGATTCATCGGGATGACAAATTAAAGGTAGCCAAACGATCCTACGATCTGCTGGTGAACAAATACCATTTGAAAGCGGAAGATTTGATTTTCGATACGCTGGTCTTTCCGGTAGGTACAGGCGATGAGCAGTATCTCGGCTCCGCGAAGGAGACGATTGAAGGGATCCGCCTTATTAAGGAAGCTTTGCCGGAATGCCAGACGATTCTTGGGGTCAGCAACGTGTCCTTTGGTCTTCCGGAAGCCGGGCGTGAGGTTCTGAACTCGGTCTTTTTATACGAATGCACGAAAGCGGGACTGGATTATGCGATCGTGAACACGGAGAAGCTGGAACGATATGCTTCGATTCCGGAGGAAGAACGCAAGCTTGCGGAAGCCTTGATCTACGATACAAATGATGAAACACTGGCCTCCTTTGTTGCGGCATTCCGTAACAAGAAAGTCGAGAAGAAGGAAAAGTTGTCCAATCTGTCGCTGGAGGAGCGGCTGGCTTCATACGTCGTCGAGGGCTCCAAGGAAGGGCTTATCCCTGATTTGGAAGCAGCCCTGCAAAAATACGGAGCGCTCGAAATCATTAACGGTCCGTTGATGGAAGGCATGTCCGAGGTTGGGCGTCTGTTCAACAACAACGAGCTGATCGTGGCCGAAGTACTGCAGAGCGCCGAAGTAATGAAAGCCTCCGTGTCCTATTTGGAGCAGTTCATGGAAAAGAATGAATCCTCCGTGAAAGGCAAAATGCTTCTGGCCACCGTGAAAGGCGACGTGCATGACATCGGGAAAAATCTGGTAGAAATTATCCTTTCGAATAACGGTTACCAGATCGTCAATCTGGGTATAAAAGTAGCACCGGAAACCATCATTGAAGCCTACCGCAGAGAGAAAGCGGATATGATCGGCTTATCCGGCCTTCTGGTCAAGTCTGCACAGCAGATGGTTCTTACCGCGCAGGATTTGAAAAATGCAGGAGTCGACGTTCCGATCATGGTGGGCGGAGCTGCGCTGACCCGTAAATTTACGAAAACCCGGATCCGTCCTGAATACGAAGGCATGGTCGTGTACGCCAAGGATGCCATGGACGGTTTGGATCTGGCCAATAAGCTGATGGATCCCATCCAGCGTGAGCTGATGCAGGTTGAAATGCAGGCTGAGCTCGAAGCGCTGGCTGCTGAAGTCGAAAAGCCGAAGGCCATGCCGGAACCGACCAGAGCGGCCAAGTCCAGCGTATCGACGGATGTGCCGGTGTTTAATCCGCCGGATATGGAGCGTCATATTATCCGGAACTACCCGATCAAGCATATCGTTCCGTATATGAATATGCAGATGCTCCTTGGTCATCATTTGGGGCTGAGGGGACAGGTGGAACAGCTGCTGGCCGATGGCAACGAGAAGGCGGTCGAACTGAAAGCAACGGTGGACAGCATTCTTGATCAAGCATCGAAGGAAGGCATTATTCAGGCTCATGCGATGTATCGTTTCTTCCCGGCCCAATCCCGGGGAAATGATATTGTCATATACGATCCCGAGGATACGACGAAGGTGCTTCATACGTTCAGCTTTCCAAGGCAAAACGTGCCGCCTTTCCTGTGCTTGGCGGATTTCCTGAAATCCAAGGACAGCGGACAGATGGATTACGTAGGTTTCTTGGTGGTGACAGCCGGGCAGGGGATTTCCAAGCTGGCTTCCGAATGGAAGGATAAAGGCGATTACCTTCGCTCCCATGTCCTTCAATCGGTGGCGCTCGAGACAGCCGAAGCGCTTGCGGAGCGGGTCCATCACATCATGCGGGACAGCTGGGGCTTCCCGGATCCTGCCGATATGACCATGAAGCAGCGCCATGGGGCCCGCTATCAAGGGATTCGAGTTTCCTTCGGGTATCCGGCTTGTCCGGATCTGGAAGATCAGGAGCCGTTATTTAATCTGATGAAACCGGAAGATATCGGCGTTCAGCTTACGGAAGGCTTCATGATGGAGCCGGAAGCATCGGTATCGGCTATGGTGTTTGCCCATCCGGAAGCCCGTTACTTTAATGTGGACAAGGCTAAATGATATACTCTTCATAGAGGTGATACGAGCAAAAAATCCTCCGCTTCTGGAGGTTTTTTTGCCGACAAATCCTGAATAGCGTATAAAAGGATGCTGCTTGCTGTTAAATGTAAATTGAACGAAAGAAAAGTAGCTTCTTCCCTGATGACACCCAAAATTCATGGCGAAGAAGAACACAGCTTGAGTTCATTTTATGAAGCAGCAGCTCTTTTTCGCTTTTTGACATACATAGAAAGAAGGTTGCTTGTGATGGAACTTGAATTTTTGGGGACCAATGCTGGAGTGCCCTCGCTGCAGCGCAACGTAACGTCCATGGCGCTGCGCATGTTCGAAGAACGGCGCACGTTTTGGCTGTTTGACTGCGGAGAGGCAACGCAGCACCAGATTTTGCGATCTTCGTTAAAGCTCAGCAAGCTGGAAAAAATCTTTGTCACCCATTTGCACGGCGATCATATTTTCGGCCTGCCGGGATTACTGTCCAGTCGAGCTTATCAAGGCGGTACGACGAAGCTGACCATGTACGGTCCACCGGGACTAAAGCAGTTTATAGATGTCAGCCTGACGCTCAGCCAGTCCCGAATCGAATACGAGCTTGAGGTGGTCGAACACACGGGGGGAACTGTATACGAGGATCAGGAATTTACAGTCGAATCGCTGCTGCTAGACCACCGGGTGGATAGTTATGGCTATCGTATTACTGAAAAAGATAAAGCCGGAAGCCTTGATCTGAAGCGGATGTCCGAGTATGGGCTTAAACCGGGTCCTGTGTACGGCAAGCTTAAACGCGGAGAAAGCATCGATCTGGGCGATGGCCGGATGTTGAAGCCGGAAGATGTTTTGGGATCGCCTAAAAAGGGCCGGGTCGTAACGATCCTCGGGGATACCCGTCCTTGCGACAACGTGCTGACCCTGGCGCGCGATGCGGATTTGCTCGTTCATGAAGCGACATTCATGGATGATTTAAAGGAATCAGCTTATAATTATCATCACTGCACTTCGGTTCAAGCGGCGGAAGCTGCGCTGCGGGCTGGGGCCAAAGCGTTGATTCTGACGCATTTCAGCTCCCGATATAAAGACATGGAGCATTTGCAGCCGCTGCTTGACGAAGCACGGACGGTATTTCCGAATACCTTGCTGGCGGAAGAACTGGTTTTATTCCCGGTTCAAAGGCATACCTAAGTTCACGTTAAAAACTGAAGAAGGAAACGAAAAGCTCCGGCCGGAGCTTTTTTTAGCTGTATAGATTGAACTAAAGTTTTTCATTGAACTTCCTGATATAACGGCCCATTGCGGCCTGTAACTTTCATTTCTTTAGTTCATTCTATATAGCAGACCGGTAAAATGCGGAGCGAGAGTGGACGGATTATTTTCCGGGAAAGCGCAGGAAGTGACATCAGGCATAATTTTTTGCGTTCAAAAAGTGCTGCCAGCCTATGTACTTTGACGAACGGCGGAGAAAAAGTGTCAAATACGTCGCGTTTTTCGAAAGAATGCTGGAATGAGTTGCGGCGTTTCTTCATTTTTCTTAAAATAGAATGTGCATTATCGCAGGAAATAAGGGGAATATCCGCTTCGAAGGAGAAATTTCCTGGCTAAAAGCGGGAAATAGCATCGCATGGATATTCTCTTGCTAATTCATGATTGCCTGATCCTATGGATCTGTCTAAGCAGAAAGAGGCGCAAAAATGACACAGTATAAAGCAACCAAGGGGCTGCTCATTGACCTGGATGGAACTTTGTATCATGGAATCAACCGCATACCCGGGGCGGATACGCTGATTCAAGCGTTAAAAGAACGTCATATCCCTTATATGTTCGTTACCAACAATTCTTCCCGGACAGCAGAAGGCGTAGCCAAGCACTTGAGCGAGATGGGAATACCCGCGTCAGCTGAGGAGGTATGCACCTCCTCGCTCGCGGCAGCGAAATATATCGGCGAAGAATCTCCAGGAGCCGCGGTGGCTATGCTAGGAGAAGAAGGACTCCGGCAAGCCCTGCTGCAGGCAGGCTTGCGCATCGTGGTAGAGAAGCCGCAATATGTCGTGCAGGGGATCGATCGTTCGTTTACGTACGAAACCTTGGCACAGGCCGTTCACTGGATTCGCGAAGGGGCGAACTACGTGCTGACCAATCCGGATCTGCTGCTTCCATCGGATCGGGGACTGGTGCCGGGAGCTGGTGCTTTAAGTGCCTCGATTCAAGCTGCGGCAGCTGCCGAGCCCGTCATCATCGGCAAACCGGCGAGCCACCTCATGAAGTATGCCACGGATCGGCTGGGAATCTCTCCAGCGGAAGCGACTGTGATCGGAGATAACATGCGTACGGATATTGCCGCAGGAGCTGCAGCCGGTTGCCAGACCATTCTAGTGCTGACCGGGTTGACGACGGAGGAAAACCTGCAAGCGAATATACAGGCAGCAGGGCTTGAACCGGATATCATCTGCAAAGAATTGTACGAATTAACGGAGCTTTTAACTACGCGAGCATAGAACGCCCAAATAGATGCAGACCATCATTGCTGTATACGAAAGGATCGATGAATCAATGCCGGAACTGCCGGAAATGGAAAATTACCGAAGACTTCTTTCGGAGTACATCATAAACCAACCGATTACCCAGGTCGTGGTCAACCGGGAGAAGTCCCTGAACGTGCCTGCGGACCAGTTTACACAGGAGCTCTTGGGACTGCGTGCCATTTTTGTGGAGAGACGGGGAAAGCATCTGATTTTCCACATGAACAATGGCCGCCGTCTCCTGCTTCATCTGATGCTTGGCGGATTGCTATACTATGGTAGCGACGAGGACCGGCCCGACCGGAGTACCCAGGTGGAAATTACGTTTGGACAGCATACCCTGTTCTTCATAGGGCTTCGGCTCGGTTATCTTCATCTGCTGACCGCCAAAGAGGTGGAGGAGGCGCTGAAGCCGTTAGGGCCGGAGCTGATTGACCGCCGCATGAGCAAGGAGCGTTTTATTGAGCTGCTGAAAGGGCGTCGCGGGGCTTTGAAAAGCCTGCTCGTCAATCAGCATGTGATTGCGGGCATCGGCAACTGTTACGCGGATGAAATCGCGTTTGAAGCAGGATTGCTGCCCTCCGCCAAAATACAGGAGCTTTCCGCGGAAGCCGTGGGCCGTTTATATGATGCTGCTGTCAAGGTTCTTACGGAGGCGCTGGAGCATGGCGGCTATATGGAAGCGCCTTTTATGGAAGGCGATGCGGTGACCGGCGGGTATGATGAGATGTGCAACGTTTACGACCGGGAAGGGGAAAGCTGCGTACGCTGCAGCGGGGTGGTAAACAAAGTGGAATTGACAGGACGCAAAGCGTTTTTCTGCCCGTCCTGCCAGCATGAGCAGTAACATTTGGATCGGCTGTCATGTCAGTACCCGCGGCGGTTTCGGGAGAGCGGCCAGGCGGGCATGGGATATGGGAGCCGTGTCTTTTCAATATTTTCCTAAAAATCCGCGCAGCTTGGCATGGAAAGAGCTCGATACTGCCGCTGCGGCGGATTGCTTGCGTTTTTGCCTTGAAAAAGGGCTTCCGAGCATTGCCCACACACCGTATCCGGTCAACATCGCTGCGGGCGCTACGCGTGGAAGAGACCTTTATGAGGCTACCGTGGCTTCCCTGAAAAATGACCTGATGATCGCCGAAGCCTGCGGGTCTATCGGAATTGTCGTACATTTCGGTCATTTAAAAAGCGCGGACCCGTTACAAGGCTATAAAAATATAATACAATGTTTAAATGAAACACTGGCGGATTGGCAGGGCAAAGCCAAAATCCTTCTGGAAAACCAGGCGGGACAGCCCGGTTCGATGGGAATCACATTGGAGGAGCTGGCCAACGTCCGCAATTTGGCGGATGAGCCGCAAAAAATCGCTTTTTGCCTGGACACCTGCCATGCCTTTGCCTCGAATACATGGATTCCCGGTCAGACGGAGCATTTTATGGAACGCGGCCGCGAGTTGGGCTATTGGAAACAGCTTGCGGCCGTCCATTTGAACGATTCCAAGTATCCGTCAGGATCGGGCAAGGATCGGCATGCCCGCGCCGGTGAAGGGTATATTGGCATGGATGGCATAGTCAAACTGCTTTCCTATCCGGAATTTCAGCACAAACCTGTGATTTTGGAGACGGAGGCAGGAAGCGATGGAACCCACCGGGATGAAATCGAATCGATAAACCGGGCTTTGGATCAGGCAAAGTTGAGATAAAGCCTGTCTTTTGACAACGTGAAGGCCGGGAGAAAGGGGAAACGGCTGTGATACATGTATTTCTGGATGATTGCCGGCGTTGTCCGCAAGGATTCGCTCTGGCCAAAAATGCTGAGGAGTGCCTCCTGATGCTTGGGGAGTGCGAGGTCGACATTTTATCGCTTGACTACGATCTTGGCCCCGGTGAACCTACAGGTAAATCCGTGGTGCTTGGGATGATCTCGATGCAGCGGTTTCCTAAGGAAATCTTTTTGCATACGTCCAGCATGTGGGGAAAGAAGGAAATGTACGAGCTTTTGTACCAGTCTGTCCCCGGGCATGTTAAGCTGCATAATGGACCGATCCCTCCCGAGATGCTATTGCGCATTGCAGAGGAGGGGAAGGCATGAGGCAGCTTGACGAAAAGCAGCTGCTTGAAGAGCTGTGGAGCAAGGGCAAGCCGCTTGCGGTCTTTATGCATACTCCGTTTTGCGGGACTTGCAAGGTTGCGCGGCGCATGCTGGAGGTTACGGAGCATATGCTGCCCGAAGGGATTATTGCTGAAGCGGATGTGAACATGCTGCCAAAAGTCGTGGAGCAGTACAAGATCCGCAGCGTTCCGGCGCTCTTAATCACCGATGCCCAGCGGAGCCGCAAGCCTGAGGTCGTATATTCCATGGGGTCGGTCGCCGACCTTTTAGCTCAGATAAGGGGAGTGCTCTGATGATATCGATGCGGGATGTTTCATTGCGGAGAGAAGAAAATCAAATTTTGGATCATGTATCTCTCGAAATGAAAAAGGGGGAAAACTGGGTCATTCTGGGACGGAACGGCTCGGGCAAAACGACGATTCTCGAGATGCTTACGGGATATCTTTTTCCAAGCGAAGGCCGGATTGAGGTACTTGGCAACCTTTACGGTGAATGCGATGTGCGTGAAGTCCGTAAGGAAATCGGCTATATCAGCCCGAATTTGCTTGAGAAGCTGAACCTCAGCGATCCGGTATGGGAGGTTGTCGCAACCGGAGCCTATGCGTTTCTGCGCTTTTATCAGGAAATTCCTGAGGAAGTCAAAGCACGGGCCCTGAAGCTTTTGGAAGAAATGAATTTGGGTAAGCTGTCTTACCATCCGCTCGGGACCTTGTCGCAAGGTGAACGAAAAAAAGTCATGCTGGCGCGCAGTCTGATGACCGAGCCCAAGCTGCTGATTATGGACGAGCCTTGTGCCGGCCTGGACTTGTATGAGCGCGAGAAAATGCTGGCGGAGGTCGAACGACTAGGTGATCTGGATATCATGGTTGTCTATGTGACGCATCACGTAGAGGAAATCATGCCGATGTTTACGCATACGGCATTGATCCGTGATGGCAAAATCGCGGCAGCAGGTCCGAAAGAAACGGTTCTAAACGATGAAACGATAAAACAAACCTACGATATTCCGGCAAGGATCGAATGGGACGGCGGCCGGCCTTGGATTAAAGTGGTTTCTGGAGGGTAATCCATTTTGGATGATAAACTATTACAAACCGAAGAAATGAACAACGAAGCATCCCGGTTCATCTGCACGGCGAACCATGGCTTTGCTCCCTATGCGCAGGAGGAGCTCCGGCGCAGATTCGGCAAGCTGAAGAGCAGAACGCTGATTTCCGGCGAAACCTTCTTGGTAACGCTGTTTGAGGGAGCCGATCGGGCGGTGGATATGATCGTCAGCAATCCCCCTATCTTTTTGCGGCATCTTCAGCCCGTACAGCTTGAACTGAATGCAGAGGCGGATAACGCTTTTGAACAGCTGGTGCAGTATTTGATGCATCAGGACAAGCTTCACGGTGCAAAAGTATCCCTGCAGGTAAGAAAAGCGGATAGCAGCATACTGGAGGAAAGCGCCGGGCAGCTGCGGGAAAGCATTCAAAGCATGCTTACAGGGCTAAGCGCTGAATTTGTTGTGCGCGATGCGGTCTGGGTGATATCCGTGTTTGCGGCTGAAGATCGAATGTATGTCGGCGTGTCTGAGCCTGTGAATAACTTGTCTGATTGGAGCGGCGGCGCTATCCGGTTTCAGCGGGAGGAAGGACAGATCTCACGGGCGAAATTCAAGCTGCTGGAGGCTGAACAAAGCTTCGGTATCGATTTTGCTTCGTTTGATACCGGTCTTGATATTGGCGCGGCACCTGGAGGCTGGACATCATTCCTGCTTGAGCGTGGACTGCGAGTCACGGCGGTGGACCCTGCTCTTATGCATGAATCACTGCAGCAGCATCCTTCGCTGCGCATTTACAAAAAAAATGCGTCTGAGGTACAGTTCCAAGACGGCGAGTTTGATTTGCTGGTTTGCGATATGAGCTGGAGCCCCAAGCAGATGGTCAAGCTGGTAACGGAGCTGCTTCCAAGCTTAAGAACGGGAGGGACAGCGGTCGTCACGGTTAAGCTGATGCACAAAAAGCCGATGGCGCTGATCGATGACGTCATATCCTCGTTCGAAGCAGCAGATATGCAAATTCAGCGGGCGAAGCAGTTGTTCCATAATCGGGATGAAATCACGCTTTATATGATTAAATATTAATGGAGTGAATGTTATGGCTGCTGAAATCAAGCGAGTCATGAACTTGAAAATAGATCTTTACACAGATATTGCCATTGCTATATAATGATACCAAATTCATCCTGACATAAATAAAGGGAAAGCATCCCGGAGTAAGGCATTACGGATTTCCGTAATCGGCCGCTCCCGGAGGCTTTCCCTTTTTGTTTTGTGTCTAAGAAAGCGGGGGAACGAGATGGATCATCCTTCCAAGCTGCATATCGGACTGACGATTGGGGGGAGATACGAGGTTATCCGTAAAATTGGTGAAGGCGGAATGAGCCATGTTTATCTGGTTGAAGATTTGAAGCTCCCCGGCAAGCTGTGGGCGATCAAAGAAAGCATTTCCGATCCGAAGCAGCATAGCAGCATCAGGGAAGAAGCGCAGCTGCTGATTTCATTGAGCCATGCAAGACTTCCGAGAATTGTTGATTTTTTTCCACCGGATGATGACGGATATACCTATCTGGTAATGGATTACATCCAAGGGATTACGTTGGAGAAATACTTTCATGGTTATCGCGGCAGGATTCCCGGCGAATTTATCGTTCAGATTGCGGATCAGCTGCTGGAGGTTCTGGATTATTTGCATACGCATGATCCGGTGATCATTTTCAGGGATTTGAAACCGTCGAACATTATGGTTTCGGAGCATCTGGAACTCAGGCTAATCGATTTTGGCATTGCCCGGAATTATAAGCAGGAGCAGTCACAGGACACGGTCAAGCTGGGGACGGTCGGATTTGCGGCTCCAGAGCAATACGGCTCGGGGCAAAGCGATGCCCGAACCGATCTGTACGGACTCGGGGCGATTCTCCTCTATCTATCAACCGCCGGCGAATATACCGAATGGTCGGATCAAGCGGCGAAAAGCTTCCGTGCCGACCTGCCGCGCAGTCTGGTTCCGATCATCCGCAAGCTCCTGCAGCTTAGACCTGAGGATCGCTATGTGTCGGCCCGTCAAGTCCGGAAAGAGCTGGGAACGGCCGCTCGCCAGGAGCTTGCTACCGATCCGAAGCGAATACGCGGCTTAACAGGCAAGCCAGGCACGCAAGTCATTGCGGTGTTGGGAGCGGGAAGCGGAACGGGCACGACGCATACGGCCATAGCAATCAGCCACTTTCTGGCTCGCGGCCAAGGCAAGGTAGCGCTGGTAGAAATGAACGTCAAATCCCCGGCTTTTCGGAGAATTCAGCAGATTGTTGATGGAGAGCGGGGAGGTCATGGATCAGGGAATCGCAAGTTTGAAGTGAACGGCGTGGACTATTGGCGGCAGACTGCGAGAGCAGACGTAATCATGCTGCTTTCCGGAAGCTACAGCTATGTGGTCATCGACTTGGGCACTTACCGGGAAAGGGAACGGTTCGAGGAGTTTCTAAGAGCTGACGTCTCCATCGTGGTAGCTTCAGGTGCGGAATGGAGGCAGCAGGATGTGATGGACATGGTACGGGGATTGTCGAGATATCCGCAGCAGAAGTGGATGTATTTTCTGCCGCTGGCCCAATCGGACGCCGTTCATCGGCTTCGCAAGCAGCTGAATACGACCAGGGTTTTCTCCTTGCCCTTGCAGATGGATCCGTTTGATCAAAGCGAAGAGATGGATCGGGCCTTGCACCATATTTTTCAAGGGACATTGACCGGAATTCAGCGGAGGAGAAAATTCAGGTTTGGACTCAGCTGACTTCGGAATATAAGAGAGGAGAATGAGCAGGTACATGTCAAAGCTGAGACAGCGAACGAGGCATATGCTCTATGCGGCCCTGTCTGGAGCCGCCGTCATGGGAGTTGTGTTTGCGGGATATGCGATATTCAGCAGCGTGCAGCACCATGCGAGAGAAGCCCGGCTGAAGGCGGATTATCGCGCACAGATCGCCAAAATTGAGCAGGCTCGTTCGGAAGAAGAAAAACAGATGCCTTCCAGTTGGGTTCTCGCCAGGGATATCGCGGCCGGAGAAGCCATTACAACCAAGGATTTGGTACAGGTGAAGCTCCCTCTTGGAGCTGCTCCGGTAAACCTGATTCAAAACGGCGGGGAGAAAGATGTGAAAATAGCCAAGATCGAGCTGAAGAAAGGGACCGCACTGACGGATGCCATGATTTACGACAAGGAGCCGCTGGCAGCCGATCTAAGAAACAGGGAGCTGCAGGTAGTCGCTTTGCCCTCGAATTTAGTGGAGCATGAGGTGATCGACGTACGCATCCAGTTTCCTACTGGACAGGATTACATTGTCTTGCCCAAGAAAACAATCGACAAGCTGGCCAGTCCTTCAATATGGATCACGTTGAACGAGCAGGAAATCCTTTCTTTCTCCAGTGCCATGGTGGATGCTTACATGCATGATGCCAAGCTGTATGCGGTCACCTATGTAGAGCCTCAGATGCAGGACAAAGCGATTCCGACGTATCCGGTTAATACCGAAGTGCTCAAGCTGATAGCCAGTAATCCGAACATCGTCAAGAAAGCGGAGCAAAAATTGTCCGAAGCTCTGCGAACTTCATTGGAAAAGGATTTGGCGAAATCAACATCGGACGGAAGGCAGAGACAGGCTCAAAGCTTTGCCGATTCCCAGTCGAGCTTATCCTATCTGAATGAAAATGCATATCCGGCCTCGAGTGCTCCCGTGAGTCAGCCTGAACCGATGTTTGGCGATTTGAAACAAGCAGGAACCGCAACGTCCGCTGCAGCTAACGATCAGCAAGACCAGCTTCCTCCACTTGCGAATGAGTCCCAAGCTGCCGATTCTTTTTCACTGGGAGGGGTGCAGGATAACAGGCTGCTTGAGCAAAATGCCAGGAATTCAGCCCCTGATGCGGATGGAACGGGAATCGCCGGCCCGCCGTAATGATGGAATCGCTGCGAGATATATGCTGAATGGAAAGGAGAGCGAGCGGTTTGAACACATGGATTTTTGCCGGAATATGCGACAAAAGCGAGCTATTGATGTATGTCTGCAAAATGCTGGCAGCGGGAAATTACAGCGTGCTTTTCGTTGATGCGACAGAAAAAAGAAAATATCCGAGTTTCATTGGCCGATTTGACGAGCCGTTGTGGATTACCGAGTTTTCCGGTTTTGACGTCGCCTGCGGGTTTGATGACGAAGCCGCCCTGAACGCTTATCTCGAGTGCTCGGATGGAAGCAAGAAATATGATTACGTTATCTACGACCTGGAGATTCCTGATTTTTGCTCGTCCGCAACATGGAGGGAAGCAAGCGCGAGAATATGGGTGACGGATTACGAAATCTGGACACTGGAAAACGGAGGGCTGTGGCTTCAAGATGCGATTCATCGTCATTTCAGCGAGGATATGGAGCCGGAAATGCATAAAGTCATCGTTCGGACCGCTGACGAATGGTTCGATTTATTCTATCTGGAGGGATTTTTCAGCCATCTCCCGATTTGTTGGATGGATGATCCGCTCATCATGCCTTGGAACGAGCTCGACTGGTCTGTAAAACTTCGGAATGAGCATACCCGGACCGTGCAAATGAAGCCGTTAACCCGGGGGTACAAACGAAAGGTATGCGAGATGGTTCAGATGCTGACGGGTTGGGATCAAAAGCAAATTCATCGCGTGCTGCGAGCCGCGGAAAGGAGTAGGGCATGAGTACGGTCGCATTTTGGAGTCCGCTGCAAGGTGGAAGCGGGACTTCGGCCCACACGGCAGTGGCAGCTGTCACGATGGGCATGGATTATCGCCTGAAGCTGTTATTAGCTCATGGCGGGATGGCAAAAGAAAGGGTGGAAGGGGCTTTTCAGACGGCGTCTTATTCCTTGGATCATTCCCTGGTTACCTTCCAGGATCACGGCATGGATGCTCTGGAACGTTTGTGCTTGAATCGGAGACTAACTCGTGATAATTTACAGGACTACACGCTACCGCTGCTGCCGGAAAGGGTGGATATCGTACAGGGAAATGCGAAGCAGGATGGAACGATGCCCGGTTACCGCAAACAGCTGCTGAATTCCATATGCACCGTAGCCAACCAGTGCTATGATCTTGTGTTTGCCGATGCAGGCAGCGGTAAACCCAAGGAAGGAAGCGGAGACCAGGCGCTGCTTGAAGCGGCCGACATGATTATCGTCAATTTGAATCAGTCAATTGAAGCCTTGGATTTGTTCTTCAAGGACGGCGGATGTCCGGATGGCATTAAGGATAAGCCGCATATCGTTGTTCTGGGCCGGTATGACAAGTACTCTCACTGTACGTTGAACAATGTAAAACGAAGATTCGGCTACAAAGGTCCGATACACGGGATACCCTATACAACCGATTTTCTGGATGCGTGGAACATGCGCAGCGTGTTGCCCTACCTGCAGCGCAGCCGCAACTTAAACAATCGTCAGCCTTCAGCAGCCTTTTTGGAAAGCGTTCGCTTGTTAAACAAAGACATTCTAACGCAGCTGGAGATGACTTCAGCACTCAAGCTGGTGGAAAGGGGGGCATGAATGATTTCCGGAATGGTCATGAACATTCTTCTGATGGCAGTGATTGTTCTGTTTGCAGCTCTGCTGTTTTATGTGAAATGGCTGGATTACCGCACCCCTGTCGCGAGAGTAAGCGGCTCCGCAGGGCAGTTCACCATTGATCACATGACCGAATTCGTCAAGCAAACGCTGCATGAACTGACTCACAGCCAGTTGACCGATTTGGGCCTCCATGAAGAAGATTATAAGCGGAGGCTTCATAAAAGAAGCGAGCTCCGGAAGGCATTAAAGGAGTGCATCTCGGGAGATATTCACGAGAAGCGGTATGTTAAGCAATTCATGGCTGACCTGCTCGTCAAGAGCTATGGCTTAACGGAGGAACATATCGATGAGGCGATTCCTTTTGAGGATATTGAGCATTTGACGCCGCAGGATCAATTTGAAATTATATTTTACTTATACCAAAAACAATATGGGCAGGAAGCTTTATCGCAAATATTAGAGCACTACGGATTGGATGAACCGAGAATCGTAGAAGGGTATGGGGATCAGCCGGTGTACGCGGTCACGGCCGAGGATATTGAACGCATGTTTATGGCCGAGTATATCAAGCTTGATTTCGAAGAAAAGCTGGAGATCGTCGTACAACGGATTTACCAGCAGTATAAAGGTTTTTCCGTGGTGGACGATTTGCGTGATCAGCGCATCGACGGGATCAGCGGAGGCGTGAGCGGCAGGTTGAACGATGATGGAATGACAGAAACATACGGTAGCCCGTTTTCTCCCTTCATGTTTGCTGACGAAAATGAGGAACAAAGACCGTTGTCGGTAACAGAGAGCGTATGGCTGTTTTACAAAGGCAAATCGGTGCATATGGGTTTTCTCTCTTTTGGCTCGGCACTGGAGCTGAAGCGCGTTTGCCAAAATATTTATAAGTATAATCATCCCGGCCAGCTGTCTGAAGCGAACGGTTATAAGGTTAACGAAATGAAGGATGGCTCCAGGGTCGTTGTCGTCAGACCACCGTTTGCTGAATCTTGGGCATTTTTCGTGCGCAAGTTTGATATCAACAATGCCTCCCTTCAACAATTGATTACAGGGGATCAAGCGGAGCTGCCGATTGAACTTCTGACGTTTCTGATGAAAGGAAACCGGATAACGTCCATTACCGGCGCACAGGGATCCGGGAAAACGACGCTGCTCATGGCTATGATCGAGCATATTAATCCTACATACACTCTTCGGGTGCAAGAGATGGCTTTCGAGCTTCATTTACGCAAAATATACAGCCGTAGAAATATCCTGTCTTTTCGCGAGACGGAACGCATTTCAGGTCAGGAAGGATTAGATTTGCAAAAGAAGACGGACGGTACAGTCAATATTCTGGGTGAGGTTGCGAGTGACGAGGTTGCGGCATGGATGATCCAAATGTCACAAGTGGCGAGCTTGTTTACGGTATTTACGCATCATGCCAAGACGTTTCGTGACCTGGTCTATTCACTCCGGAACTCCCTGCTCAAAATCGGCGTGTTTCAAAACGAGCATATTGCGGAAGAGCAAGTCGTTCAAGTGATTAACTTTGATATTCATATGAAAAGAGATGCAGACGGCAAGCGGTATATCGAACGGATAACCGAGTGCGTACCGGTAACGAACCTAGCTTTTCAGCAGAGCAGCAGTGACGGGAAAGGCTATTCCGAGAGGAGTGACAGAAGTTCAGCACAGCTGTTACATCATGGAAGGGATTCGATGAGAGGAGCTTTCGTATCCCGAAACATTGTGGAATACAGGCATGGAGAATATGTTGCAGTAGAGCCGCTATCCCCGTTTAACGTCCAGGAAATGGAAGAACAGATGGGGGAAGCGGATGCACAAAGGTTCCGTGAATTTATGGATTATCATTGGAGATCCGCCCATGAACATTAAAACGGCCTTATTCCTTATTCTCGTTCTCTCTTTATTCCTGTTCGGAGCGGCTTACGCCGTCCTCGCTTGGCTCATGAGCCGGCAGAGGCAGGCGGTACAGCAGCATTTTCTCGGGAATCCGACTTTCAAGCGCCTCAGCATTCGTGAACGAAGCAGCCTATGGCTGCAAAAATGTTACGTCATCCTGTCGAAGACACCGCTTCTATCAGCATACTTGCGTAAGATCAGAAAAAGGCTGTCCGGTGTTCATGCTTATGATGAAATCAAGCTGCGTCGCGAAACGGCGAAGATTACGCTGACTATTATTCTACTATTGGGACTATCGGCTATCATTCTTTTCTTGCTCAATCCCAGCATCAGCTTTCTGCTTATCATTCTGCTTACCGCGATCATTCTGAACAGCCTCTTGATCGATATGTACGCGAATCGCTTGGAGAAACGCCTGCTGGTACAAATGGTCGATTTGTTCTCTGAAGTACGCCATCGCTACCAGCAGCACGAAATGATCGACGAAGCTCTGTATGAAGCTGCGGATACCGCGGGTTACGAGGCTGCAGCACATACGCGCAAAATCTATGAAGCGCTCAACGCTAAAGATCCGTCCCAAGCCCTTGAGAATTATTACGAAACAGCTCCCAACCGTTTTCTAAAAGCTTTCGCAGGCATTTCTTATTTAATCATGGAGTTTGGAGACAAAGTCAAGGAACAAGGCTCGATCTACTTGCAGGGGCTCAGCGGGTTGACCAAGGAAATCCACTTGGAGATATTGCGTCGGGACAAGCTGGATTATTTATTGAAGGGACTGAACGTGATTGCGCTAGTCCCGGTGTTTTTTACAAAGCCGATCGAGAAGTGGGCACGAAGCAGCTTTCCGGCGATGGATCAATTTTATACCAGCAAATGGGGATATCTCACCAAAATATCGATTTATCTCGTCATTATTATTTCGTTTGTCCTGCTGCAGAGACTGCAGCAGGATCAGGAAACAACCTATCGAGCCAGGGGAAGCAAGAGAACTTGGGAGCATCTTCTTTCTTCCTTCGGCTTCCTAAAATGGATAGCGGATTGGATGGCACCCAGGCCGGCAACGCCGGCGTATGCCAAGATCATAAGGCTGTTGAAGGAAAGCAGCACTCATCTACGGTACGAATGGTTTTACATCCGAAGAATCGTGTTTTTTGCGGTAGCCTTTGCCGTCACTTTGTCAACGTTCTTCGTGCTGCACGAGACGGCGAAGAAGCACATTTTATATGATCCTGTAGCGGCTTCCGCCTTTTTCGGGCAAGTCTCCGTCGATCAAAAGAAGACAGGTCAAATCGCAAGTCATCGTGACCTGGAGGTGATGAAGGAAATGCGCATGTCCCCCTCTGCAAGCTATGACGAGGTTGCCATGAGACTCAGCAAAAACGAAGCATCGAACCAGAATCAGGAAACATTAGCGGAAACGACCAACCGGATTTTGCAAAAGATAAAGGCATATAACAACGAATATTTAAAATGGTGGGAAGTTCTGGGCGCATGTCTGGTGGGCTGGGTAGGATATCAATTTCCGCTTTGGCTGCTTCTGTTCCAGCGGAAAATTCGTTACATGGATATGCGGCATGAAGTTTATCAGTTTCAGACGGTCATCGCAATGCTGCGGGAAATGGAAAGAATCTCGGTAGAGGAAATTTTGGAGTGGATGAACCGGTTTGCGATTATTTTCAAAACGCCGATTCAGAAATGCGTTCTCCATTATGATCACGGTGCGGAGATGGCGCTGACGGCATTGAAGGAAGAGATTCCTCTGACTGAATTTCAAAGAATCGTGGACAAGCTGCTTCTCTGCGTCGAAAAGATTCCCATTGCCCGGGCCTTCGATGATTTGGAGAACGAGATGTCCTTCTACTTCGAGCAGCGGAAGCAGGAGTACGAGAAAATGATAGATACCAAGGCGGCGCTTGGAAAGATGCTTGGTTTTGCTCCGATGTACGCTCTGATTTTCCTGTATCTGGTCATTCCTCTCATTGCCATCAGCTTCATGCAAATGAACGTCTATTACGAACAAATCCAAAAAATATAAGGAGTAATGTGATATGAATAACGCTTCCAGCGCACTCAAGGTGGCGGCCGGAATCTTCCTGACAATCGCCCTGATTACGATCGTTGTGATCCTTTTTATTTCCGCACAAGAGGCTACGAAAACCGCACAAAACAATTTTTCGGATATTCAGACGGAGTTGTCCCAAGCTGCATTCACGGTGTATGACGGTACGAGCATCAGCGGTTCTCAAGTGACGAACGCACTGCGCAAATTCAGGGATAAGGATCAGTTCGGCATCCTCGTCAAGACTGGTAAAAATAGAGATGGGCAGTGGTATGGAAACACGCTGTTCACTAACGATGAATTGACAAACGACAGATTCGGAGCCGTAGACGAAACGAAAAGAAGGACCGGAGATTTAAGGAACACGATACTGGAATCGAGTAATGAATACGTTAACCCCAGCGGTAAATTCAAGGCTAGCGTTATCAAGGATAAATCGAATGTTGTGCGTGGTCTGATCTTCGAACAGTAGACCAAAGAAAGGGACAACGGCATTGACATGAATGAAAATGTACAGCAGATGTTAACGCTTGGCGCAATGACAGCTCTGTTTCTGAGCGCCTGCTTTGTCGCGCTTGCATTGACCGGGCAGATAAACATGACATTGCATGAAGCCGCCTCCGTAGTAGGCGGACAGACCCAAAGCGTTCATTCCGGGATTCACACGTCCAAACCGGATACCTATACCGGTGCTCAAGCTATATTGATAGCGATAGAACAGCAAGAGAAGGGGATCGTCATCCAAGCGGACGGTATCCAAGTCACTCCGAAAAGTGCTCAGGAGCTCATGAAGGATTCCGTTTTTGAAGCTCAAAGCCGATATACGGCAACATACATACGCGATGGCAATGGTCAATTAACGGAAATCAGATTTGCAAGGCTTCCGGCAGTGAAGGAGGATTTATGAGCAACGCGGTATCGAAAATCGTAGCTGTCCTGCTCGCAGTCGCTTTGCTGTTCATTTATCCTGCTGCGGAGGCTTACCGCAAGCAGGATGATGTATCGCGGATAATCGTGAACAATGCTGTGACTCAGTTTGTGGACGCGGTTAGAAACAAGGGCTATTTATCGCCGGTGATGTATCAGGATTTTGTGAACGAAATGGCTGCATCCGGAAACGAAATGGAAATACAAATGGAGCATTTGCATAAACAATACACCCCGGTCTATACGGACGCGTCCGATCCCAACACGTTTCAGCATGAGTTCGATGTTTCATATGCGGGCTACTATACGGCAGATATCATGTCGGTTCTGTTTCCTGACAACGAAACACCGAAAGATCGTGATATCCGTAAATACAAAATGAATGCAGGGGACTTTTTCAAAGTCACGATCCGCAACCCAAACCGTACGCCTGGCACAATCATGATGGATTTTGTTACAGGATCTGATTCAGGCGTTGCGCCAGCCATGGCATACCGGTACGGAGGCATGGTGCTTAATGAAGATTACTGATTTTTCAATCCTCTTCATCATTCTATTCGTTCCCGTATTTCTAATCTGTGGTTTTCAAATCAGGGATCAGCAAACGGTGCAGGAACTCGAGAGGAAGTATGTCACAGCGCTCCGTACCGCCGTTCAAGACGGGGCCAGCGTGCTGAACACGAACGAGAAGCAGGAGTGGGAAGCCGGTTATGGATCCGTGAAATTTTTCCGGGCCGACAAAGAGCTGGCTCTGGCTGCCTTTTATAAAAGCTTGTATATAAATCTCGGAATCGAAGAGGATCTGCCCGCGCAGAAGCTGCTTGATTTGTACATCCCCGCCATTGCGGTCGTGGATTACGATGGCTATTACATTTATGCTGATGAGGAGTACTCGGGTAGCGATCGAGAGACGCTGGTCAGGCATGTGTGGAGCCCAAAGAAGCCGTATGCCTATACGGATGAACGAGGTAATCTCATACGTTTTACCTTGGATAATACGGTAGATGTCTATGATGCTGAAACCGGAGAATGGACGCATGGTCTGCAGTGGGAGATGCAGCCGTACTCGAACGTTCCGCTGATCGCCCACTCCGATGTGTTCGAGCAGGTGAAAAGGACGACCATCGTGCAGACGATCGAATCCGATTTGGCAAACGTGATTAACCGTCATAATGAATATGCAGCAAAGAACGGGGTTGCTTATGATTTCATGTTACCGCTCATCCCGGGCGAGGAATGGAACAACTCCATCCAAGATATAGGAATAATGGCGTTCATCCAAGGCATGCCTGTAGGATCAGGCTATCTCAACAACTACGCGTTGGGCGGGGGGCGTTTAGTAGTCAATGACAGCATTTTTGCGGGAACAGATCCTGCTACGGGCATCCGCTATTTTGAGCGAGGGGACTGCCGGCAGGGCCTCAATATTGAAGAGACCTTCTCATCTGCAAAGGAAGCCGCAAAACACGGTTATTTTGAACGCGGGTGCTTCCATAAGGATCTTCCATAAAGATGACCCTGTCCCAGACTTCCAAGCTTATTTTACGGTAAACTGTTTCTTATGATAAAATGAGTTCTTGAATGCCCGTTCACGGTCATGAAGAGCTGAAGCATGTATTTATCATAGACAGGAGCCACAACACATATATGAGCTTGTTGACAGTTGAAAATGTAACCCATAATTTCGGAGACCGTACCTTGTTCAGAAACGTATCTTTCCGCCTTTTAGCCGGAGAGCACGTCGGTTTGGTCGGGGCAAACGGCGTGGGCAAGTCCACGCTCATGAATATTCTGACCGGTAAACAGTTGAAGGATGACGGCAAGGTGGAATGGACGCCCAAAGTTCGTTACGGGTATCTCGATCAGCATTCCAAGCTGACCCCAGGCAAGACGGTACGCGATGTTTTAAAGGACGCCTTCCTGCCGCTTTTGGAGCTGGAGAAGGAAATGATGATCATCACTGACAGAATGGCGGATGCCTCTCCCGAGGAGCTTGAAGTTTTGCTTGAACAAATGGGAGAGATTCAAGAGCAGCTTGAACTCGGTGATTTTTATATGATTGATGTGAAGGTCGAAGAAATGGCGAACGGTTTGGGTTTATCCGCCATCGGACTGGATCGCGATGTAACTGCACTGAGCGGCGGCCAGCGGACGAAGGTGCTGTTGGCCAAGCTGCTGCTGGAGAAGCCTACCGCGTTGCTGTTGGACGAACCTACGAACTATTTGGACGTGGAGCATATCGATTGGCTGACGCAATATTTGAAATCTTATCCGTACGCCTTTATTCTGATTTCGCATGATACGGAATTCATGAATCAGGTTGTGGATGTGATCTATCATCTGGAATTTGCCAAGCTGACAAGATATTCGGCCAATTACGAAAAGTTTCTGGAGATGGCCGACATTTCGAAGAGCCAGCATATCGATGCCTACGAGAAGCAGCAGGAGTACATTAAAAAGCAGGAAGACTTCATCCAGCGAAACAAGGCTCGCGCTTCCACATCCGGGCGTGCGAAAAGCCGTGAAAAACAGTTGAATCGCATTGACCTCATCGACAAGCCGGAGGAAGCGGCTAAGCCGGTATTTCAATTCAAAGAAGCTCGTGCAAGCGGGAAAACCGTTTTTGAAGGTACCGATTTTGAGATCGGGTATACCCATGCTTTGCTCCCTCAAATGAGCATGACGATAGAACGCGGGGATAAGATTGCCATCGTGGGCTGCAACGGGGTCGGCAAATCGACTTTGCTGAAGACCATCATAGGCAAAATCCCTCCGATCAGCGGCAAAACATACCTCGGTGATTACTTGCAGCCGGCATATTTTGAGCAGGAGGTCCGTCCTGGGAATATGACGCCAATCGATGACGTGTGGAATGAATTTTCCTCACTGAACCAGCATGAGGTCCGGGCGCACCTCGCCCGCTGCGGATTGAAAAATGAGCATATCACGCGTCCGCTGAACATGCTCAGCGGTGGCGAGCAGGCTAAAGTACGGCTGTGCAAGCTCATGATGCGCGAATCGAACTGGATATTGTTTGACGAACCGACCAATCACCTGGATGTGATCGCCAAGTCGGAGCTGAAGCGTGCATTACGGGAATACAAAGGGACCATCCTGCTCGTCTCCCATGAGCCGGATTTCTATGAAGATTGGGTTACGAAGACCTGGAACGTGGAAGAATGGTCTCAACAGAAGGCATAATTGGCAAAAGATTTAGCATTAGAACTGCCGTATTCTCGTTATGGGAATGCGGCTTTTTATCGAAGGAGATGCAGGCATGAACACCGGAGAAGACCGTTATTCCAGACAGGAACGTTTTATCCCGTTTGGAGTGGAAGGACAGCGTAAGCTGGGAGAAAGCCATGTATTGATTATCGGAGCAGGCGCGCTCGGAACCTCGATCGCCGAAACGCTGGCAAGGGCCGGTGTGGGGCATCTGACGATTGCCGACCGCGATTATGTCGAGTGGAGCAATCTGCAGCGGCAGCAGCTTTTTTCCGAAGAGGACGCAAGCTTGAGACTGCCCAAAGCAATCGCTGCCAAGCAAAGGCTGGAAGCAATCAACTCCTTGATTCAAATCGACAGCCATGTCATGGACGTCAAGCTGGAAGAGCTAGAGTCGTTGATTCACGGTGTGGATCTGATCATGGATGGAACGGATAACTTTGATACACGGTTGCTTATCAATGACGCATCGCAAAAATATAACATCCCCTGGATTTATGGCGGTTGTGTCGGGAGTTACGGCATCACCTATACGATTATACCGGGTCAGACGCCATGCCTGAACTGTCTGCTGGGAACCGTACCGCTTGGTGGAGATACGTGCGATACGGCGGGAATTATCCCCCAAGCGGTGCAGGTGGTCACCGCGCATCAAACGACGGAGGCGATGAAGCTTCTCAGCGGACATCCGGAAGCGCTTCGTGATAAACTGTTAACCTTTGATCTGTGGAGGAATGAATCGATGTCGATGGGAGTGAAGCATGCCCGAAAGGAGGACTGCCTCTCCTGCGGAAGCGATCGGACATACCCTTATCTTTCCGCTTCCCATCTTGAAAAAGCCGATGTATTGTGCGGTAGGGATACCGTTCAAATCCGTCCAGGCAAAAAGCAGTCCATCAGCCTGCAGGAAACGGCCGACAGACTGGCTAGGCTGGGAGAAGGCAAGGTGGAGAGCAATCCGTTTTTGGTATCCTTCACCACAGGCGAGCAGCGCCTAGTCATTTTCGCGGATGGCAGAGCGTTGGTTCATGGAACCAAAGACATTGCTCAGGCAAGATCCTTATATCACCGTTATATGGGATAAGTATTTCATATTCAACCCATTATGCATTCCACAACCATTCCTTATTGAAGGAATGGTTTTTTACTTGAACGGCAACGCTATGTAAAAGGGTAGGCAAAAGGATGTTTGAAAGAAATCAGGTGATGCAATGCATGAAAGGCTTCTCGTCATAGGGGATTTCTTGATGGAGGTCCAATTATTGAAGGCTCTTCACGATGAAGGATACGCAATCAAGGTTGTATCAACCGAGCATGAAGCGCTGCGCGCCATCAGCCGGGATGAATTGGATATGCTGCTGCTTGAGCGGCCATGTCATTCAACGAATTCATTACATAAAATGATGAAGGCATTTTTAAGGGAACAGGGGAACCGGCCGTTTCCCATTATTTTGTTCGTGGATGAGGCCAGTCCATCAGCCGTCGTTGAGGGTTTGGGAGCAGGCGCAAATGATGTCGTCCCCATAGCAGTGGGGAAGGAGGAGCTGCTGGCAAGGATCCGGAATCTGCTGGGTATTTTTCGCATAGAAAATGAGCGAAGCAGCCAGCAGGTTGTGATTGACGATTTGATTATTGATCCAGGCAGCCGAAAGGTCAGAAGAGGCGATACTGAACTGTCATTGACCGTCAAGGAATTCGATCTGCTGCTATATTTGGCGAGACATGTTAATCGGGTATGTACGCGTGAAGAAATTTTAAAAAAGGTGTGGGATTATGATTTTCATATGGGAACGAACGTGGTGGATGTCTACATCCGGCATTTGCGCACCAAAATGGATAAAGGTTTCAGCAAAAAATTGATTCAATCGGTACGCGGTGTGGGTTATATAATAAAAGAAGGCGAGTAAGTTTTTAACTTACCGCCTTCTCTCGTACTAAAGTACGCGACGTGCTTTCAGGTATGTTCTTTTCCAGTTGCCGGAGTTCAGATCGGAAATCGTTACCCCAGGAGAACCGTAGGTGTGCAAAATTTTACCGTTGCCTGCATACACAGCGACATGGGTTACGTTTTTGCCGTTAGCTCTGCTGCCGCTGGAGAAAAATACGAGATCGCCAGGCTTCAGATTGGCTTTGGAAACCGCAACGCCTGCTTTCGACTGGGCTACGGACGTGCGGGGAAGAGTTACACCGTATTTGCCAAAGATGTATTTCGTGAATGAAGAGCAGTCAAAGACTTTGGTTGTGCTGGTAGATGCGCCAAATTTATAGGGAGTACCCATAAACTTTTTACCGTAATTCACAATGGATTGTCCCTTTGTGGAAGCTTGGGACGATGAGGATACCGATTTGGAAGAAGATGCTTCCGTCACTTCGGCTCCGGTTGCCATCATGGCTGTAAAACCGATCGATGCACATAACCCTACGGCTACTAATTTTTGGATTAGATGTTTTTGCTTCATGTTGTATGACCTCCAAATTTCGTTTTCTTTCAGGCTCGTTTCCGAGTATAACAGTTTTGTAACAGCCTAAATTATGGATAGCATACCTCAAACCCTTGCAGTTCTAGGGGATATTCCCTTTTATTAAAAAACGATTAAAAGTTACAAAAAATTAAGATATTGCTTGCCTGCTAAACGTAAAAATAAGAAAAACCCTTGATTTATCAAGGGTTTTTCTTGATTTATTGAAGATTTCAGATAGTAACAAATTCGATGCTAGGCGCAAGAAAAACAAAATCGAAAAGCGGATTTTTAGAGTTGTTTTGAGTTGAAGTCCGTCGATGAACTTTTCTCATAGATGGTAGCTCAAGATCCTAGGCTCTAAAGTATCATATCGTTATAAGGCGGTTCTGATCGGTTAGTCGTTGCTTTGAATCACCAGCAAAAGACCGCCCTCGACGCTGACCAGACCGGTTGAGCTCAGCAGCACGTTGCTGATGCCGAGAGACTCTCCGATTTTGAGGGTGGCGTTCGTGAGCGGATATTGAAATCCTTCGAGCGTGATGCCCGTAACCTCAGGCGTCATAGGAAGCAGGGATACATATTTATAACCGCGATCCTGCACATCGAGACGGGAGCCGGTCATGGTTATGTAATTGTTGCGATCCATCATGGCACAAGAGATATGATGCTGGAGCCCGCGGTTCAGCATTTGGACGTTGGCAAGGGTATGATCCATGCGCGTTCCCGTCCCGCCAATGAGCAGGATGAATTCGGGCTGTTCCCGGATGGCCATTTCAAAGGCGAGCTCGGTATCGGTTAAATTTTTATCGATCGGGTCACATTCTACGATTTTCCCGGCTTTTGACCGGACATGCTCCAGCTCCTGCGAGGATATGGAGTCGAAGTCGCCAACGGCAAGATCGGGTTTGATCCCGTGACGGATGAGGAAAAGAGCTCCTTTATCCGCGCCGATGATAAAATCTCCCGGCTGTAATTCTTGTATATATTGAGGATGAAGCTCTCCTCCTGAAAAAATAACTACGCGTTGTTTGCTCATGTTTGTTCCCCCTAAAACCATTCATTGCGATCTCGTTTCATATCGTTTGTTTCTTCAGTATAAATGAGAAAACATAGTTGCACAATTTAGGCAGCCGCGACTACAATAGGGAAGACATAGGATAGGGGAGAGGTTAGAGAGAAATTGGACATGCATGCTTTTGAAATTTTCAGCATCATTGGCACGATCGCTTTTGCGATGTCCGGCGCATTTGTTGCCATGGAAGAAGATTACGACATCCTGGGCATACTGGTGCTGGGTCTGGTCACGGCTTTTGGCGGCGGCGTCATCCGCAACGTTCTGATCGGGGTGCCGGTTACCACGCTGTGGAGCCAGGGGCTGCTGATTAAACTGGCGATATTGTCAGTGATCATTGCATTTCTGCTTCCTTTGGGCTGGATCAAGCACTGGAAACGAACCGAGGCCTGGTTTGATGCAATCGGATTATCCGCTTTTGCCATCCAGGGAGCGCTGTACGCTGCCAATATGCATCACCCGTTGTCGGCTGTGGCCGTGGCCGCAGTCATGACAGGAGTCGGCGGCGGCATCATCCGTGATCTTCTGGCCGGACGCAAGCCGCTTGTACTGCGTGATGAAATTTATGCAGTTTGGGCGATGATTGCCGGCGTTGTCATCGGACTGAACTGGATTCATACGACATGGCAGGCTGTTTTGCTGTTTGCGGTCATCGTTTTGCTTCGCATGCTTTCTGTCTATTATAAATGGAAGCTGCCGCGCCGCACGCTGCAGATGTCTTCTTCGACCGGTCTCTCCGTACAGAACCAACATAAGGGCGAACACAGCCGGAAGACAGCATAATGGAAGAAGGAGGCTATAACATGGTAAACGTATTATTCGTTTGTTTGGGAAACATTTGCCGTTCGCCTATGGCGGAAGCCATTATGAGACACAAGGTGAAGGAAGCAGGTCTGGAAAACGAGATACAAGTCGATTCGGCGGGCACCGGCGATTGGCATGTCGGTCACATCCCCCATGAGGGAACACGTGATTTGCTGGATCGCCATGAGATCAGCTACGAGGGGATTCGGGCGCGTCAGCTCGCAGGTCCGGATTTTGAACGTTTCGATTATATTGTCGTCATGGATGACAGTAATTGGTCGAATGTTAGGAAGCTTCCCGGAGCCAAGGAGAACAGCCTGATAAAGTTCATGAATCTGTTGCCCGGGCATGAGTTGAAGGAAGTCCCTGATCCGTATTATACCGGCAACTTTGATCAGGTATACGAATTGATGGAAGCTGGGTGCGATGTGCTGCTGAATCGAATCAGAAAAGAGTTAAAATAGCTTCGATATCTTTGCGATCGGCAGCTGGAGCCAGGTAAAGTATTTCTTGAAAAGGCACTTGCTGCCTTTTTTCGGAAAAACAATGAAAACGCAATCATTTTATGAAAATAAAAAAGGTGAACCATCGACAACGTTCTGCTGTTGTATTCAACAAGCAAGTCATGGGCTCACCTTTTATGATGTTTATTTTGCGGTTAAGCGTGTAAAAAGTACTTTAGGGCGTCCGGCAGCTCTTTTTGCCAGAATCCCCATATATGCTTGCCGTCCTTTTCCGCGTAGGTGACCTTGGCGCCGCGGTCAAGAAGAAGTTCCCGGGTTTGACGGTTCAGCTCCACGAAGTTATGAACGCCATGATCACTTTCGAAGGCGGTCTCCTGCAGGCCGACAATCATGTAGATATCAAGCTGGGACAGGTCGTCCTGGGCTTCGTAGATGTCCTGGGAGGCCGGATAAAAGGCGCCGGACAGGCTGATGATTCGCTGAAACAGCTCCGGATAGCGGATGGCCAAATGAAGAGATACGCTTCCTCCAAGGGAATCTCCGGCGAGAACGCGCTCGGATGCTTCCCTTCTGACAGGATATTTGGCTTCGATGAAGGGAATAATCTCTTCTGCGAAGCAGCGGGTATACGCATCGAAACGGCTGCCGAACGGAGCGTATTCTTGCGTACGTACAGAGGTATCCACCTCTACACCCACTATAATGAAAGGTTCCGCATCGCCGTCCAGGATCAAATGATTGGCAGTTGTGGCGATCCGGCCAAAATTGAAAAATTCTTCACCGTCTTGGCAGTATACGACCGGGTAGCTCAAAATTTCATTGTATCCAGGCGGGAGGTAGACCCGAAGATTCCGTGTTTCATTGAGGAACTGGCTGTCAATTTGTTCTTTATTGATGGTCCGTTTCAGATATTTTGAATCCGTCATTCTCGTTCACCCTTCTGACCGTTGATTTTTCAGTTGAATATGTCCTTGAGTACCATCATCCATCTTCTGGCAATGTTCACGTTTTTGTCAAACACAAGGGATCTGTTGCACAATAAAATCAATACTGTTATACATACAAACCTTGATTATTGTGAAATTTAATCCGCAATAGCTTTGACGAAACGAATAAAACAGGTGTATAATAATTCTATAACAGCAGCACTTGATATTCAAATTTTTTTGTTGAGGTGAAGATAATGAGCAAGGTGCCTTATGAAGTGTATACCGAGGAAGTCGAAGCGCTTTCCGTGCTCTCTCCCGAAGGTGAAATCGTTAACAAAGATAAAATGCCTAACCTTACTGATGATCAGTTAAAAGAAATTATGTACCGTATGGTATTTACCCGTACCTGGGACGATCGTGCCGTAAACCTGGGACGTCAAGGCCGCCTCGGCTTCTACGCTCCGGTATCCGGTCAGGAAGCAACGATGGTCGGCAGTGAATACGCGCTGGAAAAAGAAGATTTCGTGTGCCCGGGCTATCGCGATATGCCGCAAATCGTGTGGCATGGCTTGCCGCTTTATCAAGCATTCCTTTATTCCCGTGGACACCAGCATGGTGGGGAAATTCCTGAAGGTGTCAATGTTCTGATGCCGCAAATTATCATCGGTGCGCAAATTTTGCATGCGATGGGTATTGCTATGGGCTTCAAACTGAAAAAACAAAAACATGTTGCTATCACTTATACAGGTGACGGCGGTTCTTCGGAAGGTGACTTCTATGAAGGTCTGAACTACGCCGGACGCTTCAAACTGCCAGTCATTTTCTTTGTGCAAAACAACGGTTATGCCATCACAACTCCTTTCGCAAAACAAACAGCAGCGTTGTCTATCGCTCACAAAGCAGTAGCAGCCGGCATCCGCGGCGTTAAAATCGACGGCATGGACGTGCTCGCTGTCATTAGTGCTGTTCAGGAAGCCGCAGAGCTGGCTCGTAAAGGCGAAGGCGCGACTCTGATCGAAGCTGTGACTTACCGTTTCCGTCCACACTCCTTGTCTGACGACGCTACCAAGTATCGTACGAAAGACGAAGAAGGCGAGTGGAACGAAAAGGATCCGATTACCCGCATGGCTAAATATCTGGAGAAAAAAGGCTTGTGGACTGAAGAAGACACGGCCCGCGTGAAAGAAGAAGCCAAAGCGAAAGTAAACGAAGAGATCAAAAAAGCGGAACAAACGGCTAAGATGACGGTTCCTGGCCTGATCGACAGCATGTTCGAGCAAACCCCGAAACATTTGGAAGAGCAAAAAGCCGATTTCCAATAAATTCGAAACAAACGTATTGCTGAAGCAACGTGAACAGTGAATGTTTAAGGAGGAAATGAAGCAATGGCACAAATGAATATGAAAGAAGCGATCCGCGACGCGCTGCGCGTGGAGATGAAGCGTGACCCGAATGTCATCGTGTTCGGTGAAGACGTGGGTAATGTTGGGGGCGTGTTCCGTGCGACGGAAGGCCTGCAAAAAGAATTCGGCGAAGAGCGTATTTTCGATACTCCGCTGGCCGAGTCCGCTATTGGCGGTATGGCGGTAGGTTTGGGAATCCAAGGCTTCCGTCCGGTAGCTGAAATCCAGTTCGTCGGATTTATTTACGAGGCACTTGACCAAATGTTCGTTCAAGCAGCTCGTATGCGTTACCGCTCCGGCGGCCGCTATAACGCTCCGATCGTGTTCCGCACGCCTTTCGGCGGAGGGGTAAAGGCAGCTGAGCTTCATACGGATTCCCTGGAAGGTTTGGCGATCCAGACTCCGGGTATTAAAGTGGTAGTGCCTTCGAACCCTTACGATGCAAAAGGCTTGTTGATCGCCTCGATCCGCGACAATGACCCTGTATTCTTCATGGAGCATTTGAACCTGTACCATGCGTTCCGCGCTGAAGTGCCTGAAGAGGATTATGTGGTGGAGCTGGGCAAGGCGAATGTGGTCCGCGAAGGTTCCGATGTTACGATCATCACTTACGGCATGATGGTTCACACGGCAACGAAAGCTGCCGAAGAGCTGGAGAAAACAAGCGGCATCAAAGCCGAAGTGATTGATCTGCGTACGCTCAATCCTTTGGATATCGATACCATTGTTGCTTCCATCAAGAAAACGAACCGCGCCATCGTGGTTCAGGAAGCGCAAAAAACTTCCGGCGTTGCTGCCGAAGTGATTGCTCAAATTAACGAGAAGGCTATTTTGCATCTCGAAGCGCCTGTACTCCGTGTTGCTGGACCGGACACAGTGTATCCTTTCGCGCAAATCGAAGATACTTGGCTTCCGACACCGGCTCGTGTAATTGCTGCAGTCAACAAAGTTATGGAATTCTAAGAAAAGCAGTCATTTGATTGGAGGTTGTAAAGGTGGCAAAATTTGAATATCGTTTCCCTGAATTGGGCGAAGGCCTGCATGAGGGCGAAATCATTAAAATGCATATCAAACCGGGTGATAAAGTAACGGACGACGACATCATCATGGAAGTGCAAAACGACAAGGCGGTTGTCGAAGTTCCGTGCCCGGTCAACGGTACCGTACAGGAAGTGCTGACAAAGGACGGTCAAGTGTGCCGCGTCGGCGAAATCGTTGCTATTATTGATGCGGAAGGCGAAATTCCTGAACAGGAAGCTCCTGCCGCTGATCATGGCTCTCAAGAAGCAGACGCAGCGAAAGGCAGCGCGGACACGACTTCCTCGCCTGCACAAAGCAGCCCTGAAGCCGCTAAAGAAGGCGGTCAAGGCACAGCTGCTCCGGCAGCTCCGAACAAAGAAGTGCTGGCTACGCCTAGCGTTCGCAAATTTGCCCGTGAGCAAGGTGTCGACATCACGCAAGTGAACGGCACAGGCAACAACGGCAAGATCACCAAGGAAGACGTGGAAGCCTTCAAAAACGGCGGCGGCCAGGCATCTGCACCTGCTGCAGCCGGTAAGAGCGAAGAGCAAGCGGCTCCAGCAGCATCGGCTGCCTCTACAGCTGCCGTGGATACGCGTGCCGAAGAAGAACGCGTTCCGTTTAAAGGCATCCGTAAAGCGATCTCCAACGCTATGGTTAAATCCGCATACACGGCGCCGCATGTTACCATCATGGATGAAGTGGACGTTACGGAGCTGGTGGCTTTCCGTACCCGCATGAAGCCGATCGCCGAGAAAAAAGGTACCAAGATCACTTATTTGCCTTTCATCGTTAAAGCACTGGTTGCGGCTTCCCGCCAATTCCCTGCTTTGAATGCGATGATCGACGAAGAGAACAACGAAATTGTGTACAAGAAATACTATAATATCGGTATCGCAACCGATACAGATAACGGTTTGATCGTTCCGGTTATCAAGGATGCTGACCGTAAGAGCATATGGATGATCGCTGACAGCATCCGTGACCTGGCAGCACGCGGCCGCGATGGCAAGCTGTCTCCGAACGAAATGAAAGGCAGCACGATCTCGATCACCAACATTGGTTCTGCCGGCGGCATGTTCTTTACTCCGATCATCAACTTCCCTGAAGTTGCGATTCTGGGTACCGGACGCATCTCCGAGAAACCTGTCGTGAAAAATGGCGAAATCGTAGCCGCTCCTGTGATGGCATTGTCCCTGAGCTTCGATCATCGCATCATCGATGGCGCAACGGCACAACATTTCATGAACTATATTAAATCGCTGCTCAGCAACCCTGAGCTGCTGGTTATGGAGGTATAAGACATGGTAGTAGGTGACGCTTCACTCGATATCGACACATTAGTAATTGGTGCAGGTCCCGGCGGTTATGTTGCTGCTATCCGCGCAGCGCAATTGGGTCAAAAAGTCCTGATCGTGGACAAATCCGAAGTCGGCGGCGTGTGCTTGAACCGCGGCTGTATCCCTTCCAAAGCCCTGATCGCAGCGGCTCACCAATATGAGTCTGCGAAGCATGGCGAAGCTTTCGGCGTAACCGCCGAAAACGTGAAAGTGGATTTCTCCAAAACCCAAGAATTCAAAAACAGCGTTGTTAAAAAGCTGACTGGCGGCGTAGCCGGTCTGCTCAAAGGCAACAAAGTTGAAGTTTTCAACGGAGAGTGTATGTTCATCAGCGAAAATGAAGCACGCTGCTTCAACGAGCATGAATCCCCACGCTACCGTTTCAAGCACTGCATCATTGCAACAGGTTCCCGTCCAATCGAGCTGAAAGCATTCCCGTTTGGTGGACGCATCATGTCTTCCACGGAAGCGCTGAGCCTGCCTGAAATTCCGAAGAGCCTTGTCGTAATCGGCGGCGGCTACATCGGAGCAGAGCTGGGTCAAATGTTCTCCAAATTCGGCACGAAAGTGACCATCCTCGAAGGATTGGATACGATCCTGAACGGATTCGATCCGGACATGACGAAGCTGGTTGTGAAGAGCATGAACAAAACCGGCGTTGAAATCATCACGAATGCCAAAGCCGAAAGCGCAGAGCAAACGGATAAAGACGTTACGGTTAAATATTCGGTGAACGGCGAAACGAAAGAAGTGACTGCAGACTACCTGCTGGTAACGGTTGGACGTCGTCCTAACACGGACGGAGACCTGGGCCTCGACCTGGTTGGCATCGAAATGACCGACCGCGGACTGGTTAAGGTTGACCATCAAGGACGCACGAACAAACCAAACATCTTCGCAATTGGCGACATCGTTGCCGGCCCTGCACTTGCACACAAAGCTTCTTACGAAGGTAAAGTAGCAGCGGAAGCCATTTCCGGCCATCCATCCGTGGTGGATTACAAAGTGGTTCCTGCCGTTGCATTCGTGGATCCTGAATGCGCAAGCGTAGGCTACACCGAAAAAGAAGCCAAAGAAAAAGGCTACAAAGCCAAAGCCGCGAAGTTCCCGTTTGCGGGTAACGGACGCGCGCTGTCTTTGAACAACCCTGACGGCTTCGTTAAATTGATTTTTGACGAAGAAAGCCAGTTGGTTCTGGGCTGCCACATTGCCGGTATCGAAGCTTCCAACCTGATTGCGGAGCTGGGTCTTGCCATCGAAATGGGTGCTACCCTTGAAGATATCGCTTTGACGATCCATGCGCATCCGACGCTGGGTGAAATCGTGATGGAAACCGCTGAGCTTGCGCTTGGCAATCCGATTCACGTGATCGCGCCACGTAAATAAGCACGGCTATATATAGCACTTGAGAGCAAGAGTCCTGGGATAACGGGGCTCTTGCTTTTTTACATATCAGATTTCTATTTTCTTAGGTCCGCGCTAAGTGCCAGGAGGGATTCGAAAGCCATACTCAATTTACTGGGCTGCTTTCAATGGAGTCCGGTTTAATTTAACTATTTTCTCCACGACAAGGTGCATGGTAAACTATTAGAAAGGTTCTTTCAGATGCACTTGCGAGGTGAATGACGTAAGGCATCCGGCAGGATCATCTGGACGATGACGTTATCAGACAGCCGATTGCGGTATTTCGGCAGGAACGGCCTTCACGATAGACTCCATTGTATATCGACAGATTGACGAAAGGGTTGACAAACATGCGTAATTACCTGGATTTATTGAATGACATACTGGAGAACGGAACGCCCAAAGAAGACCGGACGGGCACGGGGACGATCTCGGTGTTCGGCAGACAACTGAGATTTGACCTTGCGAAGGGGTTCCCTTTGCTCACGACGAAGCGGATTCATATCAAATCCGTCGTGCATGAACTGCTGTGGTTTCTGAGCGGGGATACCAACATCCGATACCTCAAGGAGAATGGCGTATCGATCTGGGATGAATGGGCTGATGAGAATGGGAATTTGGGCCCTGTATACGGTTCGCAATGGCGGAACTGGGAAGCACCGGACGGCACGCATATCGATCAGATCGCGAATGTCATTGAATCCATCAAACATAATCCAGATTCGCGCAGACATATCGTCAGCGCCTGGAATGTGGCGGAGATTGAGCAGATGAAGCTTCCGCCTTGCCATTTTGTCTTTCAATTCTATGTAGCGGGCGGCAAACTGTCCTGCATGCTCACCATGCGTTCCGTGGACACCTTCCTGGGCCTGCCGTTCAACATCGCCAGCTATGCCCTTTTAACGCATATGGTAGCCCAGCAGTGTGGTCTAGAGCCTGGCGAGTTTATCTGGTCCGGCGGAGATGTGCATATTTATTCAAATCATCTGGAGCAGGTTAAAACACAGCTCGATCGCGAGCCGTATGATCTGCCGCAGCTTGTCATCAAGCGTAAACCGGATTCTATTTTCGATTACACGTTCGAGGATTTTGAATTCGTGAACTATAAGCATCATCCCGGCATTAAAGCACCGGTTGCCATATAGCGCACCGATGCTCGCATATTCCCAGTAAAGGAGCTATGTAGGATGAGCATGACATTTATATGGGCCATGGGCTCTAACCGGGTCATCGGCCGGGATAACCATCTGCCCTGGCGTCTGCCGAGAGATATGGCGTTTTTTAAGGAACAAACGATCGGCAAGAAGATTCTAATGGGAAGAAAAACCTGGGAATCCTTTGGGGCCAAGCCTCTGCCGAACCGAGTTAATGTGATCTTGACGCGCGATCCGGATTATACCGCACAAGGTGCCCAAATCATTCATACGATAGATGAAGCGATAAAGCTGGGTAAGGAAGAGGAACTTATGGTCATCGGAGGAGCGGAGATTTACCGGTTACTGCTTCCTTATGCGGATTGTTTGGTCGTTACAGAGATCGATCAATCCTTCGAAGGAGATACCTTCTTTCCCGAATTTCCTGAATCCGAATGGAAATGTATTCAGGAAGTACAAGGAATCCGAGATGACAAAAATCCGTATGATTACTGGTTTCGCACGTATATTCGCGTCTAGATTCTGTGACTGGTTTCCATCCAAATGTAAGTAGCGTGTCAAATAGTACAAATTATTATTCGGATAATCCATTTAATATACAAAGATTGAGATGCTACTATAATTGAAATATCATTGTGTCGTTAGATAGATTGAACTTGCAGAGAAAAAGTTGAGTGCGAAATCAACAGGAAAAGAACGGATGGGGGAACACGTCATGTCAACACCAACAGGATTTATGGAATACAGCCGCCAGCTGCCGGCGGATCGCGAACCGGCTGAACGCATCAAAGACTGGGAGGAATTCCACAAGCATTTGTCCGAAGAAGAGCTGCGTACGCAGGGAGCGCGCTGCATGGATTGCGGCACGCCATACTGCCACACAGGAATTGACATGGCAGGAGGGACATCCGGCTGCCCGGTGAATAATCTGATTCCGGAATGGAATAATCTGATCTACCGTGGACTATGGAAGGAAGCGCTCGACCGTCTTCATAAAACGAATAATTTTCCGGAGTTCACGGGGCGGATTTGTCCGGCTCCTTGCGAAGGCTCCTGCACGGTAGGGCTGATTGGCCAGCCGGTTACGATTAAGACAATCGAGCAGGCGATCATCGATAAGGGCTTTGAAGAGGGATGGGTCGTTCCGAATCCGCCGGAAAAACGGACTGGCAAACGAGTAGCCGTTGTCGGATCCGGACCTGCGGGACTTGCGACCGCGGCACAGCTGAACAAGGCGGGTCACAGCGTAACGGTGTACGAGCGGTCGGATCGCATCGGCGGACTGCTGATGTACGGTATTCCATCCATGAAGCTGGATAAAGCCGTCGTACAGCGTCGCGTGGATTTACTGGCGGCTGAAGGCATTCGTTTCGTAACGAATACCGAGATCGGCAAGGATATTTCCTCGCAGCAGCTTGTCGACGATTACGATGCGGTTGTTCTTTGCGGTGGCGCCACGAAGCCGCGTGAGTTCAACATTGAAGGCAGCGGCCTGAAAGGCGTCCATTATGCGATGGATTATCTCAACGGCACGATTAAGAGCCTGCTGGACTCCGGCCTTCGTGACGGGCAGTACCTCTCCGCGGAAGGCAAGGACGTCATCGTCATCGGCGGCGGTGATACCGGTTCCGACTGCGTGGCCACATCGCTTCGTCACGGATGCAGCAGTGTAACCCAATTCGGTACGCATGAGATGGCTCCGCTTGAACGCGATCCGATTCAAAATCCGTGGCCGCAATTTCCGAATGTGTACACGCTCGATTATGCGCAGGAAGAAGCCAAAGCGCTGTACGGCAAAGATCCGCGCGAGTTTTCCATTATGACGACCAAGTTTGTGGGCGATGAGGAAGGCAATCTGCAAGAGCTGCATACGGTACAGATCAAACGGATCGTAGACGAAACCGGACGCAAAATTTATCAGCCGGTTCCGGGTACCGAAAAAGCATTCAAAGCGCAAATGGCGCTGATCGCCATCGGCTTTGACGGTCCGGAGCAAACGATCGTGAATCAGCTCGGACTGGAAACAGACCGCAGATCGAATGTAAAGGCATCGTACGGAAAGTATCAGACAAGCGTGGAAAAAGTGTTTGCCGCAGGCGATATGCGTCGCGGTCAAAGCTTGGTCGTATGGGCGATCAACGAAGGACGCCAGGCAGCACGCGAAGTGGACAAATACTTGATGGGCTCGACGGTACTCGTTTAAAACATACGTAGAATATAGAAGACTTCCCGATTTCAAAGGGGAGTCTTTTTTTGTTTACCATTCTTCGAGCATACGAAACGTGACGAAGATTTCATCGGAGCCATCCATCGCGCTAACCACCAAAGTGAGGGGCTGATCTTCGGGCAAATTGGCCAGGTTATTATCGTTAAACGGGATGACGGCATTAAAATAAGCTTCCGAGGCTCCATAGGTTTGCCCTTCGTAGATTACCTGGCCGCCGGTGACGGTCGTGCAGGTGAAGTTGACCATGAGAGCCGTGCTGTCGGTTGGAATATCGGTCGTCGGTGTCGGGAAATATTGAAAGCTGCCGTCGACCGTTCCGCCTTGGACCATTTTATACCTGACGGGGAGAGACGATATAATTTCGACGCCTTGGGCATAGAGTGCAGCGCCAAACTGCTCCGGAAGCGTAAAATCAGGGACTCTTTGGTAGCTCATGACCGCCTGTTCGGAAGCGGTGAGCAGAATGTGATTCCGGAAGTCCGAGGTGATCCGGCGTGCAAGGGTCGGAGATATGGAAATTGGGGTGTATTCATTGTTTGCGTTTGCTGCAAACATTTGCACCGTCACCCTGTTCATGGAGACATAAAAGAGGAATTGGGCAAAATCAAAAAAAGCGGGATATTCCCGGATGACAACACCGTTTGGAGGCATCGTGACGGTTTCCTGAGCGAATAATTGCTTGGATCCCGATACGCTGAAGCCTTCGAAGTATATATTTACGTTATACCCGCAGTTATTCACGAATATTAACGAGTATTGCGTGTAGACGCGCCCTTCTGCTTGTGCAACATTAGCGATGACCTCCGATGAAAGAACCGGCATGTGCGCCCCTCCTTTACCCTAAAATGAAAAGATACGTTGCATGCTTTTTAGATCAATATATGAATTCAAAGAAGAAGCATTGAGGGCTGAGACAGGAAAAAGGCGGTCTTATTTTTGGAATCACTTTGCTCTTTGGCATCGCATATCATGAAGCACAGTTAAAACCGCTGCCGGGAGTGACCCTATGAAATATGATATTTGGGGCAATGAGACATGGGAACATTTTGCGTATAAACAGCTTTTAGAGTCCTTTCCTGGGGGAAATGAATTTGTTTATAGGGGAAAAGGTTCGCCGCCGGGCAGTCATGAGCCTATCCCGGTACGTTTTGCCCCTGCGGTTGATCTTGATGCGCCAAGAAATCACGAGTATGCCGCAATCGTATGCTCCCCCTTTTGGATTCATCAGGCGCTGGGTTCAGGTTACAGCAAGGTTTTTTTCATTATGGAGCCTTGTCCCGCAGGTGTGCAGCGGGAGGTATGGGAGAAATACAGCGGTTTGCTCGCGGAAGCGGCAGACCTCATCATCACAGGTTCGGAAAAGATCTACCTTGAGCAGTGCCTAAGAAGAAGAAACGTTGTCTGGTGGGACGCCGGAGTTGTCGATTCTGGGGAAAATCAAAGGCTTGTGGGTACGTTCGTAGAGCGGGTATTCAGGGAGGAATCGCTGGAGCCTTGCATGCGGGAACAGTGGAAGCAGCGGATCCGTGCATACTGCAGGCTTCGCGAGGATGTGGGCAATCATGAGACGATCAGCTATCTCCTAGCGTCCTATCACTATTTTCTTGGGGAGCAACAGGCGAGAGAGCTTCTGCTGCAATCATTCGAAACGGTACTGCTCAGGGAACATAACGGAACCCTGCATTCGCATTATCGATTCTTGTCTGCCATGGAGGCTCAGCAGGGGCAATTGGAGCGTGCCGTCTATACGTATGCGATCACGGCGGTGCTGCCGGAAGAAAAGGAAGCGCTGGCAAGAATGGAGCGGTGGGCGGCGATGGATCGATTCCATCTGCTGGAGGCCGAGCTGTATCTGGCGAATGATGATTTTGCGGCGGCGGAAAGAGCCGCTCTGGAGGATGCATCGGAAGAGGCGGAGCATTTCCTGATAGATCTCTATCTAAGACAATGGATGTGGAAAAAGGGGCTGCGATTCATGGAAAGTCTTCATCTGAAGGAGCATCAAGGCCTGTCGATTGATCAAATTCGGGCAACGCTGCTTTGGATACGGAACCAGAAGCATGAAGCGGTGACGCAGCTGCTGCGCGCATCGCTGCTGGACTGGAATATGCTGCTTGCCTTCGCGGAAAACGACCTTATACTGCGAGGATGCGAGCAGATGAAAGAGAGGCTGAATCATGAAGCTGGATCTGAAAAGAATACGCAAAGCGAAGGATAACCGTCTTACGGCAGTCATGCAGGTCCGCAATGAAGAAGAAGGCATGCTGGAGGAGGTTCTGGAGGATTTGAGCCGGTATGTGGATGAGATCGCCATTGTGGATGATGCCAGTACGGATGAGACCGTTGCCTTATGCCGCAAGTACCCGAAGGTGAAGCATCTTATGACACTCCCACAATCGCATTTTGACCGGGAATGGCTGCTGCGCAAACAGCTGTGGGAGCTTGCATGCTCCACCGATCCGGATTGGATCCTTGCCGTCGATGCCGATGAAATCTACGAAGATAAAGCAAAGGCCCATATGAGAGAGCTGATGGATCAGGATCAGTTTGACTGGGTCGGATTCAGGCTGTTTGATTTGTGGGGAGACAGGACCCATTATCGCGAAGACGAGCATTGGCAAATCCACCGCAGGCACACGCGCACGCTGGTCCGTTATATCCCGGGCTACCATTATTTTTATCCGCCAATGGATCATCATGTCCCCCGCCTGCCACTCAGCTATGCCGCATTGCCGGGATTTTTGGCCGAACTGCGCGTGAAGCATTATGGATGGGCTGTCAGCCGCGAGAAGCTGAATGAGAAATATGCGCGTTATATGGAGCGCGATCCGGATGGGCGTTGGGGGAGCCTCGCACAGTACCGGTCGATTTTGGATGACAACCCCCGGCTGGTCGAGTGGAGTGATGAACAAGCATGAAGGAGGTCGGTATTCTGACCCACAGCTTCGTCGATGCGTATAACGGCAACATGGATAACATTTATGGCGGCGGACTGGAGCGGTACTTGTATGAATTATGCGGGATGATTACGGAACTGGGATATAGCCCGCAGGTTCATCAACTTTCATATTGTGGCGATTTTGAGAAAGACATCGGACCGGTTCAGGTGTACGGATACGACTGTCAGCAGAGCAGTCCCGTTCAAGTCTTCAATCAAATGACGAAGGCCGCAAAGGGGCCGCTGATTTATTCGAGCTTCATTTGGGAGCCGATCGAATACAAGCCCGGGAGCCTGGGGATCTGCCACGGAATCAATTGGGACTACCATGCCTCTTCTGCCGCGCATAAAGCCGAGGTAGGCAGAAACATACAGCACGCCCTTCAACATTTGAAAAAGATCGTGAGCGTGGACTCTCATTTTTTGACCTTTTGCCGAGCCTCCTGTACGTTTGCCGATCCGAATCAGGTCGTTCTTCTTCCCAATGCGGTGGATACGGCATGGTTTACTCCCGGAGCCAGGTGGAGAGGGCTGGAGAAGGGGGATGATCGGATCCGCATTCTTTTTCCGCGGCGGATCAGTTTGGAGCGGGGCATCATTCCCATGATGCTGATAGCCGGCAGGCTGCTTGAGGAGGATCACAGCATATGCATTGAATTTGCGGGCGAGGTCATCGATCACAATCTAATAACAAAGGTGTTCCGGCAGTGGATGGAGAGCAGTCCCCACCGGGAGCGGATTTTGCATCGCAGCTATACCTTTGACGAAATGAAGGAAGCTTACCAGCAGGCGGACATTGCCGTCATACCGACGATTTTTTCCGAGGGAACGTCTTATTCCTGCCTGGAAGCGATGAGCTGCGGCTTGCCTGTCGTCGCAGGGAATATCGGCGGTTTAAATGATCTGATTCTGGACGGATATAACGGATTATTAGTCAGTCCTACCGAGGAAGATCTGTATCGGGCCGTTCATACTTTAGTCAAGCATTCGGAGCTTCGACATTATTTGGGGGCTAATGCGCGGGCTGTCAGCCGGGCTTTTGACATCGGCATTTGGCGGGAGAAGTGGAAGGAAACGCTTCGCTCTTATTTGGAACAGGAGGGCTGAAAGTGCCATGCATATGAAAAGGAATCCGGATACGATCGGCACGGCGCACGAGGAAGAGCAAAAGCAGCTGTGGGAGAATCTTTGGGGTAGAGGCGTTTCCTACCGATGGGATGCGTTAAGTGAGCTCGTATTGAATGCCCTGCTGGAGACTACAGGTCCAGTTCGCGACAAAAAAATTCTCGAAGCAGGCTCGGGTACCGGTAAAATATCGCTCCGTCTCGCCATGGAGGGAGCGGAGGTTACGCTCGTGGATTATGCGCAGCAGGCTTTGGAACAGTCCCGATTGGCATTCAGGATGAAAAACAGAACCGCCGAATTCGTTCAGGCCGATATCCGCAGCATACCTGCGGAAGATAACCGGTATGATCTATGCTGGAACGCCGGGGTGCTGGAGCATTTTTCGAATGAGGAAAAAATCAGAATCATGCAGGAGTTGGCCAGGATCACCAAGCCCGGAGGCAGCATCATCGTCTTGGTGCCATACAGCTGTTGTCTGCCTTACCGGATCGGCAAAGCCTATGCTGAGCAGGCGGGTTCATGGCCATACGGTGTCGAAATGCCGGTAACTTCCCTGAAAGATCCGTTTACTGCCGCAGGTCTTCGTCTGATCGATGAACGGGGAATCGGATTCCTACAAAGTCTGGAATTTCTCGATTTCATGCCGGGGCTTGGACTCTGGAAGGAATGGTTGAGAGGTTGGTATGATGAATTGGATACAGACGAACAGCGGCATTTTCCCGGCTATTTGCTGCTTGCGCACGGCAGGAAGTCTTAACGATATATCCAAAGCCCCCGGAGGAAGCGGATACCTTCAGATGGGCTTTTCGTATTTTTGCATGAATGTTTCGATGATCCGATCCTTGATGAAGTCGGCCCGGCTAGCCCAGCTTTCGTGGCGGGCAGCATCTTTTCTGGCAGAGACAAGCTCGGGTGATCGATCATGCAGAAGGGCTTCATCCAGATGCCGCAGGAACTGGGCAGGGGAACGGCCGATCCGGACATGCTTTTGCATGCGGACTTCCGGCAGATCCGTACTGATCACAGGCAGCCCCGCTGCCATATACTCATACATTTTGACCGGATTGGCAGCCTTCGTCACCTTGCGAACCTCAAAAGGAATGATCGCGGCGTCAAAATAGCTGGCGTAGCGCGGTAGATATTCATAATCCCGGTCACCCAGCCAGTGAACGTTGGGTAGGTCGGTGAGGGTGTTAGGCCCGCCACAGCTTATTTGGCCTACGAAGACAAACGTGTAATGGGGTCTTTCCGTTGCGAGCATGCGGATGAGGGGATAGTCAAGCCATGAGGCGACGGCTCCCCAGAAACCGATGACCGGTTCCGTAGTCCTGCAGAGCCGCATATCCTTCTCACTCGGGAGCAGGCCGGGAGAAAATGGATCGGTAGTTGAAAAATGCAAATCATCTGCAGCATTGTGGACCAGGTGTACGTTTGGATGTTTCGGTGCTGCTGCTTCGTAAATGATTTGCGATGCGCAAAAAACGATGTCAGCCGCCTGGATTTTGCGGTCTTCCCATTCGGCAAAAGGGGCAAATTCCTCCTCGGTCGTATCCGCCAAATCGGAGATGACGAGGCTGTTTTGAAAGTCGGTAAGACGCTCCACATAAGGTCCATGGGTCAGCCACATGACATAAGGGCGTTTCAGGTCCAAGGCATGGATATCCTGACATACCGCCAGGTGCTCATTTAGTACGACAAAAGGATGATCGGGATCCTGCGTAACATTACAGTAGATGACATTGAATCCGAGCAGGCTCAAGTGATACAGCAATTGCTGCGGGCGTTGGCGGTGGGTCTGGTAATCAAAGCAGGGAAGATAGAGCACGGGCGGCATGGTTAGCGGTTCGCTCATCGTTGTTCTCCTTTACATGTGAATGTTACAAATGGATGTTACAAGTGAATGGATACAGCACGCAGCAAAAGCGGAAAGCTCAGTTTCTGCTGAAGCTTCAGAGGGTGATACAGCTTCGCCATTTCTGTCCTGCAAAGAGCTTTGGCCGCCAACGCGTAGGGCTCATCTAAGCACTGCTCCAGTCGATAGACAGCCATCTCCAGACATGGTCTTGAGCCGCAGCGCACTCCCAGAGCAGCATATAGCAGAAGCTCAGCCATCGAAGGGGGCTCGGCTTCGGGTGCTTCTGTCTCCATCCAGTTCTGGCACCAACCCTCGATGAACTGGACTGGAGCAGATATCAGGGCGTTTGTGACCGCGGCAGAAAACGAATGAATGGAACGCTGTCGGGTAAGCTCCGCGAGCAGGCGACCGGCTTGCGCGTACGCCCTGCACTGAAGAAAGATTTGAAGTGCCGTCAGCATACGGACAGGTTCCGGCGGGTCTGATGTCAACCCCGTCAGATAACCATGCACGGACCCGAGCGGAGAATGCATGCTTCGCAGACGCTCAGCAAGTGGTTCCGCAGCTTCCGCATCTCCGGCTTTCCAGGCGGCAGCCCAGAGGTAGGCGAGATAAAAAGGATCGTCGGGCTGGAAAATTCGGCAGCGAACGATTTCTTCATATAGCTGGCTGCCTGGTTCGGGTGCATACTGGCTCATCAGGGCGATCCAGGATCGCCTTGGCTTATCCAGGGTAGGAAGCTTGGAGACAAGATCCAGCAAGGAATTCTCGCCGGTAGTTAAAGCCGTGGCAATCAACAGATTCTGCTTCTCAGGCGATAAAGGCGATACGCTATAGACGAGCCATTCAAACCATGTGTCAGAGCGTCGCAGCAAAAGAGACAGCTGCAGCGCATCGCTCCACGCCGGAAGAAAATTTTGGCTGGTCAGCAGGGCGTGTTTGTAATGTACAAGAGCTTGCTCCGGCTTCAGCAGCTTTTCGGACAACCGGCCGGCGAGCCATTGAGTCCGGAATGTGCCGCTTCCGGAGGAGGTCGAATATTTATGGTGAGGGACGCCCAGTGCGGCTGCTCTTAACATCGACTGGTATGCTTCTTCATACTGGCCAGCCCGATAAAGCAAAAGTGCCTTGAATTCTTGTAAATCCGTAAAGTCGGAGTATTCCTTGAGGCCGCGCGCGGCAATTTGTTCTGCCATCTCGTTCAGACCTGTCATATGGGAGGCATAAGCCGTTTTCAAATAGACATCCGGCAGGTAACCGGGCTCCGGTTGGCGATGCAGATCAAGGACAGGGATGAAATGCTCCAATGAAGCGGCGTACTGGCCATCCTGGAAATACTCGACGCCCAGCGCGTTACGGAGCTGTAGGTCTAACGGCTTCTGCCGAAGCTCGGAGCGAATGATTTCCTCATTGCGCTTATGTTTGTGCTTCCGCTCCAGCTCAGATTGCATGTAGCCGTAATGTTTAATTTTCATAGGAGCATAAGGAATAGGCTGTCCGGTGAGCTCGATGATGCCCTCGGCGGCATTCTCATGGATCGCTCCGCGAAAGCGGATGAACGGATGGTTGCGAAACAGCCGGCATACCGCATCCGTAAAATAATCCTCCTCGGAGCCTTGGCCGTAGTAGCTGACAAAGGGAATTAAATAACCCGCCGTTTGCTCATTATTGATCAGCGCCGCCAGCTGCTCAGGATCCCATGTATCGGCTTCTTCATCGGCATCGAGAACAAGGATCCATGAACAGGAGGCGTGTAACATCACCTGATTCCGGGCTTCGGCAAAATGATTTTCCCATGCAATCGGAATGATCCTTGCCCCGAAAGACGCGGCAATTTGCGCCGTCCGATCACTGGAGCCGGTATCCCCGATGAGGATTTCGGAGACCAGATTTTTTACGGACTCCAGACATCTCGCCAGATGGTTTTCTTCATTTTTGACGATCATGCATAGTGAAATATCCAAGGGAAGCATATTCGGAAAGCTCCTTTATTCGAGATCCTCAAACCAAGGGAGAATGCGCACTGCTTTGCGAAGTACAGCGTAATCGGGATGACGGGCGGATGCCTGGAGCAGATGGGTTTCCGCAAACGCCGTCAGCAAGCGGGCTGCAGTCCTGGCTTTTCCGGGCAGGGCTACACCTGATGAGGAGGAGAGAGGGGAGATCAAGTGCAGAACATCATTCAGCGCTTGCCCGGAAAAGCCATTATAATACGTGCATTCCATCCTTCTGTCCTCCGCTAGCGCGCTTAAGTCATCATGATCGGGCTGAATTAAATGTGGAGGATGTGGAGATACCGTGGCCGGTGCTGGCTTCTGCTGAGCATTCATGGTGGGGGAAATCCGGGAGCTCGTGCTTTTAGCCAGCTGTTTGCACATCCCCAGTAAAGGCTCGTTTTGGCGGGAATGTTCCAAAGCACTAGCCTGCTCGAGAACGTTCATTGCGGCGTCATAACAGCGATGCTCGGCGAGAATACCGGCTAATTTCTGGGGCTCGGCTGAAGTTCGGAGCTTGATTGTTTCTTGGAGCCTAGAGGCGATAAGCGATTCTTGCCGATTTGATTTCATGATCCGGATGAGTTTATTCAAGGCCTGACGCATACCGGGTTCCAATTGCAGAGCTTTCATGTACCAGTGAATTGCCTGGATATCATCACCGATTTCTTCCTGAAGCTGTCCCAAGCCGAAAGCGGATAGATACGTCCCGGCGCCTGTTTCCGTGTGATAATGCATGGGAGCTGGACCTTGAGTAACGGCTTCGATGAAGCTTTTCTCGGCATGAAGATGTTGACCTGCGGAGAACTGAATGACACCCATCAAGTGCCAAAGGTCAGTATAATCCGGAAAGGATTTAAGGCCATCGCGGCAGACCTGAACCGCCTCATCCGATTTTACAAGCGAGAGCAGGCACCGGGCTTCATATTTGAAGAGCAGATGGAAATAGCTGATCTCTGGATCCGCATGCTGCTTTGCCTGCCTTAGATGGATCAGCGCCGATTCATAATCATTCATCCGCATGCATTCTACGGCCATATTGTAATGATGAAACGGATCGTCGGGTTCCTGTTCCAGCGCGAGGCGCAAAAGCTCCACGTTCCGGCGGATTTTGTCTCTCGAAACTACCATGCTGCCACTGTATCCGTAATGATGGATTTTCACGTTCGAAATATGCAGCATGGCCATAGGACGGTGTTTGGTAATGGAGGCGGCAATTTGCTCGTGAATCCTTCCTTGAAAACGGTGCTCCGGTCGCCGCCGGAACATGCGAAGGAGCGGGTTGACGGTAGCCGTCGCCGAATGGATATTTTCGCTGATATGGTTATGGACCTGCAGAAAAAAGCCCTCGTATTCCATATGACGGGCGCAGACGAGCAGTTCTTCGGCATCCCCGGCATCCAGCTCTTCATCCGCATCCATAAAAAGAATCCATGGGAAACGAGCGCGTGTAAGTCCCGCATTCCGTGCTTGGGCAAAATCGCCTTCCCACGGGATTTCAATGACCGTTGCCCCGAATCGGCGGGCTATGGATATCGTATGATCGGTAGAGCCCGTATCGACGATGATGATCTCGTCAACGACGCTGTGTACGCTGCTCAGGCAGCGGGTCAAATTAGCGGCTTCATTCTTGACGATCATGCAGAGGGATATTCCGCTCGGCGGTCTCTTCATGGCTGCGTCTCCTTTGCCTGTCGTTCCAGATCGTGTGCCACTTCGAACGTTCCAGCTGTCCGATAGCCAGCTGCAGTTGGCCTGCTTCCTGTAACAGGACATCCTTCTCCGGTGTGGTGGATTGCGTCTGCTGCAGGCACGCAGCGGCCAGATGCAAGTAGCACAGGGCAGCTCCGATTTTTGAACGATCGTGCGAAGGGTCATTCAGTACGATATTTTCGAACAGGCGAACAGCTTCGTCGTAATGTCCTTTATCGTAGATCATTTCGGCCAGCATATGTGCACCTTCATCATCCAGCGTCTGATTCTCCAGCAGTGAAATCAGCCAATCGGCTGAAGCCATCGTATAGCCTTCCTGGTATAAGGCTTTGGCGAATGCGACTGCTGCGCTGCCGGTTAGTGCGGCTAGCTTTCGGGCCATATCGATCATCCCCACAGCTACCGACTGCCGAATTAGCCGTTCCGTCCAATCGTCTGCATCCAGCTCTTGAGACGTTAGCTGTGAATCTACTTCTACCGAAGAGATTGCGTGATCAATCCACTCCATGGAGCGACGGGGCACTTCACTTAAAAACGTCCAAATCGACGTTTCGAGTTGTCCGGTCAGCTGCCATTGGGACAGCACATGCAAAAGCTCACGCTCAGCGCAAGGTATGGGATTCACACTTGCCGCGTGGTAGAAGAAGGAACGGGCTTCTTTGAATTTCTTCAACCGCAGCATCGATGAGCCGTACATGATGCTGATGGATTCATCCGTGATCCACTCCGGCGGAGTTAAACGAACGATTTCCGAATCTGCGCCGATTTGGTCAAGTGCTTCTAGCAGCAGTCGCCACTGCACCAGAGTATGTGGTTGTTGGATCTGGAGAAGAAGCTCGCTGATTTCCTCGTCCGTTGCATTCAGTCGGTGAAATGCGGCAGCAAGACCTAAGACAGCGGGAGAATAGGAGGGAAGCAGACAAACGGCTTCGTGAAAAAGCTTGGCGGCTTGCTCATGCCGAGTTAGCTTCAGGGCGATTTCTCCCATGCGGGTCCATGGTTTATAGCTGTTCATTCCATTTTCGGTGACATAGAGCTCAGATGTAGATGCGGTGGCATTTCGGTATGCATCCATTGCTTTTTCCCATAAACCCTGTTTTTCCAGGCATTCGGCTTGAATATAGTGAAGATCCGCATAACCCGGATAATACTGCAGCTCCCTCAGGCAGATCAATCCAGCCTCTTCCGGTTCGTTCAGCTCAAGCGTGATTTTGGCCAGATCCCTCATTAATGTCGGTCTGAAGGCGGCGGTTACGGGAACGAGCAGCCTGGCTTGGAGCATATAGGCTTTAGCCTCCGCGAGATGGCCGATCTGGCACTGGATGATTCCCGCATGGTAAAGGTAATAGGCGTTATCAGGCTCTTTATCAAGAGCTTGCATAAGTATGCGGTAATTCCGGTTTAGCTTGTTCTTGCCGTGCATCGTCACAGCTTGATAACCCGTATGTTCAAATTCGACGCTAGAATCTCCTATCGTTTCATTTCCGGCAAAAAGGAGAATGGATGGCTCAATTTCCTCATGAATGGTTCCTTGAAAACGATACTCCGGCCTGTTTCTGAATAGCCGAAGCGATCGGTGACGCACAGACTGTTCCCCTTCCGCATCCAGCAGGTTAGTCACGAACACATTATATGCTTCGCGCTGAGTTCCTTCTATGAGGTCCCGGATGTGATCCATAGGCGTCATGAGCCGCTCATCCGCATCGATCACCAGAATCCAGTCTGTTCCGGCGTGGCGTAATGCTTCATTTCTGGCGGCGGAAAAATCATTCTGCCATCCCATCTTTATGATTTGGGCTCCGTACTCTTCTGCAATCGATACGGTATGGTCCTCGGAGCCTGTATCCAATACGATGATTTCGTCGGCATTTTTAACCGACTCGAGACAATGACGAAGCACGTCTGACTCGTCTTTCACGATCAGATGGATTCCGATTGTGGTATGCATACATCTTCCTCCTGATTGGAGAGGATGCGGCAGCCCGCATCTTCTCCGATGGCTTATACGGAAATATTCTCATCCTTTGTATAATGTATTAACGCCTCAGGACTTAAGTTCCTTGAGCATCAAGGATGACGTTAATGGTTGATGGCAGTCCGGTGCTGGCCGATTGATAGGACAAACGTGTATATTTCAGGAACCGGGCGGGTACAAGCACATCCACAGAACCGGATGGGAGCGGGTTGTCGCCGGTGGTGTCGACGTAGTAATGCGTGCCGTCTGCGCTGATTTCGACCTGGGTATTTACCGGATTAGCTCCACTGTTGTAAACAAAGAAGGAATACACTCCGAGCACGCTTGTTGTAACGGCGGGCAGCGGTGTTAGAGTATCGGCTGTGGTTATGCCCAGCGTCGGCTGCTCGATAAAGCTTTTTTGCGAAATGGAAGTAATGCTGCTCAGAGTACCCGCGGTAATGGTGGCGCCAAGAATGCTAGTGATCGTGCCGTTCAGGATGTTGGTAACGGTACCGGCCGAGGAAAGAGTACCCGCGGTGATAGTAGCCCCAAGCACGCTTGAAATCGTGCCGTTCAGGATGTTGGTGACGGTACCAGCGGAGGAGAGAGTACCCGCGGTAACGGTAGCCCCAAGCACGCTGGAAATCGTGCCGTTCAGGATGTTGGTAACCGTACCAGCGGAGGAGAGAGTACCCGCGGTAATGGTGGCGCCGAGCACATTAGAAATAGTCCCATTCAAGATAATCGTGGTCAGATTACCGGCTGTGTCCGTGGCAACGAGCCGGTTTGTATGTAAGCGTCAAATCCTCCCCACCTTCGCGTGCCTACATTTACGTGAGATAATCCTCCTCAGAATCATATCGGGGAGGTTTATTCATGACCAGAGAAGATGTCCAAAAGAAATGGGAAGCTCGCGTCGCCACATTCCGCGCTAGCGGAGAGAAGGTAACGAAATGGTGCAAAGTCAATAAGGTAGACCGCCGTCAACTTTATACTTGGATGAAGCGGTTAGATGGATCATCCGGGAACACAGTAAGCCGTAAGCCACCCTCTTTCATCAACGTCGCCCTTACCCCTGAAGCAGAAACGAAACGGCTCACTTCCATTCACATTAAGCTCGGCACAGCCGTTATCGAAGTTGAGCCTGGCTTCAACCCCACCCTGCTCCGAGAAGTTGTGAAAGCGCTGGAGGTCATATGCTAAGCGAGTTGACCAGCCGTCAGGTGTATTTGGCTTGCGGCAGTACGGATTTGCGCAAGTCCATCGACGGACTCGCCGCGCTCGTGCAGGAAGGACTCGGGCTGAATCCTTTCTCTCCCTGTTTGTTCGTCTTCTGCAACCGGGAACGCAACAAGCTCAAAATGCTGTATTGGGAGCATAACGGTTTCTGGCTGTTCTACCGCAGGCTGGAGCGTGGTACGTTCCAATGGCCGAAAGATCAGAGAGCGCCGGTTACGGTCACGACCCGCGAACTCCGCTGGTTACTGGATGGACTTTCACTCTCACAGCGTCAAGCGCACTCGAAAGTAACGGCCACTACCGTGATTTAGCAATCTATTCCTTACGGAAATGGACAATTATTCCGGCAGGTATCATCCTGCTCTTCTCGAATCATAAACGTATGGAAAATAGAACGGAATCCCCCACAGTCGAAGTTCTCCAACAACAAGTCGCCGAGCTCTCTGCTAAACTCAAGTGGTACGAGGAGCAGTTCCGTCTGGCGCAGCAAAAGCGCTTCGGCGCTTCCAGCGAGAAGACAAATCCAGATCAGATGGAACTGAATCTATTCAACGAAGCTGAAGTGCTGGCTACGCCTGTCGGACAAGAGCCGCCTACAGAGAAAATTACGTACGAGCGCCGCAAACAGACGGGCAAGCGTGAAGACGACTTCTCCGACTTGCCGGTAGAGACCATCGTGTACAAGCTCGAGGAAGGCGAACAGTCCTGCGCTTGCTGTGGCGGCTCGCTACATGAGATGACGACCGAGATGCGTAGCGAGATCGCGCTGGTGCCCCCGCAGGTCAAGGTCATGCGGCATATTCGTCAAGTCTATGCTTGTCGCCACTGCGAGCGTCATGAGATCAAGACGCCCGTCGTCACTGCGCCCATGCCAAAGCCCGTCTATCCGGGAAGTCTGGCTTCGCCGTCTAGCATGGCCTATGTCATGAGTCAGAAGTATGTGGACGGCTTGCCCTTGTACCGACAAGAGCAGCACTTCGCGCGTCTTGGCTATACGTTGTCTCGCCAGACAATGGCGAACTGGATGATGTACGGTGCGGAGCATTGGCTGTATCCGTTGTTCGCCGCCATGAAAGCCTATCTGCTGCGACAAGAAGTGTTGCATGCCGATGAGACGACGCTTCAAGTGTTGCGGGAAGAGGGGAAGTCTGCGGAATCAATGTCCTACCTGTGGCTGTATCGTACCGGACGCGATGTGTCGCCGGCGGTGCTCTACGAGTACCAACGGACCCGGGGCGGCGAGCATCCGCGTAATTTCCTGTCCGGATTCAAAGGTTATTTGCATGTGGATGGATACGCCGGGTACCACAAGGTGGCGGACGTGACGCTCGTCGGTTGTTGGGCACATGCCCGGCGCAAGTACGACGAGGCGCTGAAGGCAGGGCCGCCAGAGATGGGCAAACTGGGAACCGTTGCAGGACAGGGGCTCGCCTACTGCAATCAGTTGTACGCGATTGAACGGGAACTTGCCGAAGTATCCCCTGAGGAGCGACATACCAAGAGGCAAGAGCGAAGTCTGCCTGTGCTTAACGCCTTTCACGCATGGCTGAAGGAGCAACGGTCCAAAACCTTGCCGAAGAGCCTGTCCGGCCAAGCGATCGCCTACAGCTTGAATCAGTGGGACAAGTTGACCGCGTTCTTAGCGGATGGACGGCTGGAGCTCGATAATAATCGGAGCGAGCGGTCGATTAAGCCGTTCGTGATCGGGCGTAAAAACTGGCTGTTCGCCAACACGCCACGCGGTGCTAAAGCTAGCGCGGTGATCTATAGCGTGATCGAATCGGCGAAGGAGAATGGCCTGCATCCGTTCAATTACTTGAAGTACCTCTTCGAGCAATTGCCGCAGATCGCTGGACCGCTCGATGCCGAAGCGCTCGAACCATTCATGCCGTGGTCGGACGTGCTGCCGGATGACTGCCGAATAAGTAAAAAGTAACTATAAGGTTAATCGAACTTCGCTCCCGCCGCTAGGTGGGGGCTATTTGACGCTTACGTTTGTATTGGTGGAGTCACGCCCGTAAATAAGCATACGCAGGTTGTTCGGGTCGTTTTGAAAAACACTATAGTTAGGCATGTCATCATTCCTTTAACCCAAAATGAGAATCATCCTTTCAATTCGGCTTCTTGTTAGGAAGAACATGTATGCATTGATCCATGAAATCAACATCCCTCCTTGCGCGAATAGTCCTCCGTTAATATATGGCTGCGCGACTTTAAGAGAAACGGCATGTGCACGCTGTCATGAGATTTCCTCCGGTTCGCTCACAGGGTCTCTCGCGTTGAAACGATGGGGGGAATATGCTATCATATAAAGTATTCTAATCTATGAAATGAACAACCATGGTCGGGGGAGGATTCCTTTTCTCGGCCTTTTTCATGGGAATTTGAACGTCCAATTGAGGAGAGACGGTACTTTTGAAAACTCTAGTGATTGCTGAAAAACCGGACATGGGACGAAACATTGCGGCGGTCATTGAACCGAAGGCTAAAAATGCCCGCACATACATAGAAGGGGAGCATTACATCATCACGTGGGCGATCGGACATCTGATCGGGCTTGCGGAACCGGATGCGTACGATGATAAATACAAGAGATGGAATATAAACGATTTGCCGATCATTCCCGAGCATTTCAAGCTGAAGCCGAATCCGAAAACCAAAGACCAGCTCAAGGTTATTGCCGAATTGGCCAAGCGCAGCGACAAGCTGATTAACGCCTGTGACGCCGGGCGGGAGGGTCAGCACATTTTCTCTTTGATCCAGCAGCATCTGAAAATGCGCCAGCCAGTCCAGCGTTTGTGGATTTCGGACTTGACGCCGGAAACGATCAAAAAAGGCTTCGAACAGCTCAAGGACGGCAGCGAGTACGAAAATCTGTCCAAAGCGGCCAAGGCGCGCAGCGAGGCGGATTGGCTCATCGGCATGAACGGCTCGCGCGCTTTTACCACCAAGCATAATGTACTTCTCTCGGTCGGTCGTGTACAGACGCCCGTGCTTGCGCTTATTTATGACCGCCAAAAAGAGATCGATGCGTTCGACTCGGCCAAGTTTTATGATGTCGAAGCGTTTTTTAAACAAGGCGATTCCGAATACAAGGGTCTCTGGCAGGGAGAACGGATACAGGATGAAGCGAAGGCCAAAGCGATTGCGGCGAAGGTCCAGGGCAAGGAAGGCAGAATTCAAAGCTATGACGTCAAGGATACCAAGGAGTATCCGTTCAAGCTGTATGATCTCACGCTGCTGCAGCGTGAAGCGAACGCCAAATACGGCTTTTCCGCCAAAAAAACATTGGATCTCGCACAAGCGCTATATGAAAAGCATAAGGTTATCAGTTATCCGAGAACCACGTCGAATTATGTGACGGAGCAGAACATTCCGCAGATGTATAAATCGCTCGACCAGTTTCGGAGTACCGATTATGCCAAATTCGCCGAGCAAGCGGACAAAAAATATGTGCATAAAAACAACAAGTCGGTTTGCAATCCTTCCAAAGTGGAGGATCACCATGCGATATTGCCGACCAATAAAATGGCCAGAAATCTGGCACCTGACGAAGCCAAAGTCTATGACTTGATCGTGCGGCGCTTCCTGTCACACTTTTTCCCACCGGCTGAATACAAGGTGCATACGATCATGACCGAAGTGGAAAAGGAAGAGTTCAAAACAACCATCAAGCAGCTGCTTTCCGAAGGGTGGAAATACATTTACGCCGATCAGAAGAAGGACGCCAAGAAATCCCGTTCCAAAAAAGAAAAAGACGATGACGACGACGCACAAACCGATGAGGAGGTAACCACGCCTTTCCAATTGACTGCAAATGAAGGCGTAATATGCATAAACAGTGAGGCGAAGGAAAAAGAAACCCAGCCGCCGAAGCCCTACACGGAGGGAACGCTGCTGAAAGCGATGGAAAGCGCGGGCAAGCAGATTGAGGATGAGGAGCTGCGGGATGCCATGAAGGATTCCGGACTGGGCACGCCGGCTACACGCGCAGCCATCATCGAACGTCTGAAGCAGGTCGGCTATCTCGTCATGAAGGGGAAACGCATTGTCATCACCCAAAAAGGGAAAATGGCGGTAGAGGTCATTCGCGGTGCAGGCGTGGACCTTCTGACTTCGCCTGAAATGACAGGGCAGTGGGAACGCCGCCTGAACCAGATCGCCAAGGGCTCGGCTTCCGATGAAGCCTTCATGGAGAATGTAAAAAAGTTCGCGACGATGATCATCAGCAAGGTGAAGGTGCAGCGAAGGGTAGCCAAGGAGTCCTTTGAAGACCAACCGGGCGAAGAGGCGAAGCCTGTGCGCAGCCGGAAGACCGCAGCCGCCAAATCCAAGCCAGGCGAAAAAGCAGGGGGAACGAAAACAGCCGCAGCCAAAAGAACGACTCCCAAAGCAGCCTCATCGGGAGACATGACTGCTTCGGCAGCCGTTCAAGTTCAGGCACCGCCGGAGAAGAGAGTCGCCGCTGTCACGGGAATAGCACCCTGTCCAAGTCCGGGCTGCCAAGGCACCTTGATTATGGGCAAGCGCGGCTACGGCTGCTCGCATTATAAAACGGGCTGTACATTCGTGATATGGCGGGATCAATACGGCGTTTCCCTGGAACCGGAAGACATTGCCTCGCTGGCGGTTCACGGAAAAACGTCCCGGATGCTCCAACTCGACGACGGGGGGCAGATCAAGGAAGGGCATTTAATATTGGCCGATCCCGTAACGGGCCAGCTAGGAATGGATTCGTAAGCGATCCGGAAGCAATGGGAATGGAACAGCTCCTGATGAAGCGGGCTGTTCTTTTTTTCAAGATTATAGAATTTATAAA
>NZ_BIMK01000013.1 GCF_004001045.1 Paenibacillus chibensis
TTTGAAGATACGTCGATAGACGTTTTTCTTATTTTTCAGCAGGATATGCCTATGAAATACAAACAAGAACGGCCCTTACGTCAAGGACCGTTCTTGTTGTTCTTTCTTGATTTTTATATCGATGATGTCCGGTATTTCTTCGATGGAAGAGACGGTATAGAAGGATTTCCCGGGGTCCTGCTGCAGCTCGACCATATTGAACACCCATTCATTGGATTGTTTGACGTAAATGCTCTGCAGCCCGGCCGTGAGCGCGGGTACAACGTCGGTTCGAAGCGAGTTGCCGATCATCCAGGTGGCGGAGCGGTCAAACGAACCGGAGCGAATGATATGCTCAAGCGTAGATTCGTTTTTGTGCTGCGTAATGTAGATACGGTCGTCGAAGTAAGTGCTGAGCTTCATCTGGTCGATTTTGCGCTGCTGAATTGCGGTTTCGCCGCCGGTGTACAAATAAAGCCGATGCCCTTCACGCTGGAGCGTCTCCAGCGTTTCCACCATGCCGGGATAAGGCTCCACTTCATGCTCGTAGACGCTGAGTCCCAGCGTGTTCAGCTGCTGCTCCTCTTCCAAATGGATCGGGCGATTGAACTTCCGGCAGAAGAAGCGGTAGGTTTCAATCAGAGAGTACGGAAAATTGCCGCTGCTGAAACCGGTGCGGCTGACTTGGGCGACGTCGATTTCGATTTGCTTCTGACGGATCTCATCGGTCGACAACTGCTGGGCACCAAACCAATGATGCACCAGCTCGAAAAATTCACCGAGCACAAGTCCGAAGTATTTATTGCAATGGATGAGCGTATCATCCAGGTCAAACAAAATATGCTGTCTTAACGTATGATTCATCATGGCTTCACTCCTTATAGACGCATGTAAGATTCCAGGAACATCTGGAGCTCCGATGCACCGTCCGGACGGATGCTGAATTTTTCCTTGTCTTCTACGCCAAGGTGAATCCGCAGCAGGCCGGCCACCCGCAGAATCATCAAATGATGCTTCAGCGATTCTTCCGGCTGCTCAAGGTCGCGTACCATTTCCTTGAGGGAATGCGGCTTTTCTGCCACATATCGGAGCAGGCGCAGCCGTTTCGGATCGGAAAGGGCATGGGTCATCCGCAGCAGGCAGGTCGGCGGCTCGTCCTCATCCTCTTCCGGCACGTCGACGGGATATTGGATCAGCATCATTTTTTTGTAAAAGCAGTACGTATTGATGGGACGGTTATGCACGGTGGGAAACAGGACGATCGTTTGAACTTCCGGCGCATTTTCGATGACGAGTCCGCCGGAGGCGTATTCGACCAGGGCCATCGGGTCCATTTTCGTCAATAGCATGCCTTTTTCTTTAGCATCCTCTTCGATGAGCGGGATGATGTCCGGTTCCACATGCATGAAATAATGCTCGTACCACAGTTCAAGCAGCGGGGTGTAACCGTCACGGATCCGGCTCGCATCTTCTAGGGTCAATTCCGGAAGGTAAGGCAATGCGGCTTCGAGCAGCGTTTCAGCCGGCGTTTCCTTCAGGCAGTCCAGGAAGGGAAGTACTGCGTCCCCGTTGTTGCGGTGAATGGCCCAGGCATACAGCACATCGTAATCCGCGAAGGGCCATTGACTCGCTTCGGAAAGGGAAGCCGACACTTCCGGGGAAAGCTTGGCGCTCACCTCGCTGATCCATTCAGGCCCAAGGTCCAGGTTTCTTATCCATTTTTTGGATGTATATACCATAAAACTGCCGAGCAGTTCGTAAATCGGTGAAACGTCAACTTTCACTTCATAGTTCATGAAACCGATAACCTCCCATGAAATCAGTGCATCTTCTTCATTATGGCTTGTTGAGTGTCGGGTTGTCCACTATAATGTTCAAGTAGTTTGCCCGGAAGTTTGAAGGAGGATCATTACCGTGTCACAAATTCACAGCAAGAATCGCAGCTCGTCTTTTCATTATGTCATATTACTCATCGTTATAGTAGCGGCGGGAATCAGCCAGGGGCTGCTCCTGCCCGTTCTATCCATTTTTCTGGAGCAAATGGGAGTTTCGTCATCCATGAACGGCATGAACGCGGCCGCTCTTTATGTCGGATCCTTCGCCATGACGCTTGTGGCGGAACGCACGCTTGGCGCGCTTGGCTTTAAAAAGCTCGTCAGCGCCGGACTGGTGCTTGTCCTGGTATCCGTATTATTATTTCCGCTGTTTCCTAGCGTGAAAGTATGGTTCATTCTCCGCCTGCTTGTCGGCATCGGCGACAGTGCGGTCCATTATGCGGCGCAGCTATGGGTGCTGCTCGTCACGCCGGAGGAGAGCAGAGGGAGAAATATCTCCATCTACGGCATGTCCTACGGTCTTGGCTTTAGCCTTGGGCCGCTGGGAATACCACTGCTTCAGTACGGAAACAGCGTTCCTTTTATCGTATTAGCCGTCCTGGTGATGCTTGTCCTGATTCTGGTGCTGCTGAAGCTGCCGGATTTGCGGCCTGAGAAGCTGAAGGGCGAACAACGTCCGGTCAGAAGATTCCGCCGCAGCTATGCGTTTGCATGGTACGCTCTGATCCCGGCATTGCTATACGGGTACATGGAGTCGGGCATCAACAGCAATTTCCCTGTGTACGGACTGCGCGTAGGTCTCACCGAGCATCAGATCGCTTTATTGCTGCCGTTCATCGGCATCGGCGGACTCGTGCTGCAGCTGCCGCTCGGCATGCTCAGCGACCGTTTCGGAAGAAAAAAGATTCTCATGATTTGCGGAATCTTGGGCGGACTCTCGTTTGCGCTCATTCCGACGGCCGGAACTTCAACGATTGGAATTATGCTTCTGCTGATGCTGGCCGGTGGGATGATCGGATCATTCTTCTCGCTCGGACTTGCGTATGCAGCCGATATTCTGCCGAAGCTGCTGCTTCCAGCAGCCAACGTGATCGCATCCTTTCATTTTAATATAGGAAGCATCGCTGGACCGAATATCGGCGGCACCTTGATGCAGTATGGCTGGAACGCCGGCCTGTTTATCGTGCTTGGCCTCGGCTTCATGGCGTTTGGGTTTTTGGGCTTTGCCGTAAGGAAGAAAACTTCGGTAGAGGCGGACAGCCTATAGCTGTACTCCTGAAACCGAATGCTTTATGATAGGAAGAGAGGAAGAGAACGAGAGACCAGAGGAGAAATGTCATGATTAGAATTCAGCATTTAACCAAGTCCGTCGGAGTCGATAAAATACCTGTGCTCAAGGACATTTCACTTGATTTTCAGCGCGGGGAGCTGATCGCTCTCGTCGGTGCGAGCGGAAGCGGAAAAAGCACGTTTTTACGCTGCCTTGCCCTGAAAGAGAAGTGGGATAAAGGCACTTTCGTGGTTGACGGAGTTGATATTCTGAAGGACCCGCTTGCCGGAAAACGGAAAATTAAGCGTGAATGGGCATACTTAGAACAGAACCCGCAGCTGAACCAGAACCGAACCGCCTTAAAAAACGTGCTGATCGGACAATCCGGCCAGACTCCGCTGTGGCGGATGGCTACCGGCATGGTGCGTTCGGATGATTATATGGGAGCCATGGACGTGATCGAGCAGCTTGGATTGCTGGAAAAAGCGCATCAAAAATGCGACAAGCTTAGCGGCGGCGAGCGTCAGAGAATCGCGATTGCGCGTGCGCTCGTGCACGGGGCCAAAGTCATTCTGGCAGATGAGCCTGTCATCGGCCTGGATCCCAAATCGCAGGAAAGCGTGATGGAAACATTGAAAAAGCTCTGTGAAGAGGAACGGGTCAGCGTTGTGACAGTGCTGCCCCTGGAACTTGCGGAACGGTACGCCACGCGCATCATCGGACTCACCGGTGGAGGGTTCGGATTCGATATTGCCGGACGCCGGCTCACGGTTCGCGAACGAAATATGCTATAAAGCCTTCAGCCAGGCTTTGAATAGAAAAGAGTGATTCATTTTGGTAAAACGCTACTGGATATATGTCCCTGCCGCCTTTTTCCTGATGCTGCTGCTGAGCGGCTGCTCGTTTATCAGTGACCCGGTCCTGATGATGAGAACGCCGCAGCTGTCGGCTGAAAAGGAATCGCTTCGTTCCATCGTCATGGCCCAGCTGCCTGAGGACGCCAACCTGATCCGTTCTAATGAGGAAGACGACACGAACATTATCCATTTCGTCGATCTCGATAATGATGGGGTCAGCGAAGCCGTCGTATTTTATGAAACGCCTGACCAGATCATTGGTATCCATGGCATGATTTTCAAAAAGGTCAATGATACCTGGGTTAAGCAGATTACCTTTGACGGAGCAGGCAAAGTGTTGGAATCTTTGTACTTCAAGGATATGACCAACGATGGCAAAGTGGATATTGTAGCTGGATTTTCCATAGGCAACGAAGAGATTGACAATGAGGTATTCATCTACAGCTACAACGGCAAATCGCTCGATAGAGTATTGGAACGGCCTTATACGAACTACGTGATCAGCGATATGAACAAGGATCATATCAACGATCTGACGATCGTCAATTTGAAGCGGGGAGAAAGCAACTATATCACCACCTTCCAATATGAGGACGGCAGCTTTATGGAGCTGGACAGGCTCGAAATGAAGCCGTATATTTACGATTATTACAATGTTGTCGCAGGTAAGGTGTATGTGGATAAAGAAGGTAACAGTATCGAAGGCATTGTCCTGGACGCCATGTTATCGAATGTCGGCGAAGCTTCGTTTACGAGCGTCATCATCATGGAGGACGGCAAGCTGAAATCTGTGCTACCGGATCAACAGCAGACCTACAGGAACTACAGGGTTTACAGCGAGGACGTCAATAAAGACGGGATCATTGAAATACCGCTGCTTAATCCGCCGATCGGATGGTCCTTCTTCAAGAACCAGGACGAGATCCCTTATTTTTATTCGTATTATCAATGGGATGGGAAAAGCGGGCTTAAATTCGTGATTGAGAAGTATCATGATCTGAAGTATGATTTTGATTTTGGATTTTTCCCTCCGCAGTGGCATAACAAAATTACGGTGGACACCAAATCCCAGGTCAACAAATATTTGCGGTTCGTGATGATCGACACGGGTAAAACGGTTGCCGAGATCAAATTCTTCTCCCTCAGCGAATGGGAAAAGCAGCATGACGACTGGAAGTACCTGTACAGGACAAACGAAAAGGTTGTAGCCTACAAGAAGAACGTAGATTTCGACCTCGATAACAATAACAAGAACAAAGCGAAGAATGAAGTACCGCCGATAGAAAGGAAGGACAAGCAAAGTGAGTAAAGTATTGATATTGGAAGACGAAGATTCCATCCGCAGTTTTATCGTCATCAACCTGAAGCGCAATGGATTCGACGTGCTGGAGGCATCGAACGGCAATGAGGCGCTTGACATTCTTATGAGTACGCCGGACATTGATATCGCTCTATTGGACGTCATGGTTCCAGGCATCGACGGCTTCGAGGTGTGCCGGCGCATTCGTGAAACGAATGAGCGCCTCGGCATCATCTTTTTGACCGCGAAGGTCCAGGAGCAGGATAAGGTGTATGCACTTTCGGTCGGAGCCGACGACCATGTCAGCAAGCCGTTCAGCCCGACCGAGCTCATTGCCCGGATTCAATCCCTGCTGCGCCGGGTCAACGTTCACCGGGAAACATCGGCCAAAGTCAGTTTCCATTCCGGTCCGTTTGCGCTGGATTTGATCTCCAAGCAATTCAAGAAGAACGGACACAGCATCGAGCTTACGCCAACGGAGTTTTCGTTGGTACAATTTTTCCTGGAAAAAGAAAATACGCCGCTCAGTCGGGACGTGCTTCTCGATCACGTATGGGGCAAGGAGTACATGGGCGATCCGAAGATCGTTGACGTGAACATTCGCCGTCTCCGCCAAAAGATTGAGGATAATCCTTCTGAGCCTGAGTTTCTCCAGACCGTCTGGGGTCACGGGTATAAATGGAAGGGTCAGGGACAATGATCAAGAAAGGCATTCGCCGGCAGATCGTCATGCACTACTTTATCGTCGTGTTCTCGACGCTGCTGCTGGCTGAAGTCATTTTTTTACTGGCTATACGCAGTTATTATTATGACAGCATCTACAGCCATATTACGAACCATGTCAAACAGGTCGAGGACTATCAGAAATTCAGCACGACCATGAATGACGGGAAGGACGATCTCGGCAGTCTGCTCACGGTTTATAAGCTGAGTTTTACCGAAATGCAGATCTTGAATGTTCAAGGGGATGTGCTGATTAACTCCTCGGAATTTCAGCCTGATGAATCCTTGAAGACAAGCGATATTTCGCAGGCCCAATCCGGAAATATCGGACGATGGGTCGGCAGGCAGCCGAATACCGGTGAAAACGTCATGGCCGTGTCCAAGATGGAACAGAACAACGGGCAGGATGCTTATATCGTCCGATACGTCACTTCGCTGGAGCGGGTGAATGACAAGCTGTTCAACGTAACGATGATCGCGACGGCGGTGGCTGCGGCGGTGCTGGCCCTCGTGCTCGCATTCAGCCTGGGACTTGCGAATTCCATCGTGAAGCCGCTCAATACCATCACGGCTGTTTCGGCGCAGATGGCCAGAGGAAAGTTCAACATCCGGATTAAAGGCAATTACAAATACGAGCTTGGTGAGCTGGCTTCGACGCTGAATTATATGGCTCAGGAGATTATACGCAGCAACCAGGTGAAAGACGACTTCATTTCTTCGATATCCCATGAGCTGCGGACACCTCTCACGAGCATCAAGGGCTGGAGCGAGACAATCAACTCCGGCGGATATGATCCGGAGGAGACCAAGATCGGCATGGAGATCATCACGAAGGAAACGGAGCGCTTGATCGGCCTCGTCGAAGAAATTCTGGATTTCTCCAAGCTGCAGCAGAACGAAATGAAGGTGTCTTTCGCACGGGTCGATCTCAAAGAGCTGCTGCAGGAAATTATGCTGAATCTGTGGACCAAAGCCGAAAAGAGATCCATCGAGCTAAGGATCGATTCGGTCGACAAACCGATTGTGGAGGGAGATGCCAACCGTCTTAAGCAGGTGTTTCTCAACTTGGTGGACAACGCCATCAAGTTTTCACATGAAAATTCAGCGATTGACTTGATTGTAACCTTCGAGGGCAACAACGTGGTCGTACAGGTACATGATACAGGGATCGGTATCAGCGAGGATCATCTGGTAAAGGTGAAGGATCGATTCTTCCAGGTGGATCCGTTGAATGGAGGTACCGGGCTTGGATTGGCCATTTCGCAGCAGCTGGTTGAGCTGCATCACGGGATTTTGCTTATACAAAGCGAGCTGGGCGTAGGGACGACGATCGTCGTAAGACTGCCGCGGCTGCTGGAAGATGCTTCTCCCGCCGACGCTATGGAACTGCCTAAGCTCCCCGGAGCGTCATCATAAAAAAACCGACAGCATGAAAAGAGCGAAACCGCAAACAGCGGATTCGCTCTTTTGTATATGGGACCCCATTTGGCAGTATCTTAAGAAGATAAGCCTTCGGCGCGGAGTCGGCCGGTTTTTTCGTATACTTCCTGCAGCAGGCGGGAAGGCTGGGTACGAACCGTGGGTTTGGGCAATACCGTTTCGTACGGCCCGATGACAACGATTTGATCAGCCGTGCCCTTGATGACTGCGCCATCTTTAATGACAGCTCCTTCACCGATGATGGCACGCTCAATCTGGACGTTTCGCCCGATTTTGGCATTTGGCATCACGATGCTGTCTTTGATTTCCGAATAGCGGCCGATTTCTGCTCCGCAGAAGACAACGGACTGGTAGGCCGATCCGTCCAGGGCACTTGTTTCCGAAATCATGCAGCCCGTCGCGGCGGCAGGTCTGGATTTATGCGCGCTGATTTTTGTACGCCACGGACGGGTAAACATCGGCCACTCGCTGTTATGGAGCTTGCAGTCGGTATCTCCGGACAAAAGGTCCATATGGGCTTCCCAGAGGCTGTTAACCGTGCCGACATCCTTCCAATATCCGTCGAAGCGATAGGCAAACAGCTGGTTTTGCTCCTCCAGCATTTTAGGAATGACATCCTTGCCAAAGTCATGGCTGGAAGCCTCATTGGCTGCATCTTCGAGCAGGTGGCGGCGCAAATAGTCCCACTTGAACAAATAAATGCCCATCGAAGCGAGATTGCTTTCCGGTTCAGCCGGTTTTTCGGCGAATTCAGTGATACGCAGCTCGTCATCCACGCTCATGACGCCAAATCGGCTTGCTTCTTCCCATGGAACCTCCATAACGGAAATGGTGGCTTCTGCATCCTGCTGCTTATGGAATTGAAGCATTTTGTTGTAATCCATGTGGTAAATATGATCGCTCGAAAGAATAAGCACATGCTCGGGCTGCTGCCGATCAATGTATGCGATGTTTTTATAAATAGCGTCAGCTGTTCCTAAGTATTCTGCGGATCCTGTATTGTAAGAAGGCAGCAGGGTAATACCGTCATCACCTTGGCTTTGGAGCCCCCAAGGCTCGCCTTCACCGATATGTTTGTGGAGCGATTCTGCCTCATACTGCGTCAGGACACCAATGGTGTCGATGCCTGAGTTTACACAGTTGCTGAGAGGAAAATCGATGATTCGGTAGCGTCCGCCAAAAGGTACGGCCGGCTTTGCCTGTTTCGATGTCAGAGGTGCGAGTCTGCGGCCTTCACCTCCGGCAAGCAACATGGCGATGCAATCTTTCTTAAACATGTTGTTTCCCTCCCAAAAATTTGTCAATGTAGTACATACATAAACGGTTGCCGGACCATCTGAAACGAGTATATTGAAAAATAATTGAAAAATTACAAATTTATTTTTCAGAAGTCATTTTTGCGTTTAAACTGGCTACAATGGGGTAATGGTTTAAGTGCACTATACCTATAAAGCAGGTGATCATGTTGGCGAAAATTCATGCATTACCCGGACAGCCGCCTACTGATGAGGATATATACCTATTCCATGAAGGGACCTCCTACCACAGTTACAGAATATTGGGCGCTCATCCTGCTGTGGAAGATGGTCTGGAAGGCGTCCGGTTTACCGTTTGGGCTCCGCATGCCCGGCAGGTCGGTCTGGCATCCGACTTTAACGGTTGGAACGGAGATGACGATTCACTACATAAGATACCCGATTCCGGCATTTGGACTCGCTTTTTCCCGGGCATAAGGGCAGGTACTTTTTACAAATACGACATAAAAGGACCGGGCGGGGAGCGGTTATTGAAGGCCGACCCCTATGCCTTCAGCGCCGAAGTGCGTCCCGCAACGGCTTCGGTGGTAACGGATTTGCAAGGTTATGTCTGGAAGGATGCAGCCTGGCGGCGGAAGAAAAAGGCGCTTTACGGTAAACCCGTGAACATTTACGAAGTGCATCTGGGAACCTGGAGGCAGAAGGAAGACGGAACCCTGTACAGCTACCGCGAAATCGCCGATATGCTGATTCCATATTTAAAGCAGATGCATTATACGCATGTCGAATTCATGCCGCTGGCGGAGCATCCATATGATTTATCTTGGGGTTATCAATTAACGGGATATTTTGCGGTGACGAGCCGCTTCGGAACGCCGCAGGATTTTATGTACCTAGTAGATGCTTGCCATCAGGCTGACATCGGCGTCATTATCGACTGGGTGCCAGCTCACTTTACGAAGGATGCGCATGGACTGAGGATGTTTGATGGAACGCCTTTATTTGAATATGCGGATCCCCTGAAAGCTGAAAAGCCCGGCTGGGGTACGCTGAGCTTCGATTACGGCAAGCCTGAAGTGCGCTCATTTCTCATTTCCAACGCCTTGTTTTGGCTGGAAATGTTCCATATTGACGGTCTTCGGGTAGACGCGGTGACGAGCATGCTGCGCTTGGATTTTGAGAAGAAGGAAGGCCAGTATCATCTCAATGAGCGTGGGGGCGTGGAAAATCTTGAAGCCATATCTTTTTTGCAGCAGTTGAATACAGCCGTTTTTAATTATTATCCGTATACATTGATGATGGCTGAAGAATCAAGCGCCTGGCCGGGGGTCACGTCCCCCGTGGATGAAGACGGGCTCGGGTTCAATTACAAATGGAACATGGGCTGGATGAACGATACCCTTGATTATATGGAAGCTCCGTTCGAGGATCGGCCATCCAAGCATCATCTGCTGACGTTTCCGATCGCGTACGCTTATTCGGCGAATTATGTGCTTCCTTTAAGCCATGACGAAGTCGTTCACGGCAAAAAATCCCTGCTCAGTAAAATGCCGGGAGATTATGGCCAGAAGTTTGCCGGGCTTCGAATTCTGCTTGGGTATCAAATGACCCATCCGGGCAAAAAGCTGCTGTTTATGGGCGGGGAATTCGGGCAGTTCATTGAATGGCGGGACCAGTATGAGCTGGATTGGCTGCTCTTGCAGTATGATAGTCACCGGCAGATGCAGGCATATACGTCGGATTTAAACCGCATGTATCTGGAAGAGCGTGCCCTGTGGGAGAAGGATCATGAGATGGAAGGGTACCAGTGGATCAGTCCCCATGATTCGTCGCAGAGCGTCATATCCTATCTGAGAAAAGGAAAAAGAGCCGGTGATACGCTGATCATTTTCATTAACTTTTTGCCGGTGGAGCGCCTGTGCTACCGTATCGGAGTGCCGCGTGCCGGGAAGTATGTGCCGGTTTTCCAAAGCGAGGATGAGCAATACGGGGGGCAAGGCGCCTCCGTGACGGAGCCGATTCAAACGGAAAAGGTTCCATGGCATGACCAGCTGAACAGTTTGGAGCTTACCCTGCCGCCGCTTAGCTTCATTGTCTTGAAACGCGAAGCGGCTGTCCGGCAGAAAGATAAAGCTGTAGAAATCGCGGAAAAACCAGGCAAGAAATCCAAAAATGCAGCAACGGTTCGCAGTAAAACTGCATCCCAAAAAACTGCATCCCAAAAAACTGTATCCAAAAAGACTGCATCCCAAAAAACGGAAGCATCGATGGCGGCAAGAAATGCAGTAGAAGGAGGAGACAAAGCATGAAGGTACTATTTGCAGCAGCAGAATCAGTTCCATTCATCAAGACCGGAGGACTGGCCGATGTGATCGGCGCATTGCCGCAGGCCTTGTCCCGAAGCGGACACGATGTTCGTGTCGTTCTGCCCAAATACCGCGGAATATCCGCGCAGTTCCGGGATCAGATGGAGCATCTCGGCGAGGTTTATGTTCCCGTAGGCTGGCGCAGCCAGTACTGCGGAATGGAGAAGCTGGTATATGACGGCATTACGTATTATTTTATCGATAATGAATACTATTTTGGACGAGACGCGGTATATGGCTACGGGGATGACGGCGAACGCTTCGCATTCTTTAACCGGGGCGTGCTGCAGATCCTGAAAGCGATCGATTTTCAGCCGGATGTCATACACTGCCATGACTGGCATGCGGCTTTGATTCCTGTTTTGCTGGACGCGCACTATCGCTATGACCTGTTTTATTATGAAATGCGGACCGTGTTCACGATTCATAATTTGCTGTATCAAGGCATTTTTCCGTATGAGGTGCTGGGTGAACTGCTGGAGCTGGACAATCGGTATTTCACGATGAACGGACTGGAATATTACGGGAAGGTCAATTACATGAAGGGCGGAATTGTGTATTCAGACCATGTGACGACGGTCAGCCCGACCTACGCCAGAGAAATTCAGACAGATCACTATGGTTATGGCTTGAACGGCCTGCTGCAGTCTCTGGGACCCAAGCTGAGCGGAATTGTCAACGGAATCGATACGAAGAGCTATAATCCGGCGACGGATTCTCAAATAGCGGTTAAATACCGTTCCAGCATGGCGAAGAAAAAAGAAAACAAGGTACGGCTGCAGGAGGAGCTGGGGCTTCCGGTATCAGCCGATACACCGCTGGTCGCCATGGTGACACGTTTGGTCGATTCCAAAGGTCTTGATCTGGTCGTGAGAGTGCTTGATGAGATGCTGACCTTCGAGGATATGCAGTTTGTCCTTCTCGGTACCGGCGACAGCCAATACGAGCATTGGTTCAGGGAAGCAGAGCAGCGCCACCCGCATAAGTTGTCTGCGCAAATCACCTTCAGCGACACGTTATCCCGGAAAATATATGCTTCGAGCGATATTTTCCTCATGCCTTCGAACTTTGAGCCCTGCGGGATCAGCCAGCTGCTTGCGTTGCGGTACGGAAGCATTCCCGTGGTCCGGGAAACGGGCGGTCTGAACGACACTGTGCATGCCTACAATGAATTTACGGGTCAGGGCAATGGTTTTACCTTTACGAACATTAACGCCCATGACATGATGCATACAATTCGCCGGGCGATCTCGTTTTACCGTCAGCCGGAGCACTGGAACAAGATCGTGAAGAATGCAACAAGCGGGGATTACAGCTGGAACGTATCGGCTCAAGAATACAGCGATATCTACAAGCAGATTACGACGCAATAAACTGCAACCCGGCACAATAAAAGGAGTATTCCAAGTCTCATGGACTTTGGAATGCTCCTTTTTTCAATTGAAAATTAAGCCTTCTTCAAGTTCCGATACAAAATCCGGTATCCAAAGGGATCCAGGGTTACATTCATCATGCCGTTCACAGGCGCAACCTTCTCGTCCGTCAAAGCATCCCGCCAATCGGTGGTGACCATCGGATGGGATAGGGTTTGCTTCTGGTCGGTGTTATTCATCCAAATCGTAAAATGAATCGAGTCATCCGCGCGTTCGTAGATAATGCAGGGCGTGCCCGGATCAGCCTTCAAAAAGCGGAATCGGCCTTCGCGAAGCGCCTTATGCTTCTTGCGCAGATTGATCATGATTTTATAAAAATCGTATAGCTCCCGATCCTGCTTGTCCGTATCCCAGATCATACATTTACGGCAATCCGGATCGCCATCACCCGTAAGGCCGATCTCATCCCCGTAGAATATGCAGGGAGTACCCATATAGGTGAACAGGAAGACGACGGAGAGCTTCAGTTTGCGTTTGTCGCCACCTACGCGCGTCAGCAAACGGGGCGTATCATGGCTGCACAGCATGTTAAAGACGACTTCGTTCGTTTGCTGCGGATATCGCATCAGAAGCGAGCTCATGCGGTCCGAGAAGGTGGCGCCATCCATGCCGCCGTTGAAAAATTCCAGCACCTTGTCGGCAAAAGGGTAGTTCATGACCGAGTCGAATTGGTCTCCCGACAGCCACGAGAGCGAATCGCTCCATACCTCGCCGACGATATAAGCTTCCGGATTGGCATTCTTGACAACCTTGCGGAAGTCGCGCCAGAAATGATGATCGACCTCATTGGCTACATCCAAACGCCAACCATCCAGCTTGATTTCCTTAATCCAATATTCGGCCACATCCAAAAGGTAGTGCTTCACTTCCGGGTTTGCCGTATTGAATTTCGGCATATTGCCAAAAAATCCGAAGGTATCGTAGGTTGCGATTCCGTTTTCTACCCGGGCAGGAAACTGGTTGATATGAAACCAATCGGCGTATTTCGATTTTTCGCCATGTTTGAGCACGTCTTGAAAAGGCGGGAAATTCTCGCTGCAGTGATTGAACACCGCATCCAGCATCACGCGGATCCCTTTTTCATGGCATGCCTCGACGACTCGTTTGAGCAGAGCGTTATCCCCGAAATGAGGATCGACCTGCTTATAATCTACGATGTCGTATTTATGGTTCGAAGGCGACGTAAAGAGCGGGGTAAAATAAATCGCATTGATGCCGAGGTCCAGCAAATCGTCCAGGTGATCCAGCACGCCCTGCAGGTCGCCTCCAAAGAAATTGTCGGTCTTGGGCTGTCCACCCCAAGGCTCCGTTCCTTCCGGATCATTGCCAGGATCTCCGTTGGCAAAACGTTCAGGCAGGATCTGATAAAAGACCGCATCTTTTGCCCAATCCGGCACTTTGAATACATCGATTTCATGTATGTAGGGGAACTCGTAATAACCGCCCGGTGGAGCTGGACAATCATGATAGATTCCACTGTCCGTCATATAGACCGACTCCGTGCCCGCCGTGACGCGGAATGCATAATTCAAACGTTTGTATTTCGGAAGAACAGACGCCTCCCAGAAGTCGAACATCTCGTCGGATGCCGCCTTTTCCATCGTAATTTCAAAGTAAGTCGAATCCCAGTCGTATTTGTCTCCGGTCATGGCGACCACGGAGTCCACGTCGTTTTTCTTGGTGCGGACACGCAAATGAATGGTTTTGGGATCATAAGCATATGCCCACTTGTCGCGGGGTACATGATATAGTGCTTCGAGCAGCATGACTACACCTCCAGATAATGTCTAGCTATTTAATAACCGGGAACATCAGATGATGAACCAAGGCCGCCAGGCTTTTCGAATGATTTGACATTATTATGCTCATTTTGAGCGATGGGACATGCTTATAGGGATGAATTTTCGGCACTTGTGAACGGGAACGATCTATAAAAATGCATAAACAATGCAAACCGCATATTTAATCAAGATGTCCGTGTAGCAATTCATCGGAAAAGGATTCAAATGTAAAAGGAAAAATATGGTTGTTTATTCTGACGGGTATTTCCTTGCACAAGGTAGAATTATTAATGTTATAAGCTATTGGATGGGAAAGAATATAATCAAATTACATATGAGAATTCTGAAAAAAATCGGCATCAAAAAGAGTTTTAATAAACCAATGGAAAAATAAAAGAAGCTTTTTACTGAATAGTTGACAATTTATTGAAAATACCTCATTTTGTATGAAAATTACATTGCATATTCATGCATTGTGTTGTAGTATAAAACATGCTTTCGAAAGGTGATGACAAGTCATCATCATGCTCATACTAAGCACTACATTGAAGAGAATAAGGACAGGAGAGATAGATGATGAAAAAATGGGGTATTTTAACGGTATGCCTGATGCTGGCAGGAAGCATGCTCGCGGGCTGCGGAGAAAAAAATAAAGAAGGGGCCTCCACTGCGGATAACGGCTCGAACCAGGCTAACGCAAAGACGATCGTACTGGGGACGAGCGCTGATTTCCCTCCTTACGAATTTCATAAAATGATTGACGGCAAAGACCAGATCGTAGGCTTCGACATCGATATCGCCAAAGAGAAATTGCCAAGGATATGGGTGCAAACCTGGAAGTGAAGGATATGGATTTCAAGGCTCTGCTCGGGGAATTGTCCAGCGGACGCGTTGATTTTGTCATTTCGGGCATGACACCGGACGAGAACCGCAAGAAGGAAGTGGATTTCTCCAATAACTACTACAAAGCGGAGCAGGCCGTCGTCGTACGCGAAAAGGATAAGGATAAATACAAAACGATGCAGTCTCTTGAAGGAGTATCGTTCGGCATTCAGACGGGATCGATCCAAGAGGATATCGCCAAAACGATTCCAAATGCGAAAATCACCGGCCTTGGCAAAATTAACGACATCATCATGCAGCTGAATTCCGGTCGCGTCGACGCTTCAATCATGGAAAAGCCTGTGGCGGAAGCGTTTCTTAAAAACGTCAAGGGTCTTGCCATCGCGGATGCTGTACCCGATTATCAAGAAGACGGTTACGCCATCGGCGTGAAGAAAGGCAACCAAGAGATGGTCGACCAAATCAATAAAACGCTGGATCGCCTGAATTCCGAAAAGAAAATCGATCAATTTGTTTCCGAAGCCAGCGATTTGGCAGCGAAAAAATAATGTAACCCTACGATGAACAAAAGTTTTGCAAAGAAATAGCGGATGTCATTTCGCTATTTTTTTGATTGCTTACCTTTGAAGGAGGATGGAAAGACTTCATGAATATCTTTGAAACATTCTGGACGTACCGTTCCTATTTCGGAACCGGCATCCAATATACCCTGCTGCTTGCGGCAATAGGAGTCATCTGCGGATTCATTCTCGGCATGGTCATTTCCATGCTGCGGATGTCGCGGTTTTGGCTGACGCGTTTTGTGGGAACCGTGTGGGTCGAGTTTCTGCGGGGAACGCCGATGCTGGTACAGCTGTTTATCATTCATTACGGCTTGGTATCGTTCGGCATTAAGCTGACCGCAATCGAATCAGGGGCGATTACGTTATCGCTCAACAGCTCCGCATACCTTGCCGAAGTGTTTCGCGCAGGAATCCAGGGAGTGGATCGCGGACAGGCGGAAGCAGCCCGTTCCCTTGGGATGAGCAAAGCGATGACGATGCGGTACATCATTTTGCCGCAGGCGGTGAAAAGCGTGCTGCCTGCCATCGGCAACGAATTCATCACGATTATTAAAGAATCATCCATCGTATCCTTTATCGGAGTGACGGATTTGATGTATCAGGCACAGGCCGTGACGACGATTACGTATGAATCGCTCAAACCGCTTCTGATTATCGCGGTCATTTACTTTATTATGACCTTTACGCTGTCCAAGCTGCTCGGATTGTTCGAAAGGAGGCTGAATACGGAATGATCACCGTTAAGGATCTGCATAAATCATTCGGAAAGCTGGAAATCCTGAAGGGCGTCGACATTGAGATTGCCAAAGGGGAAGTCCTCGTCGTGATCGGACCCAGCGGATCGGGGAAAAGTACGTTTCTGAGATGCTTGAACCTCCTTGAAACCCCGACGAGCGGCGAGATTACTTTTGAAGGCGAATCGATCACGGATCGCAAACATAATATTAACCTTACCCGCGAGAAAATGGGCATGGTATTTCAGCAGTTCAATTTGTTTCCGCATAAAACGGTGCTGCAAAATATTATGCTGGCTCCGGTAAAAGTGAAAAAAATGCCTGCGGCGGAGACAGAGAATATTGCGCTGGAGCTGCTTCGGACCGTTGGCTTAGCCGACAAGCGGGATGCCTATCCAACGCAGCTCTCCGGAGGTCAGAAGCAGCGTATCGCGATTGCCCGCGCGCTGGCGATGCAGCCGCATGTAATGCTGTTTGACGAGCCGACGTCGGCGCTGGATCCGGAAATGGTCGGTGAAGTGCTGGAAGTCATGAAGAAGCTCGCTGAAGGCGGTATGACGATGGTCATCGTGACGCATGAAATGGGCTTTGCCCGCGAGGTCGGAGACCGGATCGTCTTTATGGATGGCGGCAAGATCGTGGAAGAAGGAACACCTGAGCAGGTGTTTGGCAATCCGCAAAATATCCGGACGAAGGATTTTCTCGGCAAAGTCCTCTAAATATAATGAGAACAAAAGCTCCGAAAGGCATATACCCTTTCGGAGCTTTTTGCTGTCAGTGAGCAGGGATATCAGCGGAGATAAGAACCTTGGTTATAGTTTACATAATGATATTATTGTTAACCTGTATGAATAAAATGTAATCTCTGTAATCTATTATTCCGCTTGCAGATGCCTATTTTTAAAAACCAAGATCGTTACTACGCGATGATACGTGAAGACTCGGGTTCAAAAGTTGCAATATGGTAACATTTTCATGCGCACTGGTTACAAAATTGTGATATATTGAATGAGCCAAAACTTTGATACACAAAGTGCGGGGGAACATTTTTGCCGTGAAGAGTATGTCACTTGGGGTGAACCGCAATCAGCGCAGGGTTGTCTCCTCAATCCGAACCCGACAGCTAACCTCGCAGGCATGAAGGATTCTAAGGAGGAACTATGAAGAAGAGATTTAAGGGACTGAAAATTTTTGCAGCGGCACTTGGTATTACTTTGGCGGTACAAGCTGTACCTATTCATGCGGATTCCGTGCATGTGGCCAAGGAAGGCGATACGTTCTATACGCTATCCAAACAATTTGGCGTCAATATGACTCAACTAATGAAAGCAAATCCAAACGTACAAGCGACCAACATCTATGGAGGATTAAAGCTGAATATTCCTGGCGAAACCATGAAGGCATACGCGGATTCCGCACCGGCAACGATTACGGCCGCTTCGCTGAACGTGGATTCGGATCAGAAAATCGTAGAAGCATGGGGAAAAACCTTTACTTATAATAAAACCCTGAATGTGAAAGCAACGGCTTACTCTGCAGCAGCCAGCGAAAATGGAAAATGGGGTGCGGTTGACTATTTCGGCAATCCGCTTGAACTCGGTACCATCGCGGTAGACCCATCCATTATTCCGCTCGGAACGAAGGTACTGGTTACCGGACACAGCTTCCCGGGTCTTCCGAAAAAAGCGTTCGTTGCTACGGCCAGAGACACAGGCAGCGCCATCAAAGGCAACCGCATTGACATCTTTGTTCCAGGCAGCCAGCAAACGGTTAGCGATTTCGGCTTCCAGGACGTTGAACTTTATTTCATTAAATAACCCGACATAATGTATTTACCCTCATATGCGAATACGCAAACAAAAGCCTCTGCCATCCTAGGATGACAGAGGCTTCTTTGCTATTTATCCTTCTGCACTTTCAGGAGCTTGGGCAGCGTAACGAAGGTATAGCCTTTCTTTTTCAACTCACGGATAATTTCGGGCAATGCGCCGATCGTGCCGGATAAATCCGATGAGCTGCCTCCGCCGGCATGTTGGAGAATGATAGAGCCTGCTCCGGCTGTCGTCATAATGTTCCGTTTGACGGCTTCTTTGCTGATGCCCTTCCAATCGAGGGAATCGACGTTCCAGTTGACGATTTTATAGCCCTCCCGTTTGGCCCAGCGCAGCTGGTTTTCGGTAATGTCTCCGTAAGGGGGGCGAATCAGCTTGGGTTTGTATCCGGTAATGCCGTAGAGAATTTTTTCGGTTCGAATGATTTGATCCGTATATTCGGCCATCGTCAGCTTATGGAACTGGGGATGGTTATAGGAATGATTCCCAATGGCATGCCCTTCGCGAACGATCCGGGCAACGAGATCAGGATGCTTCTTGGCACGGCTGCCCACGACAAAAAACGTCGCTTTGACGCCGTTCTCCGATAGGATCCGAAGAATTTGCGGCGTAAAACGGGGATCGGGAACATCATCGAAGGTCAGCGCGATTTGCTTGACATGCGGACCGTGGATTTTAAACGTATCCGGGTATTTCTTGATCAGCTGGCCCAGCGTCAACACCTGTTTTTCCTGTCTTTTCTCCGATCTCTCCGAACCGCTGGTTTCCTTGACGGAATGCGGAGCAGGAACGGGCTCGAATTTTGCAGCATACACGGCGGAATCGGATCCTAACAGGGATACTGCAAGCGCAACGGCGCATACTTTCCCGAAAGAGGTTTTTATCATGTGGTAGCGGCTCCTTTCCACGGTTGTACGACGAAAATTGGATAGTCTATACTGTTATGTCCCGAATTGGCAGATATTATGACCGGATTGCGAAACAGGCGTCATTTCCATAATTCTTTGTAAAATGTGTATAATAAAAATGTTCTCTTATGACCTTGTTTCAACCATGAGGGATTGCATATCACTCGCTTACTGAAAGGAGAGACAGAAAAGCATGGCGGATTTATTCACGCCCTTTGTCCTCAAGGGATTATCTTTAAAAAACCGGATTGTCATGCCTCCGATGTGCCAGTACTCGGTACAGGCTGAGGATGGCATACCGAATAACTGGCATTATGTGCATTATGTTTCCCGGGCAGTAGGCGGAGCAGGTCTGATCATTATTGAAATGACGGCCATACACCCGGACGGGCGGATCACGAATCAGGATACGGGAATATGGAGCGACGAACACATCTCTGCATACCGCAATATTGTCAATGAGGTACATACCTACGGCACGCGGATCGGCATTCAGCTGGGGCATGCGGGAAGGAAAGCGGAGGATGCCGAGCCACCGGTAGCCCCTTCCGCGATCCGGTTCGATGAGAAATATAAAATACCGCGCGCTTTATCCACCGATGAGGTTGGTGAAATGGTACAAGCTTATAAAGAGGCGGCAAGACGTGCGGTTGAGGCCGGATTCGATACGGTGGAGATCCATGGCGCTCACGGTTACCTGATCCACCAGTTCCATTCTCCGTTGACAAATCGGCGCGATGACATATACGGGCAGGACCTGCCGCTTTTTGGCGAGCAGGTGGTCAAGGCGGTTCGCGAGGTCGTGCCGGAGGACATGCCGGTTATCATGCGGGTTTCCGCAAAAGAGTATGTAGACGGCGGATACGACGTTGAATATATCGCCAAAGTATGTGAACGCTACAGGGATGCAGGCGTTGATGTTTTCCATATCTCATCAGGCGGTGAAGGGCATATCGGCTCTAACGGCGGCCCGAAGGCGGGACCGGGATACCAGGTGGAGCTTGCGGACGAGATCAAGAACATGCTGAACGTTCCTGTTATCGCTGTCGGACGACTGGAGAACTTTGAAGACGCGCAGCAGGTTGTTCTCAGCGGGAAGGCGGATCTGGTTGCCGTGGGGAGAGGCATGCTGAAGGACCCTTATTGGGCGCTGCATGCGTCCCAGGCGCTGCAGGCAAACGAGAAAATACCTAAGCAGTACCTGCGCGGTTTTTAAGCAGATATGTGAACGGGCATGGACAGTTTTTATGTCGATGCCTGTTTGACGTTCACGTATTGTACACGCAATTTCATATCCTATAACATGGTATGAAAGGACAGCAGGATCGACTCAAATTGGGTAATGATATAGAGAAATGAGGCGAAAAAATGGAATCCGGGAGCAAATGGGGGATTCGTATCCAAGAGATTCCTGTTGGCAGAGATCTTCTGGTCATCGTGACCGGCGGGGAAGCTCATATCGGCTCTGTAGCAACTGCCTACCTGAGTGAAGGCAGCAGCGGAGAGACGGTGGTCCAGACGGCCGACGTGCCCGGGCACCGGGAGCATGAGTTGGCTTCAGAGATGGCTTCTAAAGCAGCCGGCATGCTGGGTGTGACCGTCACCATTGCGGCAGGCATTCATTTTGATGATCTTGAGCGTAGCGAAATTCAAGAGATTGTCACGGAGGCTCATTCCGCATTCAACCAGTTTCTTGCGGACAAAGCTACTGCCCTCCGCGAAAATTTTTTTGTGAATTTTGAAACGACTTCAAAAAAGCTGCGTAAATGAATATCATAAGAACACATTAAACCTTTTCCTAGGAGGAAATTCCAAATGGCTATTTTTAAAAGATTACGTGACCTGACAATGTCCAACATTAACGCGATTATCGACAAAGCGGAAGATCCGGTAAAAATGACTGACCAATATATCCGCGACATGACGGAAGACCTGGAAGATGCCGAAAAAGCGGTTGCCGCGCAAATCGCAATCGAGAAAAAATTCAAGCAGCTCTATGAAGAACAGCAAGCTCTAGTTGAAAAACGTACACAGCAAGCCCATACGGCAGCGCAAGCGCAAAACGTTGATCTTGCCCGCCGCGCTCTGGAAGAGAAAAACGCCGCTGAACAAAAAATGGCGGAATACAAAGCAAGCTACGATCAAAACAAGGCATCCGCGGATAATCTTCGCGATAAGCTGGACGAAATGCGCAAACAGCTGACCGAAATGAAAAACAAGCGTGAAACGCTGGTGGCCCGTTATAATGCGGCCAAAGCACAAACCGAAATCAACAAAGCAATGCAGGGCTTCAGTTCGGACAGCGCCTCGAGCGGCATGAAGCGCATGGAAGAGAAAATGATGCAAATGGAGGCGCAAGCCGAGGCAAGCAACGAAATGTCCTCCAAAGGCAAATCCCTTGACGACGAATTCGAGAAGCTTGGCACGGATAAAGCCGTCGAAGACGAGCTGGCTGCGCTGATGAAGCAATACGAAAACAAGTAATAAGTTTGGACGATAAAGCGTAGATTGTAGAAGCAGCGAAGGGGAGTACATTCTTGTATCCTTCTTCGCTGCTGCTCGTGTATATGATAAAAAGCTGAATATCGTGGAGGCACGTTGCATGGACTTTAATACGATTATGGGGATATTGGTCTGGACCGGCTCCGGAGCTATTCTCCTTTTTATTCTGATGTTTGTGGATTCCCTGTTCACAAAGTACAAGGATTTTGAGGAAGTGAAGGCGGGAAACATGGCCGTGACCACGAGGCTTGTTTTGAAGCTTCTGGCACAGGGGTATATCCTCTCGGTATCCATCGGAACGTCCAACAATTTACTGGACGCCGTTATGGTGTCGATTATTTCTTTTCTGATTCTGCTTGTGCTTGAGGCCATCGTCAGAGTGCTGCTCCGATTGTGGGCCAAGCTGGAGCTGGATGTCGGCACGCAGCAGGGGAAAGTGGGCTACGGTTTGTTCGCCGGTTCGCTTCATATGGTCGGCGCGTTAATTATTACCGCCTGCCTATAATGCTGAAATTCATCACAGACTAAGTATGGAACATAAGGAGTCATGACATATGGGAGTATTGAAACGAATCGGCAACCTGTTTGCCAAGCCTGAGCCGCCGAAAGCTGAAAAAAGCATGCTGGCTCTCATGCCTGGCGATATTTGCGAAGTTTCGCTTGTCACTTATGAAGTGACGGGGAGGGTCCATAACCGCGGCCGTAATGCGGTGGTGTTAACCCTGCAAGACGGAAATACGATCATGTATTTGCATATTGAAGAACGCGAAACGCTGCAGTATGCACTATACAGCCCGCTGGACGGCAGACTCGATAATCCGAGCGAGGTGCCGACAGAGCTTGATCTGGATGACAGAACCTTTTTCCTGGAGGAAGAATATGAAGGCCATGTGCTCGTAAACGGTAAAACGCCTTTCTTGCAGGGTGGCGAGCAGCATGTCTGGCAGTATCAGTCTGATGATTATCGCCTCGTGCGGATCGAATGGCAGAACGGACGGTTCATGCTGTATGAGGGAGAGAAAGTGCTTACGGGAGATGTAAAAGTCATTCGGGCTAACCATGCGTAATTTGAGCTAAAGAAAGAGCAGCTGCTTCTTCTGCACGGTCATGAATTCAAAGAGAAGGGCACAACTTTAGTTCATTTATAGTAGGAGTGATCTTATGAAACGACGGCAGGGACGGTCTTTGCTCAGCCTGAAAATCGCGCTGGTCCTCAGCCTTGTCATGTCACTGCTGAGCGGCTGCGGCATCGGCTCCCCGAATGTGAAGGAAACCTATCCTTTGGAATCGGTGAACCGGGATGGAAGCGCGACCTCATACGTATACCGGGCTGCGGATCAGACCGTTCCGGAAGTGGCGAAAGAGCTGTCGGACGAGAAAAAGCCGGATCAGATATCCAAAGAGGATCCGGAACGAATGTTTCTCGTCTACGGCAACGAATATTATCATTTACAAAAGGATCCTAAGAAGGAAACCGATACGCTGATTGAGGTAGACTCCCAGGAATACGTGCAGCGTAACTACGATTCAAGTTTCCTGAAAGGGTACCTGACAGCTGTTATCATTGGCCATCTGTTTGATTCTTTTGGCGGCGGGAGCGGTGGATACCGAGGATACGCGAGCCGCGATATTTACCAGCCGAAGCAAGGCACGTATCACGCACCAACCACCAGCGATAAAAAAATAGCTCCTCCGCTCACGGTGGAGAAGAAGGGTTCCATTTTCCGCCGCGGAACCAAGAACAGTGACACGAGCGTAGGCTCGAGCGGAAGCATTTTCGATCGGAAAAAGGATTCCTCGAATTCAAGCAAGGGAAGTATTTCCCGGGGCAAGACCGGATCAGGCGGCTTGTTCGATTCACCGAAAAAATCATATACCAAGCCGAAAACGAGGATCGGTTCGGGGAAAATTACCCGCCGATCACGAAGATAACGACTATATAAATAATAAACGAAACATGGCGTAAATGCTTCTCTTGCAGGTTAACGAATGCCAGGGAAAGCCGGATGAAACGGTCGTTCATTTCATAAAGCAGCGCACGAAACATGGATTCGTGCGTTTTTTTATGTCATGATATAGGTATAGGTGTCATGTGATGGTTGCAATGAGATAGAGGAAGGTGCGTAAAACATGAAGCAAATGAAGGATGATTACGATAAATTTCACCGCAAGCCGCTGCAGGTCAGCAGCGCGCAGGAGCTGCTAGCCACATTCGGCAAGCCGGGACCAACGGAGCGAATTCCCCTGCAGGATAGTCATGGCCGATATTTAGCCGTACCGGTGCAGGCGCCCCATCCATTTCCCCGGTTTCGCCGCTCTGGCATGGATGGCTATGCCATCCGTTCCTCGGATACGGAGGCATGCGGCACGGAGTCTGTGATCTGGCTGGATGTAATCGACGAAATTCCTTGCGGATCGGTATCGGACAAGCCGATTTCGGCCGGAACGGCTGCCCGCATTATGACGGGTGCTCAAGTGCCCGAGGGAGCCGACGCGGTTGTGATGCTCGAGATGACAGAGCTGCGGGAAACGGATGGTCAAACTCAGGTCGGACTCAAGCGCAGAATTGAAACAGGTAAGAACATTACTCCGATCGGATTCGAGGTACAGGAGGGCGAGGTGCTGCTGCGTCCGGGCCGGCAGATTCAAGCCGGAGAAATTTCCGTGCTGGCTTCCTTCGGCGTACATCAGGTAACGGTGTACAGAAAGCCGAGCATAGCCATCTTTTCTACCGGCTCCGAGCTGCTGACCGTCGATGAGCCACTTCAGCCGGGCAAGATTCGCAACAGCAATACGTACATGCTGGCCTCCCAGGTGAGAGCGGCGGGGGGGGAGCCCTTTATCCTGGAAGCGGTCATGGACGATCTGTCTTTGGCCCAATCTAAGGTCGAGGAGGCGATGCAGGAATACGACGCCGTGGTGACGAGCGGCGGCGTATCCGTAGGCGACTATGATATTATGGGCGATTTGGTGCGAAGCGATCATGTGGATATGCTCTACAACAAGATCGCCATGAGGCCAGGGAGCGTGACGACGGCCGCAGTGAAGGACGGTAAGCTGCTGTTTGCGCTTTCCGGCAATCCCGGCGCCTGCTTTGTCGGTTTTGAATTGTTTGTGAGACCCTTTATCCAGCGCACGCTTGGAAGTGACAAACCGTATTTGACCGAATGGACCGCTGTGCTTGATCAGGATTATACGAAAGTGAATGCTTTTACCAGATACGTCAGAGGCCGGGTTGAAGTTAGGGACGGCATGGTGTACGCGATACCGGCGAAGGTGGACGAGTCCAGCGTCATGGTGACAATCAAAGACAGCGACTGCTTGATCGTCATTCCGCCTGCCAAGGGCGTTACGCCGGCTGGAGACAAGGTGAAGATCCTGCTGTTGAAAGGGAGTACACTGTGAGCAGCTTGAACAATACACCGGATCAACGCAGCTTTGGCAGACCGTTCGTCTGCCAAATTGTCGGATATAAGAACAGCGGCAAAACAACGCTGGTTTGCGCGTTGGTGGAGAAGCTGAAAACGGAAGGATACCGGGTGGCCGTCATCAAACATGACGCGCATGATTTCGAAATGGATCATCCGGGTACGGACTCATTTCGGCACCGTGAGGCCGGCGCGGAAGCCATTGCGCTCGTCTCTCCCCGGAAAACGGCAGTCATCCGCGAAGAGTCTCTTCCGTTGGACGTTATCATTCAAGATTTTGCCGGCTATGATGTCATCCTGGTCGAAGGCTTTAAACAGGAAGACCACTCCAAGTTGGTCATGGTCCGCAAGTCGGATGATGTTGAACTGATTCATGCGCTGTCATCCGTCAAAGCCGTCGTAGCCTGGAGGAACGCTGGGGATGTACTGGCTGCGGTCGGGAAGGAAACGATGGAAGGGCTAAACCTATTTCAGATCGATGAATTGGAGCGGATCTACGGCTGGCTGAAGCAGCAGATCTGATCGACAAAAAAGCGGTTTTCTTTCGCAGAAAGCCGCTTTTGCTTGCATGAAGAGGAGTTTTGATTTCATAACTAATCCGTACGCCGTTCAATGGCCTCGGACATCGTCTTATCTGTCAGATGGGCATAGACCTCCGTAGTTTCGGTAGAAGCATGCCCAAGCTGTTCTTTGGTTTTGTAGATATCGTTCTGCAAGTAATAATCGGTGGCAAAGGAATGACGCAGCTTATGAACGGTAAGATAAGGCTTGCCAAATCGTTTGGCGTATTTGATGATCATCGCCTGAATGGCGCGTTTTGTCATGCGGCTGCCTTCGGATTGACCGTTCGCCAAAGCGAGAAACAGCGCTTTTTCCCTTTTCGGTGCCTTATAACGCGTATTGCGCAAATTCAGGTACGCTGCGAGATCGTCTTTGGCCTGCTCCCGGAAATACACCGGGGTTTTGAAGGTTTCATCGTTATTGCCTTTGCGGTAGACATACAGCATTTTATTGTTCATATCGATGTCATCGACATTCAGGTTAACGACTTCCGAAACCCGGAGGCCGGAGTTAAGAATCAAGCTGGTAATGCTGGCGTCCCGTTCTTTGTTCAGCTCATGGGCGTATAGCGCCTGCTTGTTCTTCTCCACGTCTTTGGCGTATCCTTCGAGAATATATCCGATAAATTCCAGCAGCTCTTCTTCTTCGAGAATTTTGCCTTTGAGCTTGGCTGCGGTGTCTTTCGGTTTATGAATGCGCTTGATTTCGATTTTGGCCATAATATTGCGTTTCAGGAGAGGATAGAATTCTTCGTCCTCCGCGATTTGGCTTAAATAATGGAACAGAGAACGCAGCGAAGAGAGTTTACGAGATACTGTGATTCTAGAATTCGCGCCTTCGCGTTTCGTCGTGAGAAAAATACGGTAACTCACCACATTCTCCATCCGGAGCACCTCAAGTTCTTGCAGGGTAACCTTCGTATTGTTCTCCGCTTGGGATAGTCCTTCGCCGCGCAGCCAGTTGAAGAAGGTCTCATAATCCCTGACGTATTCGAGCAGCGTCGAAGGGGAGAGGTCAGGCAGCTTGTAGTCGATGAATTGCTGGACAAACCACGGCATGCCCAGTACCTTGTCATCCAGCTTGATCCGGTCGAATTCTTTTTGTACGTTCACGGGGCATCACCTCGAGTGCAATGGAATGGTCTATCCCGTATATTTTACCATATTGGTCTATAAACTGCTGGGAAACTACCGGGGTGCGATGAAATGTATAACCTTGCTCCTCAAGGTTCAAAGTTATATAGTGGATATGATACGATGTACATAAATGAGGTGAACTCATGGATTTCAGAATCGATCTGGTTCCCGCGCGGAGAAAGCAGGTTATTAGCGGCTTAATGCAGTTGTATTTATACGACTTTACGCTGTATCAGAATCTGGACGTCAATCAGGATGGCGTTTTTCCCGAGTATCCGGGTCTGGATGATTATTGGAAAAAGGGACTGGGTAAGCATCCATTTCTAATGACATGCAGGAATTCGCCTGCGGGATTTGCGCTTGTAGACCGGTTGGCGGATCCGGCAGAAGGCGATTATTATATGACCGAATTTTTCGTCATGCAAAAATATCGCAGAACGGGCCTCGGCAGCTGGGCTGCCCGCGAGCTGTTCGACCGGTTCGAGGGACGCTGGAAAGTTACCCAGGTGCAGAGCAATACGCCCGCGCAGGCTTTTTGGCGAAAGGTCATCGGTACATATACAGATCAGCAATACGAGGAAAAAATAAATCCTTTTCGCGGACATATCAGTCAATATTTCACCTCACAAAAAATAAATGCCGTTAATTAGTTTGCATTTGGCATAGCAAGGAGAGAGAGTCGTATGTTATACTTACCAACCTTTACGCTGGAGGGAAGGACCGCCCTCGTGACCGGCGCTGGCCGCGGGATAGGCAGGGCCATCGCCATAGGCTTGGCTGAAGCGGGATGCAATGTGGCATTAGTGTCTCGGACGCAGGCGGATCTGGAGGAAACGGCGGATATCATCCGCCATAACACGAAGGCCCAAGCCTATGTCATTCCGGCCGATATCACCGACAGGAAACAAATCGAGGGTGCTTTTGAGCAGCTGATAACCGAAACGGGACGCCTGGATCTGCTCGTGAACAACGCGGGGATGAACATCCGCACGCCGGCACTCGAGGTCACCGACGACCAATGGGAAACGATTGTGCAGACGAATCTGAAGTCCGCTTTTATCGCATCCCAAACGGCCGGACGTTACATGAAGGAGCATGGCGGCGGCAAAATCATCAATATTTCTTCGGTTGGCGGCCATACCGCGCTTCGTACCGGCGTTGTCTACGGATCGACGAAGGCGGCGCTGATCCAAATGACGAAGGTACTGGCGCTGGAATGGGGGAAATACGGGATTCTCGTCAACGCGATTGGACCCTGGTATTTCCGGACGCCCCTCACCGAAAAGATCCTGAGCGACGAACAGTACATGCAGGACATTCTTGACCGCACGCCGCTGAAGCGGATCGGGGACCTGAAAGAGGTCGTGGGTCCTGTCGTGTTCCTGGCATCGGATGCGGCCAACTACATGACGGGTCAAACGCTGCTTGTTGATGGCGGGATGAGTATATACGGCTTTTAGCTTTTATTCGTTTACTCCCCCCGGGCGGGGTAATATATTTTTGCGCAGCTGCTTGAGAGATACCTGGTTCATACGGAGATATTTTATGAATAAGGAGGCTTAACAGATGGAAAAACGCATGTTTGGCAATACGGGGATGGAAGTGAGCATCTTAGGTTTTGGCGGCGCCGAAATCGGGCAGGAAAAGGATTTGTCCAAAGTGGAGGAGCTGCTGAATCAGGCGCTGGATGCCGGACTTAACGTGATTGATACGGCAGAATGCTACGGGGATAGCGAAGAGCTGATCGGCAAAGCCTTAGGCGCCCGGCGGAATGATTATTACTTATTCACGAAATGCGGCCACGCCACCGGATTTGAAGAAGAAGACTGGGATCCGGTGATGCTGGAGAAAAGCATAGACCGCAGCCTGAAACGTTTACGGACCGATTACGTGGATGTGATTCATCTGCACAGCTGTTCGGAAAAGATCCTGCGGCAGGGGGCTGTGATCGAGGTTTTGCAAAAGGCCAAGGAACAGGGAAAGACGCGTTTTATCGGTTATAGCGGTGACCGCACTGACGCGTTGTATGCCGTCCAGACCGGCTTGTTCGACAGCCTGATGATATCGCTGAACATCGCAGACCAGGAGGCCATTGATCTGACGCTGCCTGAGGCCAGAGAACGGGGGATGGGCATTATAGCCAAACGGCCGGTCGCCAATGTGGCATGGACATATGAGACTCTTTCGGAAAAGGCGTATCCTTATGTATATTGGCAGCGTCTCAAAGAGCTTCAATATGACTTTCTCTCGGACCATGAACAGGCGATCGCAGAGGCGCTGCGCTTCTCGCTCACCATTCCCGGTGTCGACACGTCCATTGTCGGAACGCAGAAGCCCGGAAGATGGGCCGAAAACGCCAGGATTTTGCAGACCAGCACCTTGTCTGAGCAGGCGTATGAGGAAATCCGTGCGCGTTGGAAGGAAGTCGCCGGCACTGACTGGGTGGGAAAAACTTAAGTCCCGGGGGGGAGCAAGCCGCAAAAAGCGTGGCCATAAAGGCCACGCTTTTTTATAAAATTACAACATATGAAAAATTCACAATAGTTTCGGTGAAAGTTGATGTTTAACCGGTAATGAAATGGACCAATCATGATAAATAGATTCGTAACGAAAATAACAAAAATGGAGGAGAAGACGTGGGAACGTTATGGCAGGGCGGCACCATCTATACCATGCAGCAAGAACATCATACGGTAGAAGCGGTATACACCGAAGAAGGTAAGATCAAGGATATCGGCGACGCGGCCATCCTGGCGCGAACCTATGAGCAACACATTACCGAAATACATGACTTGGCCGGTGGAGTCATGTTTCCCGGATGGGTAGACAGCCATATGCATTTAATCGGCCACGGCGAGACCTTTTTGAAGCTCCAGCTCGGAAGCTGCAGCAGTGTGGAGGAGGTATTGGAGGCCGTACGGATCCAGTCCGAGCTGCTTCCTGATGGGATGTGGATCATCGGGGAAGGCTGGAACGAGAATGATTGGGCCGAGCGTGTGATCCCGCAGCGAAGTCTGCTGGATCTTGCCGCGCCCAGGCACCCGGTCATGTTAAGAAGAGTGTGCAGGCATGTCCTTGCGGCAAACAGCGCGGCGCTTAAGGCGGCAGGAATCGACGAGCATTCGCATGCTCCGGCAGGCGGCGTACTGGAAAGGGATCCGTCGGGGAGACTCAATGGAATCATAAAAGAACAAGCCCAGGAGAGAATGTTATCTGCGGTACCCGGCGTGACGGAAGAATATTTGGAGGCGGCGCTCACGGCGGCTATCGAGGATTGCTGGTCCAAGGGCCTGACAGGCTGCCATACCGAGGATTTGAGCTATTACGGCGGCTCCGTTCGCACGATGCGTGCTTTTCACAAGGTTATCCATGACCGCAACAAAGCTTTCAAAGCTCATCTGCTGGTACACCATTTGGCTCTGGACGAATGGCTCGAAGCAGGCCGAGGAGCGGAGTTTGCATCGGAGCTGATCGAATTCGGGGCAATGAAGCTGTTTGCGGACGGGGCGCTTGGCGGCAGAACGGCATTGCTGAGCCGGCCATATGCGGATGATCCCTCGACATCCGGCGTTGCCGTACATAGCGATGAAGCTTTGGAAGAGCTGGTGATCCGGGCAAGGGAGCTCGGCATGGCCGTGGCTTCGCATGCGATCGGAGACGGAGCGGCGGAGAAGGTCTTGCATTACTTCGAGAAGCACCCTTGTCCGGAAGGCCGAAGAGATCGGCTGATTCACGGTCAGATTTTACGCCCGGAGCTGGTGGAACAAATGAAGAAGCTGCCCGTCATCACGGACATCCAGCCCAGCTTCGTGACATCCGATTTTCCATGGGTGCTGGACCGGGTAGGGGAGGCAGAGGGGCTCCTGATCTATGCTTGGAAAACGTTGCTGGAGCAAGGGATTCCATGTGCCGGCGGCTCCGACGCACCGATCGAGAAAGTATCGCCGCTGGAGGGCATCCATGCCGCTGTCACGCGCACCAAGCCGCACCAAGCCACAGTGTATGGCGAACAAGAGCGACTTAGCCTATTCGAAGCGGTCTCATTGTATACAAGGGGAAGCGCCTATGCGATTCATCATGAACACGATCGGGGTATGATCGAAAAGGGGCACGCCGCGGACTTTACCGTTCTCAAAGAGGATCCATTTCACCAAGGACCAGAGGTTCTGCTGCAGGATATCATTCAAATGACAGTGATTAACGGGAACATCGTCTTTGGAGGAAAATAAAATCTGAGAGGAAGATTATGCTCTAAAAGAAGGAGATAACCTTTTTACAGATGATAATTTCAATATATGAAAAATTCACAATAGAATAAGCATTTAAACGCATCTCGCTCATTCCAGCCTAACTCAACCTATCGAGGATTCTATCAACAAAATATCGTCTCAAAACGTCCATAGAAGACATAAATATAATTATGTAAACTTATTTATTTTATGGATTCAAGTTAGAGATTAGCCGAAATGAGGCGAACAAGCAGGGAGGTGCTTACCACGGAGCATATAACGAGTCTGGAGCAAGTAAAAAACAGTACCAAGGAACATCCGCTTTTACTGCTTCTGATAAAAACCGATCATTGCGGTGTCTGTGACAGCGTCATGGCGAAGCTCGAAGATCTGCTGCCGATCTATCCGCAAGTGCAGGGTATGTATATCCGCATGGAGGAAGCGCCGGATTTATCCGGTGAATATCTCGTTTTTACAGCGCCGACGCTGCTGTTGTTCGTGGAAGGGAAGGAAGTCTTCCGCCAATCCCGATTCATTCTTATGGGTGATGTGGGGAAGCAGCTGCAGGGATGGAGCGAAGCTTTGAATCCATAGATTCCCCGTCCCTGTCCTAATACAACCCTTGATCTGCATATACATGTAGAAGAGGGAGAGTGACGTTATGGATACGATCGTCAAAAGATATTACCAGCTTAAGGAGAAGCAAAGAGAGACCGAGCAGGAGCTGAAAGAGCTTCGAGAGCAGATCTTGGCCTTTTGCACGGAGAAGAAAACATCGGAATTTGCGGCCGGCCCGTTTCGTGTAAAGCTGATTTCGCAGTCTCGTAAGGAGTATGATGACGCCAAGCTGTATGAGGCTCTGCCAGATCTGGAATTGTGGCGTCTGCTGTCCAAATCGGATGCATCGAAAATCGCTGGTCTCATCAAGCTAGGCGTGATCCAAGAGGATCGACTGCAGAATACGTATGATGTGAAGCAGGTAACGCTGCTTCAGGTTGATAAAAAATAAAGGTTATTAAAGCAGCATTTAGAGAATGGGAGAATACAAAAGCAGTCATAAATAAACAGCAGGTCCGCTGGTATTCAGCGGCCTGCTGTTTTTGTCTAGAGATAATAACGCTACGACATCCCTTTATTTCGACTGCAAATCCTGAAGTACGCGGTACAGTATGACGCCTGCTTCTGCCCGGGTCAGCTTGCCTTTCGGATTAAAGGTCTGATCCGGATTGCCTTTCAGATAGCCTTTTTGCACGGCATACAGAATCGCGGCTTTGGCATCCGGAGAAATGCTGCCTTGGTCTTTAAAGGAAAGCTCTGAAGCAGACGCTGTCCCTTCGGCGCCAAGTGCATTGGCAAGCAGAATGGCAAGCTCTTCGCGAGTCAGTGGGTGATTGGATCCCGTTTCTGCTGCGCGGTCGGTCCATGTCTTGCCGGTACCGAGAAGACGGTCGAGCAAGGACAGGAATTCAGCCTGTGTTACTTGATCATTCGGCTTGTACGTATCGGTCGTATCTTTGCCGTTCGCCAAGTAATGGGAAGCAATCACCTCGACCTCGTTTTTGGCCCAGTGATTCGCAAGATCCGCGAACGATTTGGATACTTCCGCCGCTCCGAATGCGCCAAGCTTCGCAGTTTGGAACCTAACGAAGGCTGATCCATTCGAACCTGCGGCGAAGTAGTTCCATTGGCCGCTGTTGCTTTGCGAGAAGACCCCAACCTTGCTGCGGTTCGTCACTTTAGATGGATCGATCGACAGCGTAATGGATACCGGAGTGGTCAATGCGGAAGCAGGTTCGGCAATAGTCAGGGCACCCGAAACGAATTTTACATTTCCGCCGGACGGCGCCTGCGGTACACCTGCAGGGCTGCTGCTGTAGCTGAGGCTCAGATTAAAGCCATCCTTCGTCACGAAGCTCTTGATTTCTCCCGCAGGGATATTGATTTCAAAACCATTTCCTTTGATGCTCAGCGGTTTGCCGCTTTTCATCAATTGGTCGGCAAGCGCACTGCTGAACTGAATGCTTAATGGGTGATAGTTTTCGGCTTTTACGTCCGAAACATCGATGATAACCGATTTGCTGACATTGTTCAGTTGACCAGTGATATAAGCGGAGTCGATGCTCAGAACTGCCGTCTTTTGATCGCCGCTGCCTTTTTCCGTCAACGTGCCGGAAGTTTGTTTGGTTCCTGCTGGCGTGGACGGGGCAGGGGCAGGAGTGAAACCTCCACTCGAAGAGGATCCGCCAGGGCTAGTTCCCGGATCCGTTCCAGGATCTGTGCCTGGGTCCGTACCCGGATCCGGATTTGGTTTCGGGCAAGGGCTGAGCGTAGCCCTAACGATGGTTTCAGCTGTCGGTTCGTTGGAGCTTGAAGCAAATATTTTTTGAATAACGTGTTCATTACCCGATACTGCTGCAGGATCAGTTTCCTCGAATGCTGCAGGTACTGCGGTATTTCCGTGAGCATTCGATTGCAGTTCTCCAGGTTCTGTTTGTGGATCTGTAGAACCAGCAGGATCTATCGGCTCAGGGCTAGGGTTAGCAGAATCCGGTTGCCCTGCTGGAGGCGTATCATTTCCTCCATTGCTGGAGCCATTGTCAGCTGGCTTAGGGATGATTTTGATTACCTCAGGTGATGATACAGCGGCCGTAACCTGTTTGTCATTTTCGTCTTTTACTACGACATTTTTAAGAGTAAATGAGTAGTCGCCTGGCTCTGTACCACTAAAAGTAAGCTTTGCAAAATCATCCAAATTTGCAGGGGGATCCATTTTGAATTCGTAATGTACCAAGTTGGTTTTGGAATCAGGACCTGGCTCCGCAGCCGTGTTGTCAGCTGAAATGATTTCTACTCCTTTGTGAAGCGGAGAAGGTTCAACTGCAATAAGTCTGGCATCGTATTCGACATCAAAGCTAATGGTTTTGACCGCAGGTTTTCCTCCAAAACCAACGTTGATATGGATAGGTTCTTCTGCCATGACCTCTTTTTTCTCAGGATGCCAGATTACCTTGGTATCTTCCGGCACTGGCTTGTAGATATCCACTTCGTATGTTTTAGCTGGTGCGGCAGAGCCATTTCCAGCGTCATCATATACGAAAAGTTCTACTTTATTTTCACCGATATTTAACGGAACTTCGACATTGAAATTTCCTTTGCTGTCGATTGTGCCATTGTATTCCTTCAATTTTTCATCGGATTTTAGTCCGGACTTGGCTTTAACATGGACGAGATCAGATAGATTGGTTCCATCATAAAGAAGATCAATGAGCAGATCTTCCTCAATGGACCCCTGAAGGATTCCGATGTCTGGCTTCTCAGATGATATCATTACGTTTTCCGGCAAGATAGCTTTAGGAGGCGTGTTGTCGACGACAAACTCCGTTAATGAATCCAAAATAAGCGTAGGCTCATCCTCGCTACCTTCATATATTGCAGGAATCAACGCATATACCCCATCAGATTGGATTTTTTCTAAACCATTTTCACTATTATAAGATCCATCCCAATCAAACGAATAATAGAAAGGGTCTTTGGAAGAATCAAATTTGTCGTTATAAACGACACCTGCCACTTCCGCATGATCCTCTTCATCAAATGATACCAACGCGAAGACATAATCCTTGAGTTTTTTATTCACTGAATAATAAACCTCAGTACCTTTACCACCTTCAGCGGTAGAAAGGTAGATTGGATCCACTTCAAGGTTCGTAATCGCATCCAGATCGTACTTTTTGCCAACATAAACGCTAAATGGAACGTGCAGTTGATGGCCAGTTGTAACATTGGTAAACTCCAGTTGTCCGTCATAAATCCCCTCATCAGTTCCTTCTGGAATTTGAAGCGTTACGTTTACAGATACCGAATCTTGATCTGACTTGATATGGATATCGCAACTGTCCGGTACGAGGGACAAGGAGCTGTTGCTGCTCCAATTAGTGTAAACGGCGTAGCGTTGGTCCTTGTGCGCAATATTATCAATTGAAATTTCTCTTGTCACGGTTGAGCCAGCGCCTTGCTGCCCGAAGGACAAACTGCCCGAGTACGCAGCTACGCGAGTCTTATCCTGAAGCTGTACCGGTAGTTCTTCTTTTACTTTGACAATGGCTTGGGCCTCAGCGGAATTTTTAATGTCAACACGGCCGGCACCTTGTTCGTATACATTATACTGATGATTATTTCGATCTTTGATCAGCAGTGCGTTATTCGTCAGCAGCGCCTTGATTTGGTCAGGTTGTAAATTCAGACCTTCCTTGCGTGTCTTTTCAAGCAAGAGTGCTGCCGAACCTGCGACATGCGGTGACGCCATGCTGGTACCTTGCAAATCCTCATAAGCTTTGGAGTAATCTCCACCTACCTCGAATGCCGGAATAGAAGAACGAATTCCGACGCCCGGAGCGGTAATATCCGGCTTGATCGTATAGTTAGGAAGTGCAGGGCCTCGAGAGCTAAGGTCGGCAAGAAGATCCTTCTCTGCTTTGTATTCAAATGTGACCTGACTATTTCCGGCTTTGACGGCATCACGCAACTGTTCCCCCAGCTCCTTGCTGACGGTATACGTCGGTATGACCTGAGCTGCGCCTTCAATGGTCGCTCCACCAATTTCTCCGGTGGCATTGTTGTATATGATGACGGCTTTGGCCCCGTTCTTGGCCGCGTTTACGGTTTTATCGGCAAAAGAAATTTCACCGCGCTGAACCAATACGGTTTTGTCCTTCACATCAAGTCCTGTATAGTCTTGAGGTTTACCCAAACCTGCGATAACCAGATTAAGCTGTTCGCCGGCGGTTTCCAGTTTAGTCGAACCGGCTGCCAGTTGAGCGTATACAATACCGACAGAGGCTGATTTAAAAATTGGCGTTTGCAGTGGCGGTGTCGAAGCGCCTACGGAAATAGCCAGCTGAGCAGCGGCCGGACTGCCGACTGTTTCTGGATTCGGACCTTCGTTGCCGTTGGATAGCACGACCGTGACGCCCGACAACGCTGCGTTATCCGCGGCTATGGCGTCCGGCGAGTAGGAATTGTTCGTTTTGGATCCGAGGGAGAGGTTGATGACGTCCATGCCGTCGCTCACAGCTCTTTCGATGCCAGCGATGACATTTTCGGTGCTTCCTCTGCCATAAGGACCCAGAACGCGATACACATGCAGCTCGGATTCAGGAGCGACGCCACGGACCCAGCCTTTGCCGGCATCCGGATGCTCGGGATCTCCTTGTCCGGCTACTGTGCCGGATACGTGGGTACCATGCAGCGTTTCATAGGAGCTACCGTTTACGGGGCCTTTTCCAGGAACGGGCAAGGTTTCCATGGGATCGTCGTCGTTATCCACGAAATCGTAGCCGCCTTTATAGGCGCCTTTCAAGCTGGGATGATTGTAATCGATGCCGGTATCAATGACGCCGACCTTAATACCTTGGCCTTTATAACCCGAGTCCCACATGTCATTGGCACCAATCAACGGCGCGCTTTCATCCATATTTGCCTCAACGTCATGACCATCAGCGATCGGGAGGGCATGAACCTCTTCGTTCGGGAAAACGGCTTTGACGTTAGGCAGCGTCAGCAGCTTATCCACCTGATTTGCCGGCAGCGTCAGAGCATAACCGTTAAAGACTTTAGAGTATTCGCGTTTGAATGAGGCACCCGTTTTAGCGATGGCCGCGGATTTGAACGCAGAATGCTCCTGATTCAAAATGCTGCTGTAGCTGCCCAGGGAAGAGCGCGAACGCGCCGAAGGACTGACTTCGTATACCTTGAGCGGATCGTTCTTCAGCTGGACAATGACCGGTACCGGCTCGCTGCTGTCCGAAGACCCGACATAGTTTTGCGGACCCGCTTCGGCAGCAGCCGACAGGGCGGAGAATTGCGATGGCTTTAAGAGTGACTTGGCTTGAGCATCCAGTTCCTTGCCGTTAAGGTTGTTTTGCTTGAGAAGAGCTTCGATTTGGGCTTTCAGGTGATCCGGCAGCTTGTCCGATCCCGAGGCAGCCAAAGCAGGGTGGGGGTATGTAATTCCGACGGCGAGAATCGTGCTCAGCAGCAGGGTCGAAGACTTACGAATGATCGATGTGCTTTTTAGCAAATAGATATCCTCCGTAGTTCATCTAATCTCCAATGAATATAGAAGCGGTCCCCCTTTACATACAGTTAATTGAACAGTAGTAAAATACAAAATCATTTTACATTTTTAACATTTAGATGGGATGAGACAAAAGTAAGGCGGTCTAAAGAACGAGTCGGGAAAGATTGCTGTCGTAAAATCGTGTCGAGATTCATGGAATGGTCACGCAACCCCTTGAATAATCCGAAATGGAAGGCGATAAGCCAATGATATCGTGCTTTCGCAGAAGATAGATGGGAGGAAGGACTTATAATGAACCCGATTTGTATATCTATAATTCAGCATAAATTCTTATAAAAAGATGGATATAAATTCATAATTCCAGACATTATGTAAGGAATTTGCAAAAATACCATGCGTTATTTGTAGTCTCTCTTCTTCTGCGCATTATCGAATATTTGCCTCTGAGCTGAAATATGGATTAGATGAGTGCAAACGCTTTCGACTGAAGGAGGGTTAAAGATGAAACAGGCAAAAAGAAAATGGGCGCTCATGTCTTCGGCGCTGCTGCTGGCGATGACGGTGGGCTGCTCAAGCTCGAGCTCCAGCACCAGCTCCGGCACGGATTCGGGCACAACGACACCCAAAGACTCGGGAACCAGTGAACCTGCTCCGTCCAAGGACAGCGGCGACAAAGGTACAACCGCCAAGAAAACGATTACGATCACTTACCGTGACGATGGCACAGGCGAGAAGGGCACCCTGTACAAATGGATTAAAGATGTGGCGGCGCAATATTCGAATAAGGATGTGGAGATTAAGCCGACTCCGATCCAGGCTTCGGAAGGCGACTATTTTGCCAAGATCGCGCTGGCTCTGAAATCCAAGGATACCGCTCCGGATATCGTGACCGAAGACACGTTCATGCTGAATTCGGATGCGAGCGCAGGTTTTCTCGAACCGCTGGATGAGCGGCTGAAAGGCTGGGAGGACTGGACGAACGGATCGTTCATCGAGGCGATGAAGAAGGGCGTGACCGCGAGCGACGGCAAGGTATACGGTGTTCCGTACAACACGGATTCCCGGGGGCTATGGTACAACAAGGAGATTTTCAAGAAAGTGGGATTGCCGGAAGACTGGCAGCCTAAAAACTGGGATGAAGTTCTCGACGCAGCCCGGACCATCAAGGCCAAGGCAGGCAGTGACGTCGTACCGATCTGGATGAACCTGGGCAAAGCGACGGGAGAAGCCACGTCGATGCAGACGTATGAAATGCTTCTCTATGGAGCAGGGGAAAGACTGTATGACGATGCAAGCAAGAAATGGATTACGAAAAGCCAAGGCATCACTGACGCCTTGACTTTCATTGAAACAATCACCAAAGAAAAGCTGGGTCCGCCGCTGTCCAAAGTATTAAACGGGCAGGCAGGCAACACGGCAACGCGTGAATATTTGCCGAAAGGCAAGCTCGCGATTTCGCTAGACGGTTCGTGGATTCCCGGCAATTATCTGGATGGCGGGGCTGCGCCATGGCCGGAATACAAGGATGTGCTCGGATTTGCCCCGATGCCGACGAACAAAGGGCAGGCTCCGGGTTCCATTACGCTGGCCGGCGGCTGGGCACTGTCCATTCCGGCCAATGCACAGCATAAGGATGAGGCGTGGGACTTTATCAAATTCGCTCTAAACAAGGATAACACGGAAAAGCTGGTGATTGCCTCCGGAAACATTACGGTGCGTGCAGACGTGGCCAAGGATCCGGAATACACCAAAATGCCGTTTAATGAAATTTCCACCGAGTATTTGAAAAATGCCGAGTTCAGACCGGCACAGGATAAATATCCGGAGGTCTCTACCCAAATTCAAACGATGGTTGAATCGGTTGCTACGGGAACCAAAGCGGCGGATGCCGCCAAGAAATATGCGCAGGACATCACCCGGATCGTCGGACAGGACAATACGCTTCAAAAATAAAACGGCCTGCATGCCCGCGATCCCGCCAACCTGGTGTGAGGCGCGGGCATGCGGTGTTCTTTTGTTCACAGTGAGAAAGGAGAGGCGTGCATGGGCGGACTAACGGTGTCAACGCCGCGTTTAAAAAGAAAAAACTATACCTGGCTCTATTTCCTGCTGCCATCCATCGCCATTATGCTGCTGTTTTTTATTTATCCGATTCTGCTGACCTTTTTTTATTCCTTCACGAATCTCGCGTTGACCGGCGAGGCGGCCAAGGAGCTGAAGTTCGTCGGATTCGATAATTATGCAAGAATGTTTCAGGATCCCACGGTCCGGGTCAGCATCTGGAATACGCTTATCTTTTTGATCGGATCGGCAGTTATTGGCCAGCAGGTGCTCGGGTTTTTGATTGCGCTGCTGATGAAGCACAAGAGTAAAGTATTTCGCCGCGTGATCGGAACGGTCGTATTGGCAGGGTGGGTGACGCCGGAAATTGTATGCGCCCTGTGCTTGTACAGCTTTTTCGGCGATGAGGGGACGCTGAACGCGATCCTATCCTTCTTCGGTATTTCTGCTGTCACCTGGCTGTATACTGTACCGATGCTGACGATCATTCTCGCCAACATCTGGCATGGCACCGCATTTTCCATGCTTGTCTTCCAGGCGGCCTTGGATGATGTTCCGAATGAGATTGAAGAAGCAGCTGTGGTGGACGGAGCATCCCGTCTGCAAATTTTGTTCCGGATTACGATCCCTTACATTAAGGAAACGATCACGACAAACATGATGCTTGTCACGCTGCAAACCTTAGGCGTATTCGGACTGATCTATGCAATGACCGGCGGGGGGCCGGGAACGTCAACCACGACATTGCCGATTTTTATGTACAACCAGGCATTCGTCAATTACCAACTGGGTTACGGCACAGCCATTTCGCTGCTTCTGCTGTTGATCGGCATCGTGCTCAGCCTGTTCTATATCCGCTCGTTAAAAGAGTAATTACATAAAGGAGATTTCGTATGAATACGAAACAGCGCAAGCTCATATACCGGATCCTTCCTTATGTCATCTTATCGGTCATCGGGATCTGCTTTCTACTGCCGCTGCTGTGGGTACTGGTGGCTTCTGTCGATCCCAATGCGATGCAATCCCTTAAAATGCCCAAGCATGTGACCGCCGGAAACTATATCGATGTCTTAAGCAGCCATGAGAACCAGCGTGCGTTTGTGATCGGGCTGTTGATGTCGCTCGGCCAAGCCGTTATCGTTGTCATTCTGGCGCTGCTTGCCGCATATCCGCTATCCCGGTACCAGCTCAAATACAAAAAGCCGTTCATGCTGACGATTTTGTTTATGACCTCGCTGCCGATCACGGCCGTCATGGTACCTGTGTACCAGCTTTTTCTAACCTTGAAGTTGTACGATAACAACGTAGGGGTCGTGCTTTTTTATGTCGCTTCGTCGATGCCGTACGGGATTTGGATGCTGAAAAATTTCATGGACTCGGTACCCGGAGATTTGGAGGAAGCGGCTTGGGTCGATGGGGCATCGGTGTTCGCTGGCATCCGCAAAATTATCGCGCCTCTGATGGTGCCCGGAATCTGTACTGTCGCGATCTTTACCTTCTCCGGCAGCTGGGGAAACTTCTTCGTTCCATACATTTTGCTGCAAACCCCCGAGAAGTTCCCAGCATCCTTAAAGCTGTATCAATTTTTCGGGCAATACGGGATGGTGGATTACGGAAAATTAGCAGCATTTTCCATAATGTATGCGATGCCGTCGATCGTGCTGTATATTTTGTCGCAGCGCTTCATGTCCAAAGGCTTCAGCATGCAAGGGGGAACGAAGGGCTAAGTCATGTGATTCGACAGGTGTATGTAATTAATAATGAGCAGGCAGAGGACTTGAATCATTCCTTTGTCTGCTTTTTTGTGCCCTAGTGCTTCCAGCAATCTGCGCGGTGTATTGCCTTCCACATCATCATCTCTGAAACTTTTGAGCGGAAGAAGACGTCTAAACTAAGAAAGACCCCCTTCTTCATGACATGAATCATACTGGCAAAAAAGATTAGGAGGAATCGAAACATGCGAACAACATCCCGTGCAGCCTCTTTCGCTGCCGTATGGGGACTTGCCGTATTGCTGGCAACGACTCCGTTATTTAACGGGACGGCTCCAGCTGCTGCGGCATCTTCCGCAAGCGTTCAACAAAACAAGGCATCGATTTCAGTGACGTTAAACGGAAATGAATTTACGCCGGATTCGGCACCCTTCATGGAGCGGGGCTCCGTGTATCTGCCATTAAGGGATATCGGCGAACTGCTGGGTACGATCGTTTATTGGGATGCATCCAGCAAGACGGTGTCAATGACCTATCCCGAACGCGTGATCAAAGTAAAGCCCGGGGCTGTGGAAGCGGAAGTGAATGGCAAACAAATCAAATTGACAGCACCTGTGAAAATCGTGAACGGACGCGTCTATGTCCCGCTGCGCTTCTTCTCGGAAGCAATCGGTGCGGGTGTCGACTGGAACGGTTCGAAAAGAACGGTTGCGATCACCCATTCGGCCGAGTATGTGAAAGGGGGAGGCGTCAACCTCACGATTTGGCTGAACCGCAAAACCGGAGACATATATACTGCCTATCCTTTCGAAGCGGTACCGGTGGCTTCCGGCAAACTGAACGTCGACCTTCAAGAATTCGTTAACATCGAGGCCCAATACCTGAATGGCGGCGGCATCATGGTCTATGTAACGGATAATTACGGGGAGCCGCACATTCACACAGCGGTTTACACGGCTTTTATCAAAAATAAACAAATCGTGAAGCAGACCAAAGCGAAGTATTTCCAGCGTTTCGAAAGGAACGTGTATACTTATAACGGCAAACCGGCCCTGCACGACGGAAAAACGCTGACGCTGCTGGATGAAAACGGTAAGGTGACAAAAGAGTACAATTTGCAAGAACTTGGGGGCAAGGATGAAGTCTACTCGGTCTTGGCCATAAGTGACAATTATCTGCTGATTCGTCCGAATACAACAGGCTTGCTCACCCTGATTAACCTGAAAGACAACTCGGCGACCCTCCTGTATAAGGAGCTGTTGACTCCGGAAGAGCAGGAGTACTCGGAACGGAATGATGTGCCTTATTACGGGGATGAATTGAATTTTGCAGGGGAAAGTCCTGTTGGAACACTCAACTTCTCTTATCATAGTCCATTTAGCGGCAAGGACCGTCAATTGAAATATGTAATGAAATAAAACGAGAAGGACCCGCTATAGTCCAGAATGGGACAGCGGGTTCTTTGACGTTGAAAACAAACGGTTCATTAATCCTATGAAGTATATGGAGCGGCGGGCTAATCCATTATGTATTCCTTCAGCATCGCATGTAGCTTTTTCATTGTATTCCAGTTTCGAACCGTACCTTGAACGCCAAGCTTCGCGAGGTTGACGGCTAATTTGGAATCCCGGATGCTTTGCCGGAACAGGAGATGCACATCGGAGCCGATGATCCGGTATTCATCATTACCGCGCTCAGCCGCTGCTAGTCGTGCTAGACCTTCTTCACTTGGAGTGCCTGCGAGCATGGAGACATGAATCGATTCCCCTTCCCGCAAAGCGCTTTCCTCAAACGGACTTTGCTGCATAATCGCATCAAACGCTTCGCTGCTGCGTACAACAACAGGCACGGAAAGACCAAAAGCTGTTTGAATGATTTCCTCAAGTTGTTCTCGAAGCATAAAGGGATCAAGCTTTGACTTTAGAACGATGTTTCCGCTTTGAATGTAGGTTTGAACCTGCTCGCAGCCCGCTTCTTCAAGCACCTTCCTCAGTTCTGCCATTTTGATTTTGTTATGTCCGCCCACATTGATTCCGCGGAGTAATACAGCGTATACGGCCGTCATCCCAAGATTCAACTCCATCCTAACAGGGAATATGATAATGCTCTGAGTGATATTACTATATATCATTACACCTGTGCGGGCAATTGAGGTGAACTTAACTATAAAAATACTTTCCATCGTAAAAGCATCTACGTAGAGTTAGCCTGGATATCAAACGGAAAATTTCCCCGTTAATACCATCACCTTTATGCGTCCAAGCCTGTAAATCTGGAACATTCGGATTTGCAGGCTTTTTCCATTTCCCCTCACAAAACTGCCACAATTGTCCAAGCGCTTAAAACGGTTTAGCTATTATGGGCTATATAAGATTCAAGGCATTTTTTATAAAATACGCTGTGATAGAACATAAGGGAGGTTTTGCCGCTGTCCAGGGCATGGATCGTTTTTGCAGCGCTGCTGCTCATCTGCTGTGCCGGGCTATCCGGGGATGCTTCGGCGGAGTCAGCCGAGCAACAGCAACCGGTATCGCTTCAGACCTTGGTCGATCGTACTGCCGAAGGAGATACCATACGCCTTGCTGCCGGCACGTACGCCGGGCCGGTCAATGTGAATAAGCGAATAACCATTCGAGGCGACGGTTCCACCACGCTTGTGAACGATTCGGATAAGTCTGCCATGACGTTGAGCGCCGACGGGGTACAGATCACCGGACTGCAGATTACGCATCACGGAGCCCTTGAATCGGCAGCCGTCGAAGTCCACGGCAGTAAGTCCAGACTGGAGAACTTATCCATTCGGACGATGGGTTACGGCATCATGGTAAGGGATGCGGGCGGAACGGTCATACACGACAATCAGATCGCCTGGTTTGATCCAAACGCCGACCGTCCCGAAAAGAAAAGAAACGGGATTGATCTGTACAACGCCCCGGATACCCGAATTACCGACAATCAGATCGAGTATATGAAAGACGGGATCTACATGGAGCAGGGGAGCAGCGAAACGGTGAAAGGAAACCGGATTTCCTACTCAAGGTACGGGATTCACTGTATGTACATCCATGAATCCCAAGTTATCGGAAACGTGGGGGAGCATAATTTTACCGGGGCCATGGTGATGGTCGTCAAAAACACGGTAGTCTCCGATAATTCCTTCCGAAAGCAATCGAATAATGTGTATGCGCAGGGTATTTTGCTGTATGACGTGCAGGATTCCTTGGTTGAACGCAATGTGGTTGAGGGCAACCGGGTCGGGGTTTACATCGAGAAATCGACGGGCAACCGGGTGGCTGATAATGGGCTTTTCAACAATTTTGTCGGGATTCAGGTGATCAATGCGGATCAAAACACGTTCCTCCATAACGGTTTTGTCACGAACGTGATTGAATCCATGGAAAAAGGAAGCAGCAGCAACCGTTTTATGGAGAATTATTGGGATTCCTTTCAAGGATTGGACTTGAACCATGACGGACGAAGCGAAATTCCTTACGCGATGAATCCGTTCTATCAGCAATTTATCGCTAAAAATGCTGCCTACCAGCTTTTTTTTCAATCGCCGAGCATGACGTTTCTTAGCAATCTGTTTGCGGATCCCGGCAGAACGACGGCACGGGACAGCGCTCCGCTGATGCGAATGGATTTGAACTTGGAAGCGGATTACGCGCGGGACGGCCGGGAACGATCAGCAGTCTTCACTGTTGGCATGCTGCTGCTCACGGCAGCTTTATTCATCATAAGAGGGGGAATTCGAAAATGAAAAAATGGATGCCGGCCGCCATACTGGCAATAGTCATGATGACGAGCGCTTGCGGAGAAAAGAAATATACGGCTCAGCCGATCAACGAGGAGGTTGACATTTGTGCCGTCTGCAACATGCAGGTCGTTGACGGGATATATGCGACGCAATTAACGATGGCCGACGGCAAAAACTATTACCGATGTCAGCGCATGCTGAAACATGGATATATCATTGGCATCATTTCCGAAAGCGATATACGAGCGTTCTTGGATACCTAGTTTGACCAACCCGTTCCACTTATCGATACCTTGAGGACTTATATCGAGTATGCCTTCATCTCCATGTTCATGCACAACCACCGGAAGCATTGATAACTCGTTCATAATGGTCTTCCGGTCAGGCATATCGAGCAGAACGATTTTAACGGTACTGGTTAAAGAGGCGAGAGGGACGAGGTTCGCCCTCTTTTCCGGATCGATATTTTTCCGGATCGGATGATCTTCCCTTCCGGTATAGGCATAATCCCATGGACCATCAATCAAATAGGCTAGCTGATGCGAATGAATGATGGAGAGGATTTTGTTCATGACCTCTTCTTTAAAGTGAACTGTGGAGATGATATGCTTGTCTTTGGCAACAAGTGCACCGTTGCCGCCCACCATCGGATAAGCATGCATATGCGGGGGCAGCACGGGCAGTAAATCACGGATCGGGCGTGCAGAAGCGAATATAATGTCATGTCCGTAGTGAGCTAGTGCATCTAAGGCCTCAATGATGGCGTGGCTAAGCACTTTTCCCTGAAAACAAATCGTTCCATCCAAATCGAATACAAAATTCATCTTGCACATCCTTGCTGTTTTTGAATCTATCATAAGCAGCCATTGAAGCTAAGAAAAGGACGGATGTCCGCAAAAGGAGAACTTTCGCCGTGAAGATCGTTCATGATACGTTTCTATTGCAATCTTATATGCAGCAATTCAATATACAGCAATGTTTTACATCCTTGGACGGCATTCCTTTTGAGCTCCGCAGCTACGAGAAAGAAGAGCGGATCCTGGAGGAAGGCGAATCGATGGATGCACTGTTGTATCTGGTTGGTGGAAAAGTAAAAATATCCTCCAGCGTGCAGACCGGAAAGGCGCTGCTGCTGCGATTTTGCGAGCCTTTCGCGATTATGGGAGATATCGAGCTCATCCAAAGAGTCGCCGTTCAATCCCAGGTTGAAGCTGTTCAGCCAGTACACTGCATTGCGGTTTCTTTTCAATACATATATAAGCATTTGCTAAACGATCCCAAGTTTCTGCTAACATTACTTTCACATACCACCTATAAACTTCAGACATGCACAACGGCTTCGCGCGTAAACTTGCTGGCTGCGGTCGAAAATCGATTTGCCAGCTATCTGCTGAGTACGCTGCAGGAGGCCGATGATTTCGGTAAAGAAATGAGGACGACGAACACGCAGGAAATTGCGGATCTTATCGGTACCACCCCCAGACACTTAAATCGCATCATTCAAAAATTAACGGAGCAGCGCATCATTTGCAAGGAGCAGGAATCCATTGTGATCATTGATCCAAAAGAGCTTCAAAAACGATCCCATGGCATCCGCTATGAATCATAGCGGCGGTATGAACCCCCGATGATTATCTTGCCTTTTCATAGGCAGGACGTTTTTGAGCGCAAAAGGATTCAATGCATCCATAAGACAGCTTAAGTCGTTATTATGCTGCTTACAGCCACTCTTGGAACTTTCGGATATACCATTTCTTGATCATTTGCGTCAGGAAGCAGTAGCCGAGCAGGATGCCGGCAAGCCAAGGGAAATAGGAGAGAGGCAATGGCTGCAGTCCTACGCTGGCTCCGAATACGCTGAAAGGAATGAAGATTCCGGCAACGATAATCAAGCTAGTTAACAGAAGCACGGGGAGACTGGCTCGGCTTTGAATAAATGGAATTTTCTCGGTGCGGATCATGTGTACAATCAAGGTTTGGGACAGAAGCCCTTCAATGAACCAGCCGGATTGGAACAGGGATTGAGCCGCAGGCGTGTTGGCCGAGAAAATAAAGTACATCAAAAAGAAGGTGGCATAATCGAAAATTGAACTGATCGGCCCAATATACAGCATGAATCTGCCGATGGATTTGGCATCCCATGTTCTGGGCTTTTTCAGAAATTCTCTATCCATACGATCCCAAGGAATCGACAGCTGCGAAATATCGTAGAACAGGTTTTGAATCAGCAAGTGAATAGGCAGCATGGGCAGGAAGGGCAAGAATGCGCTAGAACCCAGCACGCTGAATACATTCCCGAAATTGGAGCTTGCGGTCATTTTAATATATTTGATGATATTGCCGAAGGTTTGGCGGCCTTCAATCACACCGGCTTCCAATACCATCAGGCTTTTCTCGAGCAAAATAATGTCCGCCGATTCCTTGGCGATATCCACAGCCGTGTCGACCGAAATGCCAACATCCGCTTGGCGGAGGGACGCGGCATCATTCATTCCGTCTCCCATGAACCCGACCGTATGCCCTTTGGATTGCAGCGCTTCTACGATTCTGGACTTTTGCAGCGGATTCAATTTGGCGAACACGGTCGTTTGCTCCGCCAAATCGGCAAGTTCTCGTTCATTCAAATGATCGATCTCGCTCCCGAGCACAATTCGATCGACGTACAGTCCGACATCCTTGCATACTTTTTGGGTTACGGCTGCGTTATCGCCTGTCAGCACTTTGATATCGACGCCGTTTTGCTTCAATGCCTGTATGGCGGTTTTGGCTGTTTCCTTCGGGGGATCGATAAACCCCACGTAACCGATCAGGGTGAGGTTGGACTCATCCTGTTTGCCATAAGGCTCTTCCTTCGGAGAAACGGTTTTGATCGCAACGGCGATAACACGTTGACCGTCATGGTTCAGCTCATGCACCATTTGTTTTGCTTTTTCGATCAGAGAAGGCGTCAATTCGATCATCTGGCCTTGGTTCATAACATGCGTGCATACATCCAAAATTTCCTCGATAGCTCCTTTGCATATAAGAACGTGGCCATTGCCGCTTTTCCCGAGGACGACCGACATTCTGCGGCGGTTAAAGTCAAACGGAATCTCATCGATTTTCTTGTAATGCTTCTCCGCACCGAGCACCTCGGTCAGCTCCACATGTTCCAGGACGGCCACATCAAGCAGATTTTTCAAACCGGTTTGATGATAGCTGTTCAAGTAAGCGTATTCGAGCACCTTCAAATCCTCGTCCCCATGAACATTCATATATTTTTCGAGAATGATCTTATCCTGGGTCAGCGTTCCGGTTTTATCGGTACATAGAATGTTCATTGCCCCGAAATTCTGGATGGCGTTTAAACGTTTGACGACAACCTTATTTTTGGACATGACGGCTGCGCCTTTCGCCAGGTTGGTCGTGACGACGACCGGAAGCATTTCAGGCGTAAGTCCGACGGCGACGGATAATCCAAACAGGAGTGCATCGGACCAGTTTCCTTTGGTAAAGCCGTTAATCAGAAAAATGACAGGAACCATGATGAGCATGAAACGGACGAGCACGAACGTCACGCTGTTGACGCCTTTTTCGAAGCTCGTGACGGGCCGTTTGCCGGTCAGCGTTTTGGCCATGGAGCCAATATACGTGGAAGCTCCGGTCGAGATAACTACGGCAGAGGCCGCGCCGCTAATGGTATTCGTGCCCATATAACACAGATTGCCGAGCTCCAGCGCACTGGCTTGACGCGGACGTTTCATTATGGTTACTTTGTTTCCTGCGATTTGCGCATCCTGCTTTTCAACCGGGAGGGCTTCGCCGGTAAGTGCAGATTCGCTGACATGAAGATCCTTGGATGACAGCAGCCGCACATCGGCCGGTACCAAATCTCCCGCGGACAAATGAACGATGTCTCCAGGTACCAGCTCTTGCATATCGATTTCTTGCTTCGATCCATTGCGGGTCACCGTAGCAGTCGTTTTCACCAGTGCCTTCAGTTTCTCGACCGTCCGGATGGAGCGGAATTCCTGTGTAAACGAGATGAGTACACTGATGGAAACCATCGTGCTGATGACGATGACACCCGTCAGGTCTTCCGTCAAATAAGAAAAAATATCAAGCGCGAGCAAAATGAGAATAAACGGGCTTTTGAAGCTGCCGAGGAGCTGGATATACCAGGCTGGCGGTTTTTCATGAGCGATCTGGTTGTCGCCGTATTCACTCCGTTTATCCTTGACGTCCGTGTCGTTCAGACCGGAGAGGGAAGTGCCGAGCTCGCTCAACAGATCCTCGGGCAAGCAGTAGGATGCGTCGATCAGACGTTGGTTGATTTCCATTTGGGATTGGACCATAGTTTTGATGTTTTTTCTCATGTTACATTCCTCCACCTTTGAAAATTGGACATAAAAAAACTCTCCCGCAGGAGAGCCGTCGGCTTCGGAACTCGTTATGCATGGATGCGACCGGACGAAGACGCACTTAAATAAACCTGTCCGGTCGGTATTTTCGGACAAATTTCTTCTTGCGGCTAGGTTGGGTGATCGAGGACAACGAGTTCCTGCTCTTCACAGGACATGGTTGCAAATATTCGGTTCTTATCCTACGGGGTATACTGTCCATGTGAATGATCACTCCTCTCAAAATAAAAGATCCCTCCAGGTTTCTCCTAGAGGGATCTTGATCAAGCGCGTGCAAAAAAAGACAGAGCACGCCTAGCGCTCACGGTTCCCCCTAGTCGAGTTTTAGCACTACACAACGTAAAGAGATTGCATATCCCTTAGCCACCTTAAGAAAAGCCTTAATCCGGCAGTTCCTGTTCTACCCATTGGCATCTTTCGATGTTTCCGGGCAGTGGCCTCTGTTTGTATAGGAGCCTCACCTAACGAGGTCATATGTTTTACAGGGAAATACTACACCTCTGCGGTTAAAGATGTCAATCCTTTTTTACAACAAGCTATTCACGCTCGTTCAAAAAGGTGACATGGGCAGGGATGGCTGTTGGCGGATAGAGCAACAGGGTAGCCGCCTTGCGTTCTACATATCCGAGCGCGCGGCAACAAATCAAGGCAGTTCCTCGCGATTGTCTGCGTTGCAAACAAGGTGTAAAAAGAGATCTCCTCCTGTTTTATGGAGAGCTCGTAGAAAAAGGAAACAAGTTCCCATGTAAACAAAACAGCGTCGATTTGTCTTTGGAGATGAGCAGGATTAATGCATCGCACAGTTCGGACAACCCTAGGGCAGAGAGCTCGCGGACATTGTAGAAGCGGTCCCAAAAGATTTGACTGGAGACGGGCAGCACATTCGAGGCGGAAACGACCATATCGGATTTAATGAGCACCGCTCCATGCGATAATTGGCTCTCCGGATGGAAAATAGACTCGAGCAGTTGGCTGGAAATTTTGGCGTTCATTGGCGTCCCGTCTTTGACCAGCGGTGATACGGGGTCGTTTTTCTCCAGTACGATCAGCGCTTCCTGGCCGTTCAGGCTCATTTTATGGATGGACCGGGAGATTTCCTTGCTGTGGTCCGTATACTCGGATAGAAGGCAGTTCAAGAAGTAGGTGGATGTAATGGATTCGAGCTCTGACAATCCTTTGGTGATCGTGTCGATATCATTCAGGATTTGAATATCATTATGCTCGAGCGTAGCGATGTCTTGTTCTAAAAGGGCAGCCATTTGCGTGAGCTTGTCCGTCAGGTCATTCCGCAGCAGCGGGAACTCTCCGGTGCAATAGTTTCGATCCATGTGCAATATTCACTCCTACAGGTGTGTTAGGTTCATGTTGGAACTTGGAACGTATATAACGAACCATGGTAGGCAAAAGCCTGTTTACCCGTCTCTTCGGATACGACAAAGATCAATGCGTCCGATTTTTCCGACAAACCGATGGCAGCGCGATGACGGGTTCCTAACTTCACATGTTTATAGGTTTTGCGGGTGAGGGGGAGGATGTTCGCTGCCGAAACGATGATATCGTTTTGAATTAATACGGATCCGTCGTGGAGCGGGGTACCCACATGGAATATCGAGTCGAGCAGCAATGTAGAAATTTCGGCATAAAGGGGAATCCCCTTCGTAATCAAATCCTCAATCGGATTGTCCCTCTGGATGACGATCAGTGCTCCTTTGCGTTTGGAGCTTAGCTGCTGCACGGCTTTGAATATGACATTGCATTTATGGGTGTAAGGATTCAATAAACGATTTAAATGATAAGAGGATGCCATATTTGCTGTGTCGGTCATTTTTTTTGAGAGGCTTTTAAGATCCTTCAGAATATCGATGTCCTCTTGATCCAAGGAGGCGATGAGCGTCTTGGTGTCCTTGGATATGTTCTCTAACCGCATCTTTATTTCATGCATTTGGGGCGTTAAGTCCCGGCATTGCGCTTCCGGCTCCATCAAGTGACCCTCCTTGTCTTTCTATAGTTATTCCCACGGATGGAACCATTTATTGAAATAAAATAACCCCCACAAAGTGGGGGCTTGCTCCGAAGTCCATATATGTAATTTGCACAAAAAAGAAGCTGCCCGGAGTCAAGAAAATAACGGATGGGCAGCTTCTGTTCGTTTATTTTAGCGAAGGACTTTCAAAGCGCCGCTCCAGGCGAGCACTTGGTCAAGCATTCCATTGATATTAACCAGATGAAGATCCGCCGGCTTGAAAACCGTTCCGTTCTCAAAATCGGTAAATAGGGACAGCGCTGGGTGAATGCGGACGTCCGCAACGGATAATTCCCCCAAAATTCCGCGCAGATGCTCTGCCGCACGGGCACCGCCGACCGAACCGTAGCTCACGATCCCGGCTGCTTTATTGTTCCAGGCATCACGCGCAAAATCGAGTGCGTTCTTGAGGGAAGCGGTGATGCTGTGGTTGTACTCTTGCACGATGAATACGAAGCCGTCCAAGCCTGCGAGCTTGGTGTTCCAAGCTGTTGCCTGCTCTGTAGCATCGGATTCTCCCAAGAATGGAAGCTTGTAATCTGCGATATCTACGATTTCATAATTCGCGTTTCCGCGACCATCGGCGATTTGTTTCACCCATTCACCGACTTGCGGGCTCAAGCGACCTTGACGCGTACTGCCCAGGATAATGCCGATATTTAATTTGGACATCGTTATTTCCTCCTCGACGAATCTCATGATTAAGTAGGTTGCTGTAATTATAATAATAACAGTTAGTATGCTTTGTCAATCTACTTACGAAAAGTTTGTAATAGAAATTTTTTATGGATTTTGAGCAAAGAACAAGATTATCCATAGTGGGGGCGAATAAGCATCATTTTCCCAAGGGAAGGGCGATTGTGCTACAATAAAAGCAGGCTAAAAAACAGCGCATAACATAAATTATACGCAGTTTTTAATTAAAACGACTTTTATTTCATGGGATGTCGGGTTATGCACCTTTTTTGAAGGGGCTTGAACCCCAAAATGTTTCAGTTTATGCCAAAAAATGTTTTTTGGCGATGTCGCATGAAAAATACTGCTCATTCTGCATAGAGGAGGGTTCCAGTATGAGAACAGTGAATGACAGCTATGAAGAATTCATCGAGGCGTTTCTGATCTGGATGAAGGATGCGGGCTTTACGCTGCACACCCAAAAATCCTACCTCGGCGATGTATCGCAGTTTCTCGATTCGCTCGGTGGCAAGAAGCTGGAGCAGGTCAAAAAAATCCATGTCATGTCGTATTTGTCATCCGTCAGGGAGCAGGGAGTCAGCGATGCGACGCGTAACCGGAAGCATGCGGCCGTGAATTGCTTTTTCAAAGCGTTGATGGAGCTGGAGATGGCGGGAACCAACCCGGCTGCCGGCATCAAAAAATCCAAGACCGACAAGAACCGCACCCCGGTATATTTGGACGAGCAGCAGCTGCCGCTTTTTTTGAAAAGCATCGAGGGCAAGTACCGCTACCGGAACGCAGCCGTATTTTTGCTCATGGCCTATATGGGTTTGCGGGTCGGGGAGGTACACACGTTGAATCTGACGGATTATAACAGGGACAGGCATACCCTCGATGTGTTCGGTAAGGGCAGGAAGTGGCGGACGCTCCCGGTACCGGACGCTGTCGCAGCGATGCTGGACCGGGCACTCGAAGAGAGAATCACGCCTTGGCGCAGAAAAGAAGACGCGCTGTTCATATCACAAAAAGGGCAGCGTCTTTCGATCCGCAACATACAGCAAATCGCCGCCGACACGTTCGACCGCTACCAATCCGATCTGCCGGAGCGGCAGCGTCTTCCATACTCCTGCCACAAGCTGCGCCATTCTTTTGCTACGATGCTGCTGCGTAAAGGAGCCGATCTGCGAACGGTACAGGAGCTGCTGGGCCATTCGTCCATCCAAACGACGACGGTGTACACGCATGTCACCAGCAGAGAAAAAGAAGAAGCCATTTCGCGGCTTGAGGTTGTGCTTCCGTTTTAATCCAACTCGGGACCGTGAATGCGTTCATGCATAATTTTCCTGTTTTATGCGGACATTAATGTCACATAGAGGAGGGTGATGCTGCATGTGCCAGCGTTATTCAATGACTGAAGACCTGCCGGTCGTGCTAGAGCATTTTCAGGTGGACCGCGTGATGTATTATTACAAGAACCGCTACAATATCAGCCCTACCCAATCGGCTCCCGTGCTGCTTCAGCAAAATGGAGAACGCGTATTGGATGAATTCCGCTGGGGGTTTATTCCCTACTGGGGAAAGGACGCGGTGAATGCGGATCTGCATACCGTGAAAGAAAACCCGACATACCGCAAAATGATTGAGCGGCAGCGCTGCGTCATCCCATGCAACGGGTTGTATTATTGGAAAAGAGAAGGCAAAAAGATGCATCCGGTGCGTGTGGTGCTGAAAAATCGCGGGATGTTCGGCGTCGCGGGTTTGTATGAAATATGGAAGGATTATAAAGGCGAGCCGCTGCGCACTTGTACCTTGGTCATGGCGAATGCGAATCGTCTGATCGGAGGCTTTGAGGAAACACGCATGCCGGCTATACTGCCTCAGGAAGCCATTAAGGATTGGCTGAATGAGGAGAATACGTCATTCCATTCGCTTCGTTCGCTGCTTCAAACATATGATGACGACGAGATGGAGGCTTATCCGGTCACGCCGCTCATCGACAATGACGATCATGACCATTTGGAGTGTATCCGGGAAATGGACCTGCGCACTGCCTGGGTCAAGCGTTGAGATTGCTTATGGAGCGAACCGGCGAGTTTATCCGGGGCCATGCCACCCGGTTCATTCAGCTGCAAGCGTAACTGCCGAGGATATAACGGGGAAATTGGATCCGTACAAAATTGAATAATTGAAGAAGATCACGGTTCTGTTCGTTTCTCCAACGATATAGAACCGTTTTATATTGGAAGCCAAGGCGAGACAGGGTGAAGCATATTTGGTTCGATACGGGGGGATTTTAATGTTTGGCGACCTAAATCCGGTCCTTATTAACATATGATCATCAGTTCAGAAAACGGAGGGAAGAACGGGATGTCGAATAACATCATCGAGGCACTCAAAAAGAGACGTTCCATCTATGGGATCAGCAAAGAAAACGTGAGTACCGACCAGAACATTCAGCAAATCATCGAAGAGACGGTCAAATACGTGCCATCTTCGTTTAACTCGCAAACCTCCCGCGTGGTTCTGCTGCTCGGAGCGAATCATGACAAGCTGTGGGATATGACGAAGGAAACCCTGCGTAAGGTTGTCAATAACGATGAAGCGTTCAAGAATACCGAACAAAAAATCGACTCCTTTAAAAGCGGCTACGGCACGGTGTTGTTCTTCGAGGACATGGACATCGTGAAAAATCTGCAGGAGCAATTCGCGCTCTATAAGGATAATTTCCCTGTATGGGCTAACCAGACTTCGGGGATGATCCAGCTGATCGTGTGGACGTTGCTGGAGGAGGAAGGCTTTGGAGCCTCACTGCAGCACTACAATCCGCTGATCGACGAGCAGGTACAGTCCGAATGGAAGCTCCCGTCTTCCTGGAAGCTAATCGCTCAAATGCCATTCGGCAAACCGACGGCGCCTGCAGGCGAGAAGGAATTCATGCCGATTGAAGAACGTGTCAAGGTGTTCCAATAGCGACATCTATTTTTGTCATGGATACAACTCCCAAAAACTTCTTACGCCGTATGAGGCCGCGAAGATTCTGGGAGGTTTTTCACGTTGTGGAGATCATGTTCATTAGCGCGAACTTACCGGAATAAGTAATATTTTTCCATGAAATGATAAATTGACATCAAAATACTCGAAGCTCATAATTAAACCCCATAAACTAAATTGCTTTAGCCGTTTAAAGGAAAAGAGAGAGACAACGAGGAGAGGACATTATGGATATTTTTCGAAAAAAAACGGTTGGAAGCTTGGACGAAACGGATGGTAAGCTGAAAAGAACGTTGAGTGCTCTGGATCTGACAGCGCTGGGAGTCGGGGCCATCATAGGGACGGGCATTTTTGTCCTGACAGGTGTGGCAGCGGCAGTACATGCAGGACCGGCGCTCATCATCTCGTTTGCGATTGCGGCTTTGACATGCGTGCTGTCGGCACTGTGCTATTCGGAGTTTGCCTCCAGCGTTCCGGTTTCAGGAAGCGCCTATGCATACAGCTATGTTGCGTTTGGAGAGATTATCGCCTGGGTCCTGGGCTGGGACTTGATTCTGGAATACGGCGTGGCTGCGGCGGCTGTTGCAAGCGGATGGTCTTCCTATTTTACCGGACTGCTCGATGGTTTCGGAATCCATCTGCCGGTTGCCATTTCCGGAGCTTATGACGCTTCAAGAGGGTCGATTGTTGATCTGCCTGCGATGGTCATTATTTTCGTCATTACCTATTTATTGAACCGGGGTGTTCAGGAGACGGCGCGATTCAACGGCATTATGGTCATCGTCAAGCTGGTTGTCGTGCTGTTATTTATAGGTGTAGGCGCCTTTTACGTGAAGCCGGATAACTGGTCCCCGTTTCTTCCTTTTGGCGTGGGTGGGGTCATTAACGGGGCGGCCACGGTATTCTTCGCTTATATCGGTTTTGATGCTGTATCCACGGCGGCTGAAGAGGTAAAAAGACCTCAGCGTGACCTGCCGATTGCCATTATCGCCTCCCTTGCGATCTGCACGCTGCTTTACATATTGGTGTCGCTGGTGCTGACGGGGATGGTGCCTTATACTTCCCTGAATGTAGGGGATCCGGTCGCTTTTGCCTTGCGATTCGTGAATCAGAATGCTCTGGCTGGCCTGACATCGGTGGGGGCGATTGCCGGTATGACAACCGTTCTGCTCGTCATGCTGTTCGGTTTGACTAGGCTTCTCTTTGCGATCTCCCGTGACGGGTTGATTACGAGCAAGCTTTCCCGTGTCAGCGGCAAAGCTCAGACGCCAACGCAGAGCACCTGGGTGACGGGAACGCTGATCGCTTTGCTGACAGGATTCGTACCGCTGAGCAAGCTGGCCAATTTGACCAGCATCGGAACGTTGTTTGCTTTTGGGGTCGTTTCCCTTGGAATTATCGCGCTTCGAAAGAACAATCCGGATAAGAAAGGCGGATTCAGAGTGCCTTGGGTACCTTTTTTGCCTTTGTTGAGTGCGGCGGCTTGCCTTTATTTAATGATCAATCTGCAGGCGATGACTTGGATCGGTTTTGGGGTGTGGATGGTAGTCGGTTTGTTAATTTATTTTATGTACGGCAGAAGGCATAGCTTGCTGAACCATGATCAGTCGTAGAATGTCAAAATGAGTTACGTAAATATAATTATGTAAATCTAAATGAAGATAATACTTAGCATTTCATTCCTTTCCCCAGCATGAACTGGCGCAAACCCCTCTTTATGTTATATGATTTGAATTGGAGGTTTTCTTTTTGCAGGACAAGCTGTCCTCAGGGAGAGGAGGAACATGAATGAAAAGGTATCAACAGCTTGCTTCGATCTTATTATTGTTCTGCATATTTTTGAGTGCTTGTTCTTCCCGTGAGGAACAAACGGCAACGCCCGAGAATGCTCCTGCGTTGCAGGATACGGCTGAAGAGACAGCCGATCAAGGTCAGACTTTGACCGTGGTAGCACCGGATACAGTGAAAACGAACACAAAGGATACAGGTAAATATCAAATCCAGACCAAGCTTACCGATTTTCAGCTCCTGAGCGAGACGAAGGGCATCGCATGGGGATTGACGCGTAATGAACTCCGCATGTATATGACGAAAAATAACGGGCAGACCTGGGTCAATATTTCGCCTTCGGCGAATGTGCAGTTTCCTGCAAATCCGCGTTATGGCAAAGATATTTATTTTACAGATCCGATGAACGGCTGGATTGTACGCGATCCGTCAGGAATGGCTGAAACGATCGTTCTTCATACGAGTGACGGCGGGGAAACCTGGGATATTTCATCCATTCCCCAAAAAAACAGAGTTTCCGCCATTACGTTCAACACGCCGCAACGCGGCTGGATGATGACCACGGCGGATTCCACGACGGGGAAAGAGCTGAAGGTTCTGTACCGCACCGATGACGGCGGCTCTATCTGGAATGTTGTCATGCAAAATACGGTATATAATCCGGAAAAGTCTACCGTGGCCAGTCCGATCCCTCATCTTGGCTATACCATCGGGGTATCCTTCGTAGATCCCCTACGTGGCTATGCGATGGTCCAGGAGCTCGGAGAGCCCAAGCTGTACCAGACTCTCGACGGAGGAAACAAATGGATATCGGGACCGTCGTTCTTTAACCGGGAAAAGCTGAAAAATTGCGTGAATTACACGACAGACCGTCCGCAGTTTTTCGATGCTGGCCGCCAAAACGGCTGGATTTCGATCGGCTGCAAAAACGGAAACGAAACCAAATACAACGGCTATTTCACCGGGGACGGCGGAGCCACATGGAAATTTGCCAACTTCGGGCTCGGTGTCAGTAAAGGGCTGAATCAGGATATTCTCCCCACATTTATTGGGCCGAACGAGGGCTGGGCACTGATCGGCAGCACGATCTATCATACGTTGGATCAGGGGAAAACATGGTCTCTCGTTTCCGATAACGAGGTCATTAAGGAAAAGCTCGTGGAATATCCGGAGGTAGTCAAGCTGCAGTTTTCCTCGCCAAGGGTCGGTTGGCTTTTAATGGAGAATAATGAACAAAAAAGCTCGCGACTTCTTCAAACGACGGACGGCGGTTTGAATTGGAGAGTGTTATAAGGGACGGAGAACTTTGGTTCTCCGTTTTTTATTTGTTACCAGCGATTTGGAGGAGGAAAGCCATCATAAATATCAAAAATTTAATAATGTGAAATAAATCACAATGTTAATGTTGCGGTTATGATACGCTAAGGGTGTAAGGAGAACCTAAACATACGGGAGTGAGAATCATGACCAACTTTACTCAAGATAAAACGACGGAATACTTCCTTCAGTTCTGCTACAACTGTCAGGATGCATATACTTGCGACACGGAAGAGAAATGCAAGCAATGCTGGATGGCTCAGGGACTGCTGGACGGGGAACAGCAAGATGAAACCCGTTACTATCTGGATCAGGTTCATGCGTAACCAAGCGGCATATTCAACGTGAAACCTCCACACGCGTAAAAAGCGAAGTGGAGGTTTTTTTGTCAACCCTGCTGCATATACTTGTTATGAACAGGCCCACTAGAGTTTCTGCACCACCTTAGCCTAAAGTCAATAGAGGAGGGAGAAGCATGCCAGGAGAGACGTCATTTTGGATGTTTGACTTCTTCGGTAAAGTCATGCCGATTTTTTTTGTCGTAATTATCGGTATTATCATCTTGTCGGCAGGCAGAGGATTGCTGCAGTGGGGGCGGAATAACAAGCAGCCTGTTCTCACCGTGGATTCCCGAATCGTCAGCAAGCGGACGGAAATCAACCAGCATCATCATCACGAGCCGAATGACCATATGACCAGTCATACGAATACGACGTATTTCATTACCTTTGAGGTGGACAGCGGCGATCGCATGGAATTTACCGTCAACGGTCAGCAGTACGGATTATGCGCCGAAGGCGATTCCGGGCGGCTTACTTTTCAAGGCACGAGGTTCAAGGGTTTCGAAAGGAACATGCGCTTTGCCAGGGAAGCACAATCTGGCGCGCGTTATCGCGATTATGAGCATTTCTGATCGTAACTAGCGTATAATGGGACCGATTCCTTACGGAAGCGGTCTTTTTTGTTTCGCAAGTGTTTCTTGATTTTGTTCCACGGGTGAATTTAAAGTAGAAGCAGCAGGTATAACAAGGAGGAATTGAATATGGCTTTTGATGAGCTTGTCGTCGTTGTGACCGGAGCTGCACAGGGAATTGGATATGGCGTCGCTAAAGCTTTTGCCGAACAAGGGGCACGCTTGGTTCTGGGGGATCGGAATGAAGAGCAGGGAGCCGCAGCGGCTGCGGCTATTCGTAATGAGGGGGGACAGGCTGTTTATGTTCCCTGCGATGTACGTAACGAGGATGATATTAAAGAGCTGATGCGTACGGCTGCGAATGAGTACGGAACGATCGACATTCTGATTAATAATGCGGGAGTTTCACGCTGGAAGTCCCCTTATGATCTGACGTCGGACGAGTGGGATGACATCTTGAATACAAATGTAAGAAGCTGCTTCCTGGCGACCCGGGAGGCTGCTCGATATATGAAGAAGCATGGAAACGGCGCCGTAGTGAATATGGCGTCCACCCGGGCGATCATGAGCGAGCCTGATACCGAAGCCTATGCTGCTTCGAAAGGCGCCATCGTGGCGTTAACGCATGCCATGGCTGTCTCGCTTGGGCCCGACGGTATTCGTGTGAACTGCATCAGCCCGGGGTGGATCGAAACCGGGAATTACGAATCACTCAAGAAGGCCGATCATGAGCAGCACCCCGCCGGACGCGTCGGGAAACCGTCCGACATTGCCAGGGCATGCCTTTATTTGGCAGATCCGGACAATTCATTCGTAACCGGGACGCATCTGGTGGTGGATGGCGGAATGACGCGTAAAATGATATACGAACCGTAACTTTTCTCCTGAGCAGTTGGCCCTAAAGGCTTCCAATATTTCTCTATCGCAAAGAAAAAGGATAATACTTACAATTCTGCCTAGTTCCATTTATACAGGCTGGAGCAGTATTCCGCGAGATGAGCTTGTCCTATAAGGACATGGGCTCATCTTTTTTTTCGTTATCAATGCTATAATAACTCCGTTTACGATAGATAGTGAGCTATACACGCATCTTTGAACATGAGGATTGAGCTGGAATCGTCCTCACATAGGAATGGAGGGAAATTATGATTGTCAAAAATTCTCGATGGCTTGCAGGCTTGCTGCTTCTTGCCGCTTCGCTTCTGGTCGGTTTTCAGTCGCCGACGCAGGGCCTCAAGGCGACTTGGGTATGGCAGACTGAACTGATCGAGGATGGCGGAGAGAAATTGCTTGATTTTGCGCGTCAACAAGGCATCAATTTAATCTACTTACAAATCAATCGGGATTTGCCTAATGCCACCTATGAGACGTTTATACAGCATGCGCATGAGGGTGGAGTCGCAGTTCATGCCTTAGGCGGTGATCCCGGCTGGGCGCTTTCGGTACATAAGGATCGCTTGCTTGGACTAGCCGATTGGACCATGAATTACAATGCCAGTGTACCTGCGGATAACCGGTTCGATGGCATTCATCTCGATATAGAACCGTACGTCCTTCCGCAGTGGGAAACGGATCAGGGGGAAGTGATCTCCTCCTGGATGAACAACATGCAGGCTTTTCTGGACAGAGCGAAGGGGAAGGGCCTTGAGCTTGGGCTTGATGTTCCTTTCTGGTTCGACTCCTACGCAACCCCGGAAGGAGGAAGCCTCAATGAGTGGCTGATGACGGCCTTCGATCAAGTTACCGTGCTTGCATACCGCAACGTCGTTGATTCCGACCATGGCATCGTCAGCCTGTCTCAGGATGAATTGAAGCTGGCTGACAAGCTGGGCAAGCCGCTTCTCATTGGCGTCAACACGAAGGAGATGCCCGGAGAGAGCCATACGACGTTTTACGGCCGGAGCAAGGAGCAGATGAACGAGTCATTAAGTGATCTAACCGGGCAATTAAGCGCGTATTCGTCCTTTGCCGGGATCGCGGTTCATGATTTCCGCAACTGGGAGAACATGCCGGGCGGCGACGGGTCGGGAGGTTCGGAGCCTGGGGGCGGGAAGCCGGATCCAGATCCCGGAGATCAAGATCAAGTGCCGGATGCCGATCCGATTGACCGGGATTCAAAGGTCAGAGGAACATACATCTGGGAAGCCAATGAAGTTCTTCAGAACGGGCAGGAAATCCTTGATTTTGCCAAGGAGAAACATCTGAATTGGCTTTATGTCCGGCTCGATCTGCAGCAGCCCTACAGCGCGTATACTTCATTTATCAAACAAGCGTCTGCAGCCGGCATCGAAGTTCATGCCATGGGCGGACATCCGATATGGGCTCTCGAGGAAAACCGAGCCAAAATGATGAAGCTGGTTCATTACGTGAAGAATTACAACCGTGCCGTCCAAGGAGACGAACGTTTTCACGGAATCCATCTGGATATCGAGCCTTATGTGCTTCCCGACTGGAAGACGGATCCCGCGGAAGTCATTGCCGAGTGGACATCCAATGTGGATGCCTTCGTTCGTGAGCTGAAAAAGGATTCCAGCTTGGAGGCTAGCATGGATTTAGCTGTATGGCTGGATAAATACAAGGTTCCTGGCGAGGACATTTCGCTCAGCAAATGGATGATCGACCGCATGGATCACGTATCTCTAATGGCTTTCAGGGATACCGCCGTCGGGTCGAACGGCATTGTGAGCGTGTCCAAGGAGGAGATCGCATTTGCGGATGAACTGGGCAAACCGCTGTTGATATCGGTCGAAATGAAAGAGAGTCACGAAGGCAATCACATTACCTTTTCCGAGGAAGGTTCAGCCTACATGGAAGGGGAGCTTGCGAAGGTAGCCGAACTCTTGAAAAATTCACCGTCATATACGGGTAATCTGGTTCACGCCTATGATTATTGGAAGAACGCCAAACCGTAATTGGCGATTCAGCACTGCCTGATTCTTTGGAATCAGGCAGTTTTTTGCGTTCATAGGTTCACTCCACTAGGCATTCACACAGAAAAGATGAGGCGCATAACATAAGGTGTTAGCATTTAGGGAGATTAAAGGAGCGTGAAGGAGTATGGCAGGTTTGGAAAAGAATTATTTTGCACGCGGAAATACGGCTGCCGGCTTATATACGTTATATGATTCCGTCCTGAAGGGGCTGGATACCGTATTTGTCATTAACGGCCGGACCGGATCGGGAACATCACGGGTGCTGAACGAATTGGCAGAGGCTTGGCGGCAAACCGATTGGACCAAGCACTATATACATGATGCTTTGGATCAGGAGCGGCTGGAGGGTATTATACTCGAAGAGGCACGGATCGGGATTATCGACGGGAATGCATGGAGTGCGGATCCGGTGCTGGAGGGCACGGAAATCCGCATTCTGGATGCAAGTCAGACCCAGCGCGAAGAGCTCCTGGAGGAAGCAGAGACAGGGACGAAGCAGCAGGAGCTTGAAATCGGAACACTTTACCAACATGCCTACGACACGTTCCTCATAACGCTGCGGATTCATGACGAGTGGGAAAAGTTCTATATCGATCATCTGGACCGGGAGACTGCCAACCGGATTACTTCTGAATTCGCGGATCATTACCTGATTCCGGTCCGATCCAAAGAAGCGTCGATTACGCGCCGTTTTCTCGGCGCAGCGACTTGGCAGGGGGCCGTGGATTATGTTCCTAACTTAACGGCAGATCTCCGCACGCGGATTTTCGTGAAGGGCCGTCCCGGATCCGGTAAATCCACCATGTTTAAAAAGCTGGCCAAGGAAGCCGAGGCTCGCGGAATCGATACGGAAGTTTACCACTGCGGCTTTGATCCCAATAGCCTTGATATGCTCATTTTCCCGGAGCTCAGCCTGGCGATTTTCGATAGTACCGCCCCGCATGAGCATTTCCCGGTTCGCGAGGGAGACAGCATTCTTGATGTATATGAGCTGGCGATTCAAGCGGGTACCGACGAGGCCTATGCCGATGAAATTGCCGAAATTCGCGCCCGGTATACCGCATCCATGAAAAAGTCGATCGGATTTTTGACCGAAGCGAAGCGAATCCGCGACGAAGTATGGGAAGCCTATGACGCGGCGACCGATCAGGCGGCGCTCAAAGCTTTGGCCGTTGATATCATCCGTCAGGTCGAAGCGCTGACCAATACTTCAACGCTAACGAATGAATAATAACATAAATATAATTATGTAAACTATTCCGCTTAAAAATAAACCCTTTCCTCTCGGATGCTGAGGGAAGGGGTGAACGTGTTTCTTATTTGCTGACGGTTTTGTTATACTCTTCGATTTTGCTCGTGATTGCTTTCGCAGCATCTTCCAAAGCTTGCTTGGAAGATTTTTTGTTGTTCAGCACTTCCTCGATGGCCGTTTCGGTCAGCTGTCTGGCTTCAGGGAAGACGCCCATCACCGCGCCTTGGGTCGCAAGGCTAGGTGCGGTTTGGTGCAGCTGGTTCACCGCGGTTTGGAACTGCGGATATTTCGTCATATTGTCTTTTACGATTTGCTCGTCATAAGCTTTTTGCGTGATCGGGAAGTACCCCGTATTGATATGCCACTCGGCCTGGGATTTAGGCTCGGCTAGAAACTTGATGAATTCCCATGCCGCTTTTTGTTCCGCTTCCGGACGGTTGTTCAGAATCCAGTTGCTGGCACCGCCCACGATAACTCCGCCTTTGACATTGGCATCTGCCTTAGGGAGGAAGCCTGTTCCGACTTCAAACTTGCCTTCAGCCGATTTGACGATGCTGCGCAAGGAAGCCGTGGAATCCAGCGTCATCGCGATTTGGCCTGCAGCGAAGGCTTTGGAGGTATCGTCGGTTTTACGTCCCAGATTGAGCATTGTTTTATCGTCGATCATCTTCTTCCACCAGTCCAGCGTTTTCACGCCGGCATCGCTCGCGAGGAGGGAAGCAGTAGCTGGCTGCGTGCGGCCGTTGCCGTTATCGAGCAGCTCTGCCCCTTGATTGGCAAACAACTGCTCCATGAACCAGCCGTAGATGGCAAAGGAACCGCCGGCTTGTCCGGATTTGGTTAATTTTTTGGCTGCCTCAGCCACTTCTTCGTAGGTAGCAGGCGCCTTCTCTGGATCCAGGCCCGCTGCTTTGAAGGCATCTTTATTGTAATATAGGATCGGGTTCGAGGTATTAAAAGGCATCGAATACAATTTGTTATCGAAAGTATAGTAATTCAGAATGTTCGGCTCCAGGCTGGACGTGTCATATTGCTCGCCATCAATAAACTGCTGGACGGGAGTGATTGCCTTGCTGTCGATCATAAATCGGCTGCCGATTTCGTACACCTGAATGAGGGACGGGCCGCTGTCTGAACCGAGTGTAGCTTTGAGCTTATTCAGGCTTTCGTCGTATTTCCCCTGATATTCCGCTTGAACCACGATATCCTTATGCTCGGCGTTAAACTCGTCAACCAGCTGCTGAGCCGCTTTGCCGACGTCTCCACTCATGGAATGCCACCAAACCACTTTGACCGGCTGCTCTTGTTTAGCCGGGGCTTCCGCTGCGGAAGCCGTTTCTTCCTTGGTATCTGCCGATTTGGAGCCGCAGCCGGCTGCTGCCAGCATCATGCAGGACATCAGGAGCATGGCCAGCGTTTTCTTACCGAATGGTTTCATTTTTTCTCTTCTCTCCCTTTTGAATGTTTATTATATTGTGAAATTACAAGCAGACGCTTAAAGCGCGGCTTATAATGTCGACAAACCTGAAATGATATTTAAATAAATATTAATCTGATTAACCTTTCAAAGCTCCAGCTGTAATCCCTCGTACCAGAGGCTTTAAGCCAACGATTAGTAGGATGAGGGAAGGCAGCAGCATGATGACAATCCCGGCCATCACCACGTTCCATGCGGTGACTTCTTCAAACTGGAGCATGCCGATGCCGATCTGTACCGTGCGCATGCTTTCTTTATTGGTGATTAAGAGCGGCCATAAGTAATTGCTCCAGTTCGTTAGGAACGAATACACGGCAAGCGTGGCCAGGGATGGCATGGACAGCGGCAGCACGAGCTGCATAAAAATGCGGATATGTCCGCAGCCATCGACTTTCGCGGCTTCAAACAGCTCCTTGGGCAGCTGCAGGAAGTACTGTCTCAAGAGGAATGTTCCGAATGCCGATGCCAGAAACGGAATGATCAGACCCTGATACGAATCCAGCCAGTGCCAGCTGCGCACGGTCAAATAATTGGGAATCATGGTGACTTCCCAAGGAATCATCATGGTCGAAAGGAACACGGAGAAAATGACAGCCTTTCCGGGGAAACGCAGAAACGCAAAGGCGTATGCCGCCATGCTGGCCGTGATGAGCTGTCCGAGCATGATTGCTGCCGAAACGACAAAGCTATTCGTAATGAACCGGATGACCGGTACGGTTTTCATCACCTGCAGGAAATTATCCCAATGGAGACCAGATGGAAGCAGGCGCGGCGGATAGGTAGCTGATTCGGCACTGCTCATGAACGCGGATGACAGCGTAAACAGCAGCGGAAACAGGATCAGCAGGGCAGCGATACTGAGGAGAAAGTAGAGAATCGTTTGATTGACAGCCCGAATGCTCACTGATAATGCACCTTCTTTTCGCCGAATTTGAACTGCAGGATCGTCAGCAGCGTGATCAGGACAAACAGGATCAAAGCCTGCGCACTGCCGATGCCGAAGCGATAGTTAATGAACGCATCCTGATAGATGTTGTAGACGAGCACGTCTGTGCTGTTCATCGGACCGCCTTTGGTCAAAATGTTGATCTGTGCGAAGGATTGAAACGCGCTGATGATCGAGACGACACTAATGAAGAACAGAGACGGCGAAATCAAAGGCAGCGTGATGCGGAAAAATGTGCGGAAAGAGCCGGAGCCATCGATTTTGGCGCTCTCGTACAAATCCTCGGGAACGCTTTGCATGCCGCTCAGCATCACGATGTAGTTGAATCCGAGATTCAGCCAGACCGTCATCAAAGCGATGGAGAGAAGGGCCCATTTGGGATCCGTCAGCCAGGCGATCGGAGAGATACCAAACAGACTCAGTCCGTAATTGAGAACGCTCAAGGTCGGATGATACAGAACCATCCAGATAATGGACCCGGTACCAACCGACACGGCCATGGGTAGGGAGAAGAAAAATTGAAACAGCTTGGTGAGCCTTAGCTTCGGGATGGACAATGCGGCCAGTAAAAGCGCGGCGGCTACGCCTGTCGGAACCGTCAGCAAAATGTATTTGACTGTAATCCATAAGCTGTTATAGAAAATGTCGGATGTCAGGATGCTCTTAAAGTTGTCTAGTCCTGCAAAAGAGGCAACGCGGCCCTGCGGATCGGTCAAATACAAACTCAGATATACGGATTTAATAAGGGGATAAAAAAGGAAAATTCCAAACAAAAGCAGGGAAGGGGCCAAAAAGAAATAAGCTAACGTTCTTTCTTTCCAGCGGCTTGTACGCAGCGATGCTGCTCCTTCCCGTCTTGTGCTTTCCCGGGTCAGCGGGGAAGCAAGCGTAATTTCTTTCTCCATGGGGCTTTACGACCTCGCTTTCTGATGTTTATCCGTCAATCGAACTCAGTATAAGTTGTGGTTGTTAGAGGAAAGTCAGGTTTATGTAAATCTTTAATTTTATTTGTTAAGTGTCTGTCCGACGCAAAAGCTGTCGTAAATGGGTACGAGTAGGCAACAATTTTTGTCACTCAACTGGGCAGATGCACATACACTTATAAGGAAAATCAATCATACAGGGAGGTAGGAACTTGGCTGTTATCAAAACGAACTCGGGGCAAACCAGGTTGCTCGCTCGTTTGATGAGGGCTGAAGCCGAAGGGGAAGGAAATCTTGGCATGCTGATGGTTGGTAACGTCGGCGTGAACCGGATATTGGGAACTGCCTGGATTTCAATAATATTCGCAGCATTCAGGATATGGTCTTCCAAAGTCCGGGTGGTTTTGAAGCTCCGCAGAAGGGGTATTTTTATCAAAAGGCCAGAGATTCGGATATCAGGCTCGCCCAGCGCGCGATCAACGGTGAACGGTTTTGGCCGGCATCGAATGCTTTGTGGTTTTTCCGCCCCACGGCTGAATGTCCGGCAACCTGGTACAATCAGGCGAACACGGGAAGGTTTAAGGCTCATTGCTTCTTTAGTCCATCCAGTACGGATTGCCCGAATGTGTATTAATCAAGGATCGGCCTGAATGGAAAGTGGATTCAAGCTTTGCACTGTATGCATAAGCAAGCAGGTATGTAAATGTACTTATAAGGAGGGTTTTATTGAATGATGCCTCAACCTTTTCGCCCGACCTCTTATAATATGGGAGGCAGTATGGGCAGCGGATACCCAGGCTTGTCAGGCAGCGGCATGGGGATGCCTGGAGGGATGCCCGGCGGCATGCCCATGGGAAGCATGGGAGCGGTTCCTCCGCAAGTAACCAGCGGCAGCCCGATGGGACCTGCGGGAACCGTCTATCAAGCACCGCCCCAGCAGCAATTCGAACAATCCTATGTAGAAAATATTCTGCGTCTTAACCTCGGGAAGACCGGAACCTTTTACATGACATACGAAAACAACTCCCAATGGAACGCCAAAATCTTCACTGGCGTCATTGAGGCGGCCGGACGGGATCACATCATTATTTCCGATAGATCCACAGGCCAGCGTATCCTTCTCTTGACCCTCAATCTGGACTACATTACCTTTAACGAGCCGCTGATATACCAATATCCGGGTGTTATCGGAAATCCTGGGCAAGGACGATAAACTTTTAAGCCAAAGGTCATTCGTTATTTTGCAAAAAAAGCCGAAAAGGCCGTCTCTGTAGTCATAATCGACAGGGGACGGCTCTTTTGGCCTGCTAACCGGAGATTTGCTTAAAAATGCAGCGGGTCACAGTTATATTCAGTCATACCTTAACGTTTGACTGTGTAGTGTATAATTATATAATTAAGGATATGTACCAAAATAATACACTTGGATAGGAGATGGACCCATTGGGAAGTTGATGCTGCATCCTTCATACATGCATGTCATGGCTAACAACTTTACTATACGAAGGAGGTGTACCTATTTGCCGGGTAAATAATACGGTGAATAGGAAGAAGATTGGCTGACCCCTTACCGAGTTTGATGAATTTGATTTGGGTAGTGGTACTTGTAATACTGAATGGTTTTTTTGTTTCTGCGGAATTCGCTATGGTGAAAATTCGGAGCAGCCGTGTGGAAACCCTGGTAGATGAAGGACGCAAAGGCGCGGCATTCGCGCAAAAAATCGTCAATAACCTCGATGCCTATTTGTCTGCTTGCCAGCTGGGCATCACGCTTGCATCGCTCGGACTTGGATGGCTGGGAGAGCCTGCCGTTGCAAGTCTCGTTCGACCTCTGATACACGCCTTGGGCTTTGGAGAGGCTGCAGTACACGGTATTGCCATTGTCATTGCCTTTCTGTTGATTACTATCCTGCATATTGTGCTTGGAGAATTGGCGCCTAAATCGATGGCGATCCGCAAAGCGGAATCCGTTGTGTTGATGTCGGCAGCTCCAATGGTATATTTCAATAAGTTGATGTATCCTTTCATCTGGGTTCTTAACGGACTCGCCAACTCGCTGCTGCGCATGCTGCGCATCGCTCCTGCTTCGGAATCGGACTCTGCCCACTCGGAGGAAGAAATCCGCGTCCTCATGAAGGAGAGTAATAAAAACGGACTTATTGACAATACGGAGCTTGCGCTGGTAGACAACATTTTCGATTTTGCCGAAACAACAGGCCGCGAAATCATGATTCCCCGGACGGAAATGATATGCCTCAATACGCAAATGTCCCGGGAGGAAAATCTTGAAATCGCATATGAAGGCATGAGAACCCGTTATCCCGTTTGCGATGGGGATAAGGATCATATTATCGGATTTGTTCATATCAAAGATTTGCTGCGTTCCACTGCAACTGAATACAATAACTTGATTCGTCCAATCCTTGCTGTACCGGAATCCATTCAGATCAGTGCTTTGCTGAAGCTGATGCAGCGGAACAAGACCCAGATTGCCATTCTGATCGATGAATACGGTGGAACATCCGGGCTTGTGACGCTGGAAGACATTATGGAAGAAATCGTCGGTGAAATCCAGGATGAGTTCGATGAAGAACGTCCTGGCATTGAAAAGATTCGTGAGAATGAATATTCGATTGACGGATTGATGCTGATTGACGAAGTGAACGACCGTTTTGGGCTAGAGCTCGATTCGACGGACTACGACACCGTCGGTGGCTGGCTATATTCTCGTATCGAGGCCATTCCTCCGCAGAAGGGGCAATCGGCTGAGCTTGACGGTCATATTTTCATAGTGGAAGAAACGGATCATAAGCGCATATCAAGGATCAAGCTGCTGAAACCGGAATTCATGGTGGAAGAAGCGGGCGCGTAAAGTGTGATATATACAAAAGAGCACGATGCTTTCGCATCGTGCTCTTTTCGTGCGCTTGATTACAGGCTTGTTCATCTGCTATGATGGATGCTCCTTTTGCTCAAAGTATCATGAACGTAAAATAGTGGAATGCGTTAATGCGTTCACGTTATAATATATGCAAATCTCTTGGCAAGCTGGTAGAATGAAAAAAGCATGAGCAGCAATACATAACATAAGCATTACCGCGATAACTTCAGTTCGTAGCATTTTGGAGGGGAGGATCTGCCTTGTTTCAACAAATCGACATCAAGTTTGAACCCGTTCATGAGTTTATGAATAGCCTGCACTCATACATATGCCGAAAGTCTCACAAAAAAATCGATCTTGCGCCCTGTTGGGCGCAGGAGACACGGGAGAAACTAACGCCGGAATTTGCTCTAACGCTGGACGACATGCTCGTGAACGGTGATTGGAGCTTTGCGTATTTGATGGCTTTTCTCGTTCCGGAGGGACAATCCGTTGAGGGCTTCCTGTCCTGGTTCGGCCGTTTAAACGTGCATGAGCTGATCGAATTATTCGCCGCGAACGGCAATGAGTATCCCGAGGAAGACATCGAGGTGTTCCAGAAGCATACGTTATCCATGTTCGAGCAGTGGTATGAGCAATATTTCAAGCATGTAGATCCGGATATTCTTCAGGCGCTCGATCGCGAAAAGCAGGCGAGGCTGATACGCATGCAGGAGCTTCCCGCCGAAGAGTTCATCGACGAAACGACGAACGGGATGCTTTTTAAGCCGGTGGAAGGGATTACGGAGCTGCTTCTGGTTCCACAGTATCATTTTCAGCCGCTCAACATCGTGTCCCTGTATGGATCAAAGCTGATCTGCCATTACAATGCCCGGATCTATCTCGGGGACGAGGATTTGATTCCGACGCATGATTTGCGGACGCTTCGCAGTTTAGGCGAGAAAAACAGACTGAAAATTTTGCGCTTCTTGCATCATGGTCCCAAGACGTTTACCGAAATTGTGAACCATTTGAAGCTGTCCAAGGGCATCACCCATGATCATATTTCCAAGCTCCGCAGCGCCGGCGTGCTTTACGCCCATTTCGAAGGGGAGAACCTAACGGAATACAGCCTGCGCAAGCGGGCGCTCGTGCAAATGCAGGAACGCTTGATGCAATATATTGAAGAAGGGTGAGATCTAAAAACCTCCTTGTTTGCCAGTAGGCAACAGGGAGGTTTTTTGTTTTAACGGCTTATTTACATCGTCTTGACAAAAGTAGAAATTAAAAGAAAGTTAATAATTTCTGAAAACTTTTTAAGTTCTCTATTTACAGAACTACATCGGGTTCTTATAATAAACAATAACATCTTACGGCTCTAATTCATACTTATCGCATAAGAATGATGAGCATAAGGAAAATATTAGGAGGTTATCTATCATGAAAAAAGGCGTTTATTTATTAACATCGCTGATGATTGTCGGCTCTTTGCTTCTATCGGCATGCTCGGACTCTAAGGATGCTTCGCCAACGAGCAGCACGACGACGCAGGCTGAAGGAAGCACCAAGGAGAAAAGCACGGAAGCTGTTGCCGGGGAATCGGGCTTGAGTGAGCCTTACCAAGCAGCAGATATGTCGAAGCTTCCCGCGGTAGCCAAGCAGCGTACGGACACGATCATCGTGGGTCTGACCGATCCCAGCGGCGCGTTCACGCCTTATTTCACGCAAAGCGGATATGACGGGAACGTAAACTCGCTCCTGTTCAGTTCACTGGTAACCGTTGACGAGAAAGGCCTTCCCATTCCGGACCTGGCTGAAAAATGGGATGTATCCGACGATCAGCTGACTTATACATACCATCTTCGCAAAGATTTGAAATTCAGCGACGGCTCGCCGTTGACCGCCGATGATGTGGCCTTCACGTGGACGCTGCTCTTCGATAAAGCCTACGACGGGGATTCGATGGTTCCGACGCTTGCGGTCAAAGGTGCTCAGGCTTACAAGGAAGGCAAAGCGCAAAGCATCGAAGGCATTAAAATCATCGATCCGCTAACGATCTCGGTCACGCTGGAGAAGCCGAACGCGACTGCGCTTACGATGCTCGGAGACAAAGTGCTGTCCAAGGCTTACTATGGCAAGGATTACAAATTCGGGCAGCTGGATTATATTAAAAAGCTTCATGGAGCCCCTGTAGGCAACGGCCCCTACAAGCTGGAGAAATTCATCCCTGGGCAGGAAGTTCGCTTCGTAGCCAACGAGAACTATTACAAAGGCAAGCCGAAAACAGAGCATTTCATTTATAAAACATCCGAAGGCGATACCTGGCAGTATCTCGAGACGGGCGAGGTCGATTATGCATCCTTCAGCGCCACCACCGAGAACATCGATAAGCTGAAAAGCATGGGCTTCATCAACATCATTCCTTACACGCCAAGCACGTACGGTTACATTCAACTGAATCTGGAGCATGAGCCGATGAAGGATAAGAACGTCCGCCAGGCGCTGACTTACGGCTTGGACCGCCAAAGCATCTACGTGGATGCGAACCAGGGTGCCGGTGCTGTCGCGAACATTCCAGCCTCGCCCATCTCCTGGGCCTACACGGAGGAGGGCATCAACCCTTATAAATTCGATCCGGAAAAAGCCAAGCAGCTGCTGGATGAAGCCGGATGGAAAGCGGGAGCGGACGGGATCCGCGAAAAAGACGGCAAGCAGCTGAGCATTCATTACCTTGGCTCGAAAAGTAAGCAGACGGATATCTTTATTGCCGTGGCGAAAGAGAACTTCCAAGATATCGGCGTGAAATTCGAACCGGAGGTATTCGCGGACTTCAACTCGCTTGTTTCGAAAGTGGATAGTGGCGACTACGACTGGGTAAGCTTCTCCACGCCAATGCTTACCGATCCTTCCGATGGTCTGGTACAGTTCGTGGACGGCGAAATCAAGGCCTACGACAATCCGAAGCTGAAGGAGCTGTACGATAAAGGATTGGCGACAACCAATATCGAGGAGCGCAAGCAAGTGTACAAGGAAGCCTTCCAGCTGCTGAATGACGAGCTTCCAATCATTTTCACGAGCTACAAGAAAACCGTTTACGGCTACAATGGACGCATCGAAAACCTGGCTGTCAGCCCGTTCGTCGGCCTGGCTAACAGTCTTCCGGACTGGTCGCTGAAACCGGCGCAATAATCCTTTATTCAACCATTTCGTCCCTCGTCTCCGCGTCTTGCTCGCGATGCGGGGGACAATGCGATTAGGAGGCTATCGATGAGTGCTTATTTAACGAAACGGATCAGCTATATGCTCATTATTCTGCTGGCTGCGTCGCTGTTAATATTCAGCCTGTATGCGCTGACGCCGGGTGACTACATCAGCAGCAACATTAAGCTGAGCCCGGAACGGAAAGCTGAGCTGCGGGAAATTTACGGCCTGAACAAACCCTTGCTGGAACGTTACGGGATTTGGATGAAAAATGCGCTTCACGGGGACTTCGGATTTTCCCTGGCGCAGCAGAAGCCGGTCCTCACCTTGTTCAACGAATATATATGGAATTCATTTTTGCTCGCCATCGTTTCTACGTTTCTAACATGGCTGATCGCCGTCATCATCGGAGTGGTTTCGGCATACAAGCAGTATTCCTGGTTCGACACGCTGGTCATGGTGCTGATCTTTGCAGCGATGTCTTTGCCGTCGTTTTTTATCGGGCTGTTCCTGATCAAGATTTTCGCGGTCGACCTTAAATGGCTCCCGCCGGGAGGCATGCTGACGACGGGCAGCAACGCGACAGGCATGGATTACGTCAAGGAAGTCATTCGTCATATGACGCTGCCTGTGGTTGTTATGACGCTGCTCGGGATCGGATCGCTCACGCGGTACTTCCGCAGCAACATGATCGACGTCATCAAGCAGGACTATATCCGTACGGCCCGCGCCAAAGGGCTGAAGGAAAGCAAAGTGCTGTTCCGGCATGCTTTGCGCAATGCGCTTCTGCCTGCGATCACACTGGTGGGCTTTGAGCTTCCGGCACTCTTCGGAGGGTCGCTCATCATCGAGAAAATCTTCAACTGGCCGGGGATCGGCCAATTATACATGCAGTCCTTCGGTCTGCGTGATTACCCGCTGCTAATGGGATTCACGATGCTGCTCGCCGTACTGACGGTCATCGGCACGCTGATCTCCGACGTGCTGTATCACATCGCTGATCCGCGCGTGCGGCTGCACTAGAGAAGGGGGAGTCATTCATGTCATTAAGCAGCACGCCGCTGTCCGGGACGATCGGGACGAAACAGGCTCAAGCGAAATCTTCCTCCCTGTTCCGGCAGTCGATGCGCAGATTGATGCGGAACAAGCTCGCCGTTTCGGGCTTGGTCGTTGTCGTCATTATGGTTTTGGCCTGCTTCATCGGGCCGTTCTTCTCACCTTACACGGATAATAAAGTTCACATGGCCATGATGAACAAGGCGCCGAGTCTCAAGCACTGGCTAGGTACCGATGCGCTGGGCCGAGATGTACTGACAAGGGTACTCCAGGCTGGACGTATTTCTTTGACCGTGGGACTTGCCTCCATGGTTCTATCCGTTTTCATCGGTGCCTTGCTTGGTGCCATCGCGGGCTATTACCGCGGGTTCGTTGATCAAATCATTATGCGGATTGCCGATTTGCTGCTTACGATTCCGGGGCTTCCGCTGCTGTTTATATTCGGCGCGCTCTTGTCTGAATGGAAGGTACCGACGGAATATCGGATGTACATCGTTATGTTCATGCTCGGCTTTGTCAATTGGCCGGGTCTCGCACGTATGGTCAGGGGGCAGATGCTCAGCCTGCGGGAGCGCGAGTTCATGCAGGCAGCTGTCGTTCTCGGCCTGCGGGACCGCCGGAAGCTGTTTAACCATCTGCTGCCCAATATCGTTCCGCTGCTTATCGTCATTGCAACCTTGAATATCGGCGGTTCGATCCTAAGCGAATCGGTTCTCAGCTTTTTCGGTCTCGGCGTCATGCCGCCTACTCCGACTTGGGGGAACATGATCGATGCGGCGAATAATCTGATTGATTTTCAGGAGCGGCCATGGCTTTGGATTCCTCCGGGATTTTCCATCTTCGCCACGGTCATAGCCATTAATATTTTCGGTGACGGGCTCAGAGATGTTCTCGATCCGAAACAGAAGAGGTAGGTGGGAGATTCGATATGAAGGATTTAATGAAAATAGACCATCTCAGCACTTATTTCGTGAACGGAACGGATCAGGTCAAAGCGGTCGATGATGTAAGCTTGCGCGTGCGGGAAGGAGAGACCGTCTGCATCGTAGGGGAATCCGGCTGCGGCAAAAGCGTGACGGCCATGTCCATTATGGGTCTCGTGGAGGAACCTGGAGGTAAGATCGTCAATGGCGAGATCCATTTTGAAGGTCGAGATTTGCTACAGCTGAGCAAAAATGAACTGCGCACCCTACGCGGAAATGAAATCTCCATGATTTTTCAGGAGCCGATGTCTTCCTTGAATCCGGTACTCAAAATCGGACAGCAGATCATGGAGCCGCTGATCGTTCACCAGAAGCTGAGCAAGAAGGACGCGCGTAATCGGGCGATCGAGCTCATTGAGCAGGTAGGCATTTCCCGGGCCGCGCAAATTGCCGATTCTTATCCGCATGAGCTGAGTGGAGGGATGCTGCAGCGGATCATGATCGCCATTGCCATCTCAAGCAGCCCGAAGCTGCTGATCGCGGATGAGCCGACCACAGCGCTGGACGTGACGATTCAGGCACAAATACTGGATATGCTGCGCAAATTTAAAGAGCAGTCCAACATGTCCATCATGCTGATCACCCACGATCTTGGCGTCGTAGCCGAAATGGCGGATTACGTCATTGTCATGTATGCCGGCAAAATCGTGGAGGAGGGCGAGGTCGTGAAGCTCTTCCAAAATCCCAAGCACCCGTACACCCAGGGACTGCTCAAATCCAAGCCGGTGATCAATCAGCGGCAGGATGAGCTGTACTCCATCCCTGGGCAGGTGCCTAACCCGCTTGAGCTGACAGAATCCTGCTATTTCCATGACCGCTGCGAGCATTGCATGGACATTTGCAGAACGAAGCGGCCCGAGCTGAAAGAAGTGGCCGAGCAGCAAAAAACCGCCTGCTGGCTGTATGAGGAGGCGCTTGTGAATGCCTGAAGGATTGCTTGAAGTCAATCACCTGAAAAAATATTTTCCGATTCAAAAAGGCCTGCTGAACCGCACGGTAGGTCATGTCAAAGCGGTAGACGATATCAGTCTGTCCATTCAAAAGGGTGAAACCTTCGGGCTTGTCGGCGAATCCGGCAGCGGGAAAAGTACTGTCGGCAAGACGATTATCCGTCTAACGGAAAAGACCGAAGGTGAAGTGAAATTCAAAGGCGTGGATTTGTACAGTCTGTCGCCGCAGGAGCTTCGCAAGATCCGGCCAAGCATGCAGCTGATATTTCAAGATCCATACAGCTCGCTGAATCCGCGTGTTCGCGTAGGGGATGCGATCGGGGAAGCGCTCGTGGATCACGGACTGGTGCCTAAAGAAGAGATTCGTGACCGAGTTCTCGACGTTCTCCAATCTTGCGGCTTGTCATCGTATCATATCGACCGGTTCCCGCACGAATTCTCTGGCGGACAACGGCAGCGGATTGGCATTGCCCGTGCATTGATTCTGAATCCGGATCTGATCATCGCGGATGAGCCGGTGTCCGCTTTGGATGTCTCCATCCAGGCGCAGATCATTAACCTGTTCCGCAAGCTGCAGGAGACACGCGAACTGACGTATCTATTCATCTCCCATGACTTGAGCGTGGTCGAGCATTTGTGCACGCGGATCGGCGTCATGTACCTGGGATCGATGATGGAGACTGCCTCCCGGGACGAATTGTTCAAAAATCCGCTTCATCCCTATACGAAAGCGCTGCTGTCGGCGGTGCCGATTCCGATTCCCAAGCTGAAGCGGGAACGCATCGTGCTCAAAGGAGACATTCCGAGCCCTTCGAATCCACCCAGCGGGTGCAAGTTCCATACGCGCTGCCCGTTTGGTAGCCCGCTGCAAGGAAGAGGTTCCGGTGTTCCGTGATGCCGGGGGCGGACATTTTGTCGCCTGTCACCTGGCATAAAACGTATGAAGGCATGTTCCAAGAGCGGAACATGCCTTTTTCACGGTCTGTATTCTTCATCGAGAATATGTACAATTTGCACTTGGGGCCAAATACGGCTCCAATTTTTGCTGGACACGCGTTTTTCGTAGATCATCGCACGGTCATGGCTTTGAACATAGTAGGGGGTAGGCCTGACGACCATATCCACGTCATCCTGGATTCCATGGCAGGCCGTCAGAATGACGTTATCCTTATCATCAAGCGAAACGCCAAGCGCGGTCGCGGTTTCCGTGAAGTTGGCGATGGCATCCACAGACGAGCGAAAGGGGGGCATTTGGTTAATCAAATGCATGCGAGTTTCGTTTTTAACGGACCACGGCACTTCCGGCATCCAAGAGAACAGCTGGTTTTCGTATTCTTTTTCCACGGACTCGTCGCAGCAGTCCGGATTGAAATAGACGACATCGACGTCCGGCAGCGGTGTCCGCTCGGAATAGCCTTGGATATGATCCCAGATTTTTGATCTTACGAAGCCGGCGCATACCCACCAGTCCGGCAGTTGAAGCTTTTTCGCCGTGTGTAGGATGTCCATCATCCAGCGATCTTGCTCGATGAGGTGAATGATGTCTTGCTCACTACGAATCATGATAGATATCCCTCCAACATGAGTATGTGTTCATTATAATTCAGAAGACGCGGTGCTGGTCCGAAATTAATATCGAATAAATAAAAATATTTTTGATTTACGTCGTAACTTGTCCGAATTAAAAGCGTTATAAGTGTTGTAATGATAAATTCCAATATTACCCAATGAGGAAAGGTGAGAGTAATGAAGAAAACCAATTTTCGTAAACTTTTAGTCATGACCGCTGCTGTTTCCACGCTTAGCATGATGCTGGCAACCGGGGCAGGAGCCGAATCCTTCGCAGCCGACAATACTTCCACTTCTTCTGCAGCCTTAGAGCCCGGCGCTCTTACAGCAGCTCCACCTCAATTGTTTAGTCCGTTAAGCATCAGTGGGAACTACTTGTATTTGACAAATGGAAATTCGAACATCAGCGCCATTGGTAACGGGCAACTTCAAGTGAATGCAGATACAACAGCTAAAACAATCGTGGATAACATTAAAGCTTATGCGGTTGTTCAGCGTTACACTGGAACCAGCTGGGTCAATGTGAATGACACCACTTTTTCGAGAAACAATGCTGATTATGTTGTTGGCGATGCGATATTCACAGGTGTGAAAGGTTTCTACTACCGGGTAGCCTGCACGCATTCTATCACTAAAGGTGGCCTTTTTGAACAGAGCGTTGAGTATTCCGGGTATGTATTAGCATATTAATAAACGACATAAAAAAGCGGTAATCCCATGGGATTGCCGCTCTTTTTGTTTAGGGAGCCTGAGTTAATGACTGGCTGACGGATTTATAAACTTCGACCAATTCAGCTTTAGGGATATCACTCTCGATATTAATCATGATGTTTTGTTCGATACCTAACAGTTGGTTATGAAGACCCGGGCTATAATAAATATCGTCATTCCCCATCCTCATCACTTCTGTTTCTTTAGATAATGTTGAGAGGATGGACTGGAAGGTTTTCAACTTCATTAAATAGATCCACACCGTATGTTGCTCTGTATCTGTAAACTTAAATGTGACCTTGTCATATTTACTTCGATCTTCGGTCGGGGAAGAGACGGTGTAACTTTCAAAGTGATATTTATTTTGGAGTTCAGATAAATCAGGAACCGCAAAAGATAATTTTGCTTGTAAATCCCCTTGGTCAAGAGGCGTATTTACGCTATTATTAACTTCGCTCCATTCCTTACGCATATAATTATCGTCTTGGTTGCCCTGTTCATTGTAGTTAGCAGGTAATTCTGTTTTGGGTGTAACAACCTCAGAAGGAACTTCGCCGTTTCGAACGACGATACCAATCACCCCGTTACCCATGTCCACTACCGTTTTCACGATCGGAGAGACGGCCTTGGTAACGCCGGGAGGGCTGAATAGAATCGCACCGGCAACAAAGGATGCGGCAACAATGCCGCTGAGCTGCATACGACGTCTGCGCGTGCGCTTGCGGTTCACTTGTTCGAGCCGTGCTTGAACCTTTTTCCATGATGCTTGTTTGTTCTCTTCGGTCGTTAACGAGGATGAAGTAACAGCACGGTCAAAAGCGACGTCAAACCACTCTTCATATTTTTCGCTTTTCATCCTTAATCCCCCACTCTTTAAACAGCATTTTTTTGATACTTTCCCTGGCCCTGAATAGACGCTGTTTGACGACATCTTCACTCAGATCCAACATATTCGAGATTTCTTTGTAGGATAGACCCTGTTTCCAGCGATACTCGATCAGCACGCTGTATTCAGGCTTCAATTGCTGGAGATAATCCATGATAGATTCTTCAATCAGTTTGGTTTCTACTGTATTTTCTACCGATATCGGAGATTTGGAAATTTCCTCTTTATACATAAAAACACCTTCAACATCCAGTTGGTTACGGTAGTTTTTATTTTTTCGCAAATAATTAATGGTCGTATTTTTAGTTACGACTTTGAGCCAGGCGCGCAGTTTGCCTTCGTTTTCAAACACGGGTTTATTTTTGATTACTTTAATAAAGGATTCCTGGATAATATCTTCAGTGGCCGCGTGATCTTTAACGATATAGAGAATCATGCCATAGGCAAAATCATAGTATTCATAATATATTTCTTCTTGCAAATCTTCACTGATCTCTCTAAAGTCTGCCGTTGCCAGCAGCCGGATCATATTGGACATGATTTTCCCCCTTCCGAAAACCCTCGTCTTCCTGTCATTCGCATCCATTCCATTTTACAATATAATTGGAGGCTTAGCCTAATTTTTGGTATTAATTTTTTTGATCATAACTACCCGCATCAGACACGAATACCGGAGCATCGAAGAGGTAGCGTTTCAAATATATGTTTTTTTATTTGAAAAAAGTCATATTATCGACAAATACACGTCTTTTTGCCTGAAATGGAGCATTCGATATTTTACTTCTGCTTCATTCCGGCTTACGATTCAGCACAAGGGCAGATGAAGCAGGGGAGAGCATTGTGATGGACGGATATAAAAGAAAGACGCCGGAGCAAATTTTGGAGGATATCCGGAAACTGCATCGCGGCAATTTGAAGATCATTATCGGGGCGGTGAGCGGCAGCGGCAAGACGTACCATATGCTGCGCGAAGGGCAAATTTTACAAAGCCAGGGTATTGATGTCGTGATATGCGCGGTTTCAACGCTGCAGCGTCCGGAAACGGTCAAGCAGCTCGCCGATCTGGAGCGGGTTCCAAGCATCCATTGGATGGATCATGGCAAGGAGACCAAGGATCTCAACCTGGAAGGACTGCTTGCGCGTAATCCGGAAGTGGTCTTGGTAGACGGACTTGCGCATCGCAACCGTAAGGAAGCCCGATTTCCGAATCGGCTGAAGGATATTGAATTTCTGCTGGAACAAGGCATCAGCGTCATCACGACGCTTAATGTATATGAGCTTGAAGGCATCCATGACCTTGCCCGAAAATGGACGGGGATGGAAGCGAGGGAGACCGTACCGCTGGAAACACTGAGTTATGCCGATGAGGTCCGGCTGATCGATGTAACGCCGGAGACGCTGATCATGCGGTTGAAGGAAGGACATTTGGAGCAGAGCAAGGACACGGAGCTATTCACGCGCAAGGATTTGGCCGTCCTGCGAGAGCTGTCGCTGCGTCTGGTGGCCGACGATGTGAACACGACGCTGGAGAAGCACCGGGAAGAACAAGGGCTGCTAGGTGCCTCCGGTGCTTCCGAGCGCATTCTGGTATCGGCTCAGTATCATTGGAATGGTTCGATCTACATACGCAGGGGGCAGCAGATCGCCAAGCGGCTGAACGGCGACCTGCTGGTCGTCATTTTCATGCTGAAAAAAAGCAAGCTTACCAAAGAAGCATCTGCTTTCAAACGGTCGCTGCAGAAAATGGCGAAAAAAACGGATGCACAGATCGAGGAGCTGCCGCTCGGCTCAATCCGTCAGTTTGCAGCGGAGCTCATCCGCTATGCGGTGAACAAAAAAGTAACCCGAATCGTGCTCGGGCACTCGAAGAAGAGCCGACGGCAGGAATTTTGGCAGGGCTCGGTTACCGACGGGATCTTGAAGCGGGCCAAAGGCATCGATATTTTTTGGGTAGCCGACCGCACCGCCCAGGGCGGGCCCAGAATTTTGCCTACTCGGCGGCAGCAGGCCGAAAACGAGCTGTATCACAGGTTAAGCCGGGAGGAGATGGAGAAGCAGGTCGAGCGCATCAAAAGGGGAAGGTTCAAAATTTATATCGGCGCGGCTCCGGGAGTCGGAAAAACCTATACGATGCTCCGTGAAGGTAATGAGAGCCTGCGTAAAGGCATCGATGTGGTCATCGGATGGCTGGAGACGCATGGCCGCGCGGAGACGGCGTCCCAGGTAGGGGATCTCAGCATGATGCCGGCGCAGGAAATCCCTTACAAAGGGACGATTTTGAGGGAGATGGATACCGAGGCTATTTTGGCACGGAATCCGGAGCTGGTGCTCGTGGATGAGCTGCCTCACACGAATGTGCCGGGAAGCATCCACAAGAAAAGGTACGAGGATATTGTTTCTTTGCTGGAGCATGGCATATCCGTGATTACGACGGTTAACGTCCAGCATTTGGAGAGCTTGAACGACGCTGTGGAACAAATCACGGGCATCCGTGTCAGGGAAACGGTTCCCGACTATATTTTGTCCATGGCGGATGAAGTGGAGCTGATCGACGTGACGCCCCAGTCGCTGCAGCAGCGGATGAGGGACGGGAAGATCTATGCGGCGAGCAAAGTAGAGCAGGCGTTGAATTCCTTCTTCAAAACCGGCAATCTGATCGCGTTGAGGGAGTTGGCTTTGCGCGAAATCGCCGACGACGTGGACGAAAGACTGGAGGCTTGGGAAAGACAGTTTTCGCTTCGGGGGCCGTGGCGCAAGGAGGAAGCCATATATGTATGCATTCTGCCGGGCTCGAGCGGCGAGCGGCTGATCCGGCGCGGTTTCCGAATTGCTTACCGTCTCAAGGCTACCTGGTACGTCAACTATATTCATACGAATTCATCGCGAGAAGAAGATGAACCGGCGAAGATCGAGGCGTGCAGGAAGCTCACCGAAAGCTTTGGGGGATCATTTGAGACGACCTCGGTAAAGGCCTGGAAGGAGATCCCCACCTTGGTGATGGATAAGACAAACCGGGTTCAAGCGACGCAAATCATCGTGGGGCAGGCGGAATGCGGGCAAACGCGGCGGCGCAGAAAGGTGATCCGGGAATTGATCCGGCTGGCGCGTGATTTGGATGTCCTGCTGGTGTCGAATCCGGAAAGCATGAACTAATCGCCATATCGGAGCCGTGTTATTGTAGTAAGAACCAAAGGTGTTACCTATTCGTAAGGCTGTCTTCCGTGGTATATTATTACAAGCAGTGTATTTCCTATACCTGAAGAGGAGGCAATCATGGAGAAACAATATGCAGCATACAAAGGCGATTTTCATGGCGAACCTGCCATCTGGCTGAAGCATGGCCAATATGAGGCCGCAGTCCTGCCGGAACTGGGTGCGAACCTTATCCTGTTCCGTGATCTTGAGAACGGTTTCCGTTATTTGCGCGAGCCGGAGGCGAATGAGATGGAGGACTTTAAGGCCAATCCCGGCGTGTACGGCATTCCGGTGCTGTTTCCCCCCAACCGTTTCGACGGAGGCAAATTCGCCTGGGAGGGCAAGGTGTATGAGCTTCCGGTGAATGAAACGGATCGCGGCAATCATTTGCACGGCTATATGCATAAGCTGCCATGGAACGTCGATTACATAAAGGGCGACGAATACGAAAGCGTGGTCGTGCTTTCCCAGCAAGTCCGGGATGGCCATCTGTACAAGCAGTATTTCCCGTTCGAGTTCACGCTGACGCTTCGTTATACTCTGAATGCCGGGGGTTTGCAGCAGCAGGTTACCGTAACGAACGAGGGGAACGAGAATATGCCGAATTTGCTGGCCTTCCATACGGCAATCAATGCCCCGTTCGTACCGGGCAGCGAATCATCGGATTACACGTTCAAAGTGACCATCGGGGAGCGCCGCGAAATGACCGAGCGGATGCTGCCGACTGGCCGCTTCCAGCCGCTCAGCCGCGAAGAGGAAGATATGAAGGGCGTGGGCACGAGCCCTTACTTTGCATCCATGGATAACCATTACACGGCTGTTCCGCAAAACGGCCGCAACCGGATGGAGCTGACAGATCACCGTACGGGCGATGTATTCGTATATGATGTCGGTACGGAATATAAGCACTGGATGATCTGGAACAATGAAGCAGGAGGCAAATTTTTCTGTCCGGAGCCGCAAATCAACTTGGTTAACGCTCCGAATGTGACAGGAGAGTCTGCCGAAGAGATCGGGCTCATCGGGCTTGAGCCTGGTGAAAGATGGGAAGCGACAAGCTTCTTTTATGCCATGAAACGCCAGAAATCATAATCCTTGCTTCTAACTTCAAGCTTTCTGGAATCATAAAATAATAAAACCGCCTCATCATTCATCGATGGGGCGGTTTTTGCGCTTATTCGCTTAACTGAAAGCCACACCCGCGGCAGAAATGATCTCCCGGGGAAGCATGCTCGCCGCAGCGTGGGCAGAATGCCGCATTTCCGGCGTGAGGTGCATGGATGGCCGCAGGCTGCACGATAACGGTCTGGAACTGCTGGCCGCAGAAGGGGCAGTAGGAGGCGTCCGCAGGCAGCATTTTTCCGCAACCGCATTCCTTCAGATTTTGCAAATGCTGAATTTTACGGTTCAACTCCTCAATTTCCTGTTCGAGGCCGAGGATCGATTCACGGTATTTTTGAAACTCGGCGTTCGGAATAAAGCTGGACTCGGTTTCCAGCGAGCGGTACACGATGCGTCCAATTTCGGTATAGTTTTTTTCAATTTCCTTTTCTTTGGAAGACACCTGAAATTTAAGCGTCGTAGACTCCACGGTTTGCTGGGCTTTTTTGCCCGCGTCAGACACGCCCTGTTTGAGCTTGTTTAAAAAGTTGGACATGACGGTGGTTCTCCTCCTTCATCCGCTTCCGTATCCATCTTTAGATGAGCAAAAGCGGGTATGCCACGCTCTCCCGGCTTTCCTATGGATACCTCATGGTAGTAATAGTGTATGGCTTATCTTATGGCATTATAACCGAGTACATGGCAGAGGGAAATACCATGGACATTCCACTTGCAAAAAGAATCCGATACCGTGAAACATCAGTGACATACAAGATGTCACCAATAGCCTGTTATAATGAGAGTAAAGCTGAAGTGCAGGGGGGAGTCCGATGAAAAAGATGGACCGCTTGATGGCCATCGTAATGGCGCTTCAACAGGGCAGCCAGACAGCCTCCATGCTTGCGGAAAAGCTTGAGGTGTCGCGCCGCACGATCTTACGCGATATCCAGGCGCTGTCGGAGATTGGCGTGCCTTTGGCAGCCGCGAGCGGTCCGAACGGCGGCTATTCGCTCATGGAAGGCTTTCAGCTGCCGCCGCTGCAGCTGAGCCCGAGGGAGGCCTTATGCGTGTTGTTCGCGCTTCAGGGATTGACGGGTTATACGGATACGCCGTTTAACGTGGAGCGGTGGATGGTGATGGATAAAATCCGCAGCATCCTGCCGCAGGATACGGCCCGGCAAATTAATCCGCTGCTGGAACGCATGGAGGTGGAAGTTCCGAAACGGATCTATCGAATCCCGCATTTGGAACTGCTGCTCGAAATGGCTGCGAGCGGGAGCTGGATATCGGTCTTCTATCAATCGATGAATCATCGTAGGAGCCTCGTCGTCAAGCCTTTGAAAATATTTGCTGCGCATGGCTTTTGGTACTGCGATTGCTACTCGATGACGCACGGGGAGGAGCGAAGGCTGCGCGTGGACCGGATGCGTGACATAACCGAGATTCAGCCGCCCGCTGAGGAAGCGGTGCCCGAAGCAAACCGACCTGAAAGCCCCGTCATCCACATCCGGGCAAAACTGACCTATAAAGGCATGCTACGGGTGGAACGGGACGAGCACGTAGGCGAAAGGATGGAGCAGATCAACGACGAGTGCTGGCTCGCGGATTTCCATTTGCCGGGCAGCGAGTGGGAGTGGGCTGTCCAATTGTTTTATTCACTTGGCCTTGAGGCAGAAGTGTTGATGCCGGATGCGCTCCGGTCGGAAATCCGCCATCGGGCGAATCAGCTTCTTAGCCGCTATGAGCAAACTTTTGCAGAGGAGCCTAAACCATGAACCATTCATCGGATGAAACATTGATTCATCACTACGAGGAAGCCGTGGAGTACATAGAACGACTGGGTATCCTGCCGCTGGCTTCGATCATCCCGGAATATCCTTCGCTGGAAAGCATCACGCCAAAAGAAAGCTGGCACAGCGAAACGGTCCAGGATCCGTGGGGTTGGCGCGTACGATTCCCGCTTGAAGGGAAAGCGGCTTACGGCAAGTTCTTTAAGAAAAAAGCCATCCTGATCTCGGCTGAATGGTTCCCTTGGATGTATATCAGTCTTCGGCTCGGCGCAGACGCTGAGACATGTTATCGGGACGGCCTGCTGTCTCAAACGGCATGGCAGCTGTACCAACTCGTTGACATGGAGCCGGGCATCGATACCCGCGTACTGCGGAGCCGGGCGCAAATGAAAGCGAAGGAAGACAAAAAAGCGTTTGACCAGGCGGTCGTCGAGCTGCAGGAAGCGCTGCTGATCGTCATATCCGGCGTCACCATGCAGGTAGATGATAACGGGGAACAGAAAGGCTGGAGCAGCACGTCCTATGAGACAACGACGCATTGGATGAGGCAAAACGGCATTCGGGACGCAAGCTGCACGAAGGCGGAAGCCCGCGAGGAACTCCTCACACGCCTGCGGAAGCCGTGCAGCGACAAGGCATTCGCGTTTTTCAGCAAACTATTCCACACGTAAAGAGGTGTCCAGATGAAGCTATCCCATTCACAGTTCAGGAAAGCCAGGGATTTTATTTATGCCAACGGCAGGCTGCTGGAGCGCAAGCGGTTCGAATACCATTTTGCCGGCGGAAGTGCCCAGTCCGTGATAAGCGCGCTCCGTCCGTATCAAAATGCCGATGGAGGCTTTGGAAACGCGCTTGAGCCGGATATGCGCACGCCAGGCAGTCAACCCGTGGCGACAGAATATGCGCTCATGATCATGGACGAGGTTGAAGTCATGGACTCCGAGATCGTCAAGGGCATTCTACATTACCTTCATCATACGGCGAGGAATGACGGCGGCTTGCCTAGAGCGGCCATCGACGTCAACGACTATCCGCATGCTCCTTGGTGGAACACGGAAAGTGACCGTTTGGGATCGCTCAATCCAACGGGCAGAATCGTGGGGCTGTTGTATAAACATAACGAATGCTTCGATTTGAGAACCGATGCATGGTTTGCAAGCAGCACCGATTTCGTCTGGAATAGCATTCCGCAAGCCAATCCTGCGGACTACCATGATGTCATCCAGTGCATCTCGTTTTTGGAGCATGTTCCGGACCGAGCCAGAGCGGAACATGCGCTGCGGATGGTAGACGCGTGGCTGCAGCAGCCGGGTACGATCGAGCTGGATCCGGGGGCCGAAGGATATGTCCACAAGGTACTGGAGTGGGCTCCGGCCCCCGGCAGCTATGCGGGGAAATGGATCGCGGATGCGGACGTGCAGAGGCATTTGGACGAGTGGATCCGCCATCAGCAGGCGGACGGAGGCTGGACCATGAGCTTTCCGGCGCTCAGCCCGGGAAACGAAGCCGAATGGCGCAGCCTGATTACGCTGGATCGTCTTGTCACTTTGCAGGCGTATGGCCGTATGGAATCCTTTTAGATGGTCGGCATGACGTTACCGCCGGAAACCGGAATATACGCGCCAGTAATGAAGCTCGCCAGATCTGAAGCGAGGAAAAGCACGGTGTTGGCGATCTCCTGATCGGTCCCCCGGCGCTTCAGCGGCACATGCCGCGAATAGTCTTCCTGGATTTCACTGCTGCTCTCGCGGTCTCTTTCGCTGATCGTCCAGCCCGGAGCGACTTGATTCACGGTTATGCCATGCTCGCCGATTTCCTTGGCCAGCACGCGGTAGATACCGTCCATGCCCCTTTTACCGGCGGTGTACGCGGACTGCCCGGGGAAGTTCTGCATGGCGCATTCCGTATTGATGCCGATAAAACGTCCATGGCCGCGGGAAATCATTCCGGGGGCGAATACTTTCGCCAGATGAACGCTTTGCAGAACGCAGGATTCGAATTGGCTGCGATAATCCTCGAGCGGCTGCTCCAAAATGCTGGTCCATTCATACTGAATGACCGCATTGGCTACAACGATATCGATTTTGCCGAGTGCAGACAGGGCTTGGTCTCGCATGAGCTGGACCGACTGGAAATCGGTCACGTCCGCCTGTACGGTTACGCAAGCTCTGCCCAAGGCTTCAATTTCTGCCTTCAGCCCGGCTGCTTTTACTTCATTGCCATGATAATGGATCGCTACATCAGCGCCGGCCTGGGCCAGCGTGCGAGCCATCACTCGCCCCAATTGGCCGGTAGCACCGGTAATCAGCGCTGTTTTACCCGATAAATCGATAGGAATCATATGTACTCAGCTCCTCGGAGGATGAAATTGGTCTAATGGTATCACTGGCGTTTCCATAGCGTCAACAGAAACAAAAGCGAAAACCGAGCTATAGGCTCGGTTTTCGCCGTCCAATCATTCTATTCTCCAAACGTTCTCTTTAATTTAAGCCCAGTTGCCGTTGATGAAAATCGGTTCTTCCTTGCCGTCACGAGTGATGCCGGTAATGTTCATCTCCGGGGATCCCATCATGAAGTCGACATGCGTAATGCTGGCGTTCATGCCATGCGCAGCCAGTTCTTCTGCAGACATTGTTTTGCCGCCCTCCAGATTGAACGCATAAGAGCTGCCGATAGCCAGGTGGCAGGAGGCATTCTCGTCGAACAGCGTGGTCAGGAACAGAATGTTGCTCTGCGAAATCGGAGAGTGGAACGGTACGAGCGCTACCTCGCCCAGATAGTGGGAGCCTTCGTCCATGCCGATCAGGCGCGCCAGCGTATCCTGGCCTTCTTCAGCGTTAAAGTCCACGATGCGTCCGTTCTCGAAAGTCAGCCTGAAGCGGTCGATGATGTTGCCGCCGTAGCTGAGCGGCTTCGTGTTGCTGACATAGCCGCTCACACCTGTTTTGAGCGGTGCCGTAAACACTTCCTCGGTAGGGATATTGGCGACGAAGGTGGTTCCTTGCTCATTGACGCTGCCTGCCTGAGCCCAAATATGTCCTTCCGGAAGCTCGATGGTCAGATCGGTACCCGGAGCAACAAAATGCAGCTTATGGTATTTCTTGTTATTCAGCTCATCGGATTTCGATTGCAGAATTTCGATATGCTTCTGCCAAGCACCGATCGGATCTTCTTGATCCGCGCGCACGGCATGGAAAATGGCATCCCACAGCTTCGAAACCTGTTCTTCTTTCGGTACATCAGGAAATACCTTGGCGGCCCAATCCGGGGAAGGGAAGGCGACGCCCGTCCAGCTCATTTTATCGGACTGCTGATATTGGCGGTATTTAGCCATGGCTTGTCCGAAAGCACGCTGGTTGTTGGCAATTCGCTCTGGGCTGACGCCTTTGAGCAGGTCGGGATTCGCGGAAATCACGGTCAGGAAAGCGGCATTTTGTTCCGCAAGCTCCGTCCATTCCCGCGCCTGCGCGGTAGGAGGGATGTGGAAGGATTCCTCCGGTGCAAGATCATAGCGGAGGCGCGTCACGACTTCATCCGTATAGTTGACCTTAACCATGTTTGCGCCAGCCTCATAGGCTTTTTTCACGATCAGGCGTACAAGCTCCGCAGCATCGATGGCCGCGCTGACTACGAGCGTTTGGCCCGGCTGCACATTGGCACCGATTTTAACCGCGAGCTCTGCGTAATGATTCAATTTGTCCTGAAAAGTTAACATATAAATTCCTCCTGTGTGGCAAAGCCAGCGAATGTGAATGGTTTATTTTTCTATTGTAAATCAACCGGAGGTCAATTAGAACCCATACTTTTCCGGCAATTTCATATTCGGAAATAGAGCCTTTCCCGCTGCTGCAGGAAAGGCTCTAAAGGACTCCAAGGTTACATCTTATGCGGAAAAGAAATGACGAGCATTAATGGATTTTTGGAGTCAAAACTTAAAATGCCCAATTTCCTTTTTTAAATACAGGCTCTTCTTGTCCATCTGCCGTAACGCCGAAAATATCCATTTCGCCGGAGCCGATCATAAAGTCAACATGCGTTACGCTTGTATTGAGTCCATGCTCTGTTAGCTGCTCCTGAGTCATATCCTTGCCGCCCTCGAGACAGAAGGCGTACGCGCTTCCGATCGCCAGATGGTTAGAGGCATTTTCGTCGAACAGCGTATTGAAGTACAGAATGTTGGAATCGGAGATCGGCGATTGATGCGGAACCAGAGCAACTTCGCCAAGGTAGTGCGCGCCTTCATCCATTTCCACCAAATGCTCAAGCACTTTTTGGCCTTCTTCGGCTTTGACGCCTACGATGCGGCCGTTTTCAAAGGTGACGGTGAAACGGTCGATGATGTTGCCGCCGTAACTAAGTGGCTTCGTGCTGCTGACGTATCCGTTGACGCCTGTCTTGAGCGGTGCGGTGAACACTTCCTCGGTCGGCATGTTGGCCACGAAGCTGTGTCCGTTTTCGTTGAAGCTTTCGCCAGCAGCCCAGATATGACCTTCCGGCAGCTCGATCGTCAGATCCGTGCCAGGAGCTATGTAATGCAGCTTTTTGTATTTCTTGGCGTTCAGTACTTTGGATTTTTCATCCAGCGTCTCCAGATGCTTTTTCCAAGCCCCTACCGGGTCTTCCTGATCTACGCGCACGGTATGGAAAATGGCGTCCCAAAGCTTTTGCACGCGTTCTTCTTTTGGAGCGTCCGGGAATACTTTGTCCGCCCATTCGGGAGAAGGAACCGCGATCAGGCACCAGCTGAATTTATCGGCCTGCTGATAGGCGCGGTATTTCGTCATGGCTTGACCTCTGGCTTTTTGATTCGCAACGATCCGCTCTTGCTGGATGCCTTTCAACAGGTCCGGATTTTCTGCAAGCACATGCAGTACGGCGGCTCCTCTTTCGACAAGCTCGGTCATCTCGCCGGCATACCATTTCGGAGTCTCGGAGAAAACCTCGTCCGCCGCATGCTCATATTTCAAGCGGGTGATCGTTTCATCGTTCCAATTCACACGTACTTCACTCGCGCCGGCTTGATAAGCCTTTTCCGTGATCATGCGTACGAATGCGGCCGATTCAACCGGGGCATTAACGACAAGAATTTGTCCCTTTTGGACATTGGCGCCGACTCTGACGGCCAGGTCGGCATATTTGTTTAGATTTTCCTGGAAATCTGACATGGGTATAAAACCTCCAATATGTTTTGTCATGCTTCTGTAAAAACCGGGATTTAAGCAAATCCTCTGATCGTATTGTACTAAATCGGATGACATATTGAAAATATGTACGCTCTGGATGGAAAGAATACCGCTCATGGTATACTATATATACATTGAGACGCCAGTAAAGGAGATATGCATACATGGAATTCCAAATTATAAAAGCAGATATGAAGCAGGATGAGGACAAGCATTATCTCGGGCATGTCACCTTTACCCTGGAGGGACATAAATCCCAATATGAAATCACCCTGTTCAGCAAGAGGGGGAAAGAATGGGATTACAGTTTGAACTTTGCCGGAGAATCCGGGGTTGAGGAAGAATTCTTGAAGGCGGACGAGCTGCTTGAAGAAGATGACGATCTGTTCGATGCGCTGGTCGATGCCGCGCTGGATTCCATGAAATCATAATATCGAATCTGTATGCCAAGGAAAGGATGAACGAGCATGAACTACGATGATAATGTCGTCCGCCGCCTGAAGCGGCTTGAAGGGCAAGTCCGGGGCGTACTGAACATGATGGAAGAGGGCAAGAACTGCAAGGACGTGGTTGCCCAGCTGTCCGCGGTACGCAGTGCGACGGATAAGGCGATGGCCTATATCGTTGCAATGAATTTGGAGCAGTGCATTCTCGAGGAGCATGCCAAAGGAAATGATACCGGCAGCTTGGTGAAGGAAGCTGTCGAGCTTTTGATTAAAAGCCGTTAATACGGCGCTTAACGTTCTTCAAGGGCAGGGAGATGCGCCTTCCTGCCTTTGATATGCCCATGACAAGCGCACAGCGAAAGGAGAGAAAATATGTTCTTTTACTTATTATCACTCATCGTACTGCTGATGGATCAGGGCTCAAAATGGTGGGTACGCACTCATATGTCGGTAGGCGAACACTGGAAAGTCTTTGATCCCTATCTGCATTTTGAGTATTATCAAAACAGCGGCGCCGCGTTCAGTTCCTTTCAAGGGTATGGCAAGTGGTTCGCTTATTTGGCGATCGTCGTGGTGGGCGTCATTATGTATTACCGCAAAAAGGGCGCGATACGCGGATTCGTCCTGGATGCGGCCGCTGCTTTTCTGGCGGGAGGAGCTCTAGGCAATGCGATTGACCGGATTGTATTCGGCAAAGTGACCGATTTCATCGTTTGGGGCTCAGGCTCGGGCATTATGAATGTCGCGGATCTGGCGATCAATGCGGGTGTGCTGCTGCTGATCGTTGGCACGCTGCTGCGAAGCTGGAATGAGAGACGTTCCTACTCTTTTAAATGAAAAACCTCATGTCGATATAGGGAGCAGAGAGAAACTATGGAAAACAACCAACCGTCGGCTTTGTCCAAAATCATCAGAGAAAGAAGGTCCATTAAGACAGGCTACAGAAACATCCCCGTCCCGCAGGAGCTCGTCCTGGAGCTGCTGAACGACGCAGTTTATGCGCCTAATCATAAGCTGCGCGAGCCGTGGAGATTTATTTTCGTGCCTACGGAATCGAAGCAGCTGTTCGCGCTGGAAATGGCGCAGCATTACCCGGATGAGATGTTCGAGAACCGGATCAAGTATTTTAATGAACCGGATGCCTATTTGATCATCGTTATGCCAGGCAGCGACAACAAGAAGCAGCATGATGAGGACTTCGGGGCCGTCAGCTCGATGATTCAGAACTTTCAGCTGCTTGCCTGGGAACGGGGACTTGGCTCGGTGTGGAAAACGAATCCGCATGTCTATGATCCGAATGTCCATCAGATGCTTGGCCTGCAGCCGGGTGAGGAGATTGCCGGATTTTTGCATTTGGGCTTTTTCCGCGAAGCTCCGCCAGGACAGCCGAGAACCCCGGCCGAAGAGAAATTTACCGTGTATGAACCGAAATTTGATCTATAGCTCCCGGGTGATCGGGAGTTTTTCTGATTGGCTATGCCGCGCGGGAAAATTACGAGGTCAAAATTGTCCGGTTTAGGGTAAGTATATAGAATAGATGATGGAAGAGATACATAGCGGAGGGATTCACACATGAAAACCAGATATCTGGCAGGAACATCCCTGGCCGTCATGGGCGCGGGGTTTCTGATTACGTTGTTTTTGCCGCAAAATTTGGGAGTACGGCTGCTGCAGGGCGGTTTTGAAGCAGGCTTGGTCGGAGGCTTCGCCGATTGGTTTGCCGTAACGGCTTTGTTCCGCCATCCGATGGGATTACCGATTCCACATACGTCGCTACTCCTCAAGAACCGCAATAAAATCGTCAATTCGCTCATATCCGCTTTGGAAACCGAGCTGTTGAACAAGGAAAGCATCACGAAAAGACTGCGCGGGATGAAGCTGTTCAAAGGCTTGTCCTCCGGCATCATGAAGCTGGTCAGCAGAAAAGAAAACCGTCGTAAGCTGATTCATACGCTGAGCGAGCTGGTTCGCCAAATCCCGCTGGAGCAATGGACGCCTCAAGCGCAAAAGGCGCTGGTTAAATTTCTGCAGAGCCAGGATTTGACACCGCTGCTCGAAAGCGCATCACGTCAGGCTTTCCGAAGTCAGCTGGATGAGAAAGCACTGAATTATATCCTGAACTTTGCCGGCAAATGGGTCAGCCGCCCGGAAAACGAGTTTATGCTCGGACAGCTCGCGTACAACAAGATGCAGGATATTCAGCTGGGCGGGATGAAAGGCTTTGCTTTGCAGGCCATGCTCGGCTTTATGAGCGAGGAGAAGCTGGGGAATATCCTGAAAAATCTGATTTTGTCCTCCATTCATGAAATGATGTACGAAGACAGCTCTTTCCGTCAGCGCATTTTATCTGAGGTTCGTCAGCAGGTGAGTGAATTTACCGGTAATCCGGAAGTTGCCGAACGCTTGAAGATCATGATTGGAGATAAGCTGGCCGATCCGGGATCGGAAGAATGGATGCTGCGCAAGCTGGAGGAGATCAGAGCCCGTGCGCTGATTCTTCTCGAAGAAGAGCACAACAACGGGGGACGCGGCGTGATTAAGGTCTGCCGCTGGTTTACGGGCGTGCTCCGCGGCAAGGAAGAAATGATGGACCGCTGGGAGCAGGGCATCTTGTCGCTCATCGTCAAGGCGGTGGAAGCCAACTATTACCGCATCGGTCTCTTGGTGCGCGAAAACCTGGATCAGCTGGATGATCAGTCTCTCGTGCAGATGCTGGAAGACAAGGTCGGAGGCGACCTGCAGTGGATTCGCGTCAACGGCGCAATTTGCGGCTTCCTGATCGGGTTGGTGCTGACGGTTATTCATATGGTGATCGCATAAAAGCTTGTCATGAAAGGTTGATACATTGGAGAGAGGAGCTTGGTGATGAGAAAAAATCGCTTGGGAAGTTCGGATCTATGGGTAAGTGAAATTGGGCTTGGCTGTATGTCGCTCGGGACAGAAGAGCCGGCGGCGGTGCGCCTTGTGCATGAAGCACTGGAGCGCGGTATCCATTTCCTGGACACGGCGGATATTTATGACGCGGGCCGAAACGAAGAGCTGGTGGGCAAAGCGCTGAAAGGACGGCGCAGTGACGTTATCCTCGCTACCAAAGTCGGAAACCGCCGCATATCCGGCAAGGAGGGCTTAAGCTGGGATCCGTCGAAGGCATATATTAAGACTGCGGTTAAAGACAGCCTAAAGCGGCTGCAAACCGATTACATCGATTTGTATCAGCTGCATGGGGGCACGATCGACGATCCGATCGATGAAACGATCGAAGCATTCGAGGAGCTGAAGCAGGAAGGCGTCATCCGGTTCTATGGAATTTCGTCCATTCGGCCCAATGTGATCCGGGAATACGTCAAGCGCTCGAATATCGTATCGGTCATGAGCCAATACAGCATCCTGGACAGAAGACCCGAAGAAGAGGTGCTTCCTCTCTTGGCGGAGCATGGGATCAGCGTGATCGCGCGCGGTCCCGTCGCTTCCGGCGTGCTGGCTGAAGAGGGAGCGCGGAAGGTGGAGAAGGGCTATCTCGATTATGCTGCCGCGGAGCTAAGCACGATCCGGGAGAAGCTGATGCTGCTTGCCAGGCAGGATCGGAGCATGTCGCAAACCGCGATCCGCTACTCGCTCTCACATCCGGCTGTTGCGGCAGCGATACCGGGCGCCAGTACGCTCCAGCAGCTCATTCATAACGTAGGTGCAGCCGATGCGCCGGAGCTTACCGCCGAAGAAGTGGATGCGATCCGCCAAATCAGCCGCCCGAACGTCTATGGGGCGCATCGTTAAGCGACATTATTTACTTGAACGCCAATAACCGTCCGGCATAAGCCGGGCGGTTTTTCCTTTTTGGATCATAATGGAAGCCGTACCTCTATTCATTAGCGCGAAATTTTAAGCGCCTGCATGAGATCGGCTTTTTGTCCCGTTTGATCTCGAAATAACTGTCCGTCCTCCACAAGGTCGATAAACAAGATTCCGTTCAGATGATCGATCTCATGCTGGATGCAGCGGGCCAGATACCCTTCGCCTTCGATGTATCGGGTTTCTCCGCTTCGCGTAAGCGTCGAGATTTTCACAACGTTGGCCCGCTTGACGATACCGGTGTATCCGGGATAGGAGAGGCAAGCCTCAGGGCCGATCTGTTCTCCTTGCATTTCAAGAATCTCCGGGTTGATCAACTCGATCAATCCTTCGCCGCAGTCCATGACGATCATTCTGCGCAGAATGCCGATTTGCGGTGCGGCCAGACCAGCCCGGCCAGGCTCGGCATACAACGTATCGGCCATATCATCCAATATCCTCAGTATTTTGGGAGTCAGTTCTAAAACGGGCTTTGCCTTCTTCCGCAGCACGGGATCGCCAAACGGAAGAATCTCTCTCTCTGCCATATCACTTGCCTCCTGATCTCGTATTATGCGCCTTGAATCCGGGAAGGGGTGTGAACCCAAAGATCGCTCGGGGTACATTCTAACGAAGTGCACAGCGCATCCAAAGTTTCAGCCTTCATCTGTTTCGGCTGTCCCCGAAGCAGGGCGCTAATCGATGGCGGGGATAGCTCATAGCCTGCTTTATCCCTCAGCAGACGGGCAAGCTCGGCGCCCGACCAAACCCCTTTTTCCGACATGACCTGCCTTAGCATCCAAATAAGCATGCTTTCAACCCCTCTATCAAAGAATTTGCGGCCGATATTTAGGCGACACCTAAATAATTTAAGTGTTACCTTAATATATCAATCTGAAAATCATATTTCAATCGTTTATTTGACGAAACGACAGGAAAAGGGGTTTAATGGTAATTAATGTATGCTTTTGGAGGTTGGACGGATGCCGAGAATCCAGTGGAAAAATGTTTTTTATTTTCAGGAAAAATGATGACGTTTGCCATGCTTTTCTTGCTAGGTTTGTTTTTCTGCGTTCAAATCGCGGCCGTTCTCCTGTTGTGGATGTCCGGTTAAGGAGTGCGGGCGAAAAAACGTTAAATTTTTTTGAACGGTGGTAGAATCTTCTTCCCAACTCCATGTATAATAGGCATGATCCTAGTTTAGAAAGGAAGTGCCCATGATATGAAATTCAGCGAGTACAAGTATGAGCGCCCGGATATCCAGCGCATCAAAGAGCAATTTCAACACCTGGTGCAACAATTCGAATCGGCGGAGCAGCTTGCGGATCAAGAGCAGGCCATGACCGAAATCAACCGCCTTCGCAGCGAAGTTGAATCGATGGCCGAAATCGTGACCATCCGTCATTCCGTTGATACGAACGATGCCTTTTATAAAGCCGAACAGGACTATATGGATGAGGTACGGCCCGTTTACCAGGAATACATAACCGATTATTATCGTGCGCTCGTTCATTCCAAATTCAGAGCCGAGCTCGAGGCTAAATGGGGGACTCAACTGTTCCAGCTCGCCGAGATGGCCCTCAAATCATTCAGCCCGGAAATCATTGAAGATCTTCAACTGGAAAATAAGCTGGCAACCGAATATACGCAGCTGATCGCTTCGGCCAAGATACCGTTTGAAGGCGAGGAGCGCACACTGACGCAGCTGACGCCTTTTGAGCTGTCGACAGACCGCGATTTGCGCCGCAGAGCCGCTGAGGCGAGATACCAGTTCATGGCAGAGCATGAAGCGGACTTCGACCGCATCTACGATGAACTCGTGAAAACGCGTACCCGCATGGCACAGAAGCTCGGATACAAAAACTTTGTCGAGCTTGCCTATGCACGGATGAACCGCACGGATTATAACGCAGAAATGGTCGCCAATTTCCGCAAGCAGGTTCTGGAATACATCGTTCCGGCCGCAACGAAGCTGAAGGAACGTCAGCGCGCACGGATCGGTGTCGATCAGCTGTATTTCTACGATGAGAACTACAGCTTCAAATCCGGCAATGCCGTGCCTAAGGGAGATCCGGACTGGATTCTGGAGCGCGGTGTAAAAATGTACTCCGAATTGTCTCCGGAAGTGAACGAGTTCTTCACGTTCATGGTCGATAATGGCCTGATGGATCTTGTCAGCAAAAAAGGCAAGCAGGGCGGCGGCTATTGTACGTTCATCAGCAAATACGGCGCGCCGTTCATTTTCTCGAACTTCAATGGCACTTCCGGCGACATCGACGTGTTGACACATGAAGCGGGTCACGCATTCCAGGTGTATTCCAGCCGCCATTTCGATATTCCTGAGTATCACTGGCCGACTTATGAATCCGCAGAAATTCATTCCATGAGCATGGAGTTCTTCACTTGGCCGTGGATGAACCTGTTCTTCGAGGAAGACACGGACAAATATAAATTCGACCATTTGAGCAGCGCGCTTCTGTTCGTGCCTTATGGCGTATCAGTGGATGAGTTCCAGCACTTCGTGTATGAAAATCCCGAAGCAACGCCTGCGGAACGCAAGCAAGCCTGGCGCGATATCGAGAAGAAGTACCTGCCTCACCGGAATCATGGAGAGAACGAGTATCTGGAGCGCGGAGGCTTCTGGCAAAAGCAGGGCCACATCTTCCAATCGCCGTTCTACTATATCGATTACACGCTGGCTCAGCTCTGCGCATTCCAGTTCTGGAAGCGCATGAATGAGGACTTCACATCCGCTTGGGCGGACTATCTGAAGCTGTGCCAAGCCGGGGGCAGCAAATCGTTTACAGGTCTGGTTGCCTATGCGGGCCTGAAATCTCCGTTCGAGGACGGATGCGTTGCATCTGTGATCGGGGATATCGAAGCTTGGCTGAACCAAGTGGACGATACCGTTCTCTAATAAGTCTGATATTTATAAAAACCGTCTGTCCTTTAACAAAGGCAGACGGTTTTTTGGCATATTCAAACATGCTTCTACGCATATTTAGCCTTCTTTTCGAATAGACTTGTCTCACGATCGCTTTATTTCTTTGCACTTTGGCACGGGATCAGGAAAGGAAGGTGTGCAAGCGATGGCATATTTAACATTACCGGCATCCGCAGGCATCATCGGAATCGGTACGAGCTTACCGCGATATAAGCTAGAACAAGACGAAGTGTTTCAGAGAATCGAAGCTTCGTGTCCCCAAGATTCGGATATCATGCGCTGGGCCAGAAGAATTTTCAGGCAATGCGGCGTCGATACACGCTACACCTGTGAACCTGATTTTTTAGAGCCGGCAGGCGACTGCCGCTATTTGCCGGGTCAAGAAGAACGGGAGGTTCCGTCGACCTCGGAGAGAATGAGAATATACGAGAGGGAATCCGTCCCTCTAGCGGCTCAGGCGGCGCGCGAAGCATTGGAAGATGCCGGCCTGCATTCTTCGAGTATCACGCATCTCATTACGGTCAGCTGTACGGGGCAATTTCTTCCCGGCTTAGATTCCATATTAATAAAAGATTTGGGGTTGTCTCCACGTATAAACCGTATCCCGCTAACCTTCCAAGGCTGTCACGCCGGCCTTAAGGCGGTGCAGCTGGCTAAAAGCCTGGTGGAAAGTGCTGATTCACATCATGTGCTTGTCGTATGTGTAGAGCTCTGTACGATACATTTTCAGCCGCCCGCCTCCAGGGAAGCGCTGTTCGGAGCATCGTTTTTCGGTGACGGGGCTTCCGCATGCATTATCAGCAAGGTTTCACCCGGGCAAAAGCATGTATTTCAATTGGGTGACGGACATGCCGTGCTCGTACCCGACTCCGATGCCGAGATGATCTGGAGGGTAGGCGATCACGGATTTGATCTGTATTTGTCGCCGGCGATTCCCAAATTACTCAAATCCTTCGTGGGCGAGGAGGTTGGCCATCTCATCGGGCAAGAGAGTCTGCCGTTTCTATGGGCTATTCATCCCGGGGGCAGAGGCATTGTCGATGCCGTGCAGGATATTTTTGGACTGGGTGATGACCAGGTATCGTACAGCCGCAGCATTTTGAAGGAATTCGGAAACCTATCCTCCGCAACGATTCTGTTCGTCTTGAAACGGATGCGGGAAAACCTGATCGACCAAGGGATATCGTATGCGGAAGGGATTTCCCTCGCTTTTGGACCGGGTCTCACGGCTGAACTTCTCTGCTTCTCTTACGTTCAATCGATCTCAAATGATCCAATGGCAGATAAGGAAAAAGCGGCATATGTTTAGACAGCTCGGCATGCGTTCCGTGAAAGAAGAGTACATGGATGATTTCAGTACAGGCGGAGACGAACTGACGGAGGCGCTGCGTCACCTCCGCAGGTTAAACCGGATTTTCGGGGCGGCAGGACCGGTGGTTTCCGGGATTCATCGATTATGGCTCAGGACCGGAAGGCCGAAGGAGCTTCATGTGATGGACATCGGGGCAGGCTCCGGAGAAATCAACCGGCAGATCCTGCGCTGGGCGGATCGAAATGAAATCAAGCTTCGTCTCACGCTGGTGGATATGACGGAAGAGGCGTGCGCGGAAGCCCGGCTGATTTTCAAGGATGAACCCCGAGTCCGTGCGCTGCGCTGCAATCTTTTCGATATTGAGGAACAGGCCGCTGATGTTGTGGTTTCCTCGCAGTTTCTGCATCATTTCAGCGATGAATTGCTGCCGGATGTTATGTGTCAAATGATAAAATGCTGCCGGTACGGCATCGTGGTCAGTGACATCCATCGGCACTGGATATCCTGGTCGGCTGTATGGTTAATGGCCCGCCTTGTTTCCACTAACCGTTATATCCGGCATGACGGACCGTTGTCCGTCGCTAAAGGCTTTCAAGCAGAGGACTGGCAGCGATTGAAGCAGACGATGCTGGAACGAAGCGGATATGACCTCGATTATGCGTGGAAGCCGCTGTTTCGCTATCGTGTCATCGTGAGCAAGGAATAATCGGCACTGGATGCCGTCAAAGGGGAGGATTTCGGATGCCGGACGCAGTTGTCATCGGTGGCGGCCTCGCCGGAAGCAGTCTGGCTATCCGGCTATCAGCCTTCGGATGGAAAACCCTGCTGCTCGAGCGGCAGAGCTTTCCTAGGCATAAAGCCTGCGGCGAGTTTTTGTCGCCGGAAACGAAGATGATGTTCAGGGAGCTGGGGGTGCTGGAGCGCCTGGAGATGCTTGGACCGGAACGCATCACGAAAACCCGTCTCATTTTCCGGCATGGGGGTATGGTGGAGGCGGATCTCGAAGAACCGGCTTGGGGGCTGAGCAGACATGCCATGGATTCGATCATGCTGCAAGCCGCGGAAGCTGCGGGGGCCAAGGTGCTGACGGAAACGTCCGTATCCAGCATTGCTGCCGAGAGAAAGGGCTTTCGAATCGGAATAAGAAAGAACGGAACCTCTGAAGTTCTGCTTGCACGATCCGCTTATGCAGCCTGGGGAGCGCATCCCCGCCTGGAGCTGGCCGGTCAAAGCCCTGCGGCCGATAAGAAAGGGATAAGGTCATATATCGGGCTGAAAGCCCATTTCCATGGCATTCATCTGGACAACACGGTTGAGCTCTACTTTATCCGTGGGGGCTATGTCGGACTTGCACCCATCGAAGATGGTAAAGTCAATGTTGCGGCACTCGTGCCTCTGGATCAGGCGAGAGGCAAAGGAAGCTCTGTATTCGAGCTGCTTCTCTCTGCGGCGGGAGAAAACGAGTTGCTGGCGCACAGGCTAAGATCCGGCATTCTCCTGACCGATACGCAGGTGTCGGCTGCACCCGTGCATTTGTCCGATAAGCCGTCAGCGTGGAGCATCGTTCCGCAGGTTGGCGATGCCGGATCCATGATCCCGCCGTTGTTTGGTGACGGCATGTCCGCTGCGCTGCGATCCGCGAAGCTTTGCGCTTGGTATGGTGACCGCTTTCTTCGGGGTGAAATCAGCCTGGAAGCCTGGCAGGAAGCGTACCGTTCCAGCATCAGCAAGGAATACGCGGCCATTTTAAGATGGGGGAAGATTCTACAAACGCTCGGGAGCATGCCTGTCGTTCCCCGCATTTGGACGGCTGGAACAAGGATGTTTCCGCGGCTTGCCGGATATATGGTTCAAGCAACCCGGCTGCACGGAAAAACATCGCTTTTGTAAGGGGAAGATTTGCTATGGTCTATAGGTTGCTTGCCTATTGGATTCTTCGCCATCCGGGTGTGATGTTGGCATGCTGGACGGCGTTTTTTATTTTCTTCGGTTCATTTTCATCGCAACTGCCTTCTGTCGTCAAGGGACCGGGTTTAGAAACAGAGGGTTCTTACGCCAAGGTTCAACAGCTCATGAACGAGCGTTTGGGGTTGCCGGAGGATCCCGTGTTCGTCGTGTTCGAGCGCCAGAATTCCGTTACTTTATCCGAGTTCATGTCCGTGATTGAAGCCACCTTGAAGCCTATAAAGGAATTAAAGGGATTGGAATCCTTGCATTCCCCCTTGGATCATCAGGATCTGATCCTTGCCAGCGCTGCTTACGCGGTCCTTGGCTTGGCTGAACCTGCGGGTCAACAGGAACGGATCATTCGTCAAATCCGCAGTCAGCTGCCCGAAGTGAGCGGCGTCACGATTCGCTTGACGGGGAAAAGCATCGTGCAAGCGGACGTAAACCGGGCAAGCATGCAGGATTTTAAAACGGTGGAGCGCATCGGCATCCCGATCGCTTTTATCATTTTGTTGATCTCTTTTGGAGGGGTGACCTACGCGTTCATTCCCATACTGACGGGACTGCTGACAGTTTCAGCTGCCATGGGAATCATGGCCGTCATCGGAAGGACGTATGATCTTGAGTTATCCAACTTCATCCTGAACGTCATCCCCATGACAGGCCTTGCGCTCAGCTTGGATTTTGCATTTATTCTGACCAGCCGTTTCCGTGAAGAGATCAGCAAAGGCAGCCGGGACGCGGCACTTCGTGCGACGATGCTTACATCAGGAAGGGCGGTCTTTTTTTCCGTTGTATGCGTCTTGTGCGGTTTAGCCGCTGTAGCCTTCATCCCTGTGCCCATGTTTGAAAGCTCTGCGCTGGCTGCGATGATCGTTGTCGTATTGGCGGCTGTCATCAACCTGAGTTTAGTGCCTGCACTTCTGGTTACGGCGGCTTCATGGCTGAAAACCGACCGAACCCGGGGGATGTTCATCAGCCGGAGTTATTCCTTATGGGCAACCTGGGCGGGCGTGGTGATGCGAAGACCCGTCCGGATGCTGCTGACAGGAGGAACATTGATCGCATTGTTGTTAATTCCTGCCCTCCGCTTAACGACCAGCGTGCCGGATGCAGGCTCCATTCCGGATACCTATGAATCGAGGCAAGCCGACGAGACGATTCGGACACATTTTCAAATAAGCGGGACTTCGGAAACGCTGCTTGTGCTTCAGCCTGCCGGAAACGATTTTTCGAAGAAAGAGCGGGAGGAAGCGTATATTTGGCTTTCCAGAATGAATAAGGATCCCATGGTGGCGAGCGTGAAGCCGTTGCAATCTGGTGATGCCGGTTCTGCAACAGACGTACAAGGTAAAAAGGGCAGTCTGGCTGTTCTGAAGGTCACGCTGAAAGGGGAGGCAGGCTCTGTACAGGTGAATCGCTGGCTGAGAGAAACCGAGCAAGAGGCCAATCAAACCGGACTTCACCTGCTGCTAGGCGGGCAAGCCAAATCAGAGCAGGAAATCCATGATGCTATATCTTCGGCTTTGCCGCGCATGCTGGCTTTCATAGGTGCAACCAATTTCATCGTGCTGTTCATCGCATTTCGGTCCATCTTGATTCCCTTGAAGGCCATGGTCATGAATATGCTGAGCATTGCCGCTTCTTTCGGTGTATTGGTACTGATTTTTCAGGAAGGAATTACCGGATTTCCACCCGGATTTATCGCAATCATGATTCCGGTTTTTGTATATGGTCTGGTATTTGGCGTCAGTATGGATTACGGGGTGTTTTTGTTGTCGCGGATGTCGGAGGCATTCAAGGAAACCGGCAATCCGGAGATGGCAATCAGTCGAGGCCTGGGGGCTACGGGGAAGTTGATCTCTTCAGCTGCGGCGATTATGATCGCGGTAACGCTGCCTTTCGCTTTTGGGGAAGTGGAAGGGGTTAAACAGCTTGGCGTCGGCATTGCAGCGGCGGTGTTCATCGATGCAACGCTGATACGGCTGCTTCTCGTCCCGTCGCTCATGAAGCTGCTTGGACATATGAACTGGTGGGTTCCGCGCTGGCTTCGCTCTTCGTGAAGGCCAGACGCGGAAACGTACCCGTCAGTTATTTTCGGAGCAGGACATGCTCAATCATATGATTGTTGCCTTTTTTGATGATGAGTTTGGCACGCTCTTTGGTCGGCATAATATTCTCATGAAGGTTCATCGCGTTGATATCCCGCCAAATCCGTGACGCGGTGTCATTGGCTTCGGTCTCCGTGAGCGAAGCGTATTTGTGGAAATAGGAACGCGGATTCTGGAACGCCGTATCCCGCAGCATTTGGAATCTCTCAATATACCAGTCACGGATATTGTCCTCATCCGCATCGATATAGATGGAAAAATCAAAGAAATCGCTGACGAAAAAAGGCTCCTGCGTGTTGACCTGCAGCACGTTGATTCCCTCCAGAATCAATATGTCCGGCTGGTCCACGATCAGGGTCTGATCATCCAGAATATCGTAGGCCAGATGCGAATACACGGGCACTTCGAGGGCGGGCTCACCCGATTTAATGCTGCTGATAAAATGCATCAGCTTGTTAATGTCATAGCTTTCCGGGAAGCCTTTTTTATTCATGATGCCCTTGGCCTCCAGCACCCGGTTCGGATACAAAAAGCCGTCGGTCGTTACCAGATCGACCTTCGCATGCTCGTTCCAGCGGGACAGCAGGTTTTGCAGCAGCCTCGCGGTGGTGCTTTTGCCCACGGCAACGCTACCGGCGATCCCGATGATAAAAGGGGCTTTAGGCGCCGGCAGGCTGAGAAACGAATTCATTTTGGACTGAAGATGATGGTAAGCGGTAACATACAAATGCAGGAGCCGTGCAAGCGGGAGATAGACATCCGCCACTTCCTCGATGGCAATTTTTTCGTTGAGCCCCTTGAGCTTCTCGAATTCTTCTTCTGACAAAGAGAGCGTGGGGAGGTCACGTGACAGGGCCCAAAAGGACCGGTCGAATTTAAAATAGGGAGAATATGTATTATCCATGATCGGCTCGCTTTCTATCCAGGCTGAAAACCGGCGGCAACGAAACGGCGATTTTTAAGAAAATAGCGGAAAAGATCCGTTTTCAGCGTTCGTTTATGTTATATACTGTACATGGGCGGAAAATTCCGCAGTTCCTATCTTATCAAATAAAGCGCGCCGGAAAAAGCAAAGATTGCTCACGGTGCCGAAATGGATCATAATTTCATATCAACGAGCCTCATAAGTACCGATTATAGACATAGAGACGGGTGAAAAAGATGGACATTGAAAAGCAAAAATTATCGATTGAGGCGGCCAGACTCTATTACCAGTCGGACTTCAGCCAGCAGGATATTGCCGCACGCCTGGGTGTTTCCCGGCCGACGGTATCCAGGCTGCTGCAATTTGCCAAGGAGCAAGGGTATGTCCGGATCGACATCGTCGATCCTAGCGAAGATTTAAACCTGTTATCGCAGGAGCTGCAGCATCGATATGGACTCGATACGGTTCTGGTCTGTTATTCGCCGCTCAATACGTATGAGGAAATCAAAAAACATATCGCCAAACAGACGGCGGAATACCTCCATGAGACGATTCAAGATAAAGATATTATTGGCGTGACCTGGGGAACGACGATGCATGCCGTAGCGCAGCAGCTGCAGCATAAAAGCGTGAAGGGCGTGGAGGTCGTTCAGCTGAAGGGCGGCGTCAGCCACTCTCATGTCAACACGTATGCCGCGGAAACGGTGAATTTATTCGCTGAAGCTTTTCAGACCGTTGCCAGGTACCTGCCGCTGCCGGTAATTTTCGATAACATCGCCCTCAAGCGCATCGTCGAAGAGGACAGGCATATCAACCGGATTATTGAGCTCGGGAAGCAGGCTAACATTGCCGTATTCACCGTAGGTACCGTCAAGGAGGATGCGCTCTTATTCCGGCTGGGGTATTTCAACGAGGAAGAACAGAAGCTTCTGAAGAAGAACGGAGCGGGCGATATCTGCTCCAGGTTCTTCGATAAGGACGGGAACATTTGCAGCGAGGAAATCAATAACCGCACCGTCGGCATCGACCTGTCCGAGCTGCGCTTGAAGGAGAAGTCGATTCTTGTGGCCGGCGGTCAGCGCAAGGTGGAGGCGATTCAGGCGGCTCTTGCAGGCAAGTACGCCAACACGTTGGTTACGGACCAGTTCACGGCACAGGCTCTTTTGGTGTGAATTAGAAAAATCTGTCATAGGCACATATGGCAGATTTTTTTTGTGCAAAATAGATCAATCAGACCTTCACAAATCGTTCATGAACATAATTTCAATACGATGTTTACATATGTTCAAGTGAGTGATATGATAATCCTGCATCGGCAAGAATAGACTGGAGCCGAAACGGATTCGGGCTTACAGCAGATGCAATCCAAACCTTTTCATTTCATGAAAATTGGATAAATAAAGGGTAACTGATTTTGAGAAGGAGATGACATGATGACAAATCTTGCGGGTATGATCGATCATACACTGCTGCGTGCAGACGCTAGCCAAAAAGAAATTGCCAAACTGACGGAAGAAGCGAAAAAATACGGATTTGCTTCCGTTTGCGTAAACCCGACATGGGTGAAATACGCGGCTGAACAATTGCAAGGCACCCAAGTGAAGGTATGCACCGTAATTGGTTTTCCTCTGGGAGCAACGACCTCCGCGGTCAAAGCCTTTGAAGCGAACAACGCTATCGAAAATGGAGCCACCGAGGTGGATATGGTGATCAACATCGGCGCGCTGAAAGACAAGCAGGATGATTTCGTGGAAAGTGATATCAAAGCTGTCGTGGATGCGGCTAAAGGCAAAGCGCTCGTTAAGGTCATTATCGAAACCTGCCTGCTGACGGACGAAGAGAAGGAACGTGCCAGCCGTTTGTCGGTTAAAGCCGGTGCCGATTTCGTCAAAACGTCTACCGGATTCTCCACGGGCGGCGCTACACCTGAAGATGTTCGCCTGATGCGTCAAACCGTAGGGCCGAATGTCGGCGTGAAAGCTTCCGGCGGCGTACGCAGCCTTGAAGACATGAACCAAATGATCGAAGCAGGCGCGACAAGAATCGGCGCAAGCTCCGGCGTGAAGATTATGGAAGGCGGCCAGTCGACAGCTTCTTACTAAGAGCCCGATTGCCAATTATTCAAGTGAACCATAGCGGATGACCCATCAATGCGATTCCGCTTTTTTATGAGAACATTGAAAGCGCTTCATGAAAGATTTTCAATACACTTACAACTGGGGAGACAACCATGAAATTTTTAATTGCGATATTAGGTTTACTCGTGGTGTTTGCATTGTCATTTGTGGCCAGCAATAACAAACGCGGTATTCGTTATCGCCCGATCCTCATCATGATCGTCCTGCAGCTCATTCTGGCATTCTTTTTGCTGAATACGGTTGTCGGTACGGTTTTGATCCAAGGCTTCTCTGATATATTTACGAATTTGCTCACCTATGCTTCCGAGGGCATCAACTTCGTCTTTGGCGGCATTGCAAACGAGGGACAGGCTCCGTTCTTCCTGAACGTGCTCCTGCCGATCATTTTCATTTCGGCCTTGATCGGGATTCTGCAGTACATCAAGGTACTCCCGTTGATCATTCGGTTTATCGGCCTGGTACTCAGCAAGATTAACGGCATGGGCAAGCTTGAATCTTACAACGCCGTCGCTTCTGCCATCTTGGGCCAATCCGAAGTGTTCATTTCCATTAAAAAACAAATCGGCCTGCTGCCGAAGCACCGTCTCTATACGCTTTGCGCATCGGCGATGTCCACCGTATCGATGTCCATCGTTGGCGCATACATGACCATGATTGATCCAAAATACGTTGTGACCGCGCTGGTACTGAACTTGTTCGGCGGTTTCATCATTGCTTCGATCCTGAACCCGTACAAAGTCACCCCGGAAGAAGATAAGCTCGAGGTGCAGGAGGAACAGGAGAAGCAGTCGTTCTTCGAAATGCTCGGCGAGTACATCATGGACGGTTTCAAAGTAGCGATTACGGTCGCAGCGATGCTGATCGGTTTCGTCGCTCTGATCGCCATGATCAACGGAATTTTCAGCGGGATTTTCGGTATCTCGTTCCAGCAATTGCTCGGTTACGTCTTTGCGCCGTTTGCGTTCGTTATGGGCGTGCCTTGGAAGGAAGCCGTGAACGCGGGCAGCATTATGGCAACGAAAATGGTATCCAACGAGTTCGTCGCCATGCTGGATTTGGGTAAACATGCGTTGTCTCCTCGCGCAACGGGAATCGTCTCGATCTTCCTCGTGTCGTTCGCGAACTTCTCTTCCATCGGCATTATCGCCGGTGCTGTGAAGGGCTTGCATGAGAAGCAGGGCAATGTCGTCGCTCGCTTCGGTCTTAAATTGCTCTACGGCGCGACGCTGGTCAGCGTGCTGTCCGCTACGATTGCCGGTGTGTTTTTATAATCGCTTTGCATGAGTTATACTCTAAAACGGAGGAGTGATTAAACATGGCAGAATTTAAACGTGTACACTTGATAGTAATGGACTCGGTTGGCATCGGCGAAGCGCCGGACGCTGCCCAGTTCGATGATTTTGATGTGGATACATTCGGACATATCGCCAGAGAACGCGGCGGTCTGAACATGCCGAACATGGGCAAGCTCGGGCTTTCCAACATCCGTGAAATCCAAGGCATTGAAAAGGCGGACAAGCCGCTTGCCTACTATACCAAAATGCAGGAGAAATCCGCAGGCAAGGATACGATGACTGGCCACTGGGAAATTATGGGCCTGTACATCGATACACCGTTCCGGGTGTTTCCGGATGGATTCCCGGATGAGCTCATTCAGCGCATCGAGGAAAAAACCGGCCGGAAGGTTATCGGCAACAAGCCGGCGAGCGGAACGGAAATTCTTGATGAACTGGGCGAAGAGCAAATGAAGACAGGCGCTCTGATCGTTTATACATCCGCAGATTCCGTACTGCAGATCGCAGCTCATGAAGATATTATTCCACTGAAAGAGCTGTATGAAATTTGCGAATTCTGCCGCGAAATCACCCTGGAGGATCCGTACATGCTGGGACGTATTATTGCCCGTCCATATGTAGGCGAGCCAGGAGCTTTCAAACGCACGCCGAACCGTCATGACTATGCGCTTAAGCCTTTTAACCGCACGGTTATGAGTGAGCTGAAGGATGCTAACTTCGATGTGATCGCCATCGGCAAGATTTCCGATATTTATGACGGAGAAGGCGTCACGAAGGCGATCCGTACCACGTCCAATATGGATGGAATGGACAAGATCATTGCCACCATGGATGAGGATTTCACAGGTCTCAGCTTCCTGAATCTGGTTGATTTTGATGCCCTGTACGGCCATCGCCGCGATCCGCAAGGATATGCGCAGGCATTGGAAGACTATGATGCGCGCCTGCCTGAATTATTGGGTAAAATGACGGATGAAGATCTTCTGATCATTACAGCCGACCACGGCAATGATCCGACTTACCGCGGAACCGATCACACTCGCGAATATGTGCCGCTGCTCGTGTATTCACCGCGGTTCAAAAACGGCGGCAGCGAGCTTGCGCTGCGCAAAACATTCGCCGACCTCGGCGCAACGGTGGCTGAGAACTTCGGCGTGAAAATGCCGGAATACGGCACAAGCTTCCTTAAAGACTTGAAATAAAGAATACTATTCATCCCAATACCTGTCAGGAGGACATTCAATGAGCACTCATATTGGAGCTAAAGCCGGAGATATCGCGGAAACGATTTTATTACCAGGGGATCCGCTGCGGGCGAAGTACATTGCAGAAACTTATTTGCAGGACGTTACCTGCTATAACGAAGTCAGAGGCATGCTCGGATTCACGGGTACCTACAAAGGCAAACGCATTTCCGTTCAGGGTACCGGGATGGGCATTCCGTCGATCAGCATTTACGTGAATGAACTGATCAGCCAATACGGCGTGAAGAACCTGATGCGCGTCGGCACATGCGGCGGCATGCAGCAGGACGTGCATGTGCGCGACGTGATTCTGGCCCAGGCATCCTGCACGGATTCCGGCGCAAACCGCCATTATTTCGGCGGCTACGACTTCTCGCCGATCGCCAGCTTCCAGCTCTTGAAGACCGCTTATGAGAAAGGCGTGGAAAAAGGCCTCAAGCTGCATGTCGGCAACGTGTTCAGCTCCGACATTTTCTATCGCGACGACAAATCGGTCGTTGAGAAATTGATGCAGCACGGCATTTTGGGCATCGAAATGGAAACAACGGCACTGTACACCTTGGCGGCGAAATTCGGCGTAAACGCGCTGACGCTGCTGACGGTGAGCGACCACCTGCTGACAGGGGAAGAGACAAGCGCGGAAGAACGTCAAACCACGTTCAATGAGATGATGGAAGTGGCTCTGGAAACCGCGATCGCATTGTAATTATTCATATCCTTAACTATTGAAAGTGAGGCATTGCATCCATGAGAATGGTCGACTTGATTGAAAAGAAACGTGACGGCGGAGAATTGACAACAGAAGAAATCAATTTCATCATAGAAGGCTATACAAAGGGAGATATTCCGGATTACCAGGTCAGTGCCTTGGCTATGGCAATTTTCTTCAAAGACATGACGCAGCGTGAGCGCGCGGACTTGACGATGGCGATCGTGAACTCTGGCGATACCATTGATTTGTCCGAAATCGAAGGCGTGAAGGTCGATAAGCACTCCACGGGCGGCGTAGGCGATACGACGACCTTGGTGCTTGCACCACTGGTGGCGGCGCTCGACATTCCGGTAGCGAAAATGTCGGGACGCGGCCTCGGACACACCGGCGGTACGATCGACAAGCTGGAATCCATCGATGGTTTCCACGTCGAAATCGAACGCGAAGAGTTCGTGAACCTGGTGAACAAACATAAAATCGCGGTTATCGGACAAACCGGCAACCTGACCCCTGCGGATAAGAAGCTCTACGCACTCCGCGACGTGACGGGCACGGTCGATTCGATCTCCCTGATTGCCAGCTCCATCATGAGTAAGAAAATCGCTGCGGGTTCCGACGCGATCGTACTCGACGTGAAAACAGGCGCAGGCGCATTCATGAAAACCGTAGACGATGCCAAAGAATTGGCGCATGCCATGGTGAGCATCGGCAACAACGTTGGCCGTAAAACGATGGCCGTTATTTCCGATATGAGCCAGCCTCTGGGTCTTGCGATCGGCAACTCCCTGGAAGTCAAAGAAGCGATCGACACGCTGAAAGGCGAGGGACCCAAAGATCTGGAAGAGCTGTGCTTCGCGCTCGGACGCCAAATGGTATTCCTGGCGAACAAGGCAAGCTCGCTTGAAGAAGCGGAGGACATGCTGAAAGAAGTCATCCGCAATGGCAAGGCGCTCGAGAAATTCAAGGAATTCATCCAAAATCAGGGCGGAGATCCTGACGTGGTGGATCATCCGGAGAAATTGCCTCAAGCGAAGTACCTGATTGAGGTTCCTGCGAAGGAAGACGGCGTCGTTGCTGAAATCGTGGCGGACGAAATCGGTACGGCTGCCATGTGGCTGGGTGCCGGACGCGCAACCAAAGAATCGGAAATCGATTTGGCCGTAGGCCTTATGCTCAACAAAAAAATCGGTGATTCCGTGAAAAAAGGCGAATCGCTTGTGACAATTCATGCGAACCGCGAAAATGTGGATGATGTCATGAATAAAATCTATGAGAACATCCGCATCGCCGATCATGCCGAAGCACCTGTACTTGTACACGGCATCATTACGGAATAACCCTCACATACATTGGATTGATGAAATGCCGGCAGCAGCCTCGGAAGAGGCGGCGCCGGTTTTTTCATTTTTACCGGGCAAAGAAAAAGGATTGAAGCGGAAGGCTTCAATCCTTTTAACTATGGTTGGGGAATGCTGAGAGTCATTAAGCGGTTTTCCAATCCGAAATCAAGGAAAGGAAACCATATGAGGTATCGCTTACGGCAGCACCGTAAAAGATCAGGGCGATCACGACAATGAAGATGATGATGCCGTATAATGCCGTTCCGCAGATGCCGCATACCAAACCGCCAATGGCCAGTCCGCGTCCGCCTTCGTTTCTTCTCTTGATTTCCTTAAAGGCAAGGCTGGCAAGGATAATCGCGATGATGCCGAGAATGAAGCCCACATAAGGAATAATGAGGCTAAGAATGCCGAGAACGAGCGCTCCGACGGCTTTGCCGTTTGTCTTTGGCGGCTGCATAGGCGGCATTTGCTGATGCTGGTTAAAATGTTGTCCCGATGAATATGGATCCAAAGGTCTGTTCCTCCTCAAATTACATACTTTATGTATAAAAGATATCTAACAACCAGAATTATTATACCCAGAAAAAAGGAGATTGACTATGAAAAATACCAATTTCAACTCGACAATCTTTTTTTCTGGTCGACAAAAGGGGCCAATCTCAGCTATGCATTAAAGCTTTTACGCAATTCCGACGGAGATATATGCTTATACTTCTTAAAGGAGCGGCTGAAATAATAGATATCTCTGAATCCGGTAGATAAAGCGATTTCCGAGATATTCATCCTCGAGTTGCGCAGCAAATACTCCGATTTGTTGATGCGGAGCGTATTGATATAATCCATGACGGTCCGTCCGGTGAGCTCCTTGAACAATCGGCTGAAATGAAACCGGCTTAATCCGGCCAGGCCGGACAACTGATCGACGGTCAGATCCTCATGGTAATGATCCTCGATATGCTGAAAAACAGGCGTGAACCGCTCCAGATTTTTGAGGCGCAGCTGGTCATCCTCGGTAGACATCTTGTTCGTTCCATAGTTGCGCAGCAATATCGTGATAATGCGGTACAAATACGATTTGATCGACAGCTCGTAACCGAGCTCGCGCTGGCTCAGCTCATGGATGAGCGAAGAAATGCAGCTGACGATGTCTGTATCGCCCGAAATTTTGCTGGCAAACAAGATCCGGTTTTGCGTGATCGGGGTAATGAATTTGGTTTCGATGGCATCGACGGAGTGGCTATGCAGGAGCTTGATGTCGACAATCATCGCATAATACACCAAATCGTCGCACAGGCTGACTCCATAGTGCAGATCATTGCTGTTGACCACGACCAGATCGCCCTCGGATACTTCGTAGGGCACGGAGTTCAGCTCGATCATGGCGGAGCCTTTCGTGAAATATAAAAATTCAATGTGGTTATGCCAATGGTGGTTAAATAACGTCTTACCGTATTCATCCGACGTGCAGTAATGGACCTTGATCGGAAAGAATCGGTTCGGCATATCCATTGGTTCCTGGAGGGAAAGGGGTCTTTCCATAACTGTCACCTCTAAATCGCACAATTGTATAAATAATGAGCAAGGCTCTTCATGGCAGACTTTCGTATACATATTATAATTCAAGATGAAGAAACACAAAAGGATGACTCAAAAGGAGAGTTGAATACGAATGAGCAAAATCAGAGTAGGCGTGATCGGCGCAGGTTCCATTTCAGAATCCCATATGAATTCGTATCAGAACAACCCGAACGCAGAGATCGTGGCGATTTGCGACTTGAAGGAAGAGAGAGCCAAGGCTGCTGCCCAGAAATACGGCGCTCAGCAAACATATACCGATTACAATGAACTGCTTGCGAACCCGGACATCGATGCCGTCAGCATCTGTACCTGGAATAACACGCATGCCGAGATCAGTATCGCAGCGATCAAAGCCGGCAAACACGTGCTGGTCGAAAAACCGCTGTGCCGCAGCGTGGAGGAAGCCTTACATATTCAGCAAACCGTTCGTAACAGCGACAAGCTGCTGCAGGTTGGTTTTGTGCGTCGCTATGACCCTAATATCGACCTTTTGCAAAGCTTTATTGAAAAGGATGAGTTCGGCGAGCTGTACTACGCCAAAGCTTCGATCCTTCGCCGTTTAGGCAATCCCGGCGGCTGGTTTGCGGATAAAGAACGCTCCGGCGGCGGACCGCTGATCGATATCGGCGTTCACGTCATCGACCTTTGCTGGTACATGCTCGGCAGACCGAAAGTCAAATCGGTTTCCGGCAACGTGTACCACAAGCTCGGCAACCGTTCGAACGTCAAGCATCTGTCCTTCTATAAAGCGGCTGATTACGATGCCAGTAAAAACACGGTCGAAGACCTCGCCAACGCGTTGATCCGTTTCGAAAACGGCGCATCGCTTATGGTCGACGTCAGCTTCTCGCTGCATGCGAAAAAGGACGAGACAGCCGTCAAAATTTTCGGCACCAAAGGCGGTTTCGAGATCGATCCGGCGCTGCTCATCGTCACCGAAAAGAATGACGTCATGATCAACATTGAGCCGCAAATCGACAACAAAGGCTTCAATTTCGCGGCGGCCTTCCAAAATGAAATCGATCAGTTCATCCTTAACGTTCAACATAACAGAGAGCCGATCAGCCCTGTCGAAGATGGTCTGGAGCTGATGAAGATGCTGACGGCCATTTACGAATCCGCAGAAAAAGGAGTGGAGATTCAGCTATGAAAGTCGGAGTAAGCACATACAGCCTATACCGTCCGATTCATTCCGGAGAAATCACGGTGCTGGACGCCATTGACAAAATCGCCGAAATGGGCGGGGAGCATGTGGAAATCGTACCTATCGGCTATACCCTCACGGACAACCCGGAGCTGGTGGATCAAATCGTGGCTAAAGCGAAAGAAGTGGGCATCGACATTTCCAATTATGCCATCTACGCCAATTTCGGCGTGGACAGCGAAGAAGAAGTAGCCCGAGAAATCGAACGCGTCAAAAAAGAAGTGGATATTGCCGCACGCCTTGGCGTGAAGCTCATGCGCCATGATGTGGCCGGACGTAAGGATACATCCATCAAGCAGTTCAATAGCGAGGTGGAACGTCTGGCCGATGCCTGCCGTCAGGTTGCCGATTATGCAGCCCAATACGGCATTACGACCAGCGTGGAGAACCATGGATATTACATTCAGGCAAGCGACCGCGTTCAAACGCTGGTGCAGGCGGTAGATCGCCCGAATTTCAAAACGACGCTGGATGTAGGCAACTTCATGTGTGTCGATGAAGATCCGGTCGTGGCCGTCCAGAAAAACCTTCCGTTTGCATCCATCGTGCACATTAAAGATTTCTATCTTCGCCATGCTTCGCAAAATCCCGGAGAAGGCTGGTTCAAAACCGCGAGCGGCAACTATTTGAGAGGCGCGATCGCAGGTCACGGCGACATTAATCTCCGCGAATCGATCCGTGCGGTTAAGGCATCCGGCTTTGACGGGTATTTATCGATCGAATTCGAAGGCATGGAAGATGCTTACCAGGGAACACGGATCGGAATGGAAAATGTAAAACGCATTTGGGACGAAGTTTAAAAAGGAATGAGAGGAGCAGCGATCATGAACAATAAAATCGGTGTCATTGTAGACAGCTTTCGTGTAGGCGTCAGAGAAGGGTTGCAGCGCGCGAAGAAGGTAGGGGCGGACGGCGTACAGATTTACGCGGTAAGCGGCGAAATGGACCCGGCAAACCTGTCTGCGGCGCAGCGGAAAGAGCTGAAGGAATATATCGCTTCACTGGGCCTGGAAATTTCGGCTCTCGTCGGCGATCTTGGCGGATACGGATTTCAAGACAAGAGCGTCAATGCCGAAAAGATCGAGAAATCCAAGCGTATCCTGGATCTGGCCGTCGAACTCGGCACGCCGGTTGTCACAACGCATATCGGAATCGTTCCGGAAGATACAAATAGCGAAATCTATCAAACGATGCATGATGCCTGCGAGGAGTTGGCTTCGTATGCGACGAGCATGAATGCTTTCTTCGCGATCGAGACCGGTCCTGAGCCGTCGGCGCGTTTGAAGGAGTTCCTGGATGGACTCGGCTCCAAAGGCGTGTCGGTCAACTTTGACCCGGCCAATATGGTCATGGTCACCGGTGATGATCCCGCTCAGGGCGTGTGTAACCTGAAAGATTATATCGTTCACACGCATGCGAAGGATGGAGTCCGTCTGCGCGAAGTACCGGCTCATTATATCTATGAGTCCCTTGGTTACGAGGCACCGGCTAACGAGAACAATACGTTTGTTCCGGGAGAAGGGCAATATTTTGCCGAGGTACCTCTTGGCGAGGGCAGCGTGAACTGGACAGCTTACTTGAATGCGCTGAAGGACATCGGCTACACAGGGTATTTGACGATCGAACGTGAGGTCGGGGAAGACCCGGAGGCGGATATTTCAAAAGCGGTGCAGTTTCTGAAGCAATATAGAGCATAGTAAACATAAATCAAACATAAAACAGTGGCTGTATGCGGAGAGCTTCCGCAGCACAGCCACTGTTTTTTTGTTGGTTTATTCCTCTCCGGCATCGACGAAGATGGTTAGGTTGGCGGAATCGGCTTCGCCGTCATATGTGCAGTCATCCATCACCGAGTGAAATGCAAACAGAAAGCTGCCTGTAACCTCCTCAGTGTTATGATGCAGATCGGTACCGACCCTAGTCGTGTAAACAATGACGATGCTTTGTGAAGGGCTTAAGCTCCCAAGCTCAAAGCCATGATTGAATGTAACGGGATGTTCGTTCATGGTGACGGTTCCTTGGTTGAAGACCGGTTTATTCTGTATCCAGCCCAGCATTTTCACCTCAGCCGCCCAAGAGCCTTGATTCGTTACGGTAATGTGAAAGGACAGCGTTTCCCCAGGCTCTACAACATAATGTGCCGGAATGGCGGTGATTTGAATATCAGGCGCAAAAACTTCTACGGAAGCATGCTCCGATAAGCTGGTTTGCTGCACGACGCGACCATCAGGCAGCCGGAATGTAAACGGAGCCGCTGCTTGATTGTTAGCCGAAACGGGATCGCAGCCGGTAATTTTGCAGACGAAAGCCTCAAAAGTAACTTCAGCATTCATGCCGGGTCTGATTGTCCCTAGAAAGAGGCCGTCCCGAGGCTTGGCGTCCTCATGATTCCGGTTATTCACCTTCAAACTGCCCGGTACGAATTCAATCTCCGGTGGCAAAATATCCTTAAAGGAAGCTTCGACCGCAAATCCGCCGACGTTCTGAATGACGCTGCTGTATTGAAGGGTGCATCCCGGCAAAGCTCTTTTTTTATCGACGGATTTGCTTATGGTTATATCCGGCTGAATCACAGTGACGAGCAGCTCATTGGCTGGATCACGGATTGGATCGGTGTTCATGTCGTACGATACTATACCCTGCAGGGTAAATGTATTGCTGCCAGTCATTTGGCCTACACGCAAACGAACCTTGATGACGATCGACATTCCCGGAGACAGTGTGCCGACAGGGATTCCGTTCTGAGGGCCGATAGAAGGAAAATAAATATCTCCGATCATGACGCTTCCTGCGACGAAGATTATCCCTGGGGGCAGCGGGATGAACACGACTAAATTAGTGAGAGCAACATTCCCCAGATTCATAATCGTCAGCGTATACATAATGACGTCTCCGGCGAAGGTTTGGCTCGTGCTCACTTCAGCCACGATGGAGACGTAATAGGGCAGAACCGACAGTACAACTTCGTTGGATAGGATGGTGCCTGTGACGGTGCGGCCTTCCAAGGATTGAAACGAGTAGAATGCGCTCCCTGTATTGGTAAGCTGAAGCGATGCTGGAATGGAGACCAATATCGCTTGGAACACAACCTGAACCGAAGATAAGCTGTGCACCGGCCCTACGTCGATGCCTGCGATGGGATCAGCCCCGGGAAGAGGAGCCCCGTTAACGATGGTACTGTTAGGAATGTAGGCTAATCCTTCCGGTAGCGTATCGAAAAGGGTTAATTGGGCATCTCTATTGCCGTCGTTCGTTATCGTAAAAGAGACCGTGAAGGGCTGGTTTAAGGTCACTTGCTGTTCGCTCAATCCTTTGACCATACGAAGGATGGGGCCCACCCAAGGGGTGTCTAAGATATTGGAATAAGCGACACCTTGGGCATCCCCGATCTGAAATCGAACCATCGTTTGATTTCTCAGAATGAAATCAGATCTGAAGTCCTCGTTCATATCGCCGTAACCTGCACCTGGAACGTGACGGTAGAGGAGGCGCCTGCAGCAAGCGATCCTACTTGAATGCCCGTATTCGGATTCGCGGCGGGCTTGGGAACAGAGTCAATGGTCACGCTTCCTGTGACGAAGACCGAGCCGGCAGGAACCTGGTCAACGAGAACGACGCTGTTGACCGCCTCGATGCCGTTATTTGTCAAAGTAATGCTGTAGGTAATCGTATCGCCGACGACTGCATCGACGGAAGACGTACTCTTCACGACGGATACGTTCGGTGATGAAACCGGGATCGTTAATATATTGGAGAGCGAAGTGCCGGTCAGGATGCGTCCGTCTGGATGCTGGAAAGTGAAGTTGACCGTGGCTTGATTGACCAGCTGCTGTTGTGCGGGAAGCGTCTGTACGGTGACCTGCATTGTTACGCTCACGGTTACCGTGGCACCCGGCGGAATCGTGCCCGCATTGATCCCTGTGGAAGGATCTGCACCCGGTTGAGGCACGCCGTTGACCAGAATGCTGTTCGGGACGAAGACAGCCCCCGCGGGAACCGGATCAATGACGGTAGCTACGGCAGGGAGGTTGCCTGTGTTTGTGAGGGCAACGGTATAAACTATGGTATCGCCGATCGTCGCGTTCGAAGTATTTGCAGTTTTAACGGCACCGATCACAGCCTGGTAAATATTCAAATTAAGGGTGTTGGACGTCGATGATCCGGAGAAGGCTCCCGATGTGAAGCTGACTGAAGCGGCATTGGCGATCTGGCCGGAGAGCGGCACAGCCGATACGGTGACATTAAAAGCCACGGTTGTTGTCGCTCCAGGCGCAATCGTGCCTAATGAAAATCCGTTTGCAGGGTTCGCCGCGGGTACGGGGGTGCCGTTCACGGTGACGCTGCCGGCTACGAAAGTGGTCTGGGACGGAATGGCATCGGAGAAAATGACGTTAGTTACGTTCTCGATGCCATTATTGGTGACGGTTATCGAATATGGAATGACATCTCCGAGAGATGCATCCGGCATCGTGCTGGTTTTGATTAACGTGACATTTGGCGATGAGACAGGGACCGTGACGGTATTGGACGCAAAGGAACCATTGATGACACGTCCGTCAGGAAGCGTGAACGTGTATGTCGCCGATGCCTGGTTAATTAACTGCTGCGCAGGAGGTAACGAATTGACGATGACGGAGAACATGACCGTCGCGCCTGTAGCGACAACGCCAAGCGGAATGCCGGCGGACGGATCGGCGCCGGGGAGCGGCTGATTGTTCAGAAGGACGCTGTTAGGCACAAACGTCGTTCCTGAGGGGATGGTATCCGTCAATGTAACCGCCGCACCGAAATTTCCGGCGTTCGCAATGCTGATCGTGTATACAACCGTATCGCCCACGGTTGCTTTAGCGGTATTTGCGCTTTTGACTGCCGTGAAGATCGGCTGATACACGGGCGTTGTGACGGTATTGGAGAAGGTAACGCTTGAAAAAGCGCCTGACGTAAAGCTAACGGACGCCTGATTACTGAGCGAAGCGGGCGTTGGAAGAGACGTGACTAAGGCATTAAATGCAACCGTAACGACACCACCGGGAGCAATCGAACCGATGATGATTCCGGTGGAAGGGTTCGCGCCTGGCTTTACCGTCCCGTTAATAGTTAGTGACCCTGTGACGAACGCGCTTCCTGCAGGTATGGGATCGGTAAAGAGTACATTGCTGACTGCCGCAATGCCGTTATTGGTCATGGTCGTAGTATAAGTGATGGTATCACCTACGGAAAGGGCAGTAGATGTTGTACTTTTGACGACAGCGACATTCGGCGACGAAACCGGAATGGTTACGATGTTCGAAACGGATGATCTGTTAATCGTCCTGCCGTCAGGCAATGTAAATGCGACGGCTCCGGCTCCCTGATTCACGAGCTGCTGCGGAGAAGGCAGGGTGTTGATCACAACGGAGAAGACGACGATGGTCGTTTGACCGGGATTCACGACACCGGCATTCATACCGGTCGTTGGATCAGCCCCCGGCGCGGGTATACCGTTAACCAAAACGCTATTCGGAACGAAAGCCGTGCCTAGCGGTATGTTGTCAGTTATGGTGACTTGGGAACCGTAATTGCCTGAATTTACGATCGTAAACGTATAGCTCACGGTATCTCCGACCGTCGCGTTGTTTGTGCTGGCGCTTTTCGTGATGGCGATTACGGGTTGATAAACGGGCACCGTTACCATATTCGAATTGGCTAATCCTGAAAAGGCTCCCGACGTAAATGAAACGGTCGCTGAATTATTAAGCTGTGCAGGCGAAGGCACGGTGGTGACAAGTATGCTGAAAGCAATGTTCACGGAAGCGCCTGGAGCAATGGATCCGAGCGTAATACCCACCGCTGGATTGGCTGACGGCGCCGGTGTTCCGTTAATCGTCACGCTTCCCGTTACAAAAGTGCTTCCGGGAGGTATCGGGTCTGTGAACTGCACGTTATTCACCGCTTCAATGCCTGCATTCGTAACGGTTACGCCGTACACGATCGTATCGCCCACTGTAGCGGCTGTGGATGGCGAAGCTTTCACGACGGTGACGTTAGGCGAGGAGACTTGAAAGGTAACCGTGTTGGAAACCGCTGATCCGGACAGGGTTCTGCCGTCAGGCGGCGTGAACGTATAATTCGCTGTTGCTTGGTTACTCATCGTCTGCGGATTAGGCAATGTCGTCACCACGATCGTGAATGTGATGACCGAGCTTGCGCCCGGGGCAAGGCTGCCCAGGCTGATTCCGGTTACAGGGGACTCGCCTGGAAAAGGAAAGCCGTTGATAATGACGCTGTTAGGCGTAAATGTGGCTCCGTTCGGAATGGTATCTAAGAATGTGACGGCTGCGGCCAGGTTGCCTGTGTTGCTGACCGTAATGGTATAGGTGACGGAATCACCCACGGTAGCGTTGGTGGTACTGGCGGATTTCGCCAAAGAGATTTGCGGCTGAATGACCGGTGTAGACGTCACATTGGAAGAAGCTGATCCCGAAAACGTACCGGATGTAAAGCTCACTGTTGACTGGTTGTTGATCTGTGAAGGAATCGGCATGGTTATCCTCACCTCGAATGTTATGGTAGCCGCAGAGCCAGGGGCCAGGGTACCTATTGAAATGCCGGCGGACGGAACTGCAGCCGGGCGCGAAGCGCCGTTTACAATTACGCTTCCGGTAATAAAAGACAAGCTGGAAGGCAGAACATCTGTTAAAACGACATTATTCACATTGGCTGCGCCACGATTCGTCACGAGATTCGTGAATGTGAGGATATCACCCACAACGGCTATGCCAGCAGATACCGTCTTGACTACGCTGACGTTAGGCAGCGCAACCGGTATGGTAATCGTATTCGAGGAGGAGTTGACGCTAATTTGCCTGCCTCCGGGAAGCGTAAATATCGACGCGGCCGTTGCCTGGTTCACCAATTGTCTGGCTGCAGGAAGGGAGGTTACGTTAACGACAAAGCTGACAGTTGCCGAAGCTCCATTGGGCACACTTCCTACTGGAATGCCTGTGAGAGGACTGATCCCGGGAGAAGGGATGTTATTGATCAATACGCTGTTTTCCACAAAGGTGCTTCCGTCCGGGATATTGTCTGTCAGGGTCACTCCGGCAGAGATGTTGCCCGTATTGCTGACGGTGAAGGAATAGGTCAGGGTGTCACCAACGGTAGCATTGGTGGTGCTCGCGTTCTTCGTCACGGAAATGATCGCTTGATAGACGGGAATGGTCAGGGTATTAGACAATGAGGTTCCGGTGAAAGTTCCGGAATTAAAAGCCGCACTTGCCTGGTTCATCAGTTGAGCAGGATTAGGCAAAGAAACGATTTGAGTTTTGAAGGTGATCGTAGCAGCGGCTGCAGCGGCAAGACTCCCAATTTGAATACCGTTTAGCGGATTTGCGTTCGCGAGAGTGTTCCCGTTTAGCGTAACGCTGCCTGCTACAAACGAGGAACCGGCAGGAATGTTGTCGGAGACAACGACATTATTTACCGCAGCAATTCCGTTGTTCGAGATCGCTAGCGAGTAAGTGACTACATCATTAACGGCTGCTACAGACACATTGGCAGACTTGACGATACTGACATTGGGAGCAGAGGCTTGGATGGTTACCGTATTCGAAGAAATGGTTCCCGATAAGCTCCGTCCGCTAGGCAGCTGATAGGTGTAGGAACTGTTTGCGGTATTTACGAGCGTCGGCGGAGTCGGCAGCGAGTTCAGTACAACTTGAAATGTCACCGTGATGGTTGCTCCTACTGCGACAGTGCCTGTATTGATTCCGGTTACAGGGGAGGCGCCAGGCAAGGATACGCCCTGTACAGTTACGCTGTTCACGACAAAGGCCGTGCCAGCAGGAATGTTATCGGTCAAGGTGACTTGAGCGGCAAGATTGCCTGTATTGCTGACCAGCAGCGTATATTGGATCGTGCTGCCTACTGTAGCTGTAGCTGTCGTCGCGCTTTTTACGATCGCAATCACGGGTTGATACACAGGCGTTGTAACCGTGTTGGATAGGGAAGTTCCCACAAAGGTGCCTGAGTTATAGGACACTTTTGAACTGTTGGACAGCTGGGAAGGGGAGGGGAGCGACGTAATCGTAACATTAAATGCAACCGGGACAGAGCCTCCGGCAAGTAAGCTGCCAAGCGTGATTCCGCTTGCAGGGTTGGCTGAAGCAACCGCTGTTCCTCCTACGGTAACACTGCCGGCCACAAACGCGGTGCCCGCAGGAAGGGTATCGGTTAGCACTGCATTGGTTATTCCCTCCGTTCCGCTGTTGGTCACGACAGAAGTGTAAGTTAGCGTTTCCCCAACGGCAACATCGGACACATTCGAGCTTTTCACAACAGACACATTCGGTAAGGTTACCGGCACCGTAAGCGTATTGGATGTAGCCGAGCCGGATATTGTGCGTCCGTCAGGCGGCTGAAAAGTGAAAGCAGCGGACGCCGTGTTCACAAGCTGGGATGGCGAAGGCAGGTTATTGACTGTAACCGAAAAGGTTACGGTTGACGTCGCTCCTGCTGCGATGGTGCCGATGGCGACACCGGCTGCCGGGTTCCCAACCGGAACGGCTGTTCCGTTGACCGTAAAGCTGCCCGTGATAAAGGTGCTTCCCGTCGGAATATTATCGGTAAACGTCACGGCAGCTCCGATGTTCCCGGAGTTTCTGACAAGTACCGTATACGTAAGTGCCGTTCCGACCGTAGCATTCGTTTTATTCGCGGTTTTGGTTAATGTAATGCTTGGTGCATAAACGGTAACCGTGACTGAATTGGAGGGAATGACGCCGGTAATGGTCGGTCCTCCGGCCACGCTTTGGAATGAAAAGGATGCGTTTGCGGTATTCACAAGCGTATTGGATGCTGGGATCGAAGTAACGGTCGCCCTGTATGTAACGATGATCGATGCTCCGAAATTTAACGTTCCAAGCGGCGCTCCGGCAACGATATCATAGGTTGGCTTCGAGACACCGGCAACAGTGACGCTCCCGGATACCGCCGTGAGTCCGGCGGGGAGCGGATCGGTTAACACGACGCTGGTCGCATTCGCGGTTCCGGTATTGCTGACTGTAACTGTGTATGTTACTGTGTCGCCGAGAATAACGCTGCTGGTGCTTGCGGCTTTGACTACATTGATTTTCGGGGCGTTGATATCGACCTGGATGGCATTGGCATTTACGCAATAGGCATCGCCGGATGTCGTCAAAATCAACACTGCGGAAGATTGATTATTAACGAGTCGGGCCGAAATATCCACGTTGGTGATATCCCAGCCTTGGCGTCCGCCGGAAATATTCGTACCAGGAGCTCCGTTAGTTTGATTGCGCGTGCCGAACGTCCCGGTCGTATCGAGATTGCCGGAGTCGTTATTGATTTGGGAGGCGAAAAAGTTGGCGGCGAAGTTGTTGGGTCCGGACAGGGCTACAGCAGTCGCCGACGTCGTACCGAAAAGTGCTTGATCCCCTGTTCTGTTGGCATCGCCTTCCTGGGCACTGAATAACGCTCTTCCGCCTAAAGTACCAGATAGAGGCGTGGCAAATCCACTAAGAGTGGTGGTCACCGACCCGGCACTTGCCTGCACCAGTACCGCTCCGGCGCGAATGGACAGATTCCGAAAAGGGAGGGTAGGGTTCTGATAAATAACACCAAGTGTCCATCCTGCATGGTTTCCGGTAGGATCATTCGGAATGACGATGGTACCTACGACGTTACCCGTCGTATAGGTACCCGCCCCGCCTTGCTGGATGAGTGTAGTTACATTCGCGGAACGGACATATGCGGTCATGTTGTTACCAAAATCGACGGAATTAGCCGTTGCGGGATCCGGCGTGACCGAGAAAGTACCGGCAGGTGTCGTAAGGGTAACCGGATTGTTGATAAAGCTGCTGAGATCAATCTGTCCTGTAATAATATATGAACCGCCCCAGATCAGCTCGGCATATAAGACTGTGCTTCCAGAGGGCAGGACCAATTGGGCGGCTGAGCTGTTATTGATGTACGCACTGGTAGTTCCTGCCGGATATGTGCCATACTGAGCGGCTGTATTGGTCGTAACAAATGCGCCAATGCTGTCCTGTGTCCCCGGCACGCCGGCAGTATCGGATCGGCTTAATCCCAGTGTATTTCCAGTAAAGGTTACGGCGCCGGTTGCATTGAATGTGGCTCGGACAATAAGAGGAATAATTTCACCTCCTTAGCGTTGGTGGCTGTTCAAGCCGCTTTCTACGGCTTTGCATCAAATGCCCATTACCAGCGTATGAGCTGATGCTACAAATTAGTATGGCAATGGGTGCGATTCAAGCTGAATTTTGGTATGCTGGTTGTCGTCCCAGTGAATAGATAAGGATAAAATTAACCCTTGATATGAAACCATTTGGTTGTATATAATGAATGTGAAACCTTAGGGTTTCGTAATTTACGAAGGGAAAGATATCATGCCAAACGAAGAATTGTTAAAGAAGCTGCGTTACAAACAAGGACAGGCTCTCGTATTGAATGGCCCGGAAAATTACTTATTGGGCATCGAAACTAGCGAGCATACCACCGCAAAGGTTCATTTTCTGCAGCTGTTCGTCAACAATGCGGAACAAGTTCGGGAATGGGTTCCCCAAGTGATCCCTCGTCTCGCGGAAGACGCTGTATTCTGGATTACTTATCCCAAACAGTCTTCCAAAGTGAAAACGGACATTAACCGCGACAGCTTATGGAAGCTGGTAGAGACGATGGCTCCATATCGTCCCGTCAGCAATGTGTCCATAGACGATAAGTGGTCCGCGCTGCGTTTTCGGCATGTGGATCTGGTTCAATCCAAAAAATAAGATCTGGGAGGTTTTTACACATGGAAGCATCGAATCATGCAGCGCTGCCGGATATCCGGCATACAGGTGTTTTTAAAGCGTCCATTCGCAAAGTATGGGATGCGGTTGCCACGGCAGAAGGGTTGACAGCCTGGTTCATGCCTAACGATTTTGAGCCGGTTGTCGGTCATGAGTTTCATATCAACGCAGGTCCGTTTGGCATGTCGCCATGCAAAGTGACGGAGATCGACCCGCCCCGCAAGCTTTCGTTTCTCTGGGGAAAAGACTGGACGCTCACATTTGAATTGAAGGAAATCGGAGAGACCACGGAAGTGACGATCATTCATTCCGGCTGGAACGAAGAGATCCTAACCGAATTCGGTCAGCCCCATACCGCCATCCGCGGCGTAATGGATCAGGGCTGGGCAGGATTGCACCAAAAGCTGCGCGACTATGTCGAGGGCTAATCATGGGCGAGCCAATAGCCAAATACGACGTGTTTCAAGCGATATCCGATCCGACGAGACGTAAAATGCTCCGACTTCTCGCGGATGCGGAAATGCCGATCACCGCGATCAGCGGGCATTTTCCAATGAGCCGAACCGCCGTATCCAAGCATCTGCGAATATTGTCCGAAGCGGGGCTGGTGAAGGAGAGAAGGGTAGGGCGGGAAAATCGTTTCCGGCTAAGCGCCGAGCCTCTGCGCGAGCTTCAGGAATGGTATTCATACTTCGAGCGGTTCTGGGATAACAAGCTGGCAGCTTTGCAGCGATATGTGGAATCAGAGGATTAAAAAAATGGAACTCTGCGTGGATTACCGGAAAACTTCCGGATCAATGCGAGAGTTCCATTTTATTTTTGATCGTATAGACGCATTTCTTATCGCCTTTCGCCAAGCACTCCGTCCTGCCGACTTCTGCTCCCAGCAGGGATTCAAACAGCTTCATTTCGCATGTGCAGGCATGATTGTACTTTTTGGCGATCTGGGATATCGGGCAATTGTACTCCATCAGCGTGTATTCATCATCACTGTTTTGTTCCAGCTCAACCATATAGCCGTTTTCATTTTGGATTTCCGCGAGTACCCTTACTTTCTCGGCAAAGGACTTGCCTTGCATCTTGGCTGCATGATTTTTGCGAAGCGATTCGCCCCTGCGGTCAAACAACCTGTCTACCATACTAGATCCTGCATCCAGCTCAAGCTCTCCGAGCAGATCCAGCGTCAAAGCGTGATACTTATTAGGGAAAAAAGTTTCAGCCTGATCGGTTAAATGATAGATAGCCGTAGGACGGCCCATGGGCTGACGAATCGTTTTCGATTCAATTAAACCGTCCTTTTCAAGCGTATTGATATGTCTGCGGACAGCCATGCTGGTGATGCCGATAAATTCGGTGATTTCCTTGGCGCTGAGCTCGCCTTTGGTTTTCAGCAGCTGCAGGATTTTGTCCCGGGTCGAAATATCCAATTGTTGGTCCATGTTCATCACCGCCTGTTCTGCTGAGTTTCGTCCACCTTCATGCCGAGTAAACAACAGCCTGCCGATATGGAGATCAACAGGCTGCAACCACTCGAAATGTATTGTCTGTAATTGTTGTTTGTTTATTTGGATTTGAAGAAGTTTTCCGCTTTTGCGATAAAGCCTTTTTCTTCCTCAGGCAAATCCGTATCGTAATAAACCGCACCAACCGGGCAGGCAACCTCGCAAGCACCGCATTCGATGCAGATGTCCGTATCGATAAAGTACTGGTCAGGACCTTCCTCAATGCAATCTACTGGACAAACATCAACGCAATCGGCCGCTTTCTCATCAATACAAGCCGAAGTAATAATGTAAGACATTTTTTTCACCCTTTCATTTTAGTTAATCTTGTGTGGATTGAATCATTTGATCAGCCAAATTCATAAAAATACGCCATTGCTCACTGCTTTCAGCAAACAGGGTAGAAGATGCAGGCGTTCCAGCCGGCGCATCAGCGGACTGAATCGGCACTTCCGCGATCAATTTCGTGTTCAGCTGGTCGGCTAGCTTCTGGCCGCCGCCACGTCCGAACAGATAATGCCGCTCACCGGAAGGATCCGTAAAGTAAGACATATTCTCAATCACGCCAAGAATCGGATGGTTGGTTTGAACAGCCATCTCGCCGGCGCGCGCCGCTACATGATTCGCCGTAGGATGGGGAGTGGTAACCAAAATTTCCGCGCATTGGGGAATTCGGTTATGTACATCCAGTGCAACATCCCCGGTACCAGGCGGCAGGTCAAGAATCATGTAATCAAGCGGGCCCCATTCCACTTCATTCAGAAACGTGCCGAGCATTTTGCCGAGCATCGGTCCACGCCAGACGACAGGCTTGTTGCCTTGTACGAAAAATCCGGTCGAGATCACCTTGATGCCATGGCTTTCAACGGGTGCAATCCGGTTATCTTGTTTCTGCGGCAGTTCTTTGATTCCCAGCATTTCCGGAATGCTGTATCCGTATATGTCGGCATCAATAATGCCAACGCGCTTCCCTTGTTTAGCTAAAGCAGCGGCGAGATTCACCGTAACGGTAGATTTCCCGACCCCGCCTTTTCCGCTCGCAATGGCAATGAACGTGACCCCGGAATCCCCGGCTACCAAAGGCGAATTCATCAACGTTGGAGCACGGCGTACCGATTTATTAAGCTTTATAGCTATAATATCATTTTTTTCTTCATTTGAAATATGCTTGAAGCGTATATGAACATCGGTAATTCCTGTCTTTTGCAACGCAGCTGTGATTTGCTTCCTGATTTCTTCCTCGCGTGGTGCCAGCTCCGGAGCAAGGAGTACGCTTAGCGCGGCATGATCCTTATTCACTGTAATGTCACGGATCAAGCCAATATCGGTCAGCGGCATTTGATGCTCATGATCCTTGATATGGGCAATGGCTGCGACCAGATCATCCTTTGTCATAGGTTCACCTTCAATTCTCTATCTGTCTGTAGACACAGTATGGCCATAAAATCTGTACAACCTTCATGGGCAATAAATTGACTTTACCACGTTTAGGAGGCTGAAGCCAAGTGAATAAAGGCAATTATGGCCAGCATACAAATGTGATGATGTACAAATTATGACACGGTAATTGTAGAACACGCTTCGCATATAGTCAACATATACGTATAAAAAGTTAAACATATTCGTGAAGGACTCTTGACAAAGCGTTTCGGGAATTATAATAATTAATATACATTTATGTTTATTAAATAATTTGAACTAAAGTTTTTCGCTTTAGTTCGCTTTATCCATTAGAGAGAGCGACGACGTTTCAAGAACAACGTTCAATCTATATAAATAGCTGTCTATATAAGGAAGGGAGGCTTTCGTAAGTTTTGAATCCAGAACAAAACCCAAGCGCCGAACGGCCGGTATCTTATTATGAGCAGGTGGGCGGTGCGCCAACCATGCGCGCACTCGTAGAAGCCTTTTATCCGAGAGTCATCGAGCATCCGCTGCTCGCCCCTTTGTTTCCGGAAGACATTCATCCGGTGATGGAGAAGCAGGAAATGTTTTTGACGCAATATTTTGGAGGTCCGCAGCTCTACACCATGAGAGAGGGACATCCGCGCATGAGAGCCAGACATATCCGGTTTCCGATCACGCCGGATCGTGCGACGGCATGGCTCAGCTGCATGCAGCAGGCCATGGACGAAGTCATTGAGGATTCCATGCTGCGTGAACAAATGATGGAACGGCTAGCTATGACAGCCTATTTCTTCGTAAATACAGAAGAGCAAGAAGCCGAGCAGTAGAACGAACGATGCGGCTACGCGTTACCTGTGAAATGAAATAAAAGCTGCAATTTGACGGAAAAGGGAAACAGATGCTTAGTCTTTGCATCCAGGATGAATTGGCAGACAACCGCTGAAGGAAACTCCCGTTTACCGGCAAAAACAAGCAAATTACATCAGAAAAGGAGACTGCCTTCATGAAGCTGGTTGGAATATCGGGTGCGATCATCGGTAACAAGACCGCCATGGTCGTACAGAAGGTTTTAGAAGAGGTTAAGAAATTGGATCCGGAAATTGAAACCGAGCTCCTCGACATGAAGGAGTACGATGTCCAGTTTTGCGACGGACGTGATCCGTCGGCGTACACAGGGGACACGAAAAAAGTGATCGACAGCGTCGTTTCCAGCGATTTCTGCCTGATCGGCACACCTATTTATCAAGCGTCGATGTCAGGCGTGCTTAAAAATCTGTTTGATCTGATTCCGCCATCCGCCCTGCAGCAGAAGGTCATCGGATTCGTGGCTACCGGCGGAACCTACCAGCATTATCTTGTCATCGAAAATCAGCTCAAGCCGATCGCAGGCTTTTTCCGGTCTTATGTGGCACCTGGTTATGTCTATGTTCATGATGATCATTTTAACGAGTTTAAGGAAATCAATGATTTGGACGTCTTGGATAGAATCCAACGACTTGCTTCAGAGCTCGTGTTTATGCAAAAACGTCTGAAATCCGTAGAGTAAATTTCGCTACATATCGTCAAAATCCATATAAAAGATCCGATCAAACATTTGATCGGGTCTTTTTTTGTCGTATAATGTAACAGTAGGTTCATAGATTGATAGTTTCATAGATTCTTTGCTTCATCCGCTTGCATCTTAGCTTACTTTTTTAACAGGGAGAGAGGTGAACGCATATGCGTAAATATGTGGTCACTTTTATAGTGGCCGTTCTGATCGTGGGAGGAGCCATCTTTGCTTGGGACCGCAACCGCACACCAGCGGCCGAAGGCGAAGTGGTGCAAAAAACGCCTGCATTGGCACAGCAGAACAGCAGTCAAGGGCAACAGAAGGGCTCATCCGATATCAACGGGGCATCTTCAGCGAAGAACAATTCATCATCAACAGCATCGCCAGGGGCTAAAACGGCTTCCGGTGCGCCTACGAACTCGAGCAAAACATCCGGTAAAACGGATTTTGTCAACACGTACGATGTGGAGCATGTTGTCGCGAACCCGGAAAGCATGCAGGTACTGGTAAACAAAACCTATCGGCTGCCCGCAGGATATATACCGCCTGACCTGGTGTATCCGAACGTTCCGTTTACGTTCTCGGAAAAGATCGAAAAACGCAAAATGTGCAGAGAAGCGGCGGTCGCTCTTGAAAAGCTATTTGCAGGTGCGAAAAAAGACGGGGTTAGCTTGGCCGGCGTATCCGGCTACCGCTCCGAATCCCGCCAGACCACGCTATATAACAACTACGTCAAGCGAGACGGCGTCAAAGCGGATACGTACAGCGCGCGTCCGGGTCACAGCGAGCATCAGACGGGACTGACGATCGACGTGTCCGGGAACACGGGCAAATGCGCGGCGGAGAGCTGTTTTGCCGGCACCAAGGAAGCCAAATGGCTGGACAAGCACGCCCATGAGTACGGATTCATTATTCGTTATCCTGAGGGCAAAGATTCCATCACGGGATACAAGTATGAGCCCTGGCATTTGCGCTTTGTCGGAACCAAGATCGCTGCAGAAGTGAAAAGCCGTTCCATTACGCTTGAGCAGTACTTCGGCAATGCGGTTCCCGTCTCCAAATAGCATGTACGAAAGAGAACTAAGCTTTGCCATAAAGGCAGGTATACGCAGGATTTCGGGCTTCACATCCGTTTCGGATGTCCCCGGCTTCCTGCTCTTTGCCGTGCAGGGGGAAGCCCGCGCAGTACGGAATTCTGATTTGCCTTTTTTCCCTTTGATGTGTACGCTTGATGAAGCAAGTAATAGGCAGATTAACCGATGAATGAAAGAATATATATAGGAAAGGTCGTGCAGAATTCATGGATTCTGAATTGAATATCAAATTAACCTCACTTTCGAGCAAAGGAGGGTGCGGCTGCAAAATCGGACCTGCCGATCTGAGCCAGGTGCTGAGAGGCCTTCCGCCCGCTGAACCGAACCCGAATCTGCTGGTTGGCTTGGATACAAGCGATGACGCAGGCGTATACAAGCTGAATGATGAGCTGGCATTGGTGCAGACGCTCGACTTTTTCACGCCGATCGTTGACGATCCGTATGCCTTCGGACAAATCGCGGCAGCGAACGCGATCAGCGATATTTATGCGATGGGCGCCAAACCGTTAACGGTGTTAAATATTGTGGCTTTCCCGATTTCCACGTTGGATAAGCGCATTTTGTCCGAAATCTTGCGCGGTGCGGGGGAGAAAGTGAAAGAAGCTGGAGCGACGCTTGTCGGCGGCCACTCCATTGATGATAAGGAGCCTAAATTCGGTTTAGCCGTAACCGGTCTTGTCCATCCTGATAAAGTGAGAAGCAACGCGGGAGCCAAGGTCGGAGACAAAATCATTCTGACCAAGCCGATCGGTGTAGGCATCATGACCACGTCCATCAAGAACGACAAGCTGACGCCGGAAGAAATCACACGCGTCACGCAAGTGATGTCCACGCTCAACAAAACGGCGGCCGAAGTCATGGAAGGTTATGACGTGCATGCCTGCACGGACGTTACCGGCTTCGGACTGATGGGTCATTCGCTCGAAATGGCCAAAGGCAGCGGCGTTGAAATCCGCATCCGCAAGGAGGATGTGCCTGTGCTCCCGCGCGTGCGTGAATTGGCTGAGCAGGGGCTTGTACCGGGCGGTTCCAAGAACAACTTCGCCCATGTGGAAGACAGCGTTCGTTTTCCTGAGGAGATGGATCAGATTGACCGCTGGATCCTGTGTGACGCAGTCACTTCCGGTGGGCTTTTGATTTCCGTTAGCGGAGAACAAGCAGAGGCGCTGCACCGCGAATTGGTGGATGCCGGTGTGGAAGCCAAAATTATCGGCGAGGTTACAGCAACAGGAAGCGGACAAATCGTGATTGAGTAAGGGAGTGCCTTATGTTTCAAGATATATCTATAGAGAAACTGAATGAACTGCGTGCCAAGAATGAAATGACGGTCATTGACGTCCGCTCGCCATCCGAATATGCGGATTCCACGATACCGGGCAGCATCAACATCCCTTTTTTCACGGATGAGGAAAGAGCGGAGATCGGTACCCTGTACAAGCAGGTCAGCACGCAGAAAGCCAAAGAACGCGGCCTTGAAATTATGTCTGCCAAGCTGCCTGTATTCGTTAAACGCTTTGCGGAAATTCCGGGGAACAAAACGGTGTTCTGCTGGCGCGGAGGAATGCGAAGCCGGACGACGGCGACCGTGCTGTCACTGATGGGCATACACGTTTACCGGCTGGACGGTGGATATCGCACGTTTAGAAAATGGGCGGTTGAAACGCTCGCCTCGCTGGATTTCACACCGCAAGTATATGTCCTGCACGGGAATACAGGGACGGGAAAAACCGAAATTATGAAGGCTTTGAGAGCGAAGGGATACCCGGTCGTGGATCTCGAAGGGTTGGCAGGACATCGGGGGTCCATTTTCGGCGCGATCGGGATGAAGAGCCACAACCAAAAAACCTTCGATTCCGTACTGCTGGAGGAAATATTGCGCTACCGTCACGAGCCTTATATTATCATCGAAGCGGAGAGCAAGCGGATCGGCAAAGTGGTCCTGCCGGAGTTTCTGATTCAGAAAAAGGAACTGGGCACGCATATACTGCTCGAAGCTCCCAAAGCGCTGCGGGTAACGAATATTCTGAACGATTATCGCCCCGAAGAGCATAAGGAGCAAAGTCTGCAGGCTTTTTACCAAATCAAGTCGAGGATCCATACGCCAATCGCCCAGGAAATTGAGGCTTGCTTGCTCTCCGGCCAGTATGCGAGAGCAGTCGAGCTCTTACTGGACTATTATTACGATCCGAGATACGCGCATACGTCCAGTACGTATGGTGAAGAATACGCCAAAGCGCCTCTGATCCGTTTCGATACACTGGATGAGGCTTTGAAGCAGGTCGAAGAACGTATACAGCATTTGCAAGACCAGGAAGCTCCGGCAAGTAAAGTTCAATCCGGCGCTTAAATACAAAAAAGGAGAGCCATAGGCTCTCCTTTTTCGTAAATTAAATTCCGACCGGAATGCTATGCGGGGTAAGAACACCCGGCTGGGGATTCGGATAATCCAGAAGCTTCACTACCTCCGACGCGCACCGGCTCGGACTGTAATAATCTTTTCCGGGGGCATCGAAATGGGAGGGGACGGATCCCTCATCCATCCGGATGTTCTCGCCGGTGGACAGCTTGCACAGCCACTCTTCAAGCACATTTTCATTTTGCAGCGCTTTGCCGTAGCCTCGCTTGACGAAGTATTCGCGATTCATTTCTTCCTGTCCGGGGAGAGAATCGCAGAATAGCATCGGCAGACCCTTGGCCAGCGCTTCTGTGCAGGTCATCCCGCCGGGTTTGGTGATCAAGAGGTCGGAGGCGTCCATCCACCGGCTAATTTCCCGGGTATGTCCCATGAGTACAATGTTGGGGTGGCTGAATTTCATATCGGTTTGCATCTTTTCCAGCAGCTTCTGGTTGCTTCCCAGGCAGAATACCAGCTGAACCCGGTCCTTCCAGCGCAATAGCTGCTCTACTAACCGGTCGTTTGCGACCATTCCCCAGCCACCGCCCATAATGAACACCGTAGGCATGTTTTTGATGTTTAAGGTTGCTCTGACGGATGCTTTATCCTCCGTCGACCAAAAATCCGGATGGACGGGAATGCCGGTTACCTGAATCTGATTCGGGTAAACTCCACGGTCAAGCAGAAGTCTGCGTACATTGTCCGTCGATACGAGAAAACGGTCTACCTTGGCATTGATCCAAGAAGCGTGAGCGTCATAGTCCGTGATGACGGTGTATAGCGGAATATTCAGACCCACGGATTTTAACCGAGAAATGATATTGGTAGGAATCGGATGGGTGCTCACGATCACGTCGGGTCTCAAGTGCTCAATGACTTCTGCCGTATGATGATAAAATAACCGGTGCAGGGCCATCGTGGTCAATTTGCTGAACGGTTTATCATGCTGCTTGCGGTAGAGCATACCAACGAGTCCAGGATTCGTATGAATGGTCAAACGGTAAGCAGAAATAATCCAAGGTGCTACGGTCGGATTCAGGAAGGAGCCCAGCTCGATCACCTTCGTTTGAATATTCGGATTCATCCTTTTCATGCCTGCAGCCAGTGCGTACCCGGCCTGCGTATGTCCGCTTCCGAAGCCTTCCGACAGGATTAATACTCTTTTCTTGCGCATACATTTCACCTTCACTCTTTTATATTGGATGCTCCTTCACGCTGAAGGCAGCTGATGTGCTAACGGGATGAGCGTTCCTGTGAAGCCGTTGAGAATAGGAACGCTGTACGAATCACGGAAATCTATATGTTAAAGTGTATGACGGATCGGCAGTCTTCAAAACGGACCGTAGTCCGGTTTCGGCACTGGACCAAGGTCGGGGAACACCGCCTGTTAGCGTTTCTGTATATTTAGACGATGGGGGCAAACAAAACCATGCAGCTTTTTTAAGATTGAATAAAAATCTAAAGCGCCTGGCATGGGACATGCCCCGATTGCTGTCCCTTGTTTATATGCTCTATTATACTATAAATAGAATAAAAGGAATTAAATGTTGATTGCAGGAGGCAAATGATGCGTATAGAAAAGATGCACCAAGCCGAACAAGAGCGACATCCATGGAAGAAATATATACATATCGCCTTTTTGTCCGCTGATTCAGGTTCGATTAAGGTAGCTTTGAACACCGATCATCGGCTCGAATCCCAAGTCATCCACTGGAACGATTTCTATGCCTTCGGGCCGCTTTGGAAGATCCATACGGAGCAAGGCTTGGTTCAGCGTGAAACATGGATTATGGAGCGATTCAACAACCGCTTTTTTCATAGTCTGCAAGATCGCGAAAATCGAGCGATTCATATACTTAAGCTGCTGAGAGAGATACCGGATCATCGACGGATTTATTTGTGGTGCGGGGATAACGTTCATGATCAGGTTGCTCTTCGTCTTGCAGTGTATGCCCTACAGGACAAGCTGAACGATGTATATATTATGAATGTCACCCGCCTATATCCGCCTACTGCACATCGATATGATCCGGAGATTACGCCTTTGCATATCGGGAGTGTCCCTTTTGAAGCATTGGAAGAAATCGTGAATTCGTATCATTCCGCGCAACCCGTTAATCATGAAATTCAAGAATTGCTAGAGCATGAATGGCTGCATCTTTCGTTATCGACGGATACGCTTCGCACCTTTGAAAACGGAATAATCGTGGGTCTCGATGAACATGCATTCGATGAAGAAATTCTGAATTGCATCCGCGAGCTGCAGCTATCCGGTGACCCGGAATACGTTCAGGACGGTTATGTGAAAATGGGACGCGTGGCAGGCGAGCTATCCGAACGCAAAAAAGTGGGGAGCGACCCTTTTATAGAGTATCGGATCTGGCATCTCATCAGCAGCGGTTACTTAGAGTTTAAAGGCATACCGTACGCAATGTATTTATACAGTGTAAAAATTCGTGATTAGTGACCATTTTTTTGATAATACGTTGACACCAAAATCTCAAATAAAAAAGACTCTGTCAGCATTACGCCGATAGGGTCTTTTCTCCGTGGGGTCTAATGTATTGCCTGATTATTACGTTCAATCGCTTTAATCAGCTTGTTATTCCGTTTATCTGCTTTATGACTGCTTACGACCAATAGTGCATGGATGATACCAGGAATCACGAACAAGCAGCAAAGGACAAGATTAAGCAAGGCTTGAATAGGTTTTCCGCATAATAAAACAGCAATGGGCGGTAGAATTAACGCTAACAGATATCTCATCTAAATTCTCCCTCAATATGGTATATTATTCCTCTATTTAATCATAGAATGCAAATATTGTCATCGAAAATTTAGTGCTTATGTCTTAGTTCCTCGGGAGCAGTGATCTTATCAAACCTGGATATCATCCAACTCTATTGATCATATTTCTGCAAGGAATTTGAAGGGGATAGATCTGACATCAAAATTAAGGAGAAGTAAAATGGAGAAAAGCACGTAAGCCGGCCATTGACCAAAGCAATACGTGCTTTTGAGAGGGGATCATATATCGTATTCCCCTTGCTGATTCGGATACAGCAATACCTCCGTTACCCAACCGGCCATATGTTCCGGCGTTTCCTGCATGTTCGATGACACCCAATACCGAATGAGGCCGACGAGACCGCCGGAGGCATAGGCGCAGCGTATTTTGTCCATCGTAAACTTGGACAATTCCTGCTTGATGACCTCGTCAAGCTGCTGTGGAAACTGCTTTTCACCGAGCATGACGGAATAAAATTTGAAGTACTCCTGGATATGCCGGAAAATGGCGAGCAGGGACGAGATCGGCTCCTGGCGTTCTTCAAACTCCTTTTTGGCCTTTTCAAAGCTGAATGCCGGATATTGTATCGCTGCCCGCAGCTTGTCCAGGACATACGCGGAGTTCTGCTCCATCAAATTCTCTTTGTCGAGAAAATGAAGATAAAAGGTGGAGCGGTTAATGCCCGCCCGTTGAACGATATCGCGGATGGTGATGGATTCGTAACTTTTTTCGGTTAATAAATCCTGCAGAGCGCCCATTATGGCGCTTCTCGTCTTTATTACTCGCGGATTCATGGCTGTCGTCTCCTTGGTTTGATCCTAAATATACTGCTTCGTGCTCGAAATAGACATTTTTGGGTAAAATGATGTTTGTGCCGAATTAGTCCTAGCGTTACAATCATTATAGACATTATGTTGTCTAAATCAATGCCATAGGAGGTATTTACGATGAAACTTCAAGACAAAGTAACAGTCATTACAGGTGCGGGCTCCGGCATGGGCAAGGAAATGGCGCTGCTGTTCGGGCGCGAGGGAGCAAAGCTGGTTTTGGCGGATATCTCGCAGGCCACTTTGGATGAGGTCGTAGCAGAAGTGAAAAACAACGGCGGACAAGCAGTCGGAGTCATTGCGAACGTCGCCAAAGAAGAAGATGTACAGAACATGATCGATACCGCGGTTAATACCTATGGCTCGCTGGATGTGCTGGTTAATAACGCCGGAATTATGGATAAAATGACACCGGTTACAGATTTGACAGACGAGTTGTGGGAAAGAGTCATCGCCGTCAATACAACCGGTCCGATGCGCGCCATCCGTAAAGCTCTCCCGATCATGATGGAGAAGGGTAAAGGCGTCATCGTCAACACGGCTTCTGTCGGCGGTCTGTATGGTTCCCGCGCAGGAGCGGCTTATACGGCTTCCAAGCATGCCGTGGTAGGCTTGACAAAAAATATTGGCTTCCAGTATGCCGACGCAGGCATTCGCTGCAACGCGATTGCACCGGGCGGCGTGGAAACGAACATCATGGCCGATGCAGGCGACATGAACATGGAAAGCCGCGGTCTGAAAAAGGCTATGTCCGGTACAGGCATGAATCCGCGCAGCGGGCATCCATCGGAAATCGCCAAAGTGGCACTGTTCCTGGCGTCTGACGACTCCAGCTTCGTGAACGGAACGGTTATTACGGCCGATGCCGGTTGGACAGCGTACTAATATACGGGATGTTCAGAATATTGATCTAAATACATGAATCCATACAGGGCTTCTTCTCTAACTGTTGACAGTCAAGGGAAGAAGCCCTGTTTGCGTTGCCGAAGAATGAATGACCTTTTTGAATTATTGGGCCAAGGTGTTCACGGCGGCTCCGGTTCTGGCTTTGGACTTCACGCTGAAATATGCTGCGCTAACCACCAGACTCAGCAGAAGGTTGACACCGATCAAAAGCTGGTAATTATGCGCATAGTCGAAGTTGAACCCTCCCCCAAGCGCGGCCAGCACGCCGCCGAGCTGATGCACCAGCAGCAGAATGCCCGTGTGCAGCCCCATGCTCTTGTCGGGTCCGAGGGTTTCTTTGGCGATCAGGATCGCCCCCGGTACGGCTCCGACATAGGTGGCTCCGAAGATGAGCGAGAAGAGTATAGGCGATACAGGGAAATGGATGATCAGCAATGTAAAAGCAACCGTGCGCAGCAGATACAAAATCGCGAGCGCCCTCGTTCTCGACGTATGATCAAGCAGGAACGAGAACGTAATGCCGCCAAAAACCTCGAGCAGACCCAGCAGGCTCATGGCCGAGGAGATCATCCCGGTCGAAGCATGTGCCGTCTGATGAATGGCCACGAGGTTCATTTCGACCGTGCCCATGCTGATGCCGCATGTAAAAATACCGAAGGCAGCAATCACATAGACCGGATGGCGAAGCATCCTGGCGAACATGCGCATCCCCGACATCCAATTCAAGAGTGGCTTGGACGAATTTTCGGTATCGGGCTTTTGACTGGACTCAACGTTTGGAGGAGAAGCACCTTCCGGCTCCTTGTTTTCCCGAAGCACAAAGACGATGCAAGGAATGAATAGGAGGCTGATCAACAACAGAACCTCATACACTTTAATCCAGGTTAATCCGTCCCAGTTGGCAAGGATCGGCACCAAAACAGCAAAGCCCAATGAGGTAGAGCTACCAAGCACGGCCAGCGCTTTAGCACGGTGATGTTGAAACCAGCCCGTAATCAACACATAGCTGGTGGAAGCTCCCAAACCGACGAATCCGGCGAATAACCCGTTTCCGATGAAATAGCCAGCCTCATTTCGCAGAGTCAGCACCGTAAACAGTGAAAGAATTTGGCTGCAGCTGACCAGCAGCATCACTTTTTTAACTCCGAAACGATCCACGAGCAGCCCGCCTAGCGGCGCGCAAATTGCGCCGATGAATGTTGCGGTGGACCAGGTTGTTCCGAGAAAATCCCGGCCCACACCAAGGCTGCCCGTCAGTTCTCCTTGATAATACGAAATGACAAACCGGCTGAGTGAGCCCGCAAAGCCGAAGCACCATAGAAATATGAGCAATAACCAGGCGTATTTTTTTTCTTTCCACAGCATGACATGTTCTCCTCTCCCTACGCGATCCTATCCGTCGAAGACTTCTTTTTTTGTCAGTATACAATGATTGGAAGAAGAACCGACCAGCCAATTGGAATTATTTACTGCCAACCAATTCGGTTTGCATATATAATGACTGCAGAGGAGGGGTCAATCGTTGAACTGGATGCCTGAAGCAGCAAGTGATATCCCGATTTACAAGCAAATCTGCACTTATTTTGAGAACCAAATCCGCAGCGGTTCGCTGCAAACCGGGGCCAGACTGCCGACGGATCGGGAGCTGGCAACCAGGCTGTGCGTGAATCGAAGCACCGTGACAATCGCTTATGATGAGCTCCGGGCTCTCGGTCTCATTGAATCGCGTCAGGGAAGCGGTACCCGGGTTTGCGGTCTTTTATGGGAAACGAAGCCCGTGAAGCAGCCAAGGTGGCAGCGGCATGCCCGTAAACCTATGTTTGATGCTGTCGCTCCGATCTGCAGTAGGATCCATCAGTCGCTTGGCCGCAAGGATGTCATCCAGCTCATCCGCGGCGAACTATCGCCGGATCTAATGCCGCTGGATCTGCTTCGGAATGCTTCGCAGAAAGTAAGCTGTGAGAGCCCATTCAGCTATTTTGAAGATTTTCGAGGGGATATTCGGCTGAGAAGTACCCTCTCCCGCTTTCTCAACGCCCATATCAACGTTAAAGCCGATCCGGATCAGCTTATGATTACCAGCGGTGTCAGGCATTCGCTCTCGCTTATTGCCCGCACCCTGCTGCAGCCGGGAGATGCGATCGCGGTGGAAGGACCGTCCTATCTATATGCCATGCAGGTTTTTGCCGAAGAAAGACTGCGCATGGTCAAGCTGGTAATGGATGAGGAGGGGCTGATTCCTGAGCAGCTGCCGCGGCTGTATCAGCAATTCGGCGTGCGCATGGTGTTCACCAATCCTACCTATCAGAATCCGACGGGGACGACGATGTCTCTGCACCGCCGCGTGAAGCTGCTGGAGATATGCGAGCTGCTGCGTATACCCATTGTCGAAGATGATCCGTACAGTTTGCTTCATTTCGGCGAAATGCCTCCGCAAGTCCCGTCCATCTATTCTCTTGACTCCAGCGGACGCTACGTGATTTATTTAGGCACACTGTCCAAATTCGCGACGGCAGGGATGAGGACCGGATTCGTCGCCGGACCGGAAAATATCATTCAGCGTCTGGCAGATGCCAAGAACCGAACGGGCTACAGTTCAAGCCATATGGGAGAACGCCTTGCCGATGCTTTTTTACACGAACCGGGTTTGGATCAACATCTGGAACAGTTGAGGAAGGGTCTTGGGTATAGGAGAGAAGTTATGCTGCAGGGATTGCAGCGGGAAACGGGCGATATTCTTGAACGATTCGCCCCAAATTCGGCGCCGGGCGGTTATTACATATGGCTGCGTTTGAAGAACGATCGGATAACTATGCCTGATTTGAACTGGATTGAAATGGCGATGCGGCACGGAATCCTGTTTTATCCCGGTTCCGTCTACGGGGAGGGGGGAGGCAGGCTGCGCCTGACTTATGCATCCGTTAGCCTTGAAGAGATCGAGGAAGGCATACGCCGGTTAGGCTGCTTGCTGAGAGAAATGAGCGTCATATAAAAAAACAGCACCGTCATCCGTGCCCTTTCGGCACCATGCTCGGCGCTGTTCAGCTTTTTTGTTAGGAACGATTTGAGTCATAGGCTTTCGGTTCCACGATATTCGTCCACCTTGGACAGGCATCGATTGGTTTTCCAATCCCTGAACGGTCTTGCTCGGCTTTTTCTGCTGTTTTTTCATTTAGATCTCTCCTGAAAATAGATTTACGCATTCAGCATAAAACATTTTAAACATGTTCTCAAGTCAAATGCGTAAAATGAAAGGGTATGCTATAATCAAAATGGTTTAATTTGGAAAATGGGAGGTTTGAGCTATGAGAAGGGGAAAAAGCAAAACGACGAGACAAGCCCGTAAGGGAGCTTCAGCAAGTACGGTTGCCAAAACCGTTCTGGCCGGAACTTTAGGATTAAGTCTTATGCAGGTTCCGGTGTGGGCAGGAGCAGCATCTGCACAGATCGCAGGCACTACCAATGCAGTTGTGGTTCCGTCGACCGTTAATTCCAACTCCGCCGATGATCAGTCCATGGGGGAAAATGCAAAAGTAACCAAAGAGCAAGCCGTGCAAACGATGATATCGCTGTTTCCCATTTTGAAGGATTATAAGCTGGAGAATGCCAGCTACTCCGAGAATGAAAATTCGGATGCGTCCGGAGCGGTCTGGATGCTTAATTGGAGCCTCACGAAGGGAAAAAGCAGCTACTATTTCACCACCAACGTCAACGCCGTGACGGGAGAGATTCTGAACTTCAATCAACCGATGAATGTGTCCAATGAGGACAGTGCCTACTATCCTCCGGAAGTATCCAAGGAACAGGCAGAAAAAGCCGCAAAGGATTTCATACGCAAAGCAGCCCCTTCCATCAGTGTGGATAATTTGGTGACGACCAACAATATGTACGGTTCGGTTAAAACGTTGCTCGGTCCGGTCACCTATAGCTTCATGTACAATTTGAAAGTGAACGGCGTACCGACGGATGGAGAAATGATCAACATTTCTGTAGACGGTAAGGGACGAATCGTTAGCTATGACCGCAACTCCTACAATCAGAAGTATCCATCCAACCAAACGTCCCTTTCCTCATCCGAAGCAACGGAAGCATTCAAGAAGGACGCATCGATTCAACTGGCTTACGTTTCGAACAATGACTTCTATGGTCTCGGTAACAAATCCCAAAAGGATTGGCAGCTCGCATACATAATACAGCCTTATCTACTCAGCATCGATGCCAAAACCGGGAAGAAATTCAATCCGGATCCAGCTGTTGATGAGAAGGCACCAACGGACATCAAATACACGGCTTTACCTGCAGCCAAACAATCGTTTACGCCGCATACCGGCCAATTATTGACTTCCAAAGAAGCCACGCAGCGTTTTTCAGATCTGGTACCGTCCAGCAAGGATTATTCGATGAATGCCTACCTGACGAATTATTGGATGAATACGGATCAGCAGGTCTGGAATATTAACTGGAACCAAAAGGACAACCCGATGCAAGGGGAAAACATCAGCATGAACGTTGATGCTGCAACGGGACAGCTCTTGAATTACGGCCGCAATATGTACCAAATGTCCGGCAGTCCGAATAATAAAGACGATAAATCGGCTGCTCAAACAAGCGCCGCGATATCGGAAACGAAGGCCCGCGAAAAAGCGATCGAGCTCGTCGAGAAGTATTATCCGGATGCGGATAAGGTGCTTAAACTCTCCAATCAATCCGACGTCGTAAAATCTGGCGGGAAAACATCCTTCAGATATGTCTTCCAGCGGTTTTACAACGATCTCCCGATGTACAATCACCAGGTTAATGTAACCTTGGACAGTGACGGAAAGCTGTACTCCTACTACACCAACGGCGTATTGGCTAAAGGTTTCGAAAAGGAGCTTGACGCATTGGCAGCGAAGATCACACCGAAAGATGCGGCGAGCAAAATTAAGGATGGCCTTGGAGCAGAGCTGAGATATACAAGAAGCGGCGGATATTATTTGGATCAAGGATTTATCGAACCGAAAATAACCCTGATTTATGCGCCAACATTTAAGGGAGCTCGGGATATTCCTTACTTGAATGCGGTTACGGGTGATTTTCAGGTTTACGGGATACCGGTCGACAACAAACAAGACGGATCCGTGAAGCTGCCTGCCGATGCCGTTTCTCACAGCGCCAGCAAGGATCTCGCTACACTTCTCGAGTATAATGTGATCTCGCCGGACAGCGATGGCTTGCTGCATCCCGATGCGGAACTGACCTACGGAGATATGATCATGATGATTACGAAAGCCGTATATCCGGGATCGTATTATTATGACTCCGGACGGATCGGTACACAGTTCTCGGATGTAACTGCAGACAGTCCTTATGCGCAAGGTGTTCAGATGTTCGCGGAACGAGGATGGTTTAGAAACGCATCCGGTGAGCTTCATCCGCAGCAGAAGCTGACTCGTTCCAAACTTGCGGATATGATTGTGGAGATTCTGCATTATGATCGTCTCGCCAAATTTTACGATAGCGCTCCGGAGGTCATTACGTTATCCGACGCAGCCTCGATTTCAAACAAAGGAGCGGTGGAACTGGTCATGAAACTCGGTCTTATGTCAACCAAGGACGGAAAGTTCGAGCCTGGAAAAGTCGTAACCAAAGCCGAGGCTGCATCATTCCTCGTGCTGCTTGCGCATATTCAAGGGAAGGTGGATTCGCCGGTAACCAGCTGATCCCGAGATACGTTCAACCGGCTGCAGCAGATCAAGCAGCCGGCTTTTGAATGGTATCCGGACGTACATCGATCGACTTATTTATATTGATTTGATGTTTTGGAGGTGTGCACCGTACGGTTTTCACTTCATTTTTCCCGAGCTATTTCTTTGACAAGCAATATCGCAGGTTTAGTTAAAGGAAATGTTAGGACTCCAAGCATCGGCAATGCCCGCTTTACAGTTGAAATGATTTCAGCACAATGGCCGCCTTTCAGGGCGGCCTTTTGGGTTGAAACGCCCGTAATTTCTTATTGCTTAATCGATCCGTACAACCTACAATATAATCATATGCTTATACTATTATCTCATGAATAGAGCGAAGGAGGATGGGGGATGGATCAACTAACGGAAGCCGCAGACAAGCTGAAGCTTCTTGGAGATAAAACAAGGCTTACGATTCTATGCCTGTTAAAAGACCGTGAATGGTGCGTTTGCGAGCTGGTGGAGGTACTCTCCATTTCCCAGCCCGGCATCAGCCAGCATATGCGAAAGCTGAAATCGCATGGGATTGTCAATGAATCGCGGAGAGGGCAATGGGTTTATTATTCGCTTAACGTACAAGACAAGCCGTATATTCACGCCGTGCTTGATTACATGCCGGGAACCGCGGGTACATTATCTTTGCTGAACCGACAGGAGCCAGGCAGGATTTGCGAATAAGCTTTTCATCAGGTTAGAGCTTACGATCACTGGGGGAGTATCTTTTGTTATCCATCATCATCGCCGTATTTATTTTTATCGTTACCTTAACGTTCGTGATTTGGCAGCCGAGGAATTTATCGATCGGTTGGTCCGCTTGCGGCGGAGCTTTGCTGGCCTTGCTGGCGGGGGTTGTGGATTTTCGCGATGTGCTGGACGTAACCGGCATCGTGTGGAACGCGACGCTTGCTTTCGTCGGCATCATTCTCATCTCGCTCATTTTGGATCGGATCGGTTTTTTCGAGTGGGCTGCGCTCCACATGGCCGCGGCTGCAAAAGGGAGCGGCGTGCGCATGTTTGTATATATATCTGTATTGGGCGCGATCGTATCCGCATTTTTCGCGAATGACGGGGCCGCGCTTATTCTGACGCCGATCGTTCTGGCCATGGTCCGAGCGCTCCGTCTGGATGAGAAGAAGGTGTTTCCTTTTATCATCGCCGGGGGCTTCATTGCCGACACGACTTCGCTTCCGCTTGTTGTCAGCAATCTGGTCAATATCGTCTCTGCGGATTTTTTCGGAATCAGCTTCATGGAGTATGCCGGAAAAATGATCATTCCGGATCTGTTTGCTCTGCTGGCCAGCATTGCGGTTCTGTTCCTGGTGTTCCGCCAAAGCATCCCGAAGAGATTCGATGCGCTGCAGCTTAAATATCCTGCGGATGCAATCAAGGACCCGAAGCTGTTCAAGCTGTCATGGATGGTGCTTGCACTCCTGCTTATCGGATATTTCGTCAGTGAGTTTTTGAACATACCCGTTTCCTTCGTTACTGGCGTGATCGCACTCTTTTTCCTGCTGATGGGACGGAGAAGCAGCGCGGTACCTGTGCGGGAGGTTGTGAAGGGAGCGCCTTGGGCGATCGTGTTTTTTTCCATCGGGATGTATGTCGTGGTATATGGGCTCCGGAATGTGGGACTGACTGATCTGCTGGCCGGCGTGATCCGGGAAGCGGCACAGCATGGCGTTTTTGCAGCAACGATCTCCATGGGCTTCTTGGCGGCGTTCCTGTCTTCGGTGATGAATAACTTGCCGACCGTCATGATCGGCGCCCTGGCAATCGATGCCTCGCATATGACGGGGGCTGTAAAAGAAGCTTTAATCTATGCCAATGTCATCGGATCGGATCTCGGCCCGAAAATTACGCCGATCGGTTCGCTCGCAACGCTGCTGTGGCTTCATGTCCTTGCTTCCAAAGGGGTAAAGGTATCCTGGGGAACGTATTTCAAGACAGGCATCGTCCTGACCGTTCCGACGCTGTTGATTACGCTAATCGGGTTATATTTGGTGCTATAAATGGATATATCTGGTTGTGTGGTCGGATCTGCAGGGTTATCATAGAGAAAAGCGGATACCTGATCATCTATGGGAGGTTCTTTCTTTATGAAACCAACTAAAATGCCTTTAGCCTGGGGAGTTTTGCTAATCAGCGTTTTTATCCTTGTCTACAGTTTGGCAGCGCCCGCTCAACCTATGCCGAGCCATTCGGAGGAAAACGGGGCTGTAAAAATACTCGATGAGGTTAGCTCGGTCCAAACCGCCGAAGCCAGCACGCTGCGAACGGATCTGGGATCGATCACCTACGGGTTGGATGACCATGTGGTTAATCTGATTCTGGACCTGAACCTCGGACGCCATGAGAAGGTAGGAATCCAATTCCTCGGAGCGGAGCAGGCAGGAGCTTTATTGGGACGCGGGAATGTAAGTATAAAGGTCGGTAGCCTGGGAGACGATACAACATTTATTGCCGAGAACCACAGACTTGCCTTCTGGTCGCAGCAGCCGATCCGTTTTCTGGGCGACGGGAATGATGCGACGGTCATCGTTACCGATCAGGATTCAGGTCAGGAATTATTAAAGCAAAAGCTGATATTCCGATCCATGAGATAGTTGAGCGCCAAGTAATATCACCGGATGCATCCGGTTTTGAACGTCAAGCTGTTTTTGGTATAATGAATTTTACATTGCCTTTTCCGGAATGAACCTACATAGAAAGAATGTGAACGGACATCCATGATATCATTTCTGCTGACGTTGAAACGTCTTTTAAGCGGCTTGTTCCATGCTTTCAAGCATAAAAACTTCCAGGTTTTATTTGTCGTAATCCTTTTCGTGCTGCTATCGGGCACCCTGTTCTACACCCGCGAGGAGGATCTGTCCGTCGTCGATGCGCTTTATTTCTGCATTTCGACGCTCAGTACCGTGGGACATCCCGATTTCGTGCCGCAAACGACGTTCGGTAAAATCTTTACTATGGTTTATATCGTTGTGGGCACCGGCTTGTTCATGGGGCTGATGGGCTACATTGCTTATGGCGTCGTGAAGAGCAGCCAGCGGGAGGACGACGAGGAGAAGGATAAGAAAGAGAAGGCTAAGAAAGAGAAGGACGGCAAGAATATGAAGGCTGCTACGGAGGAGGAATAACCCTCTCAAGGCCGGGATGAAAAAGGAAGCGGTACGCTGCCGAAGGGCGCGCTGCCGTTTCTTCTTTTTTGTCGGATTAACGTCACAAATGGACAGGCCGGAACGGCAAAATCCATGTGATATAATGAACGTATTGAACATTACGACGGAAGCAGGTGCCTGTTTTGAAAAAGGTTGTTGTGATCGGCGGAGGGGTTACGGGCTTATCGACCGCATATTATTTGCAAAAGAAAGCGCGCGAGCGCGTTGAAGAGGTACATATCACGCTGGTGGAGGCCGACGAGCGTCTGGGCGGCAAAATCAGAACGGTCCAAGACGGGGAATTTACGATGGAGACCGGTGCGGATTCGATCGTCACGCGGAAGACCAATGCTGCGGACCTGATTGAGGAATTGGGTTTACAGGACCAGGTGGTATATAATGCGACGGGAATTTCATACATTTACGCGGATGGCAAGCTGAAGCAAATCCCGAAGGATGCGGTATTCGGCATTCCGACGAGCATCGAGTCGCTTGCGACCACGGAGCTGGTATCAGCTGAAGGCAAGGTTGAAGCATTGAAGGATTTATACACGCCAAATGACGGCTTCACCAAAGACGATTCAGTAGGGGCTTTTCTTGAAGCATTCCTTGGAAAGGAGTTCGTAGAGAAGCAGATCGCTCCTGTGCTCTCAGGCGTTTATTCAGGCAAGCTGAGCGAATTGACCATCGCCTCCACGCTTCCATATCTGATTGATTATAAAAATGAGTACGGAAGCATCATTCAAGGGATGTCTGAGAACAAAGCGAAGTTTCAAAGCGGCGGGGGGAAGAAGTTCTTATCATTCCGGCAAGGCGTATCGCAGCTGATAGACGGTCTGGAGGCCAAGCTGAGCGATGCCGTCATCATCAAAGGCGTTCCCGCCGAAACGATTGAGCCGCAGAATCAGGGCGGTTATGAAGTCATTCTCATGGATGGACGGAAGCTTGAAGCCGACGTCGTCGTCCTGAGTACGCTGTCCGCATCCGCTCAGAAGCTGCTGCATCATGACTCGCTGGATGAGGAATTTAATCAGTTCAAGAACAGCTCGATGATCAGCGTGTACATGGGTTATGACGTGCCTGACAGCGAGCTGCCGTCAGACGGCACGGGCTTCATTACCTCGAATAGCGAAGATGTCAAATGCAATGCCTGCACATGGACAAGCCGCAAATGGGAGCACACGTCCTCGAATGGCAAATTGTTGGTCAGACTCTTTTATAAGAGCACCAATCCGCATTATGATGAGCTGGTGAAGATGACGGAGGAAGAGCTGCTGCAGGTGGGGATGAAGGATATCCAGACCAGTCTTGGCATCTCCAGCCGGCCGCTGACCTACGATGTGACGAAGTGGCATGACGTCATGCCGAATTACCATATTACGCATCATCAAATCGTCAAAGCCTTGGAAGCAAAGATGGAGAATCTGATGCCGAATGTGCTGCTGGCCGGATGCTCCTATTACGGCGTGGGTATTCCCGATTGCATCGCAAACGGGGAAGAGACCGCTGCGAAAATCATGAAAAGGCTGGCTGAATAACACGCAATGATAAGTTCCGGATGATGTGATCCGGGCCTGATTGAAAAGCTATGCCTTAGCCCGATCGTATAAAATCAAATTGTCGAGCCGCTGATCTGGACCATCGCGATCAGTGGCTTTTCGGCATGCAAAAGTTTCATTGAAAAGAATTGATCCTTGATCCCGTAATTTGAGGGTCGTATGTCTTAAGACATACGGCCTTTTGTTCGTTCGGTTTCACCTTCGATAACATTTCTCATCCCCCTTTTATTCGGGAAAAGCGAGTATATGTACAGCATAACCAATGATAAAATGGGGTGAAAGCCATTCTCCTTATTTTTTTAAACCTTTTAATGCGTAATTGTCAGAAATCGCTTCTTGCTGAAGTCTATATTGTAAGTCAACGTAAGAGGAGAGGGAAGAGTTTGAATCGTTTGCGGAAAATGCTGTCGCCATGGGAAGAAATGGATGATGCCGAATTGGTCAAGGAGGCTCAATCCGGAAAGCAGGAAGCTTTTGGGGAGTTGATTCGCAGGCATCGATCCAAGGTATACGGATACGCCAGAACGATCGTACCGGAAGCGCATGCTGCTGAGGATATCGTTCAGGACGCGTTAATCCGGGCTTTTCTTCATTTGGGAAAGCTGGTCGACGTCGGACGATTTCTGCCGTGGATGCATCGGATCGTCCGTAATCAAGCCTTAACACGGCTCAAGAAGGATGCCCTACGGAAGGAGAACACCTTTACGAGTCTGGAAACCGGAAAGCTTGAGCATGGCGAGCCGCCGGAGCCCTGGAACCGGCTTGATTACGTGCTGATGAGAGTCGGCCACTCCTTGGAACAGGAAGCGATGCAGGAAGGTTTGCCGGAAGAGAGAGTGATGCGGCAGGAAACCCAGCGGGTGCTGCTGGAGATCATTGATTGCCTGAAGCCCAGGGAGCGTCAAATTTTCGAGGCACATTTTTTCGATCAGCTGTCGCCTGCTGAAATTGCCCGCCAGTTCGACTTGTCATCCGCCAATGTATATCAAATTCTGTCCCGCTCCCGTAAGAAAGTAATCCAGGAACGAATTCGGGTTACCGTTGACGCCTACATTCGAAGCAGAAGGGATTGGGGAGTTATGGAGAACGTATTGTTATCAGCGGAGCTCTTTCAGGAACAGGAATATTCATGGTCGTCGGGAGGACATGTTCTGAAATCGCTGGCCAAAGCAGCGGGGAAGGACTATTCGCTGGCCATGGTCATGGGATTGACCGGACTCGGATTCCGGATTCAGATTGTACCGGAGAACGTACATATCGCCGGTCCTACGGCTTTTGATTTTGAAAGTGTTTTTTCCAGAGGAATGCGTCACTTGGGATTCACGACGAAGATAGTGAACGGGATGAAGCCGGAGATCGGGGTGAATGCCAGTCTGCTTGCTGACAGCGATACAAGCATAAAAGCCAAGGGAAAGCGGAACATCCATCAAGCTCTACCCGATGCGCTGGATGTCATTCATCAAGCTTTGGATCGTGGGTATCCTGTGATGGGCTGGGATCTATTCATGCCCGAATTCGGCATCCTCTATGGATATGATGATAAACTGAAACAGCTTAGCGCGGATGAATTTGGCCGAAAAGGCACACTTGCGTATGATCATCTGGGAAGGGGCGTTCTAGAAGAAATATTCATTCTCACGGTAGATGAATCTTTTCCGGTGACGTTCAAAGAACAGTTGAGGGATGCTTTCCATATGATCCTGGAGCATCTTCGGGGTGAAGAGCCGCAAATACCGGCCGGCACAATCAAAGGACTTGCCGCTTATGACGCATGGCGTGACGCTTTCCGCAAGGGGGCGGTCGAGCCTAACGGGAACGCGTACAATGCCGCGGTTTATGGCGACGCCAGAAAATATGCGGTACAGTTTTTAAGCGAAGCGGCGCACTACCTGGAGAAGGAGGGAACTGACAACATTCAGCTATGCCAACACATCCGTGAAGCGGCAGACACTTATCGTGAGATCGTGCAGCTTTTTGAAGAGCTGCAAAGTCTTTTCCCGTTCCCAAGCGGCGGTGAACCGAACGAGGATGATCAATCGCGGAAGGCGATAGCGCTGTTGGAGCAGCTCCAGACATTAGAATGGAAAGGCATGACTCAACTTGAAAGTGTATGGAGGATTTTAAATTAATAGCATTAAATATAAATGTGATGAACAAAGGAGATTTGATCCAGCGGATCGAGTCTCCTTTGTTTTACGTCGTTTGCGTCGATGAGTCATAGAGCTGAAGGCTGTCGTAGAATAATTGTCTGACCATGTCCCTCAGCGCTTTGGGTTCGATGACTTCAGCTTCAGGTCCGTACTTCAAGAGCAGTCTTGCCACATAAGAATACTCTTGTTCAGGAATGACTTCGCACCATACCCCGTTCGAAATCTTCTGAAATAAGGGATCGGATTCGGCCATCCGGACACCCAAGTCCGTAAATTGGATGACAGCATTCTCGCCTTCACGATCATCACTGGCTGCAAGCCATTGCCGGAGAGAGGGAAGATTCGTCATGCTCTTGCTCTGCAATATCATATCCATCACCCGATCCGCCCGGAATAAAATAATCCTATCCTTATGATAAGCAGGCATATACCAATAACCGTGTTCGAAATACAGGCCGATCGGAAAAACCAGAAAGTCCCTTTCTCCGGAAGCGGAACGGTAATGCATTTTAACCTCAACTTGATTGATCGAAGCCTCCAGGATCAAAGTCGTGTACGGTGAAGCTGCATGGGTGGGCATCATGCGAAAGGACACATGCTGCTTCAACTGATCGATGCTTTGCTGCACATCGTCAGGCAGCTCGGCGTAATAATGTTCAGATAGATGTGCCCGCACCTCCCCGAACGGAATATCCGGAAGATCCTCGAGCAGCTTTAGCATGAGAAAAAGCCCCATGGCTTCGTCGCGGGATAAGTGCAGCGGTGGCAGCAGCCGATTAGGCAGCGCCCGGTATCCGCCATGAGGACCTTGTTCCGTATATAAGGGCAAGCCGGTGCGCTGCAAATAGTCCAGGTCTCTCTGGATCGTCCTTACGGAAACATCAAACCGTTCGGCCAGTTCGCGCGCCGTATATTTTTTGCGGGAATCCAACATCCGCATGAGGGCAACCCTGCGTTCGTTCATCTTATACGCTCCGTTCCATGATTCATTTTTATTCCAATAACTACGACAAAGTATGTCATAAATATGTTGTATCATCAAGTCAGAAGGGAGCGAAGAGATATGAATGATGAAAAGCAAAGTAAGGTTGTACTGTATATTGCCATGAGCTTGGACGGTTATATCGCACGGCCGGATGGCTCGGTGGAGTGGCTGTACGACGTCAAGGGAGACGGAGGAGACAACGGGTATGCAGCGTTTTATAATACGATCGGTACTCTAGTCATGGGCAGATTGACGTATGAAATTGTGCTTCAGCTCTCAGAGGAATTTCTTTATAAAGGCAAGCCGTGTTATATTACAACCCGAAATCCGTCGCAGTATGAAAATGCGCCCGATGTGTTCTTTACAGACGAGCCTATGAGTGAACTTGTTCCGCGTCTCAAGAAAACGTCGAAAGGGGATATCTGGCTGGCTGGCGGGGGGCAAATGGTTCAGGTTTTTTTGCAGGAGGGACTGCTTGATGAAGCTGTCATTGCCGTCATTCCTAAAGTGCTTGGCGAGGGCATCCCCCTATTTCCTGAAGGGACGGTTCCAAGCTCGTTTGAGTTATCGAGGGTAGAACAACTCGGAGATATTGCCTTGCTGTATTATTCGAAACATACTAGCAGTTAAATCGATTTTGGAACGGAGTATGGCGTGTTCCATTTCTGTTCATAGTAGGCCTTGTCTCTTCGCAGCTGATCAAAGCTTGCTTCGTCATAATCCGGGTTATGAATGCTGCCCCCGTCATGATGAATCACCAATAGATCCTCTATGATTGCAATCTTGTATCCCGTTCGCTTGATCCGCTCGCAGTAGTCAGCAATACAGAATATTCGGCTGCCGTAATTTCCGTCGAGACCTCCGATTCTTTCGAACAGGCTACGTTTCATCGCCATACAGCATAAAGACAGATCTTCACCATGGTAATAAAAGCCTTTAGATCTATTATTTAAGTCGCCCAGTTGATTCGAATTGTCGTCGGCCGATAAGCCAGCGAAGGTACCGGGGCGACGATTTTCCACCGTTGTGTCGGTCTTCGTACCGCTTATGCCTATGTCGGGTTGGACTTCCAAGGGTTGGATCAAACGCATGATCCAGCTTCGATCAGGTTTAAAAGTATCCGGGTCCAGTAATATGATGTAATTTCCGGAAGACTTGCGGCATCCGATCGATGCTCCTGAAGCATAACCAAGATTGGCGGATGAATACACAATGCTGAACAGCTCCGGATCCAGTTCGGGCAAACGCAGAACGGTCTCATCCGTCGAACCGTTATCCACCAGTATGATTTCTAGGTTCGGATAACGGCCTGGTTTTTGTAGACTGGCAAGACATCGATGTGTAGAGGGCCAATGATTATGGGTCACGATGATGATACTGACCTTCGGGAAAAGCAGTTCCATCATGACCTGGTTACTCGAATCGGTTACCATCGGGGAAGTTCGGGTCAGAGCGAAGTACTCGCTCGCTTCGGATTGTAACGAAACCCATGCTGGGGCATCCGGAGCTGCGAAGGTTCGTTGAAGATTTTCCGGGAGCTTTGGCAGCAAAGGAGGCGATGGATAATGTGAACGAAGTCTGGATGCATGTACATCCATCTGTTCATCTAAGCCGTCCCAAACCCATCGGTGATGCTCTACCCGCGTAACCAGCGGAGCCCAGAAAGAATGCTGGACGATCGACACCGGATAATCAATTTGGAACCGTTCTCTGATATAATCGATCGACCAGTTCAGATACCGGATATCATCGTTATTCTGAAGATCATCCGAAAGGCTGATAGGGCGGCAGGAGCAAAGTGTGATTAACCAAATATTCGATTGCAGCTGTTTCACTTTGACGTGCCGGGCTACTTCTTCATCATTGGCATGATCTTTATGCAGTGCTGTTATCCGGGTCGTCATAAAGAACACGCGATGTCCAAGGCTTGTATACTGCTGCCAAGTCCGCTGGTGGCGATACCATGGACTTTCTTCCAAATCCATCGACGGAAAAATCAAGACGTCAAAGATACCGGCAGCTTCATCGGACGATCGCGACTGCAGATATTCAGCAGCTTCAGAATTTTCTTGCAAAGGATCTGGAGTCACCGCCTGTGAATAAGGCGTGGCGAACCCCGGAGAAGGGAGAGACGAATTTGAAAGAGAAGGCAGGCGCCGGTGTTGCTTCGAGCACCTCGTATTGTTCGTTCCGGATTTCAAGATCGAGGGGGATTCCATTAATGTTCGCGGCTTCGGGTGCTTCGTTCTTGCTCTGCTCATCATGTATTTCCTCCCTAAGCGGATGTCTACCATCAAAATATGTATCCGTGCCTGACTCCGATTGGGTAAAAGCATAGCAATTAAAAAGTCTCCATCGGCAGGTTGTGTATAGCAAATGGACACGACGGAACGGAAGCGGGCTATGGATGACGAGAAAGGCCTACTTCGTCGTAAGAGCGAGCCCAAATAACAAATCATGCATAAGAAAAAGCCGCATAGCTGCGGCCTTTTCTTTCGTTTATCAAGGGAAGCTGATGTTAACGGTTATCGATCTTCTCCGGATACATATCGTGATTGATCAGACGCTGCTCAGCCATCTGCTCGAATTTGGTTCCGGGCTTGCCGTAGTTGCAGTACGGGTCGATCGAGATCCCGCCGCGCGGCGTGAATTTGCCCCATACTTCGATATAGCGCGGCTGCATCAACTTGATCAGATCGTTCATGATAATGTTCATGCAGTCCTCATGGAAATCGCCATGGTTGCGGAAGCTGAAGAGATAGAGCTTCAGGGACTTGCTTTCCACCATTTTCTGATCCGGAATGTAGCTGATATGCAGCGTGGCGAAATCCGGCTGACCGGTAATCGGACAAAGGCTCGTAAATTCGGGAAAATTAAATTTGACGAAATAATCGCGATAGGCATGTTTATTATCAAAGCTCTCCAGCACCTCCGGCGCATACTGAAATACATATTTGGTTCCCTGGTTGCCGAGAAGCGTTAAATCTTGCATTTCTTCAGGGTGTCTGCCTGTCATTTGTATATCCTCCTTGTTCATGCGACCGGCGTCTTAAACGCCTCGCTTATTGCCCCAAACCAGGGTGTGCAGCTGCGGAAGCACCCGAACATCGTTGAGTGCGTCGGCTGCCACGACCTTGTCGATCAGCTCCTCATACTGCAGCAGCAGTTCAGCGGCATGATCCGCTTTGTCCATACGTGTCACGTCGCGGTTACCAACCTGGAGGTACAGCGTTGCGCCCGGATATCGGCTGTGTACCTCTATAGCGTATTCCAGATCCCGGTCATCAAAAATAACGACTTTGAGGCTGTAAGCATATTCCCCGGTACGGCACTGAAGTTTATTCACGATGGCATCGAGCGCATCCCAATCCGTCGTCATACCTGAGCTGGGCGGTTTCGGGGATAGTGTGACTTCATCCACCTCTGCCAGCCAGTCCTGCCAGCGGGAGCCTTGCGTTTCCACGGCGATCCGGATGCCGGAGGCTTTTAGCAGGGACACAAGCCCAGAGAGCTGGGGAAGCAGCAATGGGTTTCCGCCGGAAAGGGTCACATGGGAAAAACGATTTCCGCCAATCCGCTTCAGCTCGGACCAAATCTCTTCGGCGTTCATTTTTCGGATATCCTTGACGCCGCTGCCGTCCCATGTAAAGGCGGAGTCGCACCAGGAGCAGCGAAAGTCACAGCCGGCGGTGCGTACGAACATCGTTTTTTGACCGATGACCATGCCCTCGCCCTGAACGGTCGGTCCGAAAATTTCCAGTACCGGAACAGGCAATTCTGTTTTTACAGCTTCGTTTATCTGGTTCATGACTCCACCCATTCCCGCCGGAACTCGGCATAACTGGTCGGGGTTTCGAACAATCTGACGAATTCCGTACGTCCTTGGTCGATCAGCCCTGCGTAAGGCTCCAAGCTTAGGGCCGTCTCCATTTGCTCATAGAGCCAGATCACCATGTTTTCCGCCGTCGTATTCATCGGGGGAAGGGTCTCATTCAGGTAGCGATGATCCAGGTAAGGCTCGATTCGCTGCTTCCAAATCTCCTTTACGACTCCAAAATCGGCTGCGATTCCAATCTCGTTCGGATAAGCGCTAATCCCGAAAACGGCTTTATAGGTATGCCCATGCAGGTTTTTGCATTTTCCTTCATAGGCATGCAGGTGATGGGCGGCATCGAAGGTGAACTCCTTGCTGACCAATACGCGGTAATGCTTGTATTTTAACTCCCCCGTCTGGATGTCCGTGCCCAGCTGCTGCAGGTGGTCAACGATGCGGAAAGCTCCCGGGTTCCCGTTCATCGGTTGATCCCCTGGGATTGGCTTTGCAAATACTGCTCCAGTCCTCTGCGCCGCAGCTGGCAGGAAGGACATTCGCCGCAGCCGTCGCCCATCACGCCGTTATAACAGGTCAGCGTCCGTTCGCGAATGAAATCCAAGGCGCCCATTTGGTCCGCCATCTCCCACGTATCGGCTTTATCCAGCCACATGAGCGGGGTATGGATGACGAAATTATAGTCCATCGCCAGGTTCAATGTGACATTGAGGGATTTGACGAAGGAATCACGGCAATCGGGATACCCGCTGAAATCCGTCTCGCAAACGCCGGTGACCAGATGTCTCGCGCCAGCGCCTTTGGCCATCACGGCCGCAAAGCTGAGGAACAAAAGATTGCGGCCTTCGACAAAAGTGCTGGGAAGCTCGCCGGCATCCTGTTTAATTTCAATGTTGCTGCGGGTCAGCGCGTTGGGAGCGAGCTGATTGAGCAGGCTCATGTTCAAAACTGTGTTTTTGACGCCGAGTTCTTCGGCAATGCTTTGCGCGCATTTAATCTCGAGGCGGTGACGCTGACCATAGTCGAACGTGACCGTTTCCACCTCTCTGAACTGCTGCTTTGCCCAGAACAGGCAGGTGGTGCTGTCTTGGCCGCCGCTGAATACGACAACCGCTTTTTCATTTTTAAGCATAAAAAAACCTCTCCATCTTCAGAATGTGTTGTACAAGCGATCGGCATCGCTTCTACCTTCGAAGAGAGAGGGTTCTTGAACTGTCTCGAAAAACCAAGCCCAGCAGGAAATAAACCCGGGTGGGCCGTCTTAGTTTTTTATAGAGGGAGTTCGCGAACCTCTCCCGGTGGCGGCATGAAGCCGCAGCCGGACTTTCTTCTGTTCGGCGCGTTGAAGCGCGGACTCATTATAACACAAGTTGCGAGAAGGTGAATACCCTGCGTCAATCTTCCAGCAGTTCACCGAAATATCGGAGGAATGCCGGTTCAACTTCGCTAAAACGGATTTCAAGCGCCTCAGCTGCAGCATCGGCTTCATCGGACCACAGCGCAGGGCAGGACTCTACCAGCTCGATCGTTTCCTTGCACCAGCGTATGTACTGCACTTCCTGCTCCAATCCTTTTTTCAGCACCGCAGAGCTCATCAAAATACGCGCTTTCATAACATTTCGTTCCCTGATGCTGTCCCAGCGTTCATGCAAAATGCGCTTCATTTTGGCGAGCCGCTGTTCCCGTTCTTTCTGGTAAGCCTTCAGCTGAAAAATTACTTCTTCGAATGGAAGGTTATCCATAAAAGAAACCTGCATCAGGAAGGAATCCTTCAGTTTGGGCGTTTCGGGAGGCGATAACAGCCAGTTCATGAGCTCCTGCTGGCCTTTTTCCGTGATCGAATACATTTTCTTGTCCGGTTTACCTGATTGCGGCAGCGTGCGGCTGGCAATGCATCCTTCCTGCTCGAGACGACCCAGCTCGGGATAAATTTGCGAGAGATGCGAATGCCAGAAAATGCTCATGAAATCATCAAATTCTTTTTTTAAATCATAGCCCGTGGCTTCCCATTTGCTGAGAAAACCCAAAATTCCATATTTTAACGACATGAATAATCTTCCTCTCTATGTACGGTTTTAGCCCGCCGCTTGTTCAAGCTTCGGATCTACCGGGGTATATCCTTTGCCTAAAGCCGGAATAACGAAAATGCCAAGTATGCCGAGCAGGAATAAAACGCAGCTGACCACAAGCACCGTCGGCAGAACGCCAAATACGGACAAAAGCACACCGGTGAGCAAAATTCCCGGCAGTGCAGCCGTACTCGAAAGCATATGGTACAAGCTGAATGTGCGCGTATAATTTTCCCGGTCGACGACATCCTGCAAATAAGTCACGAACGTGATGTTAAAGCAGCCGAGCGCAATCCCCTGAATGAAAAACAGCGGGAGAATCATCAGCCAATCGTGTATGTAGTACAAGCTGCCAATGCTGATCCCAAGTGCAAACAGTGGAGGGAGGATGAGCCACTTTCTCTCCATCCTTTTATACCATTTTGGAACGAGAGCCGCACCTGCAATCATGCCACAAAGCGAAGCGGTCCCAATAAAGCTGAGATTTTCCACGCCTGTTTCGAGAACTTCATTGAGAAAAGTAACCAGGATCAAATCGACGGAAGAAGCGATAAACAGTGCGATCGTCAAAAAGATGAACAATCTTCCGATTTGCTTATGTCCCGCAATGTAACCGATACCGTCCTTGATTTGGTTCCATCGGCTTTGTTGTTTGCTAGCGGGGAGCTTGACCAGAGGCTTGATTCGGCGAATGAACATCCATGAAAAGAACAGGAGGATGACGGCAGCGACCAGCAGCTGGGCAGGAGGGATATGTTGCTTAAGCATGAATGCGGTGAAGGTTTGACCGGCGATTTTGACAATCGTGTAGCCCATTTGCAGCCAGCTGTTGGCGGAAGGGCGCTGCTGCTCCGAAACCACTTGAGGCAGCAGGGATTGATTGGCAGGCATGAAAAAAAGTCCGACGATGCTCTCCAGGATCAGAAACGCATAAACCCAAGCCAAGGGGAGAGAGCTGGAAACCGTTATGAAGGCGATCAAGCCGACGACGCGAACGATATTGGACCAAGCCATGACATGCTGCAGCGTTTTTCCTGATATCCATGCACCGACGGGAAGGGCAAGCAGCGCGATCGGCAAATAGTAGGCGGCATAGAAAAACGTGTAGGAAGCATCCCCTTCGGATTTGAGCTCAATCCATTTCAGCAGGGAGAAGAAAAGAATGGAATCGGCCAAAACACTTAGGATTCTAGCGGTGAATAATTGCCTAAAGGCCATGTTGCGGAACAGCATGTAAATGACCACCTTTTGGTTAATGTTGGTGAGTTCATTGTAAAGCACCATGAATTAATAGTAAAGAATTATATATAAATGTTTATCTATATTCCATAAAAAAAATACCCACCAGGGTACTGAAACCTCTCGATTTCAATCCCTGAAGGGTATCCGATATATCTTTATTAAATTGGATGATATTAAGCGTGTTGAAGAACCAATTGGTTAGCGACTTCTTTGACTTGGCGAAGACCCGCTTCAATAAATTCATTGGCTTTGTCACGCTGCGCATTATGTCCTTCGATAATGACTTCGCCGATGATTTCCATGCCGAATACGCCGCCGAAAACGTTGCGCATATAGTTGACAGCCATCTCCATTGGAGCTGCTTCCGGAGCGGAGTAGAAACCGCCGCGAGCGTTCAGGAAGATTGCTTTTTTGTCGGTCATCAGCTGGATCATGTTGCCTTCAGCGTCATATTTGAACGCAAAACCAGCCGCATATACATAATCGATGAAGGTTTGAAGCTTCGCCGGAATAGTCAGGTTCCAGAGCGGGAATGCGAATACGACAACGTCGGCTGCAGTCAGCGCGTCCATTGCTTTTTGTTTAGCTGCCAAAAGGCGGCTTTCCACGTCGGTCAATTCACCGCCGTTTTGCAATTTGCCGAATGCGTTGAACAGGTCTTGTCCAAAGTAAGGCGTATCTTCGGCGAACACATCATAAGTTGTCACATTCAGGTTTTCGGCGCCTTGAACGGCTTCCATGAATGCTTCGTACATTTTGCTCGATATAGCCTCTGTTGCAGGCCGGTTATTTGCTTTTACGACTAATACGTTCATGCTGTATTTTCCTCCAATGGTCGAACACAAAGGCGATGCGCAAAACCAAGTACAATACTGGCTATATGATCTCTTGTGTTGCGGCTCTAGTTAGTTTACACAACAACGGATGTTGTATAGTTGAATTGTAAGCAACTTTCGAAAATTCCGCAACCCTCAATAAATAACTTTCTTGATTCGTTATCGATGATTTTCACAAAATGTTTGAAAATTAGCGGGTGGGGGGGTGCCAATATTCCAGAAAGCACCACATTCGTTGACGAGAACCGCTGCGTTTCAGTGAATACTCATAGATTAACCCATGTGGCACTTTGCGTTCTTGTTGCAACGATATGATATAGTAGTTTTATAGATTCGTGATTTGCATTAGACATATAGAAAAGGGTGTACGCACATGAAATACAAAATGATCGTTCTTGATCTGGATGATACGCTGCTCCGTGATGACCAGACCATTTCGCCGCGAACGAAGGAAGCTCTCATGAACGCGCAGAAGGAAGGCGTTAAGGTGGTATTGGCCTCGGGTCGTCCGACATTCGGCATGAAGGGAATCGCGAAGGAGCTGGAGCTGGAGAAATTCGGAAGCTTTATCCTTTCCTTTAACGGCGCGAAAATCATCAACTGCCGCACGGAAGAGGAAATTTTCAGCAGTACGCTGTCCGTGGATACGGTGCAAAAGCTGTTCGGAATCAGCCAGCGGGAACATCTGTCCATGCTGACATACTTGGGAGACCATATCGTGACCCAGGATCGCAATGAATATACGGATATCGAGTCGGGGCTGACGGGCATGAGCATCCGCGAGGTCGACAGCTTCGTTGAAGCTGTGAAGGAGCCGGTCGTTAAGGTGCTGATGGTAGATGCGCCCGACAAAGTGGCTGAAGCGGAGAAGAAGCTGCAGCCGGAGCTGGCTGGTGAGCTCAGCGTGATGCGCTCAAAGCCGTTTTTCCTGGAATTCACAGAAGCGGGCGTGGACAAAGGGACAAGCCTGCACCAGCTCATTCGCCACTTGGGCATACTTCAGGAGGAAGTGATCGCCATGGGCGACAGCTTCAATGATCTGGCGATGATCCGGTTTGCCGGTTTAGGCGTAGCCATGGGGAATGCCCGGGATGAGATAAAGGAAGCCGCCGATTATGTGACGGACACGAATATGAACGACGGCGTGGCCAAGGTCATCGAGCAGTTTGTGCTTGCATACCAGCAAGCCTGATCATATGGAGAAGATAAAGCCGGGATTTCCTATTGGAAGGAGATCCCGGCTTATTTTGCGTGCTTATGATGCGGTCATGACGGGGCTATTCGCGATTCACGATAACCCCTCATGCTGCTTTTAGCTTTTAGGTCGTTTTCCTTAGACGGCAAGCACCTTGCGGAACTCCTGGGTAAGCAGCGGGACGACCTCGAACAAATCGCCGACGATGCCGTAATCCGCGACTTTGAAAATCGGCGCTTCCGGATCCTTGTTGATCGCGATAATGATCCGGGATTGGCTCATGCCGGCCAAATGCTGGATCGCGCCGCTGATGCCGCAGGCAATATAAATTTCCGGCGTCACCACTTTGCCGGTTTGGCCGATTTGCATCGAATAATCGCAGTAGCCGGCATCGCATGCGGCGCGTGAGGCGCCGACGGCGCCGTGCAGCACATCGGCCAGCTCTTCGAGCGGCTTGAAGCCTTCCGCGCTTTTGACGCCGCGTCCGCCGGACACGACGATTTTGGCCTCGGTCAGATCGACTTTCCCGGAGGTTTTGCGGACGATGTCTTTGACGATCGAACGAAGGGAGCCTGCAGGCGCGTATTCCAGCTCAACAATTTCAGCCGGAGACGTGGCGGCGGATGCCGGATCGATGTTGTTCGGACGGATGGTGACGACCTGAATGCCGCCGGTGAATTGCTTTTGTTCGAAGGCTTTGCCTGCATACAGCGGACGCGTGTACAGCACGTCATCGCTGTTTTTCTCCATGGCGGTAACGTCCGAAATTTGACCTGCGGCCAGATGGGCGGCAATTACCGGTCCCAAGTCGCGGCCCTGCGCGGTATGACCGAGCACAATAACGTCCGGGGAAACGCGTTCAAAGACGGTTTTCATCACGCTAAGATAAGCTTCCGGATTATAGATTTCCAGCTCGGGATGATCGATGGAGAAGACTTGGCCATCCACGTAATTCGCCAGCTCCGACGCGAGCGGCGTAATTTGCGAGCCGATCAGAACCGCTGCCGTGCTGTCGCCGTCCTCTTTGGCGATGGATACAGCCTGAAGCGCTTCCAAAGTAACCTGGCGCAGGCTTCCGCCGCGAACCTCCGCTACCACCATATACGTTTTACCCATTTTCAGATTCCTCCTTGGATATGAAGACCTATGAATTGTAAGACGCTTGAAGTCGGTTCATTATGATGCCGTTCAATGGCTGGTTTAGATCAGCTTCGCTTCGGTCCGCAGCAAGTGAACCAGCTCCGCCGCCTGCTGGGCATAATCCCCTTGCAAAATGCGTCCGGCCTGACGCTTCGGCGGCAAAGACAGGGAGACGCGTTTCGTTTTCGCCGCCGCATCCGTGTCGCTTACGCCAAGTTCCGCAGCCGTCATTTGATGGAAAGGCTTCTTCTTAGCCTTCATAATGCCTGGAAGGGAAGGATAACGCGGTTCATTCAGACCTTGCTGAGCGGTAAAGACCGCAGGGAGGGAGACCTCCAGAGTTTCCGTATCGCCTTCTGCGTCCCGTTCGACCGTAGCCTGTGGTCCGCTAATGGTCATCTTCGTAATGGAGGACGTATGCGGAATCCCCAGCAGCTGGGCCAGACGAACCGCAACCTGTCCGCCGCCGCTGTCCACCGAGAAGTTACCGCCAAGAATCAGATCATACGACTGTTGACCGAGATAAGCCGCGAGCAGGCGGGACACCGTATATTCATCGGCTTCAAGACCATCGCTTTGGATCAGCACCGCTTCGTCCGCACCCATAGCCAGGGCGGTACGCAGGGCTTCCGCCGTCCGGTCGGGTCCAACGCTAACAACGGTTATTGTGCCGCCGTGCTGGTCCCTCTGCAGCAGTGCTTCCTCGACAGCATACTCATCGTAAGGATTCATTACGTATTTCACGCCGTCATCGGAGATTTCTCCATTCGAAATGACGATTCTTTCCTCGGTATCGAAGGTTTGCTTCAGCAGTACAAAGATATTCATGCGGCATAGCTCCTCTCAAATAATGGATTGGATTATTTCAAGCCTTTCAAGAAAAATTCAACCGTCTTGTCGACTTGGCCGGAGAGCGAATACTTCCGGTCCGAGATCAGCCAAGAGGTGACTACCTCATCCATGGCACCGAAAATCAAGTGGCGCGTCAGTTTGATATCGAGGTCTTGACGGAAGGAGCCTTCCGAAATCCCTCTCTCCACAATATGCTCGATGAGCTGAATATAAGGCTTCACCACAAGACCGATCGCCTTGCGGAGCTCCAGCTGACTCTGTCTGAGCTCGATTTGCGTGACGTACGCGAGATTCACGTTATTCTCCAGCTCTGTAAAATGGATTTCGCATACCTTGCGCAGCGCATCGTCCGCCGTGTTGGTTTCCTTGACGCTGCTGTGGAACATCGCGACCAGATTGCCGAGTCTTTCCTGGAACAGGGAAATAAGGATATCTTCCTTGTTTTTAAAATATAGATATATCGTACCGTCCGCGACGCCAGCCTCCTTGGCGATCTTGGAAATTTGGGAGCCGTGAAATCCGTTCTCCGCAATGACTTTTAAAGCTGCATCCAAAATTAACTCATATTTTTCCATTTTTCTACTTGTCATCAGGCCACCCCGGTGTTAGAATTCAATTAACTGAATGAATGCTCATTCATTTTTCTTAATCTTATGGTAAACGATGTCAATTGTCAATGATCCAGACCCGATTTGTTGCGAGGATTTTGTGAAGATCGTAGAGTGAGTCGATTTTTGCGGAATCTTGATTTTAAAAGCAATTTGTAATCGCTTTCTGTAGCAAACCCGTCATAAATTACCTTTTATTCCACGAAAGGACGGATCACGAATGGTGTGGCAAATTGTCAACTTACTCTTGTTCATTGCTGCGGCAGGTTACGGCATCTATCTCTTTTATCAAGCCGTGTACCACCGGATCCTGTACGTTAAGCTCGGCAAGCCGGCTGATTTCAAGAAACAGCGCGAAGGAAGGTGGGGGGAGTTTCTTTCGCAGGTGTTCGGACAGAAGAAGCTTTTCAAGGATCTGAAAAGCGGCGTGATGCACTTCGTCATCTTTTACGGCTTTATCATTCTGCAGTTCGGAGCGCTGGATCTTATCATTAAAGGGCTAACCAATGGCGGGCATCTGCCGCTTCCAGCTTATGAAGTATTCGGCCTGCTGCAGGAAATCACCGTATTCCTCATTCTGGTCGCTGTCGGATATGCGGCTTACCGCCGATACGGCGAGAAGCTCGCAAGACTGAAAAAGGGCTGGAAACCAAGCCTGGTGGTCTTCTTTATTTTCTCCCTCATGCTGTCCGTCGTGTTGTCCCTGGGCTTTGAAAGAGTGTGGCTGGGCCAGGCAGCATCGGGTTACGCGCCAATCTCTTCTATATTAGCTGTGATGTTCGGCGGCCTATCCGTCACGGCAGCGCAAGTTCTTTTCTACGTATTCTGGTGGGCGCATCTGCTCATCCTGCTCTCTTTCCTTGTGTATGTACCTCAGTCCAAGCATTTTCACTTGATATCCGCTCCGGTCAATATTTACCTGGGGCGCTCCGAACCCGTCGGCAAGCTCAGCAAGCTGGATTTGGAGGATGAAGAAGCCGAGTCCTTCGGCGTCGGCAAAATCGAGGATTTCACCCAAAAGCAGATGATTGACTTCTACGCCTGTGTGGAATGCGGTCGCTGCACCAATGTTTGTCCGGCATCGAATACCGGCAAAGTGCTGTCACCGATGCATTTAATCGTCAAGCTGAGGGATCATCTCACGGAAAAAGGAACCGCCATCACCGGCAAATCGCCTTACGTTCCGGGGTTTGCATTCGCCTCGAGCGGTGCACATGCCTTATCTTCGCCCGGCAGCGAACCCGACTGGAACGCTGACGGCATCACGGATATCAGGCCGACGCTCGCCTGGCAGAAGTCCACTTGGACCCACCAGGAAAGAGATCCGCAGGAATTGAACCTGATCGGCGACGTCATGACGGAGGAAGAAATCTGGTCCTGCACGACCTGCCGCAACTGCGAAGACCAATGCCCGGTCGGCAATGAGCATGTGGACAAAATCATCGATCTTCGAAGACATCTTGTCCTGATGGAGGGCAGCGTTCCGGCCGAAGGCCAGCGCGCACTGCAAAATATCGAACGGCAAAGCAACCCTTGGGGCCTGAACCGCAACGACCGCGCCAATTGGAGCGGGGAAGTGGAAGGCATTCAAGTGCCTACGGTCAAGGATAACCCGGGCTTTGAATATTTGTTTTTTGTGGGCTCGATGGGCTCGTACGATCTCCGCAGCCGCAAAATCTCCAGAGCGTTCGCCAGACTGCTGAACGAATCGGGCGTCAATTACGCCATTCTCGGCAACGAGGAGAAAAATTCGGGCGATACGCCGCGCCGGATGGGGAATGAAATGCTGTTCCAGCAGTTGTGCATGGAGAATATCGAAATTTTCGAGAAATACGGCGTTCACAAAATCGTAACCGCGTGTCCTCATACGTTCAATACATTCAAAAACGAGTATCCGGAGTTTGGCCTGGAAGGCGTAGAAGTATTGCACCATACGCAGCTTCTCGACCAATTGATCCGGGAGGGCAAGCTGACTCCCCAGCATGAAGTGAAAGAACGCATCACGTACCACGATTCCTGTTATCTCGGCCGGTACAACAATGTGTATGACCAGCCGCGTAACGTCCTGAAATCCATCCCTGGGGTGGAGCTTGTCGAAATGAAGCGCACGCGGGAGAACGCCATGTGCTGCGGCGCCGGCGGAGGCATGATGTGGATGGAAGAGACCTCCGGCAAACGCGTGAATCTGGCGCGCACCGAGCAGGCTCTCGAAGTGAATCCGAGTATCATCAGCAGCGCCTGTCCTTATTGCCTGACGATGATGGAGGACGGGACGAAAATGAAGGAAGTCGAAGACCGTGTGAAAGCGAAGGATATCGCTGAAATACTCGAGTTATCCGTATTCGGCGATCATCCCGCTCACAATAAAGGACTAGAAATGGAGGCAAGCACAAAATGAACAAATCCATTCGCAAAGCGGCCGTCATCGGCTCCGGCATCATGGGATCCGGCATCGCGGCCCATCTGGCCAACGTCGGCATCCCGTGCTTACTGCTGGACATGGTGCCCAGACAACTGACCGAGGAAGAAACGGCCAAAGGCTTGACCCTGGAAAACCCGGCCGTAAGGAACAGGCTTGCAGCATCTGCCATTGCCAAGCTGGCCAAGACCAATCAGGCTCCGCTTTATGACAACGCATTTGCTGACCGGATTAAGCCCGGTAACCTGGAGGATCATCTTTCGCAGCTTGCCGAGGTGGACTGGATCATCGAGGTCGTCGTTGAAAACCTGGACGTGAAAAAGGGCTTGCTTCAAAAAATTGAAAGTGTATGGAAGCCGGGAACGATTGTCAGCTCCAACACCTCCGGCATCTCGATCCATGCGATGGCGGCGGAATGCGGGGACGAGTTCAAGAAACACTTCATGGGCACGCACTTTTTTAATCCCCCGAGATATATGAAGCTGCTCGAAATTATCCCGGGGGAGCATACGGATCCTGAGCTTGTCACTTACATGAAGGGCTTTTGCGAAAAGGTCCTCGGGAAAGGCGTCGTGCTTGCCAAGGATACGCCGAACTTCATCGGCAACCGCATCGGCACCTATGGTCTGCTGGTGACGCTGAAGGAAATGACGGAGAACGGCTATACCGTTGAAGAAGTGGACGCGGTAACCGGTCCGGCGATGGGCCGTCCGAAGAGCGCTACCTTCCGCACGCTGGATCTCGTTGGCCTGGATACGTTCGTGCATGTCGCGGACAACGTATACAACCATGTCTCGGATGAGCATGAGCAGTCGATCTTTACGGTACCTCTTGTCATGAAAAGCATGGTCGAGAAGGGCTGGCTCGGGGAAAAGTCGGGTCAAGGCTTCTATTTAAAGAAAAAGGGCGCAGGCGGCAGCGAGATTCTCGCGCTGGACCTGACCACGATGGAGTATGTGCCACAGAAAAAGCCGAAATCAACCTCATTGGAAGCAGCCAAGCTGGCCAAAGGAGCCAAGGAGAAGACGAAAGCGCTCCTCGGAGCGAGGGATCGATACTCCGATCTGGCGTGGAATATTCTGAAGCAGGTGCTGATCTATTCCGCGGAGAAGGTCGGCGAGATCTCGGATTCTATCCAGGAGATCGACGACGCCATGAAATGGGGCTTTTCATGGGAGCTCGGACCGTTCGAAACCTGGGATGCCATCGGCCTCAAGCGTTCGGTGGAACGGATGGAAGCCGAGGGTCTGAGCGTTCCAGCTTGGGTCAAGGACTGGATCGCCGCAGGCCATACATCCTTCTATAAGAATGAAGAAGGAAAGCTGTATTCCATCCATATCGGTTCATCCGAGTATAAAGAGGTGGAATTCGCACCGGAAATCATCCATCTTCGCAGCTTAAAGGAACAAAATAGAGTCATCAAAGGCAATAGCGGCGCCAGCCTGATTGATTTGGGAGACGACGTGACCTGCCTCGAATTCCATTCGCCGAACAACGCGATCGGCGAAGACATTCTGAGCATGATTACGCAGAGCCTGGAAGAGGTCAGAAGGAACTACAAAGGCATGGTCATTGCCAACCAGGGACGGAATTTCTGCGTAGGGGCGAATATTATGCTTCTGCTGATGGAAGCCCAGGACGAAGAATGGGATGAAATTAACGACATTATTCATTTATTCCAAAATACGATGTACAAAGTCAAACGCTTTGAAAAGCCGGTTGTGGCCGCACCTCACCGGATGTGTCTCGGCGGCGGGGTCGAAGCCTGCATGCCGGCCGATCAGGTGGTGGCATCCGCGGAAACCTACTATGGTCTGGTTGAAGTTGGCGTCGGCCTGATTCCGGCAGGCGGCGGATGTAAGGAGTTCGCCCTTCGCTCGAGCCAGCAGGCGAATGTGGAAGGCGTCGACCTGCAGCCGTTCATCAACCACGTATTTCAAACCGTGGGTACGGCGACCGTATCCAGCAGCGGATACGATGCCAAAAAGCTCGGTTATCTTCGCCCTACGGACCGCATCGTTGCCAATCAGGACTTTGCCATTTACGAAGCGAAGCAGTCCGTGCTCGGTTTGGCCAATACGGATTACAAGCCGATTCCGGAAGAGAAGATCCGCGTTGCGGGCGCCGAGGGCAAAGCCGTTCTGCAGCTCGGAGCGATCGAAATGAAGCGCGGCGGCTATATCAGCGATCATGATCTGCTGATCGCCAAGAAACTTGCTCATGTGCTGGCAGGCGGCGACGTTCCTGCCGGATCACTCGTCACGGAGCAGTATATGCTCGACCTGGAGCGCGAAGCGTTCCTCAGTCTGTGCGGCGAACCGAAGACGCAGCAGCGTATGCACCATATGCTGACCAAAGGCAAAGCACTCCGAAATTAACATCCCAGGGGAGGGTGAAATCGAAATGAGAGAAGCAGTAATCGTATCCATGGCTCGGACGGCCATCGGCCGAGCCAAAAAAGGCAGCTTGGCCCAAACCCGGGCGGATGATTTGGGGAAAGCCGTACTGGAGGCTGTCATTGACCGAGCTCCTGGCCTGAATAAGGAAGATGTGGAGGATATCATTATCGGGTGCGCCATGCCGGAAGGCGAGCAAGGCCTGAACTTTGCCCGCATCATGTCGCTGTATGCCGGCTTCCCGGTTACCGTACCGGCGCTCACGATCAACCGTTTTTGCTCCTCCGGTCTGCAGGCAATCGCTTTCGCAGCGGAGCGGGTCATGCTAGGGTCTGCGGAGGTGGTGATTGCCGGCGGCGTGGAAAGCATGAGCCATGTGCCGATGACCGGATTTAAGGTTTCGCCGAATCCGAAGCTTGTGGCCGATATGCCCGAAGTGTATATGGGCATGGGTCATACCGCGGAGGAAGTGGCGGAGCGGTTCGGCATTTCACGCGAGGATCAGGACCGTTTCGCGGCCCTCTCCCATGAGAAAGCCGCAAAGGCGATTGCCGAAGGGAAATTTACGGATGAGATCATTCCGGTACAGGTAGAACTGAAAACCGTGGATGACAAAGGAAGGGTGCAAGCCAAATCCTTTACTTTCCAAATGGATGAAGGGGTTCGTGCGGATACGACTCCCGAAGTTCTCGGGAAGCTCAGACCCGCGTTCAAGCTCGGCGGCACGGTCACGGCCGGAAATGCGTCTCAAACGAGTGACGGGGCTGCCGCGGTCGTGGTGATGAGCAGGGAAAAGGCCGATGAGCTCGGGCTGAAGCCGCTTGCCACATTCCGCTCCTTCGCGCTCAGCGGGGTGGAGCCGGAAATCATGGGGGTCGGACCGGTGAAGGCGATCCCGAAAGCGCTGCAGATGGCCGGCATAACGCAGGACGACGTGAAGCTGTTCGAAATTAACGAAGCCTTCGCCTCCCAGTGCGTGCATATCATCCGTGAACTGGCTATTGACGAGGAGAAGGTCAACGTGAACGGAGGCGCGATCGCGCTCGGTCACCCGCTCGGCTGCACCGGAACGAAGCTGACGACGACGCTGATCAGCGAGCTGCGGCGCCGCGGCGGAGGTTATGGGGTCGTGACGATGTGTATCGGAGGCGGCATGGGTGCCGCTGGCGTATTCGAGGTTCATCCGGAGTAACGATTTTGTGCGGATCCGCAGCGGCTAACTTACTGTTTTATATAAAAAAACGTCATGTGAATTTATTCGATTACAATCGTAAAGGAGAGATAGGGCATGAGCACAACCATGAACAAAGTCATTGGCGGCAGTTACATTATTGAGGATACCGATTTCAGCCAGATCGTGACGCCGGAGGATTTTACCGAAGAGCATCGCATGATTGCGGAAACAACGGCAGACTTCGTAGCAGGAGAAATCGTTCCGCATGATGAAGAGATTGAGAAGCTGAACTACGAGCTGACGGTGGAGAAAATGCGTAAAGCCGGCGAGCTCGGACTGCTCGGTGCGGATGTTCCTGAAGCATACGGCGGACTGGGACTGGATAAAGTCAGCTCGACGCTGATCAATGAAAATCTGACAAAAGCCTCCGCATTCGCGCTCTCCATAGGAGCCCATGTCGGCATCGGGACCCTTCCGATTGTATACTTCGGTACGGAGGAGCAAAAGCAGAAATATTTGCCTCTCCTGTCCACAGGCGAGAAAATCGCGGCTTACTGCCTGACAGAGCCGTCTTCCGGCTCCGACGCGCAGGGTGCGAAAACAACGGCGATTTTATCGGATGACGGTGAATATTATGTATTGAACGGCACCAAACAGTTCATCACGAATGCCGGATTCGCGGATATCTTTATCGTGTATGCCAAAGTAAACGGGACGGATTTCAGCACGTTTATCGTGGAGCGCACCATGGAAGGCGTCAGCATCGGACCGGAAGAGAAGAAGATGGGCATCAAGGGCTCCTCGACCTGCCAGCTGATTCTGGAGGATGTTAAGGTTCCGGTCGAAAACCTGTTGTGGGAAGTCGGCAAAGGCCATTTGATCGCGTTTAACATCCTGAACATCGGACGCTTCAAGCTGGCGGCCGGCTGCGTAGGCGCATCCAAAGATACGATTGAGCTTGCTGTCCAATATGCGAACGAACGCACCCAGTTCGGACGCAAAATTTCTTCCTTCCCGCTCATCGGGAAAAAGCTGGCGGACATGAACACGAAAGCGTTCGTGCTCGAGAGCATGGTATACCGTACCGCCGGTCTGTTCGATGTCGGCCTTGCCGAGGTCGATCACAGCAGTCCGGAAGTTGGATACCAATCCGCCAAAGCGATCGCGGAGTACCAGCTGGAATGCTCGATTAATAAGGTATTCGGCTCCGAAGTACTGGATTTCATCGTAGACGAAGGCGTACAGATTCACGGCGGTTATGGCTTCACCCAGGAATACCGGGTGGAACGCAACTACCGCGATTCCCGCATTAACCGGATTTTTGAAGGCACGAACGAAATCAACCGTTTGCTGATTCCGGGTTCCCTGGTGAAAAAAGCAATGAAGGGCCAGCTTCCGCTCATGCAAAAAGCGATGGCGCTTCAAAATGAACTGATGGAGCCGATTCCTAATCAGCTGTTTGACGGTACGCTTGAACAGGAAGCGCATCTGCTGAAGATGTCGAAGAAAATCTTCCTGATGTGCGGTGCAGGTGCCGTTCAGAAATACCAGCTGAAGCTGGAAGAGCAGCAGGAAATTCTGAGTCATCTGGCGGATATGATGATTTCGGTCTTCGCAATGGAAAGCGCGCTGCTGCGCACACAGAAGTTGATGGATCGTTCAGGTGAAGACAAAGCGAAGCTTGCCATTCAAATGACGACCGTATTCATTCACGAGGAGTTCGTCAAAATCGAAAATTGGGCCAAGGAAGTGCTGGCAGCGATGGAATCCGGTGATACGCTTCGCACGCAGCTGTCAGTCCTCAAAAAGCTGGTCCGCAAATCGCCGATCAACGCGCTCGGCATCAAGAGAGAAATCGCCGCGAAGGTAATCGACGAAGAAGCATACGTTTTGTAATTTCGTGAGATGGGGTGGCCTGGATGACGAATAATCCATGGTTAGATCAATATCCTGATGAGGTCCCGCACAATTACGATTATCCCAAGCAAAATCTGGCCCGGTTTTTAATCGATTCAGCGACATTATACCCCCAGCATATTGCGCTGGATTTTATGGGGAAAAAGATATCCTATGCAAGCTTGCTTAAAGACGTGTACCGTTTTGCGAATGCCCTGCATCGGCTGGGCGTTCGCAAAGGGGACCGCATTGCCGTTATGCTGCCCAATTGTCCCCAGGGAGTGATTGCCTATTATGGCACACTCCTTGTCGGCGGTGTGGCGGTTATGACGAATCCGCTCTATGTGCCGCGTGAGATCGAGCATCAGCTCACCGATTCGGGGGCGAAGGTTATCGTGACCCTGGATGCACTGGTGGAGCGCGTGAATAAAGCGATGGAGCATCATCCGATGGAACGGATCATTGTCACATCGCTGAAGGATTACCTGCCGTTTCCGAAAAATTTGCTGTATCCTATTAAGGCAAAAAAAGACGGCATGGCAGCCAAAGTGGATTATAACGAACGGGTGCTGCCGTTTGTTCCTTTCCTGAAAAACGCAAGTGATGCTCCGATTGAAGTGCCGGTGGATGCGGAAAATGATCTCGCGTTAATCCAGTACACCGGCGGGACGACCGGCTTTGCCAAAGGCGTCATGCTGACGCACATGAATCTGGTATCTAACACGATTCAGGCGCAGCTGTGGTTCTACCGCTCTCAGATCGCGAAGGAAACCTATTTGGCGGCGCTGCCGTTTTTTCATGTGTTCGGGCTGACGGTGCTGCTGAATCAGGCGATGTACATTGCCGGAACGCTGCTGTTGATCCCTCGCTTCCAAATTGATGAAGTGCTGAGAACGATTCATAAGAAAAAGCCAACCGTGTTCCCGGGGGCGCCGACCATGTACATTGCCGTCATTCATCATCCTGAAGTGAGCAGCTTCGATCTGTCGTCCATCCAGATTTGCATTAGCGGCGCAGCCCCACTGCCGTTAGAGGTGCAGGAACGCTTCGAAAAAATCACGGGCGGCAAGCTGATTGAGGGATACGGGCTGACGGAAGCTTCACCGGTAACGCATGCCAATAATATTTGGGAAAAGAGAAAAACCGGCTCGATCGGCATTCCTTTTCCAGATACGATCGCTCGGATCGTCCATCCGGAGACCGGGGAGGAAATGCCGCTTGGCGATGTAGGAGAATTGGTCGTCCAAGGTCCACAGGTCATGAAAGGCTACTGGAACCGGCCGGAAGACACGGAACGAACGCTGCGGGATGGCTGGCTGTACACCGGCGATCTGGCTCGCATGGACGACGAAGGATTCTTCTATATTCTTGACCGGCGCAAGGATTTGATCATTGCCGGGGGCTACAACATCTATCCGCGTGAAGTGGAGGAAGTGCTGTTCGAGCATCCGGATGTGGAGGAAGCGGTCGTTGCTGGCATCCATGACCCTTACCGCGGCGAAAATGTAAAGGCTTACATTGTACTGCGCAAAGGTTCGGAAGTAACGGAGAAAGAACTGAAGAACTGGTGCAAGGAACGACTGGCGGTATACAAAGTACCGAAGATTTACGAGTTCCGTGATTCGCTGCCGAAGACGCTTGTCGGCAAAGTACTGCGCCGCAAGCTCATCGAAGAAGAGAACGAGAAGCTCGTGAATCAAGCGAAAGTGGATTTGTAATCCGAAAGCTAAGCTATAATCCACTTCGCGGCTACCGCAAATACGGCAACTAAGCCTTGGCCGATTTAGGGAAGTTCAATGCAATCAGCAAAGGAGGTTTAACATATGGAACACGCATCCGGCGGCAGTTTTCCCGATCTCGAGCGTCTGGAGCGGGCAGCCAAGAATACCTTCTGGGATTTTATCGGCTGCGAAATTGTCGATATCAATGAGAAGCAGGTCGTCGTCGCGTTCGATATTCAGCCGCATCACTTGAATCTGATCGGAATTTTGCACGGAGGGATGCATGCCTCCGTTATCGATTCCGCGATGGGGATCATCGTCATGCTGGCGCGGCCAGGAGTTAGTGTCGTTACCGTGGGGCTAAATATGAACTACGTTGCTCCTTCGTCCGAAGGACGTGTGGTGGTGAGCGCTGAGCTGATTCACAGCTCACGCAAACTGATCACGGCGCAGGCTTATGCCCGCAAGGAAAACGGGGATTTACTGGCATTCGGCACAGGAACGTTCCGCGTATTGGATAAACCGATTCCGGGTTCTTAAGAGTGGATCATTGCAAGTTATGCCGTTTGAGAAAGTACGAATGAGGAGGAGAGATATGTCCATCAAAGATGAGCTCCAGGAGCTCGCAGACAAGATGAACGCCAGACCGGAACCGATCGAAACCCTGCATGCCGTTTACCGTTTTAACATTGGCGACAGCGGAATGTATCAGGTTGCTTTTGAGAATGCGAGAGTCGTCGTTACCGAGGGAGCCGAAGGCAGCGCAGATTGCATCTTGACCTTATCCGAGAAAAATTTCCATAAATTGATCGAGGACGATCTCAACACGACGATGGCTTTTATGACGGGTTCGCTGAAGGTCGACGGCAAGATCGGACTTGCGCTGAAGCTGCAGGAAATATTGAAGCAGTACGCTTCATAACGTTTGCAAGAACCCTAGATGAAAAGCCCAATTTCTCAAATTTACAGCTGAGAAATCGGGCTTTGTTTGGTTTTATTCATTGTGTTTATATTAAATGGCATTAATTATAAATACAATGAACTACAAATCGATTTCGCAAGCTTTCCGTCTTCAATAGATCTCTGTCGCATCAGAGGGAAGAGACTGTACACGTTTGAGATACGTCGTTACTTGATGATCGTCTTCCTCGGGGTAATCGAATCCGAAATGCTCTGCGACAAAATGGGCCGTGCTGCGGAACAAGCGGCATGTCGCGAACAGGGCTTTCCACACGTCTTCGTAGCTTCCGCCGGGATAGGTCGTGAGGAGTTCGTTCCAGCTCTGCTTGGTCAGGTAGTTTTGCAGGTATTTACCGTTTTTGCCGGTGCTCACGGAAAAATCCGTTTGAATGCCAACCTGCCACTCCAGCATTTGGATCAGCATCGGTCTCATCACTTTCTGCAAATGATCCTGGGCATACAGAAACTCTTTTCTCCATAGACCTTTAGCGACATACGTGGATACCCACCAGAACTCATTGCAGCAATCGGCAAAAAATGCGGCGGAAGGCCGACCGACCCAATAATCCACATCCGTTGGCACCGCAACTTCCGGGAGCGCCTGATCCTTGTCGAGGAGAATTACCGTCAGCTTATCCTCGCGGCAGTAGGTCTCTTTTTCGCTCATGGGTACAAGCATCAGATCAATTCGGTTCCCATCCGTAAACAGCATCAAATACGAAAAGCGGTCGCCAAGAGTCGGAGGAAACATAGACATTTCTTCCGGCGTTTGCATGATGATCCGATCGCCGAACACTTCCACCCAGCTTGGATTCTGGAGGAAGGTGTCCATTTCGGTAACGAGATACACGATATCATAATCCTGGAACGGATCCGCAGGAGCGTTCGGATTGGTACGGGAGCCGTTCATGCCAACCGCCCGGATGCGTTCATCCTTTGCTGCGACATTCAATATCAAATCCATCATTTCTGATTGTGTTCGCATTATTTTCCTTTCCTGGTCAGCTGGCCAAGGAGATCCCACTGTTCATCCGTCACTTGACGAAGATCGTTGAATTGTCCCGCCCCCTGAAGCCATTCGCCGCCATCGATCGTAATCACTTCACCATTAATATAAGCGGCATAATCCGAAATGAGGAAAGCGGCAAGATTGCCCAGTTCTTCTTTGTCGCCCACCCGTTTGAGGGGGATGCGATCCATCATTTTCTCTTCCAGCTCTGGTGTCGGCGACAAGCGCGACCAGGCGCCTTCTGTCGGAAAGGGTCCTGGAGCAATGGCCGCCTGGCGGATGCCATACTTGGCCCATTCAACTGCAAGCGAGCGGGTAAGGGCAAGAACGCCTGCCTTAGCAGCGGCGGAAGGCACGACATACCCAGAACCGCTGGAAGCGTAAGTCGTTACGATATTAAGCATCATCCCTGGCCGTTTTTGCTCAATCCAGCGTTTCCCTACCTCCAGGGTAGCGTAGAAGGTACCGTGCAGTACAATATTGAGGACCGCGTCAACGGCTCGGGAAGACAGTCTTTCGGTGGGACTGATAAAGTTGCCTGCAGCGTTGTTCACCAGAACGTCTAACGCTCCGAAATGCTCCTCAACCGCATCAACAAGCGCGCTGATTTGATCGGGATCTCGGACATCGCAAGGCTTGTAAAACACACTGTAACCGCTTGCAGATAGCTCGGCGGATGTCTGCTTCAGCACTTCTTCACGGCGTCCAGTGATTGCAAGCTTGGCTCCAAGCTTCAGAAACTTTTCCCCCATGGCCCGGCCGAGCCCTGTTGCTCCTCCTGTGATCAATACGACTTTATCCTTCAGCAAATCACTCGAAAATGGCTCCAATACGAGAACCTCCTTGATTTGTGGTCTGGAAATAATTAGAATACTTGTCTTAAATATAATAGAATTTCTGACAGCTGTATAGCATCGGAGCCGGTAATCGTTGAATTGAATTCTTTTCAACAAGGCAAGGGAAACGTACAATAGGTTCTAACATGAAAAGCATTCCTTCTTACGCTCCTGTTATTTTCTGAGTTGAGTTCACGACATCATTTTAGAAAGGGTTGAACTTATGTCAGGGTTGAGCAACAAATGGGGCATACTGCAGGTCGTCAACATGGGGACGCTGATCTCTACGCTGGACGTCGGCATTGTTAATGTGTCCTTACCGGTGATGGCCAGGCAATTTTCGGTAACACTAGCACAAATCCAGTGGGTGGCTACGGTGTACCTGTTGACGATGGTGATTCTGCTGCCATTTATGGGAAAGCTGTCGGACCGGATGGAACGAAGACAAATATACAGCTGGGGATTTTTTATTTTCGGTGTGGGCTCCTTAGGTATCGCAATTTCGCACAGCTTCCTTCTGCTCATGATGTCCCGCTGTCTTCAAGGAATCGGCGCTACCATGATCATGGCTAACAGCCAGGCAATGGTCAGACATGCTTTTCCGGACCATGAGCGGGGCAGGGCACTCGGATATAACGCGATCGTGATTTCGGTTGGAACGCTTTCCGGTCCGGCATTGGGCGGCCTCCTGCTGGAGGTGATGGATTGGACCTGGCTGTTTTGGATCAACGTACCGATCTCGCTCGCGGCCTGCTGGCTGGGATTACGCTGGTTTCCGCGCGATGGCCAGACGTCTGCGAAAAGCCCTTGTGATTACCTTGGCACCTTCCTGTTGGGAGCAGGGGTCTGCCTGCTGATGCTGGCTGCCGAAGCTGTAAAGGATGGCTCGGTATCACTGAAAGTATGGCTGGAGGCTGGCATCGGTTGCTTGCTGTTATGTTTGCTGGTCGTACAGGCGCGAACAATTGATTACGGCATCATCGATCGCGAACTGTTCAGCCACCGAAAGGTATGGCTCGGGAATACCGGCTCTTTGATCATCAATCTGGCGCAAACCGCAACGCTGATCCCGATTACCTTTTATCTGCAAAGCGAACTCGGTTTTTCCGCTTGGGGGACCGGGGCGCTGCTTATGCTGCAGCCGTTGGTCATGGGAATCGTTGCTCCGTTTGCAGGCTGGTTCAGAGACAAATACGGCGGGACATTCCCCATCAATGCGGGCGCGGTTCTATGCTCGGCCTCCATGCTGTTCGTGGTATGTATGCCGTCCGTCTCAGCTTGGAGCATCGGTCTTCATTTGGCGTTTTTTGGCATAGGCACGGGGTTATTCCATGCCACCAATAATGCCGAGGTCATGAGTGCCGCGCCAGCGGAAAAAAGCAGTCTGGCAGGCAGCCTGCTGGCGCTTGTCCGTTATCTGGGGCAGATCGTAGGCATCGGCCTCGCAACGCTGCTTGTTGGAACGATGGGCAGCCAGTCCCAGGCCCAAGAGAGCTTCGGAACGCCGCTGCGCGTGCTTTTCGGCATATGCTGTATGTTATGTCTGGCTGTTGCCATATCCGGCCGCTATCTGCCAAAGGAAAAACCTCATCGCTCCGATATAACCGCTTCTTCATCCTCTTAAATCCAATGAGGAGCAAGATAAAACTTTACTGCATTCGTAAACGTTAGCTTGAACTTTGAACGATCTCGGGTAATAATGAATTGTTGATCCGATGAATTGCTTGTGAAGTTCTGAATATCAGCAGGAAACCGTAGAGGAGGGAAAATGATGCCGACAATCGTTGTAGAGGGCCGCGGAACGCTTGAGATCGAGGAAGGTAAAAAGCTGGTTCTTGCGCTTGAGGATCACGGAGTCGACATCCTGCACCGCTGCGGCGGTAACGCGAGATGTACGACATGCCGCGTTGAAGTTCTGGAAGGTGACGCGGGGCCGATGGGTGCAGCAGAAGCAGAGATTCTGGAGAAAAAAGGAATGTCTGAGCCGAATATCCGTCTATCATGCCAGATTCGCGTACATAGCGATCTCACCGTAAAGCCGGTCATGACTGTATCCGAGACAGGTATGGATGCGGGAAAAAGACCGGAGGAGTAATTCATACACATGCAAGGAAAAGCGGCAGCCGCACTCTAGAAGAGAGGGCTTGCCGCTTTTTTAGATTTCGGCGCAAGCCGATGAAGCCGCAGGGATTGCAGCAAAAGAATGCTCGTCATAAATTTCCTCTTCGTCTCATAGTCTATTGAAAAGAGACATGGCAGGATCGAACAGATTGGAATCTGCGATCCTGCCAGTCATAAAGTCCAATAAGAGTCCAATGGGTCCAATACCCGATAACTAAGTTTGCAAACTATACATTCGGTCGCTTCTTATTTCAGCAGCCACAGTGCCGGTACGTTCGGAGGCTCCCAACCCACGATGGACGTATGAGGCTGACGGCATTCATAAGTAGCGCCATTATAAGTAACGAGGGTACCTGTGGTGTAAGACACATTCGGTGCCCATGGAGCGGCTGCCGAAGCTTGTGCGGTAGTCGCTGTTACTGCGTTGCTGTTCGCGGATTCGTTGCCCGCAGCGTCAATCGCGCGAACTGTAAATGTGTAAGAAGTATTGGCGGTCAGCCCGGTAGCGGTATAGGTTAACGTCGTGCCGGACACCGTACCAGCAAGCGCAGTGCCTTTGTAAATGCGGTAGCCTGTGACGCCTACGTTATCGGTTGAGGCATTCCAGGACAAGGCAATGGAAGAGGACGTTGGCGTGCCGCTCACCTGGAGATTCGATGGGGCGGTAGGCGCTGTCGTGTCCGCTGGTGCTGCGGTTGTCGTGAAGGTTGCCGCATTGCTGGCGGCCGAGGTGTTTCCGGCTGCATCAACGGCTTTCACCGTAAATGTATAAGCGGTGCCGGCCGTCAGACCGGATACATTATAGCTGAGCGTTGAACCGCTGGTCGTCGTTACAAGCGTAGATCCGTTGTACACCTTATATCCGGTCACGCCGACATTATCGGTCGATGCGCCCCAGGAAAGCGTTGCGCCCGTGCTAGTCACATTGGAGGCAGAAAGGTTCGAAGGAGCGGTCGGAGCCGTAGTATCCGCAGGCGTTCCGCCACCGCCGCCGAAGTCGACATCGATCACGTTATAGAATGCATTGGCGGTATCCGCGATTTCCCATACGGCAAGAATGACTTGATAGCCGGTTCTGCTAGGCACGGTACAAGTATCCGAGTAAGTTGCCGGCGGTTGACCCGTGTAATTCACGGAACAGAATGGCGTCAAATCAAAGGAATCACGGGTCAGAGGCGCATTCGGATTCCAGTTTTGCTTGGTGATGTAGTACTTCCAGCTTGTCGTGGAATGTCTTGCCGTAATGTTCCAAGTGAACGTGTTGGTTCCTGGCGACATGCTGACTTTGGTCCAGCGGGTTGCCGATTGCGCATCCAGGTCTGGGAAAGCTCCATTGGCGCTGGCGATTTTACCATCTTCAGGGCCTGCGGCCGGAAAACCCTTTTTGGCTTCAAGGCTTTGGGGCTCGTATTGAATCGAACCGCAGTTGGTGTTTGCACCGGTTTTGCACAAATATGCGCGGCTGCCAGGGGACTGCACATAACCATGCGCAGAAGCGCGATCCGCGATGATCAGCATCAGAGCGAACATAAACAGAAGTATTCCACCGGCCATCACCCATTTCATCAGCCTTTGATTCGGTAAACGAAGTGCTGTCATACTTATACCTCCTCCAATTTTTAGAAATATGTGCCTTTCCAAGCATGCTTGCAGCAAGGGCGATCGCAACACCTCCTTAAAATAAAAGCTACCCCGGATAGAAACGGCCCGCAGGGACTTAGGCGAAAATCTGCAGGTGTTCAAATGCTATATAAACTCCAAAATAGAGTCTATATAATTGACAATAAAAGCGTTTACATAATGGGTTGCGGCGATGAAGGCTGCGAATAAATAAGATGAGTTCATTCAAGCGGATGCGAAGATCATAGAGTAGACCAGGAGATTGAAACGTCCACAGAAATATCACATATAAATCTATAAATAGTAATAATTAGTATTGATAATATAAAAATAACGCATTCATGCGGACTCTACAATGATATAAAGCAACGATTTCCTACACTAAAAGACGATTTTGTGACATAAAGCGATTTCGATAGAAAAAAGGATTTACCATCATTTACAAGAAAACGTTTTATAAGGATAATGTTAAAGAAGTGATTTTTTTAACTCTGCCCAAAAGTAGGTTCCTTGCACAAGTTCAGTTTTTTTTGGTTTACGAAAAATAAATTATGTAAACAGATGATTTTCAAACATTATTCAAACTAAAAAATATCAAACTATGAGGTATACAATGAAAGAATGGAACAGATCTGCACGGCTCTTATTTGGCATCGGGTTTTCCAATCTGGGCAACTGGATTTATTTCGTGGCCATAAACCTGCTTATTATTCAGATGACGGGCTCGGCGGCAGCCGTGGCCGGGTATTTCATTGTTAAGCCGGTCGCTATGCTATTGACGAATCTGTGGTCAGGCAGCATCATTGACCGCGTCAATATCCGCAAATTGATGATCGGCGTTGATGTAAGCAGGGGGCTGTTGATCGCGCTTATTCCGTGGCTGCCTTCGATGTGGATGATTTATGCAGTCACTTTTCTGATCAGCGTCATCGGCTCTTTTTTCGGACCGGCTTCGAATGTTTATATCACCAAGCTCGTACCGGAAAATCGCAGGCAGCGTTTCAACTCAGTGATGAGCATGACCAATTCCGGTGCTTTTTTGCTCGGACCGGCGATCTCAGGAATACTCATTCAATTGACGAACACGACGTTCAGCATTCTGTTTAATGCGGCAAGCTTCATGGTCTGCGCATGTGTTATCGCCTTGCTGCCGGATGTACAAGTGAAGAGGCAGCAGCAGAGCGAGCCCGTACGTTGGCGCACCCTGTTGGATGATTGGCGTATCGTACTGCGTTTTGTGAAATCGGCATCATTTTTCACGAGCCTTTTTATTCTCATTCAGGTAGCGATGCTGATCGGATTCTCCATTGACTCTCAGGAAGCCACATATATCCGGATGCATCTGAAATTGTCTGAGCAAGCGTATGGGAACCTGCTGAGCTTGACGGGCGTCGGTTCGTTATTAGGCTCGTTCACTGCTACACTGCTGGCTAAAAGGGTGTCCTATCGCATGTTTATCAGTACAGGCCTTGGCGTAACGGCTGTATGCTATCTCTGGTTTTATGCATCGTCCGGGTTTCTGTCGGCCACGGCAGCTTTCATGGTGCTGGGGTTTGCGATGTCTTTTGCCAGCTCGGGTTACGCAACCTTCTTCCAAACGCATGTTCCGACGGCCATCATGGGACGGTTCGGAAGCTTATCGGATATGACGCAAAGCATCATCTCCATCGTGCTAACCCTTACGGTCGGAGTCCTTTCGGAGGCATTCTCCGTTCAGCTCGTGTGCTGCATCGCAGCGGGTATAGGCGTTGCGGTCTGTGTCGCTTTAGCAGCGAGATCCTTTTCAGCATCGGGCACCCGCTTTTTCCATCACAAAACAGAGTCTATGACGGTGAATGGAGCGGATATCGGAGCTTGAAGCGTAAGAGCAAAAATACGGGGGATGGAAGATACCTTTCGGGCGAACCGGAAGGTATTTTTGTTTTCTTTATTCATTTGAAAGATCTTCAGATAGTCAAAATACGCCCATAAAAGTAAAAAATGAGGTATTTCGAATTTGAAAAAAGTAGCTTATATTACGTTTTGTAAGCGCTATTATGAAACTTTACAAGAAAGGAGGACATGTCGTAATCATCGAGTCTTGCACAGCCATTCTAAACATGAAAAGGAGTCCTGCCGCTCATGAAATCCGGTATGATGCTGCGATTGTTGTTAAGTGTCAGTCTGTTTGCAAGCAGTATGATCGGAGGAAGCCACATGGCGAAAGCTTTGCCGTCTTCCGGTCTGGTTTTGGATTATGCGCTAAACCGGGCTTTTAACGGAACGAGTGATTTTGTCGATAAAACGGCCGATCTGGGCATGGTTTCCGGTTTGACCGAAGGCTCCATTGCCGTGAAATTCAAAACAGCCAGCACGGCCCAGGCCAAAACCTTTCTCAGCGGGTCGGACACCTCGGATCCATCAAGCAATATTTCGTTTACGATGAACAACGGGACGGTTTACTTTGAAAACCGAGAGAACGGAACTTACGCGACCCGTCTCAGCGCTACTGGCACTTACAATGACGGGAATTGGCACACGGCCGTCCTTACGGTGAACAGCTCGGGAACCAAAATTTACGTGGATGGGATGGTCAAGGGGACGGAAGCCTCTACCGCCTTTTTTACGAATGTGACGAACCTGAACGGATTGTGGGTCGGCAAAAACGTGGATAACGGCGGCAGCCAGTGGTTTTACGGAGGGGAGATGGATTATCTGAAAGTATATCATCGTGCTCTCACAGACACGGAAGCCCAGCAGCTCGCAGGGATATTGCCGGATACGGCAGTATCCTATACGATCAACCAAACCTTTAACGGAACGAGTGATTTTGTCGATAAAACCTCTGACTTAGGCACCGTATCCGGATTAACTCAAGGCGCGATCGCCGTTAAATTCAAAAGCTCAAGCACGGCGCAGGCCAAGACTTTCCTGAGCGCATCCGATACATCGGACCCATCTAGCAATATTTCGTTTACGATGAATAACGGTACGGTGTACTTCGAGAACCGGGAGAAAGGAACATATGCGACCCGCCTTAGTGCTGCTGGAACCTATAATGACGGGAAATGGCATACCGCAGTTTTAAATGTAGATAATTCGGGCAGTAAAATTTATGTGGATGGTTATGAACAGGCATCCTCTTCTTCAAGGGCATTCTTCACAAATGTGACGAACCTGAATGGCATGTGGATTGGCAAAAATGTCGACAATGGCGGCAATCAGTGGTTTTATGCGGGGGAGATGGATTTCCTGAATGTGTACAATACACCTTTAACCGATCCGCAAATCAAGCAAATCAGCAGCAAGTTCGAAGATAACATCCTATTCGACATCAACGATGGAAAGGGCTATACCCAATACCGCATTCCAAGCATCGCCGTCATGGCGGACGGGACCGTGCTGGTTGCCGTGGAAGGACGCTCGGGAGATGATCAGAGCCCGACGGATATTGTGCTTCGGCGCAGTACGGACGGAGGAAAGACCTTTTCGGATAATATCATCCTCGCACCGGGCAAATCACAGGGTTATGCGGAAATGAATCCCATGCTGCTGGCAGAAAATACGGGCAGTACCGTTCATTTGCTCTGGAGCCGGTGGAAGTGGGGCAGCTGTCAATATTTTATCCGCACAAGCCATGACAACGGGGTGACATGGGATGAAGCCCGGGATATCTCCAACGTGCTGGACGCCTACAAAAACCCTTCCAACCCGAATTACTTCGCGAATCTCTCCGGAGCGGGCATGGGACCGGGTCACGGGATACAGCTGAAGGACGGGACGCTGATGGTACCGATTTATTTTACGACGCCGAATTGGTCGAACAGCACCGTTGCCACGATCTACAGCAATGACGGCGGTGCAACGTGGCAGGCAGGCACCAAAGTGCCGAATCCAACCGGCTATACGAAAATACATGAAAACATGATGGTTCAGCTCTCGAATGGGAGCCTGATGACGAATATGCGGAATCCGAGCACCCGCAACCGGGCGGTGTCCACGGCCAGCGGCGTAACCGGTACCTGGACAACACCATACTCCGATCAGGTCCTGATCGATCCGGTTTGCCAAGCAAGCATACAGCGGTACGACGATTCCACCATTTTGTTCACCAATGCAGCGAGCACATCATCACGAACGCATATGACCATCCGCATGAGTAACGATGACGGCGCCACCTGGTATAAATCCAAGGAAATATATGCAGGCACCAATGGATATTCGGATATCGGCGTGAGCCCCGACAAGAGTATATACGTATTCTACGAGAAGCCGGCTGCACAAAAAATATCGCTGGCCATTTTCAACAAGGCTTGGGTTGAGGCTCCATAAGAGCGTCATAATAATAAAGACAATGCCGTTTTGCAGAAATGCAGAGCGGCTTTTGGCTGTTTTGGAGGAGCTTCGCGCATGCGGTTTCAAGCCGTTCGTACGCGTAAACTTGTTCAACCGCAAATTTCGAGCTATAATATACCAGTGTATTTATAAGACCGAGCATAGAATCAATAGCGAAAGAGAGCGGAAAAGTATGGGTCGTAAATGGAATAATATCAAGGAAAAGAAAGCTTCGAAAGACGCAAATACAAGTCGTATATATGCCAAGTTTGGCCGCGAAATTTACGTGGTTGCCAAGCAGGGCGAGCCGGATCCGGAATCCAACCGCGCATTGAAGGTCGTTCTGGAACGCGCCAAAACCTACAACGTACCGAAGGCCATCATTGACCGTGCGCTGGAAAAAGCCAGAGGCAATTCGGATGAAGTGTATGACGAGCTTCGTTACGAGGGCTTTGGACCGAACGGATCGATGGTCATCGTGGACGCGCTCACGAACAACGTGAACCGTACGGCTTCCGAAGTGCGCTCCACATTCAGCAAAAACGGCGGCAACCTCGGCGTCAGCGGCTCCGTCGCTTACATGTTCGATCAAACGGCAGTGATCGGTATTGAAGGCAAATCGGCTGATGAAGTGCTTGAGCTGATGATGGAAGCGGACGTTGACGTACGCGACATCGTGGAAGAAGATGAGGCGGTTATCGTATATGCCGAGCCGGATCAATTCCAGGCGGTTCAGGAAGCGTTCAAATCCGTTGGCATCAACGAATTTACCGTAGCCGAATTGACGATGCTTCCGCAAACCTTCGTGACCATCCCAGAGGATGCACAAGCACAGTTCGAGAAGCTGATCGATACGCTGGAGGATCTGGAAGACGTTCAGCAGGTCTATCATAACGTGGAGTTCGAAGACGAAGGTTGATCCTGGGCAAACATTTATCGATTCGGTAAAAAATTAAAAAAGATCTGTTTTCTCATTCCAATCGGAAAGAGAAGCAGATCTTTTTTGTGCTTATGAAGTTGGCTAGTCCAGCACATTCATCGATGCGATATGATCTCTCGTCTCCTTCGTACCAAGGTCGTAAAGCATACGATATATATTTTTCAAATCGCGTTCATATAGGTCGTTATCGTTGTCATAATGCTCAGGAATGCCGGGATAGTGCATGCGGAAATAGGTTTCCATATCAAAATGATACATGGAATGGAACAAGTCGCGAAGCTGCGTGATTTCCTCCGGGGTCGCCTCGACAACCAGCTCATAAGGAGCTTCATCTTGGCGTTCTGAGATATATCGGGATTGGACCGAAATATAATACGTTTTTTTATCCACGAAGACATCCTCCTGACGATTTAAGTTAATCCTTTGACCTCAAGATACCACCAGACCAAGCCGCCGATGATCACCAGAATAGGAAAGGCCAGATAAAGGATGACGATGGGATTGGCCAATAACGGATGTTTGGCAACCGTCGGATGGATATGGTCGTATCTTTGTTTTTGTTGTTTACGCATGATGGACACGGACATGTATAACGAAATGGCGCAGGCGATCACAGCAATAGCGATTAATACGGTATACATCAAGTTGAATTTCTCCCCTGTCATCGTTTTGATTAATGCATATGGTTTACCTAAACGGTGAAATTATTCATGATTGGCGGTGGTTGGCGCGATATTGACTCGGCGAAATGCCGAAGTACTCACGGAAATGCCTGGAAAAAGGGTGGATTGAAGAATACCGGAGTTTCTCCGCAATTTCCGTGATCGTCAAATCACTTTCCAGCATCATGTGAGCCGATCGTTTCATGACGAGCTCATGATGGTACGATCTGGGCGTTTGACCCGTTTCCTGCAGGAATAATTCGTGAATATAGGTTCGCTTTAAACCACAGTAAGAAGACCATTCATCGACCGACTGTCCTTGCTCGGGATGATGCTGCATATATTCGATGAGGCGTACGATCCGGTAATCCTGAGGTTTCTTGACATGGAGCGCGTTATACCAGGAAAGCATCCAGGCATATAAAAAGCTGTTCGTCGTTTCGCTCCGATAGTATTCCAGGTCTTTATAAGCCCGCGTAATCATCGTAAACGTATCGATCAGCTGTGGATGGTCTCTCAAATTGATGACCGAGGGGAGCTCGTCCAATTCCGGACATGCAGGCATTGCTGCCATATGTTCAAATACGAAGGCTTCCGGCGCATATATAAATGAACGATGTAGAGAAGCGGGACTTTCATCATCCCACAGATCAAAATAGATGTTGAATGAAGGGAGCGGGTGATCCGGTGAGATGTGAAATGCATGCGGCTGCCCCGGACGCAAAAAGATTAACGTATGCCGTTCGATCGGATGCCGTTCACCGTCAATCTCCATTTCCCCCGGCCCATCCAGAAACAAGTGCAGAGCGTACACACTGCCAGCCCTGAGCTGTTCATTGGAGCTTCCATCGTACAAGTAATGCATGAACTCGCCGACATAAGGCTTCATATCTGGTATTTTTTTCATAAGAGAAAACCACCTTCACGAAAATCTAAGCTGAACAAGTAGCGGATTATTTGATAAATCATTGAATGCTTCGCTAAATACAACTAACCATACCTATGATACGATACAATCGATAATCTGCAAATGATGTATAGTGTTAGCGGATGAATACGCAAAGGTCAGGAGTGTATGCTTAATATGACTCATGAGGAATTACTTCAAAGGCAGCTTTGGTTTGTGAATCAACGATTCGGCATGTTCATTCATTTCAACAGTGCGACGTATCAATTCTGCGATCACGAGATGATCGATTGGGAATATGGGCATGAGAATGATAACGAGCCCCGGAGATACATATTCGACCCGAAGGACTGGAACCCGGAGGCTCTTGATTGCAGTCAGTGGGCAAAAGCAGCCAAGTCAGCGGGGATGACATTTGCCGCAATGACGGCGAAGCATCATGAAGGGTTTGGGTTGTGGCCAAGCCGGTATACGGATCATTGCATTAAAAATGCGACGGATCGCCGTGACGTGGTGCAGGCATATCTTAAGGCTTTTCGCGATGAGGGCATTGAAGCGGGGTTGTATTTCTCCATGCTGGATCTTCATCACCAGATTAACCGGAAGAAATGTACGCCGCAGGATAAGGAATTCATCAAAAATCAGCTTACGGAGCTGCTGACGGAATACGGAGAGATTCCTTTCCTGATCATTGACGGCTGGAATGCCCACTGGGGCGGACCGAGCTATGATCATCTTCCTTTTGAAGAAATCGATGAGCTTGTCAAAAGGCTGCAGCCACAGTGCTTGCTGATGAACATCAGCTGCGAGCCGAACCTGGATCATACGGACATCGTATTTTATGAAAATGCCGCCGGCCAGGAAGTGGACGAGGCTTTTGCCGGTCCCGGCGCGAGCTGCAACATTTTGACGAATAGCTGGTTCTGGAGAACCACGGATACGGGCATGGAACTGAAAACGGCTGATTGGGCAATGGACAAAATCAAGGAAATGCACCGTCATAACGTGTCATTTTTATTGAATGGGGCGCCTAATCGTCATGGGCTGCTGGATCCCAACGTGCTGGATCGTTTCAAGGAGATTGGCGAACGGTACCGGAAGCCTTCTGGTCTTGACGGCATTCCCGAAGGATGGGTATATCGAACTGAATAAGATCATCCGGTTAGAAAAGCTTCCTTCCCGTTATTGTCTTGCGGGGGAGGCTTTTTTTGTTAACAATGTATCGGTACGCTGGACGCGTAGAGGCGACAAGATCAGCGCAGATCAAGCGGCAACGATGGTGTTCTGAGCATTTTACTCTGGAATATTTTCAACATTCGGATCTGGGGTATAACTGCTTTGATAATCCGAGTACATTACATCCGTGACCATCCCTGCGGAAGCGTGGTGTAAATCATGGCAATGGAACATCCAATCTCCCGGATTGTCGGCTTCAAATGCGACTTCATAAGTTTCTCCTGGCTTCACATTGATCGTATCTTTCATAATCGGTGAACCTTGATACGGTTGACCATTTTTACTTAATACTTGGAAGAAGTGTCCGTGCAGGTGCATCGGATGATCATCCGAATTGGACTTGTTAACAAAGGTCACTTTGACCTTGTCCCCTTTTTTGACGTTAATTTTATCGGTGTCCGGGAAGACCTTTCCGTTGATCGTATAGGCCATTTCACCGTTCTTCATTTCTGTATTTAAATTCAAGGTGACCTCTTGATCAAATTTCTGAGACAAAGAGAATTTGGCTTTAGACATCCTACCATATTGTTCGAGGTCGAACAGCGGTAGGGTGTCAGTAGCATTGGATTGATCCGTCTTTACATCTGAGCCTTGGTATTGAATGACAGCTTTCATATTCTGAATTTTAGATGGTTCTTTTCCGTGCTCTTCCAAAAGCCAGGAGCCTGGATTATCGGCAGTAAACTCAATATCATAACGCTCTCCGGGTGCAATGGAAAGCAGTTGGTCCTGGATGACAGCAGGATCATTCACCGGCTGCCCATCGGTCGAGATGACTTTGAAGTCATGGCCATGCAGATGCATTTGATGTGTGATAAACCCCGCGTTAATGAGGCGAATTCTAACCTTGTCGCCTTCTTTTACAGGAAACGGATCTATGGATTCACCCGATTTTCCATTGATCGTGTAGAGATCGTACATGCTCATATCATGGCCACTCATGTTCATACTGCTGCCATTCATTTTCATATCAGATCCGGACATATCCATTTCGCCATGAATCATGTTTCCCTTATCCATGCCGCTGGAATCATGTGTCCTATCCATATTGGCGCTGTTGGACTCCTCAGTTTTTCCACTCATGTTCATGTCTACAGAGCTCATCCACTCGTCTAACATTAGCGTATAGTCCTTGTCGTAGTCATCCTTTGGATCTTCAACGATCAATGAACCATACAGTCCTTTATCCACCTGGTTCACACTGTCTTGGTGAGAGTGGTACCAGTACGTGCCCGGTGTCGTAGCTTTAAATTCATAGGTGAATGTTTTTCCAGGCTCTACAGCGTCTTGGGTCACACCTGGGATCCCATCCATATTATTCGGAACGGGATAGCCATGCCAGTGAATGGAGACAGGTTGCTTCATCTCGTTTTTGAGGTTAACTTTAACCGTGTCCCCGACCTTGACACGAATTTGCGGCCCCGGCACCGAGTTATTAAAGGTCCAAACTGGCAGCGTGTACCCTTTTGAAACCTCGAGATTGCTTTCCTGAGCGGTAATGGTAAATTCTTTACCATCAACCACACTTGTCGCAGATGTCAGTTTAACGGAATTAGAATCCGATGTGGTTGCCTTATTTGGATTCGACGTGGATGCATCACCCATGATCATTTTCGAATGATCCATTCCATCCGTATTGTTTACCTTGACACAGCCTGTAGCAATGACCGCTATTGAACCTGCTGCAACCAAAGTTTTTAGTATCCCTGACTTCATTTCATATTCCCCCTAATCAATCATGTTATCTTGCCCTTTACCATCATAAATCAAAGGTATATAGAACTTATGAAGATAGATAAAACACGATCCCCTGGCTTTTTCCCACCCGAAACATTTTCATGTATTGAGTCCCTTAGAATAATGCGGATTTTTGTATGGAGATCTCTAATAACGGTACGGATCGACTTGAACTGATTCATAAAAGGTCCCATTCGTATAACATAAATCATAACTTGAAAATTATACATTAGGGGGGTATACTAATTTCGCAACATAATAATAATTTGCAAATAAAAAATATAATCAATCCGATTCTGGGGTGAAAAAATGACTAATGATAAAATTGTAATTGCGGTGTCCTCACCGGTTCAAGTCGGAGGAAGCTTATTTACTGCTAGGCAGCTCATCGCTATCAGTAAGATTATGGGTCCAAATCAACAGATTGAAATGACACCGTTCCGACAGCTGTATATTGAAATCCCCGTTGAATCCCAAGATACGGTGACCCAAGATTTGCAGAGCGTTGGCCTTGAGGTCAATCCCTCGGGTTTTGCAACCAAAAGCCTGATTGCCTGCAATTTCTGCAGGGGGCCAGAGGATGCGGGACTGGATATTGCCCAGAAGTTGAATCTTGCGATCGCAGGTATTTTAACACCGGCACCGATCAAAGTAGGATATGCCGGCTGCGCACTTGGAACAAGTGAACCCCTATTAAGAGATATTGGGGTCGTCAAAATGAAAGACAAGTTTGATATTTATGTGGGCGGAGATTCCAAAGGCATCAAGGCATCTTTGGCTCAGCTGTTTTTAACGGGACTAACCGAAGAACAAGTCATACCGACGGTTCTGAAACTCATTGATCATTATAAGACTCATGCCAAGGGCAAAGAAAAATTCAGTAAGTTCGTCAATCGGATTTCCATGGAAGACTTAAAACAAATCACTGCGTAAAATAAAGTGTAAAAGGCGGGTGTGGATTCCGGGTTCGTATCGCAATACGCTGCCGCTACATAGGTACCGTTTTGGGTGTCCGTAAAGAAAAATCATAACAGGTCATTTCTTTAAACAAGGAAATGGCCTCTTTGATTAGGGTGAAAATAAATAAAACATGGTAGCTGAAAAATTACATAGATGATGCAAAGGAGATGAGTAGCCATCATGCGAAAAATTTTAATTGTGGAAGATGAAGAAAAAATTAGAGAGGTCATAGTAGCCTATTTAAGGAAAGACGGCTTTGAAACCACGGAGGCAGGCAACGGAAAAGAAGCTCTGCATGAAATCTCCAAAAACTCATTCGATTTGATCATTCTGGATTTAATGCTGCCCGATATGAATGGGGAAGGCGTCTGCCAACAGGTACGAGCAGTATGTCCGACGCCCATTATTATGTTGACGGCAAAGGCATCGATTAACCACCGCATTCATGGGCTAGCTATCGGAGCTGATGACTATATCATCAAGCCCTTTGATCCGAACGAACTTATCGCACGGGTTCGATCGGTGCTGCGGCGGACCCATCCGCAGGAACTCCTAGCTGAACAGCTGGAATACGGAGGAAGGCTGACCATTGATAACCAGGCTAAACAGGTGCTCATTAAAAACGAAGTGATCAGTTTAACCCCTTCAGAATATAGACTCCTTCTTGTCATGGCCAGGAACGCCGATCGTACATTCTCCAGAGAAAAACTGATTGAATTGGTTATGGGATATGATTTCGATGGGGATATACGAATCATTGATCAGCATATTAAAAATCTGCGTCAAAAAATCGAAGACGACCCCAAAAACCCTTTATTCATAAGGACGATCTTTGGAACCGGATATCGATTTCATGGTAGAGGCCTATGAAGAGTTCGTTGTCGTTCCGATTAAGCATTCTTTTGGTTATATATACCGGAGCTATATTGGTCATTGCATCGATTGCAATTATCAATGCTACCCATTACCATTTTCAGTTATATGGGAATGAAATGGCGGAGAGTCACCATACCGCTAAGTTATTAAACTCACACTTGGAGCAAGCTATTATTCAATCGATCGGGTTAACGATTGGAGGGGCATTCATTATCACGCTAATCTTGAGTATCTATATTGCCAGACGTATTTCTTCGCCCTTAATCAGCATGAGAAATTTAACTCTGGTAATGGCAAGAGGAAAGCGGGATGTGCGATTGCCTTTAAAAGGGGCGCCGAAGGATGAATTAGACGAGCTTGCGGCCTCCATCAATCATTTGGCTGAGCAGTTAGAGCAACAGGAACAATTAAGGATTGCGATGACCGAAAATATAGCCCATGAGCTGAGAACTCCGCTGACCACGTTAAATAGTTATTTAGCATCGATTCAAGACGGGGTGTGGGAACCGACTCCGGAGCGGATACAATCAAGTCGGGAAGAAATTTTTAGATTGACTCAATTGGTTCAGGAGTTAGAAGAACTGCAAATGTTTAATTCCAGCGAATTTTCCTTATCTCGTAAAAAAGTTCCCGTTCAAAGATCCATTGAACAAGTCATGGACCTGATGCGCCCATCTTTTAAACAACATGAAATTCAGCTATCTTTGGGTCACCTACCCGATGCCACGATCCTTGCCGATGAGAGCCGGTTGGTTCAAATTTGGACCAATATCCTTTCGAATGCTCTAAAATTCACACCTAAAGGTGGCATTGTTCGATTGGATGGGAAAATCATGGCGGATTCCATTTTGATCACCATAACCGATAGTGGTATTGGCATCCCGCCAAAAGACCTGACCCATATATTCGAGAGGTTTTACCGTGTGGAGAAATCCCGGAACCGAAAAATGGGCGGAGGCGGTCTGGGGTTAGCCATAACAAAGACGCTTGTGGGACGCCATGCCGGACAAGTCTGGGCGGAAAGTAAGGAGGGGGAGGGGACGCAAATTTATGTCGAACTGCCACTAGCCCAAAGTAAAATAAAAAATAGTCTTGACAATATAGGGTAGGGGGCTATACTATACAATATATTAACCGGTAATTTATGGGATCCAACACACGTCAATGATGGCCGTCACAGGTGAAGAAGGGTCTTGCCAAAAAGGAAGTGCCGGTAAATTCAATTGAAGGAGGTCTACTTATGTCAATACAGACCCAGAGTCTTTCCCAGGCTGATCCAAGACGCTGGATGGCACTAGCGTTATTATGCCTTGCGAATTTTATGGTGATAATGGATACATCAATTATCGGGGTTGCCTTACCTGCTATCAAAGAAGCCCTTGGATATTCCCAAGAAAGCTTGCAATGGGTTTTTAATGCATACGTTATCTTTTTTGGAGGTCTCTTGTTGCTCGGCGGAAAACTATCTGACTTGTTTGGACATAAACGCATGTTTATGTGGGGATTTTTAATTCTTACCCTGGCTTCATTGCTGACGGGTCTTGCTTGGAATGAGAATGTTTTAAATATCGGTCGCGCTTTGCAAGGCTTCGGTTCGGCTTTGATTGCTCCTTCGGCGTTAACAATTGTCATGACTCTGTTTAGTGGAAATCCGAAGGAATTAGGTAAAGCCATGGGATTTTGGGGTGCGTCCGCTGCTGCAGGAGGTTCCGCTGGTGTATTTCTTGGTGGTGTCATTACGCAGTGGCTCAGCTGGGAATGGACATTTCTAATCAATGTTCCAGTTGGGATTCTCGCACTCCTTTTATCGCCGGGACTGCTACCGAAAGGGAAAAGAGGAAAAGGCAGCATCGATATCTTCGGCTCCCTTTTTGTCACCGCAGCTTTGGTATTAGTCGTGTATGGCATTGTTACGGCAGAACATAATGGATGGAGAGCGCCAACCACCGTATGGACCCTCATCTCAGGTGCAGCACTTTTCATCCTTTTCCTTATCATTCAGGCAGTCAAGAAAGAACCTTTGATCCCTTTAAAAATTTTCAAGGCTCCGAACCTGGCTGCTGGAAACATCGCTTTGATCATGTTGTCCGGTGGATGGATTCCGTTATGGTATTTCCTCAATCTCTACATGCAGCAAGTTCTCAAATTTTCAGCATTTACTGGCGGGGTCGCTTTGCTTCCGATGACCATATTAATTGCCATATTCATGATCGTGGTGACTGGTAAATTAATCGCCAAATTCGGAATGAAAGCAAATATCGTCATCGGGCTGTCAGCTCTGGGCGCTTCCTTGATTTTATTCTCCAATATTACGCCAGTGGATGGCAGCTTTCTCGTAAACGTGCTACCTGCATCGCTTTTGGGTGCACTTGGTATGTCACTGGCCTATATACCATCCATGATGACGGCGATGTCCGGAGCAAAACCCGAGGAGGCAGGACTGGCATCCGGTCTTGCAAATACAAGTTATCAAATTGGCTCGGCTATCAGTCTTGCCATTATGGTGACGATTGCGGCCACCACAACTGCCACCCATACGGGAGAAAATCCTGCGGTAGCCCTAAACGCCGGATTTCAAGCTGCCTTCTTATGGTCTGGCATCGTCGCCTTTGCCGGAGCCCTGTTAGCCTTATTGTTTGTACGATCTCCAAAACAAGCTGATACCACCATGTCAAATACGATGTAATTCAAACCGAACTCCTGCCTATTCCTATGGCTGGAGTTCTTCATTGTTAGAGCAAGAATGGGAAAGGATATGGTGTATGTATAACTTGACATTATAGGGAGGGGGGTATAATTAGAATATGAAACACAAATGAACCACCACAGAATAACCGTGCATTTCAAGAATGGAAGGTGAATGGAATGAGTGTTGAAGTTAAAACGAAAAAGGAATCGGTAACCCAAGATCCAGGATGCTGTTCCAGCAATGAAATGGAGCGGAAGAGCCATCATTCCGATAAAGAGAAAAGTAATATGATTTCAAGATTGAATCGTATTGAAGGTCAGATTCGAGGCATTAAGGGCCTCATTGAAAAAGACACCTATTGTGATCAGATCGCTTCGGTTCAGTCCGCTTTAAACGGGGTGGGTAAGCTATTGCTGGAACATCATATGAAAAGCTGCGTCATCGATCGTATACAAGATGGCGATATCGAAGTACTGGATGAACTGTTAACCACGATGAATAAGTTGATGAAATAAGTGAGTTTGAAGCAGCACTTGGAGCTGCTCTTTTTTTGGGTCATCATTATAGGGTACCAGGGTACCCAAAAAAATCGGAAAAACCTATTGACTTAATATAGGGTACGGGGGTATGCTAAAAACAAGAAGTTCAAGGGGATGCGAATACCTCGAAAATGAAAAGATAAATCAACGATATGAATTTGCCATAATCCAGTAGGAGTGATGAATCGTGGAAGCTCAGGCTAGAAACGAAAGTAAACAAACAACCTTACAAATTACAGGTATGACATGCGCAGCATGCGCAAATCGAATTGAAAAAGGCTTGAACAAACTGGAAGGTGTTTCTTCAGCCAACGTCAATTTTGCTTTGGAAAAAGCCAGTGTAACCTATGATCCAGGCAGAGTCGGTGTTGATAAATTAGAGGAAACGATCAAGAAGCTGGGATACGACACTGCCAAAGAGGTGGTTAATTTTAACCTGGAAGGCATGACTTGCGCAGCCTGCGCAAATCGGATCGAAAAGGGATTACGTAAGCTTCCAGGCGTTACTCAGGCATCCGTCAATTTTGCCATGGAAACGGCAAGAGTGGAATATTCACCTGAAGATATATCGATCACTGAAATGCAAAATAAGGTAAGAGAGCTAGGTTATAAAGCAGTGACGAAGCAAGAGACAAAAGAAGCGGGTGACCACCGGAAACAAGAAATCAAGCATCAAAAACGACTTTTGCTGCTCTCGGCGATCTTATCCTTCCCGCTTCTCTGGAGCATGGTTGCACATTTTTCGTTTACCTCTTGGATCTACATGCCGGATATCTTGATGAATCCATGGTTTCAGCTCATCTTAGCGACACCGGTTCAGTTTTATGTAGGCAAACAGTTCTATGTCGGCGCCTATAAAGCACTGCGAAATGGAAGTGCGAATATGGACGTGTTGGTATCATTAGGAACGTCAGCCGCTTATTTTTACAGCCTCTACCTGACGTTGGAATGGTTCGTTGCAGGTGGCAGCGTTCATCATGGTCCATCCTTGTATTATGAGACCAGTGCGATTTTGATCACGTTGGTTATCATGGGTAAATTGTTTGAATCACTCGCCAAAGGCCGTACCTCAGAGGCCATCAAATCCTTAATGGGACTTCAAGCCAAGACCGCGCTCGTTGTGCGCGATGGCCAAGAGATGACGATGTCGGTCGATGAAGTCATTACGGGTGACATTGTTCTCGTTCGTCCCGGTGATAAAGTACCTGTAGATGGTTTAGTGCTCGAAGGAACCTCTTCCGTTGACGAATCCATGCTGACAGGCGAGAGCTTGCCGGTGGAGAAGAAAGCTGGAGATACGGTGATCGGAGCGACCATCAATAAGAATGGTATGCTCCGCATTCAAGCTACGAAGGTCGGTAAAGAAACGGCACTGGCGCAGATTATCAAGGTTGTAGAAGAGGCACAAGGTTCTAAAGCCCCTATTCAGCGGGTGGCAGATATAATTTCGGGTATTTTCGTTCCGATTGTTGTAGGGATTGCAATTGTAGCTTTCCTGGTTTGGTTCTTCTTCGTAACACCAGGTGCGTTTGCAGAAGCTTTGGAAAAAGCGATAGCCATACTTGTCATTGCCTGCCCGTGTGCTCTCGGCCTGGCTACCCCGACATCCATTATGGCTGGTTCCGGGCGAGCAGCAGAGCTGGGGATATTGTTCAAAGGTGGAGAACACCTGGAGCAGACCCATAAGATTGACGCGATCATCCTGGATAAAACCGGAACAGTCACCAAAGGTAAACCTGAACTGACCGATGTAATCACTGAAGGTGATGAAGAAGAGTTTCTGAGACTTGTTGGTGCTGCCGAAAGAAACTCGGAGCATCCTTTGGCTGAAGCGATTGTGGCAGGAATCCTGGAACGCCAAGTCACGCTTTCTGGAACGGAAGAATTTGAAGCGATCCCTGGATACGGAATTAAAGCTGTAGTTGAAGGTAGAGAATTGCTGATCGGCACACGTCGTTTAATGGAAATGTATGGAGTTAAAGCAATGCAAGCTTATGAAACGATGTCCCATCTCGAGGAAACCGGTAAAACCGCAATGCTTGTTGCAATCGAAAACCGATATGCGGGTATGGTCGCGGTGGCCGACACCATTAAAGAAACCTCGAAGGAAGCTGTCAGCCGATTAAAAGAAATGGGAATTCAGGTCATTATGATTACCGGGGATAATGAGCGCACCGCTAAAGCGATCGCGGCTCAGGTTGGAATAGATCATATACGCGCTGAAGTCCTTCCTGAAGGAAAGGCAGAGGAAGTTAAAGCACTTCAAGCACAAGGAAAAACCGTTGCAATGGTTGGGGATGGCATCAATGATGCACCGGCCTTGGCCACAGCAGATATCGGGATGGCCATTGGAACGGGGACCGACGTTGCGATGGAAGCCGCCGACGTTACCCTCATGCGTGGTGACTTAACAAGCATTCCAGACGCGATCTATATGAGCCGTAAAACGATGAGGAACATTCGGCAAAACCTGTTTTGGGCTCTAGGTTATAACACGCTTGGTATTCCGATTGCAGCCATCGGGTTGTTGGCACCATGGGTCGCAGGAGCGGCAATGGCTCTAAGCTCCGTCTCTGTCGTCCTGAATGCACTTCGACTGCAAAGGGTCAAAATAAAGGGCTAAGAGATGACGTTTTAACGAATACAATCGATCGATTGAAAGGAGGTGATCTCATGCAAGAAGCAAGCATTCGAGTGCAGGGTATGACTTGCCGTTCATGCATTCAAAAAATCGAAGGTGCTCTTGATCCTATGGTTGTTGAGGGCAAAGTTCATTTTGACCAGGGCACTGTACAAGTAACATATGATGAATCTAAAACAAAACTGGCGGATATTAAGGATGTGATCCGAGGCAAGGGTTATGCAGTCATTGACTAAAAATAAGGGGATGAAGGTATGACGGCAGTAAAAATCTATACCATTCCAACATGTAGTGATTGCACCTTCGCCAAGCGTTACTTCAAGGAACACAACATTTCATATGAAGATTACAATTGTGATGAAAACCCCGATTATGCTGTCGAAGTAAAAAATCTAACAGGGAAACAAATCGTCCCAACCATCGTCATTGGTGATCAGGTGTTCATCGGCTTCGCAGAGAATCTGAATGTAATTAGTGAATTATTGAAAATCCAATAAGTAAAAGGCATACAAAAGATAATTGTCGGGTGACAAGCACATAGATACTTAAAAGTCGCGTAATTGCGGCTTTTTTTTGTTTTACGTAAATAGGAAGGTTTTCAAGCATATTTATGTTGTGTACCTAACTCAAACAGTATCATTTTTTGACATGATTAAAGACTATTATAAACCCATCAAGAGGAAAAAGACTGCTCATTTTAAATCAATGTGAAAGGAAGGGATCAAGGATGAAAACAAATGGAAAAATGATTGCTTATTGGACAGTCACATCACTACTCGCAATATCTATAACGTTAAGTGGAATCGGTCAACTGTTGCGATATGGAGGAAATGTCGAGTTAGTGACCCATATTGGATTTCCATTATACGTGACGAACATTCTAGGGAGTTGGAAGATTCTTGGAGTCATTGCGATCCTCATGCCAGGTTTTCCGCGACTTAAGGAATGGGCTCACGCCGGCATTTTCTTCTTAATGACGGGTGCAGCTTTATCTCATCTTTTTGCTAACGATTATGGCGATTACGGATTTAATATGATCCTTCCGTTATTCTATGCTGCACTTAACATCGCTTCATGGTCACTGAGACCACAAAGCCGAATCTTAGGAAGTTTACCTGGCAATACTGAAAAACGCCAAAAAAAACAAAGATCCGTTTCCTCGTCAAACTTTCTTTGATCTTGTCAAACCATGGAATGAGTTGGAACAAGAAGAAAACAAGGACATTTATCTTACCTAGAAATGGAATCGGAGTTGAGTTAAGATTATGATGTCGCATTAAAAAAAGGCCGTTATTGTAAAGAGCAATTGGAAAAGGGGTTTTGAATCAATGAATAGCAATATTATTTGGGGGATCGTATTATTAGCGCTGAGTTTGTTTCTTAAGCCATTATTGGCGATTGTGGGGCTGAATGAAAGGTTGTTCGGATTGCACTGGCAAGGCGAAACTGTGTTTTCATTGAGTCCATTCTTAGTTCGGATTATTCTAGCAGTAATTGGGATTATCATGTTAATCATCGGCAGTATGCAAGTTGCAAAGCAGAAGAATAAATAGTTGAAAGGATAGAGAGCACAACAATTGATTTTGCTACAAAATTGGATTTGTCGAGGGATAAGAACATGGTCCCATTGAAAGTCGCTATTTTAGCAACTTTTTTATTTTATCGCTCAAGTTCTTGTCCCGAGCCTAGGACAAGAACTTTTTTGAGTCTTAGCATACGTGGCTGAACAACCGGGATAGAAAGACCGCAGCTAGCAATGCATTATAATTACGTAAAATAATAATTTGACGAATAACTAATGAATATTATATTATTATATTATAAGGAGGTTCTGATTATGGATAAAAGCATAAAATCACATTACATGAATAGGATTGACGATAAATTAACCGAGTTACCTTGGTACGTCACTGAATACATAGATAGCCGTAAACGCAAATTGTCGCATACAACGCTCCTGAATTATTGTCACGATTACATTATCTTTTTTGATTGGCTCGTTTCGGAGAAATTTTCGGCAGCAACCCGTAAAGAAGTTTCATTAACCTCATTAGAAAGTTTAACGGTTCGTGAGGTTGAAAATTTTTTGTCGTTTTTGGAGTATCAACTTGGCAATACCAAATACACTATTAACCGCAAGCTGTCTGCGTTAAAATCACTGTTTGATTATTTGCAAAATAAAGCGGAAACTTCGGATTTAAAGCCATATATCCTGCGGAATGTCATGGCCAAAATCGAATTTAACTCTGTTAATGAAACCCAGGAAACGATCGCTAACCGCATTGAAGGCAAAATACTCCGTGAAGACGATTTTGAATTGTTCCGACAATTTGTCGCGCATGATTATGGGGTGCAGAATATATCTAACCTTAGAATATTTCGTTTTCATGAATTTAATCGTGAACGGGATACGGCGATTGTATCATTGATCCTGGGATCCGGGCTAAGATTGTCTGAAGTAGCAGGAATCAACGTTGAAGATTTGGATGTGAATAAAGGTTTGGTTCGTGTATTGCGTAAAGGCAATAAAGAGCAATATGTTTATTTTAGCCAACAAGCATTGCTTGATTTGGAAAATTACCTGAAGATCAGAGAAACGCGTTACAAAGCGGAAAAATCCGATAATTATTTGTTTATAGCAGCGCCAATCGGTCGTAAAGGAAAAAGCCGGCGGTTAACACCAAGATCAATTGAGAAGTTAATTGAAAAGTACGCTGCAGCTTTTGGAAAGCCGGCGTTGACGGTGCATTCCTTAAGACACTCCTTTGCGACACGGTACCACCTGGAGAATAACGATGTACCGCGATTAAAAAATCAATTGGGGCATTCATCGATACAGACGACCATGATTTATACACACTTAACAGATGAAGAGATGAGAAATGCAGTGAATAATATGGACCGGTAAAACCGTGCTGTTATGCGGTTTTCTTCATACATAATCACAAAACTCATATTTTGTACATATGTTATTGTTGAGCAAGGAAGAAAGCCGAGAATCTTGTCTTTGGCATGATGGATCTGGCCCACTTGATGATTCAAAAAAAGGTACATGATAACCGCTAACATCAATTGTATTGCAATGACTTTAACGACGATGGATTTCCACTCCGGATTACGGACAACATCAAGCATAGCTCATCGCCCTGTGACATCTGTATTCCATTTGTATCCGACTCCTCGAACGGTAATAATATATTTTGGCGCAGCAGGAATATCTTCAATCTTCTCTCTCAACCTTCGGATATGGACCGAAAGGGTGTTATCATCAATGAATTCTCCCGACATGTCCCACAGGTGGTTAAGAATGGTGCTTCTGCTGCAAATTTGTTTGGGATGAGTCATTAACATCAATAGCAGCCGATATTCCATTCCGGTTAACAAAAGCTCCTGATTGTGTTTAAGAACCGTTCCTTCAAGAACCCGGACCTCAATATCGTCGGATACCCATCTATGCACTTCGACCTTAGGCTTGTGATTACGCCGTAATACGGCTTTCATTCTGGAGAGGAGTTCTTTGGTACGGATCGGTTTGGTCATATAATCATCCGCTCCCAAGTCTAGACCGGCAACAACGTTCGCCTCCTCGTCCAAAGCCGTCAAGAATATGATTGGAACCTGAGACGATTCCCGGATTTCCCTGCACAGGCTATACCCTGAGCCATCGGGTAAATTGACATCTAACAAGATTAAATCGAAGGCAGCTGTCTTTCGTGCTTGTCTGGCTTCTTCCAAGCTGCCGCTAACCATTACTGTATATCCTTCACTCGTTAAGGTATATTCGATACCAAATACCAAATTTTCATCATCTTCAACCAGTAAAATTCGATTCATTGCGCACCTCATTTTAGCTTAGGACTGCTATTATAGAAAGCTTGCCCGTTATCCCGTGAAAGCTTTTCTATATCATTTTACATCATTTAAGCGTAATGTTTCAGGTCGGTCCATTATGAAGAGCCTATTGCGGCGTGAAGGCAAAGCAAAAAAGCCGCTAAATATTAGCGACTTTCAACGAGACCATGTTCGCGTCCCCCGATATCATCACATCGTTCAGACTTGGTTTGAAATAATACGATTCCTATTATGAATAGTACTCTAACATCATGATTTATTCATAAACAATAACCAGCATTGGCCCAGTGAAAGCTTTCACGCCGGGATTCAAGATAAATTTGTCTCAATTGTGGATAATCTGCGCTGCTCTGTTCTCTAATGTTCATCGGCATCCCTTATCCTTTAGAAGACGCTATGATTAACTTTGCCTGGGTTTTGCCTGCCAATAATAAATCGTCACTGAGCTTCGGATCACTAACCGCGCGTGCCAAAGCAACAGTACCGACCATACTGCTTACCAACGCATACCCGGTAGAGGCATCGACTTTTGCCATATCGGTAATAAACTCCAAAAATCGCTTGAATTCACGGGTGTAGGCATTCCGAATCTCCTCAGATAATTGCGAAATCTCTCCTGACAGTGCAGGAAGTATACAGCCGATTTCCGTCTGATCCCGATGAACAGAGCTTAAATAAAATTCAATTACGGACTGTATTTTCGGCTGGTCTTCGTGCTTGTCAGCTACCTTTTTCAAAAGCTCGATCGTATCACTAATGGCAAAATGACATGCCTCAATAACAAGCTGATCTTTGTTTTCAAAATGGGAGTAAAATCCCCCATGTGTCAGTCCGGCACCTTTCATGATGTATGGCAGGCTGATGTTACGAACTCCATGAGTACGGAATGCCTTGGCGGCACTTGTAATGATATGTTTTCTGACTTTTAACTTATGTCCTTCAGGATAAGGCAAGCCTCTTCCCCTCCTTCGCCTTGATCTGTTAAAATATTATAATCATCATATTAACTGGTGTCAATTTGCCCAAAAAGGCTCATTGATTTTTTCAATCAAGACAGACTGAAGGGAATTTGCAGTACATTTCATAAAGAGGTGAAAAAAGTGGAAAATTCAAGCCATGTATATATGGTTACAGATCGTCTTGTTATCCGACGATTTGGCTTGCAAGATACGGAGCATTTTTATCAATACCGAGCGAATCCAGCCGTTTCCCGGTTTCAATCCTGGGAGAATTACACTTGCGAAGACGCGGAATCGTTTGTTGGCAAGCAAATGGATCATACGCCCAGCCAGCCAGGTACCTGGTTTCAATTCGCCATTGCCTTGGCAGATTCGGATCAATTGATCGGAGATTGTGCTCTCCATACACTGCTTGATGAACCTAGAATTGTGGAAATCGGCTTCACTCTCGCACCGGATCATCAAGGGAATGGATACATTCATGAGGCGCTCGGGGCCATACTCCATTATATTTTTCGAAGGCTGGGGAAGCACAAGGCCATTGCTTTTACGGATGTGCGAAACGAAAAATCCATCCGGGTTCTAGAACGTTTAGGGATGCGGCGCGAAGGACACTTGTTGCAAAATTACATGTCAAAAGGAAAATGGGTGGATGAGTACCAGTATGCCATTCTCCAGTCGGAGTGGTTGTCCCGACACGGAATCTAACAAGAACTTAAGAAACGGCCCCCGCCAAACTCCTGCGAGATGTGGGGGCTTCTTTCTGGTTCTCCGGTTGGCCCTATGTATACTACATTCAACGATTCCATCGGTTTGTCCCTTCTTCATCACCTTCGCATCAGCCCGGATCGTACCGCTCCAAACGGGTTTCAAAAAGTTGATTTTTAATTCAATTGTCGTAAAACGTTCCTCTGGTTGAAGAGTTGTCCCGAAAGATACACCCATCACATTGTCTGCAATTGTACTTGTTATGCGTCCATTTAGGGTTCATTGGAGATCGGAGTGACTCTCGGTCGCCTGCCTTCCCAAAATTTCGCTTAGAGCCGCAAGGTTTTACCACTTATTTTCCAGTTTATGACTTTGCCTAGTCTGCCACTTAACCGTTATAATGCCTCCTGAAGGAGATGATCTCGATGACAACCAAAAAATGGGCAGTTACCTCGATCCTCGTCGTCCTCTTAGTCATTCAAAGCTTCGCATGGAAAACTGACCATGCCGAAGCAGCTCCCGTCCTTACATTAGGGAGCGAGGATCCCAAAGTTTCTGATTTACAGTACCGGCTGAAGGTGCTTGGTCTCTATGCCGGCGGGCTTGACGGAAAGTTCGGCATCGGCACAGAAGCCAGCGTCAAACAGTTCCAGAAGCAGTATGGCGTGGTGGCAGATGGTACAGTCGGTCCCGCCACATGGAGGAAGCTCCGTAAGTACACTTTAGGCAAAAACGATATGGAGATCATGTCTAAAATAATCTATAGCGAAGCCCGGGGCGAGTCCTATAAAGGACAGGTAGCCGTCGGTGCGGTCGTCATGAACCGGATTCAGTCGAACGAGTTCCCGGACACGATTCAAGGCGTCGTCTTTCAGAAAAACGCATTCACCGCCGTCAGTGACGGCCAGTATGGCATGAAGCCGAACCGTACTGCCTACCGTGCAGCCATCGATGCCGTGCGCGGTTGGGATCCGACCCATAACTCTCTCTACTACTATAATCCGCAAACGGCAACGAATAAGTGGATTTGGACACGCGCCCGTACCGTAAATATCGGACGTCATGTGTTTGCCATTTGATTTCAACGTACATAGCCCCAGGGATCATGTCCCTGGGGCTTTCCTCTTTACGGCTGAATCACGTTCCGTATGAAAATCGCAGTGAAGTTATACTCCTGTGCCCGATATGAGAAACTATCTCTCATTATTTGCTTTTCTTTGATGCCATCCAGAAGACGATAATTACGATGGGGATACATATGAACCACGGAATATTGATCGTACTCTGGGTTATAAAAGCGATCAGCAACAATCCTAGTGTTCCAAGAATGAGCCACAGGCAGCCTCTTCCAAACGTCTCCATAGGTGTGGATCCCCCGCTTCTCTCCTCATCCGAGGAAACATGTTCATGATAATAACGAGAATCTTTTACTGTTTTAGATACTACGGTTCCACAATATTTGCATGTTACTGATCTTGGCTCCAAACGTTCATGACAGTGCTGGCATACTGTAGGTGTTGAGTTTCCTGAATAATCTTTAACAGCGTTTGGAGTGCCTTCCAATCGTGTATCTCTAAGCGAATTACCACAGACAACACATATTAACGATCCTTCGACGTTTGATTCCCCACAGTTGGTGCATATCTTGACTGCCATGATGCAAAACCATCCTTTTTTGAATCAATAGTTGGTTGCTTTAATTCCGTTTACTGTTAAAACGTATGAAGTAAGATAAAGTTGCATTACCCGTTTGTTAACTTTACCCCAAACAGTAAACAGCCATCTCCTCCTAGCTAGCGGGCGGAAATGGCTGTGATGATGGTGCCTTGCGGACATGATTGCCGTCAGCGGGCCTTCTCGAGTTTCGTGCCGCGAACCGATGCGGCAGCGTATACGACAAGCGCTGTCCAGATGAGCGCGAAGCCGATGAGGAGAACCGGCGAGACCGACTCCTTGAACACGAATACGCTCAGTAACAGCATGATGGTCGGCCCGATGTATTGTACGAAGCCGAGCGTGGACAGCGCCATTCGCGCGGCCGCTCGTGCGAAGAAAAGCAGCGGGAGCGCGGTTACCACACCGGATAGAAGCAGACCGACGAACGTGGATGCAGGTAGCGTCCATGCCGTTGTCTTTCCGACGGCGGCCAAATAGATCCAATAGCCGAGCGCAACGGGCAGGACAACAGCCGTCTCCGACAGCAAGCCTACAGAAGCGTCTTGGCCGATCTTCTTCTTCGCGAGGCCGTACAAGCCAAATGTCGCGGCCAGTGAGATCGATATCCATGGGAACCGTCCATAGTCGATGGCGATGATAAGCACCGCGGCGCTTGCGATGGCAATCGCGAGCCATTGGCCACGGTTTGGCTTCTCACGAAGGAAAACAACTGCAAGCAGCACGTTCAGCAACGGGTTCAAATAATAGCCGAGACTTGTCTCAACGACATGGTCGTTGTTAACCGCCCAGATGAAGATGAGCCAATTCGCTGCGATCAGCAGCCCGCTAGCGGTGAGCGAGAGCAGGAGCGAGCGGCTAGTCGCAATGCGCTTCATATCACCCCAGCGACGCTGGGCAGCGACGAGAATACCCATGAAGACGAACGACCAGACAACCCGATGTGACAGAATCTCGCCTGCCGGCACATCATTAAACAACTTCCAATAAAGCGGGAGAACCCCCCACATGATATACGCGATAATAGCATTGACCAACCCATTGTTCATAAGCAAATTCCCTCTCCCCACTCCGATGTCTTAACGGATTATAGCCTCGATCATCGTTGAAGTAAAGGGATTTTCTTGAGCAGGCTAAAGGATGGCGTTGTTCCTTGGCCCATGAATTGCTGCTCGAATATCTACGGATTAGCTCCCATGGGGAGTATCATTTGATGGATTTAAAATGATACTCCCCTTGCCGCAGTTGAAGATTGTCATGTTGGCGTCTCGCTCGAGCCTGTGGATCTGAACTCATAAGGTTACTGATACTTTATCCTTATTTATGGAGCTTTTGCACGCGTTCGATCATAGCAGTCGCGTCTGCAAGGGTAACTCCGTTCTTGGGATGGAAGTTTCCTTCCGCGTCCAGCTCCGCGATCTTGAGAGCAAGCGCCGTTTGAATCGCACCTTGATATTGTATATCGATCTGGTCGTTGTCCTTGATCTCCTTCAGGACTATATTCAACATCGGAAGCTTGCCTTCCGCTTGAAGCGTGTGGATCAGCAGGTACGTGAAAGATTCGCGCGTCACGTCGGCCTCCGCATCGATTTTGATCTGCAGTTTCGTATTTCCGGCGGCTTTCTTAATCAATTCCACGGCTTGTTCTGCTGTGATAGCTAAATTCTCGCTGCCCGGCTGGCCTGAGTGGGTCTTCAAATAATGAAGCGCATTGCTCATTTCGATGGCAGCTTCCGCGCGTGAAATTTCCTTCTTCGGCTGAAACTTCCCGTCTTGATCGAGACTCACGACGCCGTAGTTCAGAGCGCGCTGGATCGATCCGGAATATTCGACTTTGACTTGATCCTGGTCTTTGAACTCCTGGACAATCGGGTTAATAAGAGGCAGCTTACCGGCGATTTCAATCGCATGCACGAGTTGGTGCGTAAAGGCTTCGTGCGTCATCTTTTCATTCGGATTCAGATCGGCAGGCAGGTCTAATCCGTTGACTGCGGCGATTATGAGAGCTTTTGCGTACCAAGCCGAATCGTTAGAATGCTTGTAATAATCGGTAGCCTGGGGCTCTTTAACGAAACGGATAAAGTCGAGATTCAGTCCAAGCGCGGTGACGAAAAACTGTACGCTTTCGGCTTGCGTGACGGTTTTATTTGGAGCAAACTGTTCTGCCGTAATTCCCTTGATTAGGCCGCTGTCATGCAGAGCAATGATCTTGTCTTTATCTTGTACGTTATCCAGATCTTTAAAGGCAGCTGCAGAAGCAAAGTCTTGTCCGGCCAAGCTGAATGCCAGGGCAACGGCTGCGGACAGGGTGATGATTTTGGATGGCTTTTTCATCAATGTCACCTCTTGTGGTCATGTGTTGGTTTATCTTGCCATCATAGACGTACCTCCACTCAAAAAGGTTTCTCCTTTATTTCAAATAATCTTTTCTTCTCCTTACGGCTTTTGCCTATATCATGAACACATTTAGGTATCCGCACTGACCTGAGAAGCGTCTGACGCGTAATGTATGTGGATCAATTGAATTGGAATCAGGCGGCAGGTTTGAAGAACTAGAATGTTCATTACTTTGGGAAGCAATGGGAGGTAGGTCCTGTGAAGAAGGAAACCTATAAAATGGGGAAACTGGGAAAGTACGAATACATGAAGAAATATACTCTGATACGCGCATTTTTACCAGACACTCGGAAAGCAACGCTGCCTAACATTAACATCATGTTGAGATTATACAAATCCGTTTTCTTAAAACCCGATGAGGGAACTGGCGGCCATGGGATCTATAAAATCACCAGGAGCAAGAATAGCTTTATTTTACGTACAGGTTCGAACTCACGTACGTTCAGCTCATTGAATGATTTATATACAAAGGTTCAAAGAAATCTAGTTAGAGATAAATACATTGTTCAAGAAGGAATTGATTTATTAAAGCATAATGATCGGCCATTCGATATCCGAGTGATGGTGCAAAAGAATCGAAAAGGATCTTTAGACGTTACAGGGATTATCGGCAGACAGGCGAAGCGTAATAAAATCGTAACGAATTATCATTCGGGAGGAACGCCCTTGCCCGTGGATACCTTACTCAAATCTCACCTGAATGAGGAATCAAGGAAGAAGTACATTCAAGCAATCGAGAAATTAGGGAAAGATGCAAGCATCGTGCTTGGCAAAAATTATAGAAGCAAACGAGCGTTCGGAGTGGATATAGCCGTCGACCATAAAATGAATCCCTGGATCTTGGAAATAAATACGAAGCCGGATATGAGCATCTTTAACACGTTGAAGAACAAAACGATGTACAACCGGATTCGCAGATACTCCGAAAATAAAGGATGAGCAGTAATTTTAAGACGCTTGTCTCAATCACTTTGAAACGGGGAAAATTCTCAGAAGTACCTGCTGCCGCTATGATCGTTGACATTCCATCATAAAACGGAGAACCTTAATTAAACCTGGGTTCTCCGTATCCTGCCTATCATTTTATATTGAATATTCCTGTTACCATTACAGCTTATTGTTCTTTTGTGAAGAGTTCGCTTAGGCTGCATTCATTCATGGGCTAACTTGGGTGATGATTGTAAGGTTAGAGCCTCGCGAACGTAATGTAATCGACTTGGACAGGCTCTGCCGACTCCATCCGAAGCAAGCGGTTGATCTGTCCCCGGTGATACTGCCCATGTAGAAGAACTTGCGACAGGATGTCCCTAACTGACGTTCGGAAGGGAACTCCGCTCTGGTTGGCATAGTCCACCATCTCGTCCAAATCGGTTTCTTCGAGTTCTTCAATATAGGCGCGATATTGCTCGGCGTTTTCATCGAACATCGTCCGGATTGCCTTCAAATCTTCCGTTTCCTCCCACAACGAATAATGCGCAGTGCCCTTGCCCTGCAATCGTGACAGCCAGACTCGTTCCGCAACTGCGACGTGCCGAACCAGCTTGAAAAGGTCCTTGTTCTTCGTCTCACTCTCCTCGACAGCGTCCAAGATGCGTCTGTCTGACCAGTACATGTGGTCCATCATCCGCTTGATCGTCTTCATTCGTTTTCCTCCTCTTCGTCTTGTTTGTTCAATGTTTAAACGGAAATGAACGAGCACAAATATGAATTTGATTATTATTCTGGTTCCTTCAGAGAGAAGTCCTTCTGATCTTTTGTGATTAGAAGCCGTTTCTATATTAATGGTCGAAAATCAGAATAGCCTCATTTTCTTATCTATTTCTAAATCATACCTTCTTGCGTCAGACTTTTTCATTTCCTACTTGTGGAGTATAAACTGATTCAACATTAACCTGGCATACCTCAATGTACCTGTCTTCTTCCGGTGAAAAAATGAGTTGCGTATTTGTTATAATCATCATTTAAATGATCCTTCGCGGCCAATATGGGGAAATAAATGAGTAGATTCATCCCATCTTGTCCGCCAGTTCTTAAATTTTTATGATTATTTCTCCATTAGAGTGCTTGCCTTAGAGTTCACTTCATAGTTTATGCTTAACATGATCAAGCACTTAAAGGAGGATATTATGATGCATGTTTTTGTTACTGGAGCAACAGGGTATGTCGGTTCCGCAGTCGTCCGGGAACTGATCGGCGCGGGACATACCGTGTCGGGTCTTTGCCGTTCTGAAGAGAAAGCCGCGGGATTAAAGGCAGCTGGAGCCGACGTGGTGTACGGCACGCTGGACGATGTCGATACTCTGGGCCGTGCCGCCGCAGCAGCGGAAGGCGTGATTCATTTGGGGTTTACCAACGATTTTTCCGACTTTGAAGGTGCATTAGCTCTAGATTTTCGTGCCGCTGAAGCCATGGGAGCGGCGCTCGAAGGCTCCGGCAAGCCGTTCATTACCACGGCTCACGCTAATGGACATAAGGTGGATCAAGCAGTGCTCGCAATGGCTGAGCAGGGAATTCGAGCATCGATCGTCTCGCTTGCACCATCCGTGCACGGCGAAGGTGATAAAGGCTTTATACCATTGATGATCAGCATCGCCCGGACGAAGGGCTATGCTGCCTACATCGGCGACGGAACGAACCGCTGGCCAGCGGTTCACCGCCTGGATGCGGCGGTTCTGTATCGACTGGCGCTGGAATCCGCCCCGGCGGGCTCACGTCTGCTTGGAGCCGGTGATGAAGCTGTCCCGCTTCGCGAAATCGCGGCGGTTATCGGGCAGCAATTGAAGATGCCGACAGTCAGTATAACACCTGAAGAAGCAGCCACTCATTTTGGATTTCTTGGCCCTATTGCGGCACTTGACATCACAAACCTGTACAACACTGCGCAAGCGAGTCAGGCAACACGGGAACTTCTGGGCTGGGAACCGACACATCCTGGATTAATCGCCGATCTCGAAAAAGGGCATTATTTTGCACAATAACATGAGTTAATCCATTCCCCCCCTTCCCCCTCATCAACACAAGGCTGCCGAATCATCGGCAGCCTTGTCATTTTATGACGTTATTTAACGTGAATTGTATTCAGCGGCTTTTAGCATGATCGTCACCGCCTCCGCTCGGGTAGCCGTTTCGTTTGCGGCGAACAGGTTGTCGCTCCGACCTTGGATCAATCCTTGCAGCGCTGCAACCTGGATCGCGTTTTTTGCCCAAGCGGGAATGGTGGCGTCATCGGCAAATGCCGTTTTGGCTTTGCCTCCCTGGCTCGTCTCCAGATTTAATGCGCGCGCTATCATCGCAACCATCTCGTCGCGTTGTATAAAGGCGTTTGGCCTGAATGTTCCGTCTTCGTAGCCGTTAACGATTCCGGCGTTTACCGCTTGCGCGATAGCTTCTCGTGCCCAATCTCCGATAGAGCCAGCATCCTTAAAGGTAACAGAGCTGCCGCTTCCATGCAGCTTAAGGACCCTGGCCAACATGGCTGCAAATTCAGCCCGCGTCACCTTTCCGCCGGGGCGGAACGAACCATCCGGATAACCGGTTACGATCCCAAGCTGAACGGCCTTTTCAATATCGGCTGCAGCCCAGTGGCGAGGCGTGTCGGTGAATGAACTTGAATTCGGCTGGACAACCCCATTCACTACCGCAAAAACCGCATAGATGCCGGTCTTCATAACGTCCGCTTGGATAATGCTTGCGGATACCGTCCCCCCGACTTCAACCCACTTCTTGGATGAAGGTTCATAGAAGAAGATGCATGCCTTCTGATCCGCTTTAAGGTTACGGCTGTCGAAGGATATCGACATGCGGACTTCTTTTTCGAAACTGCCGCCTGGAATTAACGTCAGTTCGTATGCAGGACTGATGGCTCCGACTTTGTCATTCATCATGGGACCGGGATCTAGCAGCTTATGAATGCGCAAGCGCGCCGGTGTCTTCACCGCATCCCGCGGAATCTGGATGGTAACCCGGTCGCCTAATGTTAAAGTGCCGGGCTTACCTGGGGTCAGTGAGAGTTCTGCTTCGTCTACGTTTGCGGTAGCTCCTCCTCCGCCTGCGTTTCCACCCCCGCCGCTGGCGGTCGTGCCACCGCTCGGTGCTCCAGGATCGGTCGGTTTTTCCTCGATTGAAGCTTTTAACCGGGATACCAGGTCTTTCAGCGTTTCGGCGACAGACTCGAATTGATAAGGATATCGGTCCAGCATGGCAAGCAGCTGACCACGGAGGGCAGGATCGCCTTTCCCCAAAGCGAGCAGTTGTTCCGCTAGATGCACCGTTTCATTATACGATACCATTAAATCATCGCCGTACACTTCCAGCTCATAAATCGAATAGCCATATTTGGTATCGCCTACCGGACGCCGTTCCACGCCTTGAAATTTCACGTATCTGGCATCGATCGAATCGAAATCGATCGTATCCAGTTTCCCATTGGACCGGAGAATCTCGTCGTTTGGTTTCACGTTGGTCCAGATTTGTTTATCCTGGGAAACAAGGAGCTTGAACTTTTCCGCTTGCGTCTCCCAGGCGATATTGATCTTATTGATTTTCCGGGACTGACCGAGTTCGACAATCATCCAGGAGGCATCATCGTACGCGCTGGACCATCGGGTCGAAAGATTGCCGTCGATCGCCTTATCCGGCGTCAAAACGTCCGCTTCCAACGGGGATGATTCCGCCGTGGCTTGTAGCGCGAAATTATTGACATCCAGCAGCGGCGTATAACGGTTATAAATCTGTAAATTGTCGATCACGCCCTTGAATGCATTCGTGTCGCTTCCAATTTTTCCGGCGGGCAGCACCAGCGTTTGGATCAGCGGTACCGGCTGTCCAAGCTTCTCCACGTACTCGTTACCATTCACATAGAGCGACACGCCGATTTGATTGCCGGTCAGCAGAATATGCGTCCAGCGGTTCGCCGGGACTTCATATTGAAACACGCTGTCATATCCCTCTTTCGAGAAACCCAGCTTCCCGGTTTTCCCCTGCTTTAGCTTAATCGTACCGTTAGGGGATTCCATCAACACGGCATCATCCGGGTTATCCGCATCCGGTTTGATCCACATCGACACCGTCCAGCCGAACCACAGCGGGTTCAGCGGTGTTTGAATAAAGCTCTGGCCGCCGTGAAAAGCGGCGCCCTTTCCGTATTTACCTTCTTCCAGCGTTACATTCGTCGCTGCTCCATCCATATGATTGCCTGAAGCATCCTCAAATCCGTTCTCGAACGGGTAGCTGATGACGTTTCCATCCGTATTATCCACATCGATGCGGTGCGACAGATCGGTGTTGGGCGCATCTCCGATACTCGAGGCTGCTTTCATGAATGCGTCATAATCGGCTCCGTCCCGAGCTCCCTGCCACATTTTTTCGGACAGCACCTGCATGGCCGGGAGCATTCTCGCATGGGAATCGTCCATCGATATGCCGGAGGCATAAGAAATATCGTTCCATAAGGCGAACATCCCGCCTTTCAGCTGCGGAAGGCCGTACGGCAAAGTGACTCCGAGCCATTTGACGGGCTCCCATTCCCGATACAAGAGCGGCGTATCCAGGTAATCCCGATAGAGCCTCGGCACTAGATACATATAGTTGGTATCCGTGTTGATGATATCATATCCTTCGTCCATCGCCTGCTGCGGTCCTTCATAGGGTTCATACCATACTGCCATGGTCGCTTGGTTGCTGACCGGCGTCGTGCCGGCAAATTGCTTGAGCCCGCCCCAAACGTAGGGATGCTTCCCCTTGTCGTTGATATGCCTAATCAGCGTATCCATGTACTTGCGAAAATCCTCGTTCGACCCGCCTGCATATTCATCCGTTCCGATATGCACGTCCGGCCCCAGGAACGTAGGCTCTGTGTCGCTGCCGTATCCGTCGATGTATTCGTCGAACAGATTCGTGATGAATTCGGTTGCGGCCGGCTTCGTAATGTCCAGGAAGCTATCCTTGCCAATTGTTGGGTCATAGGTGGTAAAAGCACGTGAATGGCCCGGCGTATCGATCTCGGGAATAATGTTGATACCATATTTGCGGCCAAGCCGCTGCAAATCCCGGAACTCCTCCTTCGTATAGTAGCCATCCTGGCTCGCAAGGCCCGGGTACCGGTTACTCTCCAAACGGAAGGCGGAACGTTTACCGTCCGGAAAAGGCGCCCCCACATCGTCATTCAAATGAATTTGCAAATCCGTCATTTTATACCAGGACAGCATTTTGACGTATTCGCGCAAAAAATCAATCGTGTAGAACTTTCGTGCCACGTCGATCATGAGCCCCCGAGTCTCGTATTTGGGGTAATCATGCGATAGCCCTTTCGGCAGCTGATCATGGCTGCCATCCTGCTTCAGGATTTGAAGAACGGAACGGGTTCCCCACAGTACACCCTTATCGGCCGGCGACGCAATGGAGGCGTAATCCTGGATATCCAGCACGTATCCTTCGGTTCCCAGATAGTTCAAAGAAGGATCAAGGGTCAGGTAGATATCCCCGCGCGCAGGCGAGCCTTGACGGATCGCCAAATCCAAACCGCTGACATCCTTCAAATCCGCCTTAAGAATATCCGCGGTCGTTTGCAGGGCCGCATCCCGAAATACGATGTTTGAAGCTGGCGTTAGCTTGAGCTGTCCAGTATTCCCTACCCATTCCCTGAGGGATGGGATAACCCTGGGTTCAGGATTCCGGTCTGCCGCAGGCGGATAGACTCCGGGTACCTTCACTTCAAAAGAAGGCGTTATGCCTTTCTCATCCGGTTTCGCTTCGTTCTGCACCTGCAGGATGACATGGACCTTGCGATCCACTAACGGCGGATGAATGACGGCATCTTTATCGATCACGGGCAGCGCATCGCTGCCATAGACGGATACCCGGTATCCGGCGGGAACCGCGGGCAGGGTAAGCTGCGTTTGTCCTTCGGCAATCGGCTCAAGACCGGTGATGCCCTGGATAATTTCCGCAATAGGGTCCTCTTCAAACACTTGAAACTCATAAAAGGAATAACCATAATAAATGCCTTCAACCGGAGCTCGTTCCACCCCTTGGAATTTTACGAATCTCGCCGGTCTGCTCGAAAAATCAAGCACATCCTTTCCTCCGCTGCAATCGATCAAACCATCGTCGTCCCGGATATTATCCCACTGCTCACCGTCGACCGAGGTGTAGATTTTATATGTTTTGGCCGGTGTTTGCCAGTAAATGGCTACCTGGCCGATATTCTTTGTTTCGCCTATATCTACGAGGAACCACTGATCGTCCGTCTTAGCCGATGACCAACGCGTGCCCATGTTCCCGTCTACGGCAAATTCGGGGAACAATCCGTAGTCTACCTCGTTGCCGGAGACTTTGACCGGCTTTTTAAAAGCGTAGTTTTCCTTTCCTGCTTCGGATAAAGCGGTTTCAGAATACGTGGCGTCAACGACTGGTTGCTGCATATCCGTTTGTTCACCGGCTGCCGGTTTCTCTATAAGCGGAGGAGAAGGTTCATCGCTGCTTTCTTCAGAGAAGGCTGTTGGCATATGCGACGAAAAAACAATCGAGAATAATAGTACCAGTGCTGAAAAAATATAGATTCCCGGTTTCAAGCGTTGCCAAGTGTTCATGTTCTCATCCTCATTTCGTTCAGTGAAATGGAAATAACTTCCTTCCTTGCAACATCCATGATTGCGAAACGCATCGTGTCCACTCCGGCCTTACGTTACACGTATCACATTTTTAAATTACCATCATCAATTGTCACATTATAACCCCCCTTTCCTTGGATTACTGTCTATCATAAGAGCCTTTTTCCTTGATCCAGAAGAGACTTTTCATGACATGGATATACTTTTGATGATATTTCCTAAAAAAGATCCTCTTAGCACAAAAGAATAGATCAACAATATATATCCACTGAAAAAGGCGAACGGACTTTTCCGTTCGCCTTAACTGCTTTTTTTTATTAAGATCAATCTCTCGGCTTAATTGAAATGCCCAGCTTCTTTAAAAATGGTTGCAACTGCTGCACTATTTGCTCTATATTCGCTTGATCTTCCTGTGATAGCCGATCTACATGAACACTTCCATCCGGATCAAGCGTTTTGTTGTCATAAGCCTTCATCTCATTCATTAATATCTGATACTCGTTGAATTCTTCTTTGCTGAGTATGTCCCTTGCTTGTTGTAGCTGTTCTTTCCAGAACGGAGAGCTATAAAGAGGTTTAGGTGCTTTCTTCGTCGGCTGAACATCCTTTAATTTATGAAAAATGGGTTCCAGCTCTGTTGTTAATTTTTTATAGTTGCTTCGCTCCCCTGCGCTCAATTTCTCAATATTCAATTTTCCATCTGCATCTGCCATTTTCAAATTATAGGTTCCCACCTCTTGAAGTAAGGACATGAATTTTGTGAACTCCTCTTCACCGAGGCTTTGTTTGGCGGCCTGCAGCTTTGCCTCCAGCTCATCATATTGCTGCTGCGTGACTCCATACTTAGCGATATTTTGTTGCGAACCATAGATGGAATCAGATAGATAGTTATAACCGGCAAAGGCACCCGCAGGGATTAGCAACGAAGCAGCCAAAATACAGGTTACTACCCATTTTTTCATTGTTCTTCCCCCTTGAGTGTGTGCAACATGGTTAAGTATTTTTTCCTTGAGCTCCGCTGGTGCTGTCCAATCTTCGGTTTCTTCCTTTAAAGCCGTTCTCAACCTTTCATCGAGACTCATTGAGGTCCTCCACCCTTCCTATCGCCCGAATGTTTATTTTCTGTTTTTTGCGCATCTTTTGCAGAGCAGCATGGATTCTTGACTTTACGGTTCCAAGAGGGATTTCTAATGCGGCCGCAATCTCATCTTGCGTGTAATCATTCAAATAATGCAGAATTACGACTTGCTTTAGCTTATAAGGAAGTCGATCCACGCTTGCAAGCAGCGATCGATTCGATACTTTGTTGACCACCTCGCTTGCGAAATCGTACTCCACGGCTTGGTCCATCCGTTCCGCTTTTTTGATCGTTCGTACATTTGTCCAACTCTTTCTCCGGTGAGATTGAATTTGACGCATGACCACTCCCATTAACCAAGGCCGGAACGGTCTGTTTATGTCAAACTTTCCAAGAGAGCGATATACCTGGATATATATCTCCTGAATGACATCCTCTGCATCGGATGGTTCTCGAATAAGGAAATACACGGTTTTGTAAACATCCTGAATAGTTGCTTCATATAACTCTCCAAACGCATCACGGCTCCCGTCCAGCGTACGTGCTATAAGCCTTGTATATTCAGATGGATGGTTCATCTGTCACCTCCTCCCCTTCGCGCTTACAGTATATATTGGTCATAAAGATGGATATCGTTCGAAATATTTTAAGATATAAGAAGCTGCTTATTTCAATAAATCAAAAAGCCCGCAATCGATGCGGACTGTTAAGGGTAGATGCTTTATCGAATCCTGATATTTAGCGCGTGGAATTCGCTATCTTCTTTTTTCATTTCATCTGCTGCCAGCTTTTTAAATCGTGAATGGCGAAACCGGCATAGCTTGCATAATGCGCCAATTGATTATGGGTGGTCTGCAGCTCTTTTTCCATCGTTTCGCTGCTCATGGAATAGAACGAGACCTGCGGACCCTCTTTGCTTTTGACGGTTTCTACAGCAACAATAACTTTCTTCTTCAGGGTGGAGGCTTCTCTCAGCATAGCTTGGGCATTTTCCACAATGCCATCACTGCCTAACGCCTGGTTCCGATAATTCATGATGACGAGGCAATCGAACTTCTCCAGCATCCATGCGCTCATACTGTAGTCCTTTCCCGGCACCTGAATCGAATGAAGCCAGAATGGAACGTCGAACGCAATTTTTAAACCGCTCCCCTTGGTTTCTTTCTCGATCAATCTCAAATTGTCCATCCAGCTTTCTAGAATTGTTTTATTGTCCGACGTCCATTCCCTAAGGGCATAAGGTTCAATATCCAAATGCAATCCGGTAAAGCTCGCTTCTGGGCCAACAGAGGAATTATAGGCTTTTACCCACGCAATAAACTTCTGAATATCCCCCTGCTTAGATCTAATAGCCCATTCGGGACGACCCTCAAGCGCCTCCACTTCCATTCCTTCGCTCTTCGTTTTTCGAATAAAGTCCTCATATATGGCTGGATCTATATCTTTATCAATTTGAAGGTAAATAGAGGTTACACCCTTTATTTTTGCAAAGTTAATCCATTGATCTTGATTCTGTTTCAGGATGTGACTGTCCCATATCCAGGTCCCTTTCGGAACACGGGCCACGGATGTCATGATGCTCACCTGATTCCGCGTTGGCTTCCATTCGACAATGGCGTGCAAGGCCTCACTAATAAAACGCAGCGGAACCATTGTACGGCCGTTTTTGAGCACAGCTGCCCCTTCAAAATCCACCCTTGTACCATTCACGAGTGCATGATTTTGACCCATTGACAAAATAATGATGTCACGGTTTAGCGAGATGGTGATTTGTTTTGTTTTTTCATTCCATTTCGTTGTAGCTCCGAGCTTGCCGGATACGAAAGCAAGGGGAACCATCGTTAGGTTGGATCTCTGATCGACGTATGGGTGCTCATCCGGGAATTGGACTTCATGCCCATCCACGGATACATTGACTTCAGAAGCGTGGACCGCAGGGATTTGCGCAGAAAAACTTAGCATGACAGCTAAAATGCATACGAGCCATTTCTTCATGGGAGACTTCCTTATCGTTTTAAATTTGTTTCCTTTTAATTCTTCCAGAGTGTTGGTATTCTTTCATGTTTTCGTATCTCTTCCAAAAAGTTATGATGCGATCGTATCGTTGCGTTAAATATGGATCGATCGTTCTGTATGTAGATTATCAGATTCGCTTCTGCTTGAGTAGTGCGCATTTTTTTGTGTGATCCGATCATTTTTGTAAGATAGGATACTTTTTGATACTTGGGATGTTAAGCGTCATCTAACTGGTTTCAATCGGCATCGAATACTTATCTAATTCCTCAATAATAAAAGCCGCAAAAATGCGGCTTTATTCGTGTATGCTCCTCATGTCGTCGTCCATTCACAGTACTCATTTCCGTGCAGAAGAATTTCCTCCACGCTCACGATGTATAGTTGGATCATCATTTCATTGTTTTCTCTGCCAGGCTTCCTTATTTAATTCTCCGTTTATTGCTGCTGCAGCTAAGGCTCCTGATGCGGCAGCTGCAATAGATTGATGCATTAGTGAAGACGCGTCACCTGCTGCGTACACGCCAGGGATACTGGATTTCCCAAACTCGTCGACTGCAATCACTCCTGTTTCCGAAATGCGGCAGCCAAGAACCTGGGGCAAATCCGTTCCGGGAACCAGTTCCGGCTTAAAGAAGATTCCCGTGCACGGAATTTCTGTCCCATTCTCAAGCACAACATGGTTCACCATACCTTCGCTCGATAAAATGGCACGAATCGGCTGATCGTATAGCGGAATCTGATGATCCCGCAATTCATCGCGTTCTGCCTCGCTCAATTCATCGGGACCGTTCGTGCAAACGACAAACCGCTGCGTCCATCCCGACAACAATGGAGCGAAATGCATGAGTGCCGCCCCTCTGCTAATGACAACCAGTGGCTCATCCCTTAATTCCCAACCATCGCAATACGGACAAACAAACGCACTTTTTCCGTAAACTTCATCCAATCCCGGAATTCCAAGCTTGCGATCCTTCATCCCTACGGCAAACAGCAGCTTCTTGCTAGTGATCTTCATCCCTGCAGCTGTCATCAGCAAGAAGTTCCCGTCCTCACCCGAGATTGAGACTATGGTACCTTCCGCATGGGAAACCGACGGATAGACTCGCAGTTGCTCCTTCGCAATGCGCCGGATTTCACTCGGGCTGATTCCGTCCCGCGTCAAAAACCCGTGCGCCTCCCGGGTCACGGCATTACGGGGACGTCCCTCATCAATAATCATCGTCTGCTTCCTTGCGCGCCCCAGTATAAGACCGGCGCTCAAACCTGCGGGACCTCCCCCAATGATCGCTACATCCACTTTGTTCATGAATATGAACCTCCTCATTCGTATGTTATTCGAAATTTATGGCGACAGCAGGCCAGATACAGTGCTCTCTGTCACATATTTGCTGACTTTGCAGGCGAACATTCATCTTGCCGAACCGAATGCCTTGTCGGATTTTCAGTTCGTCGCCGTAGTAACCCATAGCACGAATATCATTGCATTCATCTCACAGGTTGTTACCAACGATAAGATATGTATCCCTTTAGCAGCAGTAGTTAGTCCGTTATTTTAACTCCAAATGTTCGGACTTTCCATGTAGATATTAGAGATACTGGATATCTCTAATTAGAGTAAAAAATTAATTGATCGATAGCTATCATTCACCTCCTATATCGAATCCGTGGCCTACTCTTCAGAGTTGACTCAAACTTACCGAAAGGATCTTCATGACATCACTAAGGGTTTAGCGAGGTTCATTTTCGGCCGAATATACCCAAGCTGCCTGCCCATTTTTACAATCTGCCCTCTTATAACAATCGGCTACATGAGCATGCAGACTGCGAATGGAAATTCCGCCTAAGGCTTTCACTTCTTGAACATAATCTGCATGGGAGAAAGTCTCGCAATAACGAAATAAAGATTCTCTTGTGCGTTGGATCAATTCATACTGGCTTTCGAATACATTCATCTTCCCACGCTCCTTTGGATCATCTGTTACGAACTGCCCATTCTGCTTTTGCAACCACAATGCTCCGCAAAATGCTTCGGCGGATCATATGTTGGCTCAATAGATTTTCCCGTTTCTTTTTTACAGATTTTAAAGACACACGATGTCCTTAATTAACTCAAAAAAAAGGAGTATTATATGATGATATCCAACTCCCGCACAAGATCATACATTTTCTGATTTCTCAACTGTTCTTCCATCTTCTGCTCTGCCGATAATACCACCCTTTGAATCGGACATCCCGGTCCATGATCAAAACTGCAATCGAACAAGGAGGCTGATCCTTCAATCGCATGAATAATATCTAAGAATGAAATATTTTCCCAGTTTCGTTTGAGCCGATAGCCGCCATTTACCCCCGTTATCGATTCAATCATGCCCGCCTTAACCAACTTGGTCAGTATTTTGGACAGATAAGTCGGAGACACATTTTGCCGCTCTGCCAACTGCTGCACTCCTATTGGTTTTTGGGGAGTCGCCGCAGTAAGAAAGAGCATCGTATGAAGAGCATAATCGGTAGCCTTGGAGAACTTCATTCATCATCACCTCAAACACAGACTTAACATGTCTATAATAGCTATTATATTTCATTACGTCAAGAACAAGGCGGATTCAATATACAGAGTGTCCGGTGCTGGAATTGCATAAGCCACGTCAAATGGGCCTATATATTCATAAAAAGGGGGAATCCCTCAGCCAATGGCCTTGGAACACCCCCACTTCGAATTTAACGGATCGAAAACCTGTTCAATTTTGCTTCAGTACCCAGCATGACATCGATAAGCTCATTCCCCCGGCTATCGTGTCCCCTTCTGAAATAGAGACTGCGCACAAAATTTTTGCTGTTCACGCGCGCAACCACCTGACTTCGGCTTCTCGGCCAATTGCAGCATTGCGCCAAGCCGCTAATCCAGTCAGCGATTTCTTGATGTGGAAGTAACTCTTTGTCAATCATCGTATCCACGATATTAACTAACCGCTCATCATCCTCGTCGCTAAAAATATGTATACCATTATGAAGCTTGCCAGAAATAGCGATAAGAACCTCGCGCCGCATTGCGTCACTGCTCTCCTCGCACTGCACCAGCTCGACAAAAACATCCGCACCGTGAGCCGCGCTATGAGCCCAGCCTCCTTCTGAAAGGTAACCTCGCAGATCCTTTTCCTCTTTGTAATAACGGAGAATTGCTTGCATGATTTGCTCTATTTCCGCTGGATTGAAGAATGGATTCTGTCTGTGGCGCTGCACAATCAAAGCGATCGGCAGGGTAGAGAACGTTCTTGTAAAAACCGAGGGATTTTCCCCGCTGCCAATCATATAGAACAAATGGTTCTCATCAATCAGAACAGTTAAGAGACTGCGCAGCTCCTCATCACTAAACCTGTTCTCTTCCTTAATCCACATATAAAACATCGGGTAGATCAGCTCATCACGTAATTCCGGCTGAGGATCGCCAATATATTGAAGTAACAAAGGCAAGAAATCTTGATGCTGCTCACCTTCGCGTAATTGATACTTTTCCTTCTCAATTCTTTGCAAATCAAGCATCAATTTAGTTCTTGTGTCACTCATTTTTCCATTCCTCTCATCATTCGTAAGCTCGCCATTCTGGAATCTTACAATAATTTCTCCCTATGTACAAATAAAAATAGAATCACCTCTCCTCTACTTCGGATTCTCTCAAATATAAACTGGAATGATGCTAAAAAGCCCCTCGTCCAAAGGGACGAGAGGCCGCCGTATCACCCTATTTTCGAACCAGACCAATCAAAAGCATTCACTATAATGAATTTCGGTTTTAATTCACTTTTGTAAACGACCACTTCTGGGCATCGGTACCGTTGTCGCTCCACTGCTGTACCACAGCCCCGTCAGCAGTGGAAGATCCCGATACGTCGGCGACCAGTCCGCTCGCCTTGGATACCAGTTTGTAATATCCGCCTCCGACATCCACGATGCTCCACCGCTGCGCATTCGTTCCGTTGTCGTCCCATTGCTGCAGCTGAACGCCGGTTGCTGTCGAAGAATTCGGCACGTCCAGCACCTTCCCGCTGTGCACGGCCGTGAGTTTATAGAAGCCATCGCCTGTGCTTTCGATCTTGAATCTTTGGTTATTGGCGCTGTAGTTGGTCCACTGCTGAATCTTTGCCCCGCTGGCTGTCGATACATCGACCACATCCATGACTTTACCGCTGGCCTTGTTCCCGATGGTGTAAATGCCGCCGCTCACGATATTGGGCGCATCAGAGCTTTGATATACCCGTACGTAATCGACCAGCATTTGGGCAGGGAACTGCGTAGAATTATTCGGACTACCCGGCCAATTGCCACCGACCGCCAGATTCAGCAGCAGGAAGAACGGCCGTTGGAATTCCTCCGTGTTACCTGTACCGTTTTCGATGTAGAATGCGTTATACTGCTGGCCGTCGACGAACCATTTAATATACTTGGAATCCCATTCAACGCTATACACATGATATTGGGAAAAATCAAGATTTCCGGATACCTGCCCATAATCGGCTTGGCCATTGGCATCCCAGTGAACGGTACCGTTCACATAAGGATTGTTGTTGACCCGCTCCATAATATCCGTTTCTCCGCTCTTAGGCCATCCGACGGTATCGATATTCGTTCCCAGCATCCAAAAGGCCGGCCATAATCCTTGTCCCGACGGCAGCTTGATACGCGCTTCGATCTTTCCGTACGTGAAGCTGCGCAGCCCTTGCGTTTTAATCCGTGCCGATGTGTAATTCATTCCGCCGTAGGCTTCTTTGCGGGCGGTAATGACCAGATTTCCACCCGTCACCTGGACATTCTCCGGGCGATCCGTGTAATACTGAAGCTCATTGTTGCCCCAACCGCCGCTGCCGGTTCCGATTTCCGCTTTCCAATTGGACTTGTCCAAAGAAGTTCCGTTAAATTCATCGCTCCATACCAAATTCCAGGTCGGAGCCGCATTCGTGACGTTCGCAGGCATCATGGCAATCAAAAGACTGAACAGCACCATCAGGCAAAGCATCTTTCCTTTTCTTCGCATCCTGTTCCCTCCTAAATTCGAATTAGAAAATCACGGCTGCATAAGGCAAAAATATGCTTTTCAATACTAGAACGGTCTCTTGAAGCTGAGTTCACCTCTCTTTCGAACGGGTTTCATTATTAGAATCTATGTCGTCGTTCATAGGTGACTAAATCGTTTTCTATCAAATGATTGCGCTTACATATTTTGTGATTTCATTATAAACTGGATACCTTCATCTAATCAATCTAAATTTTGGTTATTTATTATTTAATTTTTTGAAGGCCAGCGGCGTCATGTTCATCAACTTCTTGAATCTTTCAATAAAATAGCTGGTACTGTTAAATCCGACTTTGTAGGCCACTTCTGTAACATTCGAACCATCTTGCTGCAGCAGGAGCAAACTTTTCTGAAGCCTGTAATCGATCACGTAATTCAGCGGAGTCGTGTTCAGCATGCGTTTGAAATAACGGCAGCACTCCGAACGGCTCAATTGACCGGCCCTGGCAATATCGTCTAATGTGATTTTTTCGGTGTAATGGATATCGATCCAGCCTAACATCTGCTTCATCCGATCACTTTTGGCTGCTTCCATAGGGTCGTATGTGAGTTGAAAACAATTCATGATTAAGTTTTTCCATATACATGTCAAATGCATCGTAACGTCGATTTCAAAGTGTAGCGGTTTTCGTTGAATGCAATCATGAATGTTCATCATCGCATCTAATATTGTTTTCCCCCAAGCCTGATTAGAATCGATATGCAAATAAGGTAAATTTGTCGCTTGGATATACGGGGCAACATGCGTTGCGTGAAGCTCTCTAGGCACCACAAAATGAGGAGAAACATTTAAACAAATATAAACGCAGCCCGATTTATTCATTTCTTCCGCCATATGCAAGCAGCCGCTGTTGATAAAGATCCCTTCACCTCGCCGAAGATTTATTTTATCTTCATTGATTTGAAAGACGGCTTCCCCTTTGACCATTCGAACAAACTGAATTTCATCATGCCAGTGGAGCGGTATATGTCCATGAATATTTTGGCTAATCGTCGTTTCGTAACAAGCTACCGGGAGTATGACCGTTCGATGCTCGGTTCGTTCCTTTAAGTTTGGGTCGATTTTGAAATCTTTGATTTGCACAAGACCACTGCCTCAATATATTTATATTTTTATATCCAATTTCGGTATTTTCATATCAAATTTTCACCTATTATAACACTATTATTACATTTAAGGTGGAGAAACAGTCATGGATAACGCTGAAAAAAAAGGATTAATTCTTGTGACCACAGGGGCAGTATTTTGGGGGATCAGCGGCACCGTTTCCAAAAAACTCTTTCAGCAAACCGCCATTGATGTCAATTGGCTTGTAGCGACACGTTTGCTCATCGCCGGGATTCTACTGTTGACCATTCATTTTCTGGCTAAAGACCGCTCGCAAATACTTGCCGTATGGAAAAATAAAAGGTCCGCTCTTCGACTTGTTATTTGTTATTTTCGGTTTGGTCGGTATGCTATCGGTTCAATATACGTATATGGCATCGATCCAGCACGGGAATGCGGCCGTTGCTACGCTGCTGCAGTACTTAGCTCCAGTCATGATCATCATCTATTTGATTCTGCGGAAACAAATGACCTTCACGCGTAAGGATTTGCTGACCGTTCTCCTTGCTCTGGTGGGCTGCTTTTTCTTGTTGACGAACGGTTCTGTTTCCCGGATTTCCGTGCCGCCTGCTGCCATGGTTTGGGGGATTTTATCTGGAATAGCCTTGGCCTTCTACACCTTATACGCCGTTCCGTTATTGAAGCAATATGATTCCCTCGTCATTGTCGGATGGGCGATGATTATTGGCGGCTTGGGGTTAAGCTTGATCCATCCCCCTTGGCAAATTGACTTTAAAAGCCTTTCGATGGAGACCTATTTGTATCTTATATGTCTAATCCTGTTCGGCACGATGATCGCATTTTGGTTTTATATCGAAAGCTTGCAAAGTCTTTCCCCTAAAGAAACAAGCCTTCTAAGCAGTTTGGAGCCGCTCGCTGCCGTAATCACAACTGTATTTTGGTTAAAAGAGCCCTTTGGTTTTTACCAATGGCTGGGGACAGCGTGTATTATCGGGTTGATTTTGGTAATGGCATTGGCATCGAATAAAAAAAGCGTTGATCAACCCTGAGGAGCTTCATCCTGGGATTGGCAACTCAATTGGTTAGTTGATTGATCAACGCATCGGTTTTTCTAGAATTATTTTATTTTAATGATTACCTTACCTTTGGCCCTTCCGCTTTCCAGGTAATGAAATGCTTACCCTGCATCTTTCAAAGGAAACACCTTGTCAATGATAGGCTTGATGAGACCCCCTTCCAGAAATCCCTTTAACACCTTCAATTGTTCTCCGCTCGGCTTCATAAAAAGGAAGTGATATCTCACTTGGCTCTTCTTCTCCAGGGCTTTGATCTTCCAGCCTACGGTGGACAAAATGGTTGTTTTCAACCAACCCAAATTCGCTTCTTTGCCAAATCTGGCGTTTGGCATGCCGGAGATGGATACGATTTGACCGCCCGGTTTCAGGATGCGGAATGATTTGTCCAGCGCTGCTCCACCTAAAGTATCAAAAACAGCATCATATCCGGTCAGCATTTCTTCAAAGTTCTCTTTTTTATAATTAATGATGAGATCTGCTCCCAATGATTTGACTAAATCATAGCCTTTATCGCTTGCTGTTGTGGCAACAAAAGCGCCGAGCTGCTTCGCCATCTGGATGGCGAAGGTTCCTACGCCTCCGGAACCCGCGTGAATCAAGATCTTTTGGCCTTTTTGGAGTTTTAGTATATCAACCAAAGCTTGGTAAGTAGTAAGCCCGATCAGCGGTATCGATGCCGCCTCTTCAAAGGTTAAATTCTGCGGTTTCAGCCAGATATCATCCTCATGAACGGCAATAAATTCGGCTAACGTTCCGATTCGGTTTTTGCGGGGTCTTCCGTACACTTCATCCCCAGGTTTAAAGGTATTCACCCGATCCCCAACCTGGACGACAACCCCGGAGAAATCATTTCCTAAAACGAGAGGAAATCTGTATTTCAACAGGAATTTCATGCCCCCTTCCTTAATTTTATAGTCAATCGGATTTAAGCTGGCTGCATGAATTTCAACTAGCACGTCATGTTCTCCGATATTCGGCATGGGTTGCTCTGTCATCACCAATGGAACGTTTTTTCCGTACTTCTCAATGATCATAGCCTTCATTTCATATCACTCCTTATTAGGATTATTGGTTTAAACGATTGAACCAAATGCTCAAAAAAATTCTCATTCAGGTATTTCTTTAATGTCTATGGATCATCACTTAGGTCCATTGCATTCGTCTTCAACGGCAGTGATTAATGATTTGAGTTGTTCAAGCGGTTTACGGACCGTCAATACATAATAGTTTTCGACGCCTTTTTTTTCGGATTTGATGTAACCTGACTGTTTCAACACCTTTAAATGATGGGATACTGCCGGTCTGGACAGATTGATATGGGCTGCTATTGTATTCACATTAAGTCCCGATTTGTTCTGTGCCAACAACATAATGATCGCTTGCCGATTTTCATCGGTTAGCACTTCCAATAAAGGGATACAATCTTTAAATTGCTGCAGAACATCCTCGGTTTGCTGGTTCATACGATCCACCTCTATAGTCCATTCGTTTAATCCTTTAAACATATTGTAGCTATTTACTGAAAAAAATCAAGCTAAAAAATGAAATTCCTAGAACTGCAAGCTTTTTTGTACTTGTCGAATGGGATAGGAATCACTCCATATTTGTTTGTATCACGTTCACCCACTTTGTATTATGCATCATCTCGGATGAATTGCCATAGAACGCCTTCATGGCATCCTGGTCATCAAGCAGCTGATATCTCATCCAAGCCGTCAAGTACCCTCTATGATTGCCACCATTACCTTCTATCGCTGTATGAGCTGCACCTTTTGCCATTCCCATCATTACAGGCGTTTTTGGATTCGTGTGATGCAAGGCGGATCGATTCGTAGATACCGGGGAGATCAGAAAGTCTCGTGTACCGCCCATAATAAAGAAAGGAGCGGTAATACGTGCTGTATCATACACATCTTCAGGATCACAATACTTCAAATCCGGGAGAGCGATGGACACAACCGTCTTAATTAGCGATCCATTTGTATAATGGGTATGGGCATTAATGACTCCGGTGGACCCTTGAGAATGTCCAGCTGCGCCAATATGGTCCATTTGTATTTTTCGATAGAACAAGCTGTCTGTTCGTTGGCTCTCATTTTTCAAATAATCAATCGCCGCCATAATTTCTTTGCCTGTTCCTGTTGTTTTGCTATAGGAATCTATTACAATGAAACCCCAGCTCGCAAGATGAGTTAAAAGTTCATCATAACGATCGGGCGTAGCACCGGTTCCATTCCCCCATGAAATAACGGGATAGGATTCGTTTCCTTCGAATGCCGGGTAATATATTCGGTATAAAGCCTCTCCGCTCGTACGTTTAATTTCTTCTACCTTTACTTGATGGCTTCCTTGCTGTGCATACCGCTGCTCAATGCTTCCTTCCGCAAGTTCCGGTACTTTTGAATGAATGATGATTTGCATGAAAATGGTTAATGAAACGGCAACGATAACGACCAAAGCTGTCAACCATAACATCCACTTTCGTTTTTTCAAGATCGGCATACACATGACCTCTACGATAGTCCATCGGTTCACTATCGTTTTCTCCGTTATAATATGACCTTAAATTGATTTTCAATTTGCAAATATATCTTTGAATAACATTTAAATGACTATCCAGTATCGCTTCAATATATTCCCATTTTCTTCTATAAAGTCTTCATCCGCAATGCCTCCATTACTAATAATGGTTCTTTCAGAAGCAACATTATCCTCATCGCATACCACAAGCGCTTTATTGATTCCTAGCTTCTTGGCCTCAATCAAAGATAAACGTAACAATTCAGCAGCATAACCTTTTCTTCTTTCTGATGGACGTATGCCGTAGCCGATATGCCCGCCTCTATTCAATAAAAACTCCGTTAATTCATGCCTGATGTTCACTGCACCCAAGATCCTATGATCTTCAGAAACTAACCAAAACGTTGAATCAGGAACCCAACCTTCTTTAAGATTTATGCCTCTTTCACTGCTTCTCAGCCAATGTATCATTTCACCAAAATCAGATGGATCTCTACGAATAACCCATGGGACCATATCTTCGCCACTCTGTATCCATTCCTGATAGAAATCTAAATATTCTTCCTTCAGACGCATTGAAGGTCTGGATAAATAAACACTCATAGTAACTCCTCCCATCAAGTCTCAGAATCTGACCATGTACTCGAATTCGCGCCGTCACCATCCACTTAGTTTAGCAGGATTGCCTGCTGAATCAACTCGGTTGTCGAAGTCCAGGTCAAGATTAATATCATCACTATATGTCCAATGACCATTAGCATATTTCAAATAAATAAGTACTTCGGACACATCATGGTCTGCCTTTTCATCCTCTATAGCCATACTAAAATCAAGCTTGCCTTGAACGACAGCCTCCTTTTCACCAAGGAAGACGACGCGTTCGTCAAATAAATGATACCTATAGTCGGAATGAGCAAAACTCTCCTTTACAATACTTTCCCAAGTTACAGAAACGAAATTATCATCATTCCAACTTTTAATAATTGAAGGATCTGTAAATTGAACCGTGAGTTCCAGGTTTTCCTCGTTTAACGCTTGATAGTAGGTTCTTAAATCTGATAAGACGGTGTTCTGCTCGCCATAACGATTTTTCATGATGGAAGCGGCCTGTGTGTCGATATCCTTCGGGATTTCCATATTTTTATAAATTACAGCTTCATTTGCTATTTTCCATTGTCCATGCTCATAACGAATGTCGAAGAGATACACATCGGATTGATTTAATACTTCTGAATTCTTGATGTACGTCACTTGAAGTTGTGCTTCAGTGGCAGAAGTAAACTTAATCCAATCCACTGTTACCGTATAGTCTCGAAGTTTGATCTCACTGACTGGTTTATTGGCTTCGTAATCATATTCAAGATTCATATAATTCAATTTTAGATTGTCTGACGAATATAAACGTGGACTAAACGTATCGTAGTACTTCGTAAGAAGTTCTTTGATAGCAGCTTCTTCACCCAATCCATAAGCTTGCAAACGAACCGTCGAATTTGCCTTATCATAATTAACTGAATATTCTGATAAGTTACTGACCAAACGTAGAGGAAGATACACCTGTCCATTACTAACAGGAATCGCATTGTCTAAGTAGTATGTCACGCCATCAAACTCAATACGGTCCTCGCCAGCCCAGAATTGAATTTCTGCGCCCCTAATGGCTCCTGAGATCTGCTGAGTATCAGAATCATATGCAACTGTAAATCCCAAAGCCGAAAAAAATGAGCGGTAGGGTACATACATAACGCCAGACATTACGATCGGTTGGACTCCTGCAATCTTTACATTGTTCACATACAATTGAATCGGTTTGTTAGCAGCAGATGCACTTCCTACAAAAAGCTGAGTAGTCACTAGCAAGCAAAAGCTAAGCAGCGAGACTGACAATTTTCTATTCATATTACACTTCCTATTCTAATGAATGTATATGTAAATTAAGTTAAATATTTATGTTGTTAAATCTAAAAATTATTTTTTTTCATCATTTTCTGTTTCTGTTATCTCCTCATGCTACAAGCCGCCAGTATAATTACGAAGTGTTTTTCTGCAGAATGCTTTAGCTCTTATGGTGCTACCACAAAAGCAAAACCAGCTGGAACATCATCTACACTGAACAGATAAGGAAATAGAACGGATGGTTTCGACCACCATATATCAAAAACTTTATTTTGTTGAAACATTATTTGGTTGCCCCCATATCTCCGATAAATCATGCAGATAAAAGGATATAGGTTATTTAGAATGAATTTTATATGTTGGTCTGTCAGATTTATTGTGATTTGCACTTAATCCTCTCCGTTCTGTGGGATAAAAATTCAATATCACAATGAACATCTTGTCTGGTCAATGAATAGATC
>NZ_BIMK01000014.1 GCF_004001045.1 Paenibacillus chibensis
TTGTTTATGGCGTATATTCGTAAAAATAATCCTGATTCAACTGTTCGTTCTCCGCTTTGGCCGGTGGAGGGAACATGGCTTCCGCCGTGCGGATCGATTTCAAAAGCGCTTTGGCCTTGTTCACCGTTTCCTCATATTCCTTCTCCGGTACGGAATCCCACACGATTCCGGCTCCGGCCTGGACATAAGCCTTTCCCTTCCGGAAAATAATCGTGCGGATCGTGATGCAGGCATCCATATTGGAGTTGAAGCCTAAATATCCAATTGCGCCTGCGTAGGCTCCCCTGGCTTCACGCTCCAGTTCCGCGATAATTTCCATTGCTCTCAGCTTGGGTGCGCCGGAGACGGTCCCTGCAGGCAAGCAGGACAGGAAGGCGTCAAAGAAATCCTTGTCGTCCCGAAGCGTTCCCGACACGTTCGACACCATATGCATGACATGCGAATACCGCTCGATTTCCATGAACATGTCGCATTTCACCGTGCCGAACTTGGATACGCGTCCCAGGTCGTTGCGCCCCAGATCGACGAGCATCAAATGCTCCGCACGTTCTTTTTCATCCTTCAGCAGCTCTTCTGCCAGCTGATTGTCTTCCACTTCATCCTTGCCCCGCGGGCGAGTGCCTGCAATCGGGCGAGTCTCCACTTGATCCCCGTCGACCTTGACCAGCGCTTCCGGGGAGGTGCCGACGATGATTTCTTCATGCATTTTGAGGTAGTACATGTAAGGTGACGGATTCAATGTCCGCAGTACGCGGTACACATGCAGCGGAGATACCTCTGTATCAATGTGAAACCGCTGGGACAGCACGACCTGAAAAATATCGCCGGAACGGATATATTCCTGTGCCCGCTCCACGTTTGCCATGTACTGCTCTTTGGACATATTGGATTTGATATCCCCAAGATCGATATCCGAAGGAATCGTCCGGCCGTTCACATTCTCACGCGGTCCCTGCATTTGAAGCTGATCGGCAATTCGGGCAAGCTTGTTGTCGATCTCCATGTAGCTTCTGCGGATATCCGCATCCGTGTCACCGTCTTTCACATGAATATTGCCGACGAGCAGGATCTGCTGCTTTACGTGATCGAACACGATCACCGTATCGCAGAACATGAAGCGGATGTCGTCCATATCGAGATCGTCCACGGCATGGGCCGGAAGCTTCTCGTAGTATTGCAGCAGGTCGTATCCGAAGAACCCGATCGCTCCGCCGGTAAACGGGGGAAGCTCCTCCATTTTCGGGCTGCGGTAGCTGCGGAGCAGCGCCTTCAGCTCTTCAACCGGCTTCCCCTCCATGATTTCCTTGGCGCCCTTGCGCTCAAGTACGATCTCGCCCTTTTTGCCGTAGATCATCATGAAGGGATCGGTCCCGATGAAGGAGTAGCGCGCCCATCGGCTGCCACCCTCTACACTCTCAAGCAAAAATGCGCAATCACGTTCAGCATAACGCTGAAAAATGCGTATCGGGGTTTCCATATCTGCCAGCAGACGTTTCGCGACCGGAATCAGATTATAATCTCGGGACAGCTTCAGGACTTGCTCCACACCCGGATTCATCATTGACGTTCCCTCCTTTAGTTTCAAATTCGCAGTTTACATTCCTTTTCCGCGTCATGGTGTTGGGCTGTTGCCGTTCTGTTTCATGGCAACAAAAAAACCTCTACCGAAGTAGAGGTTTGGACGTTCATTAAGTATATGATAAGAGTCATCTGTCGCAAGTAGGTTGCTCCGCTTCGAAACCCGCTGCACTTCACCCTGAATCCTTCACAGGGAGGAGAAATTAGCACGGGTCAACGGAGACCGTCTTGGCCAGACGTTCCATTCATTGCATATATGCATATGGACTCAGCTCTTCTATACTCAACTCAGCTCATCTAAACTCTACTCAGCTATCGGATTAACCAAGATCTCCATCCCGGTTCAATCCTCATAAGAATGCACAGCCGCCAATTCATGCTTCTGTCATTCTATGTAACTTACACTATACATGATGATCCCTTGTCCTGGCAAGCACGCTTTTTCTGAATTTACGCACTGGGTGCGGCAAGATCCGGACGCAGCTTCTTCGCTTCATTCATATATACATGCTTGATTTCGCTCTGGCTCTTTTCCGTGTTGACCTGTACCATTAACCGGATGCAGCGCGGCAGGCTTCCCTTCACGGGAACTTCGACGGAGCACATTAAAGGCACCAGCTCCCATCCATCAAGCTGCCGGATCGCCTTGGCCGGAAAAGCAGCGTCCAGATCCTGGGTCAGCGTAATCCACACGCTACATATATCTTCCGGATTCACCTGGTTGCGCTCCACGATCTCACGCATCAATAGAACGGTCTCATCCAATATTTCCCGTTCATCGTTATGAAGAACCGTCGTCGCGCCGCGAATACCTCTGTTATACATGGACCTCTCCTCCTTTTCTCAGCTGTTTCAATATATCTCTGACTAGAGTCTGCGGAATATCCTTCACGATGCTGACGGAGCCGATCGAATCCGGCACCACGAAAACCATCGTGCCTTCCTTGAATTTCTTGTCATGCATCATGGCAGCCATCAGCTCATCCTCGTTCAGGTGGGGAGGCAGCACGACCGGAAGATTCAACGCCGTCAGCATGGCCGTGGTTTCCGCATATATGCCGCCCCCCCGTCCCAGAGCCTCCGCGAGAAGAGCGGAGCCCGCCATGCCAATCGAAATGGCTTCGCCGTGCAGGAACTCGCCATAGCCTCCAACGGCTTCGATCGCATGCCCGATCGTGTGGCCGAGATTGAGGATGGCGCGCAAGCCGCCTTCCCGCTCGTCCTGGGATATGACTTCTGCTTTGATGGCCACCCCGCGTTCCAAACCGTATCCGAGAGCATCCAGATCAAGCGCAAGCAGTTCCGCCGCATGGTCTTTGCACCAATAAGCAAACGTTTTGTCCTTGATCAAGCCGTGCTTGACCATTTCCGCAAGCCCTGCCGACACTTCGCGTGGCGGGAGCGTCGTAAGCGTGTCAAGATCATACAGCACGAATTCGGGCTGATGGAACGCGCCGATCATGTTTTTGGCAAGCGGATGATTGACGGCCACCTTGCCGCCCACACTGCTGTCATGCGCCAGAATGGTTGTCGGCATTTGAATGAACGAAATGCCGCGCATATATGTAGCGGCGACGAATCCCGCCAAGTCGCCAACCACCCCTCCCCCAAGTGCGATGACGGAAGAATTGCGGTCCAGGCCTCCCTGGATCGCGGAAGTCATGACCTCTTCATATACAGACAGCGATTTGGAGCCTTCACCGGACTTCACGATGGATACGACCAGACGGAAGCCGGCTTTCTCCAACGACGTTTGGAGCGTTTCAAGGTGATATGAAGCAACCTTTTCGTCCGTTACGATCAAATGCGGACTTTTGGCGGATAATCCATGCTTTATCAGATAAGCCGCAGCCTGCGGCAGAAGGCCGGAACCGATGTAGATCGGATACGAACGTTCTCCCAATTCCACATGTACGGTTCTCATCATTAGTATGTCTCCACTTGAGCCATGTAGTTGTTATAGTTGGCGCGTATTTCATCCATGGAGTCCCCGCCGAATTTTTCAAGGAACGCCTTGGCGATCTCCCACGCCACTACATGTTCCATCACGACACTCGCCGCAGGCACGGCACATGCGTCAGAACGTTCCACCTGAGCCGTAAATGGTTCCTTCGTGTCAATATCTACGCTTCTAAGCGGCTTATAGAGCGTCGGGATCGGCTTCATGACACCGCGGACAACCACAGGCATACCGTTGGTCATACCGCCTTCGAAACCGCCCAGACGATTGCTTGCACGATAGTATCCACGGCCATCCTCATGAATAATTTCATCATGTACCTGGGATCCGCGAAGAACGCCGGCTTCAAATCCGATGCCGATCTCGACGCCCTTGAAGGCGTTAATGGACATTACGGCTTGAGCAATGCGCCCGTCAAGCTTGCGGTCATACTGCACGTAGCTTCCAAGTCCGACCGGCAGTCCTTCGACCACGCATTCGACCACCCCGCCGACAGAGTCGCCTTCTTTTTTGATTTGATCAATATAGGCTTCCATCTTCTGTTCTGTTTCAGGATCAACCACGCGTACGGATGAAGCTTCCGTCCGTTCGTTCAGCTCATCAACCGACAGCTGATTGGCAGGTGCTTCGATTTCCCCGATCCGGATCACTTGTCCCCCGATTTTCACGCCGAACGCTGCAAGGAACTGACGTGCGATCGCGCCGCAAGCAACACGTACGGCCGTTTCCCTGGCGCTGGAGCGCTCCAGTACATTGCGCAGGTCTTTCAGATTATATTTCAGTCCGCCGTTCAGATCGGCATGTCCCGGGCGGGGACGATGCACGCGGCGTTTTTCCTCGTCATTGCCTTCAATCGGCTCGACGTTCATGATCTGGCTCCAACTGGCCCAGTCTTTATTTTCTACAACGATCGCTACCGGTGCACCAGTTGTAACTCCATGGCGTACCCCGCCGACGATTCGGGCCGTGTCCTTCTCGATTTGCATCCGGCGTCCGCGGCCATGCCCCTTTTGGCGGCGCTGGAGCTGAAAATTCAATGCCTCAAAATCAATGGTAAGATTGCTCGGCAATCCTTCAATAATAGCAGTAAGCTGGGGACCATGCGTCTCCCCGGCTGTTAGATAACGTATACTCATGTGCTGCTTTCCCCCTTTAAACTGTTAAACGGTAATTGGCTAAAATCCGAAGATATCTTTGCTCATTATAGTATAGCTCACCTGCTTTGACAAGGAATGCTCAAAAAGCAAAAAAGACGCCATTCCCTTCAAAACCGGGGATGACGTCTTATTCCGCACTGCTGCTGTTCACGGGAAACCGCTCCGGAAGCTGCTCTTCTTCCTTCAAGCTCTCCACCGAATCCTGGACCAACCGGCTGAGCCGAATGTCCTCGATGCCCAGGATTTGTCCGCATTCCTGTATTGTGATAAAACCCCGGCGGTATGCCGTGATCACCTCGCGCTTATCCATGGCTTGCTGACCTCCACATGTCATTCAAGTGTGTGTTAGCCATAGTATCGTATAGGACAGCCGCAATTATACCTCGGATCTGGCAAGTCAGGATTTTTTTCTGTAAAAAAAGGTTTCGGTCGGTTCAAGCCCATATTGTCCCGGCGTGAAAATTTGCTCCGTGCTGCCGACAAACAAATAACCGCCGGGTCTAAGCGCTTCCGCAAATTTGTGATAGAGCTTGTTTTTGGCCTCTTCCGTAAAATAAATCATGACATTGCGGCAGACGATCAAATCATGCTCCGCCTCGAAGCGGTCAAGCAGCAGATTCTGCTTGCGGAACTGTACGTTTTTTTTCAGCTGTTCGCTGAATTTGAACCATGGGCCTTCCTGTGAAAAATAGCGGGCGGCCACATCCTTAGGCACATCCTTCAAGGATCGCTCCAAATACAAGCCCTGCTTCGCTTTAGCCAGTGCCCCTTCATCGATGTCGGTCGCCACCAGAGACGTGTCAGCGAGCAGTCCTTTTCCGTCCAATATCATCGCAAGGGTATAAGGCTCTTCGCCCGTAGAGCAGGCGGCGCTCCATACCTTGAGCTTGCGTCTTCCGGCGGTCGAAAGCTCCGGCAGAATGATATCCCGAAGCACTTCCCAGCGGTTCGGATTACGCCAGAATTCCGAGACATTGATCGTCATTCGGTCCAGGAATTCATAAAACAGGTTTTTATCCTTCGAAATGGCTTCATAGAAGGCAGCGAAGGTGTGATAGCCGTTTTTGACGCGGAGCGTGGTAAGCCGCCGCTTCATCTGGGCTTCTTTGTATTCCGACAAATCGATGCCGGTACTCTGCTTAATTTGATGAATAAATGCTATATAGTCCGGATCCGGCGAGTGCTCTCCGGCAGAAGCGCCGCCGGTGGAAGTCAACGGATGGATTACGTCCACAGCGAAATGCTCTTGTCGTAGTTCACCAGTTCATGCGCCTCGAAAAAATTCGCGATTTCGCGTGCGCTGCTCTCTGGTGAGTCGGAGCCATGAATCAGATTATGTGGGGTATGCGAGGCATAATCGCCGCGAATCGTGCCAGGCAGAGCCTCGGTTACATTGGTTTTCCCCATGAGAATCCGCGTCAGGGCAATAATATCGTCGCCTTCCCAAACCATGGCGAAAACGGGGCCGGATGTAATGAAGCGCACCAGGTTATCGTAAAAATTTTTCCCTTCATGCTCAGCATAATGACGCTGCGCCTGCTCCAGCGATACTTGAACAAGCTTGCCGGCAACCATTTTGAATCCTTTGTCCTCCAGTCTTGCAACAATGCGGCCGATTAGTCCGCGCTGAACGCCATCCGGCTTGACCATTAAAAAAGTTCGTTCCATATAAACTCACTCTCCTGTTTTGTTTCAAGTCACAAGGTTTGGTTTGGTAAAAGTTTTCTTCTGTTATAACAGACTGCCATTATGTACCGGACCGAAATCGATCCCTAATAGGAACGCTTCGCAACAAAGTTCGCGATATCCCTGAGGTTTTTCTTCGCCCGATTGTCCGGCAGCCGTTCCAGCGCATCAAATGCTTTTTTAAAGTAGCGGTCAGCCAGCTCCTCCGCCTGGGCGATGCCTTTGCTTTCCTTAATGATTCGAATGGCGCCCGAGACATCGCATTCCCCGTTGCGTTCGCGGATATAGCTGATTTCACGCAGCAGCGGTCCCCGCAATTCTTCGTCCTGCAATGCGTAAATGACGGGAATCGTAATGTTACCCTGTCTGATATCGCTGCCAGGCGGTTTACCGATCTGCTTTTCGGTGCCGCACAGATCGAGCAGGTCATCCTGGATCTGAAACGCCATGCCAATGTTATAGCCATACCGGTACAACAGGTTAACGGTTTTGCGATCGGCTTCGGAAGCTACTGCGCCAAGCTGGCAGCTGATGGCGATCAGAAGAGCGGTTTTCCGGCGGATACGCAGAAGATAACGGCGCACGCTTTGCTCCGTATTAAAGAAATCACGGATCTGTTCCATTTCACCGATGGACATTTCGACCATCGCTTTGGAAAGCACCTGGTGGATCAGTGGATTCTCCAGATGCGCAGTGAGCATCAAGGCGCGGGCATAAATATAATCACCCGTGTACATCGCGATGCGGTTGTCCCACTTCGACTTGACCGTCAGTTCCCCGCGGCGGGTATCCGCATCGTCGATGACATCGTCATGGACCAGCGAAGCCATATGGATCAGCTCCAAAGGAACGGCCACATGCTTCAGCTTTTCCAAGTCATAATTGCCGAATTTGCCGCCCATGAGCACAAATACCGGTCGCAGGCGCTTTCCCCCCGCCTTCAGCAAATGCATGGACGTCTCGTTCAGCAGCTTATGCTCGCCCTCGATGCTCCGAAAGAGCTCATCTTCAATATAATTCATGTCTTTTTTCAGTAAGCCGAATATGTCTAGTCTTTTCATTCCTTCACCCGTGTCAGCGTATTCTGAATCCGCATTCCCTTTTCACAAGCCGAATTCGAGTCTTGCAGTAGCAGTATTAGTCAAATCATAGCATATTTCAATCCCATAAATCACATATCAAGAAAACACTCATTCCTCTTTAGTCATACGGGCAGCAGCCTGGCCGCCATCCCATCGGGTAAACAGATCATGTTCAACGCGCAGGCTGTCCAAAATTTTCCCTACTTGAAAATCGACCAGATCATCAATCGTCTTCGGATGAAAATAAAAAGCCGGCATTGCCGGGATGATCCGAACGCCCAGCCTGGCGAGCTTCAGCATATTTTCGAGATGAATGGCGTGCAGCGGCGTCTCGCGAGGTACGAGAACGAGCGTGCGGCCTTCCTTCAGCATCACATCCGCGGCCCTGGTCATCAGATTGTCCGAGCTGCCGTGCGCCACAGCGGAAAGCGTGCCCATGGAGCATGGAGCGATCACCATTCCCTCGACCTGAAACGACCCGCTCGCAATCGTCGCGCCAATGTCCGCAATCGGATGGTAGTGCAGTTGGCCTGGAAGCATGCCGAACTTTTCGTTCAGCACCTGCTCCCTTTTGCCGACGCTCCATCCGAGCTCTTCACTAAGCACCCTCCAGCCGGCATTGGATACTACCATATGAACCGTATAGCCTTGTTGCAGCAGCACTTCGATCAAGCGGACGCCATATATGGATCCGCTTGCCCCCGTAACGCCGACCACCCAGCCCCGCTTCTCGCCTTCCCTACGCATCAATGGTATTGCACCACCAGATCAATCAGCGTAAAGACAAATACCGCGATACTGAGAACGCTGTTCATCGTAAAGAACGAGGTTTGCAGCTTGCTCATGTCTTTCGGAGACAAAATATAGTGTTCATAGAACAAGATGATATAGGAGATCACCATGCCTGCGAAATACCACCAGCTAAGCTCTGTCACGAAGAAAAGAAAGACAAAGCCAACAGCGGTCACTACATGGAAATACCGGGCGATCAAAAGAGATTTATGAAGTCCGAACCGTGCTGGAATGGAGTATAGTCCTTCTTTTTGGTCGAACTCCATGTCTTGAATGGCATAAATGACGTCGAAGCCTGCGGTCCAGAACGCCACCGTTACATACAGCAGCACTGCGGTCCAATCCATGCTGCCCGTCACTGCGACCCAGCCTCCGAGCGGCGCCAGGCCTAACGTCAGTCCGAGCACCAGATGACAAAGCCATGTAAAACGTTTGGTGTAAGAATAAAATACGAGCATAAAGACCGCTACAGGCAGCAGCTTCAATGCGAGCGACGAAAGCTCGTAAGCCGCCCAGAATAATAAAACAAATGAAATGATCGTAAACACGATGACTTCCGTATTTTTGAGCAGACCTGCCGGAATGGCACGTCCGGCGGTACGCGGATTCTTTTTATCAATGACCTGGTCGATCATCCGGTTCAGGCCGAACGCCGCGCTCCTTGCGCCGAACATCGCCATCAGAATCCAGCCGATCTGTGCCCAGGAGGGCAAGTGGCCGTTCATGACGACAGAACCCAGGATCGCCCCCATGAAAGCAAACGGAAGGGCAAACAAGGTATGCTCGATCTTGATCATTTCCAAAAACACGCCGATTTTCTTAAACATCCCGATTCTCCTTAATCCCAATATGTAATGCCGCGATGCCGCCAGTCAGGGGATAGGCCTCGACATGCTCTAGTCCGACGCTCCGGAAAATCGCTGCCAGCTCCTCCCTTCCCGGAAAGAGGGCCAACGAATCGGGCAGCCATTTGTACTGCTCATATCTCTTCGCAAAAAGCTTGCCAAGGTTTGGCAGTATTTTTTGAAAATAAAAATAATAAATGCCTTTGAACGGCTGCCAGGTCGGCTTGGACAGCTCCAGACAAACAACCATCCCGCCCGGTTTAACGACGCGTCTCATTTCATGAAGAACCTTTTCCAAGTCAGGCACGTTCCGCAGTCCGAAGCCGATGGTCACATAATCGAATTGATTATCTTCAAACGGCAGCTCCATGGCGTTGCCTTCGATCAATTGAATCTGGTTCTCCCTGTGCTTCTCGCGGATCTTTTTTTCGCCGACCTTCAGCATGTTCGAGCTGAAATCAAGTCCGGTAATGGTGCCGGTCCCGCTTGCTTCGGCCATGCTCAGCGTCCAATCGCATGTTCCGCAGCACAGATCCAGGGCTGTGTCCCCTTTTTTCATGGCCATTTTTCGCATCGTGAACTTGCGCCATGCCTTGTGTCTGCGGAAGCTCAAAATATCATTCATGATATCGTATTTGGATGCAATGCTTTGAAATACGGACTGAACATGATCGTATTGCTCTTCCGTATGGGATGGCGTCCCCGAAGTGTTCGTATTCATAGCGATTCCCTACCCTTCTCCGACCGCTGATCCTGAAGCAAGAAGCTGCCGCTGAAAAGGTTCCAGCACTTGCCCGATATCACGGAAGAGTCCGTCGCCCTTGACGCTCTTCAAGACGGTTTGAACGCCACCTACGGCCTGGCGCAGCTTCTCGGCCAGATGTTCTCCCGCTTTGTATTTGAGCATCAGCTTCTTCCAGTCTTTGTTGTCGATTTTATGTTCCTTAAGCGCCTGCTTGTCTTCTTCGCTCGCGACATCAAGAATATGCCAGTATGCATAGCTGTATAGGAACGATTCATTGCTGCTGCGCTGCATCTCTCTCACCACGGTTTCGCACTCGCTGACGTTATGAAGCAAGGAATTCCACAATTCACGCACAGATTCCTCAATCAGGGGAGTAAACGAAAGAAACAGCTGCATATTCAGCTGCACCGTTTGCCGCAAATATTCTTCCGCTGACAATAACAGGCTCTTCATCTTGCCGTACAGATTCATTTTAAGCACGTTCACGTCGCATATCGCCTGGCTGAGACGAGATACGGCTTCGATTTGCCCTTTCTGGGACAGGAGCTGATAAAAGCGGCTGCTGAAATAATCTCCTGCGAGAACCTTCAGCTGACGGGAGCGCATAAAGCCTTCTATCGGCTTCCCCTCCTGCGTGTCAATCGTTTCATGCGTATCTATACCTACTTGCACGAGGGAAGTGACCAACGAGTATAGCTCGCTGTGTTCGGTCTGGTTGCTGGTTCCCTGGTTCAAAAAAATATATAACAGATGAACACGGGCGTCAGGAAAAGGCGGCAGCTCCGTATGTTTTTGTATCATGTCGTATTCGACATATTTCTTTGCTAGTTGGGGTACGCGGTACGGTTTCATCGTCAGCCTCCGAGCCTATTTCTTTCTCAAATCACTTTCATTTTCACGAACAAGAGCTTTTGTTCACAATCTTTTCTATTATATCACATGTTTTTTCGCCACGCACGGGTGCTTCTTCTTTTTCGGAATAAATATCATTACCCATTTTGTCCGGTAACGAAATGATTTTTCCATAACATTGTTTCGATGACATGCAACCGCAGCTTGATGGGATCAGGCAGAGGCGATTCTCCTAACCGCATCAGCTCGGATCGAAGACCGGCATCCCAATCCTCCCGCTTGGCATCCAGTGCAAGCAATAAATGCTTTGTCGTTCCAAGCCATTTGTCCTCGGCCAATAAACGGAGCTTCACCTGGTTTACGTTTATGGTGCTGGAAAAGCTGAAGGTAAGGATGTCTGCGATGTTCTGATACAAGATGGAGCGCTTGATTTCGGGGCCGGATACCGTAAGATCGATCGACATGGAAGGTTCCGTCCACTCCACTCTTCGGATCGGCAGGGTCAGAGGCAGCGAATGAAGGGCGTCTACAATATTGCCACTTGTCAGCTCCCATCCCGGCTTCTGATAAGAAACGGGAATGGCCGGTTTAGAAACGGATATCAAGTTTTGGGGTCTATCGAATGGTGAGAGCAGGAGTACCGTTCCCATCGTGATGAAGAATGCGGCACCGGGCAGGAAAAAGCGGTTCATCCAGGGGTGACCTCCCTCGCTTGTTGGTATCCTATAGTTTAATCTCCATCACAGGAGTCCATACCTCATAGCCAACGAAAATAACCCCACAAAGTGGGGCCAGCTCTGTATCCATCCATGTACTTTGCATGGCCCCGGAAACTTTAAATGCTAATATGTGAAAAAAAGCAGGCTATGCCTGCCTTCTAGCTTTCACTTTCGATGATGCCGTGCTTGGTTTGAACTTCCGCTTTGCCGCGTATTTTCATGGCGGATGTATGATCCGTAAACTGCGCGATAAGAACTTCGCCTTTATCGAGCTTTTCCGTATGGTGGAATTTCGTGTCATGTCCCCGCGTCAAGCCGATGACCTGCACGCCGTTTTCCTTAGCTTTAACGACAATGTAGTCCGTGTTGTTGGATTGATCCATGCTGTCTCCTCCTTCCATCGAGCCGGAGAGGATTTCCTCCGGACATAATTCTAATGCATTTATGGGTACACTGACACCGTATGATCTTTAAAAAGGAGTGTTTAAAAAGATGAACTACGAACCGGCACAGCTGGATGAAGAAGCGTTATCCAAGCTTCGTGAATTCGAGCTGCAGATGAGCAGCGCGGCAGGCGAGCCTGTCGTACTTATCGCTTATACGGACCAGGAGGACATATCGCAGTAGAAAAGAAAAGGCCGTGAGCAGCCTGCAGATCCATCCGGTTTGATCCGAAAAGACTTGCAGGTATCTTCAAAGTGGGCTGCCCGACTGGACAGTGCAAGTTGAAGATTCATCACGGTCTTGTTCTTGCTTACATATGGAATATGTAGAAATCTTATTTAATTCCGTCTTTGAGCGCTTTGCCTGGTTTGAAAGCAGGAATTTTGCTCGAAGGGATTTCGATTTCTTCACCTGTTTGCGGGTTGCGTCCTTTGCGTGCAGAACGTTCGCGAACTTCAAAGTTGCCAAATCCTACGAGTTGGACTTTGTCTCCGTTTTGCAGAGCTTGCGCAATGGATTCGAATACGGCGTCAACCGCTTTCGTTGCATCCTTCTTGGACAATTCAGCCGTCTCGGAAACTTGGGAAATCAGTTCGGATTTATTCATTTCTATTTCACCTCCCCAATAGTTGAATCGGTTGTTACTCACTCTTTCCGTTTTGCCGCAAAATATACGTTCATCTGCTTTTTTTACAGATAGAATCGCCATAAAGCCAGTACAGCCGCAGGCGCGGACAAACTTATAGTAATACAGTGCAACTAGAATTTCAAGAGTTTTAAGCGATCGCACCTTTTAAATGCATGGAAATGGCTTTAAAATCCAAGCGCCAGCACCCGTTTTCAAGCCATTCTCACACCATCTGGGGACTCTTTCATCTATCCTTAATTACGGGCTGCGTCACCACTTGAACTCTAGCTACAGGTATCCCAGAATACGCAAGAAAACCGCTTGGAGCATGCGCTCCTGCGGTTTTCTCTGGCCGTTCTATAAAATGATGGCTATCAGTCCGCCAGAACCTTCATTGATGATTCTGCCGAGCGTTTCCTGCAGTTTATATCTGGCGTTATCCGGCATCATAGCAATTTTCCCTTGGATGCCCTCTCTTACGATGGAATGCAAGGACCGTCCGAAAATGTCTGAATCCCAAATCTTGATCGGATCGTTCTCAAAATCCTGAATCAGGTAGCGGACAAGCTCCTCGCTCTGCTTTTCCGTGCCGATGATCGGGGAGAATTCGGATTCGACATCCACCCGGATCATATGGATGGAAGGCGCTGTGGCTTTCAGTCTGACGCCGAAGCGCGTGCCCTGACGGATGAGCTCCGGCTCATCAAGCGACATTTCGGCTAGTGATGGTGCCGCGATGCCATAGCCGGTCGTCTTGACCATCTCAAGCGCTTCTGCGAAACGGTCGTACTCGCGCTTGGCGTGGGAGAATTCCTGCATCAGCTGCAGCAGATGATCTTTACCGCGGATTTCTACGCCGACCACTTCCATCAGGATTTGATCGTACAGTTCGTCAGGTGCGAAGAGATCAATCTCGGCAACCCCCTGACCCATGTTCATGCCGCTGAGCGCAGCGCGGTTGATGAATTCATAGTCCATGAATTGCGAGACGACGCGGTCAACGTCGCGCAGGCGCCGGATATCCTTCACCGTATCGCGAACGGAGTTTTCATAGTTGCTGCGCAGCCAGTGCTTCTCATTCAGCACCATGACCCAGCTTGGCAGATTCACATTGACTTCATGCACAGGGAATTCGTACAGAACCTCGCGCAGTACGCCTGTGACATCCTCTTCCGTCATCGTCGCAGCGCTGAGAGACATGACCGGAATGTCATACTTTTCAGCGAGCTCGCTCCGGAGCTGAAGCGCTTCCTCACTGCGTGGACGCGTCGAGTTGATCACGAGTACGAACGGCTTGCCGACTTCCTTCAATTCGGCAATGACACGTTCTTCCGCCTCGACGTAGGAGCTGCGAGGAATTTCCGCGATAGAACCGTCTGTCGTCACCACCACGCCAAGCGTGGAATGTTCCTGAATGACTTTTCGTGTTCCGATTTCGGCTGCTTCCTGGAATGGGATCGGCTCCTCAAACCATGGGGTGGAGATCATACGGGGACCGTTTTCATCCTCGTAGCCTTTCGCACCTTCCACTGCGTAGCCTACGCAGTCAACCAGGCGCACATTGACGTCCAATCCTTCAGCCACCTTAATTTGCACTGCGTTGTTCGGTACAAATTTGGGCTCGGTTGTCATAATCGTTTTGCCGGCAGCACTCTGCGGCAGTTCATCCACGGCTCTGGCCCGGTCAGCTTCGCTAGCGATATTCGGAAGCACAATGGTTTCCATGAACCGCTTGATGAACGTTGATTTGCCTGTTCGGACGGCGCCGACGACACCCAGGTAAATATCCCCGCCGGTGCGTTCGGCAATGTCCTTAAAAATGTCCACTTTTTCCAAAAGAGATCCCCTCCTCATTTACTCCGAAGGAAAAATGCTTAAGAGCATCCGCTTCGTGTTCCATCTGGAGCCTCGAGCCATTGCAACGGATTTGCGCCATACAATGTCGTCAGTAGTCCGCCGCCGGGGTCAGAATCGGATTGGAAACGGCAAAGCGGCGATACTCGCTTTAGGCATTTGGACTAGTATCATATTATGTACCTATCAAATGCAATATGACGGGTATTTTGCAAAATCTCACAACCTGCAATCGATGGACCCAAAGCGGTTCCTGTGAAGAATCACCGTTACTTTGACGATTCCTAGGAATCCTAACCTTTCCCGGCCTCGTCATCCCTCTCAGATATATGCAAGAAGATGCTCTTCTATGTATAGCAATTTGAATCATGCTATTGCCCAAAAAAGAAAGCCCTCCCTAGAAGCGGCAACGCGCTTCCAGTGAAAGGCTTTCTGGCTTATTCTTAAGCTAATCGGCTGCTTATCGGCAGTTCCTAGGCTTCAAGGCTTCACAGCTACAGGCGAGTCGCCGGACCAGCGATATGCGAGCGACTTCACAGGCACATAGTCCGATGACTTGACGAGTTCTTCTCGCAAATCTTCATCTTTGGAAGGCTTGAGGCCTTCTTTATCGATCAACTGCATGATGTCAAAGGCGTAATCCACATACACGACGCCCGCTTCATCCATCATAAAATTCATGTCCTGTCCGGAATAGACGCTTTTGAGGACGATAGATTTGGTATTGGCAAGTGCGGGATCCACCAGGTATATCCCCGGGTACAGTTCTTCGCCTGCGGGCAGTTTCCCGCCATGGGCGCTCTTATATTGGTTCACCGCGCGCTGAACGTCATTTACCTTTTGGACGGTAATCAGATCCATGACCTTAACCGTCGGATCCGTCTCCTCATTTTGGATAAGGAAATAGGCACTGCCTCCCTTTTCGAAAGCTGTAGCCGGTATTTCATCAATATAGCCGCCTTTTTGCAACTGATCCAGATTAATGCGGAATTTCTCATATTTCGGCGTGTCCTCATCCGCGTTGATCATCGGAAGGATGCCCTGATCTTTTTGGAAGTCATCCAGCGCGGATTGAATCCGTTTCACGCTCTCGCGGTAGGATACCCTGTTTTCATTCTTCTTCTCGTCCGGATACAGGCAGCCGGTCAAACTGACCGCAAGCAGCACAACCATGACCGCTGCGGCAGCTTTCCGGAAGACACCGGAACGTCTGTCAAATCGAGCCTGAGTCACTTTGATCATCCTTTATATCCACTGATTTATATTTTAGGTTTAGGTACGTCGCCAAAGGCGCTACGCTGTGGCCTACCACAGCTCATCCTCACGCTCTTGGCGTGCAGCCTCCAGCTGTCTGCGGATAGCCGCCTTCAGCTTGTCTTCAGGCACGGTTACGGTCACTGTACCTTCGATTTTAGCCTGGCATGCCAGTCTATAGCCTTGTTCGACAAGCGATCCTAGCTTGCGTTGTTCGGATTCGGCGGCATGCGACAGATGCTTGGCTGCCGTCTCGTCCACCTGGATCTTGCACATAAGGCATCCCATCTTACCGCCGCAGCGGGTGGGAATATATACGCCGGCACGCTGTGCAGCAGCCAGCACCGATGTGCCCCGGCTGACCGTGGCCTTCTTGCCGGAAGGCTTAAATGTGATTTCATGGTTCATCCTTACGCGGCTCCTCTCGCTCTATGACTTAGCAAGAGCCGTTATGATCCTTGGCGAATTGCCAGCCCAGCAAGCTTTCTATTTGCCGGATATGCTCTTCCGAAAGGCTGTTGTCATTACAGATTTGCTGTAAAAGAAACACATGGGCAGGCAGATTCTTTCTCATCGTGCTTCCGATCGCTTCATAACGATCAGCCCGCTTCCGGAGAATGTTAAACACAAGCTCATGCCCAAGAGGCATCAACGGAAGACGCACCGATTCCAACTCGATCTCCACGGCATGCGGAAGGAGCTGTCTGTCCACCCTGACTTCGTATAAACTACCTTGCGAACGCACCTTGAATCCGCCCACCAATTCAACGGCATAGCCGTGTAGATCATAGTGGCTGAGGACGGAATAATAGGTATCCGTTTCGCTTACCGCCGGCCGGTCCGTTGATCGGTCAGAAAGCAGCTGATGAAGCTTGGCCGTATGTATCTGATCTGTATAAACATCGATGTCTCTTGGCATTGCTTCCAGATGCACATTCTGGAGCAAAAGTCCGCAGCTGCCGCCGATCAGCCAGCATGTACCGGCTTCGCGAAGCCGCACAGACATCTGCAGCAGCGCTTGCTGTAATTCGGATGTGATCTGCATGGCTCACTCTCCCGTTCTCTCCACCCGTTTAGAAATAGGTTTTGTTCTGTGCCACGATTTTCCCTGGAGCTTTCACGACGGTTTGGCAGCCCAGACGGAAGCCCTCGTCAAACTCCTCCGGGTCCAGCCGCTTATGCTCCGCTTCGGTCGGCTCTTCGAGATACTCGGCCCCCTCCAGCACCTGGCAACGACAGCGTGCGCAGGTGCCGCGTTTGCACATGTGCTGCCAGTCAATCTCGTGATCCTTTGCATGTTGAAGAATGGTCTTACCGGGCTCCGGAATGACCGTCTTCTCGATGGTTCTGCCCTTCAACTGCATCGTGGCTTCATGATGCGCGGTTTTGTCTGCTTGGGCAGCGTCCTGCATCGTCTTTTTCTTGCCAAATAGCATTCGGAAACGGTTCATCACATCAATGCCGCCATTCCCCCGAGAAATCCGACCACCATTATGATGAATGCTACAAAGGACAGCGTTCCACGGAGAACTCCGGTTGTTTTGGTACGGGCAAATGTAATTAAAAACACGGATAACCCCATTACCAGCATGGCAATCAGGGATACCCACATTTTAGTCATCGGATCCATAGGCTCTGATTCTCCATTCTTTTCGATGTATAAGCGTATTATAGCATGAAACTTGTCCACTTTCTTACCCCTAAAAAAAGAGCATAAAGTCTCGGAAGCCGAGAGGCTTCGTCGACTTATTGCCCTTTACGCTTGAAGTATCCTTGAATTATTTCTTCATCATCAGTTTCATCAGCGATTCCATATTCTGCGGATTCATGCCACTCTTTTTAACCGCGTTAACGATATCTTGAATGGTATCTTCGCTGACAGGAACGTTGGCCATCGCGGACACCTGCTTGATCAGTTGGCGGAGCTGGGTCTCATTTTGCATCGTAGAAGGTTTCACGGTACTGGCAAGCTTCTTAACGGCACTTTCCGAGATGTGCTTACCTGATTTCTTGTTGACAACATTCAGCACGTCTTTGGAAATATTTTTGCTCATCTTCTCCCCTCCTCCGGCAGTCCTCAACTTATATATATGAGGATTGGCCCCGAAAGGTGAAAAGGATCAGCTGTGCCACTGTTCCCAAGTTTCGATTTTCATGGACTCCATTTCCGTCTTGGGATCGCGTCCCATTAAGGCTTCTACAGCGATCCGAGGGTCTTTGTCTTCAAAAAGCACATGATACAGCTGGTCGGCAATCGGCATCTGAACACCGTATTTCTCCGATATCGTGTGAGCTGCCTTGGTGGTGCGGATACCTTCCACGACCATGCCCATTGAGCTCAGCACGTCATCCAGCTTCATACCCTGTCCCAGCATCGAGCCTGCGCGCCAATTGCGGCTGTGTCGGCTGGTAGCCGTCACAACAAGGTCACCGACACCCGCAAGCCCTGCGAACGTCAGCGGATTAGCGCCCATTTCGACGCCGATCCGGGTGATTTCGGCAAGGCCGCGTGTAAGCAGCGCAGCTTTGGCGTTATCTCCGTATCCGAGGCCATCCGACATGCCCGCACCCAAAGCGATGATGTTCTTGAGCGCCCCAGCAAGCTCCACGCCGAGCATATCCCGGTTTGTATACACGCGGAAATCCGCGTTCATGAACAGATCCTGCGCTGCTATAGCAGCCGCTTGATTCAGCGAAGCAACGACGACCGTCGTAGGACAGCGTCGCACCACTTCCTCTGCATGGCTTGGTCCCGAGAGAACCACGATGTCCCCTTCCGGGCATCCGAGCTCTTCCGCAATGACCGTCGACATGCGTTTCATGGATTCAGTTTCAAAACCTTTGGTCGCGTGTATACACAACATATCCGGCTTCCACAAGGTTTTGAGGGAACGCGCCACCTCGCGCATCGCCTTGGAAGGAGCCACGATCAGAACCGCTGTCGCGCCTGTCACCGCTTCTTCCATGTCGGTGGTCGCTTTCAAGTTCACAGGCAGCTCCACATCAGGCAAATAGCGGCTGTTCATATGCTTTTCGTTGATTTCTTGCACTTGCTCGCTGTTGCGGCTCCAGATCGTGACATCCGGATGATTGGCCGCAAGGACGCTTGCCAGAGCGGTTCCCCAGCTCCCGGCAACAAGCACAGCTACTTTATTTGACAATTCCCTTTCCCCCTTTGGATCCTCCGGAGCCTATTTTGTTTTCCCGACCTTGAACAATTTTCACAATATTGCTGCGATGTCTCCAGAAGGCAAACAAACAGATAACGAGGCTGGACCAAAAAATCGGCCAGTCAAAACCAAAGATCAAACCATAGATGAGCAGAGAAATCGGGGTCAATGCCACGAAAATAAGCGACCCCAGCGATACATAACGCGTGATCACAATCAGCAAAATGGCAATGATGCCGGCCCATAAAGCCGGAAAAAAGCACATGGTGGCCATGACGCCGATCGTGGTAGCAATGCCTTTCCCACCGCGAAAGTGAAAATAGACAGGCCAGTTATGGCCGATGATGGCGGCAATGCCGCACAACGCGGTAACCCAGCCGTTTCCGTCTCCAAGCCACTTTCCCAGCCAAACGGCAGCAATCCCTTTCAGAACATCGAGCAGAAGGACGGCGATGGCCGGTCCTTTGCCCAAAATACGCAGTGTGTTGGTGGCTCCCGCGTTACCGCTGCCGTGTTGGCGAATATCAATGCCTTTCAGCAGTTTCGCCAGCACGACGCTGAAGCTGATCGAGCCGAGCAGATAACTCAGGACAATTGCTATGATCTGTAGAATCAATCTATTCTCCCCTAACTTTCATCCGATTTGCGCCGAGTAAAGATACGGATCGGTGTTCCTTCGAAATCGAACGCCCCGCGGATTTTATTCTCCAGATAACGCTCATAGGAGAAGTGCATCAGTTCAGGATCATTCACAAACACAACGATGGTCGGAGGCTTAACCGCCACCTGGGTCACATAGTTGATCCGCATGCGTCTTCCTTTATCCGTAGGCGGCGGATTAAGCGCAACCGCATCGGACACGACATCATTCAGAAGATGGGTCTGAACCCGCAAATTATGCTGCTCGGCCGCATGCTGAACTACTGGAAGCAGCTTGTGCAGACGGGATTTCGTTTTGGCGGACAGGAAAACGATAGGCGCATAGGTCATGAACAGAAAATGGTCACGAATCTTCGTTTCAAACTGATGCATCGTTTTATCATCTTTATCAACAATATCCCATTTATTCACAACGAAAATGGAAGCCTTGCCCGCCTCGTAGGCATATCCGGCGATATGCTTGTCTTGGTCGATAATGCCTTCTTCGCCATTGATGACGATCAATACCACATCCGCACGTTCAATCGCGCGCATTGCGCGCATGACGCTGTATTTTTCCGTGGTTTCGTACACTTTGCCGCGCTTGCGCATACCCGCTGTATCGATAAGCACATAACGCTGTCCATCTTTTTCAAACGGCGTATCGATCGCATCCCGGGTGGTGCCCGCGATATCGCTGACAATAACCCGCTCTTCGCCGAGTATCGCATTGACGAGCGATGACTTGCCTACATTCGGTCTTCCGATCAACGCGACCTTGATCACGTCTTCATCATATTCATCATCATTCAGCTCCGGCAGGATTTCAACGATTGCGTCCAGCAAATCGCCGATGCCCGTGCCATGGCTGCCGGAAATCGGAATCGGATCACCGAATCCCAGGCTGTAAAATTCATAAATTTCATCATGGCGGCTAAGGTTGTCCACCTTGTTCACGGCGAGCACGATAGGCTTTCCGGAACGGAACAGGATCTGAGCCACTTCCTCGTCAGATTGCGTCAAGCCACTTTTGGCGTCACACATAAACACGATGACATCCGCTTCCTCGATCGCAAGCTCCGCCTGCATACGAATGGATTTCAAAATGACATCGTCCCCGTCAATTTCAATACCGCCCGTATCAATTACACTGAACGGTTTGCCGTTCCACTCCGACACCCCATAAATCCGGTCCCGGGTAATTCCCGGTTTATCTTCCACGATGGCCAGCCTATCTCCAATCAAGCGATTGAAAATGGTCGATTTACCAACGTTAGGCCTGCCAACGATAGCTACTACGGGTCTTGCCATATTCACTCCTCCTGTCAATACTTCCGCTTATCATCATAGCAAAAAACGCTTATTTTGGCTAACGTTTCATATGATCAAGCTCACATTAATCCTATTTTCCCGAACAATAAAGATTCCATGCGCCTGAATGCCAGTTCTTTCTGCGCTTTTACGTAATCCTTCTCCTGCCGGGAAAGGAATATGATACAAAAAAATCGGCGAGCCCTATACAGGGTTCGCCGATGTTCATTTCAAGAGACGACGCAAATCATTTGAATTTGCTGAGTTTGTCTCCAAAACGTTCGCCAAGCGTAATGCTGAGGCCTTGGTTGCTCAGAGATACGTTTGGATTGTCCTTAAGCTCATCCTTATGGTTACTGCTGCTCTTTGCAGGTCTTTCCTGTCTCGGTGCTGCAGCCGGAGCTTCTTCGGTCTCCTTAATGCTGAGGCTCACACGTTTTTCCGCTGTATTGATGTCCAGGATTTTGACTTGCACTTCCTGACCTTCCTTCAATACTTCCTGCGGAGTTCCGATGTGTTTATGAGAAATTTGGGAAATATGAACAAGACCTTCAACGCCTGGTGCAAGTTCAACGAAAGCGCCGAAAGTTACGAGGCGTTTAACTTCGCCGGTAACCACATCACCCGTGTTGAATTTCTCTGCCGCACTATCCCATGGTCCAGGCTGCGCAGCTTTGATGCTCAAGCTGATTTTGCCTTTTTCCGGATCTACTTTCAGAACCTTCACCTTCACCTTGTCTCCTTCGGAAACAACGTCAGCCGGTTTTTCAACATGGTTCCAAGCCATTTCGGATACGTGAACCAGGCCGTCTACACCGCCCACATCAACAAATGCGCCGAATTGAGTCAAGCGTTGAACGGTTCCTTCCAGTTCTTGTCCTTCTTGCAGCTCGGACATCACTTTTTGCTTGTTGGATTCGAATTCCTCTTCAAGCACTTCTTTAGCGGACAGAATCACCTTGTTGTTTTCGCGGTCGATTTCTTTGACTTTCACGCGCAGCGTGCGTCCTTTGTAATCGCTGAAATCTTCTACGAAATGACGTTCCACCATGGATGCAGGGATAAATCCGCGTACGCCCACATCGGCTACGAGGCCGCCTTTTACCACGTCAGCAACAGTAACTTCGAGCACGTCTTGAGCTTCGAAATGTTTTTCAAGCTCTTCCCATGCATTTTCACTGTCGATCGCGCGTTTGGACAGCACGAGTTTTTCTTTTTCGTCGTCGATGCTCACGACTTTGCATTCGACTTCTTGACCAACCTGAACCGCATCCGATGCGTTGTCCAGATGAACAGAAGACAGCTCACGGATCGGAATCACACCGTCATATTTATATCCAATGCTTACATAAGCCTGGTTGTCTTCCAATTTGACGATAGAACCTTTCACGGTGTCCCCTTTTTTCAAGGATACGAATTGGTCCATTTCCTCTTGATTCACTTCTGTTTCCTGATTCTTTGTTTCTTCCGACATGTCAATACCCTCCTCAATTCAAAAAAGCCATTTATTCAAACCTGCTGACGCAGAGTTCAAAACATTCAAAGATGATGATAAATATCTTTCCAATAAGTGCATGCCTTCATGCACGGAGCCGTCTAATTCAGTGTCGGCTTTCCCGTTTGCTGCATTTCGTGAATCCGCGACATGATCTTGCCCGTCACCAATTCTACAGCTTCACTAGAGTCCATCGCGGCAAATTCGGATAAATCGATGGGTTTGCCGTATATAACTCTCATTTTTCGTAAAAACTTGTAATCACCCACGATTGCTGCAGGGACGACCGCAGCTCCGCTACGGAGAGCGAAACTCGCAGCGCCTTTTTTGGCGGCACCGCTATCGGAATGGCGGGTTCCTTCGGGGAAAATCCCCATAATTTCACCGCCGCGCAGAATCTTAAGGGAAGTTTTAAACGAATCCTTACTGACTCCGCCTCTCTTGACAGGGAACGCGCCGAATTGCGTGATCAGCCATCCGAGAACCGGGATTTTGAACAATTCCTCTTTGGCCATGAATTTGACCTGCCGCCGCACCTTGATTCCGACAGCAATGGGGTCGAGCAGACTTTTGTGATTCGAGCAAAGCAGAACCCCGCCCTCCTCCGGAATATTCTCCGTGCCTACCGCCTCAAGACGGTACATAAAGGCAAAGAGGATCCGCAGCACTCCCCGGCAAAAAACATAAATCATGTCGTTCTCCCCATCCTTATGAGTTCGTATGCGTTCTGCAATAAGAAACGATCGTTTCTACAACCTGAGGGATATCCATATGCGTCGTATCGAGCACAATGGCATCGTCCGCGCAGCGAAGCGGTGAAACTTCACGCCCTTCATCCAGGCGATCCCGTTCCGCAATATCCTTCTCAAGCTGTTCCAAGGTCAAGCCTTGCGCATCACTCAGCTCTTTAAAACGGCGGAGAGCACGTTCCTTCACGCTGGCCGTCATGAATATTTTCAATTCAGCATCCGGTAGAACCGTCGTTCCGATGTCTCGTCCATCCATAACCACGCCTTTGCGGGCGGCCATCTCTTGTTGGAGCGCTACCAAATGCTTTCGCAGCCCTTCAATTTGAGCGTAAAAGGACACCATGCCGTTCACTTCCTGCGATCGGATAAAAGGTGAAACATCCTGCCCGTCGACCAGCACCTTTTGGCCGTCAGCACCCGGTATTAATTGAATCACCATCTTTTGGGCATGTTGAAGCACCAAATCAGAAAATTCAGGCGAAATATGATGCTTCAGCATATACCAGGTAACCGCCCGGTACATGGACCCCGTGTCTACGTATATGTAGGACAGCTCTTTGGCCACCATGCGTGCGATCGTGCTTTTGCCTGCCCCGGCAGGTCCGTCAATTGCAATATTGATTTTCAAGTTGTTCTTTGTCCCCTGCCTATCCAAAGGGGCATTCCTCCTCAAACATAAGCATAAATAATGGTGTGATCGAGGTATTTTTCGAAGCAGGCTTAGTGCCAATGCGTGGTTTCTTCCCCGTTGAATCTGCGCTTGGCTTCCATAGAACTCAGCAGAATTCAATATCCATGCTTTCAGATCATCTCAAGAAAAAAGCAGGCATTGCCTGCGACGTGAAAATTATACCACACAACGGACAGTGATGCAAAAAAGACCCGTTCCTTCAGCGCTGCCAATCCTTAACAGCCCGCTCGTTTACAGGGATCCCGTCCAATTTGTCCACAGGGGATATAAACGCTCTTAGCGGCTGGATATGCAGTGCAGATTGAAAAAAGATCAACGCTGCGATCAGAAATATGAGCAGAACCTTGGTCAGCCTGCCTGCCTGATCGCATAGCCTTTCAAACAAAACGAGATAGTGCTTGACTTGCTCTTTTTCATTCACATGGATGCACTCCCGGATTTTTCCTAATAAGGTGTCCCGGGATGACATCATTTATGCATCGAACGTCAAGAAAAAAAGCACGCCTTGCTCAGCGCCGGAATTCAAACTGTCGTTCGAAGCAGTAGCGGATCAATTTTTGGCGCTCCATATCCGCGATTAAGGTGAATTTCACCATGACGATTTTGCGGCCGTTCTCAAGTACTTTAATGCGCACGACTTCCCCGGTAAAAGGGACATGCTCAATGCTGCCGTTTTTGTAGGGCACAAGGACCCAGCAGGATAATCCTTCTTCCTCTTCAATGCGCTGATTGGCATCACAATAGAAGGAAAGGCCGCCGCCGCCTACATCGTAGGTCCGGGCAACAAAACGGATCATTTTATCGGTTTTGACAGCGACTTCAAGCTCCGCGTTGACGCGCAGGAAGCTCCGGCGCTGAATCTTGCTGATGGAATCCGGTTCGGGCTTGCGGATCCGCACCATCCGAATGACATCATCCTTGAAACCGAAAACATAAGAATTGAAATAATTTTTGATTCCGCCTTCAGTCATAAAATAAATGGATAGCTCGTCCCCGATAAATAACCTTTTCAGGTGTCCTGTTCCTTCCTGCATCGGAATCTCAATGAGAAAGGAGTCTTCGTCCATATCCGCGATTCTGGATTTGTACTGGATTACCGCTTCTTTTTCATCTCCCGAATCGACGCTAATAAATAATAAATCACCTATTTTAGGATACAAAAAGTTCACCGCCAGCTCTAGTATTCACCGCATATCCTGATTATACCATGTCTTTGGATGCAGGTATGCGTGTTTTTAAGTAAAAAAAGAAGCCTCTTTACGCAAAGGGCTTCTTCAGAGCTGGGTGAAAAGTCATTTATTTTACGGCAGCCTGCTGATCCGAGGCTTTCAGTTCCTCAACCATTCTTTCGGTGCCGTCGTTTGCATCGATATACATGCGGTATCTTGAGCCGTTGATATTACCGCCGAGCTCGTAGCAGAGCACTTCTTTAGCCGAATCGTCCTTGATCAGCGCTGTACGGCTGTAGGTCTCTTTGAACTCGGGATTGATCTTCTTCCGGACTTCCGCCATCGTCATTTTCGGTTTCGGAATATTCCGCTTGCCTTCTTTATGTTCATATACATAGTCGCTTGCCTGGAAGCCGGTGACTTCGCCGTTATCGAGCCCGACACGCACCGTGATTTTCTCAGGATATACGAGTACGCCGTCCTGTTTGCTTACATAGGTCAGGTTGCCCATATTTCCATATTGGTCAGCCGTCACGGCTGTCATGTCTTTATAGCCTTTTTTGGTCAGGAATTGATCCGCCTTCGCTTTCGCCTGCTGAATGGTGACGGATTTCTTTCCGATTTTGCGGCTGTCATGGTAGCTGATGAGCAGACCGCCTTTTTTCGTAAAGTCCATCGAAATAACCGCCGGCTGGTTCTGCGATTTTACGGTTGCCGTATAGGATTCCCAATCCGTACCCTTGCCGTTTTCCGTAACCTGAATGGAAGCATGCGGGCCTGCATCAGCAAATTTGGCCGCCTTGCGCTTGATATCCTCTTTGGATACGGGAACGCCAGCAAGCATTTTGACGGAGCGTTTATCATACATGCTGGATACGGCCGGACCCCAGTTAAGTTCAGGATAGGCTCCAACCCGTTTATCCACGGTTTTAAAGCCGTCGATGATCGTATTGTCGAGCGCCTTATCCTCCGATGCCATCGCGCTTTCGACATCCATCCAGCGCAGCCGGTTCGCGATGACCTTGCTTTGCACGGTCTGCAAATCCTTCGTGATGTCCGAGGAATTCTTGTAGAGGGTTTTCAGATTCTGGATCTCGTCTTTCGTCAGCGGCTCCTTGTCCAAATTCCGCATCGAGGTCTGATACGAGAAGTTCGAAATTCTGGACAGGAAGTCCTCCGTTTTATTAAACGGAAGCATGGTCAGCGGAAGCTGGTTGATTTCGTTCTGGGCTTCGCTCGTCAGCCTCCACACGTTGATCAGCCCCTTGCGGTGCATGGCATTGGACGTGGAACTGACCGCAAGCGTATTGCCCAGCTCGCTATGCAGGCGGTCCATATAATAGGACAAGTCGTGAAAAGCCCGCTGGTACTGGTTTTCCGCTTTAATCAAAATCGCGTTTTTTTCCTGGTTCTCCTGGTACCCCCACACGAATGCCCCGATCATAAAGAGGGTAACGATGGGAAACAAAACAGCGCTTAGTCGCTTGTACATAATAGCTCAAGTCTCCTTTCTTCAACTCAATCGATCAAAATGCAGCCTGATGTTCATGGCTGGTTTCAATCCATCTGCGGGTTGCTGCTGTTAGTTTGACAAGAAGAATGGAGTCTTATGCATCATCTGGGAGCTGCGCCTGATTTGTTTATCACAACACTTTTTGTTCCATAAAAAAATGAACCAAGGCTTGATCCTTGGTTCATGAACGCTAGAACGGAAGCTCTTCGATGTCGAACAGATCCTTGTTATTGCATAGGCACTGCTTAAAGCCGGTTTCAATCCGTCCGCGTTCCCGCTTTCCCCTCAATACAAACCGTTCTCCACACTGCTTGCATACGATGGTCACTTTAACACGCAAAAAAGGCACCCTCCATCCTCCGTAATTTTCCAACATTGGAATCTCGTAGGAGTCAGTGTGCCCATTTTGTTCAGGTATTAATCTCTTCTTCGCGTTTCAAAAACCGGAACGGCGACCGGTTGTTAGCCCGATACACCTTGCCCATTCCGCCATACCAGAGGAACGCCATAAGCGGGACGATGAACCATATCCAATATTGGGTCATGGTGGCGAGGATCAAATCGTAGACGCCATGCCAGAACCAGGGAATGAACATCGAATATGCAAGATAGCGCTTCGCCTTGCGTCCTGTGGAGAAGCGGGCGCGTCCCAAATAATAACCCATCATGACGCCGAACATGGCATGGCCGGAAACCGGCAGCAGAGCTCTCAGGAACATCGCGCCGATCGAGGCGTGGCTGTACCAGGCGTACATCATATTCTCGACGGTAGCGAACCCCAGCGAAATCGCCACTGCATAGACAATGCCATCGTAAGGCTCGTCAAACTCCGTATGGTTGTAAATCATATGATACAGGACGAACCATTTCAGAAATTCCTCGACAAAGGATGAAATGATAAACGACTCGACATACGGGTTGCCGCCGAAGCCGTCCGTCATCCCCCGCTGGATGATCATCACGGGAATGACAATCAGAAAACCTAGCACAAACACCTTGATGACCATCATCAGCGGTTCCTGTTCATATCTGTCCTTGAGATAAAAATACGTCAAAAGGGCAAGTCCCGGCGCTAGCGCCGAAGCAATGACCGAAAACCAAAGCACCGTTTCTTTCCCCCTTTTTCCGTGTATACCGCTAATAAAAGCAGTTCATCCCATGAATCTTCGGTTCATGGGATGACGGCGCGAATTTTAATCCTGTCGTTTGAAATGCTCGCGGATGACCGCAATCGCATTCTCCTGCATGACAACCTTACCATATTCGTCGAGCACGGCTTCGGTATAGGAAGCAGCCTCTCCGTATTCTGCCAAAACGGCTATAAGTGAAGGATGCTTTCCGGAGTCGATCAATTCTGGATCCATGTATAGCACCCATTTATCTTTATAATGATAAAGACGGCCTGCCTCAGTGATATGACCGCCGAGTACATGCGCAGCTTCGATCAGCACCTCGAAATCGTTGAAGGCGTACACGATGGAATCGCTCTGTTCCAAAGTCACTTCCATTTCATACACTTCTTCAGGGAGTTCATCTTCCCCTAAATGACTGTATTGCTGGTGATCATACTTCCCACGTGTCACGATGACGACCATGCCTTGAGCTGGCAAGGCGAAAACTTCTACAGCGAGCGGTCCGGTTGCGTCAAAACCGAGTTCGTTATAGGCTTGATCCATCATTTCGGTGAACAGCTCATGGACCTTGGGAAGTTCCTGCCACATGTCTTCCTTCTGGATTCCACGCTCACTCAGATCGTCGAACGTGAGGAAAATCCGTATCTTATCTGAGCTCAAACGTTCTATTTTCATGACAGGATCCTCCTCTGCAAGCAATGATATAACAAATTATGATGTCTCCCATAATGTGTGCTGAAAATAGTTCTATGTAAGTATGTTATCATTATATAACCAGAAATGCACGCTGTAAAATAGACAAAAAAAGAATCATTTTGAAGCGTTTAGCTCCAAAAATGATTCTAAAAGCATGCGATTCGTTTACAATCCAGGTATGACCGTATTGGTCTCTTTCATGATCATGTCCACTTCTCTTTTCACATCGGGATTGCTGTTGATGAAATCGTGGATTTGCTTCATGCTATCGTCCTTATTATGCGACTGGGCATGCGACTGGGCATAAGGCTGGCTGCTGTGGCTTCCGGAGCTGGCCGAGCCGATCGAGCCAATGGAGCCGATATCCATCATTTTACCCGCATTATGCGTGATGGCGGACGTGATCGAACCTTTGTTTTTGGACATGATGGCTGTGGCCGCGGCGCCCAGAAGAACACCGCTGATAAATGACGAAGTATTCACTAATACAACCTCCTTATGTGATAAAATCAAATGTATTGTTCGCTGAAACAGACGGACTCATGCGGCATAAAAACAGGAAAGTGAGATGGAAAAATGGTTAAAAAGACAGCTGCGCTTCTTCTTGTAACTGCCTTGTTGTTAAGCGCATGCGGTGAAAAAAAAGACACCAGCCCCAATAAAGCCGGCTCCGCCACCAATGACAGCCAGACGGCTTCGACTGCAGGCTCAAACAGCACGAAGCCGGATCAGAAGGATGCGAAAAAAGACAGTACTTCCGCTGAGCCGGGAGATACTGCCGGCAGCACGGATCCGGAAACAGACAAGGACGATACCCATTCGCAGGATTCCTCCGATCCGAACAGCGAAGCCGCTGTTCCTCTGAAGTACCACATGAATAAGGCATATAACATCGTTCCGAACGAGGAAGGCACGGAGAAGAAAGTCGTACTGCTGACTTTTGACGACGGACCGAAAAAAGCCGAGTGGATCAACAGCCTGATCGATACGCTGGACAAGCATCATGCAAAGGCGATTTTCTTTGTCAACGGATACCGGGTCAAGGAGAATCCCGATCTGCTCAAGCTGATCCATGATCGCGGACAGATCATCGGCAACCACAGCTGGGACCATATTTCCTTGCGCAAGGAACCTGAAGCCAAAGTGAAGCAGCAAATCGAGGATGTGCAGAAAATCGTGAAGGATACCATCGGGGAGTCTCCCGTATTCTTCCGGCCTCCTTTCGGCGAAGGCGGGGATATCGGCAAGAAAATCGCCAAGGAGAACGGTCTGTTATACATGACGTGGTCTAACGGCTCTCTAGATTGGACGATGAAATCCAAAGGAACGGATAATCCGCAAAAGGTCATTCAAAACGTGCTTGATCAGCTTCACGCCGGGAGCAACATTCTGATGCACGAGCTCCCTTGGACCACCGAAGCGCTCGATCAGCTGTTGACCAAGCTGGAAAGCAAAGGATACACCTTTGTGGATCCGCGGAGCATCGAGCTGGAAATGAGATAATACGCTCCGGAGATTAAAAACGAAAAGCACATGTTCCAGTCGGAACATGTGCTTTTTAATGATTAATATCGTCCTCCGCTTGCTTCAGCTGAATAAGGTGCATTTCCGCAGGACAGCATAAACGCAGATCGACACGTCTGTTGCCAAAGCCCCGGCTGATCAGCATTTGCGGTCTTTGCACCGCAGACTTCGGCTGATACCAGCTGAACCATCCGCAATCGTACTTGCGGTAAAAGCCATTCAGGCGGATGGCACCGAATACCGGCAGCCTGATTTGGCCGCCATGCGTGTGCCCGGCCAGAATCAGCGAAGCCGGTTTCTCCGGCACGGATCGGATCCAGACGGGGTCGTGAACGACAACGATCCGGCACTGCGCTTCCCGAGGCAGATCGGGCAGCCTGCGGTAGCCGTCCCGCTTGTTTGGGGGCTGATCAACACCGGTCAGGCAAACATACTCTCCGCCCCGTTCCAATAGCAGGTTCTCGTCTTTCAGAAGTACGCCTCCAACATCAAGGATCGCTTCAGCCAAGCCTTCCGGCTCCGCCTTGAGATCGTGGTTGCCGTATACCGCATAAATCGGGCCCAACCCGGAGAGGATCCTCAGGTTCTCTCTTACGCGCTCCAGCGGAACGTTCCTCTCCATGATGTCTCCTCCGAGAAACACCCAATCCACCATCCCCTTAAAAGAGCTTACATAGGGTTCGGAAAGCTTGCGCTTATGAATATCCGATACAAAAAAAATACGGCTGCCGTCAAACGACTTTGGAAGCTTCTCCAGCTTAACTTTGGAATCGGTAACCGCATGAAGCCTGGCCTCATACGACATTCTTGCATACAGCAGCACACAAACGGCTGCAATGATACCCGCGCACGACCAAAGCGCTGCCGTTACCATAGGTCACCAAGCGGAGGAGCGCCTTTGACTCCCCAGTATACTAAAAATGCGGTTAACACGAGAAACAGGAAAAATAAGGAATTCGTAAAGTATTTGCTGATGACATTCCTGCGGGAGCCGTACGTCTCGGAGCGGGCAGGAGCAGATTCGGATTCTTGCTGCGAATGCGAAGCCCCGTAACCCGCCTGATGCCTTTCCGTACGCGACCGGTAGTTACGCTGCGCCGGCTCCATCCGGGTCACATTCGGATTGCGGTCCAGATCCTCCGAAGAGGCTCCTCCCCCTTTTTTCTCCTTTGCAGCCCTTACTCTGCTCAGTGAGGATGCTGTCGGCTTCTTCCGTTCGGGTCTGCTTTTCATGGTCTTGGTCCCTTGAGCGTCTTTGGCTGCAGGGGGCTTTTTTGTCTGGTTTTTTTTTCGGTTACCGTTATAGGTTTTAACTCTGCTTAATTCACTACTCATGATTCCCTCCGAAATCGAATCACTAACCCGGAAATGCAATCGATCGCAAAATGGCACACGACTGGGGCCAGCAGCGTTCCGGAATGGATGTAAATATATCCGAGTCCATAACTGCTCAGGAATACCCACCCTGTCGGGATCCAGTGCTTCAGGTAGCGGACATGGATGACGGCGAATAATATACTCGTCCAGTATGGGCCGAAAGCATGCTGAATCGCCCCGCGAAATAGCAGCTCCTCGCACACGGCCACCAGGGCCGCTATGAATACAATATGCCAAACCGGACGGTTTTGAAACAGCATATTATTAATCCCGCCATCATCCATCACTTCCTCCGGCGTCACTCTGGATACCAAATAGTCGATCAGAAACATGACAGCGGCCAATCCAAGCCCCCAAGCCACAAAATAGTCCCCTTTATGTGTTGCGAACAATTCAAACGGATTTCTTCTCTGAAATAGTATCCAGATCAATCCGATGATTAAGGTAAGACCCTGTGTAAGATAAAGATTGATCAGGAGCAGACGGTCTGTCAGCTGATCCGGCGTGGCCTGCTTCAGTTTCGGCGCACGGAATTTAAATTTTTTCATATTATGCCTGCCTGTCTTTAGTTATTGAACGATACAAGGATCATTACCCATGCCTAAGGTAGTTTGCAATGATCGCTCGCTCGAAAATTTCACCGAACGGCCTCGAAGCAAGATAAGCATGATGTCGTCATCTTCTATCATACCGCATTTTTGCCCTGTCGGGAATTCGAGGGGTAACCCGCTAAAAAATCCGCAACATATCGGCCGAACAACCGGCGGAAATGTCGCAGGAAACAACGCCGCGACGAAGTGGAGCGATTTGCGGATTTTCCGAACTTTCCAACGTGCCAAGCTGCAATTTTAGAGCATTTACGCCCAAGATAACATAAAAATAATAGCAGAATAGACAAAGAACATTCAAGAAACGAAGGTTCCCTATTGACAGGGTACGACGCGCCGTGATACATTATGAAAAAATTAACGAGTTAAACCGATGAAGGAAAAAAGATTCTTGAAGGTCTTCAGAGAGCCGATGGTTGGTGCAAATCGGTGGCAGTCAAGTTGTCTTAGCGTTCCAGAGAAGCTGCATTGAACATTGAAGTAGGTGCAGTCGGGTCATTTCCGTTATCAAATGGGTCTATTACAGACCTCTGAGGCTGCCGGCTGAAACCGGCGGTGAATTAGGGTGGTACCACGAACAACTCTCGTCCCTTACTACGCAAGTAGTGTGCGGATTGAGGGTTTTTTATATTATTTCAGCCTTCATTCTGCTTGCATGTACGGGATCTGACCCGATTTCGCGATCCGTTGCATCTCTGCTCTTTTATACAGCACCGCGTTGCCCAGGGAATACTATATTTTGAAAAAGCGTGTATGTCCGTTCAAGGTTTTACGGGCTTGTGTTTCAAAGAAATACGGCTCTCTAAATATACATGTAACGTAAATGAGGAGGAGAAACCATGTTTAAAGTATTAGTATCGGATCCGATCAGCGATCTCGGAATTCAACAGCTGATGGATGCACCGGACGTCCTGGTAGAGAAAAAGACGGGACTCGCAGAGGATGAGCTTGCAGCCATTATCGGAGAGTACGATGCGCTGCTTGTCCGCAGCCAAACACGTGTCACCGAAAAAATTCTTGCCGCCGGCACCAACCTTAAAGTCGTCGGCCGTGCAGGGGTCGGCGTTGACAACATCGACCTCGAAGCCGCTACCCAGCGCGGCATCATCGTCATCAACGCGCCGGACGGCAACACCATTACCACCTGCGAGCATACCTTCGCCATGATGATGGCCTTGGCACGCCATATTCCTCAGGCCTACGCCAAAACCGTCGGCGGGGTCTGGGACCGCAAGTCGTTCCTCGGCGTTGAGCTTCGCAACAAAACGCTCGGCGTCATGGGCATGGGCCGCATCGGCAGCGAAGTGGCCAAACGCGCCAAGGCTTTCGGCATGAACATCTTGGCGTTCGATCCCTTCCTGACTCAGGATCGCGCCGAGAAAATGGAAGTCAAGCTCGCGTCCGTGGATGATATCGTCCGCAATGCCGACTTCATGACCGTTCATACCCCGCTGACGCCCGAAACGCGTCATATGATCTCCCGCCCTCAATTTGAAGTCATGAAAAAAGGGATGCGCATCATCAACTGCGCACGCGGAGGCATTATCGACGAAGCGGCACTTGTGGAAGCGATCGATGAAGGCATCGTGGCAGGCGCGGCCTTCGACGTGTTCGAAAGCGAACCGCCGCAGCTGGATCATCCGTTCCTGTCGCATCCGAAAATCATCGTAACTCCGCATCTCGGCGCTTCGACGGTAGAAGCCCAAGAGAACGTTGCGATCGACGTATCGGAGGAAGTGCTGCATATTTTGCGCAACGAGCCGTTTAAAAACGCCGTCAATATGCCTCCGGTCGCTGCCAGCGTCATGAGCCGCCTGCAGCCTTACTTCTCCATCGGGGAGAAGCTCGGAAGCTTTGCCGCGCAATCGGCGAACCAGGCCGTGAGCGAGATCCACATTGACGTCGCCGGCGACCTGTCCGATATCGATATTCTGCCTTTGACCCGTTACATCGTGAAAGGCGTGCTCGGCCATCACCTCGGCAGCGAAGTGAACATCGTCAACTGCATGCATCTCGCGAAATCGCGCGACATTAACGTCGTTGTCACCAAAGCTTCGAAGTCCAAAGGCTTCACGAATCTGTTGACCGTGACGCTCAAAACGCAGAATCATGAAGAAACCTTGGTGGCCGGTACGCTGCTGAACGGATACGGCGAACGAATCGTGCAAATTGACAAATTCCCTGTCGATATGGCTCCGGAAGGCCATGTCATCCTGATTTCTCATAACGATAAGCCGGGCATCATCGGACGTGTCGGCACGCTTCTCGGGGAAAACGACGTCAACATCGCCTCCATGCAGGTTGGCCGCAAAATCATCGGTGGCGCTGCCATCATGATCCTTACCGTCGACAAAGCGGTACAAAAAGAAGTGCTGTCCCAACTGACTACTCTTCCTGAGCTGAACCGTGCCATTGAAATCACCCTGTAAATTGTAGCACCTTGACTTTTAGCACAATTGTTCCACGTTGAACAAGATTAATCTTTGATCTTCAACAAAAAGCACCTCTTCATGAGGTGTTTTTTTGTTATCTATCAAGATTTATCGTTTTCGACAGGAAGTCTTATCGAGAAGACGGTTCCTTCGCCAAGCTGGCTTGCCACACGGATGGAACCGGAATGGGATTCCACGATATTTTTTACAATCGCAAGGCCAAGCCCGGTCCCGTTTGCAGCACCGCGTACCCTGGCCTTATCCGCTTTGTAGAACCGTTCAAATACAAACGGGATATCCTCCTGCGGAATGCCCGCGCCTTGGTCCTCAATCCTGATCTGAAGCTCCGGCGCATGCCCTTCCCCGATCCGTTCGGCCACGATGCGGATTTCCTTTCCTTCCGGCGTATGCCGGAAAGCATTGTCCAGCAGGTTCGTGAGCACCTGCTCCAATTTATCCTCATCCGCTGCCTCCAGAACAAGGTCAGGTGACTTTTTATCGTAGATGAGATCAATTCCGCTCTCCTTGGATCGTACGGAGAATTTACGGTATACGCGTTCCAGCAGCTCATTCACGTCGAGCCGGCTGCGCTGGATATCCGTATGTCCTGCTTCCATCCTTGCCAAATCGAGCAAATCCTTCACCAGGCGTCCCATGCGCAGCGATTCATCGTGAATGACCTGAATGAGCTCCTGGCTCTCTTCGGGAGATGCCGCCATGCCATCCAGCAAAGCTTCACTGTATCCTTGCATCATCGAAAGCGGCGTCCGAATCTCATGCGACACGTTGGCCACGAAATCCTGACGCATTTTCTCCAGCTTCACCTGCTCGGTAATATCCCGCAGCACGGCTACGGCTCCTCGTATATCGTTCTCCGCGTACAGCGGAGCCATATGCACGGACCAGACGCCCTGCTTGACATGGACATCGGAGCTGACATCCGTTCTTTCCTCCAGCATACGCTCGAACAAAGCCAGAAGCGGCTTCGGAACCTTTTCTTCCGTCGGGCCTTCCAGATCCTCCGTCTGCTCCAAGTCCCAGCCGATATCCTTCCATTTCGGGATCAGCTTCTGGGCAGGCGGGTTGGTCAGAATGATATGCCCCGAGTTGTCGATCGTAATGACCGCATCGCTCATGCTTCGCAGCACGCTTGCCAGATGCTCTTTTTCCTGATTGAGATTGCGGATATTGTCTTCGAGCTCCGTCGCCATGTGGTTGAACGTATTGGCCAGCTTTCCGATCTCATCGCTTGTTACGATGGAAAGGCGGGTGCTGTATTCCCCTTTGCTGATCGCTTCCGCAGCACTGATCAGCTTTTGCATGGGCTGCGTTATTTTCGTGAGAAGAAAAAGCGCAAAAAAGGTGGTCATCGAAAAACCGATGATCGCCGTATACGTAAATAAACGTTTAATGTCTCCGGAATTGTTCGAGAAGTTGGTGTCGATATACGGGAGCAGGAACAAAGCCATAATAATCAGAATGCATGCCACCAAACAAATGATCGTTGCCCACAGCTTACCGACTAGCGATGTCCAGAAATTCACGTTACTTTGGCACCTCTAACTTGTAACCGACTCCCCATACGGTCGTGATCATGGCAGCAGACTCCGGAGACACTTTGTTCAGCTTTTCCCTTAATCTCTTGACATGGGTATCCACGGTGCGAAGATCACCAAAGAATTCATAATTCCATACGTCCTTGAGCAGCTCTTCTCTGGAAAACACCTTGTCCGGCGAAACTGCAAGGTAATGCAGAAGCTCATATTCCTTCGGTGTCAAAGACACTTCATGCCCGCTTGCGGTCACACGGTGCGCGTCATGTTCAATCACAAGATGCGGGAACACGATATTATTGCTGGAATTGCTATCTTTGGATAAATACGCGGTTGCCGAGGATCGTCTCAGGATCGCTTTTACCCGATAAATAACCTCTCTCGGGCTGAACGGCTTGACGACATAATCATCGGCTCCGACCTCAAAGCCCTGTACCCGATTGATTTCCTCACCTTTGGCGGTCAGCATCAGAATCGGCGTCGACTTCAATTGTCGAAGGCGGGTACATACCTCCATGCCATCCATACCCGGCAGCATCAGGTCAAGCAAAATCAGGCCATAATCCTGGTTGGAAGCTTTGCGCAGCGCGGTTTCTCCGTCTTCCGCTTCCTCCACCTCATAACCTTCTTTTTCCAAGTACATTTTCAGCAAACGGCGAATGCGTTCTTCATCGTCCACAACCAGTATTCGATTTCCGTGCTCTGACATAGACTACAACCCCTTTATGTTCATACGAAGATCTTATACACTCTCAAAGGTCAATTATAGCGAAAATCCGCTTCAACATCCAACATCAAATGCGAAACGGATTTTCTTTAGAAATCCAAAAGTATATGCAAGATTTATGTCTAATTTTGAAGCTGAGTTACTCTACGCCTGCATAGGAATGCAAACCGGCGATAACGAGGTTGACCCCGACCAGGGTAAACATAACGACGAGGAAGCCGATAACCGACAGCCATGCGGAATTGCTTCCCTGCCAGCCGCGGGACAATCTGAGATGCAAATAAGCGCTGTAGAACAGCCAGCAAATCAAAGCCCATACTTCCTTCGGATCCCAGCTCCAGAATATGCCCCAAGCAATTTGGGCCCAAATCATCGCGAAGATGAGCGCCCCCAAGGTGAAGATCGGAAACCCGATCGCGATGGCACGGTAGCTGATTTCATCCAGATCGTCCGCATCGATGCCCTCCATCAAAGGAGAGGCGGCGCGCCCAAGCGGTTTGCGTACGATCAGACGGAGAATGCCGTACAGGATGAGACCTGTAACGACGGACCAGATAATCGTGTTGAATTTGCGACCTGCATTGACACCGTTCATCCAGGACGGAGCATTAAAGAGTGGCTTGCTCATGCCTAGGAACGGCTCGTAGCTTTCGATCTTGCTGTTATAAGGACCGACGATCGGAGGAAGCTTGTAAGATACCTTTTCCGTAATCGTCGTTTGCGCGCCTTCCTGTCCGGTCACCTTCGTCTGCGTGAATACGGACTCGTAGCCGGCGGCACGGAATATAAATACGGTTGCGATAAAGGAGATCACAAGAATAATGGAAAAGAATATGACTTCGACCCAGCGCTGCTGTTTTTTCGCTTTCTTGTCCTTGCCTTTGAAATCAACAGTCCGAAGCAAATACATAAATCCCGCGGCGAAGCCGATCGCGAAGAACGATTCGCCTGCGGCTGCCAGCGTTACGTGAATCTTAAGCCAGTAGGACTGCAGCGACGGAATCAGCGGCTGCACTTCCTGCGGGAATACGGCGGCATAAGCCATAATAATAATCGTAATCGGAACAGCGAACAAGCCGAGCAGCGTTTTTTTATAGATCAGATATACGACCGTAAACGCAACCATCACCATCATCGATAAAAATGACATGAATTCGTACATGTTGCTGACCGGAATATGCTTTCCGCCGATCCAGCGGGTTACGAAAAACACCAGCTGGAAGATCAGACCCAAGGAAGAAACTGCGAACGCGATCTTCCCCCATTTCTTCATATGTGCTTCCGGATCGCGGTTGCTCCACCTGCGACCCATCAAAGCAACGGCGAATAATATGAATGCCGCGCAGTAAAGGAAGAATGCGACGATAAACATATTACTGCTGAAATCCAATAAGTTCATGCTTGTTTTCCTCCGTTATCCAGGGACTTTTCGTCCACTTCCAGATTCATTTTTTGAAGAATGGCCGAGATTTCCCGGCGTATGCCGAACCAGTTTTTGTTGGTGTGCGCCCCAAGAGTCAAAACGCCATTATCGATCCGCAGCCAGATGCGGCGGTGCTGCCAGTAGAATCCGAGCACCAGGCCGAGCATCACGATGCTGGCGCCAATCCATATGAATGGCATCACTTTATCCACGCGGATGTTCAAATACGAGGTGGACAACGAGAAATCGACGTTTTCCATGCCCTTCACGTCCAGCATGAGCGGAGCCTTCCCACCACCATTCAGCTTGGCGTTGATGGCATCCTGCTGGAAACGTTCCTTATCGATTTCCTTCGGGAAATAAATGTACTGCACACCACCAGCTGGCAGATCCGGTCCTTTGATCAGGAAAAGAAATGCCGGCGCATTCGGATTCGGAGTTTTGGTGACTGGCTTGCCGTTTTCATCCAGACCAAAATCGTTGTATTTCTCTTTCAGCTCGAGGGTATAGTCGCCTACCGTATAATTGCGCTGCGGATTGCGAATATCGAGCTTGAATTTGCCCAGGTCCTTACCCGTTTTCACATCAACCAGGGACGGGCTCACCGATCGCAGCACGGGCGTCAAATCGTAGTCGAATTGATATGCCATGAGTCCCTTATAGTCGAGCGGATCGTTGACCTCAATATTATGCTTGGTCACTTCTTCCAGCTGCGGTTCCTTGGTCGGGTCATCGCAATCCGCCGTGCAGCGGTATAACGTTGCTTGCGTGCTGAACAATTTTGGAAGAACCTTACCCTTGTTGCGGAATTCCTCCGGCATGTCCTCCTGCGTATAAAACTCCACGGTAAACTTTTCGTTTTTCAAATAGAACGAAGTATTCGGTATGTGTTTGATTTCCCCTTCAGGGAAGGCAACATGCTGGTCCATCTTAAGTCCCGGCAATCCCCGGGCTAGAACAGCGAGCAGGAATATGATCAGGCCGATGTGAATGACGTAGGGGCCCCAGCGGCTAAAACGGTATTTTTCAGCCAAGAGAGCGTTTCCGTCCGTGTACACACGATAGCCTTTCTTTTTGATCGGCACAGCCGCTTGCTTGATCCAATCCTCTGCCGTACCTTCGATCGAACCTTGATACGTAACGCGCTGGCGCGTCAAAAACTGCATGTGCTTAAGTATTCTTTGCTTGCTAAGCGCTTTGTAAAGCGGCAGAACACGGTCCAAACTACAGATGACCAGCGAAGCGCCGATCATGACGAGCAGCAGGATAAACCACCAGGATTCGTAGGTATGCGTTAATCCGAGTTTGTAGTATACGAGGCCCCAAGTTCCGTAGGTGTCCTTGTAATACGTGGACGGGTCGATATTCAGGAACGTGCTCTCCTGAGGGAAGATCGTCCCGAGCATTGAGCCGACTAGCGTCAATAGGATCATGTATACCGCAATTTTTACAGAGGAAAAGAAGTTCCAAATATGGTCGATAACATTTGGATTGGCACGCTGTGAGCGGCGTGCCATCCCGTCATAACGCATTTCCAGAACTTCGTTGGATTCGCGGTCCTCTTCTTCGAGCGGTCTGCCGCACGCCTCGCAAAGCACGGTGCCGACCGGATTCTGGTGTCCGCACTCGCATTTTGTATTCTTAAAAGCGATTACTTCCTGTAACATTACGACTTCACCAGCTCTTCAATTTGTTTGTCGAGGGTGGCCAAATCCAGCTGACCGAGATGAATTTTGTTGATTTTTCCGTCCTTGGACACAAAAAACGTGGTCGGCAAAGGCGAAATACCGTACCTTGCGATCGCGTCCTTGTTCGGATCAAGCAGCACCGGGAAATTAACGTCCGCGTTGTTTACGAAGTTCTCCACGGCCATTTGGTCCTCGCCGGCATTGATTCCGACCACAACCACGTCTTTATCCTTCCATTTCTCCCACTGCGCCTGCAGAGCCGGCATTTCCTTCACGCATGGACCGCACCAGGTTCCCCAGAAATTCAGGACCATGGCCTTGCCCTTATATTCGCTCAGATTATGGGCTTTGCCGTCGAGTCCAAGCAGTTCAAAGCTTGGCGCTTTGCTGCCTTCCGTAGGCTTTCCGCCCGATCCCGAAACCTGAGAGACGATGGCATATCCGCCCAGAACAACGATCAGAAGCAGGATAATGATCTGAACTTTTTCTCTTGATTTACCCATGCCAAATGCTCCTTTACTATGACAAATCTCATTGTTTCAATCGCAGGTTTTGAACACTCTATGAACAATTATAACGAAAACTTGTCATATTTGTGGAGGCCGGTTATGAATATTGTGTGACCTTCCCAGCTATTTTCTGCCTTGCTTTCCGGATTTAGCCATCTGAATCAGGCTGTCGATTTCTGCTTTGGTCAAATGGCGGTACAGCCCTCTCTTCAGGTTTTGCAGCAGCAAATCGCCAAACGAAATCCGTTTCAGCCGGATCACCTTGTGTCCGATGGCTTCAAACATCCGGCGTACCTGCCGGTTTCTGCCTTCATGGATCGTAATCGTAATGACCGCTTCGTTCTTTTCGGTATCGATATCCTTATATTCGACCTCCGCCGGATAAGTCATACCGTCTTCCAGCTGGATTCCCGCACGGAGCTTGTCCAGCTCGCTGCCGTGAGGAATGCCCTCCACGGTCGCGAGATACGTTTTGGGCACATGATGCTTCGGATGTGTCAGCATATTGGCGAATTCGCCGTCATTCGTCAGAAGCAGCAGCCCTTCGGTATCGTAATCCAAACGTCCTACCGGATAAATTCTCTCTTTGATGCCTTTGACATAATCGGTCACGATTTTACGCCCTTTAGGGTCCGATGCGCTCGTAATGACGCCTTTGGGTTTGTTCAGCATAATATAGATTTTGCTTTCGTTACGAATCGGTTTGCCTTCCACCATGATGATATCTTGTTCGGGGTCCGCTTTCGTTCCGAGCGTAGTAACGGTCTCCCCGTTAACTTCCACCTTGCCGGCCAGTATCAGTTCCTCGCATTTGCGGCGGGAAGCGATGCCTGCCTGAGCTAAAATTTTCTGTAATCTTTCCATTGTTTAATAGGTCACCTCAAACTAATGATACCCGTGAGAAGGGTAAATCACAAGTTCATTCCAAGGAAAATCTTCCCCTGGACAATCAGGCGAGTGCGGATAAAGGAAAAGAGGAGAAATGTCGTATTGTCTGGACAGCTCCATGATCAGTTTGCTCGCGGCGAAAAGCCGCTGCTTCTCTGAAGCGCCGAGCAGCACGTAGCTGCGGTTGAAATCGCCTTCCAGACAAATATGAATATGGGAAGGATCCGTCAACAGAGGAGCTGATGTGACGAGGCCGTCCGCCCCGATCCAAAAGTCATAGCCCACTCCATTGATGGACGTGCAGGAGGAATGATGAATAATAAAGCCTTCAAATGTCATGATTTCACCTCAATCACTGTGCAGTTGCAATCGTGATACAGTATATGAGGTGTCCATCATTACGTTACGGTACAGAAACCCGGATTGGTTTCATCCGAAAAAGAGCAGGCAGACGGCGATGGAAGCGACAAAGCCGATCACATCGGAGAACAGCCCGACCTTCAATGAATATCTTGCGTTGCGGATCCCGACCGCTCCCATATACACGGTCAGTACATACAGCGTGGTGTCTGTGCTGCCCTGAATCGTGGAAGCCATGCGTCCGATCATGGAATCCGGTCCATACACGGAAATAAGATCGGTCGCGAAGGCAAGCGAGCCCGTGCCTGTAAGCGGACGCAACAGGCCAAGCGGTAAAATCTCGCTAGGCACGCCAAGTCTGTGCAGGAAGGGGCCCGTCCAGCCGACGAAAAAGTCCAGCGCCCCGGAAGCCCGGAACACGCTGATGGCTACCATCATCCCGACGAGATTCGGAATGATCGAAACGGCTGTCTGAAATCCTTCCTTCGCACCGACAACGAATGATTCATAGACAGGCACTTTTTTCGTAAACGCAAATAGCGGAATGAAGGCGATCAATACAGGGATCGCCCACGCCGAAATCATATTGATCAGTGCCGTCATCGCAGGATCATCCTTTCATTTCAGGTTTAGCCGCAGCTGCTGAAATGTCCGGAATCTGAGGTTGAGGCGGCTTCGGATGCTTATTCAAGAATCTTCTTCGGTACCACCGGTCTGCCGCCACCGCGGCCAGTGTAGCCACAACGGTCGCAGCCAGCGTCGTTCCGACGATCTCTGTCGGATTAGCCGACTTGTAATTCATTCGAATCGCTATCAAAGTGGTTGGAATCAGCGTGATGCTCGCCGTATTTAAAGCCAACAGCGTGCACATCGCGGGGCTTGCTGCCGTTTTGTCTGGATTGAGCGTTTGCAGCTCCTGCATCGCTTTGATCCCCATCGGCGTCGCGGCATTGCCTAGCCCGAGTAGATTGGCGCTCATATTCGAAAGGATATACCCCATAGCCGGGTGGTTTTTAGGCACATCCGGAAACAGAAACCTGACAATCGGGCCCATCAGCTTCGCAATTTTTTGAAGAAGGCCCGAATCTTCCGCCAGCCTCATCATCCCGAGCCAAAACACCAGCACGCTAATAAGTCCAAAGCACACAGTGACGCCGGTCTTGGCTCCGTCAAACGCGGCGGAGGTGACGATCTCAATATTCCCCTGCGCAGCGGCAAAGCCAAAACCGATCACGATCAGCGCGAGCCAAATGATATTGATCATATGACATTCCCCTCTCCCATGTCTTGCATGATCGGACCTCAGTCTATTGAAGGAACAGCTTTTTGAACACCTCGGACAGGGCGCCCGTAAAGGTTCCCGGATGTTCCGAGGCCAACGTGGATGCTACCGGATTTCTGGCCTGCAGCTCAGGAAGATAGCTTCCTTTCTGATAAACCGGAACGGTGCCGATTTGTCTGCCTTCCAAATAAATTTGGATTTCCCCGCGCAGCCCAAAGCTTGTGTCCGCACTGCCCTCCCTGGCAGCCTGATGAAGAACAAGCTTGTTCTCTACCTTTTCCTTCTCGCTGGGTCCGAATGGATATTGAAACGTATTGCTGACGACCAAATCATAGCCTTTTACGGGCTCTCCCTTCTCCATTAATGAAGTTAAAGGGAAATATTCAAAACCGTAGTCCAGCATTTTGCCGTGATCATTCCAGTCATCACCGTCGTTCAGCGTCACGGCGACCAGCTGCTGCCCGCCTCTTGTAGCGGAGCTGACCAGGCAGCGGAAAGCTTTTTTCGTATACCCTGTCTTGACTCCGTCCGCTCCGTCGTACAGCCTCAGCATTTTGTTCTTGTTATCCCACTTGTAATCCCAGGACTCATTCGGGTTTGGGGCCTTTTTCGTGGGCGTTTTCACGATCTCCCGAAATAGCGGGTTATGAAGCGCGTAAGCTGTGAGCTTGGCCATATCATTAGCCGAGGAATAGTGCCCATCCGCATCCAGTCCATGGGGATTGGCAAAATGGGAATGCGCCAGCCCGAGCTGCTTCGCTTCCTCATTCATAAGATAGACGAAGCCTTCCTCTGAACCGCCGACATGCTCGGCGATGGCGGTGGCAGCATCGTTCCCTGAACGAAGCATCAAGCCATAGAGCATGTTTTCCAGAGTCATTTCCTCACCCAGCTTGAGATATATGGATGAGCCTTCTTTGCCAAAAGCGTTCTTGCTCACTTTGACCGGCTTTTTGAAATCTCCGTGTTCAATCGCGACAATGGCTGTCATGATTTTGGTGAGGCTGGCGATCCGCAGCTCGTCATCGCCGTGCGCCGAATACAATAGGCGCCCAGAGGTGACATCTATCAAGGCCGCTGCCTGGGCGTGCGTATGTAATTCGGGAAGAGCCTGACCGCTTTGCGCGGAAACGGGAACGCTGCAGGTCAGCATCAGCGCTGCCGCGACGATCCAGCGGGTGATCGATTTTATCCACATGGTTATCTTTCCTCCGGTATTCTTGAAAATCTTGTACAAGTATATGCTTGTCTTCGGGTTGATATGCACCGCTCATTTTGACAGGCCGCCTCGAATGCTTTATTTTCAGATATCATAAAAAAATCCCCTCCGGCTGGAAGGGGACGGGCTAGGTTCAGTAAAACGTCGGATCCGGATCTTCTACATGCCTGTGCGTCGTTGCATTCACACCGGCAGCGGATGAGTTCATTTGAAACATCGACTGGATTTTTTCTACCATCATCGGCGCGGAATCGATTAGCTTCTCGAACAGATGCGTCTGGTTATCCAGCGGCACGATATGCACGCCCTCCTTGCCAACGACAAGGAACGCGATCGGACGAATGGATACGCCGCCGCCGCTGCCGCCGCCAAAAGGCATCGAGTTTTTGAGATCCGTCTGGTTTTGACCGCTTGCGTGCACGTCTTTGCCGGCATATTCGCCGTTAAAATCGCTGCCACCCGCCGCGAAGCCGAATCCCACCTTACTGATCGGAAGAATGACGCTGCCATCCGGCGTTTGAACGGGATCGCCCACAATCGTATTCACATCGACCATGCCCTTGATGTTTTCCATAGCGGTCTGCATAAGGCCTTGAATTGGATGTTCGGACATTTGCTGTTTCCTCCTTCATGATGCTTAAATAAGGTCATTTCGCAAGTTAGTTTACCCACATTCATATCGAGTATGTAGCAGACAATGCCCTCAGGCCGCATTAAACGCTTGGAACTTTATGGCCGTTCCCCTTCATTTTGCGATACATACGGAACCATCGCTTAAACCGCCCTCCACCTTCAAAATGCGGTAAACCAGGATGAAGGCTGCATAAATGGCATAGCCGAACGACAGTCTCGATACACAGTAAAAATCCGTCGCAAATAAAAGCTCGTCTTTAAATTCGGGAACGACGGCAATACGGGGGGAGCTTTTCATGCGAACCTGAAAGGATAACCAGCCGATCAGCGTCGTCTTCAAACTCCAAAGCACACCGGTCGCGATCGCGGTCCATTCCGCCTCCCCGGTGGAAAAGCTGGTGGACCAGCTCAGTTCATGAATGCGGACATGGGCAAAGGTGCGCTGCAGCCATTTTTTTAAAGCAGCGGTTGATCTTAAAAGAACACGGATGTCGTAAGCCCACATTTCGGCTTTTTCCTTGTTGATCCGCGTGTGGGACGTGCTTCCCGAATTTCGTCTGATGTTATTGCTTTTTTCCAGCTTAAGAAGGAAGCCCTTTTTCATATTCTCAAACACGAGCTTTGGCATTTCATAATGAAACCGGACCATACCGTACAGCATGTAGATATCCAGCATCGCCTTATCGTCCTTGCCCATCTTGTTGTATTGAACGGTGCACGTGATGTTCGACATGGCGGCAATGAATAACAATATGATCATAACGGCAATAACAGCCAGCGCAATCCACACGGTAGAGCCCCCCAGATTTACCATCGTTGTCTTCGGACATAGTATGGCATAGAAGGCTGGAAAAGATTCGGGTAGCCCGAAACAACAAAAAACCGGCATCTATGTTTTCATAGATTGCCGGTCATCGGGCATAACTCAGTCCACGTCATCAAACGTCAGTTGTCTGCCGTCCAATTTCTCGAATAACAGCTGCGTTTCCTCCTCCAGATTCTCCGTGCTTTCAAACAATTGCGGCTCCGGTAGCGCCTGAAGATTGGGCAGTCCAAAATAATCAAGGAAGGCTTTCGTCGTTCCGTAAAGAATCGGGCGTCCGATCGCTTCCGCCCTTCCCGTCTCTTCGATCAGATCTTTATGTACCAGCGTTTGAATCGCACGCTCCGATTTGACCCCGCGGATCTCCTCGATTTCCACGCGCGTAATCGGCTGGCGGTAGGCTACGATGGCCAGCGTTTCAAGTGCAGCTTGAGACAAGGAAGAACGTGAAGGCGAGTACGCCAGCTTTTCGTAATATTCGGCATGGTCCCCGAGCGTCGTCAGCTGGTAGCTCCCGGCGATTTGCATCACCTGAATGCCGCGCTGCTGCCGCTCAAAATCCTCCTTCATTTCCGTAAGGGCATCAGACACCAGCTCGGGCCGGTGATCCACAATCTCCGCGATCTGCTTCACGGTAAGCCCTTCATCCCCCGCGAGGAACAGCAGCCCCTCAATAATCGATTTCAATTTCGGAAAGTCCATGAAACTGCTCCCCTCCCTTCCATTCCATCACGATATCGTCAAACAGCTTTTCCTGATAGCACAAAATTTGCTTCATTTTCATCAGCTCCAAAATCGCGAGGAACGTCACAACGATCTCATGCCTTACCATATCTTCATGCAAAAGCCGGGAAAACAGCACCTTGCCGCCCTTCCCGGACTGTTCAAGCACGTTGACAACCTGGCGAATCCGGTCCTTGACCGAGATCTCGTCCCGCTGGATCCGGGTATAACTGGTCCGCTTAACCGCTTTGCGCAAAGCCTTCTGGAACGCCGCCACAAGATCGGCAGCATGGAGTCCTTTGACCGGATTTTCAGTCACCGCCGGTACCCAAGGGGTCAGATCCTCAGGTTCCTTGGCATAAATCATGCTCCGCTCCAGTTCCTTCTCCTGCAAATGCTTGGCAATGCCTTTGTATTTGCGATACTCGATCAGCTTCTGAACGAGCTCGGCTCGCGGGTCAATATCCTCTTCTTCGTAGAAATCAAATTCGTCCATCTCGAAGACCGGAGGCTTCGGCAGAAGAAGCTTCGATTTAATGGAAAGCAGCGTGGCAGCCATCACCAGAAATTCACTCGTAATATCCAGCTCCAGCTCCTGCATGCTGTGCAAATATTCCATGTATTGGTCGGTAATCTCACTGACGGGGATATCCTGGATATTGATTTCCGCTTTGTCTATCAGGTGAAGCAGCAAATCGAGCGGACCCTCAAACGTCTCCAGTTTATATAATACTGTGTTCACGGCCTATCCTCCGTCCATAATATAAGCAATATCGTGCATGATCTCTATCACAACGCCTGTTTATCATGCAAACATTTTTCCTACTACTATATTAAAAAAATATAGTGCCCCGTGTAAAGGCACTACATTTAAATAAGCATGATTTATTCGGTTTCGTCAAGCCTGGGCAGGTCTAGCCATCGATATTATCCTGCGATTATGCCCAGTAAGTTGTGGACATTCGCCCATAAAATAGCATTATTCTATTGGGTTCTCATTTCCAAAGACAAGAATAGCTGATTATATTGATTTGAACTGTTTGTTCAGATTCGCCATTTCAATGGCTGATACGGCTGCATCGTAGCCTTTATTGCCTGCTTTGGTGCCAGCACGCTCGACGGCTTGCTCAATGCTGTCCGTCGTCAATACACCGAAAATGACCGGAATTCCGGTTTTCAGGCTGGTTGCCGCTACCCCTTTGGCAACCTCGTTGCAGACCACGTCATAATGGGACGTCGCTCCCCGGATGACGGTTCCGAGCGTAATCACGGCGTCATACTTGCCGCTTTCGGCCATTTTGCTCGCAATCAGCGGAATCTCGAACGCCCCCGGTACCCAAGCCACATCCATTTCGTCCTCGCCGGCACCGTGCCGCTTCAGTCCGTCCAAAGCGCCGCCGAGCAGCTTGCTGGTAATAAATTCATTGAATCTGCCGACCACGATTCCGTATTTTAGTCCGCTTGAAACGAGATTTCCTTCAAAAGTATGTGCCATTATATGATCTACCTCTCTTTTATTTTATTATGATTCCTTGCTCAGCATATGACCGAGCTTCGTTTGTTTGGTGTGCAGGTACCGGCTGTTGTCCTCGCCGGCCTCCATTTGAATCGGAACGCGTTCGACAACTTCCAGGCCGTGGCCTTCAAGTCCCTTGATTTTTCTCGGATTGTTGGTCAATAGGCGAATCTGCCGAATGCCCAGATCTTTGAGAATTTGCGCGCCGATCCCGTAGTCGCGAAGATCTGCCGGGAAACCCAGCTTCAGGTTGGCATCCACGGTATCGAGTCCCTGCTCCTGCAGCTCATAGGCCTTCAGCTTGTTGATCAGTCCAATGCCCCGGCCTTCCTGTCTCATATACAGCAGTACGCCGTTCCCTTCGGCTTCGATCTGCCGAAGCGCAGCCGCGAACTGCGGACCGCAGTCGCAGCGCAAGGAATGAAATACATCTCCCGTAAGGCATTCGGAGTGAACCCTTACCAATACAGGAGCATCGCCTGTAATTGTTCCTTTCACAAGCGCCAAATGCTCTTTATCATCGACTTCATTCGAGTAAGCCACCGCCCGGAAAACGCCGAAATCCGTCGGCATCCGGACCTCTGCTTCGCGGCGGACAAGCTTCTCGCGCTGATTGCGGTATTCGATCAGATCCCGGATCGAAATCAGCTTCAGGCTGTGCTTTTCCGCGATCATTCTCAAATCCGGCAGCCGTGCCATCGTGCCGTCCTCCTTGATGATTTCGCAGATGACCCCGGCCGGAGCTGAGCCGCTTAATCTTGCCAAATCCACCGCAGCTTCTGTATGGCCGGCGCGCCGCAGGACGCCGCCGTCTTTCGCAATCAGCGGGAACATATGCCCGGGACGGCGGAATTGATCCGCGCCAGCTGCAGGATCGGCCAGCCGCTTTGCCGTCAACGAGCGTTCATAAGCGGATATGCCGGTTGTCGTATTGGTTTCATCCACCGATACCGTAAAAGCTGTTCCGTGATGGTCGGTGTTCCGGGCCGCCATAGGTGAAAGCTCGAGCGACTCGGCTCGTTCTCTTGTGATCGGCACGCAAACCAGCCCCCGGCCTTCGGTTATCATGAAGTTGATGACCTCCGGAGTCGCCTTCTCAGCCAACGCAACGAAGTCGCCTTCGTTCTCCCGGTCCTCATCATCCACCACAATGACGATATTTCCGTGCTGAAGCTCCGCAATCGCATCTTCAATCGGATCAAAAGCGAATTCCTTCATCATGCCAAGTTCCCCCTTTTGTTGTGAAAATCATATGCTTCATGCTCACACAAAACCGTTCTCTGCCAGCGTCTCCATGCGAATCCCTTGCGGCCGTGCCGCACCCCTTGAAGTTTGTGAGCCCAGCAGGGCATGCACATATTTGCCGATGATGTCACATTCAATGTTCACCACGCTGCCCGCCCGAATGCCGGATAACCCGGTTTCGGCAAGCGTATGGGGAATGATGGATACCCTGAAGCTCTTTGCGTCAGCTTCAGCCACGGTGAGACTGATACCATCCACCGTTACCGAGCCTTGCGGGATGATATATTTCGCCATGTCCGGACGATCCGGCATAATATCGATCAGTACCGCGTTCTGTTCTTTGGCAATCCGGAGCACCGTACCGGTCATATCGGCGTGCCCTTGGACCAGATGTCCACCGAAGCGGCCGTCCGCCTGCATGGCCCGCTCCAGATTCAATCGGCTGCCCGCCTTGAGCAAAGCCAGATTGGAATGCCGGTAGGTTTGAGGCGTCACATCGACCGCAAATCCGTCCACGCCGACTTTCGTGGCCGTCAGACATACGCCGTTCACCGCAATGCTGTCGCCGATACGGATATCGTCCATGATCGTGGATGCCTTAATGCCGAGCACCATGGCTTCTCCTTCCCTCGTAATGCTATCCAGGATGCCGATTTCTTCTACCAATCCGGTAAACATGACTTCCTCTCCTCCAATCATGAGCTCGGCCATACCGGAATGCCCGATATGGAGACGTTGTCGCCGATTTGCTCGATCATTACCGAGCCCAGCGTGATGGCCTCCGACATATGTCGGATACCTTCCAAGCTGAAGCTGCCCGGTGCATTCTTCCCGCCGATAAGCTTCGGAGCGATATAGAGAATGATCCGGTCAACCAATCGTGCCTGCAGTAGAGACCCATTCAGCGTTCCTCCGCCTTCAACCAGGATGGAGCCGATCTCCATACGTCCCAGCTCCGCCATTGCTGCTTTCATATCTACCCTGGGGCCTGAACCAAAGGAATGCACAGTCGCTCCGGCATCACACAGCAGCTTGGTCCTTGCCGGATCCGCCTGCTCCGTCGTCAGCACGATCACCTGAGCGTTCCCTTCCCTGAACATCTTGGCTTCCGGCGATAACCGGAGCTTCGAATCGACGATGATGCGGATGGGCTGCAGTCCATCCACTCCATCGTGCCTGGTCGTCAAGCTTGGATCATCCGCCTCCACCGTTCCGATCCCGACCATGATGGCCTGATGCCGGTGACGAAGGGCATGCACCTGCAATCTCGCTTCCGCGTTCGATATCCACTTGCTGTCCCCTGTCTCAGAGGCAATCTTGCCGTCAAGCGTGCTTGCGGTCTTGATTGTGACGAAGGGCTGACCCGTTGTAATATATTTCGCAAACATCTCGTTTTGCCGGACCGCCCTGTCTCTTAAAACACCGACCTCGACATCGATGCCGCTTTGGCGGAGCCTTTCGATTCCCTTACCGGCAACCTGCGGATTCGGATCTTCGCAGGCCACAACCACCCGCTTGACGTTGGCCCCGATCAGCAGCTCGCAGCAGGGCGGGGTTTTGCCGTAATGGCTGCAGGGCTCCAGCGTCACATAGACGGTGCTTCCCTCCGCGTTCGATCCGGCCATGGTAACCGCATGGACCTCGGCATGTCCGCCTCCCCGCTGCAGATGCGTCCCCAGACCGACAAGCGCGCCATTCTTGACGATGACGCAGCCTACGACCGGATTGATGCCGGTCTGTCCTAAGGCCCGCTGTGCCATATCCAGAGCCAGCGACATATAAAATTCATCGTTCACGACCGGATCCATATTTGTCCCAGCCCCCTTCCCGTAAAAAATGAAAACAAAAAAACCCCCGGATCACATCCGGGGGCGGCTTGAGAGTCATTCGAAGATACCCAAATAAAGCTTCGTACTTCTAGCGTACGTTCCTTTGGAAGGAATGGCAAACAATCGTGCGCCATCAACACGCGCATACTAGGTAAGCTCAAATAAGCTCTCCGCATGGAGGTAACCTGAAGAAACCCGCTTCACCCTGTTCGTCAACGAAACAGGAGTCACAGTGAAACAAGGCCTTTCAATCACATCCATTGACCATGCAATGCGTGTGTAAAGACAACTCGTGCCATAGCTTTATTGGCGGGCATCGCATGAAATATGTACATGCGCTTCCTCTCCTTCTCCCATCCAGACTATACTGTCGGTCCCGGATTTGCACCAGGTCCACCGTACGCGCGCCTTAAAGGACACGCGGCCGGGTCACGGACTGAGACGCATTCGCGTCCCGGGCATCAGCCCGAGGATCGCATATCGCATCATCACCGCCGGTAGGGAATTTCACCCTGCCCCGAAGGATCAACCAATCATGGTTTATAAAATTGTCGAGAAAACTTCCCTGAATAATCAGTTCACATTCTCAAAAGGAATGTTACCACCGCATCCGCCAAATTGCAACCTTCGATCGCAAGAACCTGTCCTTTCATCCCTAAAGAAAAACGAATGAAAAAGCCGCCTTTCCCTTGCGGCAGCAAGTAAAAGACGGCTTTCAAAACCTCATGCTATGAACTTATTCAGCGTCCCACACTTTAACTTCTTTCATGCGGTCGCCTTGTTTAACGGCATCGATATATTCCATGCCTTTGGTCACTTTGCCGAAAACAGTGTGAACTCCGTCAAGGTGAGGCTGCGGTTCGTATACGATGAAGAACTGGCTTCCGCCCGTGTTGCGGCCGGCATGGGCCATGGACAATACGCCTTTGGTATGCTTCGTCGTATTGGTAGACGTTTCGCAATCGATGGTGTATCCAGGGCCGCCTGTTCCGTTGCCTTTAGGGCATCCGCCTTGGGCTACGAAACCAGGGATTACACGGTGGAAAGACAAACCGTTATAAAAGCCGGAGTTTGCAAGCTTTTCAAAGTTAGCAACCGTGTTTGGTGCTTCTTCTGGCAGAAATTCTATTTCAACTACTCCACCATTTTCAAGTTCGATCGTACCTTTTTTCATGCAAGATCACTTCCTAATCGTCAAATTTTAGCAGTCAGACAGCCCGGATTGGGCTTGTCCTCCAATTTTCATCACGTTCTGATTGTATCTCACTTTGAGGCTCATTTGCAATTCTTTGCGGCACAAAAAGGATCATTTCCGCATTCCCCAATACAGAAATAATCCTTTTTGTGTTTTGTTCTTCACCAATTCTTGCCTACTTCTCAGGCGGTTTGCTATTTCAAAACAGCCTGTTTGCCGATACGCTCAGGCACCACGTCGTTGCCGACGATATCCTGCAGCGTTTCCCGGCGCACGACCAGATCGCTCTCGCCCTGGTTCACGAATACAACCGCTGGACGGCGGATCCGGTTATAATTGCTGGCCATGGAATAGTTGTACGCTCCCGTACAGGAAACAGCAAGCAAATCACCGCTGTTCACTTTCGGCAGGTCCAGATCCCAGATCAGCATATCCCCGCTCTCGCAGCATTTTCCCGCGATGGAAACCGTCTCTTCGACAGCGTCGTTCGCCCGGTTCGCGAGCACAGCTTCATACTTCGATTCGTACAAAGCCGGACGCGGATTGTCCGTCATGCCGCCGTCTACGGCCACATACTTGCGAACGCCGGGAATATCTTTGCTTGTTCCTAAGGTGTACAATGTCGTGCCGGCATCTCCAACGATGCTGCGTCCCGGTTCCACCCAGATTTCAGGCACCTCGGCAGACCAACCGGAGAAATGCGTTTTAACGGCATCGGTAATCGCTTTGACATACTGCGATACTTCCAGCGGTGTGTCGCCGTCCACATAACGGATGCCGAAGCCTCCACCCAGATTGACCACTTTGAACGGTACGCCAAGATCCGCATGAACCCGCTGCGCGAATTCAGCAACCCTTTGAACGGCCATTTCAAAGCCTTCAACCTCAAAAATCTGGGACCCGATATGGGAATGAACGCCGAGCAGATCCAGATGGGACTGTTCGGATGCCAGCTTCACGGCTTCGAATGCGGAGCCGTTGCCGATATCAAAACCGAATTTGGAATCGGTTTGACCGGTAGAGATGTACTCATGCGTATGCGCTTCGACGCCTGGCGTTACGCGCAGCAAAATCTGGACGCGTACGTTTTTCTCCGCCGCCACGGCATTGAGCACATGCAGCTCAACCAAGTTGTCCACCACGAAGCATCCGATTTCGGCATCGATCGCCATTTCGATTTCTTCGAGCGTCTTGTTGTTGCCATGGAAGTGAATGCGCTTGGCCGGAAAGCCCGCCTGAAGCGCCGTATAAAGCTCTCCGTCGGAAACGACGTCAAGCGACATGCCTTCCTGATCGGCGATACGGCACATAGCCATTACGCAAAACGCCTTGCTCGCATAAGCCACCTGGAATTTCAGGCCGGATGCGCGGAATGCGGCTACATACTGCTGGCAGCGCTGGCGCACGAGCTCTTCATCGACAATGTAGAGCGGCGTTCCATACTTGGCCTTGAGATCCGTGACGTCGCATCCGCCGATTTCCAGATGTCCGGCTGCATTTATTTGACTTGTACCATGTAAGAACATATTCAGCATCCCTTCGCTTTCTGTGGAACGTATAAAGATTCCATCTGAACTTTTACATCAGTATAACAGACAACGGAAGAGATTGAATGGATTTTTATGCACAACATTTGTATTTTTCTACGATTGATCCGTATTATCCGGGTTTGGAGCCATGCGTGTATTATCACGCGTTTTGTTGAAGGATGGCCTTTTCTTGGATTCGAGCAGCGGAAAACGGAATAAAACGCTCGCCATCGCCTTTGCATTAAAAGGTATAAATGGCCATAAATACGAAGAATTGTACGACCGGTGCAGCGTCAGCAGCAAAATCAGCAGTGTCGTTCCGACGATAAAGCCCTGCACTTTGAAAATGGCTACCGCCACCAGGAGCACTAGCCTGACCATCCGGTTGGCAAGCCCAAGCTCATAGCTCGGCGTCGCGAACATGCCAATGGCTGCGACGGCCATATAAAGCACCACTTCATTGACGAACAATCCCGTTTTGACGGCAATGTCCCCGACCAGGATCGCAGCGATCAGGCCCATGGCCGACGCAAGGGGCGTAGGGGTATGAACCGCTGCCAGCCGGAGCAAATCCACCCCGAATTCCACCAACAGGAACTGCGCAATCAGAGGGATTTTACCTTTGTCATGCGGCCCGAGAAAATCAAGAAACGGCGGCTTCAGCTCGGGGTTCACGACCATGAGCATCCATAACGGCAGCAGAAACATGGAGGCGAAAATACCAAGAAACCGCACCCATCTCAAATACGTGCCCATGAACGGGGTCTGCCGGTTCTCTTCGGCATGCTGGCACAAATCAAAAAAGGTTGTCGGCATGATCATGACGCTGGGCGAAGTGTCGACGAACACGGCTACCCGACCCTCCAGCAGATGGGAGGAAACGACATCCGGACGCTCTGAATACCGGACGAGCGGATAGGGATGCCAGCCTTTGTTGATGATGGCTTCCTCCAGCTGCTTATCCGCGAGCGGAAGCCCTTCGATGTCCAGGCCCTTAATCTTTTCCCGGATGGAATCGACCTGGACTTTGTCGACGATATCATCAATATATGCAATACATACATCCGTACGTGTGCGACGGCCCACCTGGACCAGCTCGCTTTTGAGGCCCGGATCGCGCAGACGCCTCCGGACGAGTGCCACATTGCTCAGCAGCGTTTCCGTAAAGCCGTCCCTGGCTCCACGCACGACTCTTTCGATGCTCGGCTCCTCCGGGCTGCGCACGGGAAACGTACGCGTATCCATGACAATCGCCGCCTGCTCGCCTTCGATAAACAGCGCCGACATCCCCATCAGAACCTTGTTGATCGTCGAGCTCAGCTTTTTGTCGACTTCAACCTGGATATGCGGAATGTAGCACTCGAAAAAAGAGCGCAGCGCATCCGTCGACAGCTGATCCACGGACAAATAGGTCAGCCGCTTCAAAATTTCCAGCATGATATTGTCCTTGGCGAAGCCGTTCACGAAAAAAAGTCCGGTTTTTTGCCCCGCCAGCGTCATTTCGCGAAACACGATGTCAAACGAGCTCCCGAGCCCCACGACTTCCTTCAGCGTCGCCTTCGTCCGGTCCAGGCTGTCCGATACATCGTCGCTCTTCTGCCAATAGATAACTGACTCCTCAACCGAGTCGGAATGCTCCTCTTCCCGCTTTTTCCCTATTGCTTCAAGTTTGCTTTTATCTTCCTTTTGTCCTTCTCCGGAGGACTCGTCCGGCTTTCCTTCACCTTCCGCTTTCCTTGTATCGTGTTTGTCCGCATCCTGTTCCTGCCCCTCGCCCTTCGCTTCTTGATCCTGTTCGCTGGACTGCATCAGCATCGCAAGTTCCGACGAATCCTCCAGGCTGGTTATTTCGTTCTCATGCTTGCTCATCCTTCTTCCGCACCTTTCGCTTCTTACTTTCTGTATACAAACCAGTCAAAGAGCGATCCGGCTACCTTTCCGGTCACCATCGCCATCAGAAGACCAAACAGATAATGGATCATCCGCAGCCTCTTCGCCAAAATCGGAAGCACATTCAGCACTTCGGTCAGGGCTGCCGCCAGCAGACCGACGAAAATCCCGTTAAACAAGCCGACAATGAAGCCGGACCATGCACCGAGCGCCATCTTCCAGTTCCAGAAATCAAACACCGTCCCGATCAGCGAGCCGGATACCATCGCCCCTTCATACCAATGAACACGATGATAGGAACGGGTCAACTGAGCCAAACGGGGAATCATATCGAGTACGATAAACAGTGCGATGACCCCGCCCCCTACCGCAATGCCGCCGGCTATGCCGAGCAGAATCTGAACCACCCATCCCAGCATGGTATTCAAGGCTTATCACCCGGATTTTGCGAAGCCTTCATCCGCTTATATTCCTGGGCTACGACATACTGGTCAATGTTCTCCTGGTACAGGTACATCTCCACCTCAAGCGGGGTCGGCTCCTCGTTCCATTTTTTCTTGAACAAGTGATTGAAAAAGACGACCATGCCGAAGCCGATGCCAAACGAATATGCCGTCTGGAACAGGTACGGGTGCTCGTCCCGCTTGCCGGTAAGCATCTCCACCGTACGGATTTGAACCTCCTGCATGTTGACGTCTGCATGAAAGTTCATGATCGTAAGTGCGGAACCGAAAAACAGGAGCAGCCATACGAGCAGAAACAGAAGCATGGAAGGCTTTCTCGGCTTTTCCATTACCTCCACGAGAACATGATGCTGCCCGATCGGTTCGATGATAACGCCAGGGATCAGCTCCTGAACCTTCGGAATGATTTGCATAAGATCGATAAGTAACAAATTCCCGTCCCAGGTATGCGGCTGAACCAGCTCCAGATTGCGAAGCGGGGCCTCCCACTGCGGGTCGCTCAAAATGCGGGCTACATGCCCGAGCGTAACAATCCTCCCCTGGGTTATCGGCACGCGGCTGCGCAGCTGCAGGTACACCGTAGGAGCCGGATTTATGGACATTCCTATCACTCCTTTGCTGCTTCAATGTCGTTAGTATAGGAAAAATCACCGTTTTCTACTCCATAGCTGCAATTTGTCCAAGAAAAGGAAAACCAAGGCTTGCTCATATGAAAAACGTCTATCGACGTAGCTTCAAA
>NZ_BIMK01000015.1 GCF_004001045.1 Paenibacillus chibensis
CTGAAGTTTTTCTTGGGATTATAGAATGGTTCAACTTCGCTGAAATTTATAAATTCTGTAATCATAAAAAAAGGAACGGATAAGGAAATTTCCTTATCCGTTCCTTCTTCACTGCGCGATCTGATCGCGGATCAGCTGCAATATTTTCTTTTCCAGACGCGATACCTGCACCTGGGATATGCCAAGCCGTGATGCGACCTCCGATTGCGTCTGATCCCGGTAATACCTGAGGTATACGATCAGCTTTTCCCGTTCGGAAAGTCCGTCGATCGCCTCGTTCAAAGCGAGTTTGTCAAACCAGCGCTCCTGGGAGTCATCCGCAATCTGATCCATCAGGGTGATCGGATCGCCATCATTTTCGAATACCGTTTCATGAATCGAGGTCGGGGGCTTGTTCGCCTCCTGGGCAAACACAACCTCCTCTGGAGTTACGCCCAGCTCGTCAGCTACCTCCTTAATCGTAGGCAGCCGGTCGAGATGCTTCGAGAGCTCGTCCTTCTTCTTGCGGACCTTGTTGGCCATCTCCTTCAGGGAGCGGCTGACCTTGAGCGTGCCGTCATCGCGCAGGAACCGCTGGATTTCCCCGATGATCATCGGAACGGCATAGGTGGAAAATTTAACGTCATAGCTCAAATCGAATTTATCAACAGACTTCAGCAGACCGATACAGCCGATCTGAAACAGATCCTCCGGCTCATAGCCGCGGTTCATGAACCTTTGTACAACGGACCAGACGAGACGGATGTTGCAGTTTACCAGCGTATCGCGGGCCATGCTGTCTCCGGTCTGGCTCAGTGCGATCAGACGTTTGACTTCCGCATCTTCCAGATAGGTCTGCGAAGGTTTTTTCACATCAGCATCCATGGCGCCCAACCCCTAATTATACAAAGCTTTCTTGGATTCAATCCTTTTCTTCATCCTGATCGATGTACCGGAGCCGGGTTCGCTGGAAACTTCAAATTCGTCCATGAAGTTCTCCATGATCGTAAAGCCCATACCCGATCTCTCCAGTTCAGGCTTTGACGTGTACAGTGGCTGACGGGCCAGATCCAAATCCTCAATGCCCGCTCCCTTGTCTTCAACCGTAATGGTAACCGTATCTCCGACGATCTCGGCGGTAATGGTCACTTTACCATCCGGATCACTGTTATAGCCGTGAATGATGCTGTTCGTGACCGCTTCGGAAATGACCGTTTTCAGGTCGCTCAGCTCATCCATAGTCGGATCAAGCTGGGAAATGAAAGCCGCGACGGTAACCCGCGCAAACGATTCGTTTTCCGATTTGGCTGCAAATTGGAGCGTCATGAAATTGCGCTGCAAAGCTTGTTCCTCCTTCATGACACAACCTCCAGTCCCGAGAGCGCTTGACCCTCGTTATCATAAATAGGCATGATCTTGAACAGCCCGGACATGTCCAGCAGACGATAGACCGCTTCATTCACATCGCATACCGCCATCTTGCCGCCCTTGCTTTTGATCAGCTTGTAGCGTCCCAGAATCACGCCCAATCCGGAACTATCCATAAACTGCAAGTCCTTGAAACTAAGAACCAAATGCTCCGTTTGTCCTCTCTGGATGGATTCATCCAGCTGTAAACGGACATGATCGGCGGTATGATGGTCCAATTCGCCGGATAGACGCACAATCAGTGTTTTGCGATGATGCTCCATTTCCACTTTCAGATTCACGCCTGCTCACTCTCCTTCCTGTCTTGCACAAGGATTTCTACGCAGTAAAATGAGATTCCTGCCCCCCGACAAAACTAGAAGAAAACCGCTATCAATCTACAAGAAACAATTTGGCCGTCGTCCGCTTGAACAGCTTCCACCAGCTTGCCTTTCCGATTTGTTCCGGAGATTTGAGCTCGAATTCCTTGAGAACTTTGTCGCCCTGGTAAACAACCAGCTTACCGAGCACTTGGCCGGCCTGAACCGGAGCTTGAATTTCTTTCGGCACCTGCAGCTCGTGACGGACGCCTTCGGCTTTAGCATTTTTCTTCAGCAGCACGCTGTAATTCTGACCTGCGCTCAGCGTTAATTCCTTCACATTGCCTTTATTGACTTTGACCGTTCCGATCGGATCTCCCGGCTTGAATATCGTATGTGTCGTGTACTGCGCAAACATATAGTCGAACATTTTCGCCACTTCTTCATTGCGCGTTTTCGTATTAGGCTCGCCCAGCACCACGGCTACGGCTCTTAAATTACCGTTAACCGCCGTAGCGGAAAGACAGAATTTCGCTTCCGAGGTATAGCCTGTTTTCAATCCGTCCGCGCCCGTATAGAAACGCACCAGCTTATTCGTATTGACGAGCCAGAAAGGCTTCTGCGTATTTTTGCGCAGATAATCCTGATAGGACCCCGTATATTTGGTAATGTCCTTATGCTTTAACAGCTCCCGGCTGATGACCGCTATATCATGGGCGGATGAATAATGATTCTCCGCAGGCAAGCCGTTACAGTTGGCAAAATGGGTGTCGGTGAGCCCAAGCTCCTTCGCTTTGTCATTCATCATCTGCACGAAGGCTTCTTCGGTTCCCCCGATTTTCTCGGCCATCGCGACGGAAGCATCGTTACCGGATGCCATCGCGATTCCTTTCAGCATTTCATTGACGGACATTTCCTCGCCCGGTTCCAGAAAAATTTGCGAGCCCCCCATCGATGCGGCATATTCGCTGGTGCGGACCATATCGGTCAGCTTCAGCTTGCCTGAGTCGATTGCCTCCATGGTGAGCAGCATGGTCATGATCTTGGTGATGCTGGCTGGCGGCAGTTTATCATGGCTGTTTTTTTCATAAATGATCGTTCCGGTATCCGCATCCATAAGAATGGCGGACTTCGCATTCGCCGCGAGCTCCGCCCCGGCCTGTTTAGCCTTTTCCTCTGCAGACCCCGTCTGCGGAAATGCGGCAGCCGTTAAGCAAAAAGCGAGCACAACTGCCAATAGCGTCTTTCTCAAAATAAGTCCCCTCCTGACCTCTGGTCATTAGTGATATGAGAATCTGCAGGTAGGCCAGAGTTGCCCATGTGCTTCTCCGGTTTGCAAATTCTGATATTGCTGCTGTTTTCCAGTGTCGGCAGGTTGACAGAAAAATATTCCATGAAACCCGAGCGTATTCAGGAAAATTTCGGAAAACAAAAAAAATCCACAGGTCAATGACCTGTGGATCTCACGCGCTTAAGCTCGCTTCATTACATATTCGGGATGACGGCGAGCACCAGGCTCAAAAATTTCTCGCGTACGCGGTCTGTCGTTTCCATGACTTCGTCATGCGAGAGTGGCTGATCCAGGATGCCGGCAGCCATGTTGCTGATGCAGGAAATGCCAAGCACCTCAATACCTGCATGGCGTGCCACGATTGTTTCCGAAACCGTCGACATTCCAACGGCGTCAGCGCCCAGTGTACGAAGCATCCGAATTTCTGCAGGTGTTTCATACGTCGGTCCGAGCAGGCCTGCATACACGCCTTCCTGGACTTTAATACCCTTGGACTCCGCCGTGTCTTTGAGGAGCTTGCGCAGACGGCGGCTGTAGCCCTCGGACATATCCGGGAATCGAACCCCGAGCGCGGAGTCATTCGGACCTACCAGCGGATTTTTACCTGTCAGGTTCAAGTGATCGGATATCACCATAAGGTCGCCCGGCTCATAGGAGATGTTTACGCCTCCGGCGGCATTCGTAACGAGCAGGCTTGTAACACCCAGTTCTTTCATTACACGGACCGGGAACGCGGTCACTTCAGGGCCGTATCCTTCATACATATGGAAGCGGCCTTTCATCATGACAACGGCACGGCCTTCAATGTTGCCGAGCAGAAGCTCTCCGTCATGTCCTTCTACAGTGGACACCGGAAAATGGGGGATATCCTGATACGGAATCGAAATCCCGTCCTGAATGAGGTCCGCAAGGATCCCGAGACCGGAGCCGAGAATGAGGCCTACCTCCGGTTTCACTCCTGTTTTGCCTTGAATATAAGCTGCTGCCTCTTGAATGACTGTCTGATTAATCGTTGTCATGTGAAGATCTCTCCTTCAATTGGGTTGAATGCATGCGCTCCCGCGGATGATGGCTCTCATAAACTTCCTTCATTGCTTTTTTCGTCAAGGCGCCATAGAGGGGTGAGGCGGAGATGTCAGTATACCCCAGCATTTCCTGTACCGACCGGATATCCGCACCGTCCTCCAGCAAATGGGCCGCGAACGAATGGCGCAGCGTATGCGGAGTAATTTCTCCGTTGATGCCGGACTCTGCGGCGTATTTTTTTAATATTTTCCAAAAACCCTGTCGGGTTAATCGGGACCCCAGATTGTTGATGAACAGGCTCTTCTCCTGTTCTTCTCGAAGCAGCTTCGGACGCATGCGTGTGATGTAAATCTCCACGGATTCCGCCGAAATGCGGCTGATCGGAAGGACCCGCTCTTTGCCCGAACTGCTTGTACAGCGGATAAATTTCATATCCGGATTTACGTCTCCCAGGTTCAGTGCCATCAGCTCGGACACCTTCATGCCTGTGGCGTACAGCAGCTCCAGCATCGCTTTATCCCTCATACCGGGCGCGGTCGTAATATCCGGAGCCGCAAGAAGACGTTCCACCTGCTCGACTGTCAGCACCTGCGGAACTTTCTTCTCCAGTTTCGGCGTTTCCATATACAGTGTCGGGTCCTGCTCCAGCAAAGATTCCTTGACCATGTAATGAAAAAAAGAACGCAGCGATACCAGCTTCCGCGTCACCGTCGATGCTGCGAAGCCATGCCCTTTCATATCGTTCATGTACATGGAAATATGCAACTTCTTGATTTGGTCTGCCGACTCAATCCCCTGCTCCTCCAAAAACCCGAAAAATTGCAGCAGGTCGCGCTCATAGGATTCGAGCGTATTACGCGACAGCCCCTTCTCATCACCGATATAACGAATGAAGGATTGAACGTACTGCATCATAAGTTGAAAAAGCTCCTTCGGATAGATTCGCTGATCCTTACATCAATTCGACAAGAAACTCCATATCCCTGCCTGCTGCCCCACTATTCACCGTACCAGTAGAAAAACCGCAGTCTGTCTCCCATCATCTCGCCGGTCCGGGCCTTGTCTGAAGGCTGGAACGCCTTCACTGCATGTCCCTCCGGGATCCGGTAATGATCGACCGGAGTAATCCATGCGCCGATCATGCCAAACAGCTGGTACAGCGCATAGGTAAGCGCCGCAAACACAATCAGAAACTTCAAGGACGACAAGCATCTCCGCACAGATATGATCACATTATCACGCTCCCGGCAAATAGAATGCAGCCGGCTTGCGGCCAGCATCCTCATTATTCCCAGCTTATGAACCGGGATCGGGTTATATGACAAGCCTGTCTTGAAGTCACCAAAAAAGCCCTCTCCGACAGAAATGCCGGCGAGAGCTTGTGATCTTGGAGGATCATATTCGATTGTTTAATGATCCGACTTCTTGTCATCGCTGCGCTGACTTTCTTCCTTATCCTTACAGCGGTAACAAATCCCATGGAAATCAAGTCGGTGATCGGAAACCGTAAAATTAAACTCGCGTTCCAGCCGCTCTTCAAGCGGTCCCAGCCAGTCCTCGCGGATTTCATCCATGCTGCCGCATTTCACGCAGATCAGATGATGATGGTGGTGTTTTGCGGTATCAGTCCGCAAGTCATATCTTGCAACGCCATCGCCGAAATTAATCTTTTCCACGACATGCAGTTCGCTGAGCAGCTCAAGGGTACGGTATACGGTAGCCAGACCGATTTCAGGAGCCTTTTCTTTGACGAGCATGAAAACATCCTCTGCACTGAGGTGGTCTTCTTCATTCTCGAGCAAAACTCTGACGGTAGCTTCCCGCTGGGGTGTCAGTTTATAGCCCTGGGATTGCAATTGTTGTTTGATTTTATCGATCCGCGCTTCCATTTTCTCCCTCCCCACAGGAAAATCACTGCACCTTTGCTATATCACATCTTTCATTATAGGGGGAGTTACGCCGCAAAGTCAAACGATTTTACTTACATCCCGGGCAGTCCGGCGGTTTGCAGCAGCGTCGGTGTAACCCATCTCATCATGGCCGGAGTCACCCAGGTTTCAAACGAGGAAATGCCCAGCATGATCAGACACATGACCAGCGTTAAACCGACATAAGACGCGAATGGACGCACCACGTTGACACGATTATGCATCATGACCCTGTTTTTGATCACATGCAGCGAGAAGGCGATGGCAGATACGCTGGAAACGATCAGCACCGGAATGATAATCAGATTCGGCGGAGCGACGGTTACAAGCGCAAAAAGCAGGCCTTTCCATGAAAATTGACCCACCAGGTACCCGACCGCAAATCCGACCAAAACGCCCTTCAAGAAATCTAAAATAAGAATTCCGGGCAGACCGATGACAGAGAGTCCCAGAAACCAGATTAAACCGACCCACTTCAAATGCAGCCCCGCGATATTCCAGAACGAATCTGCTGCCACCGTCCCGGTTTCGCTTTGATCAACGGTAAGGAAAAAATTTTGAAGATACCGTCCCAAATCCTGCTGCTGTTCGAGCGACAACGCATTCACCATAAGCGCCCCGAAGATGACTCCGACGAGAAACAGCACGGCAACGAAAATATAAAGAATCGTCTGCTCCTTCAAGGTATGGCGGAAAGTTCGCATACAGGATTCCCCCTTCCTATCACATACCTCTACTCTATGAAGACAAGCTCCAAACTATGCCCTTGTCACTCGCTTGGTGCTGCGACCTTCCCGTACGTGCCGCCCCCACCGGAAACGAGAGACAGCGTGCCGTTTCTTGCCTGGATGATCTGACCGGCCATGCTCTTCCCGACGACCTCCGAAAGCTCCGCCTCGTCGGCTTGATGCAGGATAGACATTTCCGTTCCAAAACGGGCGAGCAGCTTCTCCATCGTCGCTTTTCCAAGACCCGGAATAAATTCCAGCGGAACTTGATAATGATAGGCCGGGCGATGGGAGGGCATCTCGGAATCCTTTCGGTCAGCGATATCCAATATCCGGTCGAGAACCCCCAGTACCTTTTTGGATCCGCCGCAGTACGGGCACACGCCGGTGATCACCTCGGCTTGATCCAAAATGCGGCTGCAGCCGAGACAGTATGTGCGGTGGTATTTTCCCAGACGGGGGTTCAACCCGTAATTGGCTGTCACCGCCCGTCCCTCAGAACGTTCAAGGGCCAGCATAAGCTCCTTAAAGCTGGGCTCACTCATTCGAATGCGGTTGTATTCCCTGCCGATCTTGCCTAGAGAATGGGCATCCGAATTCGTTACGAAGGTGTATCGGTCAAGCTCGGAAAGATGCCCTGCCATGTCGGAATCGGCGCTGAGCCCAAGCTCAACGGCGCTGATCATGGACAAGTCCAGCACTTCAGACATCTTCGGGGTCACGTTGCCATATAGGCCTTTGTGAGGCGTAAAGACATGCGCAGGAATCAGGATCCCGCCCCGAGCGTATATTTCCTCCTGCAGCTGACGCCCAGGCACGTAAATCCGCTGGGAGCTGAGATTCACATTTTTCATATGCTTGGACATCCACGCCGTAAAATGCTGCATGACCTTCAGGCTCGGAAAATAGGCGAGCAGATGCGCAGCGCCCTTGCCTTCTTCATAAATTTCGATTTCGCTCCCCAGCAAAATCGTCGTCCCCCGGTAGGAGATCCCTCCATCCGCAATCTCGGTCATTTCCCCGTTATGCAGGCAGTCCATAATGTCCTTTTGCACTTCCGGCGAATGGCAGTCGATGATGCCGACCAGATCGATGCCTTTGCGCTCTGCTGCCTCCCTGGCAATATTCGCGAAGGTCAAATCCTTGCTGCCGCTGATTTTAACGGCCTGTCCGGAAGTGGATCTCCCAATGTGAATGTGCAGATCGGCATAAAATTCGTTCAGAGCAAAGCCTTCTGTATATGGTTTGGTCAACGGCCGGTTCATAATCCGAATGTCCCTGTCGCCAGTTTCAGCTTCCAAGCATAAATGGCCATCACCGTCTTGGCATCACTGATTCGTCCGGAACGGACCGCTTCTTCCGCTTCCTCCAGGGTCAGCTCATACACTTCAAGAAACTCATCCTCGTCGGGAGCGGCATCGCCGCTGGCCAAATCCTCCGCGACATACAAATGTATGATCTCATTCGCAAAACCCGGAGACGTATAGAAGGAATGTAAAAGTCGAATGCTGCTGCATACATACCCGGTCTCTTCTTGCAATTCCCGTTTTGCTGCCTCAAGAGGATTCTCATCCTTTTCAAGCTTTCCAGCCGGAATTTCCAGCCCGCAGCGGCCCATGGCCTGCCGGAACTGATCCACCATTACGATTTTATCTCCATGAACGGCAAGTACAGCCACGGCTCCCGGATGCTTGATGATTTCTCGGGTGGCGGTACTTCCATCGGGCAGCTTTACCGTATCGATTTGCAAGGAAATGATTTTCCCGTCGAATACGGGCTTGGTCGAGACTGTCACTTCGTCAAGTTTTGAATTCTGGTTCGAAATAGGTTTCAACGTCTCATCTCTCCTTCATTTTAAAAACGTGCATGTTTGTCCATGCTGATACATATGGTGTTATTATAACAAACTTCAAGCTGAAAGAAGGGAAGCGAATGAAGAGCTATCGTACGAAAACCTCTTTTCATATGACTGGGAAGGCATGGCAAATTCGAATCATGCTGAAGCAATGGATGCAGGAAACAGAACCGCTCACTCCGCTGGCACAAATTCTGAAGGACTCCAAAGGAAACGAAAGAGGCTAAACTGCGACTTTAATCCCTAATCCATAAGAAAATTCTCAAAAAATGTGAGAAATGTCACGCTTTTTTGGATTTTTATATTTTTTCTTTCGCTTCCTATAACTCTGAACAGATAAAGTTGTTATATATAGCGGAGGGTTCATTATGAACAAAGGTCATTTATCTTTATTGCTAAAATCCCAGCCCGAATCTTCTACATTACATTATAAATTAGGAATATGGTACCGCTCCCGCGGTATGATGGACGAGGCCGCTGCAAGCCTGGAGCAAGCCCTGTCTTACGCATCCCGGAGTCCTGAAGGCAGCAAGGAGCATACCTTTGATGAACCCTTGTGCTGGCTGGAATACGGCAAGCAGCTCCGGCTGCTCGGCCAATCCTCCCAAGCCGCAGCGGCATTCGAGCAGTGCTTGAACCATAACGGCTACATCATTGAGGCTCTGGTGGAAATCGGAGACATGCTCTACCGGGCCGGAATGACTGATGATGATTTGACCCTCAGGCTTACTGCCATCGCATCCGCGTCAATCCAGAATCATGCCATCCCCGTAGCGGAGGCTCTCAGGTTACTTGGAGCTTATCATGCAGCCACTGAAATCTACGCTGCCAGCATGCAGTCGAAAGGCTGGACAGAAAACAATTTAGTCCATTATATCCTTTGTCTTATTTACATAAACCAATTCAAGGAAGCGCTCGCCTTATTATCAAGGAAAGCGATTCATCAGGAGCGCGTTCTTCTGATGACCGCCCAGCATATCATCCGGGTTACAGAAGTTATCAATGTATGCAAATGCTGCCTATACGGTATGAACGGAGGAAACGGCATGCCAGCTTTGTCACGGTATGAAGCCTTAGAAACAGCCAAAACAGCCATCGCACTTGGAAAAATCGATGAAGCTCTCGCCATCTTGTCCAGTCCTACCCCACACGAGTACAATGAATTGATATATACCTTGTATCAGCAAGGTTATCGTGAATTGGCCGCGAATCGGATCGCGGAAATGGATCAGCTTCCGCTTTACGAGCGTAGTCAGATCTCCCTCGACCTTTGTTTCATCGCTGCGGAAATTCAGTACGATACCGGTAAATACGAGGAAGCCGCCGCCATCTTCGAAGCGATATACAGTACGGATCCCAATCATTCACCAGCTAGATTCGGCGCAGCTTCCTGCTATCTGCAGCAGACCCATCGATCTCTGATCTCCAAGATGGAAAGCTGCGTGATCGGCAGCGAAACGTTCATGAAAATCGACCGCTATCTCAGCAACATTACCCGCGCACTCCACATCCTTAACATTACGCAGTGGCATACGGAATGGACGCCTGCCCAGCAGCGCAATCACCAGGCTACCTCTGCCGCCATGTTACATTAATAAGCATGAAAAAGGCTATTCTCAGCCGGCTTTACATGGGCCGCCTGAGAATAGCCTATTATTGTATTTCAGTTTTATTTCGTTGTCTCGCGAATGATGCTGATGATCATTTCCGCTGCTTTTGCCATATCTACCGCGCGAATCCGTTCTTTCGTCGTGTGAATATCTTCATAGCCGAGCGCCAAATTGACTGTAGGGACGCCCATGCCGTTGAAAATATTCGCATCGCTTCCCCCGCCGGAATGGAACGTCCGGCTGCTGAGGCCGATGCTTCGAATCGCACGCTGAGCCAGTTGAACGACCTCGTCATCCTCGCCAAAGTTAAATGCAGGATACACGATTTCACTGATAAACTCGCATTTTGCCCCGCATTCCGAAGCGGCGCTTTCCAGCGCTTCCCGCATATGCTCGATCTGCCGCTCTACTTTATCCTGAACAATGCTGCGCGCTTCCGCATCAAGCTCAACGTAATCGCATACCACGTTCGTGGCGCCGCCCCCGGCAAATTTACCGATGTTGGCGGTCGTCTCATGGTCCAACCGGCCGAGCTTCATCCGTGAAATCGCTTTGGAAGCAACCTGGATCGCGCTGATTCCGTCTTCGGGATTCACGCCGGCATGGGCGGACTTGCCGAAAATCTTCATTTTCATTTTAGCCTGGGTGGGTGCCGCAACCGCGATGGCGCCGATTTCTCCATTGGAATCGATGGCGTAACCAAGCTCCGCGTCCAGGTATTTCGGATCCATGCAGCGTGCTCCCAGCAATCCGGATTCCTCGCCTACTGTAATGACGAATTGGATCTGACCATGCTCAATCTGATGTTCCTTCAGCACTTTAATGGCTTCGAACAACACCGCAATCCCGGCCTTATCGTCAGAACCAAGGATCGTCGTGCCGTCGCTCGTAATCCAGCCGTCCTCGTGAAGCGTAGGCTTGATTCCTTTACCCGGTGCTACCGTATCCATATGGCAGGTGAAAAACAGCTTCGGTGCCGTACTTCCCGCCTTGCCTTCCATCGTCACGATCAAATTTCCCGCGCCGTGCCCCGTTCTTTCCTTGGAGTCATCTTCCATCACATGGAGACCCAAATCACCGAATTTCTTCTTCAACAAGGCAGAGATTTCTTCCTCATGCCCTGTTTCGCTGTCTACCTGTACCAGCTCCATAAATTCTTCCACTAAACGGTCTTGTCTGATCATTGGACTTTCCTCTCTCTCCTGGTTAAGTTACAATAAACATAGCAGTCTGCCCAACAGAATTCATTACTGCACCCATAAATCTTAAATCTGAAAAGGAGAAGCTATGCAAAATAAGAAATGGTTCCGTGTTTTTGTTTACCTGATGCTGATCGCCATGTTCGGTTCCGTTATTTTCGGAGTCGTTGAATCCCTGATCGCCCGCTGATTCAGCGGGCCGTTTCATTTATCGGGTCTTTCACTGCCTCAAATCCGAAAATGTCGGTAAAGAACGGTACAATTTCCTCCGCCACTTGCTCTACGGTAAACGTCATGCCGGTGCACTCCTCGAGCGAGGTGACCCCATACTCCTGGATGCCGCAAGGAATAATTCCTTTAAAGCCCTGCTCTCCGATCCCTGCCTTGATATTGAAAGCAAATCCGTGACTTGTCACGAATGCGCGCCGGCTTCGGCATTTATTAAATTTCACTCCGATAGCGCACACCTTCAGATCACCGACCCACACGCCCGTATATTCCGGCTTACGACCCGCCTCGATGCCGTAGTGCCCCAAGTAATTGATCACGACCTGCTCCAAATCGCGCAAATAGGCGTGCAAATCCAGTCCCGCCCCCTCCAACATAAGCAAAGGGTATCCGACCAACTGCCCGGGCCCATGGTATGTAATGTCGCCGCCACGGTCAATCTCAAACAAACCGATGCCCTGCTCCTCCAGCTGTTCCTTGCTTAATAGCAGATGCTCAGGATGCCGCTGTGAACCAATGGTGTAGGTTGGCGGATGCTGCAAGAGCAGCAGGGTATCCTGCTGCTCTCCAAGGTCAATGCTTTTTACGATCGATTTTTGCAAATCCCAAGCTGCATCATAGCCCATCATCGGCGTATACGAAACATGAAGTGCTTTGCTCATAAATGATTCACGCCCTCTCCAGATGATGAATGATTAATATACTTTGGTATCCAGCGTATAGGCTTCGATATTCTCCTTCACCCGCTGCAGGAAGCGTCCGCAGATCACCCCGTCGAGAATCCGATGATCCAGAGACAGACAGATGTTGGCCATGGAGCGGACCGCAATCATGTCATTGATGACGACCGGCTTCTTCACAATCGATTCGAACGTCAGAATCGCGGCCTGTGGATAGTTGATAATCGGATAAGAGAGAATCGATCCGAAGGAACCCGTATTGTTCACGGTAAAAGTACCGCCCTGCATGTCGTCAAGCTTCAGCTTGCCTTGCCGGGTTTTGTTCGCAAGCTCTTCGATCTCGCGCGCTAGTCCGGCGATGTTCTTCTGGTCCGCTCGTTGGATGACTGGCGTCATGACCGAATCCTCCGTGCCAACGGCCAGCGAGATGTTAATGTCGCGTTTGACGATAATTTTATTCACGGCCCACACAGAGTTCATGATCGGATAATCCTTGATCGCATTCACGACAGCCTTCAGGAAGAATGCCAGATACGTTAAATTATACCCTTCTCTGCGCTTAAATTCATCCTTCAGCTTGTTGCGCAAAAGCACGAGGTTCGTCACATCCACTTCCACCATGGTCCACGCATGCGGAATTTCGGAAACGCTCTGACGCATGTTGGTTGCAATCGCGTTACGGATCGGCGTTACGTCGATCAGCGTTTCGCGTTCGCCCCCTCTTTCCACCTCGATCGGCGGAATTTTAGGAGATTCGGACATATGCAGTCCCGAATTTCTTTCCGGCTGCGGCGGCTTCGGAATATACTGCTCCGGCGTAACGGCAGGGTTGGCATGCGGCAGGTCCTTGAACGGAGATTTGACTTCCGAAGCGGTTCCTGCTTGCGGACGGGCAGCGCCGCCCTTTTCCACGAAAGCTAAGACATCCTTGCGGGTAATCCGTCCCCCCATACCGGTGCCCTGAATCATGCTCAAGTTGACTCCATGCTCGGCTGCCAGCGACTGAACGGCAGGTGAGTATCGGCTTCTCATCGACTGATCGCCTGTAAGTTCAGCTGCTGCATTCGTTTGCGTATCCTGCTGTGCTTGATGATGTTGGATAGGTGCTGGAGCCTGGCCTTCGACCGCCATGCGGCAGATAACCTCTCCCACCGCGACCTTCTGGCCTTCCTCAGCCACCCACTCGGCCATAACGCCGTCTATGGTGGAAGGAATTTCGGCGTTTACCTTATCGGTAACAACCTCACAGATCGGTTCATACTGCTCTACCTTGTCCCCCGGCTGCTTCAGCCACTTGGCAATCGTCGCTGAAACCAGAGATTCAGCCAGCTGCGGCATCACCACATCGGTTAAATTTTGATGTTCTGACATGTTTTCACCCCTAAGCTTCCCTAGTAGATTGCCAATTGACGCATGGCTTCTTTGACTTTGTCTTTGCTCAGCATATAGAACTTTTCCATAGGTGGACTGATCGGCATCGCCGGCACATCCGGGCTGCAGCAGCGCATGATCGGAGCGTCCAGATCAAACAGGCACTCCTCCGAAATAATGGCCGCGACTTCGGCGCCGACGCCTCCGGTTTTGTTGTCTTCATGAACGATCAGCACCTTGCCGGTCTGACGGACGGCTTCTATGATGCTGTCACGGTCGAGCGGCTGCAGCGTGCGCAGATCAAGAATATGCGCCGTGATGCCCTCTTCCTTCTCCAGCTCCTCGGCCGCCTGCAGACAGAAATGAAGCGGCATGCTGTAGCCGATCACGGTAATGTCCGCTCCCTCGCGCAGCAGATTGGCTTTTCCGATTGGTACGGTGTAATCTTCAAGGGGCACATCGCCCTGGATCATTTTGTAGCATTTTTTATTTTCGAAGAAAAGAACCGGATCCGGATCTTGAATCGCAGCCTTCAACAAGCCTTTGGCATCGTATGCCGTAAACGGAGCGACGATTTTCAGACCCGGCGTGCCGAAGAAAATCGATTCCGGACATTGGGAATGGTACAGTCCGCCGAAAATGCCGCCGCCGATCGGCGCGCGGACCACGACAGGACAACTCCAGTCATTGTTAGAGCGATAGCGGATCTTGGCCGCTTCACTAATGATTTGGTTGGTAGCCGGCAGCATGAAATCCGAATACTGCATTTCCGCGATCGGCTTCATGCCGACCATGGCAGCACCAATGGCAACACCGGCAATAGCCGACTCGGCCAGGGGTGTATCCAAGACCCGTTCTTCGCCGAACTGATCCAATAGGCCTTTGGTCGTCGTAAACACGCCGCCTTTGACACCGACGTCCTCACCAAGAACAAATACCGATTCGTCCTTCTCCATCTCTTCCTTGATGGCTAGACGAATCGCATCGATATATTCCATTACTGCCATGTGGTTTCCCCCTCTTTACGATCATCCGCGTAGACATGCAGCAGCGTATCTTCCGGTTTCGGATAAGGAGCTTTATCCGCAGATTCGGTCGCATCCTTAATTTCCAGGGATACCTGTTCCAGCAGATCCGCATCCTTGGCTTCATCCCAGATACCGCAGTTTATCAAGTAGGTTTTAAACCGGGCAATGCCGTCCTTCTTCCAGTTTTCTTCAATTTCTTCTTTGGTCCGATATGCCAAATCATTATCGGAGGTGGAATGCGGGGACAAGCGGTACATCATCGCTTCGATCAGCGTCGGTCCTTCACCGCGGATCGCCCGTTCGCGGGCTTCCTTCACCGCCTTGTATACGGCCAGCGTATCATTGCCGTCCACGCGAATGCCCGGGAATCCATATCCGAGCGCGCGGTCGCTCACCTTGCCGCTGATTTGTTTATGAAGCGGAACGGAAATCGCGTATTGGTTGTTTTCGCACATAAAGATGACAGGCAGCTTATGCACGCCGGCAAAGTTGCAGCCTTCGTGGAAATCGCCCTGGTTGCTGGAACCTTCCCCAAAGGTAACGAAGGAAACAAGCTCCTGCTTTCTCATTTTGGCAGCAAGCGCAACGCCTACCGCGTGTGGAACCTGAGTGGTGACCGGACTGGAGCCGGTCACGATACGAAGTCTTTTGGAACCGAAATGTCCTGGCATTTGACGTCCGCCGCTGTTCGGATCTTCCGCCTTCGCAAAAGCCGAAAGCATCAGTTCGCGTGCAGTCATGCCTACCGATAATACGAAACCATAGTCGCGATAATAGGGAAGGAAATAATCCTTCTCGCGGTCTAAAGCAAATGCCGCGGCTACCTGAGCGGTCTCTTGACCCACGCCCGAGACGTGGAAGTTAATTTTGCCTGCGCGCTGCAGCAGTAAGTTACGCTCATCAAACTTGCGTGCGAGCAGCATATATCTGTACATGTCAATCACTTGTCCGTTGCTGAGACCAAGCTGCTCATGTTCATGCCCTGTTCCAACAGTACCTTGTTCATTCATGCGAGGTACCTCCTTATTAATGAAGCCTTTGACCAGTTTCTTAACCTGATATTAAAACCTGGTACTAAGACTTGGGTTAACCTTATTATAATCCTTCCCGCACCAAAAAGAAAAGGAGGTTTTTCAAACTTTTCTGACGGTACCCGATCAACTGGTCACAAACCGATCGAAAGTCCATCCACCGCCAGCATGCCTTCACCAATGATTTCGGCAAGCGTCGGGTGCGGATGAACCATCTGCCCCACTTCCCATGGCGTGGCATCCAGAAGCTGCGCCAAAGCCGCTTCGCTGATTAAATCCGTCACGTGCGCACCGATCATTTGCACCCCAAGAATGTCGTTAGTCTTAGCATCAGCTACAACCTTTACGAAACCTTCCTTGCTGCCATGCACGAGCGCTTTGCCAATCGCCTGGAAAGGGAACTTGCCAACCTTGACATCCATGCCCTTTTGGCGGGCTTCTTTTTCCGTCATTCCCACGCTTGCGACCTCCGGTCTGGTATATACGCAGCGCGGAATCAGATGCTGGGCAATCGGATGAACGGCTTCACCGGCAAGATGGTTGACGGCTGCAATGCCTTCATGACTCGCCGCATGCGCCAGCTGTAATCCTCCGATGACATCGCCGATGGCATAAATATGGCCTTCTCCGGTTTGCAGATAAGGATTCACCGCGATAAAGCCGCGCTCCACGCGCACATCCGTATTCTCCAGCCCGATATTCTCCACGTTCGCCTGACGTCCAACAGACACGAGAATGCATGAAGCTGTCAGCTTCTCGCTCTTTTCTCCCTTGCGCATGTCCAGGCTGACTTGCCCCTCCTTCGCCTGATAAGTATCCGGCTGTACTGTGGATCCGGTATGGATGGCAACCCCGCGTTTAGCCAAGAGCTTCTGAAGCTCGCGAGCCACCTCTTCATCCTCGGCAGGCAAGAGCTGGTCAGCAGCTTCGACAATCGTGACCTGCACCCCGAAATCATTCAGCATGGACGCCCACTCGACGCCAATCACTCCGCCGCCGACGATGATGATGGATTCCGGAAGTGCCTCCATTTGCAGCGCGTCATCGCTTGTCAGAATATAACGACCGTCAGGCTCCAACCCCGGCAGCGTGCGCGGACGGGAGCCCGTTGCGATAATGAGGTTCGTCGCTACGACCGTCTCCATGTCGCCATCCGCCAATTCGACTGCGACGGCTCCGCTTTTCGGAGAGAAAATCGAAGGACCGGTAACGCGTCCTTTGCCCTCGAGCACTTGAATTTTATTTTTGCGCATCAAATACTGCACACCTTGATGCAACTGTTCAACGATGGCCGATTTCCGCTCCTGCACTTTCGAGAACACCAGCGTCGCTCCTTGCGTCTCAATGCCGTAGCTTTCACTATCTCGAATCTCCGCATATACTTCCGCGCTGCGCAGCAGCGATTTGCTTGGAATGCAGCCGCGGTGAAGGCAGGTCCCCCCCAGCTTGTCCGCTTCAATAATGACGACCTGCTTGCCGAGCTGTGCTGCCCGGATCGCCGCCACGTACCCACCAGTACCGCCTCCTAGAATTGCCACGTCACAAGTAATTGTCATATCCATCCCCCACATATATTTTTCATTTGATTTGATTTTATTTGCACCATAAACTCTATGTATGGTCTCACCCTTGTATCTTTTATATTGTACTCTCTTTTTCCTTCAATACAAATCTTAAGGCCTGCCGAAATGGACAGAAGTTCATGAAAACGTTATGATAGGAATAAGCAAAAAAGAACGACAGGAAGGGATTTTCCATATGAAATTAATCGTTTCCCGATTCATTGCAATCCTTATACTGGTCGTACCGGGATTGATGGCAATGACAGGGTTTTTATTTATGAAGGACGCCGTATTCGCCTTCTATTCGGTCCACGGTGATGCGAGCGTAGCCCATCCCGCATTCGGCTGGGGTCATTTTCTTCTCGGCTTGCTGCTGTTCGTGGCAGGCATGAGCTTCCTCGGCGGATGGATTCTGTACCGCGACCGCAAACGGAATTACGTTGGACCGAGGTTCAAGGAAAAGCGCAAGCCGAAGCCTCCGGCGCAGCCCACGTCATAAACACAGCAAAACCCCGCCTCAGTTTTCATATGTGGTGGGGTTTTTTAATGTTTGCGCGTCAAATGGGATTGAGACAATATCGCCAGCGGACTGATCAGATCCGGGCCGCTTGCGATGACATCCAATGGGATATCTTCTTCTTCCTCCCGCTTCTTGTTGCCCAAGACCGGCTCCTCCGTTAATGAAGTGCTGGTCAATATCACTTTCAGTTCGTTATTGCGATTGTAAAGCACGGATTCCACCACGAAAAAGCCGGAGAGAAGAGCACCCACGACAGCAATTTGCTGCGGACTTAATTCCGTAGACGTAATCGAAGCCCGAAGGGGCTTTTTTCTTGGAGGAGCTTTGTAACCGCCCTGCGGCTTTTTTCTGGGACGCCCCACTTCATCACCCCACCATATCTGATGTACTTCTGATACAGCATATAACGGGAAAGCGAAATTGGTGTATCTTAAACGGAAAATAACCTTCGTTCACACTATTCGTATAAAGCGTCCCTCAGCTTGGTGGACATCCTCGATTCCTTCGAAGAGCTTTTCAGAATGGTTCTCCGTAAAGCATGGTTCTGCTTCGTGGAATGGCTCAAATCCTCCAGCAGCTCATTTACGAGCGTTTGGATTTCCGGCGCCTTCTCCAGCTCCTTCGACAATTCGGCGATTCTTTCCTTATAATGTTCAATCTTCTCAAGCATGGTTTTAACCTCCGTCGTCCTGCATTTTCATCCCTAACCTTATCACTTTCTGTCCTTTACAGCCAGTCCGCAAATGTCTATAGCCACCCCCCACGGATTGTGGTACTCTATAAAAGTCGCCATTTTTCGTGATTCTTCATCCAGTGAAGACCTGCTTCAAGTGGGAAAGGAGCATACAAGTGAATAGAGGACGGATTACCGTGATTACGGGACCCATGTTTAGTGAAAAATCAGGTGAACTCATCCGCAGATGCCAAAAGCTGGTGCAATATGGACGGAAAAAGCTGATCGCTTACAAGCCGGCTGAGGATCAACGGTACGCAAAAGATGAAATCGTCAGCCGGATCGGTTACCGGCTGCCGGCCATTTCCATTCCGAAGCATCTCACTGACGAGCTCGTAGGCAAAATTCTCAGCGAAACATCCGATGCGGACGTCGTTGCTTTTGATGAGGTTCAATTCTTCAATAAACCGATCCTCGGTCTTGTCGAAGAGCTGGCATACCGCGGCAAGCATGTGATTGTGGACGGCTTGAACATGGATTACAGGGGCAAGGAATTCGGTTTCATCGGCGGTCTCTTGGCGATGGCCGATGACATTCAGCAGCTCACCGCCTTCTGCGCGGTTTGCGGAAGCCCCGATGCCGTCTTCACGCAACGGATCGTGAACGGCAAACCCGCGCCGCTGGGTTCGATCATTCTGATCGGGGATTCGGACGATTACGAGCCGCGCTGCCGGAACTGCTTTGTACCTCCCCATAAAGCTCAATAACAGCCGGATCGCCGGTCTGTTCTTATTTTTGAGAATTACGCAGAGAACCCCCTTCCTGTTCAGGATAGGGGTTCTCTTTTTCGTGCGTTAAGATCGAATCCAGCATGCTTTTCCCTCGGCACGATTGCTTACTTCGGGTTCATGATCCACGCATGATCCGGATCGTTGTGAAACTTCCATACCCGTTTCGGGCCGGCCATCACGTTCAAATAATATACGTCATAACCGGGTGGAGCGGATACGGGGTGATACCCCTTCGGAACCAGCACCGTCTGGCCGTCGCCTACGATCAGCGTCTCATCAAGACTCCGGTCATCCGTGTATACCCTCTGCATCGCGAAGCCCTGCTCAGGCTGAACCCGGAAGTAATAAGTCTCTTCCAGCAGTGATTCGTCAGGCAGCGCGTCGCGGTCATGTTTGTGAGGGGGATAGCTGGACCAGTGGCCCGCGGGGGTGAACACTTCCACGACAAGTAGGCTGTCCGCGGATTCGGTCTCCGGCAGAATGTTGTGTATCTTTCGTTCGAGCAAGCCATATCCCCTGACTTCCGTCCCGACATCTCCGGGTTCGATCAGACGGGCATCATGCCCTCCATGTCCGGGCGCGGCGCAGACCGCGAATTCCAGCGGCGTCAACGCCAAAACCTCAACCCTGTCGTCATTCGGCACATATACGGCATATGGCGGCAGCTGTTCGAAAACGTTCATGCGCTCCCCGATCCCAAGCCATTGCTTTTGACTCGTTGTGACATCGGCTCGGCCTTGAATCAAGACTAGGCATAACTCCTGATCCCCCGTTGTTCTACTGAATGTCTGACCTTCCGCTAACTTCACCACCTGAAAGCCCACATATGTCCATCCGGCCGTTTCCGGTGTGACCGAGAGAACGACCCCGTCTTCTTCGGGACGGGCTGCCGGATGCACGATCAGCTTTGACATCGGCCTCTCTCCTTTCCCCGTGAGGGTTCAATTCGCTGAAATACCCGCTGATTCGCTTAATGGATGAATTTCGTCGATCCGTACCGGTCTTCCATAATGCAATGACCATTTGGCCGCAAGTGCGGCCCGTTCCGCTTGAAGGCCGTCGTTTCCGTTAACGGACAGCGGCGTTTGGTTCAATATCGATTCGATAAACGCATGTACCTCATCCCGGTAAGCCTGTTCATACCGCTCAAGGAAAAAATGAAGCGGTTTGTCGCGCGTGACCCCTTCGGCCGTACTGATCACCACGGTGTTCGGATAATCATTCGTGACGGATGCATTTCCCTGAGATCCAAACACTTCAACCCTCTGGTCATAACCGTATACCGCCTGCCGGCTGTTATCAATAACGCCCAGCGCACCGTTTGCGAAGCGAAGCGTGACGATTGCCGTGTCGACATCGCCGTATTGGCTGAACAGCGGATTGATGAGCACGTTTCCGGTGGCATACACTTCTTCGATCTCGCTGCCCGAGATGAACCGGGCCATGTCAAAATCATGAATCATCATGTCCATGAATATGCCGCCCGATACTTTAACATAGTCCGGATGCGGCGGACTGGGGTCGCGCGAAGTAATTTTGATGACATGCGGATCGCCGATAGTGCCGTTCTGGACATGCTCCCTCAAACGCATGAAATTATGATCGAAGCGGCGGTTAAAGCCGACCTGCAGTTGGATGCCCGCCTGGCGGACCACCTCAAGCGCTCGGCCGGTCGAAGCCAAATCCATGCTTACCGGCTTTTCGCAAAATACATGCTTACCGGCTTGTGCCGCCTGCTCGATTAATGGAACATGCGTATCCGTGGATGAACAAATGAATACCGCGTCGATGTCCGGGCTTCCAATCAAGTCGTCGCTGTTCGCGTAAATCCGTTCAATATTCCTCGCGGAGCACCACGCCTGCAGTTCCGGACCGCAAAATAAATCGCTCATGGCAATGACCTCTACCTCGTTCATTTTCATCAAATGGTCCGCATGAATCTTGCCGATTCGGCCTGCTCCGATAATACCGACTTTTACTTTTCCCACCGCTTGCTTCCTCCCGCTTTACCTGAACTTCCGAAGAGGTTCATTTTTAATTGGACGGACTCCTTGATCGCTTTCTTGGCCGGTATGAGATATTCCCGCGGATCGTAAGTACGGGGATGTTCTTCCAGGTACTGGCGGACCGCCTCCGTAAATGCCGCTTGATTATCGGTGTTTACATTTATTTTACTGGTGCCCAGCTTGATTGCCTGCACAATTTCATTTTCAGGCAGTCCGCTGCCTCCGTGAAGCACGAGCGGCAGGCCCGTCAAGTCTCGAATCTCAGCCATTCTCTCAAAACCGAGCCGGGGCTGCCCCCGGTATGGCCCATGCACCGATCCGAGGGCCGGCGCCAGGCAATCGATCCCGGTATCCCGGGCAAGCCGGAGACATTCCTCCGGAACTGCATATTGTCCGTCTTTGTCTTCAATGACCAGATCGTCTTCCCTTCCGGTAATGCGCCCGAGCTCTGCTTCAACTGTTGCCCCTCGCGCATGGGCAGCCTTAACGACCGATTTCGTGATCTCGATATTCTGCTCCAGCGGGGCATGGGATGCATCGATCATGACCGACGTAAAGCCCGCTTTCAAGGCAAGTCCGCAGATTTCATCCGTGGATCCATGATCCAAATGCAGAGCGACGGGCACGGTGATTCGGTCATATTCCATCAAACTCCGTACGATCCCCGCAATACAGGGCAAGCCCCCCATATAAGGAATGTATGCTTCGCTGACCCCCAGGATAACCGGGGACTCCGATTCCTGGGCTGCCGTAAGAATAGCCTCGGTAAATTCGAGATTGACCAGATTAAATTGACCTATGGCATATCCGCCTGCCAAAGCATCCGACAGCATTTCCTTCATTGATACCAGTGCCATATTCGTCCTCCTACCCGTCGGGTGATTCAAGTGGGTTTACAATCATTCACCAACGGGAAGTGACCATTTTCTTCCGGGTGTAAAATTCCACGCCATCCGTTCCGTTGGCATGCAAATCGCCATAAAACGATTTCTTCCAGCCCGAGAAAGGGAAGAACGCCATCGGGGCCGGAACACCTAAATTGATCCCCAGCATGCCCGAATCGATTTCATCGCGGAACTGTTTGACGCTGCTCCCGTTCTGCGTAAACAAGCAAGCGCCATTGGCAAATTCGGAGGCATTCGCGACTTCGATCGCCTCCTCCAGCGATTCAGCGCGCATAACGGACAGGACAGGGGAAAAAATTTCATCCTTCCAGATGACCATGTTCCGCTGCACCTGGTCGAATATCGTCGGCCCGACAAAATACCCCGTCCCGCAAGCCTCCTGATCCTCACGTCCGTCGCGGATAATCCGCGCCCCTTCCTTCTCACCGATTTCGATATACGATAACGTCCGCTCCTTATGAGGACCCCGAATGACCGGACCGAGGAATACGCCTTCATCTTTCCCGTTACCAATCGTAAGAAGATCGGCTGCGGCCTTCAGCCGCTCAACCAGTTCATCGCCGATCCCGCCGACCGCCACGACCACGGAACAGGCCATACAGCGCTCGCCTGCTGAACCAAAAGCGGCATTCACGATCTCCTTGACTGCCAAATCGAGGTTCGCGTCGGGGAGAACGATGGAGTGGTTCTTGGCTCCTGCAAGCGCCTGTACCCGTTTGCCATGGGCCGTTGCCGTCTTATAAACGTATTCGGCGACGGGCTGGGAACCGACAAAGGATATCGCCTTAATGTCCGGATGCTCCAGCAAACCGTTGACGACTTCGCGCGCGCCATGGACAATGTTCAGCACCCCGTCCGGCAGGCCGGCTTGCTTAAACAGCTCTGCCAGGCGCCCTGCCAGAAGCGGTGTCCGTTCAGAAGGCTTCAGCACGAAGGTGTTGCCGCAGGCAACAGCCAGCGGAAACATCCAGCAGGGCACCATCATCGGAAAATTAAATGGCGTGATCCCTCCAATGACACCCACCGGATAACGGTACATGCCCGATTCCAGATTCGATGCGATATCGGGAATTTGTTTGCCCATCATAAGCGATGGAGCGCCAGCCGCGAATTCAACGCATTCGATACCGCGGAGGACCTCACCATAGGCCTCTCCTGTGCTTTTCCCGTTCTCCCGGGTGACGATTTCGGCAAGTTCCTCCCAATGATCGATCAACAATTGCTGGTATTTAAATAAAATCCTGGCCCGCTTGGGTACCGGCGTTCGGCTCCAGCTCGGAAACGCGGCTTTGGCGGCAGTGACGGCCCTATCCACATCCTCCTTCGTAGAGAGCGGGACGAGAGCCAATACCTCCTCTGTCGCCGGGTTATATACGGGTTCAGTGGCTGTGGCCGCAGAATCGACCCATTCACCGCCAATCCAATTTCCTAATCTATTCGTCATTGTCATGTTTCTCCTTTCCTGCCATTCATGCGCTTTCAATGATTCGGTTCATTTTACTTCTTCGCGCTTGGACTGCTCGATAAAGCGCTGCACCTGCTCTGCAGTCGGCATTGCGTCCGAGCAGCTGTGGCTGGAAATGACGATGTTCGCCGCTGCGCTTCCATGTTCCATGCTGTTCCCGATCGTCCATCCCTGCAGCATGCCGTATAGAAATCCCGCTGCATAAGCGTCGCCGGCTCCAAAGGTCTTCACGACGTTTGCCGGAAAGCTTCTTGCCCTGTGCTCGCTGCCATTCCTCGCATAGGCGATGGAGCCTTCCTTGCCATGTTTGATAATGACGATCTGAGCGGAATGATCGAACCATTTGCCTGCCGTAATCCGGTCCAGGTGAGCCGGGTTGTCCTCAAAGCGCTCCATGATATCGAACTCCTCACGGGTGCCAATGATCACATCGCATTTCTCTGCGGCCAGATTGTAATAGACGGCCGTCTCTTCCGCGGATGTCCATGTATATGGCCTGTAATCAATATCAAAAGCAATGACTACTCCATGTTTTTTGGCATACTGCAGGGCCAAGAACACGGCTTCGCGTGAAGGGCTCTTCGCAAGCGCCGTACCGGAGATCAGGAGCATTTTCGCTTGGGCGATCAGCTCTTCACGGACTTCGCCCGGCTGCAGATTCAGATCAGCCGCATGGTCGCGGTACATGAGAATACTGCAATCCGTCGGGCTTTTGATCTCGGTAAAAGCGAGACCCGTGACGGCTCCGGTCCGGTCCGTAACCACATTCGAGGTACCGATGCCATTGCGTTCCAAATACTGGACGATAAAGCGTCCCATTTGATCGTCTGAGACTTTGCCGACAAAGGCACATCTCTTGCCCAGTCTCGACATTCCTATGGTGATGTTAGCCGGAGACCCGCCGACATACTTGGTAAACGTAACGGTCTCTTCCATCGGGCGGTTAATCTCATTCGCGTTCAAATCGACGCAGAGGCGTCCGATTGCCACGAAATCAAGCGGTTTGTCGGCATGAAAAGACAGATAAGTCATAGCTTCACAACCTTCTTTCCAGCGAAATTACGAATCGCCTTCATGTATGAGTCTGATAGATCCTGTCGATCACGTTCCCTATATATTCCAGAGATTTGGCAGCATATTCGCGAGCCGGATGAACCGCAGGATCCTGTTCTCCTTCAAGCATGGCCCAGCCGGAGTAATTCATGTCCAGCAATTCCCTGAATATCGGATCGAAATCGATGCAACCGTCTCCAGGAACTGTAAAAACGCCTTTACGGATGCAGGTAACGAAATCAGAGCCTTCCTTACGAGCTTCCTCCAGAACCGCCTCGCGGATATCCTTCAAATGGACGTAAGCAATCCGGTTCCGGTGTTTTCTAAGCATAGCCAGCGGGTCTCCTCCGCCGTAATAGGCATGACCGGTATCGAACAGCAGGTAGACCAGCGACGGGTCTGTCATCTCCATCAGACGGTCAACCTCTTCTGGCGATTCGATGACCGTTCCGCCATGATGATGGTATGTCAGCTTAAGACCATGCTGGAGAGCTATTGCCCCTGCTTGATTCAGTCCATCCGCAAGCTGCTCCCATCCCCGTTCATCCAGCCGCTGGACTTCCTTTTCGACGGGCGTTCTTCTCGGATCAAAATGAAGCGATCCTCCGATTTCGCAGGTGCTGATGACGGTGCTCCCCAAATCACGGAGAAATTCCGCGTGTTTACGGTAATGTTCCAGTTCCGAGTCACGCCAGGCGGAATCCGTGAACAAGACGGACTTCCACTGGGATACAAGCCGGATTCCCCGATTGGACAGTTCTGTTTTTAACAGGCTCGGTTCCTTCGGAAACTTGCGTCCCATTTCGGTGCCTGTCAGCCCTAACGCTTGGATGTCATCCACGATCTGCTCGAAGGTGGTATGATCTCCATGCTCCCGCACATCCTCGCCGACCCAGTTAATAGGATGAATTCCCAGGCGGAAAGGCAGTGTCCTCAGATTCCCCATTTGTCTGTCCTCCTCTACCAATCTCTCGACTTCAGCGCATCCGTCTTCTGTTTCATTTTTGCATGGGCAGCCGTCACTTTTTCGCTGGGTGACACCTCCGGAACGCCTACATTCCACCAGGACTCGTAGCCTTGGGAATTCGTGCCCGGCAGTACCGGGATTTCGATCAGGGTCGAAACCCGTTCCTGCTTGGCAAGCAGCAGCGCTTCTTGCAAAGCCTCTGCCGAGGCTGCTTTATAGGCGGCAGCTCCCAAACTCAAGGCCTGAGCGGTAAAATCAATTGGCATGTAATCTCCCGATAATGCACCATTCTCGGACCGGTAGCGGAATTCATTGCCGAAGCCGTCGCTTCCATGCTCCCTCTGCAAATTATGAATGCATTGGTAGCCGTGGTTGTTAAAGAGCAAAACCGTTATTTTACGCCCCTCCTGCAGGCTGGTAACAAGCTCGGAATGCAGCATCAGGTAGCTGCCGTCGCCTACAATGGCGTATACGTCCCGCTCCGGCTCCGCCAAGGCAGCTCCAAAGGCACCGCTAACCTCATAACCCATACAGGAAAAGCCGTATTCCATGTGATAGGTTTTCGGCTGGGCGGACCTCCATAACCGGTGCAGGTCGCCGGGAAGGCTGCCTGCGGCGCAGACGATGACTGCAGACGGATCAATGGTTTGGTTGATGATGCCAAGCGCCTCCGTCTGCACGAATCCGCCTTCATGCTTCAAAGCATACAGGCGGTCCACCTCGGCATCCCATTTCTGCTTAAGGGCCGCGATGTCCTGAAGTGGATACCCGGCAGCATATCCTGCCTGTGTGAGCGCTTTCGCCAGCGCCTGCAAACCTTCGCGCGCATCGCAGATTAAGGCATAGCCGTTGAGTTTGACGGCATCCATAGCGTTGATGTTCACATTAAGGAATTCGACCCCTTCGGATGAGAAGGCCGATTTGGAGGCTGTCGTGAAGTCGGAGTAGCGGGTGCCAATGCCGATGACCAGATCCGCATCCTTGGCGAGCAAGTTCGCCGCAAGCGATCCGGTCACGCCGATCCCGCCGACATTGAGGGGATGATCCCAAGGCAAGGAACCTTTGCCTGCCTGCGTTTCGGCAACCGGAATGCCAAAGGCTTCGGCAAAGGCAGCAAGCTCCGATTCCACGCCTCCGTACAAAACGCCTCCTCCGGCCACGATCAGCGGCTTCTTCTTGCCCCTGATCAGCTCCACAGCCCTGCCGAGTGCCTCTGCCGCAGGGGGTCTGCGGTCCAGGTAATGGACTCTCTTCTCGAAGAAAGAGAGCGGGTAATCATAGGCTTCAGTCTGAACGTCCTGCGGAAGTGCCAGGGTTACTGCTCCGGTCTCTGCCGGATCGGTGAGTACTCGCATCGCATGAGCTGCCGCTTTCATCAGCTGCTCCGGACGGACGATCCGGTCCCAATATTTGCTTACAGCTTTCAGCGGCTCGTTCGCGGAGATGGTATAATCGCTGCCTATTTCAAGCTGCTGCAGCACGGGGTCGGGCTGCCTTGAAGCAAAATTGTCTCCTGGCAGCAGCAAAACCGGAATCCGGTTCACCGTTGCCGTGGCGGCAGCAGTCACCATGTTCAGTGCACCGGGGCCGATCGACGTCGTACAGGCGAATATTTCCCGCCGGTTTGTCTGCTTGGCGAATGCAGCAGCTGCATGGACCATCCCTTGTTCGTTTTTGCCTTGGATAAAGGTCAGGTCCAAACCGCCCCGCTCCAAAGCCTCGCCGATTCCCGTTACGTTTCCGTGACCGAATATTCCCATGATGCCCTTGAAGAATTTAGTCTCTTGACCATCCATCTGTACATACTGCCGATCTAAATAACGGAGCAAGGCTTGAGCCATGGTTAGCCGAATCGTCTTGGTCTCCATTTGCCCCATCCCTCCCTTATCGCTTCATTCTATCATTTGAAACAATCCAACAGCGGCGCATGGATGCGGGCGTTTGAGGCTGCAATATCCGTAACCTCCAGGCTGTACGGATTTCCGGCCGTATCGCTTACCTGTCCTCCCGCCTCCTTGACAATAAGTGCGCCAGCGGCCACGTCCCATGCCTTGAGTCCGTTTTCCCAAAAACCATCCAGCCTTGATGCTCCGACATAAGCCAGATGGCGTGCAGCCGATCCGAGCGAGCGAATGGTCCTGCACTCGTGAATCAGCTTTCCGAGTCCGCCATAAACGGCAAGGCGGGCTTCCATGCTTGACGGGAATCCCGTGGCAATGACACTCGTATTCAAACCTTCCTTATCGGATACGCGTATTCGATTGCCGTTTAGAAATGCACCTTGATCCTTTACGGCCCAGAACATTTCATCCGCGCACGGGTCATACACAACCCCTACTAGCATTTCACCCTCGCATGCAAGGGCAATGGAGACTGTAAAGCCGGGAATGCCCTGGACGAAGTTGCTTGTTCCGTCTATGGGGTCCACGATCCATACGTAGGGCTTCGATTGGGCATCCGCAACGATCTCTTCAAGTGAACTTCCATTTAAATACGTTTCTTCTTCTCCCAGAAAGCGGTGGTCGGGATAATGATCCGCGATTCCTTTCCGGATCAGCAGCTCCGATTCCTTATCCACTTCCGTCACCACATCGAAGCTGGATGACTTTTCTTCGGTAAGGATCCCCTCTCCCATCTTGGAAAGGATCAGTTCGCCTGCCGAACGCGCGAGCGATTGAGCCAGACTGAGATATTCCATTCTCTAACATCACTCCCAGCATTTTTATTCAAGCAAGAAGCTCTTTATTATTCATAATTCCGTTGATGATGTCGGCGATCGCATGATTTTCGTGATGAACCGTCAAGCTGGTTGCATGCGTTTTCAACGTTGGATGGGCATTCTCTACAGCAAAGCTGTGATCCGCCTGGCGGATGATCGCCAAATCGTTCAAATTGTCTCCCACGGCAATCGTGAACAGCTCCTTATTCGGCAGCAGCTTCAGCAGCTCGATCAGCGAGGTCCCCTTGGATACGCCATAAGGAAGAATTTCCAAATAGTTATGTTCCGAATAAACGATTTCAGCCGGAAACCCGATCTCCTCTGCTTTCTTCTCGATCGAGATAAGATCGGATGAATTCCGGGCAATCAAAAGCAGCTTCGTTACCGCTTGATCTTGCGTGCCTTCCGGCAAGTCGCTGCATACAACCCCGTCCTTGCGTTCATGGTATTCCAATAAGGCGTTGCGCCAAGGAGCGTAAACCTCCCCGTCCCGGTAGACGAGCATTGCCCAATCCTCCGATGCTTTGGATAGCGCGAAAGCCCAAAATCCATCCGGAATGACCATGTTTTTTTCGAACAACACCTTTTGCGTCACAGGGCAGTATATTTTCGCTCCGTTATACAGGATCAGCGGCGTGGTCAAATTCAGCTGCATGATATAGGATGTGACCGCCTGCTCCGTGCGTCCGGTGGCAATGGTAAACAATCCGCCCTGCTCTTCAAACTTCCGAATGGCTTGGATGTTTTCCTCGCTGATTTGCTGCGAGGATGTCAACAAAGTCCCGTCAAGATCACTGACCAGCAATATATTTTTCAATAGCTACAACCACCTGTCATTGCGTCTTCTTTCTTTATGGCATGGAAACCGTCTCGTTCTTACTTTCGCTGATGTCCAGCTTAGCGGAAACATCCCGTTTGATCGTCGCTTCAACGGACTTGGCGATGTTGAGCGAAATGATTTCCTCCATTGCCCGTAAGCACTGATCCGTCTGAACCGCCGTGACACTTAATAAAAGGGCTACATCGGACTGCTCTGATTTTCCATTCCCGGAAGAGTCTCCATGAAGCATTTTGACATTCGTCACCGCCACATCGTACTCCTTAAGCTTCGATATAATCAGATCGAGTTTGCCCGGCTCGTCGCTCACGACCATCTGGATCTCATGAAAGCGGCGTTTCTTGATCCAGATCTTTTCCCACTTGTTAAACAGGAACAAATTCACCAAGACGATGACTGTACAGGTAATCGCCCCTATAAAAAAACCCGCTCCCACGCATAATCCAATCGCCGCCACCACCCAGATGCTGGCAGCCGTCGTCAATCCCTTGATCATATTGCCGTTGCGCAGAATGGCCCCCGCTCCCAGAAACCCGATTCCACTGATAACCTGGGCGGATAACCGGGCGGGATCGACCCTGACATTCGTCTCGTCAACGAATTCCGAAAATCCGTATATGGATAACAACATAATGCTTGCCGAACCCAAGCAAACCTGGATATGAGTCCGGAAACCTGCTGCATGATTGCTCCATTCTCTCTCGAATCCAATGATGCCGCCTAGTACGGCGGCCAGTACCATGCGAACGACCAGCTCCCATGGAGTGATGTGCCAAATATCCGTTGCCGGCATCGTGCTTCGCTCTCCTCCTCCAGTACGTTCCCTGGCTATCCATTCAATACAGCCTTCTTCAATCTCTGGATCGATGCCGAGGCATGATCCAAGATAGGCCTGTCGCTTCCGAATTTGTACATGGTCAGCTCAAGGTTATATATGCCCTGATAACCGGCATTCTGCAATGCTTGCACGTAATGCGCGAGAGGCAGGCTCGATGGATCAGTCAGAGGCTGATGCGTTCCTCTGCTTCCAATGCCATGAATATGGGTGTGAACGACCCGCCGAATAAATTCGGGTTCAGGCAAATCCAGGATCGGCACCTGAAGCTTCCGGCCTTCCTGGCTGTGCAGCAGGTCAGAGTAGAAGTGTCCCATATCCCAGGTGATACCCAGAAGCGGACTTCCGACTTGCTTCACCATGTCCAGAACACCCGCCGTCGTGTCACCCGGATCTACTTTGCCTGTTTTCTTGCGGTTGTTCTCCAAGGCGAACCGAAGGGGAAGCTGTTCGCGTTCAACGATGGAAGTCCATTCACGGAACAATTCCACGGTGCGCCCAAACAGCTGCTCCTCGCTTCCGGATGCCGCATCATAAGCATGGATGGCCATCATGACCTCATCCTGATGATTTCCCAAGTGACGCAATATATATTTCATCGATGGGTACACATCTTCGAAGCGGTTCCCGACCATGTTCCCTTCCACGTGCCCATGTACCGTAATTTTCAGCCCCGCGTCCCAGATCCGTTGAATGACTTCCGCATAGGCTACCGGATTCGCATGCCTCGGAAGAATGCGGACTTCAATAGAGCATACGCCTTGCTCTTTCAACCAATGCAGGAATTCGTCCACACTGTCGCAGCTCCCGATCAGATCATGGGGAGTACGCCGGGTCAAAATCCCCTGGAAAACCGGGTCTTGTATCGAATAGCCCAGCATCTTCGTTCCGCTCCTTACGTGATGGATTGGCAGGTGTTGCGAATGATCAGCTCCGTATCAAACAGGATGGATGAGCCTTTCGATCCTTTGGTTTGGATCATTGTCATCAGCAGTTCCGCTGCCCTTCTTCCCATCTCCTTGCGGGGCTGGGCAACGGTCGTTAACTTGATCCAATGCAAATTGCTGACCTCCAAGTTATCGAAACCGACGATGCTCATTTGCCCAGGAACAGAAACTTTTTGCTCGGCCAGCCATTCGAGGGCTCCGATTGCGAGAATATCGTTCGCTGCAAAAACGGCCGTCATTTGGGGATAAGCCGACGCAAGCTGTGCCATGGCTTGAAATCCGCCTTCATAAGATCTCGCTCCGAAGACGATGCCTTCCGGATGAATGTCAATGCCATGCTTGTTCATGGTATCGCGGTATGCCCGGTACCGTTCCTGACCGGTGTAAGAGTATTCCGGCATGCCGATAAAACCGATATGCTCATGATGAAGCGAGAGCAAATACTCGACGGCTTTGCAGGAGCCCTGGTAATGGTCTACGTCAACGAATGGCATTTCCAGCTCAGCCGGTGGCCTTCTGCGAAGGAACACGACGGGAATATCCAAATTTTTAAGCAGCTGAATCATCTCCGAGTCCATAAAATCCGACGTGATGATCAGCCCATCCATTTTTCGCTGCGCCGCACTCAGCAGGAAGCTCTCCTCCTTTTCACGGCTTCGTGAAGTATTTCCGTACACAACCTGGTAACCGTCATCCGATAATACCTCTTCGATTCCTTGAGCCATCGCCGACAGAAACGGGTCCGTGATATCCGGCATCATGAGTCCAATGGTGTAAGATCTGCGCTGAATCAAGCTTCTTGCGACGGCATTTGGCGTATAATTCAGCTCTTTCATGGCTTCCAGCACTTCCTGTTTCGTTTCCGGCCGGATGTCGGGATGATTATTCATCGCTCTGGATACGGTTGATACGGAAACTCCGAGTTTTTTTGCTACGTCTTTTATCGTTGTCATATGGTCTCCTCCATGGGGGCAAATTCTTGGTAACGATTCCGGTAACGTTACCAGTTTAATCCAGACCTATTTCATTTTCAATCCCTTTTCGGAAGGCTTCTGGTTATCTTTTCTTCATCTTTCGAGGATCCACGCCCTTCATCTCCAGCTTATCGTCCGAACCCTTTGCGATTTTCTCCCAGGCCACGACCTTGTAATTTTGGTTGGCCACGCTTCCGTCCGGTTCGGTATTGGTGTCATCCTGCGTAATAAAGAATCCGTTCGGATAGCGGTTCCCCAAGCCGTATGAGATGACGTCGATGCCGTCTGTCTCCGATGTGCCGTCTATCGCGCTGCCGTCTCCAACCATAAACGTGGTGATGTATTCTCCGTCTTCCCGGTCATAAAGCGCATAGCGATTGCTGCCTTGGCTCGAAGCAATCAGATAGCCTTTTCCGTCCTCCGCATAATAGATGGCCAGCCCTTCCACATCGGCTGTGAGCCTGATCCCGTCTACCGTATCGATCCGTGCTTCCGGAAGAAGTCCGCCATCCGGCTCGGCGTTGAATTTCCAGATCGCCACATTCTCTTCGGCCACGTAGAACTTGCCATATTCGTCATCCGCCACGATGCCTTCCGTGACGCTGCCCAGCTTGAGTTCGCGAACCAACTTGCCGTCTACCTTGCCGCTGCCGTTATCGAACAGCTCCCACTGTTCAAATTCTCCGTCCTTCCCAGTGATTAAACCGTACATCTTACCGCTTCGCTGGCTTTGATATAAGCTGAAGCCGTACACTTCCTCCATATGGGAAGCAAGGTTGTTGCCTGTCACTTCGGTCAACACGCCTGTGGAAGGATGAATGGCGAATATGTTGATTTGGTTCGTAGTGCGGTTGGTGGATGCCGCGATATCCACTTTTTGTCCGTTTAATTTGAAATTATATCGGACATCCACGTTGTTCATTTTACCGACTCCGTAAGATCCGACGCGTTGGCCATCCAGATTGTAGGCCTCGATTCCCCCGGGATTTGCCTTTTTGTTCGCACCGATAATCAGGCTTTTCTCCGGATGATTCGGATGAACCCATACCGAAGGGTCGTCGGCAGCATCCCCGGACTGCTCCGCGGGTTCCGTTTCCATATCGGCCTTCACTTTAAACATTTTTGCCTTGGATTGTCTCGTAATATCGAGGACATTGCCGCTTGCGTTCTCCAAATTCACGTTCTTAATAAAAACATCGTCTTCAGAAATAAGGGCTGTCGTCCCCTCCAGGATGACCGCAGCCGCGAAGCTGCCCGTTTTATTTCCGATTTCATATTGCGTGCTGCCTACCGTCACTTTCCCGACAAGGCCGTTTCTCAGCTTAAACAAAACGGAATGGCTGTTCACGTCCCACACGGAAGCTGCACCGATCGGATTCAAAACCTCCGCCTGCAGCGGAACGTACTCAATCTCCTCTTCTTCAGCCGAAACTGCGGCAGACATAGACAGCACCAGAGCGCTGCTCAACAGAAATGTAATACCTTGTTTATATGTTTTCATTTTCATCATCCTCTCCGAATATTTATTTGCCGCTTACGCCCACAGCCAGGCCGGCTACGTCATTCACCCCCGCAAGGGCACCGCTGTACTCGCTTGCCAGCGGAATCAATCGTTTACTTTCACGATCGTAAACATTTACCTTTTCTTTCGGAAATGTGATCCAAACGTCGCTTCCGATCGGGTATTCCTTTTCCCCCATATACTTCGCAAGCAGCATCGTTTGATCGTTGACCATAAGCTGGATCAATGTTTCCGAACCTGCCGGCAAAATCGAAGATACGATACAACGGATGCCTGACTCGTTCCGATCCTCATGGATGGTAATGTCTTCCGGATAAATCGTCAGCACGATTTCTCCGCTGTGCTTTTGGCCGCTTGGAATGTCCACGGTGCCAAGGCCCGATTCCGTTACCAGGCAGCCGTCCTGATAGCTGCAGATCGCATCGACGAAATTAATCGTCGGATTCCCGATAAAATCGGCCACCCTTAGATCGGCGGGATGACGGTAAATTCCCCGCGGGGTATCCAGCTGCACCAAATCTCCTTCGAAGAAAACCGCGATTTTCGTCGACATCGTCAGCGCCTCGACCTGATCATGGGTAACATAAATAATCGTCGTATTCAATTCGCGATGCAGTCTTTTCAGCTCCGCCCGCATCTCGAGCCTGAGCTTGGCATCCAGATTGGATAACGGCTCATCCAACAAAAGGATTTTCGGCTCCGTGACGATCGCCCGGGCAATGGCGACCCGCTGCTGCTGGCCTCCGGATAATTCCGAGGGGTAACGGTCCTTATATTGGATAATCCTCATTTTTTCCAGCGCCGTCTCCACCCGTTTTCGGATATCCTGTTTCGTGACCTTTTTAATCGTCAGACCGAAGGCGACATTTTCAAACACCGTCATGTGGGGCCAAAGGGCATAGCTTTGGAAAACAAGGTTTAATCCGCGCTTCGAGGCAGGCGCATAATACCGGTTTCTTCCATTAACGACTTCCTTGCCGCCGATGGTTATGATCCCTTCTTCCGGGTTTTCGAGTCCTGTAATCACCCGGAGCATGGTCGTTTTGCCACAGCCGGACGGCCCGAGAAGCGTCATGAAGTCGCCTTCCTCGATCACGAAATCGATGTCTTTTAAAATATGGTTGTGATCGAAATACTTATTGATTTTTTTAAGTTCGATTCTGCTCATGTTAGCCTCCTATCCCTTTCGTAAGGTCTGCTTTTCCCCATTTGGTAGCGATGAAATACGTCGCGATAATAATGGCGATGATGATCACGGTGATTGCGTTGGAGAATTGCTGGTATCCGCTTTCGGCATATTGAAAGGTTAATGTGGTCAGAGTGCCCGTTTTCGGGGTCACCAGAAGAATGATCAAGTCCAGCTCTTTCATTGCACTGATGAAGCCAAGCAGAAAGGCGCTGATCACTCCTTTCCGGGTAAGCGGAAGCATAATGCGGATAAATCTGCGGAAGAACGATGCCCCCTGGATTTTGGCTGCCTCCTCCAGCTCTCCGCTGATCTGCATCACACTGCTTGTTCCTGACCTTGTCGCGAAAGGCAGGTCTTTGACGACCGTAATCAGAATGATGATGGTGATGGTCCCGTACAACGCAGGAATGAGAAATCCCGGTTTGGCGAAAATGGACAGGTAAATCGCCGCGAAGGCAATCCCCGGAATCAGGTAAGGAATAAAGGTTAACTGTTCGATGAGTTTGCCTGTAAATGTGCGTCTTCCCTTGGCGATGATATAACCGAAGGTCACCCCGAGAATCGCAGACAGTCCGGCGCCGCCAAACGCGATGAACAGCGAGTTTTTCAGTGCCATACGAATGTTGTTGCTCATCAGCACGCCGACTTCACCCGATGCAATGTTCGGATCGGACGCTCCCGTCCAGAAATGCGTCGTGAAGTTGCTTAGGCTGTATACGCCCTCCTTCAGCATGAAGGATTGCAGGAAGAGCATGAGCAGCGGAAACACACCGGCAGCGAACATAAACAGCATCACGACTGTAAAGACCGGCATTTTCCAACGGCCGAGTGGCGTAAGTGTTTTGCGGGCGTCCTTTCCTCCGACAGTTGTGTATCCCTTTCTTTTGCCTATGGCTTTCTGGTTGATATAGATCGTTATCGCCGCGATAAGAATCAGCACGAGACTGAGAATGTAGCCTTGGGAGGCCATACGGCTGCGTATGCTGCTGTATAGCATCGTCGCTATGGTGTAGTACTTGATCGGCAATCCGAGAAAGGCTGCCGGACCGAAGGTACCCATCGACTTGGAGAAGGTCAAGATGAATGCGGAGAGGATGGCTGGCAGGACCAAAGGGAACGTTATTTTTCTGAGAATCGTTCCGCGGCGAGCGCCGAGAATATCGGCCGTTTCTTCCAAGCCGCTGTTGATCGAGCTGAGAGCCACGGCCAGCAGCAGGTAGAAGAACGTGAAGTAATGTCCGACGAGCACGACGACGATCGGGATTAACCCATACGACATCCAGTCGGGCGGGCTAACGCCGAAGACGGATTGAATGAGGCCCGGGCTTCCGCCGATCCGGTCGTTCTTGAAAATGACAAGCCATGCCATCGATTTCATCCAGGATGGAAGCATGTAAGGAATGATGGCCATGAAGGCGATCGACTTTTTGAAAGGAATATCCGAGCGCGTCACGAGCCAGGCCAAGGCTCCACCGAGAATCGCCGACAATAAGGAAACCCATATGGCAATGTTGAGCGAATTCAATATCGGTTGATAAAACACGTTTTTGCTGATGGCGCTTGTCGTCATATGGATCCAGTGCTCAAACGTCAGCTTGCCCGGCTCTGCTTCGGAGTAGGCTCGAAGATCGTCATGGCTCCAGGTGACCGTGCTCGATACCATTTCGTAGAGCGGAATCAAAATCGTGTAGATCAGAAATACAATCGCTGCGATGCTGATCAGATGCAGCGGGTTGCTGAAAAAGGATTTCAACTTATTTTTGAGCCTTGTCTTGTTGAATTTGGAATCCGTCTTTTGGGGCTTGATCTGGATGTATTCTGCCTTTGAATATTCTGCCTTGCGCATCGGTACACACTCCTTCTTTGAAACTCACAACCCCGCAGGCAAAAGAATGCGCACTCATTTGATGTTTTTGATCCAAAACTCGCGGAATTTAATAGAGTTGCTGTAATAATAGTTGGCATCATACGCCCAGACATCCAGCTGATCAAGATTGATTGGGTTTTTATGCTCCGTTGCGGTATTGGCTGGCCAGGATCCCAGCACGTTGAACGGTCTGAGTCCCTCCCCCGCACCATCCACTTCGCCCATCATCCATCGGATCATCAGTTTGGCAGCCGCGGAATGCTTCGCTTGATCGGCTACATACAAGTAAGTAGGCCCGAGCACCGAAATTTTTGGTTTCATATTGAAATTGGCGCCGATTGTCAGTTCCTTTTGTTCGATGTTCCGCAGTTTCGATGAAGCTCCAATCCCTACCGGCGGCTTGGCTTGGCTGTCGTTTCCGACATTTTCAACGACGTCATCGCTGGATTTCACCAAAACCGGATCGTTCTTGAGCAGGCGGGCAATGAATTCATACCCTGCATTTTCCTCCGTAAGCTCTATTTCCTTTCCGTATAGTTCCTTATACGCCGCAGCCATATCATCCGAATGCTGAATCATCGACAGGAGCAGCTCCATCATATCGGAGGAATCCAGCGGATCGTTGATCAGAACCCTGGTTTTCCATTCCGGTTCGGTCAGCTGCCACCAGTTCGTCACAGGCGATTCCTTGTAAACTTTCGTGTTGTAATACAAGGTCCGGATCGATGCGTAGGACACGATTCCGGGTAATTCTTGAAACGGCTTAGCCAATTTGTCCATGATATCCTTCGGTTTATACGCATGCAGGATTCCCCTGCTGACCAAATCGGAAGATACCACCCCTAAAGCATCTTTGACGAATACGACATCCGCGTTATATATGCCTGACTCCTGTTCGCGCACGAGCTTTTCGACAATTTCATTCGTGCTCATATCGAAAGCCTCCACGGTAATTCCCGGGTACTTGGCCTCGAAGGAAGCTTTCACGTCTTTAATCCGACTGGACTGGGAGTATACGACAACCATTCCCTCTTCTTTGGCTTTGGCATACAGCTCATCCACGGTTTCGGTTTTATCCAGTCCCTGTTCAGCCGCCCATTCCGCAGATGCGGTATCCCCCTGCTTGCCACCGCCTGAGCTGCATCCTCCGATAACCATAGCCGCACATAAAGAGAGCAGCAACAACATTTTCCCCATCCCTTATAACCTCCCTTATTAAGTACTGATCAACAAGCCTTAGCTTATATCTCTCTGTGAATGCAGCCATTCCGACCATCCGGTGTCATAGTCCCCATGCCGGCTGGCACAATACTCATAGAACTTCCGGATAAAATCCAATCGGTCGATCGCTGCTTTGTACAACTCCTCGCCGTCGTTTGGGCTCATTCGGTACATGTCCCTGCCGCCGATATTTTGCTGCCTCCGTAATATATCCTGAAGGCTCACATGATCCGCGTTGCGCATCATGTCGTACATCAAAATAAACGATGTCGCCCTTCCTACCCCTCCTCTGCAATGAAAATGAAGCCAAGTACCACCAGGAAGCGCTTTCACGAATTGAATGAATTGATCCACCACTTCATCAGGCGGTCTATGGTGATCAGTCACGCAAAAACGATAGTAGCCCAGGCCTTCCGATTCCGCTAATTCGGCTTCGCTCTGCACGGTTCTCGGACCCTCGATCTCCTCCTCACAAAGGAGGGATTTGCCTTCGAGATAATCAAATATTACCTTCTCCTCCTGCCTCATCCCTTCCAAATTTTGTTTTTCGAGCGAGAGAACTTCCTCTCTGGTTAAGCCTCTATTCGCGGTATTGTCTTCACCATACCAGCTCATGGCCTTGCCGTTCACGAACCCGTGACATTCCTGCCTCAGATCAACGATGGTGATCGGATGCTCTGGAATCACGCGTTTCATGTATTCCAATCCGCCGCGTGAGAATTGTCCGCTGGCGGATGCCCTGAGCTCGGCGAGTCCCGTCGTATCGCCTTCATGATCGGCCGGATGGATACACATACGAAACCGTTTGGGCGCTTGATCGATATCATCCGCTTCGATTAATCGATAGATCCGGCGATTTCTCATCTCAATAGAGTCATTCAAATGATTATCCTCCAAAACTTCAATGTAATTTTTAAGGTATCCGGAATTTGAGACATATGACAGGAGCCAAAGATGGTGTGTGAAATACGAGTTGTGTAGGGGAATAAAGCGGGCGTCCATAAGAACGCTTTCAAAAAATCATTATAATACGTTATAACGTTGCTCTTCTGCCGGAACTGTGATGATCGTATTGCTCATTCCATCCCTCCTCAGAAAAGTCACTTGCCTCTGGTAACGTTATCGGTAACGTTACCAGAAAACTATAGCGTTATTATAAAACTACAACTTTCAGGTGTCAATAGGGTTTCTTGACGATTTCAGCAAAAAAAGCTCTTCATGATGAAGAGCTTTTCAGCTGAGCTTGAATATGATCTGGTTCATAAATCCGGGCTGGAGGTATCCGCTCGGATGGAATGACGTCGCCCGCTTGTAAAGGAGACGCCTGAAACAGACGAATTTTCGTCTCATATAAATGCGGGTGCTCCTCCCATACTTTCTTTGGCATCGTCAATAGGAAAGCACCGTCCTTGGTCGGAACCGTCGACGTGTACGTTACCGACTGGCCGGAAGAAACGCCGATCATAATGCCTTGATAGACCGCGCCGGGAAGCAGCCTCGTTCGCAGCATGCTGGAAGCCAGCTCCAGACCGTGCTTCGGCAGAGTGATGTCTGCCTCCAAGCTCGTTTGAGAGGGAATCGTCAGTAAGATATTTTGCTGCAGGGCGTAAGTCATTTGATTTATTTGGACGCGCAGACTTACCGCTTCAACATTTTTGGGGATGGCTTCGAACAAATAGCCGCCATTTGCCCCCGACGGCTCCGAGGAAGTCAAAGGCTCCATCCCCTCCTCTTCCCACAGTTCGATGACTGCTCCCTTAACCGGTTGACCGCCTCCGTCTTTGATGATCCCGTACCAACCGTAACGGTCAAACATCGGTGCAGGAAAAAACGTTTTTGTTTCCAGCTGCGCCTGCGCATGAACTTCGACTTGATCCGGGTGACCAGGCGATGCGACGACGCTTTTTATGGTAATCGGATATGCAATCTGCAGCTCAGCTTCGGCCATTTTCATCGCGTCCTTCATGGGTTGATCCAGGTCCTTGCCCTGGACTGTCGCCTTATCCAACGATTGAATATGCACCGGAATCTTGAGCGGCTGACTTTGGTCGATGACGGCATCGAACCTTCCGCTGAGGTCAGTCTCTACCGTTTTGACGGTTGAGATGGCTACCGACGCCCGTGCTACGGGCTGATTGTCGAGCAGCACTTGACCTTGAAGCTTCGTCATATGGGAATTGTCCATCTGCCAGGCTTTGACCGGGAGCTCAGACTGCAGGAACGTGATCGTTCCATGATGCTCGCCGCTGACTTCGGTGCCGCAGGCTGTAAGTACCAGAAGAAGCATCATCAGCAGGAGCCATCCTGTATTCTTCATATTTCCCTTCCCTTTGCAGATACTGCATTCCGTCATTGAAAAAGACAGGGATGCGATCCCTGTCTTGCTTCATGATTGAACGCGTCTGCTAAAATTAAGCTTTGGGCGTTTCTGCCTTAATATGCGTCGGATCCTTGGCTGCCGGTTTTTGCAGCTGATCCGAAGTCATCGTATCTCCAGGCTTCAATTCCTTCTCGATAAACCGGCTGAAGTTGGTTTCATAAAAAGTCGGCCATTTGTCCCATGCCTCTTTCGGTATCGTCAGCGTAAACTCGCCTTCCTCGTCCGGAATCGTTACCTCATATTTTACGTCATCCCCTACATCCAAGCCTACCATAATCCCGGTGTACAAGGCGCCCGGCGCTTCTTTGCTGACCAATGTCGGTGGCTCGTCCCGAATAACGGTTCCTTCCTTCGGAAGGATGATGTCCGTTTCGATGCTCGTTTCGTCCGGGAAGAAGTATACTTTATCCGGAGGCAGCGTGTATTTCACTCCATTATACCCTACTTCCAGGTTGATCTCTTCATCGTCTTCGGGAATGTAGTACATATTGAATTTACCGTCTTTATCCGCCGGCGTGGATTTGGCAAAGCCTTCACCGCCGTCCCGCGTAATCCATACGACCGCATTCTCGGCAGGCTTGTTATCCGCGCCCATGACGACTCCGTGAATGCTGTATTTGTCTTCGTGAATGACAGGCCATTTCTCGCCCGGCTTCAACTGAGCTTTAACGTGCACGTCAACCTTGCTCGAATCCTTCGCGTTTACCGTCGTATTCTGTATTTGGAGCGGATAATATACATGAAGAGGGATTTCCGTATTCAGCAGTTTTTCCGATTCCTTCTCACCGATCTCCTTGCCGTCTACCTTTGCCTTATCGATCGACGCCACTTTAATGTTGACCGTGGAAATCAGGCTTTGGTCCACCAGCAATTCAAAAGAACCATCCTTGCCCGTTGTTACGGTGTGGTTATTGCTGCCTACCTTCACTTCCGCGCTCTCCACTGGCTTGTCGCCTACCAAGAGCTTGCCTTTTACGGGCACCGTATGTGAATAATCCATGTTCCATTGCTTGACCGGGAAAGACGTCTGATCCAGGGTCAGCTTGGCGTCCGGCGCTTCTTTCCCGCTGCCGCAGCCGGCCAGGGAAACCGCAAGCGCAGCCACGATGGATAGCTGTGAAACTTTACGCATTAAACAAGACTCCTTTCGCATCTGTTGCCGTAGATAACAAAAGGACAGGCTGTCAAAAAGCCCGCAGCCTGTCCAATGTAATATTGACGCTTAATTATTTCTTGGAGTGTGCGCTGCTGTCATCAGCACTGCCTTCATGACCTTGCGTTTTATCTCCGCCAAGTCCAAAGACCATTATTTGCGGTTTGGAACCACCTGTCGTTTGAACAAAGTAATCCTTGCCGTCCACAGTAAAGAAGGAAGGTGCAGCACCGATGTTGTCACCCGTAGTTTGGAATGTCCATACGAGTTTACCAGTTTTGATATCCATCGCGTTCATTTTACCGTCAAGCTCACCATAGAATGCAAGACCGGCGCTATTGCTAGTAAAGCCGCCTCTCATCATATCGGTGGTTTTGTTTTGGTATGCCACTTTACCTGTGTTCATGTCAATTGCGGTAATTGTGCCATAGGACTTGATATTATCTGGAGCTGCTCCCATGGTTGTACCAAAAGCTTTGGCTCCTACATAAGCATCATTGTGCGCTTCCTCCGTTGATTTTGCGGATTTAAGGACATTTGGTGCTTCAATACCAGGGATCAGAACAAAGTTCGATTCTGGATCATAGGTTTCTGGTGCATAGTTTTCGCCGCCTAGTGTACCTGGATATACCAGAACACCTTCAGGCGTTGGTTTTGGATGGTCGATTTTTGCAAAAGGCACACCGTCATAGATGACTTTGCCTGTTGCGGCATCCCATGCCCACCATTGTCCGGATTTACCGCCTTCGACAACAACCTTTTGCTGTTTGCCGTTCACCGTTGCATTCATCAGCATTGGAGAAGCAGCTGCGTCATAGTCCCAAAGATCATGGCTGATTTCTTGCTTAGCCCATTTCAATTTGCCCGATGCTGCATCAACAGCAACCACAGAGTCCGTGTACGGGTTCGCTCCAGGACGGTCCTCACCATAGAAGTCAGGAGCCGGGTTACCTACGGAGAAGTACATGATTCCGGTTTCTTCATCAATGGTTACAGGGCACCATACTGCGCCGCCACCTTGGTATTTGTTGCCTGCCAGCCAGTCTTGGCCTTTCGGCGGAACGGTCCAGAATGGGGAATCCCAAGCAGGAGTCAGGTCGCTTGCTTTGTAAGCCATCACGAAACCGCGTGCGCCGTTATCGCCACCGCTGCTGCCGATGTAGATGTTTCCTTTATAGTAAATAGGAGCTGTTGTTTCATAGTAGCCGTTATCCAGGGTAACTTCCGGAATCGCGTTCGAGATCGGCTCCATCTTGATCAGCTTGCCCGTTTTTTGATCCAGTGCAACGACGTTGTTGTCGACGGTCAGCATGAAAACTTTACCTTCAGCTACCGCCACACCACGGTTTGCAACAATGCCCGCTTTTTTGAAATTAGCCGCTTGAGCATCATCCGGTTTCCAGTGCCACAGTTGCTTGCCACTAAGCGCGTCAAAGGCGAATACCTGGCTGCCGCTGACTGATACATATACCACGCCGTCGGCAACAACCGGATAGCTTTGATTACCGTTCAGCACGGAGCTGTCCAGCTTTTTGAATTCGGCGGACCAGATCACGCCAAGGTCTTTGGCATTGTCTGCCGTAATGCCTTTGAACGGAACATGGCGGGTATTGCCCAGATCATATCCCCACGTTGGGAAGTTCTCAAACTTTTTGCTTGCCGGATCAGCGGAAGCGTCTGCCAGCGTCGACTTCACGCCATAAGCGTCGTCTTTGGTATCCGCGCCCGTGCTTGCATTCGAATCCGTTTTTGCTGTTGAATCGGTTTGCGGCTTCGCATCATCCGCTTTTTTGTCATCCGCTGCATTGCCGCAGGCGGACAGCAGCATCGTGGCGGCGATAATTGCGCTAGCCAATTTCATTTGGTGTTTCACAGAAATACCCCCAGTAAATATTTAATATAAATGCTAATCACTTTCACAGCGTAGTCCGTACTGCTTTCACCCTGAGACGGACTGCATGTCAACTCGATCGTCAGCCCTTAATGTTCTATGTAGAACCGCAACATGAATGAAAGCGTCTTCCTGCTGTTCCGCAATTTCTCCAGATGCATGACTGAGGCATAGCTCCGATGTTGGCCATCTTCATCATACAACCTTTTTTACCTTACAAACGTCTTACATGAAGTTCGCAGAACCATCCTTCAACTCATAGAACACCCTTTGCCTTTCTCAGATGCATCGGCTCATCGTCGTTTTTGCTTGGCGTGTTCCTGATCCTGTTCGGAATGTCTCTGCTCTCCATTACCCCTTCCTGGTCCATTGTAATCTGGGCACTACGTCCCTTTACAAAGTTAAGGAATATGTTAACGATGTTTCAAACGTTAAGTATCATACTCCCCGTTAACAAATTCGTCAATATTGTTACATATTACAATTTTGTCATATGATATTTGTCATTGAAAAAGTGGTGGAGAATACTATTGTTTTTGCAAGAATTAACGCATGAAAATATTAAACTTCAAAAAGCTTAAATGTGTTTGATGTTGACAGCGACATATGAAAGGGGTAAACTCATGTTTTGTAATGGTTAATGATTTAGCCACATACTAAAAGGGGAGGCACATAGAAATGAAAAAGAAATTATTCTCTCTAATCGCTGTTGCTGCTCTTTCCGCATCTGTTCTTGCGGCTTGCGGCAACGATGATTCCAGCTCCAGCAGCGCATCCGATTCTTCGTCTTCCGCAGGCGGGGATACGAAAGAAATCACCGTCAACGCGAAAAGCTTTGAGTTCTCGCCATCTGAAATCAAAGTGAAAAAAGGCGATAAAGTCAAATTGACTTTGAAAAATACGGACGGTGCGCATGGTTTGGAAATTCCCGAGTTCAATGTGAACCTGCAAAAGGACGGCACTGCTGAATTTACAGCAGACAAAGCCGGAACATTCGACTTCGACTGCTCTGTAATGTGCGGCGCCGGCCATGACAACATGACGGGTCAACTGATTGTAGAGGAATAATCTATATATTTGTATATATCTTTTATTCAACAAAAAAAACTCTTCAACTTGTTCAAGTTGAAGAGTTTTTTTAATCTTCCCACACATCATCCATTAATTTTTTGATATCACGGGTTCGCTTCCGTGTCAGTGCGGAATTCGGAACCCATCTTTCCCCGTTCCATTCCACGACGTCCCCTGTTTTGACATTAACGTCCACGTTCCTTTTCGGGATGGCCTCAACGGTTCCTTCGATCTCGATGTTGCAGTAATCGCCTTCGTATCCTTCGATATATCCAATATTTCCTTTCACATGCGCCACTCACCTTTCTGTGACAATATGAAGTGATTTCCCGTCCGATGTGATCGTGATGGTTCCCTGCTGATCATTTCGGTATACTTCTACTCCCTGCTTTTGCAATCGATTTAACACGGCGCTTTTAGGGTGCCCATAAGTGTTGCCCTTTCCCACCTGAATGACCGCGTATTTCGGTTGGACTTGCTTCAAAAATTTCAGTGTCGTGGATGAATTGGATCCATGGTGCCCGACCAAAAGAACATCCGCATGCAGATCGGCACCCGAAGCAAGCATATCCTTTTCGCTTTCCGATTCGGCATCTCCCGTCAGCAAAAAGGACGTATGACCGTAGGTGACCTTAACGACCGCACTCATGTTGTTTGTATTCTCATAAGTACCGTTCGGAGCCAGCATATCCACGTGCACCTGATCATCCAGATCAAAGGAGAGGCCGGCTTTGGCCGTTTTGACCTTCAAGCCCTTATTTTTGATCGATTGGAGCAAGGATTCGAATGTTTTGGTGTTGGACTGCACCTTAGGCATATATATGGCGCTAACCGGCAGATGATCAATCACTTTGTCCAAACCGCCGATATGGTCCGCATCCGGATGTGTCCCGATAACGACATCGAGTTTCTCAATATGATAGGTTTTCATATAATCCAGCATCACTTGCTCTTTATCGTTGTTGCCTGCGTCGATCAGCATCGTCTTACCGGAAGGGGTGACCAGTAGCTGCGAAGCCCCCTGTCCCACGTCCAGAAAATATACTTTCAGCTTTTGTCCGTCAACCGGATCCGTTGTTCCTGCTCCTGGCAAATCTCCAAGGCTGCAGCCCGCAACAATGAACATGCTAATCGCGGCCAACATGATTAGGATGCGTGTGTATGTACGACTCTTAGATGTTATCATAATCTTCCTTTCCCGGTTTTACGGACGGTATTCCGGATAAAATTCGAAGCTTGCGTCCCCGGCTTGCAATAATCCGTCCTTGTAAATGTACGTTAACTTGATATCACCCACGAATTCCGCAGGCGAAACCTGCACTCCCGTCGTCGCGGTCAATTTGCCGTCCTTTACGGCAAACTGCATCACGCTTCCGATTCCAGGCTTGAAGCCGTTCGAATCGCCACCAGAGAACATCAAGTCTTGGGGAAGCGTGTAATGCTTATCATCGAGAGAGACATCAAGCGCTTTATCGGTGTAGGTGCCTTTGAATCGCTTCATTAATGCGGTCAAAGCATCCTCCACGAGGATTTGATCCCCTTGAGCATTATACACAAGCGCGTTCGACTGGTAAACTCCGGTACCGTAACCCGTCGTCAAGATGACGACGACTTCCGGTTCGCCGTCTCCGGTCACGTCCTTGAATTCGATCCATGGCGCGTAGGAAGGGTTCATGACATTGTACCCAGGCAGGCTGCGGCTGAATATCGGCGTTTTGATTAGCAAATGATCATAGGTGCCGGTTTCCGTTTGGTTACCTGTGATTTGGATGGTCTTGTCTTCGGATTCGGCGATCTTCACGCCGGCTTTATCGTTAACCGCAACGGTGTTGGTCTTCTCGTCGTATGAAACTTCCTTGCCGAACAGCTTGCCGAATTCCTTCACCGGAAGCATCACGACGCCGTCGACCTTTTGAGCCGCCTTGGCGGTCACGAGCTCCGTGCCGTTCAATACGATTTGTATGGGATTGGCCTTTGCCATGGCCATGATGGATGTGCCGGATATGATAACAACTGCGGCTGCCGAGGCAGCGATAATCCATTTTTTATATGTCAACGTGAAGCTCCTTTCTTAACGCTTAAGCTCCGCTTTTCAGTTAATGCCTTTCTGCTACTTTAATACTACTTTCTTGAGACAGGCATTTCCAGCCAAAACTTTGTAACCTTTACCAGCGAAGCAGCAAAAAGATTTGAGCTTTACGCTTGTCAGAGGATCGTTACTGCTCCTCGTCCGGGACCAGGCTGTTTTTGATCTCGTCAAAAGAAACGGGCTTGTAGTCCCACAGCTCCACGCTGGCGTTAAAATAATGCTTCCCTTCATACTTTTGGCTGTGAATATGACCGTGAATATTAACGTATGGCATATGCTTGTTCATATACAGCGGTTCATGGGATAGTAGGAAGAAGGATTGATAGATGATCGGGAATTCGCTTACTTCTTGAAACCCGGCGTCCAGCCACCAAGCCTTGCTCCGTCCGCGGTCATGGTTACCCAGAATGAGGAACTTGTGTCCGTTTAAACGTTCCACGATCGCCCGTGTCTTGTCTTTGTTGTAAAAAGAAAAATCGCCAAGGTGAAAAACCTTATCCTCTTTCGCCACAACCGAATTCCACTGCTGAATCATATATTCATCCATCTCATCCGCATCGCGGAACGGTCTGGATTCAAAATCGATAATTTTCCCATGACCAAAATGATGATCCGAAATCACGAATACGCGGCCCATTTTCCATTTCCTCCCTTATTATATATCCAATTATAACCTAGTCTCTTTCACATTTTACAAATTTATCTGAAAATCATGCTTTCCGAAATATCAAAACGAAGAAAGGCACACTCTTTCTATAGCGACTATCGCTATAAAGAATGTACCTTCTACACCGCCTTGCATCTATGGATCAACTTATGAAAAATCTCTGTTCGAGCTCCACCTCTTCAATCCACACGTCCTGTATGGCGCTATCTTTGATATATTTCCATGATTCATAATATTCCTTTGTCATATATAGCTTGACCTTGAATCGTTTGCCCATATCAAATTTGACCTTATACCCAACAATCTTTTTAGACACTTGCACGACATCTCCCATGAATATTGTGATAGCAATAGTGTAACACAAACCCAAGCCGCCGTTAGCTATTCCATGAAAAAAGTCCAACGAACATGCGTGCATCACCTCTCCCGGCTCAATACTTGCTTACAATCGCCCCCAGCACTGCTGCCCGCACATAACTTTTGGTTCGTAAACCGAGCAACGCTTCCGGACTGCCGGTCACGACAACGCCTATATTATGTACATCATCCGGTGTCGGTTCGGGATTGCTGCCTCGTAACGAGTCGAAAATCTGATGATATTCCCAATTAAAATTCCCCTTATGCTTCAATCCTGTTTGGATGAAAGAAATGAAATTTTGCTCGTTGTTTTCAAAAATGTCCTCGCTGTCGGCATAGGCCGAATATCCATAGACATTGCTGCTGGATACCGGAAGATACGGAATTTCTCCCAGAAATTTTACGTAGTCCGCTGAATACGTATCGACCCAAAACCAGCGCGCGTGCACGCCCGCAGGCAGCATCGAACGAATCTCCTTCGAAGTATAGCTGCGGTCGAAGGAGACCGCCATCTCCACTCTTTTTTCCGGATCCATGGCGCCCAGCTGATTCAGCTCGTTCAGCATCTTCGTATACCGCACGTCCGGATGATAGAACAAAAGCTCTCTCTGCCCGTTATGCACATTGTAGGATCTTGCAAAATTCATGCCCTGCTCCACCATCTCCGGATCTGTTACGCTAAGCGGGGAATGGCCGCCTTGATAACGCGAAAAATGGTTTAACACATTGTACTGTATTTTCTCCTCAGCCCACGGGAGCGGAATTCCTTCGATGACTTTATAGGTTTGATACATCGCCGTCCCCCCCCAGATTCCGTCCAGTGACTGCAACTCACCAAGATTCACATTCGGTTCCGAAATTTTCTTGAATTGATTAAGATCTTCATAAGCAAAATTCAAGCTGCGTGTCAGCAGCATTCGATTCGCCACCAGCAGGCCAAAGAGAATCAGGAGTGTGCAAAGCACCGAAATGAGGACATTCCGAAGGATCGTTTTTCTTTTGGTCCTTTGGAGCAGCTTGCGGAAATTCTTTTCTTCGCTTGGATCAAGCTCATCCAGGCCATCTGTAAACTCATGATTCATATGCGAATGTCTCCTTCAACAATTTTTTTGAACACCTTTCTGGCGCGGTATAATTCCGTTTTGATCCGCTCTGTCTTTACATTCATCAGCCGGCCGATTTCGTCATAGCTAAGGTCCATTTCATACTTCATAATAAGCAGCTGCTTGTACTTATGAGGGATTTGATCCAAAAGCGCCCTTATTTCTCGACTCTTTTCTTTCTTCAAATAATCATCTTCCGGAGAATACTCCCCGTGCAAAGAAACGGTTTCGATCGGTACGCTCTTCCCTCGCTTGATCTCTTTTCTGTACAGGTCGTAATATTTGTTGGTGGCAACTTTAAACAGCCAGGACGTAAACTTTTCCGGATCGATGGATTCAACATGCCCCAACCCTTGCAGAAGGGTATCCTGAACAATCTCCTCCGCATCGGGCGGACGTGCGCCGATTCGAATCAAGTAGCGTTGAATCGTCGTTCCTTTTCCGAGTAATTGCCTTATGAAAGCATCATCGTTCATTGCCCGCTCCTTTCCACTGACATAACGAAGAAAAGCGATGGTATGTATACAATCCATATAAATTCTCTTAAAATTCCGGACTACAATTTGGCTTAAAAACATAAAAAACCGCCGTTCATTGGATTTCCGCGAAACCCAATCAACAGCGGTCTTTGACAAGCGTATCATATTTAAAACAATTTGGGAGTACGAATTCAATGCCCCTAACCCTTTCAGGACACCTTGTGCTCGATTCTCAGCTTGTCTGCGACCATGGCGATGAATTCGCTATTGGTCGGCTTCGACTTGCTGATATTGATCGTGTAGCCGAACAGGTGGCTGATGGAATCGATGTTGCCGCGCGTCCAGGCGACCTCGATGGCGTGACGGATGGCGCGTTCCACGCGGGAAGGCGTCGTTTTGAATTTTTCGGCGATGGCCGGATAGAGCGTCTTCGTGATGGCGCCCAAAATTTCAATGTTGTTGTACACCATCGTAATCGCTTCGCGCAAGTACTGATATCCTTTAATATGCGCAGGAACGCCGATTTCATGTATGATCGACGTAATATTGGCGTCCAAATTTTTGCCTTTGGCCATCGGCACGACATTGGATTTGATCGTGGATGTCATGCTGACATTCCCCGCCGTTACACTCTGTCCGCCTACAAGCTGACGAATCCGGCTCGCAAGAACTTCCATATCAAACGGTTTAAGGATGTAATATGAAGCTCCAAGCTGCACAGCCCGTTGAGTGATGTTCTCCTGGCCGAAAGCAGTCAGCATGATGATCTTGGGTTGCGGAGACAAGTTCATTTCCCGCAGGCGTTCCAATACGCCCAAACCGTCCAAGTGTGGCATGATAATATCCAAAATCAGAACGTCAGGGACTTTTCGTGATTCACTTATCATATTAAGTACTTCCTCGCCGTTATAGGCGATTCCCGTAACCATCATATCTTCTTGCTCCGTAATATACTCTGCAAGCAAATTTGTGAATTCACGGTTGTCATCCGCCAACAAAACCTCGATTTTTTGCACTGGCTGCTTCCTCCTTAGAATCATTATCCAATTTTTTTTGTCTGAAATAGTTTTCGACATCCGAATTTAAATTCCTTCTGTCGAAAATTATTTTTGTTTATTTTTTTTTGTTGTTGATTTATAATAAATAATTTCATTCAAATTCCTATGTATTTCTTCTTTTTACGACAAAAAATCTTAAGGCTCAGCTAGCCTTAAGATTTGATGCGTTGTCTTTTGCTTGCCCCGGAATCACGCCTGAATCCTGAAGCATCCATTCGATGAAGCAGCCGTAACCGGATTTCGGATCATTCACGAATACATGCGTTACCGCTCCGATCAGCTTGCCATCCTGTACAATGGGACTGCCGCTCATTCCTTGAACGATCCCGCCCGTTTTTTCGATCAGACGAGGATCCGTGATCCGCAGCACGAGTCCCTTGGTAGCGGGCGCATCCTGTTTGGCTACGTGAACGATATTTACCTTGAATTTTTCAACCTGCTGGCCATCCACCACCGTCAGAATTTCAGCTGGACCTTCCTTAACGTCCTGGGCGAATGCAACGGGAAAACCCTCTTTATAAAGGCTGTAATCCGGGTTTTGATTCATTTTTCCGAAGATGCCGAAATGCGTGTTGCGTTCAATATTGCCTAAGATTTTACTGTCTTTCAGAAAATGCGCTCTTTTCTCTCCGGGTTCCCCATCCTGCGATTTAGAGATGGATGTAACACTGGACTGCAGGATTTCTCCGCTGCCAACCGTTATCGGCGTTTGCGTGTTCATATCGGTAATGACATGACCGAGTGCTCCATATACGCCTTGGTCAGGAGCATAAAAAGTCAATGTACCTACCCCGGCAGCGGAATCGCGGATATAAAGTCCAAGCCTCCATTTGCCTTCGCTTTGGTCATAAGCCGGCGTCAGCTTTGTTTTCATCACTTTGTCTCCGCGCTTAAACGTGATTTCCAGCGGCTGCTTGCTTTTGCCGGCATCCTCCACAATTTGGGATACCTTCGTAATGTCCTGAAGCGATACCCCATTCATGTGCGTCATTAGATCACCGAGCTGAATACCTGCATTTTCTCCCGGGGAAACTCTTGACGTAGGGTCGACATGCACCAGATGGTGACCTACAACCAGAATCCCTGCCGATTTCACCTTAACCCCAATCGTCTGTCCTCCCGGAATGACCTTTAAGCCCGGTATGACATGGATCTGTACCGTTTTAAACGGGATCTTGCCAAACAGCTTCAACGTCAGCTTGGCTCTGCCGCTTTGCTGGGGGTGCAGCTGAAGCGGATGCTGAGGCGAAACCTTGAATGTCGGAGAAGCCGAACCATTCAACTGCAGCACATCCGGACGGTCCACGGTTGCCTGTGCCGCCACCGGCATGGCCAACTGAACGGAGCCCGTGTCGCCAGCGAACATCTTGATTTCGCTAGGGATGGCTTTCAAGCTTTGCACAGGTGCGGTAATGCTTAAACAACACAGAAAGAAGACAATGAAAAGACCGAGCATTTTATTCCTGAGGCTGGAGTTCAATGGCTGTCACGCTCCCTTTTGCTTCTTTCGCTTGACGAAAAAGGTGATCGCCAATTGCGTACCTTTAAGATTACCCTGCCCTCAGGCTTTTATTACTGTCAATCATTACTCTGGTGCGGTTTTGGCAGCTTTCCGCTCCTCCGCCAGCTTCAGCATTTCCTGGGCATGATGGAGCGTTTTTTCCGTGATTTCGACGCCTCCCAGCATCCGCGCCAGCTCCTCCACCCGTCCTTGAAGGGATAGCTCCTCCACACGCGTCATGGTGCGTTCGCTTTCAATATTTTTTTCGATCAAATATTGATGGTCCGCCATGCAGGCCACCTGCGGCAAGTGAGTGATCGAGAACACCTGGCAATCCTCTGCCAGCTTATCCAGCTTCTCGGCAATCGACTGCGCCGCTCTGCCGCTTACACCTGTATCCACCTCGTCAAAAATGAGAACGGGAATGCGGTCATGCCTTGCAAAAATGCTCTTCATCGCAAGCATCATCCGGGACAGCTCACCGCCGGAGGCGATTTTGCTCAGTGGTCGCAGAGGCTCGCCGGGATTCGGGCTGATCATGAATTCCGCAACGTCGATGCCTTGACGCGTCAACCTAACCTTCTGTCCATCGATCTCTGCACCCTTCGAGTCCTCCAGTCGATCCAGCCGGACCTCAAGCGATGTCCGCTCCATGTGCAGGTCTTTCAGTTCCTTCTCGACCTGTCCGGCCAAATCCGCAGCGCACATTTGACGCGCACGGCTCAGCTCAAGGGCGGCTTCGATCAAGCCCCCGAGCATTTCGTCCCGCCGTGATTTGAGCTCCTCAAGCCGTTCATCCTTGTTCTCGAGCGTATTCGTCTCCTGCAAAATATTATGGTAATACCCGAGAATTTCATCCACACTTTCTCCATACTTACGACGCAAGGTTGAGATGAGATCGAGCCTTTGCTCCACTTCATCGAGACGTTCCGGATTAAACTCCACTTCATCCCGGTAATCGCGAAGTTGAAAGGCTGCATCCTCCAACTGGTAATATGCCGATTGAAGCTGTTCCAGAATCGGCTTCAGCTCCTTCTCATCATATTGTACGACATCTTCAAGCCGGGACACCGCCGTGCTGATGGTCCCGAGGCCCTGTTGACCATAAATCAGGTCGTAAGCGCCTGACACGGAATCCATCATTTTCTCGCTATGGGATAGCTTGACCCGTTCTTCCAGAAGCCATTCATCCTCGCCGGATTTTAAGGAAGCCGCAGAGATTTCCTCCAGCTGAAACCGGTACAGATCGAGCATCTGGTATGTTTTCTGGCTGTTATTCATCAGCTCCCGGTATTCCTTCTCAACTTTCGAAAAGGAAGCATACTGCTCCTGATACTGCTTCTTTACCGGTCCGATCACGGCTTCGCCGTAGGTATCGAGAAGATGCAAATGGCGGTCGGCACGCATCAGATTCTGATGCTCGTGCTGGCCGTGAATATTGATCAGCTGCTCGCCGATCTCCCGCAGCATCGTTAAATTGACGAGCTGCCCGTTGATGCGGGAAGTGCTTTTCCCCTGACTGGTCACTTCCCTGCGTATAATCAGATACTCTTCCCGATCGGCATCAATGCCGATTTGCTCCAGCGCATTCCATACAGGATGACTTTTATGCAGCTCGAACATCGCCTCAATTTCCGCTTTATCGCAGCCATACCGAATCAAATCGGCTGAGCCTCTTCCGCCGGCAATCAGTCCGAGTGCATCAATGACGATCGATTTGCCGGCACCCGTTTCCCCTGTCAGGACATGAAACCCTGCATGAAATGACACATCCACCGCCTCAATAACGGCCAAATTACGAATGCTTAATGTCATCAGCATTTAAAAGCCCCTCCCTCAACACCGCTGATTTATGAAATATAGCTTTTGATAAGCTGAACCAGGCTCTCGCTGTCCTCATTGGTTCGGCAGATCATCAGAATGGTGTCATCGCCGCAAATGGTTCCCATGATCTGGTTCCATTCCATATTATCGAGCAATACCGCAATGGCGTTGGCCGTGCCCGGGAGGGCTTTCATGACCACAAGGTTGTTGGTGTAATCGATATGCACGAAATTGTCCACAAGGGCCCGCTTCAGCTTCTGGATCGGATTGTAGCGCTGGTCCGTCGGCAGGGAATATTTATATCTCCCGTCGTCCATCGGTACCTTAATGAGCAGCAGCTCCTTGATATCTCTCGAAACCGTTGCCTGCGTAACTTGAAAACCGGCTGCTCGCAGAGCTTCAACCAGCTCGTCCTGTGTTTCGATTTCATTATGCGTAATGATTTCCCTAATTTTAATGTGTCGTTGACCTTTCATAAGAACCTCCTGAAAAAATCTTATATTTATTCATCATATCCAATGGCATCCTCTTCATCCCAATCAAAATGGATGCAGGCGACCTCATGGTTCTCCACATCCACATACAGCACGCCGCCACAGCCCGGATACAGCAAAAAGTAAGGGAGCAACCGATCCCTGATCGAGCTTCCGGTCCAATCCATGGGCATCCGGCTTCGTGCCACTTTGACCAGGTAGAGAATGTTCTCATCATTCCTTACAATCATATCAATAAACAAACGGCTGTAAAATTCTTCCCCATCGACGTCAAAATAAAGCGGAACCTTGATTTTGCCGCCCAGCACCTCGTATCCCGCACGCTCCAGCATATCGACTGCCGGGTGGTCGGGAATTTCTTCGTTGATAGGCATTTCCGGCACGCGGGCCGGCATCGGCTTAAACAGCCAGTTTCTCATTCCATAACCAATCCAAATCAAGAGCAGCAACCCAATCAGAACCATGACGAGCCAATCCGCCCGTTCCTCCATCCCGATCACCTCATGGTTTTATTCGCGTAAAAGGAAGAAATTCCTTTTTTGTCCGAATAGAAACCTGCAGGTGAAGGCGGTATTCCCCGGCCAGATTGCCATACGAATTACTGCATAAAGATCGATTTCAACGACATTATATCCCAAACAGACGTTCTCGTTCAAATCCATTTTAACGATCCGCAAAAAATCCTTCAATGAAAAAGAAACTCATCCTTTGGATGAGTTTCCTGTAAAGGTGTGAGCAGCCTCAGCCACAATATCATGGACAATTGCCGAAATCCGCTCATGAACGGCTCCCGGATTTTCCTCTTCAGCCACTTCGTTATCTTCGTTCAAACGCCAGTGGGCCAAAAATTCAATATTCCCCTCACCGCCTGTAATCGGTGAAAAGGTCAGCCCGTTGAGCTCAAACCCCAGCTCATGGGCGAAGGTCAGAATATTCATCAGCACTTCGCGATGTACAGCCGGATCACGGACCACACCGGATTTGCCGACCTTCTCCCGCCCTGCTTCAAATTGCGGCTTGATCAATGCCGCAACATCTCCCGGTCGCTTCAGCAGCGCCTTAAGCGGGGGCAGAATGATCCGTAGGGAAATGAAGGATACGTCGATGCTGGCGAAATCCGGCTCGGGCCCTTGTAAATCATCAGGCGTCATGTAACGGAAATTTGTTTTTTCCATCACGCAGACCCGCTCATCATTGCGCAGAGACCAGTCCAGCTGATTCGAACCGACGTCGATCGCGTATACATAATCCGCTCCATGCTGAAGCGCGCAATCCGTAAATCCCCCCGTGGATGACCCGATATCCAGCATGGCTCTTCCCTGCATATCGATACCGAAGGTCTTGATCGCTTTCTCCAGCTTCAATCCCCCGCGGCTGACATAAGGATGAACCGCCCCTTTGACCCGGATCACGATGTCCCTCGGCACCTTCATGCCTGCCTTTTCAATGCGCTCTTCGTTTGCGAGCACCAGTCCGGCCATAATGGCTGCTTTGGCTTTCTCGCGGCTATCATAAAATCCCTGCTCAACCAGCAGGATATCAATCCGTTCTTTTGGCGAATTCATGTTTGTCTCCCGATTCTTTAAGCATTAAGAGGAGTATCCCGTTTTGCTGATGCCAAAGGAATGCAGCGACATCAGTTTTTTGACCTCGACGCACACGGCTTCGGACGTCAGCCCGGTCTCCTGACGCTGCTCCTTAACGCTGCCATGCTCGATAAAACGGTCCGGAACGCCCATGAGCGACACCCGCGCGTCAAAGACATGCTTCGCAGCGTAGAATTCCAGCACGGCACTGCCAAGGCTTCCCGCCTCGCTCGCTTCTTCCAGAACGATCATGTTCGTATGGCTGTGTGCCAGTTCAAGGAGCATCTCTTCGTCTACCGGTTTTAGGAAACGGGCATTAACGACGCGCAGATTAATCCCTTCACGCTTCAGCTGCTCGGCAGCATCCAGGGCAACCTGAACCATCGGGCCGCAAGCCAGTACAGCATACCCCTCGCCTTCGCGCACATTCTCCCATGTCCCGATCGGAATCGGCACAAGCTTCTCGTCAAGAGGCACTCCCAATCCGTTGATACGCGGATAACGGTAAGCGATCGGCCCGTCATCGTAATCCAAGGCTGTTTTCATCATATGGCGAAGCTCGTTCTCATCCTTGGGCATCATCAGGACCATATTCGGAAGATGACGCAGGAATGCCACGTCGAAGACGCCTTGATGGGTTTCTCCGTCCGCGCCGACGAAGCCCGCACGGTCAATCGCGAATGTCACGTTGGCGTTATGACGGCAAATGTCATGCACGATTTGGTCATAGGCCCGCTGCATGAACGTCGAATAGACGGCAAAAACCGGCTTCATGCCTTCCATCGCCAGCGCGGCGCACATCGTTGCCGCATGCTGCTCGGCAATGCCGACGTCGATCATGCGGCTTGGAAATTTCTCGCTGAACGGGATCAGCCCTGAACCACTGGGCATGGCCGGTGTAACGGCTACAATTCTCGGATCCTGTTCGCCCAGCTCGATCAGTGTTTTGGCAAATACATCGGTGTACATGGGATTCCCGGCGGACTTAAGCACCTGGCCGGATTCAATTTTGTACGGAGAAATGCCGTGCCATTTGTAAGAGTCAGCCTCGGCAGGCTTGTAGCCTTTGCCTTTGGTCGTCAACACATGCACAAAGACCGGACCTCGAACGTTGTCCGCCTGCTTGAAGGTCTCAATCAGCTTTTGGGTGTCATGTCCGTCCACCGGTCCGAGGTAAGTCAGGCCGAGCTCCTCGAACAGCACGCCGGGTACCATCATATATTTCAGGCTGTCTTTCAGACGGGAGCCGGTTTTGGCCAGCTTGCCGCCGATCGCCGGAATTTTCTTCAGCAGAATCTCAAGTTCGTCCTTCGCGCGCAAATAATGGCGGTCGGAACGAATTTTGCTCAGGTAATTGTGCATTGCGCCCACGTTCGGGGCAATGGACATTTCGTTGTCGTTCAGGATGACCATCAAGTCTTTTTGCTCATGACCGATATGGTTCAAGGCTTCGAAAGCCATACCGCCGGTCAAGGCGCCATCGCCGATAATCGCGACGACTTTGTTGTGTTCTCCTTTGAAATCCCGGGCGAGAGCCATGCCCATGGCAGCCGACAATGAGGTGCTGCTGTGACCAGCCTCCCATACGTCATGCTCGCTTTCATTTCTTTTAACGAATCCGCATAGCCCTTTGAACTTGCGAAGGGTATCAAACTGGTCCATCCGGCCGGTCAGCATTTTATGAACATATGCCTGATGTCCGACATCAAAAATAAATTTATCACGTGGACTGTCATAGCAGTAATGCAAGGCCAGCGTGAGTTCGACCACTCCCAAATTTGATGCGAGATGCCCTCCGGTCACAGACAGCTTCTCAATCAGAAATTGACGGATTTCAGCCGCCAAAACATTGAGCTCGTCAACCGATAGAGATTTGATTTGTTGCGGCTCTTTAATTTGCGGAAGCAGCACGTTGATCTCCCCGCTTTCCTCGATATAATAGAGTAATTTCTTTTCTTCCGGCTATCATCTACATAAATTGAAGTAAAGTAAGAATAAATCCTTTCCTGCATCCTTACGGTTCCCAAGAAAACAAGATTAGCTTTAAGTTCACTTTATCTAGGAAGCCTATTGTCTTGTATATGGTTACGCTTTCCTCACAGAAACAGCGATTCTTTTCGTCATTATATCACAAAACGCGCCGCAAACATAAAATGATGCCGATTAGTGGTCCCGATTCATCAGATAATCAGCGATCTGCAGCAGCCTCGACGGATCTGCGAATCCGGCTTCAAGAACCGCGGCCTTCGCTTCCCTTGTGAGCCTTTCCACTTCGATCCGGGATGCTTCAAGCCCGATAAAATAGGGATATGTGACTTTTTCCTGCTTCATGTCGCTTTGTGTTTTTTTACCCAGTTTAGCTTCGTCGCCAACAATATCCAGAATATCGTCTTGTATCTGGAATGCAAGCCCAAGCTTGCGTCCAAACGTGCGCAGCGCCTCGAGCTTTAATGCATCCGCTCCGGCAATTCGGCCCCCCGCAAGCAGCGAGAACATGATAAGGTCGCTCGTTTTGTGAAGATGGATATACTCCAGCTGGGACAGCTCGGTGAGGCCCTGCTCGCCTTCCATGTCGGCAGCCTGTCCTCCCACCATGCCTCTTGGGCCGGCGAGCTCGGACATATCCATTGTGATTTCCACGACCCGCTCAGCAGGGACTCCGTGCAGCCCCGCTAGGCGCGCAACAAGGTAGAAAGCATGTGTCAATAGGGCATCTCCGGCCAGAATTGCCGCAGCCTCCCCGAACACCTTATGGTTCGTCAATTTGCCGCGGCGGTAGTCGTCATCATCCATGGCCGGTAAATCGTCATGAATCAGGGAATAGGTATGGATCATCTCAACGGCACAGGCAGCGTCGAGAGCTGCATCCATATTGCCTTCCAGAACTTCGCAGGCAGCCATCACAAGCAGAGGCCGCATACGCTTTCCCCCGGCCATCAGAGAATACTGCATCGACTCCCGAAGTGTGGACGGAACATGCCAGTTTGCCGGAAGACTCTCCTCCAGTCTCGCTGTGACCCTCTCAACGATGTTTTGGTGATACGCGGTGAAGGACACCTGTTCACTCAATTGCGTCACCGCCGTTTACGTCAAGCTCACTGCCGAACGGCTTTTTCCGCAGCTCGCCATTTTCTTCAACAATCATTTCGATTCTGCGTTCCACCTGTTCGAGCTTTTGGCTGCAGAGCTGCGACAGCTTCATTCCTTCCTGAAAAAGCTCGATCGCTTTCTCCAATGGGACATCGCCGTGCTCGAGCTCGCCGACGATATCCTCCAGCTGAATCATGGCGTCCTCAAATTTGAGTTCAATTTCCTTGTCCGTCATTTTGCCCATCCTCCTTCATTCCCCATACCTGGCATGAAAGCTGACCGTCGCTTACCTTGATCTGGACCAGATCGCCAGGCTGAACGTCTTTAATCGATTTAATGAGATGCTTCTCCTGCTCATCGTATACGAGGCTGTAACCGCGCGCCATAACCTTAAGCGGGCTCAAGGCGTCCAGTTGTCTCAGGGATGAGCGCAGCTGAGACTGCCTGTTTTTCAACATCGTCTGTATCAGCGATACCAGCTGTTTACGGCTGACTTCATTCCGCTTGGTGGCATATGACAGCTGCTCCCGCGGATTATATCTCATCAGTCCATGATGGATTCTGCTTTGCTTCTCTTTGCTGAGGCTCAGCTTCGTACGCAAGCTTCGTTCAAGACGCTGCCCCAGCATATCCAGACGCTCCGCATGCTGCAGCATATATCTTCGCGGATGCATCAGCACAGGAGACCGCTGCAGTGAAGTCAGAAGCTGCCTGCTCCGCTTCACGCGCTCCAAAAGCAGCTGCTTCAGCAGACGACGGCGCTGTTGAAGCCTTTCGTTCAGCTCGGCTGCATGCGGCACGGCCAGCTCGGCTGCTGCCGTCGGCGTTGCAGCCCTCAGATCCGCGGCAAAATCCGCGATGGTAAAATCGGTTTCATGCCCTACTGCAGATATCACCGGAATATAGGACGAGCGAATCGCCCTGGCGACCGATTCTTCATTGAATGCCCATAATTCTTCAAGCGATCCGCCGCCACGACCGACAATCAGCACATCGGCCTCTTCCATCTCGTTCAAGTCGCGGATCGCGCGCACAATCGATGGAGCTGCCCCTTTGCCCTGCACCAGAACCGGATACAGCACGATTTTGGCCTGGGGATAACGGCGTCCGAGGGTAATCATAATATCCCTGACAGCCGCCCCCGTCGGGGAGGTGATCACCCCGATGGTTTCAGGAAACTCGGGAATCGGTCTTTTTCGTTCGACCGCGAACAAGCCTTCTTCCTCGAGCTTTTTCTTCAGCTGCTCGAAAGCGAGGTACAAGCTGCCGATTCCGTCCGGCTGCATGTGCGTGGCATAAAATTGATACTGCCCGTCCCGTTCGTAGACCGTCACGTTCCCCCGCGCAATCACCTTGGCGCCTTCCTTGGGTACAAAGGGAAGCCGCTGATTGTGGGATGCAAACATAATCGCCCGGATCCGGCTTCCCTCATCCTTAAGCGTGAAATACATATGACCGCTGGAGTGATGGGTAAAATTCGAGATTTCCCCTCGAATCCAGACATCGGATAGCAAGACATCCGAATCCAGCTTCATGCGGATGTATTTATTTAAATCCTTGATTGAAAAAATACGTTGTGGTTCCATAGGAGAACCCCCCTCTTACACAAGCCCGTGATGACGTTTCGCCGCAATCAACGTGTTCTTCATCAGCATCGTAATCGTCATCGGACCAACGCCTCCGGGAACGGGGGTGATCGGGCCTGACACTTCCTTCACGCTTTCAAAATCCACGTCTCCCGCAAGCTTTCCGTTCTCGAGGCGGTTCATGCCCACGTCGATGACCACGGCGCCCGGCTTCACGTAGCTCGCATCAATGAAGTTTGCACGGCCGATGGCTACCACCAGCACGTCGGCTTGGCGCGCAATTTCGGGCATGTTTGCCGTACGGGAGTGGCACATGGTTACGGTCGCATTTTCGCGTTGAAGGAGAAGCGACACCGGTTTGCCTACAATATTGCTTCGTCCAATGACTACCGCATGCTTGCCGGACAACGAAATGCCTGCGCGCTTGATCAGCTCGATAACGCCTGCAGGGGTGCAGGGCAGAAGACTGTCGTCACCGATCACGAGGTTCCCGACATTCACGGGATGGAATCCATCCACGTCTTTGTCCACGGCAATCGCGTTAATGACTGCTTTTTCATCGATATGCCCGGGAAGGGGCAGCTGCACCAAAATGCCGTCGATGCTGTCCTGACGGTTCAGCTTGTCCACGAGCGTCAGCAGCTCCTCTTGCGAGGTCTCGGCAGGCAGACGGTGAACCTCAGAGTAAAATTCCAGATCGTGGCATGCTTTTTCCTTGTTGCGTACATAAACCTGGGATGCCGGATCTTCCCCTACAAGCACAACAGCCAGTCCGGGCACAACGCCTTTGGCCGCCATTTCCTTCACTTCGCCCGCAATGCTGCCGCGGATCTCTTCGGATACCTGTTTACCGCTGATGATGGTTGCACTCATTCTACTCTCTCCCCTGTATATGAAATGATCGTTAATATTTGAAAAAAGCAAAAGGTCAGCTTAAAGCCTTTAGGATGGATCCTTCTTCAGCTTGTCCAGCTCGCGGATCATGTTCCCCAAAACCCCGTTGACGAACTTCCCGGATTCATCCGTGCCAAAATGCTTCGACAGTTCAATCGCTTCGTTGACCGCAACCTTAGCCGGCACATCGGAAGAGTACAGGAGTTCATACGCTGCAAGACGCAAAATCTGGCGGTCAACTCTCGACAGACGGCTGATCTGCCACCCCTTCAAATAATTTTCGAGCAGACCGTCAATGCCCTGCTTATGGCTCCATACCCCGTTTACGAGCTCAAGCACATATGTCTTCAATTCGATTTCGTTCGTGATGACGCGTTCCGTATCATTCTCCTCCGAAGCTTCATCAAGGAGCATATTCACCGCATCTTCGCTTCCCACCTCGTTCATTTCCATCTGATATAAGCTTTGCACGACGATTTCCCTTGCTAAACGTCTTTTCATTATGTTCCTCCTGAACCAGTCATAAGTGGTACTTCTTATTAGTATGGGTTGCCGTAAAAGGTTTTTTGCATCCTTTTCCGTATCCCTTTGTTAAAATTGCAAAAAAAATCCGTGACACGTTTCACCAGAAAATGGGCATTATGAAGCTGCAGCTCTTTTTTCCGGAGAAAGCATATCACGGGTTCATTTGAACGGACGCCAGCGCTCAGAAAGCCACTGTCCCATTTCACGCCAGCGAAAATAAGAACCTAAACGCAAGTCCTTTCTTTTGCCGGCAGCATATCCTATGAACACAACCAATGCAAAGAACAACATATCCCAAAAACCCGCAAACAAATAAATAAAACCAAAAAAGATTCCGCCGGCTACGCCGATAATCCGTCCTCTGTGACTCTCCCATATTTCTTTCCAGAGCGCCATGGAATTCACCTCTATTCCACTCTACTCTTGATCGCTGTCGACTGGGCCACATTAGCAATATAGACGGCCACGTTCGACACCGGAATGCCAGTTGTTTCTTGAAGATAATCATGAACCTGCTTCTGAATATCGGTTGTCATTGCAGGGATGGAGACGTCTCCTTCGACCACCGCGCGGATCATGATTTCGAGGCCGGCCTCCGTCACGCGGATTCTCGCCTTCAAATCTTTGGCGCCACGGACTCTGGAAGCGGCTTTCAGGCAAAGGTTCTCGATCGTTTCCACCGAAATCTGGATGTCTCCGTACTCCGTGCGCTGATCAATCGAGGGGACATGAACCCGTTCACGGCGAATCGAAATATAAAAAAATCGGATGCTGAGCAGAAACAGCACGGCAGCAACGATGATCACCGTCAGTTGCAGCGTCGACTGGTCCATATAGTCACCCAGCGACGGCACCAGATCACTCATGCGGAGGATGGCAAATACACTAATTACTCCGATACTCAAGCTGTACACAAACAGCAAAAGTCTATCCAGTATCTTGGCCACGAATAGCACAGCCTCCTTAAATTAGAGTAAACCCTCGACGCATGTCGGGGGTTATAAATAGATTGAACTAAAGATCCGATATCTTTAGTTCAATCTATGGCTATCACTCTTTATTTCACTCGCTGACTGAACTCGATGTCTTCCGTTCTTTCCGCGCTTTTGAAATGAACGTCATGAATTTGGACATTCACCTCGATGACGGTCAGCCCGGTCATCATTTCGATCGACCGTTTGACGTTGCGCTGGATTTCGGTAGCCACTTCAGGCAGGCGCTGTCCGTATTCGATAATGACGGACACGTCGACTGCAGCCTCGCGCTGTCCGACCTCCACTTTAACGCCCTTGGACAAATTTTTCCGTCCCAAAAGCTCGGCAATGCCGCCTGCAAAGCCGCCGCTCATGCCGGCAACGCCCTTAACCTCCACGGTCGCAAGGCCGGCAATGACCTCGATGACTTCAGGAGCAATTTGTATTTCACCGATATCCGTACGTTCAGACTCACTCGGTACTGTGCTCATCAGGGTTCAACACACCTTTCAGGTAAGATGGACAACCGATACACCTGCCAGGACGCTATCATTCACTCATAATATAACATTAACGGTGAATCATGACAAACATCCTGTCTTAGGTTTATATCTCGTTTTCCTCTAGGAATTTAATATCGAAGTCACCTTTGTTGAAGGTAGGATGCTCCATAAGCTTCAAGTGGAACGGAATCGTCGTATGAATGCCTTCAACAGCGAATTCGGACAACGCCCGCTTCATCTTGGCGATCGCCTCATCACGAGTTGGAGCCCATACAATCAGCTTGGCGATCATGGAATCGTAAAAAGGAGGGATGGAATATCCCTGATAAGCCGCGCTGTCTACCCGAACACCCGGACCTCCCGGTGGCAGATAAAACTGGATTTTACCAGGAGCAGGCATAAAGTTTCTGTCCGGATCCTCCGCGTTAATGCGGCACTCGATGGAGCTGCCGTTGATCACGATGTCCTCCTGGCGGAAAGAAAGCGGATTGCCTTCTGCCACGGAGATCATTTCCTTAATCAAGTCGATGCCGGTAACCAATTCGGTAACCGGATGCTCCACCTGAATCCGGGTGTTCATCTCCATGAAGTAGAACTGGCCATCCGGCCCAAGCAGGAATTCAAGTGTTCCCGCACCGGAATAATTTACGGCTTTAGCCGCGCGAACGGCTGCCTCGCCCATTTTGTCGCGGACTTCCTGAGTCAGCACCGGACAAGGCGATTCTTCAACGAGCTTTTGTCTGCGGCGCTGCACCGAGCAGTCCCGTTCACCCAAGCTGACAGCATCGCCATAGTTGTCGGCCATGATCTGAATTTCAACATGCTTCATGCCGCTGAGGAATTTTTCAAGGTATACGCCTGCGTTGCCGAAAGCCTTTTGGGCTTCCTGCTGAGCTGCGGTAATCTGTTTGATTAACGCCTGCTCATCTTCCGCGATGCGGATGCCTTTGCCTCCGCCGCCTGCCGTTGCTTTGATGATCAAAGGATATCCGATATCCCGGCCGATCATCACCGCTTCGTCCAAATTCTCGACCAATCCGTCGGAGCCTGGGATGACCGGCACGCCGGCCTCCTTCATCGTTTGCTTCGCCACGGATTTATCGCCCATTTTGTTGATGGCATCCGCGGACGGCCCGATAAAGGTGACGTTGCAGGATTCGCAAATCTCCGCAAAGTCGGCGTTTTCCGCGAGGAAACCATAGCCGGGATGAATCGCGTCGCACTCGGTCAGCGTTGCCACGCTCATGATGTTCGTGATATTCAGATAACTGTCCTTGGACAGCTTCGGACCGATGCAGTAGGCTTCATCCGCCAGACGGACGTGAAGCGCATCCTTGTCCGCTTCGGAATAGACAGCAACCGTGGAAATGCCCAGCTCCCGGCAAGCCCGGATGATACGAACGGCAATTTCACCGCGGTTGGCTATCAGGATTTTTTGAAATTTCATGCAAGTAACCTCCCTTTCGTCATGCGGTGTTTATTCCGATTTCACCAGAAACAGAGGCTGTCCGAATTCAACCAGTTGTCCGTTTTCCACGAGGATCTCTACGATTTCGCCCTTCACTTCGGCCTCCAGCTCATTCATGAGCTTCATGGCTTCAATGATGCAAACCGTGGATTTTTCATTGACTTTATCGCCGACACTGACAAATGCGCCTGCTTCAGGGGATGGGGATCTGTAGAACGTGCCCACCATTGGAGAAACAATCTTATGTAAGGAAGCGTCGGCTGCATTTGAAGCGCCTGCTGCTGGCTGCTCTCCGGCTGCGACTGCTGCAGGTGAATTCACTTGCTGAGGGATAACCTGCTGGGGAACCTGAACATAAGGCTGCGCAATCGCTTGGCTCGCGATCACCTCGGTCTTGTTGGCCTTGCGGATCGTCAGATGCGTTCCTTCCAATTCGATATCCAGTTCATGTACAGAGGTCTCGTCGACCAATTGAATTAATTCTTTGATTTCGCTTAACTTCAACATTCACAATTCACTCCTTCAAGGAAGCACCTGGCTTCCGGACATACATGCACATAACGATATGTATTATATCACAAACGATAGAAATGGAAAGAGTCCAAGATCATCCCGGACTCTTTCGACGTTTTTCCAGTTTTTTCACCTTGCTTAAGGCGCCATGTATTGCACGCTGACTTTATCCTGGGATACGTTCAGCTCTTTCATGACCAGCTCAACGATGCTGACGGCCTGTTTGACATCCGGTTTGTCGCTAAGGACAAGCACTTGATACTTATTGTTTGCTTCTTCCTTCACGAACGCGTTAGCAAAAGAAAACTTTTGTTCCAACTCTTCTTCGATGCCTTGGATTTTGCTTTCCTTCGTTTCCAGCGCGTTGAGCTCTTCGCTGGCCTTGGCCGAAGCGGCAGCGTCTTGGCTCATATCGTTCATTGTGGCCAGCAAATCGTTATGCTTGTTCGCCTTGGCCTGCTCGCGCTGGAACTGATAAGATTCAATTTGGCTCGCACCGGAGCTCTTTTGTGTTTGGGCAGCCACTTCTTTCAGTACTTCCTCATCGGTTTTACCTGTTTTAGCTGTCGTTTTTCCGTCTGTTGTTGTTCCTGTTTTGCTTGTCGATGCTGTCTTATCGGATGTAGCCTGATCCTTGGTATCCGTTTTGGCAGCTGTTTTATCGGTGCTGTCCTTCGCCGCATCCTTGCTTGTATCCTTTGCAGCGCTGTCCGTGCTCGCATCGGACTTCGCCGCATTATCATTGACTTTGCCGTCCGTGATCACTTCCGTTACCTCTACGCCGTTTTCCGTCGTCGTTTTTCCGGCTGAAGCTTCCTTATCCGACGTCTTTACATTCGTTCCGACCTGCTGGCTGTCGGTGACCGGTGTTTTGGATGAACCGGAATCCCCCGTAAACAGGTAGTAAGCGGACAGCACAACCATCAAGCTCAGCATCGATACCAACCAAATCGTTTGTCTCTTATTGTTCATTCCCTAAATCCTCCTCAAATTTGAACTCATTATTCGAATCTGCTTACCCCTGTTTGCGCGGTACAACCGATATGCGGTATCCCGGCACGTTCAATCCCTTTTCGACCGCGTCGACGATCAGCTGCTTGACGACCTCGTTCTCCGCACCTTTGGCGACAATGAGTACGCCGCGGATTTGCGGCTTCACTCGTTTGGTAATGACCGGCGTTTGGGTGCCGGACTGCTCGTATGTGACGACCTCGCCGTCTCTTGTATACTGCGTCGTGTGGCGCTTTCCGCCGTTTGCGTCATTTTCGTCCGACTGCTGCTGGGAATCCTTTACGTTTCTCTGGTATATGATTTCGTCTGTGGAATCGACCGTTACCATGATGTCGACCGTGCCGACGCCGACGATTTTCTCCAGGATTCCCTTCATCTTGTCCTCCGCCGCTTCCTCAATGCTGGTAAAGGCATTGGTCTCTTCGGAGCTATTTTGAAAGGTTTCCTTGGATGACGATTGTTGCGGCGGTTCCCGGCCTATATTCTCGTTATCGAGTTTTTTGACGTTGACAAAGGAGTTAAACAAAATGATCGCGACGCCGATCAGGCCCACGATGATCAGCCAGCGGAAGGTATTGATCCTCTTCCCGCCTCCCTGCCCGCCGCCACCGATCCACTGCTCCAGCTTTCTGAACCATTTCCCCACTTACGCTCACCCCGTTTTCGTTATAGCTTCTGGTCACCTGCAGAACCGTCTTGCACGATGATCGTTTCCGGCTCGAGCCCCCATGTATTTCCAAGCATTTTTTTTATCGCTTCCGCCTTATCATTGCTTTTGCCTTCCGGCGGCGATGCTCCCTCTTTCCCGGAAGAAGCCTTTGCTGACTTGGAATCTCCCTTTGTCTGATCCATCTGAACTTCGACCTGTACAGGCGTTACCGGCTCGATTCGGATATCTTGACCCGGTTCCGGGTTCGCACCACTTTGCTTCGCAGCCGCTTCATCCTCCTGCCGCAGCACGACCGTAACGCCTTTGATATATGGGTTCTGATCAGCTCCGCCATTCTGATCTTTTCCATCCATTCCCAGCACTACACTGACCTCGGCGGTGTTCTGTCCGTTTTGTTTGCGGATCTGTTCTTGCATCTGAGCAGCGATCTCGCGGGCAGCCCATTCAAGCGATTGCTGATTCTGCTGGTTCTTCAGCTGCTGGGCCTGCTCCATGATCTGCTGCAGGCTTCCCTTGCTTCCGCCCGCTGCGGACTGCTGGTTGAATCGATTGAAGGCTCCGGCGAGCTTGATGTCTGCCGCATCCGTTAGCAGCTTGATCAGCGGACTCAGCAGCGTTAAAAGGATCAGCAAGCTCAACACCAGCTTGACGTATCGTTCCATGGACCGGCTCGGAAGGATGAGATCGACGAAGGAGGCCAGCAGCACCACCATGATAATTTCCTTGAGCCAACTGCTCAGCCAGGTCATTTTGCGCCCCTCCTTATCTCATCATGACGGTCACGTTGCCCGCCGTAAGCATGATCGTGATGGCGAGAAAGAACATCAACCCGACCGCCGCCAGCGCAGCGAAGACATACAGCATGCTTTTTCCGATCGTTTCAAGACAGGTTGTGATGGGCGAGTCGCCCAGCGGCTGCATGATGGCAGCGGATATGTTGTAGATCAAAGCGAGAACCAGGATTTTAATCGCCGGGAACGCGCAAAGGAAGAGAATGATGATGACGCCAACCAGTCCGATGGAGTTTTTGATAAGCAACGAAGCCGAGATGACCGTATCCGTCGCGTCAGCGAACATTTTTCCGACGACCGGTATGAAGCTGCCCGAGACATATTTGGCTGCCCGGATGGTCACCCCGTCTGTAACCGAGCTCGTTATTCCCTGGACCGAGATGACTCCCAAAAAAATCGTGAGCAGCACACCCAGGAACCCGACGCTGAGGTTGCGGAGCAGATTGGCCATTTGCGTCAGCTTGTACTTGTCGGAAAGCGAACTGACCAGGTGCAGAACCGCCGAGAAGAACAAGAGCGGAAAGATCAGCGTATGTATCAGCGTTCCGACGGTATTGATCATGAAAATAATGAGCGGATGCGTGACCGAAACCGTGACCACATTGCCCATCGATGCCAGCAGTGCGAACAGGAGCGGCACCATGGCCATCATGAAATCGATCATCCGGTCGATCGCTTCCTTGGCATAACCGATGGCGACGTTGAAGCTGTTGATCGCCAGGACGATGATGACCATGTAACAGAGCGAGTACGCGACTTTGCTGACGGATTTCCTTTCGAATGCGGTCTGAAGCGTCTCCAGAATCATGCTCATGATGCTGAGCATCACGATCGTGACGAGCAGCTTCCCGTTGTATAGAACTTCATGCCACATGAAGGAGCCTAAGGCTGAAAATACGTTTTTGACATTGAAGCTGTCGCCGCCGGGAAGCAATATATCCATAAAGGAAGGCACCTTCTGATCCGGGAAAAAGCCTCCGTAATCCTTCATCAGGTTGTTCCAGTAAGACTCCACCTGATCTTTCGGCAGGTTCTCCGCCTGCTGCTTGATCCACCCATCCGTAGGCCCATCTGCAAATACCCGGGTGGCGCCAATCAGCAGAAACAGGATCAGGAACAGGATCGAATGCCGTATATCGCGCCGTTGTTGTCCAAGCATGGGAATTCCCACTTTCTTCTACGAAGGCAGCAATTTCAGTACCGTTTCGATGATGATGCCGATAATCGGTACCGCGAGCACCATGATCAGTATTTTGCCGGCCAACTCGATTTTTGAGGCTATATTTTCCTGCCCTGCGTCCCGCACCACCTGCGCGCCGAACTCCGCAATATAGGCAATGCCGATGATCTTGAGTATCGTCTTCAGATAGATCATGTCGACGCCGGAGGATTTGGCCATCCGCTCAAGTTCCGAGATGACGGTGCTGATCTTGCCCATCAGGAACATGAAGATCAGAACGCCCGTAGCGGTGGCCAGCAGAAATGCGAACATAGGCTTTTGCTCTTTGACGACCAGAATCAGAATGGTTGCGATGAGTCCCAGACCCACCACCTGTATAATTTCCATATGCAACCCCTACTGGAACAAAAAAATAGTTTTGATCTCCTGCAGCAGGTTATCGAGCAGCCGGACGACCATGAACAGCACCACCACAAAGCCGATGACCGTCACCCAATGAGCCATATCCTCTTTTCCCATTTGCTTGAGCACCGTGTGGATCATCGCTATGATGATGCCGATTCCCGCAATCTGGAAAATTGCGTTCACTTCAAAGTTCATTCCCTGGCACCTCGCTAAAAGATCAAAATGACGATCAATGCTCCTATTAACAGTCCTAGACTCCGGCTGATCTTCTCGTATTTCGCCTGCTCGTCCCTCGCCATCGCTTCCTCATGCTTCAGCTGCTGTGCGGCTAACGCGATATGCTTGATCTGGTCCTGCCTGTCGCTTGTCCCAAGCGTGAAGCTGAGCTGATGAAGAATGTCCCTTTCGGGCGTTTTCATCGCGGTCCTTTTCCAGTTCTCTTGCAAGGAACGCTGGATGCTCTCCTGAGCCGTGATGCCGCTGGAGGCCATATAATGTGCCGCCCGTTTGAACAGGGGACGGAGCGGCTCTCCCAGCTGCTCTGCCATTTTGCTGAAGGCATCCGGCAATGGCGTAAATCCGTAAGATATTTCGGTTTCCAGCCGCTGCATCGCCAGAATCAGCTCCCGGATCTGCTTGGGTCTGGCCGCGAACCGCGCCGCCTGGTGAAAGCCCGCGAGCGTTCCCGAGAGCAGGATAAGCACCGCGCCGAGCAGCTTAAGCATGATAGGCCTCCCCCTTCATCCGCAGCTGAAGTCCGCGCATTTGCCTGTCCAGCAGCCGGAAACTCGTTCTCCCTCCGCTCCGATGCAGGATGACGTACATTTCAAACATACGCTCCTCCATCAGCCTGCGCATGGCGGGCCGGTTACGCAGCTCCTCGGGCCCGCTGCCATGTGCGGAGGCAATGACGGTGATGCCTGCGTGTAGGGCTTCGGTCACCGCTTCCGCATCCTCTTCCCTGCCGATTTCGTCCACGATCAGAACGTCCGGGGACATGGACCGGATCATCATCATCATGCCTTCCGCCTTGGGGCAGGCATCCATGACATCCGTCCGCGGGCCGACATCGAAGCTTGGAACGCCATGCAGACTGCCGGCGATTTCCGAGCGTTCGTCGATGATGCCCACCTTAATCCCTTGCGGAGGAGGATCCGCTATCAGCGAACCGCCTCGGCTGATCTGTCTGGCGATGTCTCGCAGCAGCGTTGTTTTGCCATGCTGCGGCGGAGAAAGGATGAGCGTGTGCCTCATTCTCTTCTCCTTCACATCGTAGAGATAAGGCATCATCTCATTGGCAGCTCCCTGGATTTCTTTGGCAATCCGGACATTGAATCCGCTGATATCACGGATATGCTCGACCCGCCCCCCCGACAATACCGTTCGCCCGGAAAGTCCGATGCGGTGTCCGCCTGGAACGGTAATGAACCCCTTGCGCAGCTCTTCTTCCAAGGTATATAAGGAATGATTGCTGATCAGGTCCAAAAATGTGCGGGTGTCACTGCGGTCGGGCTTGTAAGCTTTGTCCTCCTCCAGGGTAAACATGCCAATTCCGGTTACGAATCGATGCCCTCCGGATCCGTTCACTTCCAGCGGTCTGCCTTCGCGAATGCGTATTTCCTCCAGTCTCCCGAGATCGCCTTCGGGCAGTTGGAGCAGAATGGACTTGATCCGGTCCGGAAACAGTTCAAGCCAGTTTGGATTCGTAATACGACCACCCCCTAGCTGTCCTTCTCTTAACCGTGTTCCTTTTCATAAGTCTATTAGATGTTTTTTATACCTCATGTTTATGCTTGTACTTCAGATTTATGACGAACGAATCTATCATTTTTTTAAAATTCCGATTAAGAGACAGGACACGCCTACGAAAATCCATAGGATCTTTCCCCACGAAAGCTTGTCAGCAAGTCCGATGAGTCCGATCGAAGTGGTTAAAATAAGAACCGTCGGGCCTACAAAAGCCAGCATGGAATTGACGGCAAGGGCTTTGTCCACTTGCATGAGCCTTAGCATAAACAAGGCCGCCGCGATCTCGATTGTTCCCGAAAGCATGCGCAGCGTGGCCATACTAATGACGAACTTGTCCACGGATGGAAACCTCCTTACAAAAGAATGTGCATCTTTTATATGGATATGCGGCAATCTCTCTTTTTAGATATGTTTTAAAAGAAACAACTGAGGAACATTTCTGTACCCGCCGCATATATTAACTGTAAATTTACTAATTTCTATGGGCTTAACCAGCTGATAGAGATTCGCACATATAAGTGGCTTAAGGAGGATTAAATCCATGCGGGTGGATGTGATTGCCAATGTGGACAATATTAGATCGGAGGATTTTATTCAAAAAAGCGCCGTCGTAATCGACGTGCTGCGCGCTACGAGCACGATGATCACAGCGCTCGCAAGCGGCGCGCGCGGTCTGCTTCCCGTAGAAACCGTCCCCGAGGCCCAAAGCAAGCGCAGCGAACATACCTTTGTCGGAGGAGAACGCTATTACAAAAAGATTCCGGGGTTTCAGGCCGGCAACTCCCCGCATGACTATATGTCTGAAGAGATTGCTGGCAAGCTGGTCATTCTGACGACATCCAACGGTACCCGCGGGATTTTGAAATCGCAGCGTGCTTCGCGCCTATTGGCGGCGTCTTTCCTAAACGGTACGGCCTGCGGCTCTGCGCTTGTTTCTTTTGACCGCGACGTTATCCTGCTGTGCGCCGGCTGCAGAAACGATTTTTCGCTGGAAGACGGCCTGTGCGCCGGGATGATTATCGATGCGATGGAATCCATCCTCGACCAGCCGCTGCGCCTGAACGATCTGGGCATGGCCATGAAGCTAGCCTACAACCAGTGCCGCCATAACCTTTACGAGACCGTGATGGAATGCTCTTCCGCGAAACAGCTCGTCAAGCTAGGCTTCGCCCATGACGTGGAATACTGCACCGGCGTGGATACCGTGCCCGTCGTCCCGGCAGCCAAAAACGATCTTGTGCTGACACCGCTGAATTTGATTGGAACCGCCGGACGCTAAAGAAACGGCTTCATGTCCAGCAAACGAGCGATGGAACAAAAAAACGGCGGTGCCAGGATACTCTCCTTCGCACCGCCGTTTTTTCATTTGCTCACTCTCTGCAATCCACAAGCGCCTTCGCTTCCACATCCCAGCGCCATGCTGCGCGCCTGCCAAGGAGATGGACACCCCCGTACCACCGGTCGATGCCGCAGCGCTCCACATGATCTTCCCCGCGTAATACCCGGGTTCCCCACTCCGTCATGACTAGCCTGCTGGCCTGAAAATCGGCCGACGGCTGGATAAAGCCGGGAAAAGCCTTCGTCCCTTCCAGTTTCAGCAGCGGGCTTTTCCCCTCGCACATGCTGCTCAAAACATGCCAGTACTGCAAATCCCCCATGCCTAATCCGTGCAGCTGATTTCCGATTTGCCTGAACAGCTCGATCGGCGAGCCTATGCCTGAGTCGATATGTTCCAATGTCAGCTGCTCAATGATGCCCAATCCGTTATCGGTGGAGGGATACCGCGATAAATGCAGCCCGAACGCCTCCTTCACAAACGGCAGCGCCGACGTGTCTTCCCGCAGCAGCTTCTGGAGATCCTTTGGATCCGGCGAAGTGTATGCCTCCCAGACTGCGCTTCCGAGCTTAAGCTCGTCTTCCCTTACGGCGTGCCAGGTACCGGATAACGTCTTGAGCTGGCTGGCCGATAATTGTCCGAGTCCACGGAAAAGGCCCACTCCAGGGTAGTCACCGATACAGAGCAGGTGCAGTCTCGTCTGACCCAAGGACTGCCTGGCGAACCAGTGCAGCAGATAGCTCAGCATGGTCTGGTCGAACAGATCATGCTCGAACCAGAGCACGATGTCTTCATATTCGCGGAACCGGGCCAATTGAAGCTCCTGTGCCTCGCTGGACCGGATAAAATCTTCTTCCGGTATTCCCATGGCCTTCTCCAGATATTTTGCGCGGACCGAGCGATGAGAAGGTTCGGCTGCCTCGCGGAAAACGGGTCCTTCCGGATACACCTCGCGCCAGACGAGAATATCTCCCTGGACGACCCCTTGCTGAAGCGTTTTGGCGACGGCATCGCCGTTGACAATATGCAGCATGCTTTTTCCCCCTTCGTACAATTGCGGGAACACGGACACGAAGTTTTTTCCCTTTCTTCAGAATGTCCACCATATACATGAAGAGCAGCTTTCTCCCCTAAAAGGTTACGTGGCTGCCTCCATAAACGAAAAAACGGCGATGCCAGGATGATCTCCTTCGCACCGCCGCTTTATCCCTTTATATGCTCCCTAGTTCCTCTTAACGGCGTTCCTGCGGTCCTCCGACAAACACCTGTGCATCCGTATCCAAGTTGTAAGCCGTATGCAGCGCCCGGACGACCTGTTCCAGGTTGCCGTTCTCGATGACGCAGGATGTCTTGATTTCCGACGTGCTGACCATTTTAATGCTGACGCCCTGTTTGGAAATAACGTCAAACATTTGGGCAGCTACGCCCGGATGGCTGATCATGCCCGCGCCGACGATCGAAACCTTCACCAGGTTGGTCTCGGAAGTCACTTCGCGGTATGGAAGCTTGGATTTGAGGCCGTGAATTACTTCAAGCGCATACTCGCTTTCGGACAAGGAGGTCGTAAAGGAGAAATCCGCCTTGCCGTCCTGAACACCGCTTTGTACGATAATATCCACGTTGATCGAAGCGTCGGCGAGTGCGCCGAATACTTGAGCCAGCACGCCCGGAATATCCTCCACGCCAAGAATGCTGATTCTTGCCACATTTTTATCATAAGCGATGCCGCTTACTACGACTCCTTGTTCCACGCTCGTTTCCTCCTTAACCGCTGTACCTTCGTTATAGTTGAAGCTGGATCTGACGACCAGGTGCACCTTATGATGCTTGGCGTATTCGACCGCCCGCGGATGCAGGACAGCCGCCCCCAGATTCGCGAGCTCCAGCATTTCGTCATAGGATATTTCCTCAAGCTTGCGCGCGCATTTCACCATGCGCGGGTCTGTCGAATAAATTCCGTCCACATCCGTATAGATTTCGCATACATCCGCACCGATCGCTGCCGCGAGCGCAACAGCCGTCGTATCCGACCCGCCGCGTCCGAGCGTCGTGATTTCGCCGTCCTCGGTCATGCCTTGAAAGCCTGCGACGATGACGATTTGATCGTTTTGCAGAGCGGACTGTACGCGTTCAGGTATAATATCCATAATCCGCGCTTTGCCGTGCACAGGTTCTGTACGGAATCCAGCCTGCCATCCGGTCAGCGAGACGGCGCTGCGTCCAAGCTGATGAATGGCCATCGACAACAGGGACATGGAAATCTGCTCCCCTGTCGTCATCAGCATATCCATTTCCCGTGCGGGAGGCTCAGGATTCAGAAGCTTCGCTTGATCAATCAGGTCGTCCGTGGTATCTCCCATCGCGGAAACGACCACGACGCATTGATGTCCTTCGTCCTGCTTCTCAACGATGCGTCTGGCGACGCGCTTCATTCGCTCCGTGTCTCCTACAGAGCTGCCTCCGAATTTCATGACGTACAGTGACAACTTCGATTCACTCCCCACTCATTATCCAAATGTCTATTTTACGCTTTAAATTAGTATAATACGAAAGTCCACCGGAGAGGTAGACTTTTTTTCCTGTGAGGCTATGTATATCAAGGACTTTTCCTGCTTATGCAAAAAATCCCCCTCACTGGAGGTGAGGGGAATCCGAAGTTCAAACCGTTCCTTTTCCGAAGAAAAAAACTACGCGCGGGAGATGTACTTTCCTTCACGGGTATCGATCAGGAGGACATCGCCTTCGTTAATGAACAGCGGAACCTGAACGTTCAGGCCGGTTTCAACCTTGGCGTTTTTCGTAGCGCCCGTAGCCGTGTTGCCTTTGATGCCCGGCTCGGTTTCAACAACCTTCAGCTCAACGCTGGTAGGGAGGTTGATGCCCAGGATTTCGCCTTGGTAGCTGACAATGTTTACGTTCATGTTTTCTTTCAGGAAGTTCAGTTCCCATTCCAGCTGATCGCTGTCCAGGGTGAATTGGTCGTAAGTTTCGTTGTCCATAAACGTATGTTCCTGGCCGCTCGCATACAGGTAAGAAACGCCGCGGTTTTCGATGATCGCACGGCCGATGGTCTCGCCAGCACGGAATGTGCGCTCTACTGTATTGCCGTTACGAAGGTTTTTCAGCTTGGAGCGAACGAAAGCCGCACCTTTACCTGGTTTTACGTGTTGGAAATCAAGAACGGTAAAAATATCGCCATCCACTTCTACCGTTAATCCTGTTTTAAAATCGTTTACTGAAATCACAAAAATGCCTCCTAAAATAAAATATATATTGCGTTAATCACACCGGCAATACGGTAAATTCCTTCGACGAATGCGTCAAGACAGCATTTCCCGTCTCCGTGATCACAATATCATCCTCAATGCGAACACCGCCAAGTCCCGGAATGTAAATGCCCGGTTCAACGGTGACGACCATGCCCGGCTGCAGAATATCGTCGCTCAGCTTGGACAGCCGCGGATTTTCATGCACTTCCATACCGAGGCCGTGGCCTGTACTATGGCCGAACATGTCCCCGTAGCCGTATTTCGCAATGATGTCGCGCGCCAAAGCGTCAGCTTCGCGGCCGGTCATCCCAGGCTTAATGTGTTCGAGGGCATGCAGCTGCGCCTCCAGAACAATGTTGTAAATCTCTTTCAGCTTCGGATCAGGCTCGCCGATCGCGATGGTACGGGTCAGGTCGGAGCAATAGCCGTCAAGAAGCGCGCCAAAGTCAAACGTAATCAGCTCGTTGCCCGCAATCACGCGTTCGCTGGCAACGCCATGCGGCATCGCGGAGCGTTCTCCGGAGGCGACGATCGTGTCAAACGAGGAGCAAGTCGCGCCATGGCGACGCATGTAGAATTCCATCTCGAGATCGACTTCGCGTTCGGTCATTCCCGATTTGACGAAGCCCAAAATGTGATTGAATGTACTGTCGGCAAGATCCGCAGCTCTCTGCATCACCTTCAGCTCCTCAGCATCCTTAATGATGCGCAGCTGTTCAACGAGGCCCGAAACCGGCACCAGTTGAATCGGCTTAAGCTGCTCTGCATAAGCGCTGTATGAAGCAAAGGACACATCATCCTGTTCAAAAGCAAGCTTGTTGATGTTGGCGGAAGCCAGCAATTCCTTGACCGTATCCGTAACCCGCTGCGCATGTTCGACAACCTTGAAATCCTTCGCTTGCTGCGGCGCCTGGGTCATATAGCGGAAGTCGGTCAGCAAATATGCGTCGTTCAAGGTCACCAGCACATAGCCTGAAGAACCCGTAAATCCGCTCAGGTAACGGCGGTTAATCGCGCTGGTGACAAACAATGCCTCCACATTTTTTTGCTGCATCGCTTCACGCAGTTTAAGTACACGATGGTTGCTCATAAGCCTTTCGTCTCCTCTCACTTCACAGCTTCATCCGGAAGAGGCAGCGACCTATTGTCCCTGACTTTCCAAGTGGCGAAGCAGGGCAATCAATCCAAGTTCATAGCTTACAGCACCGAATCCCGCAATCTGTCCAACGGCAACGGGAGCGATGACCGACGTATGACGGAACTCTTCCCGGGCATGGATGTTGGATAGATGCACCTCAACCGTAGGTATCCGTACGGAGCTGATCGCGTCCCGCACAGCATAGCTGTAGTGAGTCAACGCGCCAGGATTCAGGACGATCCCGTCGGCATGGCCGAGAGCGCCATGGATTCGGTCGATGATGTCGCCTTCATGGTTGGATTGATAAAATGTAACCGACACGCCCAAAGCTTCCGCCTTTTGAAGCAAACCTTCCTCGATGGCTTGCAGGCTTTGAGAGCCGTATACACCGGGCTCCCGAAGCCCAAGCAGGTTCAGGTTCGGTCCGTTGATCACCCATATGGTTCTCAAAATGGTATTCCCACCCTTATCGTCAAATAACCATCTGCTATTTTAACATAGGGAATGTCCACTTGAGAAGTTTTTTTGCTCGCTCAGGCCTTGGCATGCTGCGGTTCCCGCTTCCGTTCATCGGTAAACTCCACCGCGATGGTGTAGCCGATAAACAATCCCCAAAGCAGAAACAGGCAAAATTCACTGACGATCGTATTCCATCCCAGCTGCCGAAGTGGCTTGACCATATGAAGTGCCGGGCCGGCGGCGGCAAAAATGAGGCACCACCATACCATTCCATAGATGATCCCCGGCCACGGTCCTCTCATCTTGCGGAAAAGCAAAGCGTATATAATTGATGCAATCGTCGAGAGGAGAATAAACAGCAGCCAGCCGGCGAGATGGCCGGAGCCGCTTTTCAAAAACGAAAGCTTAAAGAACGGGGCTCCAAGAAAGCCCGGAATCACTTTCGTAAAATGGAATGAATAAAACACCCAGTGAATGGCGCCCCAGATCAGTCCCGCAAAAAAACCGAGCTCAAGCGCAAACGCCATAACGTTCGTGTTCCCATCCTGTAACTTTTGTTGATGAGCGGCAGCCTGTGTCGTCATGTTAGAGGACTCCTTTTGTTTTCCTTAGTATGCACATTTCGACCAAGCCATAACCAACTAGAAATTGAAGCGGAAATTCGATACAATAGACTTAATCAAACTCAGGCTTTCCTTGCGCACTCTTCATGCCTCGAAAAGCCGGGTTACCGATGCAGGACCTGTCGGATCCTGTATACATCCATTACTCGGGGAAGGTGAACTGGTTGTCGCAAGAATCAAAAACTGTCAGCTACGGCGGCCAAGCCGTTATTGAAGGCGTTATGTTTGGCGGCAAATATGTCAATGTGACAGCCGTACGTCGCAAGAATCAGGAGATTACATTTTTGGAAGTGCCCAAGGAAGATAAGAACTGGGTCCGCAAGCTGCGCAAGGTCCCGCTGCTGCGAGGCATCGTCAGTATCATAGATTCGAGCGCCAAGGGAACGAAGCATTTGAACTATTCCGCAGATGCATATGCGGACGATACACTGGAGCCTGAAGAGCGCGAAAAGCTGAAGGAGAAGGAAGAATCCAAGTGGAGCCTCAGCATGATTATCGGCGTGGCTGCGGTAGGCGTTCTCTCCTTCGTGGTCGGCAAGCTGGTGCTCACGCTGCTCCCGGTATTTTTGGAAAGTTTCTTGTTCGGCAAGCTTTTCAGCAACTATATTCTGCATAATCTCATTGAAGGGGTCATCAAGCTCCTGCTGCTTCTGGTGTACCTGTGGGCCATTTCCCAGACGCCGGTGGTCAAGCGTTTGTTCCAGTACCATGGTGCAGAGCATAAAGTGATTACCACCTATGAGGCAGGCGAGGAATTGACTGTACAGAACGTGCAGAAGCACAGCCGGCTCCATTATCGCTGCGGAAGCAGCTTTATGATGCTCACGATCGTGCTGGGCGTCCTGATCTACTCCCTTGTACCATGGGATAACATGACGCAGCGTGTGCTGCAGCGGATTGTTTTGCTTCCTGTCGTGATCGCTATTTCGTTTGAATTTTTGAAAATGACGAACTCGCTCAGAGAAGTACCCGTGCTGCGCTATCTCGGCTATCCTGGACTGTGGCTGCAGCTGCTTACTACCAAGGAACCGAAGGACGATCAGGTCGAGGTTTCGATTGCTTCCTTTAAACGTATGCTCGAGCTTGACGAACAAATGGAAAATGCACCTGCATCAAACCAGCCTGTCAGAACTGGAGTCTTGGATCCCCTGAAAGGATGAGGATGAGATGAAAAGGCATGCGATAATCTTTTGGGTTGCCATGGTGCTTGCTGTCATTGGCATCGTAGATATGGCATTCTTCGATAAGGGAGCACTGATCCGGTTGCTGCTTATCCCCTTGCTCGTGTTCGGTGTCATATTCCTGCTCTACAAGTATCAGCCCGGACGTGCCAAGAAGCAGAAGATCAAAATCAAGCCTTCCGCCAAAACGATGGAAAAGGTGGCTGCTGCCAAACGCACGAACCAAACTTCCGGCAAAAGAAAGCATTATCCTTTTCAGGTCATCGAGGGTTCCAAAGGCAAAAACGATGATCAGCAGCCCAAATATCATTAACGAGCAAATTTAAACAGGCGCCCGCCGCATCCCTTCAAGAGGGAGCGACGGGCGCCTTCTCTATTCATCAATTCATTCCTTGAATCTCGCAAAAAATTTGCTCCCCGCCTGCAAGCCAGACTCATACAGCTCCGCGCTTTGATCCGGTGTAATATGAAACTGCGTCGTCCCCACGCCAAGCGTGGGGATTTTGATCGTTCTGAACCGGTTGACCTGCTCGATATACCGTTCATCGTGAGCCGAAAGCATCGTTTCAAACATCGCCTGCAGCATGCTGATCGGTCCCCGTATGATATGGGGACTTCCGGAACTGCGGCCTACCATCTGAAATCCGATCGTCTGAATAGACGTCTGACCGAAGGATGGCTGCTCTGCAGGTGAAGTCGAATCGAACAGCCAGAGCGGGAAGTTGCTGAGGAGCCCTCCATCCACAACATAGACGAACTGGTCTTTAAACGATTTGCCGCGAGCGGCATTTCCGCACATTCTGAGTATGACGGGATCAAAAAAATAAGGAATGCTCGTACTCATGCGAATGGCTTTGGACACCTCAAAGGCAGCAGGATTGATCCCCAGCTTGATCAGGTCATCCGGAAGCACCAGTATTTTGCCGTTGGTGATATCGGAGGCGATTATCATCAATTTACCGTGGGGGATATCGGAAAAGGTGCGTATTCCTTTGGTTCTTAATATATTATGAATCCAGAGTTCAAGCGCTTCGACGGAGTAAAGCCCTTTTTTAATAAATAGGCGTACCGCAGGTCCGATAATTTTGGCATTAAAAATGGGAGCTCTGTGTAGAAAGGAATCGAATGGCGTCGTCCTGACGATTTCGCTCATTTCGTCAGCCGTAAAGCCGGCAGCAAGCAGAGCGGCAACGATGGATCCGGACGAGGTTCCTGCCAGCCTGTTGAAAACGACGCCCGCATTTTCGGCTGATTTCACAGCGCCTGCAAGCGAGATCCCCTTGACCCCGCCGCCCTCAAAAACAGCGTTGATGAGCATACAAAAACCCCCGTCCTCAACTATTCAAAATAATGTATGAGAACGGGAGTCGATTCATGACTCGATATGAACGTAATTATTGCTGATAAAATGCAGTTAATGCCGGAATAAGTCCAAGCGGATTATTGATCAGATGCGCGGCTCTGAAAAAGATGGAGCCCTTAATATCCGCGTATTTTTCATTGTATAGGAGCTGATTGATGATTTCCTGTGAGCTCTGCCATCCGGCTTCCGTCGTTCCAAGCTTGTATGGCGCCTGGCCAATCAGCAGATCGACACCTGTGCCGGCCACTTCGGCAGCCCACCAATCGACAAGCTTATCGTATTGCGCGATTTTGAACGACATGCTCCAGTAGATTTGCGGAGCGACATAATCAATCCAGCGGTTCTGAATCCATGTTCTGACGTCCGCATACATCGAATCGTATGCCGTAACGCCGGCTTTCGTATCCGAGCCCGTCACGTCAGTCGCTTTATTGCGCCATACACCGAACGGGCTGATGCCGAATTCGACCGAAGGCTTCGCCGCATGTATCGATTGTCCAAGCTTTTGGACGAATTGATTGATGTTGTCTCTGCGCCAGTCGGCTTTGGCAAGGCCTGTCGTATTATAAGTACGGTAGGTAGCATCATCATTAAACGTGCCGCTTGACGGATAGAAGTAATCATCCAGATGCACGCCGTCGACGTTGTATTTATTCACGACTTCCATCACGACGTCGATAATATGCTGCCTTGCTTCCGGAATGCCGGGGTTAATGATCGGTTTGCCGTCCGTCGTCACGATCCAGTCCGGATGCTGCACGACGACCGAGCTCGGAGCCAGCTTGGATACGGCCGCGCCGGAGCTGGCCCGGAACGGATTGAACCAGGCATGGAACTGCATGCCCCGCTGATGGGCTTCCTCTATCATGAACTGAAGCGGATCATAACCCGGATCCTGCCCCTGTTTACCCGTTAAATACTCGGACCAAGGAACCAAATCCGATGGATACAAGGCGTCGCCTGCAGGACGTACCTGCACGAATACCGCATTAATACCGATCGCCTGCAGCTTATCCAGCATCGATCTGAATTCCTGCTTCTGCTGATCTATTTTCCCTACGGATTTCGTCGAGGGCCAGTCCAGGTTGGACACGGTAGATATCCACGCCCCATGAATGCCCTGCGCCTGCTGCCCCGTACCCGGGCTTGGGTTCGGCTGCCCCGGCTCGGCCGGATTCGGCAGGCTTGGTATGTATGAGCCGGACAGCAGCGCAATGCTCTGCGCCGCTTGATTCCAAACCACCTGCAGGCCAAGGTTCTCGCCTACAAACCGCAGCGGCACCATGATTCTGCCGTTTTTGATGTCCACCGAAGCATCAAGCGCCACGGCGCTCCCGTTGACCAGAGCCGTTTTCTTGCCGCTGGTTAACGCCAAAGACGAGCCGCTGCCGTTAATGCTGACGGTTTTTGAGGCTTGCTCCCAATTGACCGATGCGCCGAGTCCTTCGCTAATGACGCGGAGCGGAACCATCGTAACGTTCACTTTCGGTATGATGTATGGGGCGACGTCGCTATTGATTTTGTCTCCATCAAGCGTGATCGTGATGGACTTCTTTGAAGTTTCCGCTTGAACAGAACGACTGGTAACAGGTAAGAACAGAACAAACACGAGTGCCAGAACCATCCATTTGTGAAACTTCCAAAACCTCATTCTACGAATCCTCCAGTAATGATAGATTTGCAGGCATAAGAAAAACGTCTATCGACGTACCTTCAAA
>NZ_BIMK01000016.1 GCF_004001045.1 Paenibacillus chibensis
CTTTATAAATTCTGTAATCTTGAAAAAGCCGCAGCCGATCAGGTGGCTGACGCTGCAGAGGGGCCTTTTGTCCGGTTAGAAACGAAGAGGCATCCGTCTCTTGTCAGGGACAGATGCCTTGTTTACGAATCGCCCACTAGCTCATTGTGAATATTTCGCAAGTCCTGAAGACGCTGCTCATCCCGGCGGAAAAACTCTACAAGCGTTTCAATATGTGTGATGGAATCCCAGCTCAAGTGATGCTCGATTCCTTCCACATCGGTATAAATATGCTCATCAGACACGCCGATCATCGCTAAAAATTCCTCCAGCAGCTTGTGGCGGTCCACCAGACGTTTGCCCATCTTCTTGCCTTTGCTGGTTAAAACGAGTCCGCGGTACTTCTCGTATATGAGATACTCATCCTTGTCGAGCTTCTGAATCATTTTGGTAACCGATGAAGGATGAACCTCCAAGCCTTCGGCAATGTCCGAGACGCGAGCATATCCCTTTTCGTCAATCAGCTTGTAGATGCGCTCCAAATAATCCTCCATGCTGGGCGTTGGCATCTTCTTCCCTCTTTTCTCTTTTTAAGCATGAATCCTGGAACCCTAATACCTGCTCTTGTAATGATACATGTTTCCGAGAGGACTTGGCAAGTCCTGCCGGGAAACGCCGCTTTTCCCACGACTGCCTACCAGAGGCCGCACACATAATAAACCGGAAAGGAGCTGACATGATGGGAACAGGTGTCACGGAAAGACCCAAGCGAACGCTGCGGCCCACCAAACCGTTCATTCCGGACCTTGTTTATTTTGAGCCGGATGCGCTGAACTATTCCAAGGGCGTAAAAATCATGGAGTGGGTCAAGCAAAACAACATCCCGCTCCGGATGACCACTTCACACAACCGCATTACGAATCTGCCCGGCGACACGGATCTTGAAAAATACAAAAACGCCAAACGCACCCTGGTGGTCGGCGTCCGAAAGACGTTGGAATTTGATCAATCCAAGCCTTCCGCCGAATATGCGATTCCGATTTCCACCGGCTGCATGGGCCACTGCCACTACTGCTACCTGCAAACGACACTTGGCGCCAAGCCTTATGTCCGTGTATACGTGAACACGGAGGATATTCTGGCTTCGGCCAAACGCTATATCGAAGAGCGTAAGCCGGAGATTACCCGGTTTGAGGCCGCCTGTACCTCGGACCCCGTCGGCATTGAGCATATTACCGGCTCGCTTGCCGATCTCATTACCTTCATGGCGGACGAGGAATTCGGGAGGCTGCGATTCGTCACCAAATTCCATCATGTGGACCCGCTGCTTAAGCTAAAGCACAACGGTCACACCCGCATCCGTTTCAGCGTGAACTCCGATTACGTGATCCGCCAGTTCGAGCCTTCCACATCCCACTTCGAGGAACGGATCGAGGCTGCCGGTAAAGTGGCTCACGCCGGCTATCCGCTCGGTTTCATCATTGCTCCGATCATTTGGTACGACGGCTGGGAAGAAGGCTATGCGGACCTTCTGGCGCGTCTGGAGAAGACGCTTCCCAAGGATGCCACAAGCGATTTGACCTTTGAGCTGATCCAGCACCGTTTTACCAAAACGGCAAAATCCGTTATCGAGCAGCGCTATCCCAAAACCAAGCTCGAAATGGACATCGAAAAACGCAAAAAGAAGTGGGGTCGCTGGGGACAATCCAAGTACGTATACCCCGATGAACAGCAAACCGCCCTGCGCGAATTTATCACAGAGCGGATTTTTGAGCATTTCCCTTCAGCCAACATTGATTATTTCACCTAGAATTTCAACCAGTCCGGTGTAATGGCCTGCAGCCAGATTGTAATTTTCGTCATTTGGTTCGTGAACAGCAGGATGCCCATCAGGAGCATCAAGGCACCGCCAATCTTCATCATGATGCCCGAATATTTCACGATCCATTTCGTGGAACCAATGAAGAAGGCGAGCACGAAGAACGGAATGGCGAACCCGAGCGTATAAGCGGTAATAAGCGGGAACCATGCACCGGGCTCCGTTGCCGCAAGCGCAATAATCGCTGCGAGAATCGGCCCTACGCAAGGCGACCAGCCTGCGGAAAAGCCGATGCCGAAAATAAAGGAGCCTATGTAACCCGCAGGTTTGAATTTAAAGTCCATTTTGAAATCTCTCATCAAAAACTTGGGCTGAAAAATACCCACGAGAAACAGCCCCATCAATATAATCAAAATGGCGGAAAGCTGGCGAATGAGGTCCCGGTTGTTGTTAAAAAAATTACCGAACAATCCGGCCCCCACACCTAATGTGTAAAACACCGCGGAAAAGCCCAAGATAAACGCAAGCGTATGCGTCATGGTCCGGAAACGGACTTCTTTTTTGTTCTGCTCCGTTTTCAGCTGCTGAACCGACATCCCTGTAATATAGGATAAGTATGAAGGATACAAAGGAAGACAGCAGGGAGAGATAAAGGAAGCCAGTCCGGCAAGAAACGCGATCCAGACATTCAAGTTCGACAATGCCGTACCCCCTATAATCTAATTCGAAAATCCCTTTTTGCCGGCCATCGTCAAAATCAGAAATGCGATCAAGAGAAGAACAATGGTTGCTCCTGGCGCCAAGTTCCAAATACCGGCAATGACGAGCCCGATAATCACGGCAATTTCGGAAATGACCACGGATAAAATCACGGAAGATTTGAAGCTGCGCGCTATGAGCAAGCTAATGGCAACCGGGATGGTCAGAAGCGCAGACACCAGCAGCGCCCCCACAATTTTGATCGCCGTACTGATCACCAGCGCAGTCAGAATCGTAATCAGCATATTCAGTATGCGCACGGGCAGCCCGTTCACGCTTGCGGCATCCTCCTCAAAGCTGAGCAGAAAGAACTCTTTGAAAAAGAGAGCCACAACCACGGCCACGACCAGCGTTACGGCGCCAACCACGTACAAATCCTGTGTATCCAGCGTATAGATGCTTCCGAACAAATAACTCATCACATCTGTATTGTAACCCATACCGAGCGTAAAAAACAAAGAAGCCAGCGCGACTCCGCCGGACATAATGATGGCAATGGACAGCTCGGCATAGCTTTTATACGCTTTCCGGAGCTTTTCGATCGCAAACGAGGCCAGCACGGCGAACACCAAGCCTGCACCCAGCGGGTATACCTCGATTAAAAAGCCTAAAGCAACCCCTGCAATGGTGACATGCGCCAAGGTATCCCCGATCATGGACAACCGGCGCAGGACCAGAAAAATCCCAATCAGCGGCGCGGTAATGCCGATCAGAATGCCGCCGGCGAGCGCACGCTGAAAAAAATCACTAAGCATAATATCAATAGCCAATTATAACGACTCCTTCTGCGGATGTTTCCATGATCACGTCAGCGAATGCTGCAGATCCCGCTCCTCGCAATTTTGAATTTCATGAGAATGCCGGACATAAAAGTTGATCTTTCCGTTTTGCTGCTTGGGATTTTTTCCAAGATAGCTTTCCACCATCCCCATATCATGGGACACCATAAGGAACGTCATATGATGATGCTCATGCATATGCGTGATCAGTTCAAAGAAATCCGCCTGCGTTTCTGCGTCAATGCCGACGGTAGGCTCATCCAATATAAGCAAATCGGGCCGATTGATCATGGCTCTTGCCAGAAAAGCGCGCTGCTGCTGCCCTCCCGACAGTTGTCCAATTCTCTTTCCCGCAATATCCTGGATTCCCATGACCTCAAGCGCGTCGTCGCATTTTTGCTGATGGCTTTTGCTGACTCTCTTAAACAGGTTTTTGTTATTGTAGAGGCCAGACAGGACCACTTCACGGACCGTTGCCGGAAACAAGGGATTAAAAGAGTTCTTTTGCGGCACATATCCGATCCGCTCCCAGTCCTTGAACCTCCGGATCGGCTGCCCGAACAGCTTGATTTGGCCACTACCTGCAGGCAGTAGACCCACGATCATCCGCATGAGCGTGGATTTTCCGGCGCCGTTGGAACCGATGATGCCCACAAAGTCTCTCTCCTTAACGGTAAAGCTCAAATCCGAGATGACCTGCTGTTCCCGGTAGGAAAAGGAGATATGCTCCAGCTCCACCACAGGCTCATGGCAATCATCAATGATCGGCGTATACATGTGACATCTACCTTTCTATGTGAAATCCTTCTTTTTTTCTCGTATAATTACCCCTGCAATGCCAACATCAAATTGGTTAAATTGTTGCGCATCAGACTGAAATAATCATCGCCGCGTTTCAGCTGCTCTTCGGTCAGCCCTTCCACGGGATTCAGCACGAGCACCTCGGCGCCCGTCTCGGAAGCCAACGTTTTGGCCAGGCGATCCGATACCAGCTCTTCAAAAAAGATATAATGAATGCCTTTTTCCTTCACCAGCCTAGACAAATTCAGCAGATCACGAGCCCGCGGCTCGGCATCGGGGGACAAGCCCATAATGGCATGCTGCGTCAGCCCGTAATCCCGAGCCAAGTATCCGAAAGCCTCATGCGATACGACGATTTCCTTACGGGGCATATCTTTCAACTGGTTTACGAATTGTTGATCCAGATCCTCGAGCTTCTTCTTCAGTACCAGGTATCTGCTCGTATATGCATCCTTATGGGAAGGATCCGCTTCGATATAGCTGTTCAGCATGTTCTCAGCCATGATCATGGCTGACTTCGGGCTCACCCACGTATGAGGGTCAACGTGCTGCAGATGATTATGGCCCTCGCCCTCGTGCTGATGCTCCTCGTCTTCGTCCGATTCAATCAGCTTCACTCCGCTGCTCACCTCGTAGGCCTTAACCTTCGAATTCCGGTTCAAGCCTTTCAGAAACTGAGGTACCCAGCCCTCCAATCCGGCACCGTTATAGAAAAAGAGCTGCGCTTTGGAGGTATTGACAATATCCTGGCTGCGCGGCGTCCAGTCATGGGGCTCCACGCCGGCCGGCAGGAGGTTGATGACGTTCGCATCTTCGCCGCCGATCGCTTTGGCAAATTCATATATGGGGTAAAAGGTGGTCACGACGTTGACCTTTCCTTCAACGATTTTCCCCTGGCTCTGCGGGCCGCAGCCGGATGCTATTACGATCAGCATCAAAACCAAGCTCCATGCCGCAGCCGCCTTCAGGCGTACTGTCTTTTTCAATGGATTAGAACCTTCCTTAATCGTAAATTTTACTAATAAATTATAGAATGGGTGTTGAAAATTTGTCAACCGTATTATGGATCCGGAGATGATTTCCATCAATCCTGAATCTAAAAAAAAGACGGAACACCTTTATTCCTAAAGGTACTCCGTCTTATTATTCCTCTATTCACTCCGGTTCAGACCGGATTCGATAGACTTCTTAAGCAATTACTTCACGACAGCCCCGTTCGGCATGCTGTCAGGCACCGTTGCCAGCGTCAGCTGATCACCCTGCGATGCGGCAAGAATCATGCCTTGAGACAATTCGCCGCGCAGCTTGACCGGCTTCAGATTCGTGACGCAGATGACTTTACGGCCCACCAGGTCTTCCGGCGTATAAAATTTGGCAATGCCCGAAACCACCTGACGCTGCTCGAATCCGAGATCCAGCTGCAGCTTCAGCAGCTTGTCGGCTTTTTTCACGGGCTCAGCGGAAATGACCTGCGCCACGCGCAGCTCCACCTTGGCAAAATCCTCGATGCCGATTTCTTCTTTCAGCTCCGGCAATTCCTCTGCAGTCGCTTCAGCCAGCTTCGCTTCTTCTTCCTTGGCCGCCGGAGCACCTCCGGTCATCGCTTCCTTGATGTAAGCAACTTCAGGCTCGACCTCAAGGCGCGGGAAAATCGGGTTGCCTTTTACCAGCTTGGTGCCGGCAGGAATCCGGCCAAAGGTTTTGCCGCTGTCCCAAGCTGTCAGCTCGCCTTCTTCAATCCCAAGCTGCTCCCAGATTTTATGCGGAGCCCGGGTCAGGAACGGCTGCAGCAGGATGGAAGCGATCCGCAGGCTTTCCACCAAATGCGTCATAACGGAAGCGAGCTCGTCACGCTTCGCTTCGTCTTTAGCCAGCGTCCATGGCTGCGTTTCGTCAATGTATTTGTTGCTGCGGCTGATAAACTGGCTGATGGCCGTCAAAGCAACCGAGAACTCCATATTTTCCATGGCCTCTTCAACCTTGATGTATACGGCTTTTGCCGCCTCCTCCAGTTCGCCGTCAAATGCGGTTACCGCGGATTGGTATGCCGGGACAAGTCCGTCAAAGTATTTGTCGACCATCGCCACCGTACGATTGAGAAGGTTGCCGAGGTCATTGGCAAGATCGGAATTCACGCGTTCTACGAAGCTCTCCGGCGTAAAGGTTCCGTCCGCTCCGAATGGCACTTCACGGAGCAGGTAATAACGCAAGGTATCCAAACCATAACGGTCGATCAGAGTCACAGGATCGACGACGTTGCCTTTGGACTTGGACATTTTCCCGTCCTTCATGAGCAGCCAGCCATGCGCGAATACCTTCTTCGGAAGCGGCAGGTCGAGCGCCATCAGAATGATCGGCCAGTAAATCGTATGGAAACGGACAATCTCCTTACTCATCAGGTGAACGTCTGCAGGCCAATATTTTTCAAACAGCGTCGTATCATCCGAGCCGTATCCGAGTGCGGTGATATAGTTGAGCAGCGCGTCAATCCATACATAAACGACATGCTTCGGATCGCTTTTGACCTTCACGCCCCACTCGTAGGTCGTACGGGAAACCGCGAGATCCTCCAGGCCCGGCTTAATGAAGTTGTTAATCATTTCATTTTTACGGGATACCGGCTGGATGAAATCCGGATGCTCCTCGTAATACTGCAGCAAACGGTCCACGTATTTACTCATGCGGAAGAAATAGCTTTCCTCCTTGACGCGTTCGACGGGACGACCGCAATCCGGACATTTGCCGTCCACAAGCTGTCTTTCCAGGAAGAAGGATTCATCCGGCGTGCAATACCAGCCTTCATATTCCCCTTTGTAGATATCGCCCTGCGCAAGCAGGCGTTCGAACACTTCCTGCACAACCTTCGTATGGCGTGGCTCGGTCGTCCGGATAAAATCGCTGTTGGAAATATCAAGCTTGTTCCACAGATCCTTGATGCCGGCTACGATATCGTCGACAAACTGCTGCGGCGTTTTGCCGGCTTCGGCAGCCTTGCGTTCGATCTTTTGACCGTGCTCGTCGGTTCCCGTCAAATAGCGGACGTCATAGCCGCGGAGTTTTTTGTAGCGGACCATGGCGTCGCCGGCAACCGTGGTGTATGCATGGCCAATATGCAGCTTGTCACTTGGATAATAAATCGGTGTTGTCAGGTAAAACGTCTTTTTCTCGGACATTCGAAGCTCATCCTCCTGGAATGCAATAATTTTCTTCTTTGAACACAAAAAAATCCCGCCCCGCTATGGGACGAGAGTTCTCTCACGTGTTACCACCCAATTTCCCCGCTTCCTTCCGGAAGACAGGCTCCACCGGTTTCCGGAATACGACCGGATACCGTCCATTAACGCTGGAACACGCCGCCCCCTTACGCAGCCGGATCATTGCGTATCCGCTGCCGCTCGAAAGCAGTTCCTCCGGGACCATCTTCGGTGAACCCGCTTAGACCGGCTCGCAGCAGTTACCGGCTCTCTGAGCTAAGCTTATGTTCTCCTACTCATCCGTTCTTTGGAAATTACCTATATTTCTTAATATACTGAACCATCACATCTGAAGTCAAGTCTGTTGGTCACGATCCTGTTGCCGATGCACGCCCTTTTTCTCCTTGCGCGGCGGAACCAGGTCCACTCCGCCCGGGTGAAACGGCTGGCATTTAGCAATCCGCTTGGCCGCCAGCCAGCTGCCCTTCAACGCTCCATGCACTTCTATCGCTTCCATGGCATAGGCGGAGCAGGTCGGATAAAACCGGCATGTAGGCGGCTTAAGCGGCGAAATCACCTTCCGGTAGAATACGATGGGACCCTGAGCGATTTTGCGGCTCACTCCCATATTACTGCACCCTGTCAGCTTTGGAAGAACCTTGTTCCTCATCCGAGCCGGACTGCTGGCAGTCCTTACAATAACCGAATACTTCGAATTTATGCGTCACAACCTGGAAGTCTTCCGGCGCATCCGCCAGATCGACCGGGCAAAAATGGATCGGATAGGTTCGCTGGCACTGCAGGCAGATCATATGGTGGTGATGGTGATCTTCGTTGCAGCTCGCCTTGAATTTCATTCCTTCCTCAAATACCACCTGCTCGAGAACGCCTAGCTCCTGCATGACGCGAAGGTTCCGGTATACCGTGTCAAAGCTGAGACCGCTGTATTTCTTGCACATATATTCATAAACATCCTTGGCCGACAAATATGCCGAATGTTCGCCGAATAATCTGGCGAGCGTCTTCCGCTGGTCGGTAATGCGCAGTCCCTGTTCCGACATGGCGTGAATGATCTGGTCTGTCGAAAGCATAACGCTCAATCCTCCCGTTTGTATCAAGGTAAAGCATTCCTGTAACTGTCATATTTCAATAAAAATTATCGAATTTCGCAGCCGTTTTACTACTTCTAATAATGCCTCAAAAGCTCCGGCCAGTCAATTCAGCAAGAGGGAACCCGGGTAACGGGTTCCCTCTTAGGAATGAATGATTTTTACTTGATGAAATACGTTTTCAGGTCGTCGAGCATCAGGTTTGCCGCCAGCACGCCGCCGGCCGTGTTCCAGATCACGTCATCAACCTTGTGGGCATTGCCCTTTTTCACGACATCAAGGTTTTTCCAAAGCTTGTCGTTCGTCCATTCCTTTTCCATTTCATTGCCTTTGCCGTTTCCGGTTTCATAAGTGAAATAGAACAGGATGTCCCCGTCCATCTCCGGAATGCGCTCTTTGCCGACGTCATCGAAAAACCCTTCGTTATCCTGGGATTTCGGACGTGCAAAGCCTAGCTCGCTCAAAATAAGGCCAGAGAACGTGTCTTTATAGTACATGCGAGCCTTGCCTGCCATAAAGCGAACCATCGAAACCTTCATGTTCAGCTTGTCGCCAAGCTCGGCTTTGAGGTCAGCCACATGCTTGTCATAGGCCGCAAGCACTTCAGTGCCTTTCTCCTCTTGGTTAACGGCGTTCGCCCACAGCTTGAAATTTTCCTTCCACTCACCGCGCAGCGTTTCAGAGAAAACAGTCGGTGCGATTGCAGTCAGTTGGTCATAGATTTTCTCCTGACGCATTTTCGTACCCAAAATCAGATCCGGCTTCAGGGCGGCGATCGCCTCTATATTCGGCTGGCCTTCTTCGCCAAGGCTTTCTACGCCCTGCATTTGATCTTTAATATGAGGATACCAAGGATCTCCCGTCCAGGATTTTACGGCGCCGACAGGCTTGACTCCTATCGATAATAGAGCTTCGGTGCCTTCGTTAGTCAGAACGACGACGCGCTGCGGATGAGCAGGCACCTTCACCTTGCCCATAATCGTATCAATCGTGCGCTCAGCATCTTCCGATCCTTGAGCCGCTTCCTTGTTATCGTTCCCGGTCGTTCCCGATGAGCTGCCACTGTCATTGCCGCAGGCCGAAAGCACGAGTACGGCTGCAAGCAGCATAAGTATCATGCCGTTCCATTTCTTCATAAGTATGTGTTCTCCCCTTTTATTATCTCTATGATAATGATTATCAGTAGCAATACTAATCCTAATTGAAACAGCTTTCACTTGTCAACAAATTAGGAAAATTAGCCCGTTTTTCGAATGGGCTTTCTATTTAGCTTCTCTTTTCTCACTGAGAATGATATTCATTGACTTTAGTCCCCCCTCCCCTTAAACTTTTATATGTTATTTATTTTCCTGGGTAGGAATGAGGGATATTCGGTGCAGACTGTTTGGCTGCATAAAACTACATACAAATGGATCGGCCTGATTGCCGGGATCGTTATTCTGCTATTAAGCATGGCCGCCAGCATTTTGTTCGGCGTACACAGCACGGGCTGGCGCCAGGTTCTGGAGGCATTCACCTCCTACAATGGAAGCACGGAGCATATCATCGTCCGCGAAGTCCGGGTGCCGAGAGCGCTGATCGCGGCTTTCGTCGGAGGCAGCCTTGGCATTTGCGGTGTGCTGCTGCAGTCGCTGACCAAAAATCCGCTTGCCGATTCAGGCATTTTCGGAATCAACGCCGGCGCGTCGTTGTTTGTCGTCGCTTCGTTCGTCCTTTTCGGCGTGAGCTCACTTGCTTCATTTACATGGATCGCATTCCTAGGCGCTGGGGTCAGCTGCCTATTCGTATTTATCCTTGGTTCTGCGGGCAGGCAGGGCCTTACGCCACTGAAAATCACCTTGGCGGGCGCAGCCATTACCGCTTTCTGCAGCTCGATGACCAATGGCATGCTCATTATTAGCGGACGAGCTATGGAGGAAGTACTTTTCTGGATGTCAGGATCGGTCGAGGGCAGAAGCCTGAATATTCTGTTGAGTCTGCTCCCTTACATGCTGGCCGCTTGGCTGATCGCCATGCTAATCAGTTCCTCGATCAACACCTTGATGCTGGGGGACGATGTCGCCAAGAGCCTGGGGCAGCGAACACTGCTGCTCAAGCTTACGATGGGAGCGCTTATCGTTGTGCTGGCGGGCAGCTCCGTGGCCGTTGCAGGTCCGATTGGGTTTCTCGGACTGGTCATCCCGCATATTACCCGGACGGTCGCAGGCAAGGATATCCGGTGGCTTGTCCCCTACAGTGCGGTGCTCGGCGGCATTTTGCTGCTGCTCGCCGATATTGCCGCCCGTTTCATTGCCATGCCGCGCGAAATCCCTATTGGCGTGATGACTGCCATTATTGGCGTTCCTTTCTTCATTCACGCTGCCAGAAAGGGGCTGTTAAAAAAATGAGCCGCGCAAAAAATCCCAAAGAGCCCATCGCTATTCGAATCAGCGGAGAGCGGATTTCTTTATTGACAAGCAGGAGACAAATAACTGTGCTTGTTGGCTTAGCGCTTCTCCTGATCCTCGCCATGATCGTAAGCGTCGGTTTCGGAACGAAGTACGTGAATCCCTGGGCCGTTGTACAAGGCATTTTCGGTCAAGGCGACTCGCTTGATGTCGTCGTGGTGCAAAAGCTCCGCTTGCCCCGCGTAATCGTTGGCGCCATGGTCGGTGCCTGCCTGGCTATGTCCGGTGCGATTACCCAGGGGCTTATCCGCAATCCGCTGGCTTCCCCGGATGTCATGGGGGTAACCAGCGGCGCTTCGCTGGCAGCCACCGCCATCATTACGCTGATACCCTCAGCCAGCGTATTCTGGCTGCCGCCGGCAGCGTTCATCGGCGCGGCGTTAACGACGCTGCTCATATATTTGCTTTCCTGGAAAAAAGGCGTCAATCCGTTAATGCTCGTCCTGGTCGGCGTGGGCATCGGGTCTGTAGCCTCGTCCATTTCTACAATGCTGCTTGTGACTGGGCCTACGGATGTCGCGCAAAAGGCGTTTAACTGGCTGCTCGGCAGCGTGTACGGAAGCTCCTGGAAGCATGTGAACATGATCCTCCCATGGTTTGCCGTACTCGGATGCTTGAGCCTTGTTTTTGCCCGCCGCATCAATATGCTGCAGCTCGGCGACGATCTTGCTGCCGGAGCGGGCAGCAGCGTGGAAAGAGACCGCACCCTGCTCATTTTTACCGCCGTCGGACTCGCCGGTGCGGGCATTTCCGTCGGAGGCGCGATCGGCTTCATAGCGCTGCTCTCCCCCCATATCGCCAGAAAGCTCATCGGCTCCTCTTATGGATCCTTGCTTCCGGCAAGCGGACTTTGCGGAGCCTTTATCGTCGTACTCGCGGATGTCCTGGCAAGGAACTTGTTTACACCGCTCGATATTCCGGTGGGCGTATTTACCTCCGCCGTCGGCGCGCCATTCTTCATCTACTTGTTGTGGAGAAACCGGAGCACGTAAAAAATAAAAAGGCGTCTCATCGGTCCACGTCGGACTGCCGAGACGCCTTTTTACTTTCTACCTGTCTCAGTATAACATCAACACGAGGGCTTTCACTACTGCTGCAACTTTTCGCTCTTATACCCTTCTGTGACCCACGCATACATTGCCATGGATTTTGCCCTGGAATTCCCTGATTCGCGGCTGATGACGATTTCACCTAACGCGGGGCTGCAGGTTCTGAGGATTTCCTAAGCCATTCACAATCAACATCAAAGTCGCTCTATATCACTTAACTTGCTGCCATGCGATACGGTACACCTATTAAGCGCTAAACATCAAAAAAAGCTGCCCGGCATCATGGATGCTTGAGGCAGCTCTTTGCTGTGAATGAATTACAAGTGTGCTCACGGATTGATCAGGACTGCTTCTCCTGCGGCATAGGCATGAGCAGCAGATTGATCGGCAGATTGCTTCCCGGCGACGGCGTATACATAATCTCTACGCTCTCCTCATACTTGCCAGTACGATAGAGTACGCTGTTCTCATTCGGCGCGCTGACGGATGCCTTGTTCGCGACTTGCACGACTTGGCCATTCACCGTAACGATTCCGTTATAGTTGCCGCCCCGAGGGTTCAAGGTAATCAAGGTATTCGGTGCAACGCGGCTGAACTTGATTTTGTACAAGACGCCGAAGTTTCCGGCATTTGAAGCTTCAGTCCCATAGATGCCGTCCAGGCCTTTCAGATTCGGATCTGCTTTATTGTCTCCAAGAACGAGACGCGAAGGCGTGCTGCCTACCTGCTGATCATAATTGATTACGCGAACGGAATCCGGATACGTGCCGCGGTTATGAACATCACGGTCCAGGTTCGAGAGATAAGGCAGGCTTTGCAGCGGATCCTTGTTCTCATCGATCATTATGACGGTATACTGGATCGGATAATCGCTGAATGCATCAGCAAGCGCGGAAATCGTATCGCCCGGCTTCATTTTGATTTTGTTGACATCCGTCATAATCACTTTGCTTTCGCCTGCAGCCAGATTAATCAATTGATAAGCAGATGAATCCCGCATGGATTGGAAGTAACGCTCCAGAGAAGTCTTGCCCGTCAATTCCGGATACGGGTTCGGACCGCCGATTCCGAAGTTTTGCAGAGTTATCTGTGCCGGTCTGTCCGTATAGGTATTGGTTGCGATGACGTAGAGCTTCGTGTTTTTACCCGTGGCGTTAACATGGTGCAGCATGAAACGCGTGCTGCCAAGCGCCGTTTCCTTGTACAGCACCCCCTCCGAATAGACGGTTTCAGGGCTGTTGCTGCGAATCAGCGTGGCGGGCTCGGATGTAAAGGTAAAGTCCAGATTATTCCATGTCGGTACCTTGGTGCCGTCAAACGTATACTTTTCGCCTACCTGCGTAAACAGTCTGTTGAATTCATCTTCGGTATAGAGCGTCTCGTTCGTGATCGTGATCGTTTTCTGGAATTCGCCGACCGCTCCATGTTTGTCTGTCACCTTCAAGCGGATCGTGACAGGACCAGGCTGGAAAAATGCCTTATGGTCATTGAGCCATTGACGGTCGACAATCGCATTCTCGTCATCGGTACTGTGATCCGTGATTGTGATCAATTCACCCATCTTGTACTCGTCTTTATCGGTCGTGAAGTTGGCCACCGGCGGTTCGTTTGGTTTGAGCACATTCACGGTTACGGTATACGGATCGCTCCATTGCCCGCTGGAATCCTGAACATAATGAGTAATCGTATAAGTTCCGGCCGTTTGAAAAACATCCTCTTTGCCTTCCCAGCGTTCATCGACGATTTGCAAACCGTTCGACGTTTTGGACTGGGTTGAGTATGTCACATTCGTTTCACCTGCAAATATTTCCGAAGGCTGTACCGTAAAGGCGGCTACCGGCTTGGTCGAGAGCGATAGAATGACTCTCTTGCCGGGCTGATCCACCGTATACGGAATATTCAGCGCTTGAGTAATCGAAGTCAACGGAACCATAAACACGTTATTTTGCTGGTAAGAAGGTCCCTTCATCGGCTTGGATTCGCCGTTTACGCGGTAAACGCTGCTATTGGTTTTGAACCGCAGTTCTTTACCGTCCTTGATAATAATGGTTTCCTTCGTTTTGCTGTCGTACGAAAGCTTAAGGCCCACCCGTTCCACCATTGCGCGGATGGCTACATAGGAGACCCCGTTTTTCACAGCCATCGGCTGTCCTGCAAGATAAAGCTTGCCGTTCTGGTACATCTGATTGCTGTTCATCATCAGAATCAGTTGATTGGAACCTGCTTGTGCCGAAATGCCGGTTGCTGCACCCGATCCAGCTGTTTCAGTCGTTGTGCCCGGTGTAGTTTCGGCCCCCGTTCCAGGCGTGGTTCCGGTTTGACCGCTGCTTCCATCGGCCGGGCTGCCATCGCTCGCGGCACCGTCATCTCCGTTGGCATTCGTGGATGGTGTTTGATCCCCTGTACCTGTGTTGTCCGTACTGGTTGTTCCTTTGTCTCCGCCTGCTCCCCCTGTGCTGTTCTGGCCGTCCCCCGTATTTCCAGTGGTAGATTGACCAGCAACTCCTGCTGTGCCACCCGTTTGCGCGTTCGCCGTGCTGTCGGCGCTGCTGTTAGCATTCACGCTAATTCCCTGAACGGTTTCAGGCTGAACTGCACCTTCCGCGCCGGCAGGAATCACGAGCGCAGTTTGAGCTGCAGCAAACACAGCAATCATTGTTAATTTTCTGAAATTCATGTACAGACTCCTTTATGCTCCCATTTTTATATCTCGCTCTCATAGAACATAGTATTAGACGCAAAATTTGCTAAAAAGTTGCTCTATGACTTCAGACAATATCAAAAAAGGAAGATTTCCCCATGACAAGGAATCTTCCTCCATTCCAATCCTTGCTGAATGATGGCGAATACCGAGGAATCTTGCTAGTTTACCCCTACGGCATTCGGGTCATCAAGACGGACCGGTAGCTGGCCTTCCGCTTTGCTGTGTCCTGCAAGTATGGCCGCCAAGGCTTCCATAAAATAAGGTGTATTTTCATAGCAGCACAGATACGCCGGTACGCCCGGAATATCGTTCAGATCATACGGATTCCGTGTGGAAGCCACGATCAGTTTACCGAGCTTCTGCTGCTGCAGCCCTTCCACCAGTTCGCGCTGGCCTTCGGGAAGGGCGCTGCCCGCCGTATACGTTGCCACCACCACCTGGGAACAGGAAGCTGCTTCTCTCAGAACCAGCTCGATTTCTTGTTCATCCGGCTCGGCGCTGATCCGAATTTCCTTCACTTGACCGATATATGCAGCAAGAGCATCGCCAAGAGTTACCACTTCGGTCCATGGCTCATCCACCTGAGTTTCGGAACGTACTTCTGGCCATACGACCAGGACGGAAGACTGGGTGTCCAAAGGAAGCTGCCCTTGATCCTTGACAAGCGTGATGCTTTTCCGTGCCACTTCCTGGAGCAAACGATCCACTTCCGGCTTTTCATGTCTTTCAAGAAAGACGGGCGCGGCCTCCGATTCCGGCACATCGGCAATACGCTGCTGCTTGAGGGCAAGAATGCGTTCCACCGCCGTATCAATCGTCTTCTCATGGATTCGGCCACTCAAGACGGCTTGTTTTACAGCCTCGATCGCTTCAATCTGGTCGCTGAGCGTATGGCTCACCAGGACGATATCCGCTCCGGCTTCAATCGCTTGGACTGCCCCCTCGCCTACACCGAAAAACTTCGCAATCGCATGCATTTCAAGACAGTCCGTAACGATGATCCCTTGATAAGATAAATCCTCGCGCAGCAATCCCGTCAATACGGATCGGGACAAGGTCGCAGGAATCGGTTCGGGCTCGATCGCCGGAAAAATGACATGGGCCGTCATAATGACATCCACTCGTTCCTGAATCGCCCGGATAAACGGCTTCAATTCGACCTGCTGCAAGCGCTCCACGTCATGCTCCACCGTCGCCAGCCCCATATGGCTGTCCACGCTAGTATCGCCATGTCCCGGAAAATGCTTGGCCGCGGCGGATATGCCGTTTTCCTGAAATGAGCGAATGACCGCCGCTCCGTGCTCCGCTACCTTGTCCGCTTGTTCCCCGAAAGAACGGACCCCGATCACCGGATTAAGGGGATTGTTGTTGACGTCCACGCAGGGGGCAAAGTTCATATTAATGCCGAGCTGAGTCATTTCCTGTGCACTGATTACGGAAACCTCATAGCTGTATTTCGGGTTGTCCGTTGCGCCAAGCGCCATATTGCCCGGGATTCGGCTCATTTTCTTATGATCAATGCGAGCCACCATGCCGCCTTCCTGGTCAATGGCAATCCATAGCGGCAAGCTCCCGTTAGCCGCAGCCAAATCCTGTAGCGACTTGGAGAGACCGGCAACCAGCTCCAGCTCGTCGATATTGCGGCGGAAATAAATGACTCCTCCCAAATGATACTGCTGAATCAGCGTGCGGATCTGGTCATCGGGCACCAGCGAATGAAATCCGCAAATAAACATTTGACCGATTTTTTGCACCAGCGTGAGATTCGAAATATTCAATTTCTCTGCACATCCTTTATATATAAGTTCGGGATTTTGCTTCTGAAGACCGATCGCCTTTGTACCAGCAAAAATCCTCCCGTAAAACCAAAGATAAAACGGACGCAGGGGCCATTCATTCCGGAAGCGGAACCCCTGCAGGCTTTTGTTACATCGCCGGAATGTTTCTGGCCTGATCGCGAAATTCGGAAGGCGTCATGCCCGTGTGCCTCTGGAACACCTTGGTGAAATACCTTCTCTCGTGATAACCGATGCCGGCCCCGATCTGGGTGATGCTTTTTTCGCTGTGCGCGAGCAAATATTTGGCGGCTTCAATCCGTTTGGCGGTGACATATTCCACAAAGGTCATTCCCAGATGGTTCTTGAAAAGCAGACTGAAATAGCTGCAGCTGATGCCGAGATGTCCCGCCAGCTCTTCGATCCCCAAATCCTTATCGAGCTTGTCGGCGATATAGCCCACGGCCTCAGCCATGAGCTGCTGCGGATTTTTCCTGACCGTCTGATCTCCTTCATGCTCCTGAATGCGTGATACCGTTTGCTGGAACGGATCCTTCAAGCGGTTCTGCACAATTTGCTCGCATATGGCACGGATGTTGTTCTCCAGCTCTTTGTAGTGAATCGGCTTGCATATATAATCACGGACCTTATATTTAATTCCGGCCCGCGCATATTCGAATTCCTGATACCCTGTCAGCAAAATAATTTCAGCCGCAGATCCTCTGCTTCGCAGCTCGCTCACCAGCGTCAAGCCGTCCATGACAGGCATCCGTATATCGCATAAAATGATGTCGGGGTTGTGGATATCGAATAAACTCAATGCCTCCTGCCCGCTCCGGGCCGTCAGCACCTGCATGTTCATCTCCTTCCATGGAATGATGCTTTTCAGGTTATTCAGAATCGGAGCCTCATCGTCAACCAGCATCACTTTGAGAATCATTCCATTTCCCTCCACTCTGCGTCAGGAATGACACATTGAATTATCGTTCCGGTCAGGCGCGAAGAACAGATGAACAGTCCATAATACTCCCCGTAGTGGATCCGGATTCGATCCGCCACGCTGCGCAGGCCGAGTCCCCGCCGTTCTTCGTACAAATGCCTCACCTGATCTTTCCGTTCCTCTTCGTCTTCCTTATCCGTCTTCATGTACTGGAATTTCAGCAGCTGCTCCGGATCCATGCCGATCCCGTTATCCTGAACCTGCAGGAAAATGCGGCCCCGATCCGACCAGCACGAGATATGGATATGCCCCTTGTCTTCGATGCCTTCGAAGCCGTGCTGGATGCAGTTCTCGACAAGCGGCTGCAGTGTCAGCTTCAGCACGCTTCTTCTTCTCAAATCCGGAGGCACGTCGATTTCATAGTCAAACAGGTCGTCGAACCGGAATTTTTGAATCTCCAGGTAGCTCTGCAAGTGCTCAATTTCCTGTTCGAGCGGAATTTCTTCCTTATCCTGAATGCTGATTCGCAAAATGCTTCCAAGACGGTGCACCATTTCGCTGACCTTAACGCCCTCATTTTGAACGGCCAGCACATTGATGGACTCCAGGGTGTTGAACAAGAAATGAGGCTTAATCTGCGCCTGCAGCACCCGAAGCTCCGCCTGGGTCTTCTGCTTCTGCTTCGTATTTACCTGCTTGAACAAGCTGTTGATCTGATCCACCAGATCATTGAATCCCTTGGCCAAAATATGCAGCTCGTCTTTCCCGCGGTCTTCAACCCGGACGTTGAAATCTCCGCCTTCCACTTTCCTCATGAAACGGACAATGACCGCGATTGAGCCGGTAATTCGTCTCATGAACACCATGTTGAAGGTAATCGCCGCGAGCAGGCACAAGAGCGTAATCCCGATGAACCACTGGGCAAAAACAAGCGTTTCCTTTGACAGGGATTTCCATGAGGTGACGGACACCAGGTTCCAGGAATAATCCTGCAGATGATAAATCGACACAATGCTATTCTCATCATTGAAATCGGTCTTGAAGCTCTGATATCCGCTGCCGAACTTGACCTGCTTTTTCATCACCGAACCGAGCTGCTTCCCTTCCAATGTTTTATTCGGGTCATAGAGGATTAGACCATCATCGTTAACGAGCATGAATTCGGTGGACTGCATGCTTTGGGAAGGGGACAGGTTGTGAAAGATCGATTCGATGTCCCAGTTGTTGATTTGGACGACCAGAATCCCGATGTTTTTAAAATAGCTCAGCTCTTTGATCAACCGGATCTGTGTAAATACCGGCTCGGTCCCTGTCAGCTCGGGATATTCATGCGGCGCAATCCATTTGGGCACTCCATTCAGATCCATAACCTCTTTGTATAAAGGCTGCTTTTTGAAATCCACGAAAGGCATGGTTTTGAAATTTTCTTTGGTGAAAATGGATACGATGCTTGATTTGCCCGACCCACTCAAGTTGTAGAGGAACGCATAGCTGATGGCTGGATGATTGTAGAGCAGGCTTCGAAAGTTGCGCTGGCTGTTGTTTAGGCTGAGCTGCTCTGCGTTCAAATCCTGTTTCGTGGGATCCTTGGCTGCCAGGGCCATATGAAAGACGGAGGTCGCGATTCCGTTATCGGTTACGTTGTCCATCTGCTTGAGAACGGTGCTAATGCTGTAGCTGATCGCCTTCAGCGAGTATTCCGTCTGGCGGCTGTATTTTTCCTCGATGGAATACGACGAGACCATAAAAGTGACGACCCCTAATACGCAAAGAGGAACAATGATCAATACCACAAATGCCGTAAATAATTTGTTCCGTAAATTCATTGGCACTCTTCCAATCTTTTTTCCTGTAACGCCATCTGCGGCATATTCAATGCTTCATATCGTCCGTTAATCTTCGGTCGCGTTGGCCTTGTCTTGCGCATTGGCTTCGTCCTGCACCTTCTGCAGGGCTTCTGCCATTTTTTTCGGAGTCGTCTGATTGCTGATAAGCTTCTGGATTTGAACATTGCTTATTGTGGAGGTCACATCCGTCTGCACCAGCGAGTCAAAAGCGGCAAACTTCGTTTCGGAATTTTCGAGCGCATCCACGATCTCCTTCATCAAGGTATCGTTCAGGCTTGAAGCAAGCACGGATACATCCATCTTCATCGCCGGCAGCACGCCGTCTTCGACAAGACCGCGAATTTGCATGTCTTCGTTAAACATATTTTTGATGAAAGATTTAACCGCTTCCATCTTGCGCGGATCTTTGGCCACCGCAGCCGAGAAGCCATAGCCGTTGTTCACATTGAACATTAACGATGTCTGGTCGCCCACCCCGCCTGGAATGGGAGGAAGGTTGAAAAAGCCTACTTTGCCAACCATGCTCGCCCCGGACTCTCCTTTCTTGAAAACGGAGGATTTCCAGGTCCCGTCATACATCAGGATGGCTGTGCCCGAAGTAAATTGGGTCGTATACTCCGGGTATTCATAACCAAGCTCTCCCTTTTTAAAATAGCCCTTGTTCTCCCATTCCTGATGCTTGGCGAAAGCCTTGATGACGTTCGGATCGGTCCACTTCGCTTCTCCCGTAGCGAATTTGCCGGTAATGTCCGGACCCGCATACCGCGACCACAGATGATTGGTGAGCATCAGAGGCACCCAGCCGTCTTTGGAGGCAGCAGCAATCGGCACTTTACCATCCGCCTTGATCTCGGCCAGCATGTTCTCAAATTCAGCAAAGGTGGCCGGCGGCTTCCAGCCTCTTTTTTCGAAATATTCCTTATTATAAAAGAAGCCTTCGGCCGATCCTCCGATCGGCAGACCATACACCCTGCCTTTGTACGTAAATGGTTCCAGAGAGGAGAATTTATCCTTGATGCCTAGCTCTTCAATAATGGGTGTCAAATCCAGCAATTTGCCTTCCTTGGCATAGATGGTGGAATCCGGGCTTCCGAACAGATCGAAAATATCCGGAGGATTGCCTGCGGCCATTTCCCCACGCAGTTTCTCTTTGCGGTTCACGTCGGATTCCACGCCATCGAGCCTGAAGGTTAAGCCATCCACCTCGCTTTCCACCTTTTTCACCACATCGTTTAAAATTGCAAAGCGTTTTTCCTTATCTTTGCCGATCTGGGTATGGCGAAGGGTCAATTCAAAGGGCTCTGCCTTCGGGGTCTCCTGCCCTTTGGTTTTGGAGCTGTTGGAGGCGTTTACATTGATTTGCGAGTTTTCACAGGCTGACAACAAAAGTGAAGATACTAAACAAAACGACATCAAAAGAATCAAACTTCTCTTTATCTTCAATGTTGATCCCCCTCGAAACATCTTACATTTCTCATTATAAGAATGAGTATACACCATCGTTAGAGCAATAATCTGCTAAAAGGGGGATAAAATTCTCTACTATTTTTCAAAAAATCCGATCAGTGAAATTCGAGAGAATCGGATCCGGTCAAAAAACGCGAAAAAAAAGAGCCCTCTTCCGGCATGGGAAAAGAGCTCTTGTATAAAAGCATTACACGGCGGCGGTTTGCCGGCGTCCTTCTTCGATCAAGCGGTATGCCCGCTGGACTTCTTCTTCCGTCGGACTTGGCACGCCCTCCAGCGGATAATCCTTCCCCAGCGCCTCCCATTTATAGATGCCCATCTGGTGGTACGGAAGGATTTCGAATTTCTCTACACCGCGCAGGGTTCCGATAAATCTGCCAAGATTGATCAGATCTTCTTCCTGGTCATGAATGCCAGGCACATACACATGACGAATCCACATGCTGCGCCCATGCTCGGACAGCCACTCCGCCGTGCGAAGCGTCCGCTCATTGGATTTGCCCGTCAGCTTGATATGCTTCTCATCATCGATATGCTTGATGTCAAGCAGCACCAGATCGGTCACTTCCAGCAGCTGATGGATCCGTTCCGCTTCATTAAAGCCGTTGCTGTCCAGCGTCGTATGCAGGTTCCAGTGGTTCTTCGCTTCCTTGAACAGCTCGGCAACGAAGTGGGATTGCAGCGTAGGCTCCCCTCCCGAAACCGTCAGTCCCCCGCCCGAGGAACGGTAATAGTTCAAATAAGGCTCAATTTCGGCTAATACTTCCTCGACCGTCATCTCTTTGCCCTCATTCAGTGCCCACGTATCGGGGTTATGGCAGTACTGGCACTTCAGCAAGCAGCCTTGCATAAAAAGGACAAAGCGGATGCCCGGTCCGTCTACGGTCCCAAAGGTTTCCATGGAATGGATATGTCCCTTGATCATTTGAAGTCACCCTTTCCGCATCCGCTTTTTCTTGAATACATGAATCAATCCAATCATTTTCCAGTCGCAATATTTACCCGAAGCCTCTTACATCGAACCGTGGAATGTACGATTGATGACATCCAGCTGCTGTTCGCGGGTCAGCTTCACGAAGTTTACGGCATAACCCGAGACGCGGATCGTCAGCTGCGGATAGTTTTCCGGATGATCCATTGCGTCGATCAGCTGTTCACGGTCAAACACGTTCACGTTCAGGTGATGGGCGTTGCTTCCAAAATATCCGTCCAGCATGGCAACCAGATTGGTTTTACGTACTTCGGACTCTTTGCCGAGCGCTTTCGGCACGATCGAGAACGTGTTCGAAATGCCGTCCAGACTGTCCTCATAAGGAAGTTTGGCTACCGAGCTGAGGGAAGCGAGCGCACCTTTCTTGTCGCGTCCGTGCATCGGGTTGGCGCCTGGAGCGAACGGTTCTCCCGCTTTGCGTCCATCCGGCGTCGTGCCCGTTTTCTTACCGTATACCACGTTCGAAGTAATCGTCAGAATCGATTGGGTCGGCATGGCATTCCGGTAAGCCTTATGCTTGCGGATCATGCTCATGAAAGATTCCACCAGTTCAATGGCGATGCTGTCTACGCGGTCATCGTTATTGCCGTAGCAAGGGAATTCGCCTTCGATTTCGAAATCGACCGCGATGCCCTTTTCATTGCGGATCGGTTTGACCTTGGCGTATTTAATCGCGCTCAGCGAGTCCGTCGCAACCGACAGGCCGGCGATGCCGCAGGCCATCGTGCGCAGGATGTCGCGGTCATGAAGAGCCATTTCGATACGTTCGTAACTGTACTTATCATGCATGTAATGGATGACGTTCAGCGAGTTCATGTACAGTTTGGCCAGCCATTCCATCATCGGCTTGAAGCGTTTGATTACCTCATCAAAGTCGAGTACATCCGCCGTAATGGCAGGATATTCAGGTCCCACCTGTGCTCCGGACTTCTCGTCGATTCCCCCGTTAATGGCATAGAGCAAGCATTTGGCCAGGTTCGCGCGGGCACCGAAGAATTGCATTTGTTTGCCGATTCTCATCGCCGATACGCAGCAGGCAATGCCGTAATCATCCCCATAGATCGGACGCATCAGATCGTCATTCTCATATTGAATCGAGCTGGTTTCGATCGATACTTTAGCGCAGTATTTCTTGAAGGCTTCCGGCAGTTTCTCCGACCAGAGTACGGTCAGGTTCGGTTCCGGTGCAGGTCCCAGGTTATACAAGGTGTGCAGGAAGCGGAAGCTGTTTTTCGTTACGCGGGTCTGCCCGTTCGAGGACATGCCCCCGATCGATTCCGTAACCCAAGTCGGATCGCCGCTGAAAAGCTCATTATAGTCGGGCGTGCGCAGGAATTTTACGATCCGAAGCTTCATGACAAAATGGTCCACGAGTTCCTGTGCCTGCTCTTCGGTCAATGTGCCTTCCGCCAAATCACGTTCCATATAAATATCCAGGAACGAGGATACGCGTCCGAGCGACATCGCGGCGCCGTTTTGCTCCTTAATCGCCGCCAGGTAACCAAAGTACAGCCACTGGAATGCTTCTTTGGCGTTTTGCGCCGGCTTGGATATGTCATAGCCGTGCATAGCCGCCATTTGCTTTAGCTCGCCAAGAGCACGGATTTGCTCCGACAGCTCCTCGCGCAAGCGGATCACATCTTCATCAATGACGTCGACTTCAAGCTCCATCAATTCCTGCTTCTTGTCCTGTACGAGAAAGTCGATGCCGTATAGTGCGACGCGGCGATAGTCGCCAATGATGCGGCCGCGGCCATAAGCATCGGGAAGCCCCGTGATGATGCCTGCTTTTCGAGCAGCGCGCATGTCTGTTGTATATGCATCGAATACGCCTTGGTTATGCGTTTTGCGGATATCCGTAAATATTTGGATCAGTTCCTCGGGAAGCTCAAAGCCATACGCCTTGCATGCGTCAATCATCATGCGGATGCCGCCGAAAGGCTGGATGGAGCGTTTGAAAGGAGCGTCGGTCTGCACACCGACAATCTGTTCCTTCTCTTTGTCCAAATAACCCGGCGCATGGGAAGTAATGGTCGAAGGCGTGTTCACATCGACATCCAGGACGCCCCCGTTTTCCCTTTCTTTCCGGGTCAGCTCCGATACGATCTTCCACAGTTCAGTCGTATTGGCCGTAGGACCGGCCAGGAAATCCTCATTTCCCAGGTACGGGTTGATGTTGCTCTCGATGAAGTTATTGACATCAACCTTTCTTGCCCATTTCCCTTTCTTGAAACCTTTCCAGCCAGACTGCATGTTTTGTACGTCTTTTTCAAGCACCGACATCTGAATCCCTCCATCTATTTATTTAATGGAGACCATGGGCTTGAAGGAAATCCCATGTCTCTGGAACCCGCATAAATACGAAGTTAGGTCGAAAGTTTTGTGACTTTTTTCACAACTCCGGATTGATTTAGCCTGATCGTCTGCACATTCATGCAGCCTTGCTTTCTATGCGGTGTCCTTATTACAAGTTCAGTTTACAGGTTTTTTCTGAAAATCACTGTGACAAATATCACTTTTCGGGTGATATTTGTCACAGTATCCATCATTTTCATTCGTTGTTATTTATCGAAACGTCCGTAGAATGCATTCCGGTATACCTCAGCCAGCTCTGTCACCAGCGGCAGCTTCGGATTGGCCGTCGTGCACTGGTCTTCGAAAGCACGATCCGCCAAGTAGTCAACGCGAGCCTCAAAATCCTTCGCGTCAAAGCCGAGCTCCTGGAACGATTCCTCGATGCCCAATGCTTTGTTCAGCTTGCGGATTGCCAGAATCAGGCTGTCTACCCCTTCTTCCGTCGTGCGGGCCGGCAGACCCAGAATGCGCGCGATTTCCGCGTAACGCTCATCAGCGATGAAATGCGAGTATTTCGGGAACGAAGCGAATTTCGTCGGCTTCTTCGCGTTGTAGCGGATGACATGCGGCATCAGGATCGCGTTGGTGCGGCCGTGCGCCGTATGGTATTGTCCGCCCCATTTGTGCGCCAAGCTGTGGTTGATGCCGAGGAACGCGTTGGCGAAGGCCATGCCGGCCAGCGTCGATGCATTATGCATTTTCTCGCGGGCAAACGGATCGGCGGTCAGCGCCGACTGCTCCAGATACTGGAATACGAGCTGGATCGCCTTGATCGCGAGGCCGTCCGTATAATCGCTTGCCATGACCGATACATACGCTTCAATCGCATGCGTCAGCACGTCCATGCCGGTATCGGCTACCGCAGTCTTCGGCAGCGTGTAGACGAATTCCGGATCCACAATCGCCACATCCGGCGTTAATTCGTAATCCGCAAGCGGATACTTGGTATTACCCTGATTTTTATCCGTAATAACAGCGAACGAAGTCACTTCCGAGCCTGTACCCGACGTCGTCGGAATCGCCACAAACTTCGCTTTTTGCCCCAGGCGCGGATATTTATAGATCCGTTTGCGGATATCCATGAATTTTTGCTTCAGATTCTCGAAATCGGTATCCGGATATTCATAGAACAGCCACATGGCTTTCGCGGCATCCATTGGCGAACCGCCGCCAAGGGCGATAATGCAGTCCGGCTGGAACCGGTTCATCATTTCTGTGCCTTTGTCCACCGTTGTCGTCGACGGATCCGGTTCAACATCCGAGAATACCTCAATGACAACCGGCGTCTGGCGTTGACGGAGATAATGCTCTACTCTCTCCACGTAGCCCAGTTTGACCATCATGGCGTCGGTTACGATGGCCACGCGGCTGATATCCGGCATTTTAGCCAAATACTGCGTCGAACCCTTTTCAAAGTAAATTTTGTCCGGCACTTTAAACCATTGCATATTCACGGTACGGCGAGCCACCCTTTTCACGTTGATGAGATTGACCGCGGTGACGTTCGACGATGTCGAGTTGCGTCCATACGATCCGCATCCCAGGGTCAGCGACGGCAAGTTCGTGTTGTAAATGTCTCCGATCGCCCCGTGCGTCGAAGGCGAATTGACGATGATCCGTCCCGTCTGCAGCCGGTCCGCGAATTTCGAGATGACTTCCTCGTCATGCGAATGGATAACCGACGAGTGGCCCATCCCGCCGAATGCGACGACTTCCGCTGCCCGTTCGATTCCTTCCGCTGCCGTTTTCACTTTATAGCAGGCGAGTACCGGACTCAGCTTTTCCGCCGACAGCGGGTACTTCATGCCTACGCCTTCGATTTCGGCGACCAATATTTTGGTGCCAGCCGGCACGCTGAAGCCGCACATTTCGGCGATTTTCACAGCGGATTGACCGACGATCGCCGGATTCACCGCGCATTTTTCCGGATTGATGGCTCCCGCCGTCAGCTTCGCCGCTTCGTCCTTGTTCACGAAGTAACAGCCATTTGCGATCATTTTTTTCCGCACTTGATCAAAAATCGGTTCCTCGATGATCACAGCCTGCTCGGATGCGCAAATCATACCATTGTCAAACGACTTGGACAGGATGAGGTCGGTGACCGCCTGATCAATGTCCGCCGTTTTTTCGATGAAGCAAGGAACGTTGCCGGGACCCACGCCAAGCGCCGGTTTGCCGCAGCTGTACGCCGCCCGCACCATGCCCGATCCGCCGGTCGCGAGAATGAGCGCCACATCCGGGTGATTCATCAGGGCATTGGTTTTCTCCATGGTCGGCTCTTCGATCCACTGGATGCAATCTGCTGGAGCTCCGTGCTTGACGGCAGCTTCCATCAATGTCTTGGCTGCCTCTCTGCTGCATTGCTGCGCAGAAGGGTGGAATCCAAAAATAATAGGGTTACGTGTTTTAATAGAAATAAGTGCCTTAAACATCGTCGTGGACGTCGGATTCGTTACGGGCGTAATCCCCATGATGATACCTACAGGTTCTGCGATTTTCTGGTAGCTTTCATAAGGGTTATCCTCAATGACGCCGACGGTTTTTTCATACTTGATGCTGTGATAAATATACTCGGTCGAGAACATGTTTTTCGTGATTTTGTCTTCATAGATGCCTCTACCCGTTTCCTCCACCGCGAGCTTCGCCAGATGCATGTGCTTGTCGAGTCCCGCCAATGCCATCGCCTGAACGATGTCGTCGATCTGCTCCTGGGTCATGCCCATGAATTTTTCCTGTGCCTTGTTCGCTTTGTCGATGAGGGTCTGGATGTACGCTTCGGCTGACTGCTGTTTTTTATCGGTAACAACTTCATTTTTTACAGCCATCTCTTTCATCCTCTCAGGTATATTTTGGTTTAACTCTCTCTCTCGACTCGATCATAACACAATCATGAAAAGATTTAAAGTGAAAACTTTCACAAAATTTGAATGTTTTCATTTTCCGTTTTCAAAACGCTTACATTTCCAATTCCATCTCTCCGAAACTTATATGTATGAATATGAATAACCTCAACGCTCGCAAAAGTGAAAATTATCACAATGTCGGAATTTCGACACTTTTATGGGCTTTTCTCCCCCCAAAAATGGCTTATTTCAGGTTATAATTAGTTTAAAATTTATTGAAAATTGAAGATACAAAGGGGATAACGAGTATGAGCAACCAACTGAATGTTATCGAAGCCCGTGGAAATACAAGCTGCTTTTCTGACCAAAACCTGGATCGCCTGATGGTCATCATGAAGGACCGCATCGTGCCTGAAGGCTCCCATCTGTTCTGGGAGGGCGACGTATCTGACAAACTGTTTTACGTCAAACGCGGCCGCATCAAGCTGACCAAATCGACGGATGAAGGTAAAGAGCTGATTTTGTATATGTACCAAACGGGAGACATGGTTGGCCAGGCCGATCCTTTCTTCAGCAGCAAGCACAGCTTTACGGCGGAAGTGCTGGAGGAAAGCGAAATTGGGGTGATCGATCAAAAGGATCTGGAGGTGCTGATCTGTCAGCACTGCGATTTTGCGATCGACTTCATGAAATGGATGGGCATTCACCATCGCCTGACCCAGACCAAATTCCGCGACCTGATGATGTACGGCAAGCCCGGCGCGCTCTGCTCGACCCTGATCCGACTCAGCAATACTTATGGAGAAAAGCATGGAGATACCATTCTTATTCATAAAAAAATTACCCACACCGACCTCTCGAACATGATCGGGGCTACCCGCGAAAGCGTGAACCGCATGCTCAGCGATCTGCGCAAAAAGGATGCGGTGGAATACGAAAATGGCATGATTGTCATCAAGAATCTCGAAATGCTCCAGGATATTTGTCACTGTGAGCTGTGTCCGAACGAAATTTGCCGTATCTAACCGCAATGCACCGAAGCGGTTTTCCCTTTGCTTCACCACTATTCCAGCTCCCGGAACATTCCTCCTGCTCCGGGAGCTTTTTTATGCGCAAAAATACCCATTCCCTTCCTGATCTGAATGTTTTTTATGTTTTTCCTCCTTTTGCCCCTGATTCGTCCTATAAATGTCATAAAAATGTTCTGAAACGATTGAATTAAGGACTTTAGTACTATAAATGATACGGATAAAAGAACCGAAACAATTGTTAGTACCAATTCCAAAGACTCATTAATTTGCGCAGTTATTCCTAATTTATATATTTCGCAGCTGGAAACTGCCCATGAACGAGGAGGTTAGGCTTCTGCCCGAAGAGAACTACATCACATTCAATATGCTACCGACATCCAAGGTCTGAAGTCTGTTTATCCCCTTGAAAAAGGGTACGAGGAATCATCATTGCAGAGATCAATTAAGGAGTGGAACCCTATGGCAACAAAGTGGATAAATCGTTTATGCTTGATCATCGTTTTTTGCATCGTTTTTTCAGGAGTGGCTGTTCATTCGCCCAATGAAGCAAAAGCACAAGGTTATTATCAAAAGGCAACCTGGCTGTGGAATACGGAACGGATCCGGAGCAATCCGCAGGATGTATTGTCCTTCCTGACCCAGAACCAGGTTAATCTCGTCTATTTGCAGGTGAACATCGATATTCCGGTTTCCTACTACCGAAGCTTCATCAAGGAGTCCGGCGCACGCGGCATACACGTTGAAGCGCTCGATGGCGCGCCGCAATGGGGACTCGAAACTGAACGCTACCGCATCACTAACTTTTTAAGCTGGGTACAAGCGTATCAGAACGGAGCCGCCGCCGCAGAAAAATTCAGCGGTCTTCATGTAGATATTGAGCCGCATGTCCTGCCCCAATGGAAGACCGACCAAACCGGCGTCATTCGTCAGTGGCAAAGCAATGTCATTTATCTGGGACAAGAGGCCGCTAAGCTCAATCTTTCGCTTTCTGCCGACATTCCCTTCTGGCTGGGCAATTACTATACGGCAGACGGTAAAGCCACATTAAGCCGGTTCATGATCGGCCAATATGATTCCGTGACGATCATGTCTTACCGCGATACCGCAGCGGCTATCTACAGCATCGCCAAGAAGGAGCTCGAAGACGCTACCGCTCTCGGCAAGAAGGCGTTTGCCGCGGTGGAAACGAAGCCGAGCAACGAAGGCGATTTCCTTACGTTTTACGAAGAAGGCGCTGATTATATGAATGAACAGCTCGTCTTGCTGCATGAACTGGCGAAAGTGAATCCGTCATACACAGGCATTGCAATCCACGATTTTGACGGCTGGAAGAGTTTGAAGTAAACGATTTTAAAAAGGGGAGCCCTGTCGGTCTTGCGACCAAAGGACTCCCCTTTTTGTTACGTTTTCGGAGGAAGCGTGTTCAAATAATCCAATGCATCCTTCATGTTGCGGACGGGAACGATTTTAATCTTGTAGTTTCGCTTTTTCGCTTCGTCCATAATATCCTTCGTATTGTCATCGTTTGGCTGCACGTCGGCAGGACAGAAGAAAATGTCCACCTTCCCTTCGTGTGCCGCCACGATTTTATCCCGAATGCCTCCAATTTGGCCGACATTCCCGTCCTGGTCGATCGTTCCCGTGCCCGCAATCTGGTAACCCTTGGTCAAATCCTCCGGTACCATCTGATTCAATATTTCCAGTGAAAACATCAGCCCAGCCGATGGTCCGCCAATTTCCCTCGTATCGATTTTCACCTGACGCGGCGGATAAATCACGTATTCATCCTCCGGCTGTATACCCAGGCCTACTTTTCCTTGATCATTGATCACCGACAGCCCGAAGGTCATCTGCTTCCGGTTCCCCTCATGGAAAAAGACGATGTCTACCTGATCCCCCGCCCTCTTGGCGCTTAAATAGGCGATGACCTCCTCCGATTTTTTCATCGGTTTGCCGTCGATTTCCGTGATGATATCCCCCACGGCAATTTTGCCTTTCGCTGTGGAAGCGGGCAGCACATTGGTGACGAAAATGCCCTTATTCTGGACGGGAACCACTTCACCCGCCATCCGTAGGCCCGCCGTGACCGCATTCTGCTGAGAGGTCGTCATCATATGCTTGAGCAGAAAATCATATTCGTCTTCCGTCAGATTCCCGCTTACGCTTTTTTCCTTGCGGATTTGCGTATTCGGCGCGAACCATCCGTAAATCAGATAGTAGAGATGCGAGGTTTTGATCGTGGATACCGTCGTCAGATAAAAATTCCCCTTCTCGGACTTATGACCGTTTTCCACGGTAATGACCGGGGCTAGCGGCTCAACATCTCCCGGCTGATACAAATAGTAGGGAGCCGGGATCATCAAAACCACCAGCAATGCCAGGATGATTCCCGTCGTCCACGTTAATCTTTTCGTTTTCTTGGTTACGCTCACGTTCAAACGAATCCTTCCTGGACTATGATAAGGATACCCAATAAGCTGCCGTCTCCCAGATCGGCGGACCATTCTACCGCTCCTTGATGCATGATCTTGCTGGACTAGCAGCTGCCCATCTTCTTTAGTTCAATTTATTTAGCTGCACCGCAGCCTGCTTGCCGCTCAGCTGGATCCCTGTCGTTTTGCTGCCCACATGGCTCAAATCCTTGATCAGGCGCTCCAGAAGCTCTTTGGCCAGCGCTCCTTCCTTGCCCTTGATACGCACCACGAGCAGAACGGCATCACCGGACTCCAAGAGCTTTTCAGCTTGCCGCAGCTTGGTTTCGTAGTCATGATCCTCGATGTGCGGCGTCAGCCGGATTTCTTTCACTTTCATGGGACGTTCGGAAGCCTTGGCTTGCTGCTGCTCCCGCTTCGCGTCAGCCGCCCCGATCAGCCTGCATGGCGGCGGGCTGCTCATGAGGGAAGTACACACCAAATCCACCTTCAGCTTCTTCGCCATGGCAAGCGCCTCGGACGTCGGCATTATGCCCAAATCCTCGCCATTCAGTCCGGTCAGCTCAATTTCTTTTGCTTTGATTTTCTCATTCATGATCATTTCCATACACTCCTGTCCATCCATATTTTACACGGATAGGGAGGAAATGAACATAGCTGATTCCCCGTACTACATACCGCAGCCTTTAGACAGGCACACGGATTCCGGACAATAAAAACGCACTCACTTATTTCCGATTTATAATTTCCATTGGACTAAAAGAAATCAAATTGGCAGCTCATGAATCCCAGGCTCTTCGGTTGCTTGGCTTCGGACTGGACGAACGAAATAAAAGAATGACGGTATAGGAAACGAATCCCATACCGCCATTCTTTTATTTTTACGAGTCGCGCATGGTCAGCGGCTGCCGCCTGTGTGTACGGATTCACTCGGGATGCCGATCTTTACCGTTCCGTCTTCCACAAGCACCGGATACGTCCGGACTTGCCCATGATCCGGCGACTGCACCTGGCCTTCCTTCAGATCAATTTTCCAGTCATACAACGGATCGTAAACGAAATGTCCGGATATGATGCCCTCAGCGAGCGGCCCGCCTTTCGGATGCGGACTCCTGTTATCCAACGCGTACATTTCTCCTGTACTGGTGTGAAATACCGCGAGCTCCAGTTCTCCGATATGGACGACGCGCCCCATCTGTGCACCGTAATCTTCAAGAGTGCCCGCCGGATAATAGCTTAATACATTCTCCATGATCCCTTATTCCTCCTACCATGAAATAACGATTCGTTGGAAACGTAGCACCGCGAGGCTGCCGCCCTACACCTGCTCATACAGCATGCGGCGCGTTCCAGGTTGTTCCAGCACCTTTTTCCACGGATCTTCCACCTGTAAAAGCGCAAATTCGACGCGTTCGATCAGCTCCTTACGCTGCGTCTCGTTGTCCAGTACAGCGGACCGAATGGTTTCAAGCCCCATCCGCTCGACCCACTCCGACGTTCTTTCCAGATACTTGCCGGTTTCACGGTAGAACTGGATCAGCGCACTGCAGATGTCGATCAGCTCCAGGTCCGTCTTGATCTTACAGAACGAGTCCGCTATCCGCGGTTTGATGCCTCCATTTCCTCCGATGAATATTTCCCAGCCCCCGTCATTGCCCACGATCCCGATATCTTTCGTGCACGACTCCGCGCAGTTGCGGGGACAGCCGTTGACCGCCATTTTGAATTTGGCCGGAAAATCCAGCCGCTCGAACTTCCGTTCCAGCAGCGCTCCCATCGCCATCGAATCCTGCGTTCCAAACCGGCAAAATTGCGAGCCGACGCAGGTTTTGACCGTGCGGAGCGACTTGGCGTAAGCGTAGCCCGAGGGCATATCCAGCTCCTCCCATATTTTAGGGAGATCTTCTTTTTTGACACCGATCAAATCCAGCCGCTGTCCGCCCGTGACCTTGACGACCTTCACATCGTATTTCAGCGACACGTCGGCAATCCGCTTCAAATCCTCGGGCGTCGTAACGCCTCCGTACATCCGGGGAACCACGGTATAGGTTCCGTCCTTTTGAATGTTGGCATGGAGCCGCTCGTTCACGAAACGAGACGCTTTTTCATCTTCATGCTCTGCGGGATCAATCATGCCTAGATAATAATTCAGTGCGGGACGGCATTTCGAACACCCTTCAGGCTGACTCCACCCCAGGACATGCATGACCTCCCGGGTTGTTTTCAAGCCTTTTGCGCGAATCTCGGCAACAATTTCGTCGCGGCTCAGTGAAGTGCAGCCGCAGATTCCTTGCTTGGCCGCTGTCTGAAATTCATCACCGAGAACATACTGGAGGATCTGCTCAACGACGGGCTTGCAGCCTCCGCAGGAACGGGTTGCCCCCGTGCTGGCTTTGATTTCATCCACGGTCTTCAGCCCCTGCTCCGTGATGGCATCTACAATCATCTGCTTGGTTACCCCATTGCAGCCGCATACGATTTCCTCGCCAGCCATCGATTCAACGGAAAGGACTTTCCGGGCTGCGCCGCCGCTTCCGCAGTGACCACCGCCCATCACTTCCCCGTATATTTCATCCGTCATTTCGGTATGCTCTTTGACCATCTTTTGCAGCGGAGCGGCTTCGCTCACATCGCCGAATAAGACCGCCCCCGTTATTTTACCGTCCCGGAGCAGTATTTTCTTATAGGTCCGTTTCCAGTCGTTCTGAGATGCGATCACGGTATGCGCTGGGCCCTCGATGAACTCACCAGCCGAAAACACATCCACCCCGGAAATTTTCAGCTTCGTCGAAACGACCGAGCCTTCATAAGGCTGCGTATGCACGCCGCATACATGCTTAGCCAGAACATTCCCCTGTTCGAACAAAGGGGCAACCAGGCCATAGCATACGCCGCGATGTTCCGTACATTCCCCTACGGCGTACACATGATGCATCGAGGTCCTCATATAGTCATCCACGATGATTCCTTTATGCACGGCAATTCCGCTGGCTTTTGCGACGCCAATATTCGGCTTGATCCCCGCGGCCATCACGACAAAGTCGCAGCTCAGCTCCGTACCGTCCGTGAAGCGCAGCCCTTCCACGCGCTCTTGTCCCAGCAGCTCCTCTGTTTGTTTGCCCATGGCAAAACGGATTCCCTGACGTTCCAGCTCGGCCTTCAGCATCGAAGCCGCTTGATGATCCAGCTGCCGCTCCATCAAATCCTCCATTAAGTGAACCACCGTGACATCCATACCAAGACTCACCAGACCTTTGGCGGCTTCCAGCCCGAGCAGTCCGCCGCCGATGACGGCTGCCTTGCCGTATCTTTTCGCCGCCTCCATCATGTTGCTGCAGTCTTCAATTTTCCGAAACCCCACGACGCCCTGCTTGTCGCAGCCTGGAACAGGCAGCATCAGCGGATTAGAACCGGTTGCAATAATGACCTTATCGTATGGAACCGAAGCCCCGTCCTCTGTAATGACCTGCTTGGCCATGCTATCAATCCGCGCCACCGTGGTATCGGTGTAAAGCTTGATTCCATGCTCTTCGTACCAGGTCAGGTCATTCAAAATAATGTCCTCTATCGTTTTGCTGCCATCCAGCACATAAGAAAGCATGATCCGGTTGTAGTTGGGATGGGGTTCACTGCCAAACACCGTAATATCATAAGAGCCGCTAAGCTTTAAAATCTGTTCCACCGTACTGATACCAGCCATCCCGTTCCCGATGACGACCAATTTCTCTCGATCCGCTTTCATCGCAGAAAGCCTCCTTCCAAGGTTTGGCGGCAAAACGAACGTCATCCAACGTTTTATTTGCCCGCCTGCTGCTGATTGGATGGCTCCATTATAGCGAATGTTTAAAATTTGAAATGTGATTTGATTCACATTAAATGTGAATTTATTCACTTAAATTGTTGAAAATATATGTAATCTCCTAACAGCTATTTTTTAACGGCCGCCAACTTGGTTATTTAATGCGCTAGGATCTCTCCAGCCTGATCTCCACTTCATCCTGAGGTGCAAGCTTCATATCGAGCCCATTCTCGACCAGCTCTTTGCCGTTCACCTTCAGAACCCATTTTTCAATCGACTTCGGACTATAACCTTTGACCAGCGCGATAAACCGTTTGTTCAGAGTCAATTCGATGAAATCTGTGCTCACCAAAATATCCCGCACGCTTTCATTTTCGTTGAAGGGAAGAATATACGTATGCGAAAGCCCCGGTTGGATGGTGCCCCCGTTCAGCTTCAGTACCGTATATTGCAGGTTGTTATCCTGTTTTTTCGCGTGGGTCGGCTCAATTGAAATTCCGATTTCGTCGTTATCCTTGAGCACCGTATCAAGCTTGTCCTTTCCAAGCTTCTTCTTATTGAGCTCCAGCCCCCACACGAATGCGGGCGAGAGCGATACCTGGCTGATCGAATGGATGGAGCCGTCATCGGCAAAAGACACAATGCCGCTTTTTTTCAGGCCTTCCCGGATCGTTTCGCCCTGCTGCAGGTATTTCTCCAGATCGCGGATAATATCGGGAGAGAAGAAATCATCCTTTTCAGATATCCAAATGGAAGGAACATCGCCTGCAAACACCTGCGCCGAAGCCTCCTGGGACTTGCTGCCGTTGCAGCCTGCGAGCAGGAACGAAACAGCTATAAACAAAGCAAATGCTTTTTGTAATCCTTTCCCCACCCTAACACCACCTTCAGTTATTCATTGCATGCATTCTGCCCGGCAAAGAAAATGCCTTGCGGCATCCGCCTGATTGCGGACAGACCGACTTTAGCTGAAGTTTTCCGTCATTGAAAAGACCATCTCTGGCCCTGTGCACATGGTTAGCTTCTCATACTAAAAAAATAAGAGCTCTCGTCCTGAGAACTCTATTTTACCATATGCAAACCAAGTATTTCGACAGAATCGGACGCTATATGGCGAAAAATATCAATTAATTAACGCCTGCATGAAATTCCGGCTGCCGTCGGTGTTTTTAAGGTAAGGTCCCAGCCCCAAAAAATTGCCTTGATCCACATACACCCCTGTCATCCAGGTGCCTTCGAGAACCTCGCCATCCAGATGGACGAGAAGCGGCGGAGCGGATATAAATTCCTGATAAACGGGAATGCGCATTTCATGCTTCTTGAAGGGTTTGCCTGACTGCTGAAAAGGGTGTGCGCTGACATAGGTAGGAACGAAGTAGGTAGAGATGACTTCCATCTCTTCTTCATCATAAAAGGGGGTGTCGCCCAGAAAGGGGTGGAATAGCGAAATTTCTTCATACTGCGACCAGATCAAGACCTGCAGAAGCATGCTTTGAAATCGGCCGCTGTGGAATATATATTCCCGCTTGTCGGGCTCTTCCTTTTCACCTGCGGGTGTAAGGCTCTCAACAAAGTGACGCTCGCAACCGATGCATTTCCAGCCTGACGGGCTTTGAATCCATTTTTGAAAAACAGGACTGCTGTTCTCACCCGCTGCAGAAGGCGACTCCTGAGCGGGCTTTTGAATCGCCCAAGGCTTCCACATCGACTCCGGCACATTACGCATCAGCATTTCTATCGCTTTGTCATAGATATTGCGTACTTTAATAGAAGCGCTTTCAAGTTCAGTAACATCTTTTTTGCCATATCTGATTTCTTGGGAAAGTACTCTTTTTCTCATCGTCATCCGCCTCCTTAAGCGCCGAAAAGGCAGTTTTTTACCAATTATACTACACAACCTGCGGTAAGGTGCAAGTCTTTGCCTAAAATTAGCAAAAACTACAAGTCCATACATCCTTTTGCAGGCGATAGGAATGATTTGATAAAGTAGCAGAACATTGATCACGTACTTTCGAAGGCAGACCGCGATATTCTTTGTCTTGCGAGATCAGATTAGCTTACTCCGAATTTTAATCTTTCTATATATTAAACAAAAACCCTCCTTGCAAACACAAGGAAGGTCTGTTCTACAGCTGGTTTTTCAGTTGATTACTCAATATCACACCAATGCTCCGCCCAGTTTTGAACCTGGTCCATGACGGGCTGCAGCGCTTTGCCTTTTTCCGTCAATTCGTATTCAATCCGGACCGGTGTTTCAGGATAAACATGGCGCACTAAAATGCCTTCGTTCTCCAAATCCTTCATACGCTCGGACAGCATTTTGTCGCTCATCGAAGGTATGATATGGGAAATGTCCTTGAACCGTTTCGGTCCGTTCATCAACGAGTAAATAATCAAACCGTTCCAACGTTTGCCTAGAACGGAAAAAGCAGTTTCAAACCGCGGGCACATACTGAAATCCTGACTGTTCATGATCTTTCACCTCTTTACAGGATCCATGTAAACAGTTACGTCTCATGAAAGCTTACATTAAGTTAGTTTGTTTCATTTTACCACAATTTTATTCAAAAGAAAACAAAATGGCGGCAAATCAGAGAGAAAGGAAAAAAGCGGAAGCATGACTGCCTCCGCCTTGCTGGTTTGACTTGCAAATGCTATACCGTTTCAACCTTACCCAGTGCTCTGACCGGCTGCATATTGCCAAATTGAAGCGCGCTTCCTTCTGCCGGCTTCGCCCATTTGATGCTATTGGCGATAACCTTGAGAATCTCAGGCTGATAATACGTCGGATACGTCTCATGTCCTGGGCGGAAATAGAAAATTTTCCCCCGGCCGCGGCGGAAGGTGCAGCCGCTTCTGAATACCTCTCCGCCTTCGAAATTGCTGATGAATACCAGCTCATCCGGCGTCGGAATATCGAAATATTCGCCGTACATCTCTTCATGCTCCAGAATGATTTTCACGTCGACTCCTTCCGCAATCGGATGCGAAGGATTGACGTTCCACAAAATTTCCTGCTCTCCGGCCTCGCGCCACTTCAAATCGCATGACGTCCCCATCAATGCTTTGAAGGGCTTGGAAAAATGTCCGGAGTGAAGGACGATGAGGCCCATCCCTGCCTGAACGCGTTTCACGACCCGTGCCGTAATTTCGTCACTCACGCGGTCATGAGCCATGTGTCCCCACCAGATCAGGACATCCGTCGAATTCAGCACATCCTCGGTCAGGCCATGCTCCGGCTGTTCAAGCGTTGCGGTCGTCACGGCAAATTCGGGGTCTTGAAGACCCTCGGCCAAGGCGGTATGAATGCCTTCGGGATATACGGCTTTCACTTCATCATGGATGTTTTCATGGACAAATTCATTCCAGATCGTTACGTTAATCACTATGGTTTCCCCCTAGACCCACCACATGTCGCCAAGCGACTCTTCGATGAGTACCTGCTGTAAGTTGGATACGGCTTTCGAGAAGCCTTCTTCAATGGACATCAAACCGTCTTCATGCTCGATGCTGACAACATAATCATAACCTACCAGGCGCAGCGCGCTGATAATATCGGCCCAAGTCTTCACGTCATGTCCGTAGCCTACGCTGCGGAACTGCCATGCACGGTCCAGCATGTTCGTGTAAGGCTGCATATCCGTCAGACCGTGACGGTTCACGTTGATCGGATCGATCACGGTATCCTTGGCATGGAAATGATGAATCGCGCCGGCACGGCCCAGGATGTGAATCGCCTGCACCGGATCGATGCCCTGCCACCACATATGGCTCGGATCCAGGTTGGCTCCGATCGTTTCGCCCGCCGCTTCGCGCAGACGCAGCAGCGTTGCCGGCGTATGCACCGAGAAGCCGCCGTGCAGCTCAAGGCCGATTTTCACATGATGATCACTGGCAAACTTAGCCTGCTCCGTCCAGTAAGGAATCACTTTGTTCTCCCACTGCCACGCCAGAATCTCCTGGTAATCGTTCGGCCATGGAGCAACCGGCCAGTTAGGGTATTTCGCGTTTTCATGATCGCCAGGGCAGCCGGAGAACGTATTGACCACTTCGACGCCCAGCTTCTCCGCCAGCTTCACGGAGTTCACGAAATCCTCATGATCGGCCTGCGCCAGATGCTTCTGCGGATGCAGCGGGTTGCCGTGGCAGCTGAGAGCGCTGATCATTAATCCGCGCGACTCTACCGCGTGCTTGAATTCTTTCAGTTTTGTTTCGTTCTCCAGCAGTTCTGCAGGATTGCAGTGGGCTTTGCCGGGATTGCCGCCGGTTCCGATTTCCACTGCCTTAAGCCCCTTGGAAGCCACATAGTCCAGTGCCTCTTCCAGCTTGCGGTTACCAAACAATACCATAAATACGCCGAGTTTCACGAAAATTCCCCCTTAGCTTTCATCATTGTTCATGGATTCCAAACATTGATTCATTAAATCCACAGAGTGCCACCAAATCCGAATCCCCATACAGCAGCGCTGCATGGGGAATAATGGATTGTAATCCCTATATCTTTTATTCGGAAAGATTAATCAAAGTATACAGCTTTACCTGTCTTGGCCGATTCGTAAATCGCCTCAAGGATTTGTGTAACCACGAATGCCTGCTCCGGTTTAACGACAAGCTCCTTGTCTTCAAGGATCGCTTCCAGCCACAATCTTTGCTCGCGGTCCGCATCGTTCTCCGCCTCGCCGGAATAGAATGCCACGCCGCCGGCGTTCAGGTCGACTTTGGTGTCATACAAGCGGCTCAGCTTCTCGCCGTTGATGCGCAGCCCGTCCTTCATGTCGGCGCCGCCTTCCGTTCCCGCAAGAATCGTTTTAGCTTCGCCGGTTTCCACAACGTTCAGCGCCCAGCTGGATTCCAGGATAATCGTGGCGCCGTTTTCCATCGTAATGAATCCGAATGCGGAGTCTTCCACCTTGAATTGCTCCGGATCCCACGGGCCGAATGCATTGGCCGCATTTTCGCGGTGTCCAAGCTTATGGAAGGTAGAGCCGAGCACGCTCTTCGGCTTATAGTTGTCCATCAGCCACAGCGTCAAATCGAGTGCATGCGTACCGATATCGATCAGCGGGCCTCCGCCTTGTTTTTCTTCATCCAGGAATACGCCCCATGTCGGAACCGCGCGGCGGCGAATCGCCAAAGCTTTGCCCAGATAGATATCGCCAAGCTCTCCGGCTTCGCAAAGCTCTTTCAGGTATAAGCTGTCATTACGGTAGCGGTTTTGATAGCCGATCGTCAGTTTTTTGCCCGTACGTTTGGCAGCTTCCACCATTTCTTTGGCTTGAGCCGTGGTTTTGGCCATCGGCTTCTCGCACATGACATGCTTGCCTGCTTCAAGTGAAGCCACGGAAATTTCCGAGTGGGAATCGTTAGGGGTACATACATGGATCACGTCAATGCTCTCGTCTTGCAGCAGCTCGCGGAAATCCGTATATACTTTAGCGCCTTCCACGCCGAAATCGGCAGCCGCTTTTTCCGCGCGCTCCTTCACGATGTCGCAGAAAGCCACCATTTGGGCTTGAGGCTGCTTGGCCAGGCTTGGCATATGCTTGCCGTTTGCGATGCCGCCACAGCCGATGATTCCGATTCTCAAGGTTTGGTTCGTATTAGACATATACAGGTCCTCCGTTTTGGGCGTAATTTTTAATCCATTCCATGCTTTTTGCAATGCTCTCCAGCGGCGGATTCTGGCAGAAATCCTGTTCGACCACAATCCACTCCACGCCTGCTTTGTCCGCTGCCTCAGCAACGGCCTTCAAATCCACCTCACCCTGACCGAGCTCCACCGTCAGCGGCGAGCCGTCCTCCTGCCTGCGCACATCTTTCCAGTGTACGATCGGTAGGCGTCCGGCATATGCCTCAATGTACTCGGCTGGACTGTAGCCTGCAAAATGCGCCCAGCAAGTGTCCAGCTCTACCTGAAGCAGGTCTGCAGGAACGGTATCATACATGGCGTCAAATACCGTTTTGCCGCCGATTTTTTCGGTGAATTCAAAATCATGGTTGTGGTACAGCAGCGTTGCGTTCTGCGCTTTGCAGCGTTCGCCCAGCGCCCTGAGATTCGCGAACACTTCTTCCCATTGGCGCTGTTCTTCACCCAAATAAGGAACGATCAGATTCGTATTGCCGATTTCTTTATTGTAAGCAATTTCCTCATCGAGCGCGCTGAGCAAACGGTCATATGATGTATGCGTGCCGAGGGCGACAAGACCGTACTGATCGAGCAATGCTTTCACCTCAGAGGCAGGACGTCCAAAAAATGTATGAAATTCTACGCCCTGATATCCAAGTTCTGCTACTTTCTTCAATGTACCTTCAAAATCCTGCTCCATCTGGTCGCGAACGGTGTACAATTGCAAACCCAACTTCAACATGTTTGCCTCACTCCTGTTTTTTGGATTGATGAAGATCTGTTATGTGTTTTGGTCAAGCCTCGGATTTGAAACAAATCCTTATATAGGATGGAGTGTTATACGAGCTTTCCTGACGTCATTTGCTTGTCATATTCGTATTTACTCTCCAAAACCACATGTTTTCCCTCCAGGGAGGAGATGTGAAAGGCATGCATGGCTTCCAGCACGTGGTAAGCCAAAGCCCCATCGGCCCTGTGTGCGTGTCCGGCCCGGATGGATTCGGCCATGTCGTTCACGCCGATTCCCCGTTCATTCTGCCCGCATTCGAACACGGGCGTGAGCCATTCGATCTCATCTGACCCGCTTCGCCGGAGCTTGACGTCTCCGTTGAAAAAATTCGGATCAGGCAGGATCAGCGTGCCCGCTGTGCCGTAAATTTCGATCCACGGCAGACCTGCGCCAGCCTTAATGTCAAAGCTCATAATCATGGTCGCAATGGCTCCCTGTGCAAAATCGAGCGTCCCGGCCAGATGCGTCGGCGTCTGCACTGGAATCTGCTGGCCCGCTTTAGGTCCGGATCCGATGAACCGCCCCGGAATCTGAACACCGGCCGAGGCGCTGATCCGTTCGATCGGGCCAAGCAGCTCTACCAGCGCGGTCAAATAATACGGACCCATGTCGAACATCGGCCCGCCGCCCGGCGCATAGAAAAATTCCGGATCGGGATGCCAGCCCTCCGGTCCGCCACCCATCATAAATGCGGTTGCTGCAACCGGCTTGCCGATCAATCCGGCTTCGATGGCGGCCTTCGCCGTTTGGATTCCTGAACCCAGGAACGTATCCGGCGCGCTGCCCACACGAAGCCCTTTGCGGGCTGCCGTCTCCAGAATACGTTTTCCGTCCGCAGCTGAAATGGCCAGCGGCTTCTCGGCATACACATGTTTTCCGGCTTCAAGCGCCGCTATATCAATGGCTGCATGGCTGCCGGGTATGGTCAGGTTGATGACCAGCTCAATCTCCGGACATGCCAGCAGTTCGTCCACGCTGAATGCGTTTGCAATCCCAAATTCCTTCGCCCTCGCCGCGGCACGTTCCTGTACGAGATCCGCACAAGCCACCACTTCAACGGCATTGCTTTTTCGTAAGTTTTCCAGATAAATCGCACTGATATTTCCGCAGCCGATTATTCCAGCCTTCATTTTGTTGTTCATGCAGTCACTCCCCGCGTTGTTGAAGGTGAATTCAACAATCTAGTACCCATGGTATTCCGAATTTATTTATATTAAAATGAAGAATATGATTAAAACATGAACAATCTGGTCATTATTTTTTGATGATCCGTTTTTTACTGCATTCAACATGCTAGAAGGAGCCCTTTCATGACCACGCAAGAAACCGTACACATTTATACAGCAGGATTTTCATTTCATCATAAACCCTTTTACATGACGGAAATGAACGGAGTCAACAACTATCTCATGCGGCTGCAGACCGATGGCCGCTGCAAGGCGCGAGTCAACGGGGAAATGGTGCGCATCGAAGCCGGAGATTTGCTCATATTCTCGCCGGACGAGCCTTATGAGCTGAGAATCGAGGAAGAGCCTAACGCCCAGGACGAGCTTATGGTCGAAAGCGGCGACTACCATATCTTCTTCGGGGGAGAGTGGATTGATGAATGGTGGTCCAGGCAGAAACGCCCGACCCGCATCAAGGTGCCCTTGAATGAAACGATCCTGAGCCTGTTCAGGCAAATCGTGCTGGAGCAGCGTAAAATGTCCAACCCGTTTCCGGAGATCTCCGGATATTACATGCGGATTTTATGCCTGGAAACCGACCGTCTGCTGCGCGAGCATCCGTCCACCACGCCGAAAACCTACCTGGCCTACCAGATCAAGCATTACATTGAGGAGCATGCGTCCGTATCCTTTAAGCTGGAGGATGTGGCCGCCCATGTCGGAATCAGCGTATCACGGGCGGTTCATCTGTTTAAAGAAGCCTTCGGCACTAGCATCATGCAATACACGCTTGAGGTCCGGCTCGAGATGGCGCGCGAGCGCATTATATTCAGTCCGATGTCTCTGGAGAACATCGCCGAAACCTCGGGCTTTGCGAACTATACGTATTTTCACCGCGTCTTTCGTTCCCGCTTCGGGAAGTCCCCTAAGGAATTCCGGATTGCGAACAGGGAGCAGATCTAACGATCTAAGGCTCTACGGGATGTTTCATAAGAAAAGAGGCAGGACTCAGACGAGTCCTGCCCCTTGCCCTCAAATAATCGCATAAATTAAAAAACGGCAGGCGCTCACGAAAGCGCCTGCCGTTTGATCGTTTACAAATGATGGCTTACTTCTTGCCGGGTCTGTTCGCAATCGCATCGGATACGACAAAAGCCAGATCCTCGTTGCCGAACATTGATAATACGCCAAGCACCGTATCATCCGGAATCGGCCCCGCTTCTTCTTTCGGCACCGTCAGCTCCAGTACGCGCTGCAGACGTTCATTGCTCTGCTGCTGCGGATAGGCCTGCATGTACAATTCTTCCGGGCTCAGTCCTTCATTGACGCACCACTGGGCGAATACGAGAATCATCATATCCTCGTCCTGGCGGTAGCTCTCTACGATGCCTTCTTCCACGGATTTGCGGTATTCATCCATGTCCATTCCCCCCTTTAACGGTTGTCCGCGATCCTTGCGGCCAGCTCATGGCTTTTTAAGACCCGATCGGCCCGGATGCTGCAGCGTTCAGGATGGTCGATGCATTCCAGAAAATGATTGACCGCTCCGGCGAAGCCTCTGCGCTCCAGAATCGGTTCCCAGCTGCCAAAGGTTTTCGTGGCGGGGAGCTCCCCTTTTTCATACAGTTGAGCCTGCTCGAGGTTTATCACTTCAACGGATCGGCCACCGCCATGCATCTCCAGCTTCTCCACATCCATACCTGCCTGCCGGATCATGCTGTAACTGCCAAAGCGCGCACGGTCAAAGTTCAGTACGCCCGACGCATGATGCATCCGGCCTTCCGAATCAAGCGCAAGCTGCCGCGAATCGATCTTGAAGTCGTCTCCGCCAAGCCACAACAGGAGATCAAGCATATGAATCAAATCGTCAAACACTGTCTCTTCGGCACTGCCGGACTGCTTCCGGGTGCGATGCTTCAGCGCTGTCGCCTGATCGAAGCCGCCCGATGCCTCCATCCATGCCTTGGCCTCCAGATAGAGCGGAGCGAATCTCCGGTTAAAGCCCACGCCAAGAAGAATGCCTTTGGATTCAGCGAGCGAAGCAAGCTCCCTGCATTCGGTCAAATCCCCGCTAAGCGGTTTATCCACGTACACCGGCAGACCCTGCTGCAAGCAGGCTTTGACGATGCCGTAATGGGAGGAAGTCGGACTATGGACAAATACGGCATCCACATTCCAGGACAATAATTCATTTAAATCTGTCGTTCCATGTTCCAAACGGAAGCGGTCCGCCGTACGCTGCACCGTTTCCTCCGACCGGCTCATCACGCCGGTAACCTCGGCGTGCTCATGATGAGCCAGCAGCGGCAGGTATACCTTTTGCGCAATATCCCCGATACCGACCATGGCAACCTTCCGTTTGCTGCTGTTATTCATCGTGCACAATCCACCTTTCACCGTCGTACGCAAGGATCGATACACATTATACCTTCTTTAATCGTCGGAATACAGACTTATCTAGTGCATCCCTACCGCTTGGCCTTTGGCAGCCTCGGCTTTCTTTTTCTTCGAGCGAAGGCCAATCAGCACAACCGCCGCCACGACCACCAGCTCAAACGCGTATTTCACGAATACATTGGCGAACATTCCGTGAATCATGGGCTCTTCCACCAGCATTTTGGAAGCGGTCCAGGCAAGCACGGCCGAACCGAACGTGATGATAGCCGGGAACCGCTCGGTCAATTTGACGATCATCGTACTTCCCCAAACCATGATCGGTACCGAAATCGCGAGACCGATGACCACGAGCAGAAAATCGCCATGCGCCGCACCTGCTACAGCAAGCACGTTATCGAGACCCATCATGGCATCTGCGATAATGATGGTGCGGATCGCTGCCCAAATTTGATTGCCGGCGGAAATATCATGCTTTTTCTCGTCTATCAACAGCTTGTAAGCGATCCAGACGAGGGCGATTCCTCCAATCAAGCGCAGCCCCGGAATCATCAGCAGCTTCACGACAAGCAGTGTCGCAATGACGCGGATGACGACGGCTCCGACAGTCCCCCAAATAATAACCTTCTTCTGATCCTCTTTTCTGACGTTGCGTGCGGCGAGACCGATGACGATGGCATTGTCTCCTGCCAATACCAGGTCGATGACGACGATGGACAGCAAGGCTGTCCAAAATGCCATGGTTAACAATTCCATTTTTCATTCCACCTTTCTTCTGTTTGGGAGGTTTATCCCGGATTAAGATGTGTGCTATGATTAGTCCGCCGCATGAAAAAAAGCGCCCCTTACCTTCATTAGGTAATGGCGCTTTTATCCCACCAAAAAAGACCTTTACCTAATGAAAATCAGGCAAAGGTCTCGCAAAACAACGTTTACGTTGCCAATAAAGCCGGGGACGACGGTCCCGTAATGACGACTTTATTGCATGAGCTACTCCCCTTTGGGAACTATTCACTTAATGGAATCATTATAGCAAACCCTTTCGGTAATTTCCATGGTTTTATTTTTAGGTTCCATCTCTGGTATGATGGCATCAGAAAGAGCGACTGGTAAAAGCGAGGAAACAACATGAATAAATGGCTGCTCGCCGCTTTATACGCGGCTATGTTAATAATGGCTTTCATTTACCGGAATGAGATCGTCGATTATATGCATCAGCACGGCTCCTTTCCGGTTCTGGTCGGGATTGCGACCCTGGTCGCGCTTTTTCCGATCGTTCCCTACAAGCTCGTGATCGCTGCACTCGGTTATTCCTTCGGAACCGTGTGGGCGGCCGCGATCAGCTGGCTCGGCACAATGATTGCGGCAACGCTGATCTACGCGCTTGTAAGAACGGTTTTCCGGGAGCAAGGACGCCGTTATCTCGCGAAATTCAAGGTGATGCAGACGTTCATCTCATGGGTAGAATCCAGTCCGTTTCTCAGCATTGCCGCCGGACGATTGATTCCCGTGATTCCGCAAATGGCCGTGAATGTATTTGCAGGCGTTGCCTCCATCCCCTTTTGGACGTATACAGCCGCTTCCGGCATCGGCAAGCTCCCCGGCATTTTTCTTTATGCTTTTCTTGGCGGGCAGGGCGGGCGCCATCCGGTTGCATCCATCTTGATTACGGCGGGGTACGTGCTGATGCTGGGTGCCATGCTGCTTATTTACCGGAAGCACGGACGGACTCGACGTCAAAGCCGTTTTCTTGGTTCTGGCATGCGTTTCGATTATAATAAGGATGAGAAATAATGAAACGGAGTGATATCATGAGCGATTTACAAGCAGTTCATCAGGAAAAAGCGACTTTTGCAGGAGGATGCTTTTGGTGCATGGTAGCCCCGTTTGAAGAGCTGCCCGGCATCATCAAAGTGGAATCCGGCTATACGGGCGGACATACCGAGAACCCTACCTATGAGGAAGTCTGCTCCGATACGACAGGACATGTCGAAGCCGTGCAAATTACATTCAACCCGGAAATCTTTCCTTATGAAAAGCTGCTGGAGCTTTTCTGGCAGCAAATCGATCCTACGGATGAAGGCGGACAATTCTATGACCGCGGCCATTCGTATCAGACCGCTGTTTTTTATCATACAGAGCAGCAGCGGGCGCTGGCCGAGGCTTCCAAAGCCGAGCTTGCAAATAGCGGACGCTTCGATAAGCCGATCGTAACGCCAATCCTGCCGGCGAAGCCTTTCTATGCCGCCGAGGAATATCACCAGGATTACCACAAGAAAAATCCGGGGCATTATAAGCGCTACCGCAAAGGCTCCGGCCGGGATGACTTTTTGGAAAAAACCTGGGCTCCCGCAAAAGACAAATCCGAGCTTAAGCAGCGTTTGAGCCCGATCCAATACGAAGTGACCCAAAACAATGCCACCGAGCCGCCTTTCCAGAACGAATTCTGGGATCATCACGGCGAGGGCATTTACGTGGATATCGTTTCCGGAGAGCCTCTCTTCAGCTCGCGGGACAAATATGACTCCGGCTGCGGCTGGCCAAGCTTTACGCGTCCCATCCGCGATTACAGCATCAAGGAAAAAATGGACCTCAGCCATATGATGGTTCGCACCGAGGTCCGCAGTAAGGGCTCCGATTCGCATTTGGGCCATGTGTTTGATGACGGTCCCGGCCCGGAAGGTCTGCGCTACTGCATCAATTCCGCCGCTCTCCGCTTCGTTCCGAAGGAAGAACTCGATCAGCAGGGCTACGGCGAATATAAAGTGCTTTTTCAATAAAAAACAATTGGACGGAAATGGTACGATAATCAAGCAAAAAAAGCCCGGGGATATCCCCCAGGCTTTTTTTGTACTTATACGGAGCTTGAAGCGGGTGCCGCCTTATCAGGCTGGCCCTGCTTTTGGGCATCCGGCATTTTATTCGAGGTCCGCAGCGGGATCTCCCGCAGGAAGAAGGTCAGCACCAGTGCAACCACAACGAGAGCCGCTCCCGACAAAAACACGGTCGTTAAAGAGGAACGGAGCGCATCCTTCAGCATGTCGATCATTTGCGTAAGCACGGATTGCACATCCTGAGGCATCGTTTCCTGCAGCTTATGAAGCTTCGGCTGATCCAGCAGCATTTCCGGATTCTGGAACGGTGCCAGCTGCTTGGCAAGCTCGGGATCAAGCTTCTGGAGATTCACGCCTTTCCCCGAAGTCATCGCGTCCTTCATGTGGCTGGTGAGGCTTGACGTCATAATGGTACCCATGACCGCAATACCGATCGTACCACCTAAGTTCCGGAATAGCTGCGAGGAAGCCGTGGCAACGCCAAGCTGATCCGGTTTGACCGCATTTTGCACGGTGAGCGAGAATACCGGCATGCCGATACCAAGACCCAGGCCGAATACGATCATAGCCACAACGGCCAACCATACGCTGTTCATGAATGCCATAATCAGCATGCCGGCGATCATAATCGGGATGCCCGCAAGCGCGAATCGCTTATATTTTCCCGTTTTGGTAATCATTCTGCCGATAATGGTACTTACGATGACCATGGAAATGGACATTGGCATCGTGACATAACCGGAGTATGTCGGTGAAATCCCTTCAACGCCCTGCACGAAGAACGGCAGATAGATAAGAGCTCCCATCATTCCCGCGTTCATAATAAAGCCGATCACGTTCGAAATGGTGACGATATCGTTGCGGAACAGCGACAATGGAAGTACGGGACTCTTGACCACTCTTTCTACGAGAATGAACATGATCAAGAAGACGATCGCCACGCCGAACAGGCCTAGAATTTGCCATGATCCCCAGTCATATTTGGTGCCGGCCCAAGAGAATCCAAGCAAAAGAGGCACAATCGTCAGCGTTAGGAATAACGAGCCGAAATAGTCGATTTTCTCCGACTTTTTGCGAGGAACTTTTGGAAACAGCATCATAATCATCACGAATGCAACCACGCCGAGCGGGAGGAAAATCCAGAACAGCCATTTCCACTGCAGGTTATCGACCAGCCAGCCGCCCAGCGTCGGCCCGAGTACGCTGGAGAAACCGAAGACGGCCATCATGATGCCGGTCCACTTCCCTCTTTCACGCGGGGAGAACAGGTCGCCGACAGCGGTAAAAGCAGACGCCATAATAATCCCCGCACCGATCCCCTGAATCCCCCGGTACGTAATCAGCTGAAAAATATCTTTGGAAAAACCGCTTAAAAATGCACCGATGATAAAAAATACGATACCCGCCAAAATGAATGGCTTGCGTCCGTATATATCCGACAGCTTACCAACGAGAACCGTTGCAATCGTGGACGTCAGCATGTAAATCGTAATGACCCACGTGTAGTAATCCATACCGCCCAGAATCGCGATGATTCGCGGCATGGCCGTACTGACGATCGTCTGATTGATGGCCGAAAAAAACATGGCCGCGATAATGGCAATCATAATCGTCACTTTTCTCTTTTGGGATAAATCCTCCAAATGTACTCCACTCCTTGTATACCTGAATGGTCTGCCTTTTCTGGATGGCTTTATGTATTCTCTAAGCTGAATGCCCGCTGCTTCGGCAGCAGCAAGCGATACTTTTAGTCCTGCTTAAGTCTAACCATTTTTTCGCACAGCTCGGTGACGATTCGCACCTCGTCAGGTTCAAGACGAGATAGATGTTCCCTTAGGCACTCATCCCTCTTCCGGATGGCTTGGGCCAGAACCCGCTCACCTTGTGGTGTAACCTCCACCAAAATCACTCTTCGGTCTGCAGGATCATTGGAACGCGCAACATAACCGGCCTTTTCCAGGCGATCGACCATCACCGTAACGGCGCTCGGTTTCACTTCAAGCCTTTCTGCGACCTGCGTCAGATTGCATTTTTGCTCTGCATGGATGTAATGCAGCATAAACAGCTGCGGTCCCGTCAAATAATCCTGCATTTCCTTGCAGATTTCCGTTTCCAGACTCCGCCAGAATGATTTCACGGCAGCATACAACCGGTTGGCAAGCACATCCATTCCCATCCCCCTTTCCTGTCCAAATTACTAAGGTATACTATTATTTCAATGGTTTAAATATTAAAATCTTTAAGGGCTTATGTCAACCCTGTTATATGTAAATTTTTTCTTTACATGTTAATGATTTATCCGATGATCCAGCCGATCCAATACGCGCAAGGCATGAGCAGCAGCTGGGCCAGCAAGGTTCCCGCCATCCGGGAGACCATCATGAGTCCGAATACGCGGTTCATCCCCGTCAGGCTCGCCTCTCCACGCAATGCTTTATCCGAAAGCAGGGCAATCCGTGGATCGATGAGCATCGTCAGCAGGATGGTCGCCAGTCCATTGATCAGGCCGGAAGAGGCGGTGGCCGTCAAACGGAACGCCGGCCATAAATAAGCGGCATAAAGAGAGGAAAGGACGCCGACCGTGTAGATTGCCGTTACCGCCATGTTTAGTGCCATTAGCCTTTTCGGCAAAGGTCCGTCGAATAATGCACGAAGCATCCGGAAGCTGGGCTTCTTGACATATGTCGCCCCATTCTTCCATTTGGATAGCGACATCAGGCTTTTCGCCATTTTTGGTATCGACCCGGCCGCCTCCAAATGAACCACCATTCTGGAGCATAATCTGACAACGCTGGGAAACAGCAGCATGCCCAGAAGCGTTCCGACCGTGGCCGCCGCGATAATGCCGTGCAGCTTCGGCTCCAAATGAAAAGCTGCCGATTGCAGCGCTTTGTCGACCATATTGCCAACCATTGGGCTTTGGGCTAGGTTCGATGTCCGCGAAACGAGTACCAATAAGCCTGAAAGCGACAGTGCGAGCGTAATTCTGCGGCTGCGCAGTCCCCCTAAACGCAGCGCATACGAAAGGCTGTCCACCGTATGAATCACAATCGTAAACATCAGAATCATGAGTAGTTGAATCATCCGTCAAAGACTCCTTTATTCATTGAGTATTTTTCCATTATAAACCATACCATACAAATTTCTACCGTTTGATTCCTCCTGCCTAGGGTAATATACGGTTAACGAAAGTCTAACGGGAGGGATACAATATGCCTTGGAATAAAAATGATTACCCTGTTTCCATGAAAAATCTGAGTGCCAGAGTCCGGAATAAGGCAGTCGACATCGCCAATGCGCTGTTGGACGAAGGCTATGAGGAAGGCCGAGCAATCGCGATCGCCACCGCCCAGGCAGAAAAGTGGGATCAAGATCATCCGCAAGACAAGCACGCGGATCATTCGCATGCCAAAAGCGATTCGCATCAACCGGAGCATTCTCGCTCCCATAGCCATCCATCCAAGAATCGCGACTCCGAATCCTCCGCCGGATCCAGCCATGCCAATATGCATGTGGTTGCCGCAGAGGATGGATGGGCGCTCAAGAAGGAAGGCCGGGACAAGCCATTGTCCACGTTCGACACCAAGAAGGAAGCGGTCGCGGAAGCCAAGAAGCAAGCATCCAAATCCGGCGTCAACACGATTATTCATGGTGAGGACGGACGGATTCAGACCAATATGAGCTCTTAAGCCCGCACGCGCTTAGGACGACAAAAAACCGCCTGATTCCAATAAGAATCAGGCGGTTATCCGTTAATGAGCACTCCGCACCGCATGAACGGGTTTGGAGGCGGCTTTCTGTGATGTAGCCGGTTCGGGGATCGCAGTAACATTCGCTTTTCCCTTCCGGAATGTCAATGTAAAGGTAATGGTCTGCCCGGCGATGCCAACCGCCAAAATCGTAAACAAGGTTTCCTTCAGCGGCAAATAGAACAGGGACAGCAGCAGTACGACGGCATCCATCAAAATAAACACGGTGCCTACCTTCAGTCCGCTCCAGCGGCTAATGAGCAGCGACATAATATCATCTCCGCCGGTGGCTCCCCCAAATCGGAGAACCAGTCCTGTGGCAAACCCTGTGACCAGTCCGGACAACAGCGCAGCCAGCAGCAGATTGTTGTGCAGGTCGATGACCAGCACGGAGTAGCGTTCAAGCAATTCGTAAAAGATAGAAAACGAAAACGTTGCAAGCAGTGTGTTCATCACGAATGTACGGCCTTTCAAAAACATGGCGATCAGGATGACCGGTATGTCCAGTACGAGCATACTCAGCGCAGGATTCACGCCCAGCACGTACTTGCCGAGCAGCGACAGGCCTACGAACCCGCCCTCCGATAAATGATTTTGAAAATTGATGTGATAATACGCAAATGCCAGCAAAAAAGTTCCAAACAGCATAATTACGATCGGTGCAAGCTTAGAAATTAAATGGTCTTTCTTCCTCATACAGGTTCCCTCTCATCGAAGTAGGTTAGTCAAGGATGTGACAAACCACCGCGAAAAGGCAGAAACCTGCAGGACCGTGTCCTTCGCATCTTGAGCTTCCTTCTTTCGCAGAGTTTGTCTATCGTCCTTTAAGTGTCTAGGTGACTGTACTCTACGAAAGGGAGCTAAGTGTAAGAGAGATCATAACGTTTCCAAATCGTCCTTTGGGGATTGTTCCTTCGGGGACACATGGTATCCTGATCCTTTCTTTTTTTGAATAGTTTCTTCTTATATTATAACACATTCCCGGCAGGTGCTAAACAGCTGGCTTACAGGAAATAACGGTGCATACGATGATTTTCCGGAAAAAACTCATGAAATGGCTGCAAAACATCATGTATGTTGTGAATCCCGTCATTGCATCCTTGTTTTGCGTTCACATATTGTCTAACTTTAATGTGACGGGAATCACAATTACTCCTTTGCTCATTTTCTATACTGAAATAGAAAACAACGAATCATACCAAGGGAAAGAGGAAATCGTATGCTTACACAAGAAACCATTGACATCATTAAATCGACAGTTCCTGTCCTTGAAGTTCACGGAAAAGAAATTACAACCGCGTTTTACCACATGCTGTTCGAGAACCATCCCGAACTGCTGAACATATTCAACCACGCCAACCAGCGCGAAGGCAAACAGCCGCAGGCGCTCGCGAACGCCGTATATGCCGCCGCTGCTCATATCGACCATTTGGAGGATATTATTCCGGTCGTCAAGCAGATCGGACAAAAGCACCGCGCGCTCAACATCCTGCCCGAGCATTATCCGATCGTCGGGGAAAATCTGCTCGCCGCGATCAAGCAGGTCCTTGGCGATGCAGCTACGCCGGAAATTATCGAAGCCTGGGGCAAGGCTTACGGCGTCATCGCGGATGCCTTTATCGGCGTCGAAGCCGAGATGTACCGCGAAGCGGAGAACGCTCCGGGCGGCTGGCGCGGCTTCCGTCCGTTCGTAGTGGAGCGCAAAGTACGCGAAAGCAGCGTCATTACTTCCTTCTATTTGAAGCCGCAGGATGGAGGCTCCATTTCCGGCTATTTGCCGGGTCAATATATTACGGTTAAAGTAAAGCCGGAAAACGAGGAGTATACCCATATCCGTCATTACAGCTTGTCCGCTGCTCCCGGCCAGGACAGCTACCGGATCTCTGTCAAACGCGAGGATGCCGCGGACGGCAAGCCGGCGGGCACCGTATCCACGTACCTTCATGACCGCATCATGGAAGGAGACGTCCTTGAGATCAGCGCGCCGGCCGGTTCCTTTACCCTGGATATGACTAAAGATATTCCGCTTGTACTGATCAGCGGCGGCGTCGGTCTGACACCAATGGTCAGCATGCTGGAAACCGTACTGAAGGAGCAGCCTCAGCGCAGCGTCACCTTTGTCCATGCTGCGATTAACGAAGACTTCCATGCGATGCGCGAGCACGTGAGCGAGTTGGATACGGCGAACAGTCAGATGAAATCGTACCTCTGCTACGAAAAACCGCTTCATTCCGGTGCCTGTCATAAAATCGGGTACATCGACCTTCCTTGGCTTCAGGAAATCACCGATAAGGAGTCGGACTTTTACTTCTGCGGCCCCGTACCGTTCATGCGTGCGGTGAATCAGGCGCTTCAGACCTGGGGCGTACCTGCCGAACGAATCCACTATGAGTTTTTCGGACCTGCGGACAGCTTGTAAGTCCTAGCGGTCGAGAGCCTCAAACGCGTCTAAGGGATATCCGTCCAGTTAATGGACAGATATCCCTTTTTTGCTGTTCAATCCTATCGTCCAGTCGTCCCTGGCTTCCCCCACCGCAAAAATATCGCAAGCTTGCAGCAGGCCGTTTCATTCCCCTCGACCTTCGGGTCGATCGAGATCCCGATGCCGTCGGGGGAATATTCGGAACGGATCACCGAATCGCTGCTGATCGACTTCATTAACCGGTCAACCTCCTGCTTATTGCCTGCCTGCGCCGCTGTCATGACCTGAACGGCAAACGAATGCTCCGATAACTTGCCGAGAACCCGATAGCCCTCTTCCATTAACTTGTAATAGTTTTGTATCGATTGGTTTAAGATGTCGGTTTTGACCTGGGGATATTCGCGGATCCATGGGGGAGCTTCGTAGTAATAATAAGGGTAAGGACTCGCAGAGGGATGCCATCCATAGTATGGGGGGTAACTCATTCGAGTTATCTCCTTTCTTGAAGTACGGATATCTCATTGTATGTATGCCCATAGGGTATGGTGAAATACCCAGACGCCCCTGCCTGTTTCCATTGAAACGCAAAAGGCGGCTTGCCTTCGTCTGAAGACCACCGCCCTGCATGTCCTGATATTCGTTTTGCGTTTGCGCAAACATAGCCCGGAGGCCGCGCATCGTTATTCTATAGCAACAGGCTCGCCTGCCCGCTGTTCCTTCCAAATGACGTTTTCTCCGTAAGCCTTGCCCCAGTCGTACATCGCCCGGAGCACCGGCATCAGGGACTGGCCGTATTCCGTCAGCGTGTATTCCACTCTCGGCGGAACTTCGGGATACACTTTCCTGGAGATCAGCTGGTCTTCTTCCAGTTCCCGCAGCTGATTGGTCAGCATTTTCTGGGTAATGTGCGGAATCAGCTTTTTCAGCTCTCCGAATCGTTTCGTGCCGTCCAAGCCAAGATGCCACAATATGATCAGCTTCCATTTACCGCCGATGACGGCAAGCGTCAGTTCCTTCTCGCAATTGATTTCCTTTAGGTTGATGCGGTCTTTAATTTCTGTCGCCATGATGCCACCTCCCTCATCCATACTACATTCCCCTGAAATCCAATGCAATATCCCCCACTCTTAGCGAGTGAGGGATATGCAACGAACGGTGTACGGCTGATTATTCCAGGTTTGCATGGTTGCCGAACATTTGCCCCGAGTCCTGATCCGTCTGCTCCATCAGCTTCAGGATGACGGCATCGTATAAAATGAGGAGCGTCTGCTCAAACAAGGACCCCATAGGCTGGATCGTTACAGCTTGGTCCTGCGTCTGATCCTTGGTCGCTGCGGGCACTTCAACCCCAAAATCAGACAAGCCTGCCAGCGAAGATTCCGGGCGGATGAACACCGCACCGACGAGCGCTCCAAGCTGCTTCGCTTTGCGGGCCATAGCCACCAGGCTTTGCGTTTCGCCGGACCCGGAACCGACGATCAACAGATCGTCAGGACCAATCCCGGGCGTGATCGTTTCACCGATGACATAGGCGTCGATGCCCATGTGCATCAGGCGCATGGCAAACGCCTTGCCCATCAAACCCGATCGCCCGGCGCCGGCCACGAACACCTTGCGCGCATTCCGGATCCGATCCGCAAACTCTTGGGCTTTCTCTTCCGAAATTAGGGCGACGGAACGCTGCAGCTCCTTTACGATCTCGGCCGCGTATTGTACCGTATTCATCGGCACCTTACGCCCGGCTGACCAGCTGCTTCATTTCCGACGCAGTGGCCCGTTTGTCCGCCTGGCCGGTGATTCCCCCGCCAACGATCACCAGATCGGGGCCGGCTTCGATCACTTGACGCAGCGTGTCAAGCTTAATGCCGCCGGCAATGGCCGTTTTGGCCTGCTTCACTACCCGCTTCAAAACGAGCAGATCCTCGAAGGAGCTGATCCCTGCCGCCTGATGGTCGTAACCGGAATGCACGCAAATATAGTCCACGCCCATGCGGTCGATTTCCTGTGCTCTTTCCTCGATGTTTTTCACGTTGATCATATCGACCATGACCTGCGTGTTTTGTTTTTTGGCTTCCTCCACCGCGCCCAGGATCGTGGTATCGTCCGAGACGCCGAGTACGGTAATAATGCTGGCTCCGGCTTCCGAAGCTTTCATGACTTCATACCCACCGGCATCCATAATCTTCAAATCCGCCAGTACACGCAGGGATGGAAATGCTTCCTTCAGCTCTTTGACAGCTCTGAGTCCCTCGTTAATGACGACCGGCGTACCTATTTCAACGATATCTATATATTCGGCGACTTCGCCTACGATTTCCTTCGCTCCCGGAATATCCACCAAATCTAGCGCCAATTGAAGTTCCATATCGTAATCTCTCTCCTTTTGCATCGTTTATTGGCGTGGCCTTGACCACAGCATCATTTTAAATACAAACGGTTTTTTTCGTAAGTAGGCACTATTTCGTAAGAAAGTTACCCCGAGGATACTAATAGGCCGCGCCTTGGGCCGGCGGGAACGCCGTCCGACGTATTTTCAAAGGAGCATGCAATTTTTCAAAGGCTGTTTCTTTCGGTTCAGGATGTCCATGCTACGAAAGCTCTACTTTCCGGATATATGAAAAAAGCTCCCTTTCGGGAGCCTCGCATTCCTTTTTTCTATTTGCATAACTTCGTTCGATTCGCAGCGTTCACGGCTCAAAAGCCTTAGGATCCTAAACGCCGCAGGCGAGCTCGACCTTGATACGGTCGGGATCCTCGAAAAACACCGCGTAATGGTTCGGGCCGCCCGCATAAGGGTGCTTGTCCGCATATAACACCCGAATCCCTTTTTGCCGGAGCAAAGCGGTCATTTCATCGACGTGTGCGGGAGAATCGGCATGGAATGCCAGATGGTTCAGCCCCGCGGCTTTCCGGTGATAGGGCATGTCCATGAACCGATCTTCGGTCTGCACGAAAACGATGTACGTCCCTCCCTGCTTGAAGCTGAATCCCTGCTCCCATTCCTGGTAAAGCGCATACCCGAGCCCGGTCAAAAACCATTCCCAAAACTCCCTGCTACGCTTCACATCCGATACGTTGATTTCCACATGATGCAGCATCCTCAATGCCCCCTCAGCAACCGATTGATCGTTTCGCGGCGTACGCCGATCAGCTGTCCGATTTCTTCCTGCGTCAACAGCTCGGTGAAATGGACGCCATGCGAATAATCGTCCAGCCACTCAGACAGCAGCGCGAGCCGCTCGGCCGGCGTGCCCACCGTCAGATGGTCCAGCCGCTTCTGCATGAAGCGGACCTTCTCCTGAAGCAGCAGCGCGATTTCAAGCGCTTTTCCCGGATTTTCGCGCACCTCGCGGTACCACTCCTCAGCCGGTATTCTTTCTACTTCGCTGCGCATCAAGGCAATGGCCGTCCCATGAGCATCCTTCGGCGTAATCAGCGAATGATGCGGTACCGTTTCTCCGGCATACAATATATTAAACAGTACCATATTGCCGTTTTCATGAAGACGCGTCACTTTAAACAGTCCACTCTTGATATGGTATAAATACTCCCCGCTGTCACCCTGGTGGAATAAAATTTCCCCTTTATGCAAAATCATAAACAATCTTCCCCTTTATAAGGATTGCGGCTCGTGCCTGCCCATGCTTTTTATTATATCAAAAAGAACGGGCATCTTTTCCAGTGATTTGATCTTGCCACAGGGCATACTTTTAACGTAACATGTATATAAAATAATAAGAACGTTTGTTCCTATATCTGTTTTCAAGGAAGTGCTCCCATGAAAGCATCATCCCTTCCCCCTGCCCCGGCCGAAGAAGATACCCTTCTGGTCAAAACCTATGTGCTGCACGTCATTCTGCTGGATGTCCTCGAGCGGGATATCCGCACGATGGGTACGCTTGACCTTAAGCTGCCCGACGTGTATATCCGCGGACTTTCCGAAGTCCAGCATAAAGCGATCGGCAGGCTGACCTCCATTCGCAAGGATATGCGGACGCGCGGCATCCGGGTTTATGAGGAGAATCGCAGCGGCAAAGGTATTGAAGCCCTCTACCTGTGCCGGGGATATCAGCGGCGCTTTTTCATGCTGTGGTCTTATGTAAAGGCCGAGACGGCTATCGAGCTCAGCGGCTACCTGGGCATCAGCCTGATCCTGAAGGATGGCAAATAAAAAGGCGCACTCCCTGAAAGTTAGGGAATGCGCCTTTGATTGTCCTGATGTCAGTTACTCATGCTGCTTTGCTCGCGCTTCGGATCATCCGAAGCGATTTTTTCCTGCCATGCTTCGTAATGATGGACAGCCAGCCCGGCAAAGGAAGAGTAAGCATCGCTAAGCCGGTACACCTTCTTCATTTCTTCATTCATGACGGTTAGCGGTTTGCCGAAAAAGCTGAGATGATCGCCTTCCTCGGTGTGCCCCAGCTCCATGCCGATCCAAACCGACTTTCCCTGCCGATCGGCTTCAGCCAGCATTTCCTTGGATAAGTCGACCATCTTCAGGCCGCTGTCACGATAGGACATGACGGCCAAGGCATCGAATTGTCCGAGCATCCAGCGGCTTAAATTGCCGCCCGAGCCTGGCGCTGCGACTTTCCCCAGCCAGAACGGCACGGCGGCGCTCATATAGAGCCCCCCGCTGCGTCCTTTCGCCGTCCAGCCTTCCATGTTGCGAATCCATTCCGTTACGACGCCGTCCTGATCACGCTCCCAGCGTCTCAGCTGATACGGCTCGACATCGAGCTGAATGCCGGCAAACCGTTCCTCGGGGGCCGATTTACCGTTATAATCGAGAACCCATTCGATAAATTGATCCGCTTCCTTGTGCTGTTCCTGATACGCCCACTGCGGCCGCCCGTCCAAGGCATGGACTGAAATATCCTCTGCATGCGCTGCGGCGATGAAGCGCTGGTATTGATTCTCTTCCACATTTTTTTGGATTTGCAGAAAAATGACGCTCACCCCCTGCTCCTTGCAGAAATCCAGTACCTTCCCGGGATTTTCGATCAAGGTTGCATCCCACAGCCAGGTCGCTTTATGTTCTTCCATCGATGAGGATTTGAAAAGGAAGGGCAGGAGCAGCAAGCAGCAGATGACCAGGACCAGGCGAGGCTTCGCTTTTGCTTTTGCCAGCAGCTCTCCCATCCTCCTCCTCCTTTGTCTTTTTATACGATCAGAGCCATATTCGGCTCATGGACGTGCTGAACGGAATGTCCGATTTTATAAATATGCGGCTCGTTAAAGTTTTTGAATGCGTTGCGCGTATCGAGGATCGGCACGCCCATGGCCGCAATTTCACCGTAATCCAATCCGCTGTGGTTGGTGGTCAGAACGATGCAATCATAGGTCTTGAATTTCGCCAGATCATAAGCCACGCTGTGAACGGTCTCGCCGTTCTTGTCGCGGAAGCTGACGGCATGCGGATCGTAATATTCCACGTTGGCGCCGCTCTCTTTGTACAGCTCGTATACCTCAAGGGCCGGAGACTCGCGCAGATCGCTGATGTCAGGTTTGTAAGCCATGCCGAGCACGAGAATGTTTGATTTTTTGATCGACTTGGCATATTCGTTCAGGATCGTAGACGTCTTGTTAATGACGTAATACGGCATGTTGTCATTGGTCGACTGCGCCAGCTCGATGAATTTGCTGTAGAAGCGGAAGCCCTTCGCCTTCCAGGACAGATACATCGGATCCAGCGGGATGCAGTGTCCGCCAATGCCCGGTCCCGGATAGAACGGCATAAAGCCGAAAGGCTTCGTCGCAGCCGCATCAATGACTTCCCAGATATCGATGCCCATCCGGTCGCACATCATGGCCATTTCATTGATGAAGGCGATGTTAACGCTGCGGAACGTATTCTCCAGCAGCTTGGACATCTCCGCAACCTTTGGCGACGTGACAGGCACGACATTTTCCACGTATTTTGAATAGAGGGCGGTGCCGAGTGTCAGGCAGGCTTCGGTTGTTCCCCCGATAACTTTAGGGGTATTGAAGGTATTAAAGCGCGTATTGGACGGATCGACGCGTTCAGGCGAGAAGCACAGGAAGAAGTCTTCGCCTACGCGGTAGCCGAGAGCTTCGATTTTTTCCTGGATCAGCTCTTCCGTCGTTCCCGGATACGTCGTGCTTTCAAGCGTAATCAGAAGTCCTTTTTTCATATGGAGCTTAATCTGATCCACGACGCTCGTAATGTAGGACGTATCGGGATCCTGGTTTTCGCTGAGCGGCGTCGGCACGCAGATGCTGAGCGCGTCAATCACGGCGATCATGCTGTAATCCGTCGTCGGTTTAAACCGCCCGCTGGCAACGCATGCCTGCAGCTCCTCCGAGGAAATATCGGAGATATAGGAATCGCCGTGGTAAATTTGCTCAATTTTCGCAGGATCCACGTCGATCCCGATCACCGTAAAGCCCTGCTTGACCATTTCTACCGCAAGCGGCAATCCGACATAACCCAGTCCGACAACACCAAGTACTGCTTTTTTATCTTCAATCGCATTCAATAGCTGCTCATATTCCTGATTCACTAGCATTCAACCTCCATATGATGTAATTTTTGTTAGGCGCTTAAAACGGATGATATTTTAGTGAAAACACCGGTGAATCCGGGCGTCCAGCTCAACCGGGGAAAATGGTTTGGTTACGTAATCGTCAACCCCGTTTTGGAAACATTGGCTGATCGTGCGTTCCACCCGCTGCTCCGTGAGCACGACAATTTTCGGCGTGTTTTCAACGGGAAGCTGCTGAATCTGATGGATGAAGGGCAGTCCGTCGATGCCGTACAGATTCAGCTCCGTCAGCACGAGGTCCGGTTCCCATTTTTCAATCAGCTCGAGTGCCGACGTTCCATCCAGCGCTTCAAGAGTTTCAAAGCCCTGCATTTTCAGGCGGATGGTCAGAAACTCGCGGATGGTGTCATCGTTATCGACGATCAGAATCCGTCCCGGCTCCTGAATGGCTTCCTCTTTGGTGAAAATATGAATATCCGATGATGTGCTGAGCCTTGTGGACTCGGCCATCTGCCTCAGGACGCCCGGCGTCGGGTCGACCTGCCCGGGAAAGACCGTCAAGGTGATCCGCGGATCCGCGCCCTCCATCGTTTCCTGAAGATGCTGCTTCAGCAGCAGCGCCTGATAATGGGTCGCATCCAGCGTAAGGCCCGGCAGCAGAATAGCGAGCGTCTGCGTGGAAGCATCCTTCAGCACCTCAAATTCCATCCCGGATTCATGCTGCAGAAAGTCTCGCACCAGGCTTTCCAGCTGCGGAGAACCGGCGCTGCAATACAGAAACATGATTCCGCATAGCTCCCTTGAGGTCTCTTTGAGACGCTCGCCGAGGTTTTGATACAAGCCTTCTCCTTTTTCGCGCTGCAATGTTACGGACTCCGGCATTATTAATTCCCACCTTTCAAAGAATAGTGAAGCATTTGTATCAGCGAATCACGCCAAGTTAGGCAGGCTCGCTTTCTTCCTTCCAGCTTTGTCTGGTCATCGCGCCCCACGAATTGTTTTTTCGAAGGTACTGAATATGGCCTTGTACACGCCATATCACGCCAAGCTGATGGTAACCGACGAATTTGAGAGCCGAGAAAAGGAGCATTTTCCACAAATCCGAAAGCTTCTTGAACCTGCGGAAGGCGATCTCCTCGAGAATAATGGCACCCACGCTCAGCAGATATCCGCTCAGGAAGTTCAGAAGAAAGAAAGTAAGCAGTATGCGCCAATGCGTCATATCCAATAGCGTATATCCTAAGAGAGCCAACAGGCCCGTGATTCTAAAATAAGGGTTCAGCGTTTCGAACAGCACGTTGTACGGCATCGTAATCATGCCCATGACCTTGTATTTCGGATTGAACAGCATCCCTCGGTTCTCGATCATGTTCTTGAGATTCCCCCGCCCCCAGCGCATCCGCTGGTTGGAGATGATCTTGTATGAATCGGGCGCCTGCGTCCAGCAGACAGCCTCGGGACAAAACGCGACTTTATACGGCAGCTTGTGGCTGAGCATGTACCGGTGAAGCTTGATGATGATGTTCATGTCCTCCCCCGGATACCCGCCGCGGTAACCGCCCACGGCAATGACGTAATCCTTGCGGAACAGCCCGAAAGCGCCGGATACGATGACGAGACCGTTGATATGGCTCCACCCGATCCGTCCCCCGAGAAATGCTTTCAGATATTCGATGGATTGGAACATCGGCCATATTTTGCGCGGCAGCGATACCTTCTGCACGGCCCCGTTCTCGATTAGACAGCCGTTCGCAATACGCACGTCGCCGCCGATGGCCACCATTTCCTCCGGATTTTCCATATACATGCGCGCCATCCGGATCAAAGCATCCTTCTCCAGCAGGGAATCCGCGTCAATGGAGGAAATCAGCGGGTAATGCGAAAAGTTGATGCCCGCATTCAGCGAATCCGCCTTGCCCCCGTTCTCCTTATCTATAATAAACAGCTGTGGATAATCGGGATTATGGTAAATGCCTCTCACGTTGTTCGTGTCGATGGTGCCACGGATTTCGGGATTCACCATTTTCACGAGCTTGAATTCCTTGATCAGGACGGAGAGCGTGTGATCGCTCGACCCGTCATTGATTACGATCACCTCGTATGTCGGATAATTCAGCGTCATCAGGCAGTACACATTCTCGATAATCGTCAGCTCTTCATTATAGGCCGGAACCAGCAGCGAAACCGATGGAACCAGCTCGGAGCCGGAGAGCGTGTTGTAGCTGGAATATTTGGACCTTCTGTATATCTTGAAAATATTGCGGAATGACAGTCCCGTGATGGTGAAATATAAAATATTGACGATCATGACGTAATAAATGGCCACCATACCGTAAACCAGTAATGTCTCTCTAAGCAGTGTAATCCCCTCCTACCGCGGCTACGCCCGTGACGCGTGCGACCGGTTGTCTCTTCACTCCGAAATAACGGTCATGGATAAGCCGTTTTTTGTTGTAGGCGACCATCTGCTCGATCGCGCTGTGCTCCTGCTCCTTTTCCATCTCCAGCTCAATGCGCTGCAGCGCGGCCTCGCGCTGGATGCCAGCTCCGCTGAGCGCCGCCTGACACAGGGCTTCGAACCCGGCCTCGCCAAGCTTCGCAAGACTTTCGGCGCTGTTATGCCGAACCTTCCAGTTGGCATCCTGCAGAGCTTTGACCAGCAGCGGAATGCTGCCCGCAGCGTGCAGCGGACCGAGCGCCTTGGCCGCAGCCGCGCGCACTTCCCAATTGCGGTCGTTCATCAGCTGGACGATCGTCTCGTCCTTAAGCGCAGGATTCGAGCTGAGGTAAAGCTTGACCGCTTCGGCCCGGACATCTTTCTCCTCGGAGCCAACCAGTCTGCCAAGGACCGGCATGACTTCCGGCACGGCCTGTCCCCACATGGCTACCAGGCCAACCTTGATGAGCGCCGGATCCTGATCATCAAGCAGCTTCATCAGAAGGCTGCCCGCATCGAGTCCTGTCTCCAGCATAATATCAGCCGCCAAATGGTGAATCGGCTTGCCATGCGATAACAGGCTGCGCAGCATCTCTAGCACGTCCTCGGATTTACGCGCGCTCTTCGCAATGGAACGCGCGATAATGATGGACATCGAGCTGTATTTGCCTTCTTGCAGCATCTTCAGCAGCGCCGGCACCGCTTCCTCGGCCCGCATGCCCCCAAGGCGGTATGCAGCCTCCAATCTGCGGCCGTAACGGAAGCTGCCCAGCGCCTTCAGATCGGCTTCCACGAAGCCTGCATCCCGGCACATCTGGATCAGCCGGTCACGGCATTCTCCCTTGAACTGCTCGATCCATTCCATAAACTTATCCTGGATCACCCTGCGCTCGAGCGGCTTCAGCTTGCCCGGAGGAAGCCTCAGCGCCCCTTCATTTTCAACATGAGCCTGGATATACATGAAGTAATCATGATGCTTGCGCTCATACATTTCCCTGCGCTGCTGTTCCTTGTTATGCGATACTTTCATCTGGATCAGAAGAATGATTCCAAGTGCGATCAGCCCGAGGCATACATAGATAAACGTATAGGCGACGGTTAAATGCGAGAACATCTTTGCAGTTTCCTCCTTTCGGATTTTGCAAATATCCGGTTTCACGAGATCTACTTTGCAAAATCCTGTCTTGATTGATTGGTTCCTATCCTGTTTCTCTTCTTTCTAATTCGCTCTATTTCAATTGGCTGTACACGTCTTTCATCGTGTAATAGCTTTGTTTCAGCTGTTCGGTGTATTGGACCGTATCCCATGGCTTCCAAGTGTACGGGACGATATCCTGGACATTCAGGGTACTCGCCGTTCCGCCCGGCCAGCTTACCTGGCCGCTGCCCCGGTCCACCAGCCAAGGAATCAGCCGGATGCCGTCCGTTTTGGCCGTACTGAACGCGCGGCCTTCCTTCAGCGGGCTATAATCGATGACCTGCAGCGAGCTCGGGTCCGAGAAGCCGAGAAGCATCCATGGAATGCGCATCTCTATCACATTACCGCTGTACTGCCAAGAAGTCAGTGAGTCGAACTCGGCCTTGCTGCGGTCCGTTGTCCCCCTTTTCAGCATTCCTATGGTCTTGTCGATAAACGGATGCGCAAAGCGCGTATCCGGCGGATTCATCTGCAGGCTGATCGCAAGCTTCCACGGATGGAACGGCGTCTCCTGCCCCGCTTTCGTTTCCGGCAGCATCCAGTAGCCTTCCTTGCCGTACAAGCGTGCATGAAAATCATAGTCGGCCGCGATTTCCACCTGCGTCTCCTTGTCATTCCCGATTTCAATCAGCGTTTCAGGCGCACCGCCTTCGAGCTTTTTGCCGGGTAGCTGAGCCGCGGATGGCTGGTTGCCGCCCGCAATTGTATCCGCGCCGATGTAAAGCTTGGACGTCTTCGGATCAAAGCTCTTGTCGAGCTGGATTCCAAGGTACAGATATCCTTCGTCATGCGTAATCCGCATATCCCGGATGCCCGGCACTTTACCCTGCCAATGCTTCACCTCGTCCTGCGCCAGCCCGTCCCAATCGCTCAGCTTGCCGTCGATCGTGATTTGCTTCTCCTTGCCCGGCAGCATGCCGAGAACGCCGAACATCTTTTCGTTGGTCAGCACATTGATCCAGTAAGCTCTGCGGTCAGCCGGTATTTCAAACGGCATCGTGTTCCAGGTCTTTTTAAACCACTCATCCTGCCACATAAACAAGATGGCTCCCGCATAGCCTTCGTCATAAATGTCCCGGGTGAGCGAAGCATCGATTTCACCCTGTTCCTGCTCGTTATGCCCGCCTTGATCCCTGCCGCCGGCGCCGAAATGGGAAACGCCTACGGATGAAGGCACCCCGTATTCGGTGACCATGATGGGCATATCCTTGAACTTCGCCTTCAGCTGATGCAGATATGCTTTGTAGGTGTTGAAATCCCCCTGCTTGTCCTTGATGGTCTGCAGCGTGGAATCCGTCCGGAAGAAATCCGGATAATACGGGTACACATGATATGCGGCGAAATATCCGCCCTTCCAGCCGCTTGGCTGAACATGCCTTGCGTCGACGCTCACCATATCCTCTTCAAACAGCGGTTCCCCGGGATGCGTAAGCACATCGGTCGTTACCCAGTTGGTAAAGGTGACGGGGTGCTCCCAGCCGTACTGCTGCTCCTGCTGGGCCGTATAATCAAGCAGCCCCGCGAGCCAGCTTTCGAACGGAGAGGCCTCCTTCGTTCCTTCAAAATACTTGCCTTTATACACCGGAACGTCGCCGTGCTTCTTATTGGTGTTCTTGACCATCTCCGGATCCCATTCGGTTCCGACATGCCAGGCCATTAAATATTTACCGGCATTCGCGGTATATTCCCCGCTTGAAGCACCCTGCTTCTCCGGCACGGTCACATCGCCGTAGACGGCGGCGACCGCCTTTTTGATTTCCGCTTTGAACTGCTGGCCGATATCATCTGCGTAGGCGTCCTGACGCTCGATCAACTCTTCCTCCGGGGACCAGATGCCCTGCATGAAATACAACGGATCGTCGCCCTTATCCTTGTTGTACTTCACAAGCGCCGAATAAAACACTGGCTGATGCACCGTGTACACACGGATCACATTCGCCCCCATTTCATCGATCTGCTTGAACCAGCGCAAGTAGTCTTCCTCGGTGGCCGGAAGCTCGCCCGGGAAATGGCCCGGTACGGTCGCACCCAGATTGACGCCCTTCACAAATATTTCTTTCCAGCTTCCGTCTTTGTTGTATCGCATAAAACGGTCACCCTCGGTTTTAAAGGTGAATCGGGTTCCATCTTGATCCTTGTAAGCCGTCACCGGAGATGGTTTGGCCGTAAAACCGGCAACCAATCCTCCGGCAATGAGAACGGCGGCTGCTGTGATCCAGATGAATAGTGTTCTGCGTTTGATCATCGCCTTTAAGTTCTCACCTCTGCTTTGGCATGGCCTGTCAACCTTGGCCCGGCCCTCTCGATTTTTTTGTCATAAATTCATTTTTAACGAAGATTACCAATCTGTAAACTAGGCTGCTGGAAGGAAATTTCAGAACCTGGCGACCTATTCCTTTTTACATTCAGACAAAAAAACGGCAGCAGCCTTGCTCCGGCACTGACGTCTTCTTGAATCGCTGAATGACTCAAACTTCCCTTGGCCGAAGCGACAACTGGTTATGTATACGTCGAATAATTGCTAAAGTTGTGGTCGTTTTAACATCTTTATCCATAAAGATTACAAAATTGATACTATAGTCCGATAAAGCAGCAGCGAAAAACCGCGCCGTTACAGGGTTTCTGAAAAATACGCATTTTCTGAAAATAAGGAAAGAGTCCCGGGCGGGACTGACGGTCCCAGCAGCGTTTAAAATGGAAGAATATGGACATGATTGGTATGACTATCCGGGTATTTTTACGTCCCCTCCCCGGCTCAATTCCGCTCCTTTTTAACTAGGAAAACAGCCATTGTTAACGGAAAATCAAATCCAGAATAGCCATTTTACAAAATAATTCCGGTTGTAAATAGAATATTTCTCCGTTATTCTTATAAAATAAGAACATGTGTTCCTGCTACTGACGAATGATAAGGAGCGAGTCCCATGGCCAATTCCAAAAACCGTGTCATTATGCTGGCCGACTGCCAGTCGTTTTATGCCAGCGTCGAGAAGGCGGCCCATCCGGAATACGAAGGCAAGCCTTTAGTCGTATCCGGCGACCCGGCCCGCCGCTCGGGCATTATCCTGGCCGCCTGCCCGCTGGCCAAAAAGTACGGGGTCACCACGGCCGAGCGCCTGGGCGATGCGCTGCGAAAATGTCCCGACTTGATCGTCGTCCGTCCGCGTATGGCCGAATATATCCGGGTATCCCTGCAAATTACGGAAATTTTCCAATCCTTTACCGATCTCGTGGAGCCATACAGCATCGACGAGCAGCATCTTGATGTCACCGGCAGCCTTGCCCTCTTCGGCACACCTGAGGAAATCGCCCGCCGGCTCCAGCACCGTGTGCTGTATGAGACCGGCGTGTACGTCCGTGTCGGCATCAGCGACTGCAAGGTCCTGAGTAAAATTGCCTGCGACATTTATGCCAAAAAGGTCCCAGGCGGCATCTATACGCTCAGACGGGAGCATCTGGAGGAAACGCTGTGGACAAAGCCCGTCCATGAAATGTTTATGGTCGGCTCGCGAATGACGCGCCATTTGTATAAGATGGGCATCCACACGATCGGAGATTTGGCGAAAACGCCTCTGCCCCGGCTGACCGAGCGCTGGGGCGTGAACGGCGAGGTGCTGTGGCGCATAGCCCGCGGCATAGATGCCTCCCCGGTGACGCCCCACAGCCAGCTGCAGCAGCAAAAAGGCGTGGGCCATCAAATGACGCTCCCGCGCGATTATGCGGACTGGAAGGAAATCCGGGTCGTCCTGCTTGAGCTGTGCGAGCAGGTCGGACGACGCTGCCGGGAGAAGGGACTGATGGGATTTGTCGTGAGCGTCGGCTGCCAAGGGGCGGATTATGATCATCCGACGGGTTTTTCCAGACAGATGAAGCTTTCCGACCCCACCAACATTACCGACGAAATCTACAGGGCCGCCTGCCTGCTGTTCCAGCGTCACTGGAACCACCTGCCGATCCGCAGAATCGCTGTCGCTTTATCCGACCTCAGCCCGGATTCGCTCGTGCAGCTGACGCTGTTCGGAGACCGCGACCGGAAGCGGGAGCTGGAAAAGGCTACCGACGGCATTAAACGCAGATTCGGCGAGACAGCCATTCTCCGCGCTTCCTCGCTCCAGGATTCCGGTCAGGCGCAGGAACGTTCGCTTCGAATAGGAGGTCACTATAAATGAGCAAAAAACTTCAGGGAAACGGATTATTCGAATCCTCCCGGATGATGCTGCCCGAGCATCGGGAAGCCTACATCCGGCATCAGCAGCATCTGGCACCCCGCCAGCCGCCGCTGCTCGACCCGCAGGCCGAGGAAGAGATGGCCCGCGTGATGGCGGAAGCTATGCACAGCGGCTCGGCGGTGACGATTACCCTGTTTGATGACCCGGAGGACATTCGTCTGACGGGCCAAGTGCTGCGCATCGATCCCGGACGGCGGCGAATCTGCTGGGACGGTGGCGACGGCGAAGGCTCCCGGTGGATCGCACTCGACCAAATCATCGGCGCAGTGGCAGAAAACGACTGATCGCGGTACACTGGAAGAAGCATGGCTGCCGCACCTCATACCCCGGCAGCCGACAAGGAGGGATATCGCATGTGCGGACGCTTTACGCTCGTTGTGTCCATGGAGGAGCTGATGCTGCGGTATGAGCTGGATCCCGGGAATTCCGTCCCCTACCACCGGCCGCAGTATAATATTGCGCCCACACAGATGGTTCTATCCATCATCCATGACGGCAAAGGACTCCGGCTCGGAGAACTGAAATGGGGGCTTGTGCCTTCGTGGGCGAAGGACGAAAGCATGGGAAGCCGCATGATCAATGCGCGGAGCGAAACGCTGCTCGACAAGCCGGCATACCGGCTGCCTTTTGAACGGAAGCGATGCCTGATCCCTGCGGACGGATTTTACGAATGGCAGCGAACCGGAAGCGGTAAGCAGCCCTACCGGATTAAGCTGAAGAGCAGCGAGCTGTTCAGCATGGCCGGACTATACGACATATGGGTACGTGAAGACGGAAGCAAGGTAGCCACCTGTACTGTCATCACCACCCGCCCCAATGCGCTGATGGAGCCCATTCATGACCGCATGCCGGTGATTCTGCGCCGGGAGGACGAGCTGCGCTGGGTACGGCGGGGAGCCGAGGACCCGAAAGAGCTGCAGCAGCTCCTGATCCCTTATCCTGCTGAAGACATGGAGGCTTACCCGGTAAACAGCACCGTAAACTCGGTTCGGAATGATTCCCCGCTCTGTATCGAAAAGAGCTCCTGAGCCTCGTCCAGCATGCCGAATCACATGGCACAGGCACAAAAAACCGCTTGTCTCTCCATAGAGGCCAAGCGGTTTTTTTAAATCTATTTAGCTGCACTCCACGTTATTCGACGATGATTTTGCCCACCATGTTGTCATGGCCGGCGCCGCACATCACGGAGCAGTGGAATTCATGCTCTCCGGCTTTGTCCGCCGTGAATTCGGCAGAGCCGTCCTTTTGCAGGTTCACGTTGAAGTCCGGAATTTCCAGACCGTGTGCGCCTTCTTTATTGACAAGCGTAATTTTGACCTTATCGCCCTTTTTCACCTTGATTTCCGCAGGCTGGAACTGGAAGTTGGTCGCGGTGACCTTGATATCCTGAGTTCCTCCCGCTCCGGTCGTTCCTCCGGCAGATTCGTTCGAGGTATTATTGTTTGTCTTGCTGCCGCAGGCGCTGAGCACGAATACGAGCATCAATGTTAACCCCAGTGTCATCCATTTCTTCATGTCTAAGACCTCCAGTAAAATAATAATGAATGTGACACGTATTACTTAAACCAGTTGACATCTTATTAATCAACATGAATTCAGGGAGAACCTGATGACCATGCTGACATTCGTCCGGCCGCTTCACTCGAATAAGAAAGCTTCCTTCCACCTGTATTATTTTTGACCGATAACGAATGAACTATGCAATAGCCCCATAAAAACCGTCAATCCGCGTAATTCCCAATAGGGCAGGGCCGCTTTTAGACGGTTAGTTTTCCTGCGTTGTCGGAATGGCCGGTTTCGCATGGATATCAAAAAAAGACCTCTCAGAAATACCGAATCCGGTATATCCTGGGAGGTCTTTGTCACCCTATGGCTTATCCGTCTCATTAACGGAACATGCCCCAAAGCTTAATTAAATGAAATGTATTGTTCGGATCAATCCGCTGAGCCACCACAAAACGTACGATTTGCTGCTCTTCCGCCTGCGAAAGAGGCTCCTTTAACACGCCCGCTGCCGATTTGACAAGGCGCTGGACCTTTGCCGGATCCTGAAGATCGGACTTGGTGACCCCATCAAGGATCCCTTTGATCCGTTCTTTGGTCGCGGAATTTTTCATCTTTTGCTTGACTCTTGCCACGAGTGCAGGACTGATTCCATATTGCTGATAACCCAAAACAATGGCACCTCCCGTCAAAATACAATTCGTCTAAGTATATGACGTGGTGCCTGTCCCAAGTGCCTAATCTACCAAATCTCCCTGAAAAATCTGCTCCTTCTGAAGATAATCCCGGAGACCATCAAATGAAGGCGAGGTCCAGAAGGAGCTGTCCCCAACGAGCTGCGACGCGTCATCCCGGGCTTTTTCCAGCACGGCAAAATCGCTGACCATATCCGCCAAACGGAATTCGGGGAGTCCGCTTTGCTTTGTTCCGAAAAAATCCCCCGGACCGCGAAGATCCAGGTCACGCCGGGATACTTCAAAGCCGTCATCCGTTTCCGTCATGACGTTCATGCGCTCTTGTCCTACTTCCGATTTGGGATCGGCAATCAGTATGCAGTAGGAGGCGTGCTCTCCGCGTCCGACCCTTCCCCGCAGCTGATGCAGCTGGGAGAGCCCGAAGCGGTCCGCATCCATGATTATCATGAGCGTCGCGTTAGGTACGTCCACGCCGACCTCGACAACGGTTGTTGATACGAGCAGCTGTACTTCATTTTCGTTGAAGGCCCGCATCACTTCTTCCTTCTCGGCCGGCGTCATCCGTCCATGCAGCAGTCCAACCCGGTAATGCGGAAAAGCCTGCTGCATCTGAATATGCAGATCAATTGCGTTCTGCACATCCAGTTTTTCGGATTCCTCGATCAGCGGGCAAATCAGATAGGCCTGACGCCCTTGATCGATCTCCTTGGAAATAAACCCAAGAACGCGTTCCATCATGTCATGCTTCACCCAATAGGTTGTAATCGGAATTCTCCCTTTCGGGCGTTCGGACAGCGTCGATACATCCATATCCCCGAAAGCCGTGATGGCCAGCGTCCGCGGAATCGGGGTGGCCGTCATGGTCAGCACGTCCGGATTATACCCTTTTCGGCGCAGAACGCTGCGCTGATTGACCCCGAAGCGATGCTGTTCATCCGTAACGACAAGACCGAGCTGGCGGAAAAATACATCCTCCTGAATCAAGGCATGCGTTCCCACCACAATATCGATCATGCCCATCTGCAGCGATGCCAGCAGATCCTTCCGTTTGCGCCCGTTCACGCTTCCCGTCAGCAGCGCCACCGAAATGCCGAATGGCTCAAACAGCTTCTGCAGGGAACGCATATGCTGCTCGGCCAGAATCTCCGTCGGCACCATCAGGGCCCCCTGATATCCGGAACGGACCGCGCCGTACAAAGCGATCGCCGCAAGCACGGTTTTGCCCGAGCCCACATCCCCTTGCAGCAGACGATTCATGCAGTAAGGGGAGCGCATATCCTGTAAAATCTCCAGCTCCACCCTCTTTTGTGCATCCGTAAGCTCAAAGGGCAGGCTCCGTACAAATTCCCGCATTGTCTTGTTGTCCACGGTATGGACAACCCCGTCCATGCGGCTCCGGTTCAATGCGCGGTAAGCCTGCATTTTCAGTTGGAACAAAAACAGCTCCTCGTAGACCATCCTTTCACGCCCCTGCTGGCCTTCGCGCGTATCCTGAGGCTGATGGATGGTCATGATCGCCTGCTTGCGCGGCATAAAATGATACTTCTGCATAATCGACTGAGGCAATATCTCCGGGATCATTTCGCCGTATTGAACCAGCGCCTGTCCCATCGTCTTGCGCATCCAGGACTGTGTGATTTTCCCGCCGACCGAGTATACAGGCTGAAGCGTTCCACTGCGCCAGGCTCCCTGGTCCGGAAATTCGGATTCGGATACGGTCATCTGCATTCTCCGCTGATCCCATTTGCCCACCAGCACGATTTCCCTGCCGCTCGCCAGCTGCTCCTTCAGGAAATGCCGGTTGAACCAGGTCGCCGTAAACATCCAGTCTTCCGCCATCATTTTGCAGGTTAATCTGGATTTCTTCCCATATCGCTGGAGCACCGGAACCCCCATCACCTTGGCTTGAATGGTGATTTTGTCGCCGTCCTTGACTTCGCTAAGCGAACGCAGCCGATAGTCCTCGTAGCGAAAAGGATAATACTCCAGCAAATCCTTGACCGTAAAGATGCCAAAGGCGTGAAGCTCCCCTTCTTTGAGAGCACTCACGCCGCGCACTTGACGGATTGAAATTTGATCCAAGCTAAGACTCATTTCCATCCCTCATTTTTAAGCCGGCCATATAAATACGGCCAAAGTCCCGGGTCCGACATGACTGCCGACGACCGGTCCGACATTGGTCAGCACCACTTCCTCCAGGCTGTAATGCCGGGATAGCTCTTCCAGGACCGGATCGGCCGAAGCCGGGTCTGCCGTATGGCCTACTGCCACATTAATATTCCGGATTCCGCCCAGATCCTCCTGGAACCGTTCAATCATCCGGGTTATTGCTTTTTTGCGGCCTCTGACCTTTTCCACCGCATAGATAATGCCGTCCTCATCAATGGACAGGATCGGTTTGATGTTCAGCAAATTGCCGATGATGGCAGCCGCCTTGCCGATCCGTCCACCCTTTTGCAAATATTCCAGCGTATCCACGAGAAAATAAAGCTTTCGTTGCTGGCGCATCTGTTCGATCGATGCCAAAATTTCATCCGCGCTTTGGCCTTCGGCCGCAAGCCGGGCTGCCTGCACTACCAGCAGGCCAAAACCGTAAGACGCCGATTTCGAGTCGACCACCGTGATTTCCGGTGGATCCTCCATCAGCGATTTGGCCAGTACTGCCGATTGGTACGTGCCGCTGAGGCCCGATGAAATATGAATGGATATAATCGGACTGCCGGGATGCAGGGTCATAATATTCTCGTAAACTTGCATATAATCGGCAGGAGAAGCCTGCGACGTTGTAGGCAGCTGTTCCGACTGGACAAGTCGTTTGTAGAACACCTCAGCCGATATGTCCACGCCGTCCTGAAAAGTTTCCTCACCGAACATCAGGCGAAGAGGTACGACATGAATATCGTATTTGCTGACAAGTTCTTCCGGTATGTCCGAGGTGCTGTCCGTCACAATTACCGCATGAGCCATGCGAACGGCCTCCTTTAAAATAATTCACGATATAAGATGTTGCTCTGATGATTTAAGACTCCACAGAGAAAATATAATAATACACCGGTTGTCCGCCTTGATGGACTTCCACTTCGGCGTTCGGATAATGGTCTCCAAGCCAATCGGCCAGCTCAGCTGTCATTTCGGACTTGGTTTCGTCACCCGCCAGCACCGTCACGATCTCATCGCCGCTGACCAGCATCTTGGAGAGCAATTCCTGGCACGCACCGAGCAAATCTTCAGCCGCAGTCACGATTTTCGAATTTTCGATGCCGATATACTGCCCAGCCTTGATGTCGAGCTGATCAATTTGGGTATCGCGCACCGCGTAAGTAACCTGACCTGATTTGATCCGCCCGATCGCGTCCATCATATTGTCCGTATTGATATCCTGAGCCTCTTCCTCGGAAAAGGCAAACGCTGCGGCGATGCCTTGAGGTATGCTCTTGCTCGGGATCACCGTTACGCTGCGTTCGCCTTCAAGCAGTTCCCCGGCCTGCTGGGCAGCCAGGACGATGTTGGAATTATTCGGCAAAATATATACATGCTGCGCCGAAATGGATCCAATCGCATTGACAAAATCCTCCGTGCTCGGGTTCATGGTTTGTCCGCCGGAAAGCACGACGTCAACGCCAAGGCTCTTGAAAATGTCGGCGATACCCTGACCGGAAGCTACGGCAATGAACCCGTAAGGAGCCAGCTCATCCGCCGGAGGCGTAGCCGGAGCCTGCTCGCGGGACTCTCCCACCGGATCCAACGGAATGTCCGCGAAAAGCTCCGGCATCGGCGCAATATCAAGTCCTGTCGTTAACAAATCCCGATGCTGTTCGCGCATATTCAAAATGTGGATTTGCGTAATCTCACCGTAACGGAGCGCAAGATTCAGCACTTCGCCCGGCGCCTTGGAATGGACATGCACTTTGATCAGCTCATCATCAGCGATAATAATGATGGAGTCACCATTTATTGACAGCGCTTTCCGGAATTGATCCTCGTCAAAATACGCTGCCGTGCTGCCTCCCAGCTGCCGGTTAATGAAAAATTCCATGTCATATAAAAATTCAATATCTTCGGTTTCGATCTTGGATTGCGCGAGCTCGTGCCGATCCGCAAAAGCTGCGGTTCCCGTCACGGCAGCGGTTGCCGTTTCCTGATGGTTAACCGTGTAGGTTGGTTTCGCAGCCAACTGAGCCGTATACTCCGGCGATCCCTGCACGCCTTGCAGATAGCGGAGGAAGCCTTCATAAATATAGACAAGTCCTTGTCCGCCTGAATCCACGACGCCTACCTGCTTCAGCACAGGAAGCATCTCCGGCGTCTGGGAGAGCGTCTCCTGCGCCTTGAGCAGTACCTGCTCCATCAGTTCGGTGATGTCGTTTGTCCGCCGCGAATAATAAACCGCGTGCTTGGCAGCCTCTTTGGCAACGGTCAGGATCGTTCCTTCCACCGGCTTCACCACGGCTTTATATGCAGCATCCACGCCCGTCTGCAGGGCAGAGGCGAACTGCATGGCATTCAGCTCGCTGTAAGGGGCGGCATAACGCCCGAATCCCCGAAACAGCTGCGATGTGATTACACCGGAATTTCCGCGTGCGCCCATCAGGAGTCCCTTGGACAATACACCCGCGCTGTGCCCGATTGAATCGGAATTATTTCGTTTTAATTCGGTTACACCTGCACTCATCGTCAAATTCATGTTGGTTCCCGTGTCGCCATCCGGTACCGGGAATACGTTTAAGGAATTGACATGCTCAGCATGCTGCTGCAGCTGCTCCGCTCCGGCAAGTACCATAGCGGTAAAATCTGTCCCATTCAAAGAACGCTTACTCAATGATAAATCCCCTTCCTAGCTTGATCCCAAAGCGACTGGCGTCCTTATTCATACGTAACATTCACGTTTACGTTTCGCCATTTGCGTTATAAATCGGTATTTTGCGATTCTTCTGATTTAAGCAGGTTATCATCCCATCATAATCCAAGTATGGGCTAATCATCATTGTACTATAAGAAGCAGTAGAAATAAATGTTTTTGCGCGATGGTTGACGAAGCATTTTTTGCTATGATATTATAAACAAGTATTGTTTTATGCAGGTGTTTGGAACAAGGAGGTGTAATCTATGTCTCGCAAATGTTATGTAACTGGCAAGAAGCCAGGAAGCGGTAACCACGTATCCCACGCTAACAACCGTAACCGTCGTTCTTGGGGTGTAAACGTGCAAAAAGTTCGCATTCTTGTTGACGGCAAACCGAAGCGTGTTTATGTGAGCACTCGTGCGCTCAAAGCTGGTAAAGTTACCCGCGTATAATCACGTTAACTACAGAAGTAATACCGCATTGTATGCGAAGGATTATATCTTTAAAAATAGCATATAAGCAAAAAGCACCTTGTTTGCAGCAGGTGCTTTTTTAATGCCTTTGGTCCTGTTCGGTGGTTTACATGCCGCCATGGTGCCAGAGGTTTTTTTCTATTTGAGCGGCATACCATAAGGAGTATTTAGCTTTTATGAAATGTGTTTAAAATGGCTTTTACGAATCCTCCCAAAAACTTCGGCAGCTTAAATGTGTAAAATTTCATAATCCATTCCACCCTCCCCATCATTCTCATGTCATCGCGTATGGTATGCCTGAGCCTGTTTGCAGCAAAAAACGGACAAAAAAAGGTTACATGAGAACCTTGCTCATGTAACCAATGTATGCGCAAACTACGCAGCCTATGACTCAGGCAGACAAGTGAAGCCCACCCAATCTTTATCTTCCGCTGACGCTGCCGCGAATGGCCGAAATCGCCGCTTCGCGGTCCTTCTGGCCGAACACAGCGCTGCCGGCAACCAGGACGTCTGCTCCGGCCTCCACGACCAGTGGAGCCGTCTCGCTCGTGATGCCGCCGTCCACTTCGATGTGAACGTCGAAGCGTGATGCTTCATTCAGCCATTGGCGTACCTGACGGATTTTGTGGACCGTGCGCGGAATGAACGCTTGTCCGCCAAAGCCCGGATTCACCGTCATGATCAGCACCAAGTCGATATCCTCCAGAACCTCCTGAATCGCCGCGGCAGGCGTGGCGGGATTAATAGCCACCCCTGCCTGTACCCCATGCTCCTTGATCATATGAATAACCCGGTGCAGATGTGTGCAGGCTTCGGCATGAACCGTAATCAGATTCGCGCCAGCCTTTACAAAGTCAGGGATATACCGTTCCGGCTCCTCGATCATGAGGTGAACATCCAGAGGCAAGCTCGTATGCGGCTTGATCGCGTTAATGATCGGGGGTCCGAGTGTAATGTTCGGCACGAAATGTCCGTCCATCACATCCACATGAATCCAATCGGCTCCCGCTTTTTCCACGGCCGAAACTTCCTGGCCCAGCTGGGCAAAATCCGCTGACAGTATCGATGGCGCTATTTTAATCATGGTCGTTAATACCTCCGCTTTTTATCTTTCATTTCCGTTAGGAACAGCACGTAATGTTCATAGCGGCTTGCTGCTATCTTGCCTTCTTCCACGGCTTCGGTAACCTTGCAGCCCGGCTCATGGGTGTGGCTGCATCCCCGGAACTTGCACTGCTCCGCATAAGGGGCAAACTCCCGGAAACACGTGGACAGCTCCTCCACGCCCAGTTCCAGAAAATCCAGCTGACTAAAGCCCGGCGTGTCTGCCACGAATCCGCCCTGCTCAAGCTCGATCAGTTCCACATGACGCGTCGTATGCTTACCGCGCCCGAGTCTCATGCTGATCGCACTCGTTTCGAGCTCAAGCCCAGGCACAAGCCGGTTCAAAAGCGATGATTTGCCTACGCCGGATTGACCGGAGAAGACACTGATTTGACCTTTCAATCTTTCCTTTAACAGATCCGTTCCCAGCCCTAAGCGCGAGCTTGATACGATAACCTGGTATCCGATATTCTCATAGAGCGCTTTGACCACGGCGGCCGGATCATCCATCTCCGAATCCGGGTTCAGAAGATCCTGCTTCGTCAGGCAAATCACAGTATCCAAACCCGAGTGCTCGATATGGACAAGGAACTTGTCCAGCAGCTGCAGATTCAAATCCGGTTCCCGCACCGAAAATACCAGGACAGCCAGATCCACATTGGAAACCGGAGGGCGGATAAGCTCGGAGCGGCGCGGCAGAATTTCGTCCACCATGCCCTCTCCGTTTTCGGTGTGAGCGTACAGAACATGATCTCCAACCAGCGGAGTCACGCCCTTTTTCTTAAAGATGCCGCGTGCTCTGCACTGGATAGCATCGTCGCCTCCCGAAGCAGCCATTCCGTCTTCCAATGGTTTAACATAATAATATCCGCTTAACGCCTTCACGATAACTCCTTCAGGCATACATGAAAGGCCTCACTTTCTCCGACAGGTTCGTGTGCATTCTTCCACGGAACCTTAATGGTCTTTTTTGTATATTACCGCTTCGGTGTCTTTATTTTTACCCTTGCCTTTGCCGGGATTACCATGGCCGTTTCCGTTTCCCGGGAAATTCATGCCGGTGGTATCGCCGTTGTTATCCTGGTTTCTGTCTCCGTTATCATCCGGCGCACCTTGGTCGCCTCCCCCGTTATCCGGGAGCGTGATGGGCGGTACCGTTCCGTTCTTGGCATCCTCGTAGGTCACCGAATACGTGTCGAACACCTGTCCGTCGCGTTTTACCGTCACGATGCCATTGACGTTAGGAGAAAGCACCAGGTCCACGGACAGCACCTGCGTCGTTTTGATCGTCCGATTGCCCCATGCCTTGTTCTCGCCGCTCGTCCGTGCGTCGCTGTACTCGACACTGATTTTACTGCTTTGGCCTTCAACGGCCGGCGCTACGGGCAGACTAAGTGTATATTTCAGGGAATCCTGCGGATATCCCGAGCTGACCGTGATCGTAATTTTGCTTGCAGGATCGGCTTCCATGCCCGGATCGTAAGGGAACTGCTTGATGACCTTGCCCTTATCCACCGTATAACTCGCTTCCTGCTCGATGACCGGATCGGCTGTGAAGCCGTTCGCTTTCAGCTTCTGCACTGCCTTATCCTGCGTCAGATCAATCAGACTTGGCATTTTCACCTGAGCGAGCCCCTTGCTGACGGTCAATGTGACTTGATCCTTGTCCGGATCCACCTCTTCATTTGCACCCGGTTTCTGGGCAATGACCGTATTCACAGGTTTATCGCTGAACTTAGGATCGTCCTGATTGATGTTGTCCTCTTTAAACCCGAAACTCACCAATGCCTTAACCGCATCCTCATAAGAGGAGTCTTTAACGTCCGGCATCTTTTTCAGTTCTTTGTCCATCCCGACGGACAGCTGGATGCTGGCGCCTTTCTTGACCTCGGCCCCTTCTTCCTTGCTCTGTGCAAAGACATAACCTGCGGTTACGCCTTCCTTGTATTTGCGAATGACATTTGGATCCACCACGAGGCCTAAGCCGGTGAGCTCCTGCCTTGCCTGATCTTCCGTCTTGCCGACCAAATTCGGCACCTTCACATCAGGAACGGTGAGGGAATGGTTGACGTACCAGGCCAGGCCGCCCATCGCAAGCAGAATCACAAGCGTCAAGCTGATCCAGAGCGCGGCGCGCCCGTTCTTCCGGGGCTTCGCTGGCGCCGGGGCTGCCGGACGCTCATGGCGTTCCTCTTCTTCCGCCGTTGGAGCCGCCGGTCTTGATCTGACCGGAACCGCCCCGATCTGCTGGGGTTTAATGGCCGGAATCACACGTGTACGGTCCTCGTCGTCCAGATCCATGAAATCCATTTTCCTCTCGTTTCTGCGCTCCGGGAGCAGGCAGGTATCCAAGTCATGGAGCATCTCCTTGGCACTCTGATAACGCTCCTGCGGATTTTTCCGCATCGACTTGAGAATAATATTTTCCACGCTCTGAGGAATGAGCGGATTCATTTTGCGAGGCTCCTCGAATTCCTCCTGCAAATGCTTAAGCGCCACGCTAATCGGGCTTTCGCCAAGGAATGGCAGCTGCGCCGTCAGCATTTGATACAGTACGATACCAAGAGAATATAAATCCGATTTCTCGCCGGTTACCACGCCTTTGGCGTGTTCCGGTGAGAAATAATGCACGGAACCGACGACCGACCCTGTCTGAGTGATCGTCGTGGAAGTGACGGCCCGGGCAATCCCGAAATCCGTTACCTTCACTCTGCCGTTGCGTCCGATCAGGATATTATGGGGCTTGATATCCCTGTGAATGATCTGGTTCTGGTGAGCATGGTCCAGCGCGTCGCAAATCTGGGATGCGATCCGCACCGCTTCATCCACCTGCAGCGGCGCACGTTCCTTAATAATTTCGTTCAGGTTATGGCCTTCCACGTATTCCATGACGATATAGTGCACTTCGTCTTCCTGCCCTACGTCATAAATGCTGACAACGTTCGGGTGCGAAAGCGAAGCAGCCGACTGTGCCTCACGGCGGAAGCGGCGGATAAACTCCTCATCGTGCACAAACTGCTGGCGCAGCACCTTGACGGCAACGTTCCGGCCCAGAAGCAAGTCATGAGCCTTGTAGACGAGAGCCATCCCCCCGCCGCCAATTCGTTCTATAATTTCATACCGGCCGCCCAATTCGTGTCCGATCATGAATCCCACTCCTTTATACTTGGCCCGGCGACTTCGTCTTGAAGTTCAAACAGGGCGACGGTAATGTTGTCATCGCCTCCGGCGAGAAGTGCCAGCTGCAGAAGTCGGTCCGCCCGTTCATCCAGCGGAACATCTTGCATCCCTGATATTTGGGCGATATGTTCGCCGCTAACCAGACTGCTGAGTCCATCGCTGCACAAAAGGAGTACTTCCCCGGCAGATAGTGTGACAGGATAGAGATCGACAGATACCTCGGGATCGGTTCCCAGCGCGCGCATGATGACATTACGGCGCGGATGGGTTTTCATTTCCTCCAGGCTGATCTGCCCGCTTTTAAACAGCTCATTGACAAGCGTATGGTCTTCCGTAAGCTGAATGGCTTCTCCATTCACGATTTTATAAGCCCGGCTGTCGCCGATATGCCCGATAATGCCGGACTCGCCGTACAGCAGCAGAACCTCGACCGTTGTTCCCATGTTGTGATATTTTTCATTTTTGGATGCCTCGCTGTAGATGACCTCATTGGCATGCAAAATAGCATCGCTTACCGCAGCGTTCAGTCCCTCAGGAGAGACTCCTTCCTCGAGCGAAGACAAATCTCCCGCAATCGTGTCCACAGCAAGCCTGCTCGCGGTATCGCCGGCCTGATGGCCGCCCATGCCGTCAGCAACGATGCCGATGGTGTATCCTTGCGGCAGCTGACCGATCCAGACCGAGTCCTCGTTTACCGAGCGAACACGCCCGATATTACTCGCATGAACTGTTTTGATCAAGTTTCTCTCACCTCAACTCCATATGCTTTGCACGCAGTTGTCCGCATGCCGCCGCGATATCGTGGCCCTGTTCCCGGCGGATCGTGACGTTCACGCCGTTTTCTGCGAGTACTTTCTGAAACTTGAAAATATCATTGCGCGATGTGCGAACGTATTTACGTTCAGGCACATAGTTCACCGGAATCAAATTGACGTGGCAGAGCATGTCCTTCAGAACGCTTGCCAGTTCGGCCGCGTGCTCAGGCTGGTCGTTCACGCCGCCGATCAAGGCGTACTCGAACGTGATGCGGCGGCCCGTTTTCGCCAAATAGAAGCGAAGCGACTCCATGACGTCCTCAAAAGGATAACGGCGGTTTACCGGCATGAGCTTGGAACGCAGCATGTCATTGGGAGCATGGATGGAAATCGCCAGATTGATCTGGGTGTCCTCATTCGCGAATTTGTAAATGTTCGGCACGATGCCGCTGGTCGAAACGGTAATGTGACGCTGGCCGATGTTCAGTCCTTTTTCATGGATCATGATGCGGAGGAACTTCATCGTCGCTTCATAGTTCTCGAAAGGCTCGCCGGAGCCCATGATCACGATGCTGCTGACGCGTTCGCCCTTCTCGTCCAGAATTTTTTGGGCCTGAACCACCTGGGCGACGATTTCGCCTGCCGTCAGATTCCGCTTGAGACCTCCCAGCGTCGAAGCGCAGAACGTGCAGCCGATGCGGCAGCCCACTTGCGTCGTGACGCATATGCTGTTGCCGTAGTTGTGCTTCATGATAACCGTCTCAATGGCATGGTCGTCATGAAGGCCGAAAAGGAACTTCACAGTTCCGTCCTTCGACTCCATCTTGGTAATCTCGCTCAGCGTAACGAACTCGAACTGGTCCTCCAGCTTCTTGCGAAGCTCCTTGGACAGGTTCGTCATTTCCTCAAAGTTATCTACTCTTTTTACATAGAGCCAGTCGAAGATCTGCCCGGCGCGAAACGCGGGCTCTCCGTTTTCCTTGGCCCATTCCTGGAGATCATCCAGGTTCAAGTCATATATAAAAGGCTTCATTTTATCACACCTGTCTTTTATCATTCATATGCATATTGTTTCTCATTCTTCCTATTTTAACACAAATAAAAGTAGCGGTAAAAGAGAAAGCCCGCCAAAGCTAAAGGCCCAGCGGGATCATTTAAGCTGCTTCGATTGCGTCTTGCAATAGTTTAGAAGAATCTTTGGAGTCTGGCAATATAAAATCCGTCGCTATGATAGTCCTGCGGCAGAATTTGCACGCCCGCCCCCTGACCGACCGAACGAAGCTTGCCCCATTCCTCGCTGGAATCCTCCGCAATGCCGAATCCGGGATGGGTTTGCAGAAAATGCTGCACCGTTCTTTCATTTTCTTCCGGATCAATGGTGCATGTGCTGTACACGAGAACCCCTCCGACACGGAGCAAAGCGGAAACCGAGTCCAGCAGCTTGCGCTGCAGGCTTGCGATTTCGCTGATGTCCCCTGCCGTTTTTGTCCACTTCAGATCAGGCTTGCGCCGGATGACGCCAAGACCTGAACAGGGAGCATCAAGCAATATCCGATCGAACGAGCCGGCAGGGTATTGTTCCGCAAGTTCCAGCGCGTTCCCCGTTACGGTATGGATGCTGTCCAAGCCCAGCCGCTCCGCCTGTTCGCCGATCAGGCTGCGCTTGTGCTCATGCAGATCGTTGGCGATGATTTCACCTTGATCCTGCATAAGCTCCGCCATATGGGCGGTTTTACCGCCCGGTGCGGCGCAGCAATCCAGCACTTTCATGCCGGGTGCCGGACCGACCGCGCCTCCGACCAGCATGGAGCTTTCGTCCTGAACGGAAATCTGTCCTTCCCGATACCAATCGGTAAGCGCCATATTGCCGCCGCTGAGTACCAGAATCCCTTCGGGGGACAAGTCGGAAGGAACCGCTTCAAATCCGGCTTCCTTCATTTCGGCGAGCATCTGATCCCGGCTGATCATCGTGGTGTTGACCCGGACGCTTACGCTCGGAGGCTCGTTGTTGGCCCGGCAGATGGCTTCCGCTCCTTCTTCGCCATACTGGCTGATCCAGCGCTCGACCATCCACTGCGGATGGGAATGCGCAAGCGCGATCCGTTCGGCCGCAGGCAGGTCATGCGGCAGGACCAGCTCCTCCCGGTTTCTCAGAATATTCCTGAGCACTCCGTTCACCATGCCGGATATTCCTTGATGTCCCCGGCGCTTCGCCAGATTGACCGCCTCGTTCACGACGGCATGCGGAGGAATCCGGTCCAGGTACATCATTTGATACAAGCTGAGCCGCAGCAAACTCCGTACCCATGGCTGCAGCTTTTTCAGTCCTTTGGCTACAAAGCGTTCCAAAAAATAGTCCAGCGTATTCAGGCGTGAAATCGTGCCATATACCAGCTCCGTAGCAAGGCCCGAGTCCTCTCTCGACAGGGAGGCTCGCTGCAGGGCAGCGTTCAGCTGCAAATTGCTGTATGCCCCTTCCTGTTCCACACGGGTCAATACATCCATGGCAAGCTCCCGTGCCGAGGTCCGCGGCTTGCCTTGACCTTGATGCGGGCTCACTCGAGCACCGTCCCCGGTGTCATCGTGTTGCCCCGCACGAACTCGGCGGCATCCATCTGCTTCTTACCGCTGGGCTGGATACGCGTCAGCCAGAGGGACGCGTCCCCGGTTTTGACCTCGATTCCCTGCTCGGCAAGCTGAAGCACCGTCCCGGGCGCTGCCTCCTTGGACGCTTTTTCCGCTTTGCGGGAAGACCATACCTTAAAGACATCGCTGTTCCAGAGTGTAAAGCCGCCTGAGAAAGGGACCAGACCACGGATCTGGTTGTAGATATCGACCGTCGACCGGTTCCAGTCGATCTTCTCGTCTTCGCGCTTCAGATTGGGCGCATAGGTAGCCTGCTGCTCATCCTGGACCTGCGCCTCAAGCTTTCCAGCGGTCAGCCGCGGCATCTGTTCCTTCAGCAGGTCCGCGCCGGCGATGCTCAGCTTGTCAAACAGCGTACCGGACGTGTCCTCTTCTTCAATCGATACCTTGACCTGGGCGATCATGTCGCCGGTGTCCAATCCTTCGGCCATATACATCAAGGTAATACCCGTTTCGGTTTCACCATTAATGATGCAGCGCTGAATGGGGGCTCCGCCCCGATATTTCGGAAGCAGCGAGCCGTGAACGTTCACACAGCCGTTTGCAGGCAAGTCCAGCACCGCTTTGGGAAGGATTTGCCCATAAGCCGCCGTCACGATCAGATCCGGCTTGTAAGCGGCGAGCTCCGCCACGGCTTCGGGATTGCGCATGCGCTGCGGCTGCAGCACCGGGATGCCATGCTCCAGAGCCACCTCTTTGACCGGCGTGGGCGTCAACACCTTTTTGCGGCCTTGCGGCCGGTCCGGCTGGGTTACGACGGCAACGACGTTATACCCTTCGGCCAGCAGCATCCGCAGACTGGGGACCGCAAAAGCCGGCGTCCCCATGAATACGATATTCATCAGCCATTACTCCCTTCCGGAACGTTCAGGCACGTACTCATATACTTTTTCCGCGATATCGGTAAACAGCACGCCATCCAAATGGTCAATTTCGTGCTGGAAACAACGCGACAGAAGGCCCGTACCTGTAATGGTCACTTCTTTTCCATTTTCGTCGAGTCCCTTTACCGTGACTTTCTCTGCGCGACGCACATCCCCGTTAAAGCCTGGAATGCTCAGGCAGCCCTCGGGACCGAACTGCTCCCCTTCTTTTTCAACGATCACCGGGTTTACCATCTTGATCAACCCTTGTTCGTCACCCACGTCCACCACAATGAGACGCTTCAAAATGCCGACCTGAGGAGCGGCAAGGCCGACGCCTTCTGCGTCGTACATCGTTTCTGCCATATCGTTCAATAGTTTTTTTACGTTGGGAGTAATTTCTTTCACTTCTTTTGCAGTTTTATGCAGAACTGCATCCGGTTCTTTTACGATAATGCGGATTGCCATGGTGACACCTTCCTTATGGGTATTCATGTGTGGATCCTACTGCATCCTCATGTATTGCATTCATTGGATTTCTTTAGAAATGACGGGAATTACATCAACATTTGCGGGTCTACGTCGATGCTGATCTGAAGCTTCTGGCCTTGGGCGGTATCCTCAAGCTGCTCGGCAGCTTCCTGCACCAGTCCGACGGCGTCGATATTCCCACGCCATTTTACCATACATTGAAATCTGTATCTATTTTTTATCCGGGGAATCGGCGAAGCGACCGGTCCCAGCACGTCAAAGGCATCGGCCGTCAGCCGGTCCAGGCTGCCGTACCAGCCGCGCTGCCTTGCTTTCCCCTGCAGCACGGACACCATATTCTCGGCCATTCGCACCAGCAGCGGCAGCTGCTCATGGGTCAGGGTCACGAGAATCAGGCGGCAATACGGCGGATAATGAAGATTCCTTCTATGCTTCAGCTCATCTCGCACAAAGGAAAGATAATCATGCTGACTGGCATGGATAATGGAATAATGATCCGGTGTATAAGACTGGATAAACACCTCGCCCGGCAGCTGATGGCGTCCCGCCCTTCCGGCGACCTGCGTCAGGAGCTGGAAGGTTTTCTCGCCAGCCCGGAAATCCGGGAGATTGAGTGCCGAATCCGCGGTAATGACCCCAACCAGCGTCACATCCGGGAAGTCGAGGCCTTTGGCAACCATTTGCGTTCCGAGCAGCACGTCGGCTTTTTTGTCGCGAAACTGCTTCAGCAGCTTCTCATGCGAGCCTTTTTCCGTGGTCGTATCCACATCCATGCGGATAACCCGGATTCCGGGAAAAAGCTTAGCCAGCTCCTCCTCCACCCGCTGCGTGCCTGTGCCGAAGTAGCGGATATGTTCACTCCCGCAGTCCGGGCAGACCGACGGTGCCGGTTCGGCGTAACCGCAATAATGGCAGCGCAAATGGTTTGATTTTTGATGGTAGGTCAAGGAGATATCGCATTCCGGACAGCCGGCCACATAACCGCAGCTGCGGCACATGACAAAGGTCGAATATCCCCGCCGGTTCAGCAGCAGCACGATCTGTTCCTTCCGATCCAGACGCACCTGAATCGCTTGATGCAGGTCGCGGCTGAACATCGAACGGTTGCCCTCCTTCAGCTCTTCGCGCATATCGACGATCTGCACGGCCGGCAGCTCGTTGCCGAGTGCCCTGTGCTTCATCTCCAGCAGCATCGGAGCGAAGTTGTCGTCCGACTGCGACCGGGCCGCGTGATAGCTTTCCAGCGAAGGCGTCGCCGAGCCCAAAATAACGGCGGCTCCCTGCTGCTGCGCCCGTTTGACCGCTACGTCTCTCGCATGGTACTTGGGACTTTCCTCCTGTTTGTAGGAAGTTTCATGCTCTTCATCCATAATAATGAGTCCGATATGTTCAAATGGCGCAAACACCGCGGAGCGGGCTCCGATCGCTACCTTCACCCTGCCTTCGCGGATTTTCCGCCATTCATCGTAGCGTTCTCCGCCGGAAAGGCGGCTGTGCATGACGGCTACCTGGTCACCGAAGCGGCCCTTGAACCGCTCCACCATCTGCGGTGTCAACGAAATCTCCGGTACAAGCACAATGGCTTGACGGTCCTGTGCGATGCAGTGCTGAATCGTCTGCAGGTAGATTTCCGTTTTGCCGCTCCCGGTTACGCCATGCAGCAGGAACACGCCATGACGACGGGCATCCAGCGTTTCGCGAATGCGGTCATAGGCCGTTTGCTGCTCCTCGTTGAGCTCCAGCGGAACCGACGGCTTGAACCGGCGCCCCCTGTACGGATCGCGAAACACTTCCACATCTTCGATCGTCACATACCCCTTGTCAGCCAGGCCCTTCACGGTTGCTGCCGACACCTGCAGCGAGGCAAGGATTTCTTTTAATGGAAGGGGCAGCAGCTCCTTCATTTCGAGAATGAACTGCAGCACCTCCCGCTGCCGCTGCGCCTTGGCTGGAAACTCGTCCAGCGCAGCCTCCGCCGCCTCGGCATCCACGGCCAAATCCACGGCCTTGAGCATTTTCTTCTGAAGCTTATCCTTAATGGACTGATTCTCCTGCAGCACACCTTTGCGGAGCAGGGCTTTGATCGTATCCGCATGATCCGGGAAAGTCCGGCTCAAATGCTGAGCGGGAACTTCCCCTTTTTGGCCGACATACGCTACTATGGTCCGGACTTCCTCCGGCGGTTCTGATGAAATGCGTACCAGCGAGCCAGCATACTCCCCCTCATCAGGATCAGCGTCAGAAGGAGCTCCAAGAGAAATATATCTTTCAGCCTTGCCTTTCAGAGCCGTCGGCACCATGACCTGCAGCGCCGTAATATACCGGCATGCATATTTGCGGCTCATCCATTCAGCTAGCTGCACAAGCTCCGGCGACAGCGGAGCAACCACATCCAGCACTTCCTGAATGGCCTTCAGCCGCATGCCCCCCGGTGAAGGCTTATCCTGCAGCCCGACAACAAATCCCTGCACGGTCCGGTGTCCGAAAGGAACGCCTACCCGACTTCCTATCTCGATCCAAGCCCGCATGGATTCCGGGATAAGATAATCGAAAGGACGGTCGGTGTCCTTCACGGGAACATCGACGATCACTTTGGCCACTTGCGGCAGCATCATCAATTCGCCTCTCCGTTCATGCGGCGTGCTGCGATGGTAAGAAGTCTGCGGGCGACTTCGTCCTTGGACATCACGGGCATCTGCTCGACAAGACCTCCGGCGTCATACACCTGGACGATATTCGTATCCGAACGGAAGCCAGCCCCTTCAGCCGTCACGTCATTGGCTACGATCAGATCGCAATTTTTGCGGACGAGCTTGTCTTTGGCGAAAGCTTCCACTTGATGGGTCTCGGCCGCAAAGCCGATCAAAAATTGATTCGTCTTGCTTTTGCCGAGCTGCTCGAGAATATCTACCGTTTTGACGAGCTCAAGCGTCATCGTGTCGCCCTTTTTCTTGATCTTGCTGCTCGCCGTTTCGGCCGGCCGGTAATCGGCCACCGCTGCGGCCTTGATCACCAGATCGCTGTCCTGCCAATGTCTCAGGACCGCTTCATACATATCTTCCGCGGATTGCACCGCTTCCGCATCGATCCCCGCTGGCGGCGGCGAATCGGTGTGTCCGTGGATCAAGTGAACCGTGGCCCCCATTTGCTGGGCTGCCTTGGCAAGGGCAAAGCCCATTTTGCCCGAGGAATCATTCGTGATGTAGCGAACCGGATCAATCCGTTCGATCGTCCCGCCGGACGTGACAATCACTTTTTTTCCTTCTAAAAGCTTCGCCCCGTCATCCTCTTTCTCGGCAAAAAAGCGTTCCACCACGGCTACAATGCTCTCGGGCTCTTCCATGCGTCCTTTGCCGACATAACCGCAAGCAAGCAGTCCTTCGCCCGGCTCGATCATCATGACGCCGCGCCGTTCCAGCGTCTTCATATTCTCCTGTACCGCCGGATGCCCATACATATGCACATTCATGGCCGGAGCGATCATCACCGGTGCCATGGTCGCCAGAAGCGTCGTCGACAGCATGTCATCCGCCAGTCCGTGAGCCATTTTGGCGATCATATTGGCCGTCGCCGGGGCAATCAGCACTAAATCCGCTGCATCCGCAAGACGGATATGGTTGACCACGGACGGGTCCCTTTCGTCAAACGTATCGCTGAAGACCGCGTTTTTGGATAATACCTGAAGGGTCATTTCCGTAATGAACTCTTTGGCCGAGGAGGTCATGATGACATGCACATCCGCCCCCTTTTGCACCAGCTTGCTGCAGAGACTGGCCGCTTTATACGCCGCAATTCCGCCTGTAACGCCCAGAACAATCGTCTTCCCGTTTAACATGCAAATCCCCTCTTTCACCCAGGAATAGAGAAAAAAATACAACCTTGCGGTTGTATTTTCATACAGCGTCTATTGACGCTTGGACAGGAAGCAGGCAAACGTGCCCCCCTCCTCGCGATCATAGAATGGTTCAGCACCGCTGAAGCCTTCAAGACTCAGGTCAATTCATGCTTAAGGTTTCTTGATTTCGTCTTTCTCGGTTGCAGGTTCAGGAATGATACGAAGAAGGTCGCCGTAGATTTCCTCAAGAGCCACACCCACGTATTTATGGGATCTCGGATGCTTAAGCTCGGTTTTTTCGCCCTCGCGCAGCTGTCTGGCACGTCTGGAAGCCGCAACCACCAGCGAATATTTACTATCGACTTTATTCATCATTTCATCAATCGAAGGATACAACATGTAACTGCCACCTCTTCTTATTCAAATGTCTGTATTTACGTCCTATCGTCTCACCTTACAATGTTCGGCCACAATAATCGATTCTATTCGTTTGCAAGCGGAGTCGATCTCGTCATTCACGACAGCATAGTCGTAATGCTGCATCAAACTGATCTCATCGACTGCAACCGACATGCGGTGATCAATTGTCGCCTGGCTTTCCGTACCGCGTCCCTGGATACGGTCCTTCAGCTCGTCAAGCGATGGCGGCAGCAGGAAGATAAATACGCCCTCCGGGAACTTTTCCTTTACCTGCAGCGCTCCCTGTACCTCGATCTCCAAAATAATATCATTGCCGCTTTCGAGCGTCTTTTCCACAAAATCACGTGGCGTACCGTAATAGTTCCCCACGTATTCCGCATGCTCCAAAAGCTGGTCGTTCTGCATCATATTCATAAACTGCTCGCGGGTTTTGAAGAAGTAATTAACTCCTTCTTCCTCGCCGACCCTCGGACTCCGGGTCGTAGCCGAAACGGAATATACGAGCTTCGGCAGCTTCCCTCTCAATGCGGTACATACGGTTCCTTTTCCGACCCCGGAAGGTCCGGATAACACAAATAATATTCCCTTTGCCATATTACTCCCCAACTCGTTATTCGTCATTATCGTCGTCTTTGCTGGACAAGCGGTGTGCAACGGTCTCCGGCTGCACCGCGGAAAGGATGACATGATCGCTATCGGTAATGATCACGGCACGCGTCCGGCGTCCGTAAGTCGCATCGATCAGCATATGACGGTCTCTTGCTTCCTGAATAATCCTCTTAATCGGTGCTGATTCAGGGCTTACAATGGAAATGATTCGGTTGGCCGATACAATATTCCCGAAGCCGATGTTAATGAGTTTGATTGCCATAATCAGGTTCTTCCCCCTATACATTTGACTCTTGTCTTTTCTGTCGAAATTGCCTGTTTATTCTATATTGGCCAATTGTTCGCGAATTTTTTCCAGTTCCGCCTTCATTTCGACAACCCGGTTTACCAGAGTCAGATGATTGGCCTTCGATCCAATCGTATTGACTTCCCTGTTCATTTCCTGAATCAGAAAATCCAGCTTTCTTCCGACCGGTTCATCCGCATGCAGCAGTCCACTGCATTGCTCAAAATGGCTCTGCAGACGTATCAGTTCTTCATCAATGTTGGAACGGTCTGCGAAAATGGCAATTTCCATGCCAAATTTATGTTCATCAAAGGCAAACGAACCGTCATTCAGATCAGACAGCCTTTGTTTGAGCTTATTGCGGTAATCCTCGACGACTGTTGGTGCGAGCTGCAGCATCTCGCCATGCAGAATCTGGAGCTTCCGCAAGCGCTGCTCCACGTCCGCAATCAAGTGCCTGCCTTCCAGGCTGCGCATGGAGGTGAGTCCTTCCAGCGCCTTCCGGAGACCGTTATCCAGAACGGAACCCCATTCCTCAAGGTCGGTTTCGCCATCCAAGGCACTGTGCTCTGGAGCGATCCATACACCGGGAAGAGACAACAAATCTTTCACAGTCAGCTCCCCGTCAAGGCCAAACCGATGCGAAAGATCCTGGGCCGCCTGCAAATACGTCTGTACGGCCTGCTCATTGAGCAAAGCATGTGGAGCATGCTCGTCGCCTTCTTCCTTGTTGACGTAAACGTCAACTCTTCCGCGCTTCACATACTGCTGCACCGTTCTTCGCAAAGTGTCCTCGAAGCATGTCCACTCACGCGGCAGACGAAGCACAACTTCGCAGTATCGGTGATTGACGGACTTCACTTCAAATACTACTTTATACCCTCCGTGCTGAAGGGCAGACTGACCGTACCCGGTCATACTAAAAGACATCGGCACCACATCCATTACACTATTGTAATTGATTACGATCAACGAAACAAGGGGGACAATTGGCGGCCGGATCGGGCCCAAACATGCTCGATGAGCTGCGCGCTCATTTCGTAAAGCATGAATGGAGTCATCAAATAAATACCATTGAAGTGATCCATCGCCACATCCAGGAGCTCCTTCGCGATCTGAACCCCCATGGCCCGGCCTTCCTCTCCTTCAAGCCCCGCCATGCGGCCGCGGACGTCGTCAGACAATTGAATGCCGGGAACCTCGTTATGCAAATATTCCGCATTTCTTCCGCTGGCCAGCGGCATGATGCCCATAAAAATCGGAACGTCGAGATGGCTCGTTGCCTCGCCGACCGCTCGAATCAGTTCAGGATCGTATACGGGCTGGGTCATGATGTAATCCGCTCCAGCGGCAATTTTGCGCTCCAGCCTTGCTACGGCTTTGTGCAAGTGCTTCCCGTGCGGGTTAAAGGCCGCGCCAACCACGAATTTGGCTTTTTGCTTGAGCGGCTTGCCCGAAAAGGCGATGCCTTCGTTTAATTGCTTGATCATGCGTATAATTTCAAATGAGGTCAAATCATATACGGAGCTCGAACCCGGCAGATCGCCAAAACGCGCCGGATCCCCGGTAACGGCCAAAACATGGTCAATGCCCAAAGCATCAAACCCCATCATATGCGACTGCGTTCCGATCAGATTCCGGTCACGGCAGGCAATGTGCACGAGCGGTCTGAGGCCCGTCTTGGCCTGTACCAGATGCCCCAGCGCCATATTGCTCATGCGGGTCACCGCAAGCGAGTTGTCGGCTAGCGTCAGCGCATCGGCACCGGCCTGCTTCAGTCTCTCGGCTCCCTGCAAAAATTTAGTGATATCCAGGTCCCGCGGAGGATCCAGCTCAACGATCACCGTGTGACGCTGTTTCACCAAATCGACCAGGTTAGGCTCACGTTCCTCCTGGCTTTGTTCCTCAGCGAGATGCTCGTGGACAACCAGCGGAGCCGGTTGCTCCGGAATCGGTTCATACGCCACCTGCTGCGGAATATATCCCTCAAGCGCTTTGGCAATCGCAGCGACATGCGCAGGCGTCGTCCCGCAGCAGCCGCCGATAATACGGGAGCCCAAATCCGCAAATTTCAAGGCCATCTGGCCGAAGTAATCTGGACCCGCCCCGTAATGATATTCTCCGTCCACATAGTCGGCGACGCCGGCGTTCGGATAGACCGACATCGGAGCCGGAAGATGGCCCTCCAGCGTCTTCATGGCGCTCATGATGCCGTTAGGGCCCGTGCGGCAGTTGAAGCCGATGACGTCGGCCCCCTCCTGCTGAATCATCCGGAAGGCTTCCGGCATCGTGTATCCGTCCAGGGTTCTGGCCACATCCTCGACCGCAAACTGGCAGATGACCGGCAAGGAGGTCAACCGGCGCGTAATGGACAGTGCCAGCGACAGCTCCTCCACATCATAGAAGGTTTCAAGCAGAATGCCGTCCACGCCTTCGCCCAAAATCGCCTGCAGCTGCTGCTCGAAGTACTTTTTCAGCTCTACCGTGGACACATTCGTCCGTTTGCCGCCCCGAATCGAGCCCACCGCTCCGACCACATAGCCCTCTTCTCCTGCGGCTTCGCGGGCGATCCGCACCCCCGCGCGGTTAATTTCGTTCACCTGGGATTCCAGCCCATACTTGGACAGCTTGTCGAAGTTGGCGGAAAAGGTATTCGTCTCAAGCACCTGCGCTCCCGCTTCCATATAACGCCGATGCACATCCCGGATCACATCCGGAGAGACCAAATTCAATTCCTCATAAGAAATACCTACAGGAAAACCCATTTGATATAAGAAAGTGCCCATCGCTCCATCCCCGACAAGCACGCGAGTATCCAATGCCTTGCGCAAATCCGGCTTCATCAACAATTCCCCCAACCTGACCGTAGTTTCATACTAATGTATCACAAAACCTTTTATATTCCCACAAGTTAGCACGGAATTAACGGAATTTTAAAAATCGCTTCCCGGGCAGTTAAAAAAAGCCTGCCGATCACCGCCACAGCGGCAAAATTCGGCAAGCTATTTCAACGTTCAACTATGCTCGGGTCTATGCCGTGATCAGGCCTGTATACACAAATGCTGCCGGCCCGGTCATGTACACCCGGTTATCCTGCTCGTTCCACTTAATGAAGAGACTGCCACCCTTCAGGCGCACTTCCGCTTCCCGGTCCGTTTTGCCGTTCAGAACGGAGGATACGAGCGTGGCGCACGCTCCGGTGCCGCAGGCCAGTGTCGGGCCTGCGCCGCGCTCCCAGACGCGCATGTCCACCGTACGGCGGTCGAGCACGGTTGCGAACTCCACGTTCACTTTTTTCGGAAACATCGGATGTACCTCCAGCTTAGGCCCCCAGGCGTTCAGATCAAAATTCACGGCATCCTCAACATAGATGACGCAGTGCGGATTGCCCATGGAAACCGCGGTAAACTGGAAGGATGCTCCTTCCGACTCGATCGGTACGTCCACGACCGGGTTCGCATCGACCGTTGTAGGAATTTGGAGCCCCTCCAGCACAGGCTGTCCCATATCGACCGTCACGGTAGCCGCTTTACCGTCTTCGGTTTGAATGGAAACCCTTTGTACGCCTGCACCAAGCGTTTCGATCGTAATCTCTTCCCGTTGCATGTATCCGTGATCGTACACGTATTTGGCTACGCAGCGGATGGCATTGCCGCACTGCTCGGCTTCGCTGCCGTCCGAATTGATGATGCGCATCCGGTAGTCCGCGTTCTCGGATGGCAGGATATACACCAAGCCGTCTGCCCCGATCCCAAAGTAACGATCACACCACTTAATGGCAAGCTCTGCCGCGTTTTCGGGCAGAGCCTGCTCGCCGTATATCACAATAAAGTCATTGCCAAGACCATGCATTTTCGTAAATTCCATATTTGCTGCCACTCCTTAACTTCGGCTTGATTTCAATAAAGCATACCGTAAGGAATGGCGAAAACGAATTAACTTTATGCCGAAATATTTGTACTTTTCGCCACGAAGCGGCCGCCTCCGCTTTTGCGCTTCTGGCGTCTGCCGCCCCATACGCTGCCGGCTCCCATCAGGAAGGTCGGAATGCCTGCCGCAACGATGGTGATTGCCCATTCACGGAAGCCGAGCGGCACGGTCTTGAAGATCGGCTGCAGCGCTTCGATGTACATGACGCCTAACATCAGCACGACCGAGGACAACACGGCCAGCACCAAATATTTGTTTTGCAGCGGATTGCGATGGAATATGGAGCGCGAGCTCCGGCAATCGAACACATGAATCAGCTGTGCCAGCACCAGCGTAGCGAACGCCACGGACTGCGCTTTGGCGATTTGGCCGGCGTTGCTTGGATCTGTTCTCAGCGTAAGCCAGAAGGCTCCTAGCGTGCACAGGCCGATCAGGAACCCCCGGCTGATGATTTTCCATCCCAGCCGCCGGGCAAAAATATTCTCTCTTGCTCCCCGCGGCTTATGTTCCATCAGATCCTTCTCCGGCTGATCTATACCAAGTGCCATCGCAGGCAGACCGTCGGTCACGAGATTGACCCACAGAATCTGAATCGGAAGCAGCGGAAGCGGCAGTGCGAGCATCATCGCGAAAAACATCGTTAAAATTTCGCCGACGTTCGAGGCAAGCAGGTACCGGATAAACTTGCGGATATTTTCATAAATGCTCCGTCCTTCCTCGATCGCCGCCACAATCGTTGAAAAGTTGTCGTCACTGAGCACAAGCGCCGAGGCTTCCTTGGTTACATCCGTGCCGGTGATGCCCATGGCGATTCCGATATCGGCCGCCTTGATGGCCGGTGCATCGTTCACGCCGTCCCCCGTCATGGCGACAACATGCCCTTTGCGCTGCAAAGATTTCACGATCCGCAGTTTATGTTCAGGCGACACGCGCGAATACACATACACATTGTCGACCTTGGCGTCGAGCTCTTCATCCGTAATCCGGCTGAGCTCCTGCCCCGACATGGCCATGCCTCCACGGGGAATAATGCCCAGCTGATGGGCGATCGCTTCCGCCGTCGTGCCGTGATCGCCCGTTATCATCACGGTTTTGATGCCGGCGCGTCGGCATGTGCCGATGGCATCACGCACTTCGCGGCGCGGCGGATCAATCATGCCGGCCAGGCCGACGAATACGAGCTGGCTCTCGGCTTCCTTCTCATTGCCCAATACATCGTGGACACGGATATCCCGGTAAGCCGTTCCCAGTACGCGCAGCGCCTCCGAAGCCATCTGCTCATTGGCTGCAAGCACTTTTTGTTTCAGCGTGGCGGTAAACGGAACGACATTGCCTTCCCATAAAATATAGGTGCATTTGTTCAGCAGCACATCCGGTGCGCCTTTGGTGCACAGCAGTCTGCCGCCTTGATGGCTGACCACGACGGACATGAGCTTGCGCTCGGAATCAAACGGAAATTCCTGGTCACGCTTGTACAATCCGGACAACGAATCGGATGTCATCCCCATTTTAGAGGACAACGTAATGAGCGCGCCCTCGGTCGGATCCCCCTTGAGTCCCCAAATCGAATCCGCCGGCTCATCTTTACCTTTGCGCTTGCCTTTCTGCTCCGCAGGCTGGGTTTCGAAGATCTCTGCATTGTTGCACAGCGATCCGATTTGCAGCAGGCGGCGCAGTCCCTGATCGTTGCGGATATCGATAGGCTTGTTCTTCTCCAATATTTGACCGGTCGGCGCATATCCGTCTCCCGTAACCTCCAGCTCGCGTCCACCGATCCACAGGCGGGTGACTGTCATTTTGTTCTGCGTAAGGGTGCCTGTCTTGTCGGAGCAGATCACCGAAGCGCATCCCAGCGTCTCAACGGATGGAAGCTTGCGCACAATCGCTTTCCGCTTGATCATCCGCTGCACGCCAAGCGCAAGAGCGACGGTTACAATGGCAGGCAGACCTTCCGGGATCGCGGCAACAGCAAGGCTGACGCCCGCCAGGAACATGCCGACCGGAGGCTGTCCGTGCAAAATCCCCGCAATCACGACCATGACGGTCAGGCCGAGGGCAAGAATGATGAGCAGCTTGCCAAGCTGCTCCAGGCGGTACTGCAGCGGCGTCTGCTGCGTATCCGTGTTTTGGATCAGGTCGGCGATTTTCCCCATTTCCGTATTCATCCCGGTGCGGACCACCACGCCTTTGGCGGTTCCTCTTGTCATCATCGTTCCCATGAAGCCGAGATTTTTCTGGTCGCCTAGCGGCACATCGGATTCGGCAATGACCTGGTTGTGCTTACTTACCGGCACCGATTCGCCTGTGAGCGCCGATTCCTCGATATCGCAGCTGTTCGTTTCCAGCCAGCGCACGTCTGCGGGAACCCGGTCGCCGCTTTCCATCAGGATGATATCGCCCGGAACGAGCATTTTGGCCGGAACGGAAACGCTTCTGCCGCCCCTCAGCACCTTTGCGGAAGGAGCAGACAGCTGCTTCAGCGCCCGCAGCGAACGCTCGGCCCGGAATTCCTGAACGAAACCGAGCACACCATTCAGCAGAATGATCGCGATAATGGTGATGGCGTCCAGGTATTCGCCCAGCAGGCCGGACACCAGCGTAGCTCCCATCAGCACCAGAACCATAAAATCCTTGAACTGGTTCAAAAACAGCGCGAACAGTGATATCTTCTTGCCTTCGGACAGCTCGTTGCTTCCATGCTGCCTTCTTCGTTCGTCAGCCTGTTCTTCCGTAAGCCCCTGCTGCGGATGCACGTCCAGAACCTGCTGGAGATCTTCGGCATTCATCTGATGCCATGCTTTTTGTTCCATGCTACCCTTTCCCTCCCGCTCTTTATGCTGCTGCCTTTAAGGTGCTAGACAGCTTTTCCACCTGTTCTAACGTAAATGTATTCGGACAGGACCTGAAATATCACAGAAGGCGCCTCTTAAGTTTTTGGGCAAACTATGGCATCATAGAGAAGACTCGTTTTCGATGATGTGCACGAAAGATTCGGATGAACGAAATATTGCATTTTGCAAAGAAAAGATGGGAGATAGATACAATGGCATTGGACGGAATCGTAACCAGGGCGATCGTGCATGAGCTCGAAGCCTGCCGGGGAGCCCGGATCAGCAAAATATACCAACCAAGCGATCATGATATACTGTTTCACCTGCGCACCCGCGACGGGAATACCAAGCTGCTGCTGTCAGCAAATCCTACGTATCCGCGGGTTCACTATACGGACCGGACCTTCGTGAACCCGCAGGAGGCGCCGATGTTCTGCATGCTGATGCGCAAGCACTGCGAGGGGGGAATCATCGAAGAAATCAGCCAGGTGGGGATGGAGAGAATCATTCATCTCACCGTCCGCCAGCGCGATGAGCTCGGAGATGTGTCCACCAAAAAAATTATCCTCGAGCTGATGGGACGCCACAGCAACATTATTTTGACCGATCTGGCGACCGGCAGCATTCTGGACGGCATTCATCATGTTACGCCGAGCATCAGCAGCTACCGGATTGTGATGCCGGGCTTTGCCTATACGGAGCCGCCGCAGCAGCATAAATTGGATCCGCTCACGGCAGAGCGCAAGGATTTCGTCGTGAAATCCTCCGCCATCGAAGAACCGATATCCTGGATTGTCGACACCTTCAGCGGTCTCAGCCCGCTCGTCGCTCAGGAAATGGTTCATCGATCCGGCACGGATGTCACATATGAGCTTGATGCAAGTGAAGAAGCAGCTTACCAGCGCAGCACCGCATTGTGGGATGCGTTCGAGTCCGTGATGGAGCCTGTCCGGAAACACGAGTACGCACCCGTCACCGGAGCGAATGCGAAGGGAAAAATGGTATTTTCGGCAATAGACCTGACCCTGCTCCAAAAGGATATCAAGCGTTACGATACGGTAAGTGCATGCATGGAGGATTATTACGGCGAAAAAGCGGAGCGGGATACGGTCAAGCAAAAAGTCAGCGATCTGCTACGGTTCCTGCAAAACGAACGCACCAAAAACATTAAAAAGCTGGATCATTTGCATGCCGATCTGGCCGAAGCCGATGATGCGGATCAATACCGCATATATGGAGAGCTGCTGTTCGCTTCGCTCCATACGCTCCAAAAGGGCGACAAGACCGCGGTGCTCGTCAATTTCTACGATGAAGAGCAAAAGGAAGTCACCATACCGCTTGATCCGCTGTTATCGCCCTCGGACAATGCGCAGCGCTATTTTAAAAAATACAATAAATATAAAAACAGCCTGATCGTCATTAAAGAGCAGCTGGAGAAAACGCAGGAAGAAATCCGCTACATGGATGAACTGCTGCAGCAGCTGTCCTATGCGTCCATGAGCGATATCGACGAAATTCGCGAGGAGCTGATACAGCAGGGATATCTTCGCGACCGCAGCAAAAAAGTCAAGAAGAAGAAAAAGAATGACCGCCCTGCCCTGCATGTGTTCACGTCATCGGAAGGGATTGAAATCTACGTCGGCAAAAACAATCTGCAAAATGAGTATTTAACGAACAAGCTGGCGGGCTCAAACGATACCTGGCTTCACACCAAGGATATTCCGGGTTCGCATGTCGTCATCCGCAGCACAGAGTTTGGCGATTCAACCCTGGAGGAAGCGGCTCAACTGGCGGCTTATTATAGCCAGGCCAAGGAATCCAGCAGCGTTCCTGTCGATTACACCCTGATTCGGCACGTCCATAAACCGAACGGGGCCAAACCGGGATTCGTGATCTATGATCATCAGAAGACGCTTGTGATTACGCCGGATCAGGAGCGGATAAAGGGCCTTGCGAGCACGCTGAAATAGCAGAGCCTGCGAAAAGAAAAAAAAAGCTGCCGACCTGTCCCTGTAGGACAGCGTCGCGCAGCTTTTTTGGCTATAGCAACAACAACATTCACGACTCTGAGCTTACCCGCTTCAGCTCCCCCAGCACGGAAAAAGGTACCGAACGGCTGCCGATATCGCCGTGGAACACGATGCCCTGCCTTGCGCCGTGAAAGTCAGAGCCTCCCGTGACGATCAAGCCGTATTGATCCGCCATCGTCAGATAGCGCTCCTCTTCGGCCCGTCCATGATCGGAGTGGAAGACTTCAATTCCCGCTGGCTTGGCCTCCTCCAAAATCCGCCTTACCAGATCATCGTCGCCGTATATTCCAGGATGAGCGAGTACGGGCGCCCCGCCGGCCTCGCGGATCCAGCCGCAGGCTTCCTTCGGGGAAATCCGCGGCACTGACACATACGCGGGCGCATCCTCCCCAAGGTAACGGTCGAATGCATCCCTCATATCCTTCGCGTAACCTTTGCTTACTAGGACGTCCGCCATATGCGGCCTTCCGACGCTTTCATCCGGACGCAGATCCCTGCCCAGCCCGGCAACGACTTCCTCCAACGTAATCTGCACGCCAAGCTCCTGCAGCCGGGATATGATGCGCCCGTTCCGCTTTTCCCTGGTACTCCGTAAATCGTTCAGCCGCTTCAGAAAAACCTCATCCCGGCAGTCGATATAATATCCGAGTACATGAATATCTTTTCCCCCCGCCCGGGTGCTGATCTCCACGCCCGGCACCACGACGATTCCGCAGCGCCCCCCTTCCTCCAGCGCCTCCGCTACGCCGGCTACCGTGTCATGGTCTGTAATGGCCACAGCCGCCAGCCCTTTTTCGCAGGCAAGCCTTACGTTGTCCGCAGGGCGCTGCATTCCGTCGGAAGCCTGGGTATGGGTGTGCAGGTCGCATTTTCCTTCCGAATGATTCATAAAGCGCTTCCCTCCCTGTTAATACATCTTGCTTCTACTTTTTATTGTATAGGATCGAACGGCACCATACAAAAAACCTGAACCCGTTGATCGGATTCAGGCTGTGAAAGTCGTTTTTTTATGTATGCATTATCTGCGTTTACGCGTGTTTTTAATCAAGGTCATTCTGCGGGAATGGCGCAGCCAGGAATAATACGATTTCAGATCCCTAAGCTCGATGGTCTCAGACATGCGGCCCAGGAAAGTGACAATAATCATTTTATGAAGGGGATTCCCGCTGATGTCATGCTCTCCTTCGATTTCCGTGAATTCGGCAACCACGACCATATCCTCATCAATCAGATAAACGTCCTGTTCATTCCGGTAATAGGGAAGCATCCGGTCCTGCTTCAGACATTCCCACATCCATGCCGCAATGTCGTCGACCTCGGTTTCCCCGACTTGAATACGGTCATTATATCTGGTCTTGGCATGATTGGTTATGACAATGTCAGCGACTCTCTTATCGCCCAGAACAACGTAGAATGGTTCATAAGTGCTCCATCTTTCCATTCCTTTGTCGCGCATGGAACATCACTCTCCACCACATAGGACTTTTTATCTAAGTATATTTACCTATTATATTACAACATCACCACATGTTACACAAGCAAAAATATCTTAAATTCATAGAATTCCAGCCTCTCGTTTGCTCTTCCCGCGCAGCTTATATATAGAATATATGCATCATTCCTATGAATCTTGCTACTTTTTCATATTAAATTTTTTGCAGGCAGCCGAGGATCCAGATAGACCTTTTTTACTAGGAATGGACGGTGGATATCGATATCGCTGAGCGAAGAGTCTTTTTCACATTAAAAAAAAAGCAGCCCCTCAGGGCTGCCTTTCGCAAAATGCTATGGTTCGTTCAGGTGGGAGCCACGTTCGTGGCGTTAGAAACGGCGTGGCTAGACTACAGACCGTAATATCTTGTCTTGTCGGGAATATCCTTGGTATATTCCGTTTTGATTTCGTTCCGATAGGAGCGCTCAATTTTTCGTACATAGGAAAGCCTGCGTATGTTTTTGGCAACCTCCTCGGCACGGTCGGCATTCACATACATGACCACATAGTGCATGCGCCTCGAAATATAATGGACGGTCCCGTATTTCTCAAGATTTCTGGCCGCCTTCACGTCCGTGACCCAAATAATGTAACCTGTCCGTTCTGCAAACATCATTTCCCACCTCACTTTATGATACTGTCTCTATTTAGCGTTTAGCCGCCGCAGCCGCATTTGCCGCCGCCTCCGCAGCCGCCTTTCGGATTCGGGTCATTGCTCGGAACCTTGATCGTATCCGATACGGAAAAGGCGATCATTTCGGACATCTGGTGCAGCATGTCATCCAGATCCTTTTCCGCCTGCTTGAAGCGGATCACCTCTTCGAATTGCTCCAGCTGTTTCTCCACGGCTGCAACCTCGTCCTTGGCGCTGTGGTAATTCGGATGAAAATGTCCGAACCGCTGGGTTTCCTCGAAAAGCTCCTTCTTTTTTGAAAGCAGCCGGACAAGCTCCTGTACGCCGGGATTGCTGTCCACGCGCTGCTTCCAATATAAATAATCAGACACTTCAACGGACTGATTGATCATATCGCCTAATTCATAGGCGTTCATCAGTACCGCAGCCATGTCCATCGTCTGCACCTCTGATACGCTCATGAAAGTCATCTCAATTCTATAAAAGTTCCACTCCCTTGGAGTGGACTCTTCTATCATATCATAACCCGTTCTCCTTAAGAAGAGGGATTTCAAACTCCCGGCCAAGAAGGAATCATTCGAAAGCGGGAAGAAGCAGCTTCAGTTCCCTTAAATCCTCGGCGCACAGCTCCAGCTGCTCGAGCCTCCCCGTTTCCAAATCATGCAAAATCCCCTCTGCGCGCCATGGGCCCGAACCGATCGACAGCGGTGCAAATTCAGCCGTTCTTCCCTTGTGCTGCAAAAGAACCCGGGTTTGCCAGCTTTGAGCCTGTTCCACAATATTTTGCGCGGTCGAAGCATGATAGCTGCGATAATCCTGCAGCCAGCGGGAAGGAATCCGCTCATAACCCGGAAACAACGAAATGGGTGCCGGAATGTCGTGATCAGGCTCGAAGAAATGAACATTCCTCCCGCTGTATACCATTCCCTGATTTTCATACAAACGCTCATCAAGCAGGCTTGCGTTTTCCATGCGACCTTCCACATCATGAAGAAGAGGATATTCCGATGGCTCGCCGTCCCTGCTGCCCATCGCTTTGAGAGGGGCGAGACCCATACCCTCGAGCAGCTTGCGCAGCCTCGACGTATTGGAAGCCTTGACGATAAAATGCCTGGGTCCGATCCGCTCTGCCTCATCGCCGAGCTGCGGATGCGCGGCGATGGCATTTCCCTCCTCTTCGCCCGCACAAGATAACAGCAGCACTTCGTCAAAACGCGTGCGCCCGAGCTCCTTGCCCCACTGCCGCAGCGCGGCTGCGACATGGCCTGGAATATCGGCCGCAGAGCTTTCCGCCAGAAAGTCCAATATTTCAGCCGTATCCAGTCCGTTCTCCACCGCCCTCGCCGCGCTTGATTTCGTGAGCCTGTAGACGGAGACACGGTCGCATTGTACCAAATCGGCGATGGCAAGCAGTTTCCACCGCCGGATATACGGTACGCCCGGAGGACAGATAATATCGAAATCAGGCTGAACATACAAAGGTTCATGCTCCATTCCGCTCGTTTCTTGTGGACCGAAGAGAAGTGAAGCGGGGTCCAGGGTCCAGCGAAAAGCTGGGTTGCCCTCCGGGTCCACGGCAACGTCTCCCCAGCCGAATCCAGCCAAGGCATAGAGCCATGCGGTACATGCCCTCCCGGCACCTTCTTCACAGGTAATCCCTTCCGCTGTCATCCATTGCAAGATGGAGGTCATATCGTACCAGACGCCCTGCTCCATTGCCGGCATGCAGAGAAAATAGCGGAACAGCTGCGTGTCAGCTGCGCTTTGACCGTAACGTTCGATGACCGTACGGAGCAGCAACCGATTCATTTCCTGCTCCGTCAGGCTCAGCCATGTGCGCAGGCGATCGCAATTTACCGGCATCGATGTTGCCGTTTTAGACAACAGCCCCATGCATAACATCAAGTCGAGAATCACCGCCGACGCGGATCCATACGCCTCCTGGTAAGCATATTGCAGCGATAACGGCTTGATATGCTCCTCCCGCAGGCAGATCATATCCTGCAGCCGCTGCAAGCTTTTTTTGTGAACCGTTCCTTTTGCTGTTAAGGGGAGCCCTTGTTCAGCCGCAAAAGCGAGCGCATGCAGCAGGTCCAGTGTCAGCCCGGGCCCGGATTCGCATCGGATTTCCAGTCCCGCAGGACTCAACGGCTGGGGAACCGGTGTGAAGTATGCTGGCAGTATCCGAAGCAGCTGGTCCACCGGGATATAATATAGCCTTTCGCCCCATGATTTTTTCACGGCTTCAATCCAGCCGCCTTGTCTGAGCCTGATGAATGAAATCTTTCGTTCCGCTCCGGTGCGATGAAGATCTCCGATCCGCTCCCAGCCCTGCTCGCTGAAGGAATGGCCACCGAAATGGCAGATCAGCTTCCGCAGCAGCTCGCCCTCGCTCGTATCCAAAGCCGGAATTCCAGCCGATCTTTCAGCATTCTTGTCTGTCATGTGCCGGATCGCACCTCCTTGGCGGAATGGACCGTATATTCGTAACCCTGCTCAATCAAAAACATCTGACGGCGGACCGCAAATTCCTCTTCCTTGCTGCTTTCGGAGACCAGGGTATAGAAGTATGCCCGGTTATCCCCTGCCTTCGGACGCAAAAGCCTTCCGAGCCGCTGCGCCTCCTCCTGGCGCGACCCGAAGCTGCCTGATATTTCAACCGCAACGGATGCATCCGGTAGGTCTACGGCAAAATTGGCTACCTTGGACACAACCAGCACAGGGGTCTCCCCTTTCCTGAATGACGCATACAAGGCGGTCCGCTGCTGCTGCGGCATTTTGCCGCTGATCAGCGGCGCGCCGATGGCCTCGGCAATATGGGACAGCTGGTCCAGATACTGACCGATGACCAAGATTCCCGCCGATGGATGCTTCCCCAGCAGCTCCTTGACGACCGCTGTTTTGCCCGGGTTTTCGGCAGCAATCCGGAATTTCTCCTTGCCTTCCGCGTACAGGTATCGTTCACGGAGCGCCGCTTCCATCGGCACGCGAATTTCGCAGCATTCCACCTGCGCGATCCAGCCCTCAGCTTCAAGCTCTTTCCAAGGCATCTCATAGCGCTTCGGACCGATCAGGGAGAACACATCCTGCTCGCAGCCGTCCTCGCGCACCAGAGTAGCCGTGAGCCCGAGCCTGCGCGTTGCCTGAATGTCGGCCGTAGCCCGGAACACGGGCGCCGGCAGAAGATGCACCTCATCATAAATGATGAGTCCCCAGTTCCGTTCATTAAAAAGCTTCATATGCTCGAATTCATCATCCTTGGAGCGCCGGTGCGTCAAAATTTGATACGTGGCGACCGTCACCGGCTTCACTTCTTTTTTCTGCCCGGTATACTGGCCAACGTCGGAAGCCTGCAGCGAGGTCCTCCCTGTCAGCTCCTGGAGCCACTGCTCCACAGAAGTCGAGTTCGAAGTGAGAATCAGGCATTCGCACTGAAGTCGCTCCAGCGCGGCAATACCGATCACCGTTTTGCCTGCGCCGCAGGGCAGAACCAGTACCCCGCTGCCTCCGCCTTGAAAGGATTGAGCCGCATCTTCCTGGTAGCCGCGCAATGAAAATCCGCTTCCTTCGCCGCTGTTCTTCCATTCCAGCTTGAGCGCTTGTCCTTCATGGTAGCCCGCCAGATCAAGCACCGGATAACCGTAACGCATAAGCTCCTGCTTCAGCCTTCCCCGGGAATCAGCATGGATCCGGGCTTCATGCGGGGATATGCGGGATAATTTCAACGAAGCGAGTGCAGGTACAGCCAGCGCTTCGTCCAGCAGTTCGCTATTTACGGACGTAAGCCGCAGCGTGTCCTTCTCCTCCTTCTGAAGCTTCAGCTTGCCATACCTGGACATCAGCTCGCCGATCTCCTGGAGCAGTCCTGCCGGCAGGCTCCATCTGGAGATGGAGCTGAGGTCCGACTCGATCTCCTCCCGGGTACAGCCCAGCGCAGCCGCGTTCCAAAGAGACAATGGCGTTATCCGATAGGTGTGGAATGAGGAAGGGCTTTTCACCAGCTCCGCAAACCGGGTCAGCTTCTCCCTTGCCGCTTCGAATCCGGGGTGGCCGCATTCCAGCAAAATCGTGCGGTCTCTCTGTACGATGCAGGCCTTCACGTCGTTCATGACTCGTCTCCTTTCCATATCGAGAAAAAAGTTCATTCCCTGATCAGGGAATGAACTTTTGATCTTGCTTCATATTCATTATATTTTCCCAAAGTTCGCCATATCATTCTCCGGTATGCTTGGCGTTGCCCTTAGCGGGTAGAGCTATTCCCACCCTTGATAGGACTGGGTCATCGTTACCAGCAGCTTGGCTGCGCTCAGCATGGCCGATTCATCAAAATCGAATCGCGGATGATGATGCGGATAAATCGCCTGAATATCCGGATTGCCGGCGCCGACGAACATAAAGCAGCCCGGGACATGCTGCAGGTAATAGGAGAAATCCTCCGCAGGCATAATTTTTTCGCACCGGCTGACTTGCTCCTCCCCAAACACGCCCGGAGCTTCGCGGAAAAAACGGCCGGTTTCCTCGTCATCGTTCACGAGCGGCGGATAGCCCATCAAATAGTCGATTTTAACCTCCGCGCCGTAGGTTTGGGCCGTCAAAAGACTGATCTCTTCAATCCGTTTGCGGATCAGCTCCCGGGTCTCCTCATCGAATGTACGGACGGTGCCTGTGATGCGGCAGGACTCCGCAATGACGTTCTGCGCGCTTCCGCCCTGGATCGTACCTATGGTCACGACTGCCGGCTTCAACGGATCAACCGAACGGCTGACGATGCTTTGCAGCTGCATCACCAGCGCCGCTCCCGCCACCACGCTGTCCACGGTCACATGCGGCATGCCGCCATGTCCGCCTTGACCGAGAATATCTATAAAAAATTCATCGGCCGCCGCCATCAGCGGACCGGGTGCACTGGCCGCCGTCCCCGCGGCAAACGGTGTCCACAAATGAACTCCGTAAATGACATCGACGCCCTCCAGCACCCCTGCCTGGATCATCCCTTGTGCCCCGCCCGGGCATACTTCCTCCGCCGGCTGGAATATAAACCGGATTTCTCCTTCCACATCCTTCTGACGCTGGCTGAAATAAGTCGCCACTGCCAGCAGCGTCGATGTATGTCCGTCGTGGCCGCATGCGTGCATCACGCCTTTAACCTCGGAAGCGTAATCGCAGGTCTTCTCGTCCTGGATCGGAAGCGCATCCATATCGGCACGCAGCGCGACCGTTTTCCCCGGCTTGCCGCCCTTTAAAACCGCCAGAACGCCATGCCCCCCGCCGATCTGCGTGGATACGTCGAGTCCGAGCTCCTTCAGCTTCCCCGCGACGAATAGCGATGTTTTCTCTTCGTGGTAGGATAGCTCGGGATGGCGGTGCAGATAACGTCTCCATTCCACCATTTGCGGCTGCAGCGCATTTAACAATGCCTCTTCTCTCATGTCCACACGTCCTCTCGCCCAAAGAATGTCCTTTGCATTGTTTTTCCATTGGCCTGCCCACAATGCCTTTTTTCCATTGTAGCAGAAACGGGTGAAATGGGGTATGTCCCCCTTACAGTGACAAGGCTTGCACAAGCGCCTGAAACATAATATCATGAGTAAAGAACTTTACAGGCATTTAAATAAGGAGGATTTTATAGGATGATTTTTGAAAATACAGGACTGGTCGGACTGAAAAGCGACTTGGCATTTATGGATGAAGTTGCCGAAAAAACAGGATTTGTACGCTGGCAGTGGGAATATTACCGCGCTACATACGAATATAAAATCGAAGATACGGATACCAATTCCGAGTACTACGTGCGCATGAACACACGCGCTATCGAAGGCAAGCTTGAGAAACCGGATACCGTGCTTGAAATCGAAGCCGTTTACCTGGGAAAAGCGACCTTCCCTCACGGTCTGGAATATGAATCACCAGTTCCTTCCAAAATTCTTAACATTGCCAATAAAAAAATCCAGCAATTCAAAGCTACTCTGGAAGCGTAAGGCAGGTCCCTTATGAATCAGGAGAAACCCCAACTGAGGAAGAGAGGGACGCCGGATTTCCAACTGCTTATCCTTACTTTTCTGTTGGTCGGTTTTGGGCTGGTGATGGTGTTCAGTGCCAGTTCAAGTCTCACCATTTCCAGCAGTAAATTCAATAATGATCCGCTTTATTTTACGAAGAAGCAGTTTGTATGGGCATTGCTGGGCACGATCGTGATGTTTATCGCAATGAACATCCATTACAGCAAGTACAAAAAGCTTTTTGTGCCCATGTTTTTCGTGACGGTCGTTATGCTGGCCATCGTGCCGTTTACCAAGAGCGTCAACGGCGCAAGAAGCTGGCTCGGTGTGGCAGGAATGGGGATTCAGCCGACAGAATTGGCTAAAATAACGATCATCCTGTATCTCTCTGCTCTGATCGTCAAGAAAGGCGAGCGCTTCAGGGATTTGAGGACAGGCTACATTCCCGTCATGGTCATCGTCGGCTTCGTGGCCGGCCTCATCATGATGCAGCCGGATCTGGGCTCCACAATGATCCTTGTCGCAACGAGCGCGATCATTATCTATGCCGGCGGGGCCAGCCTGAAGCATATGCTCGCCTCGGCAGCGCTGCTGATCCTTGGAGCCAGCCTGGTGCTCGGCGCCAATTATTTGATCAAGTCGATCACGCACAGCGATAGTGCTCAGGAGCAGAGCGGCAGCAATTACAAGATGGGAAGAATTACGGCCTGGATCGACCCTTATCAGGATGAGAAGGGCGACGGCTACAATCTGATCCAGTCTTTGACGGCGATCGGCAATGGTCAGGTGACAGGCGCCGGATTCGGAAAAAGCATCCAGAAGCTGAACTATATCAAAAACCCGTATAATGACTTCATTTTCCCGGTCATGGCCGAGGAATTCGGATTCATCGGGACAAGCTTGTTCCTGTTGATCTACATTTACTTCATATGGCGCGGAATTCTTATCGCGCTGAGGTGCACCGATCCTTTCGGAACACTCGTCGGAATCGGCATCATGGGGCTGTTCGCCATTCAGGCCTTCGTTAACATCGGCGGCGTCTCACAGACGATTCCGCTGACGGGGGTCACGCTTCCGTTCATCAGTTACGGAGGCACGTCGCTGCTCATCATGATGTTTTCCATGGGGATCATGCTCAGCATTTCCAGACAAGTCAATCTGCCTGCCCCGCAGGAGGTTGTCAAGTCCGTAAATATTAAAAGAGACTACCGGAGGTCCGTGTAGTCTCTTTTTTATAGAGATAGGAACGTATAGCTTTATTGGCCTATTTCCTTATCTCCCGGGAAAACTGCCGCTGAATGCGGTCCAAGCTTATGTGTGTGCTGCGTCTTCTTATGCATGGTTTCCTTACACAAATGTTTCGTTATTTGGCCCGGGACGCACTGTCCTCGATTTCGTCATCCTTGAATGCCACGCCTTCAACCTTGACGTTGACTTCAACGACGCGAAGCCCCGTCATGCTTTCCACCGCTTCCCGCACGTTTTGCTGCAGCATGCGGCAAACCTCATGAATCGGTGTTTCATACAATACGATAATGCGCAGATCAATGGCAGCCTCCAGCTGACCCACTTCCACGGTCACGCCTTTCTGCACGTTTTTTCCGCTTAGGCGCTTGGCCCATCCTTCGGATAAACCGCCGGACATTGCAGCAATGCCGGGGGTTTCCAGAGCCGCTAAACCGGCGATTTTCGATACGACATCATCCGATATCCGGATCGTTCCCGTTTCCAGTTGAAGCTGTTCAGTCATACCCCTTCCTCCTTCACCTCATTATCCGTTATTGTAAATCCTAGAGGGGCTAAAAAGCAAATATTGGCCCCAAGATTTGTTTACAACCCCATAGGTTTTGGGTATATTGAAAAAGAATCTTCATCCCACATCACACCGAGGTGTCGAATATTGAAAAAATGGTTGAGCCCTTTTTTGCTGATCGCATTCTTCGTACTTAGTGCAGTCGCGCATTATGCGGGCTGGGATGCCACGATCCAGTTCACCCTGGCGGCGATTTCCGTCATCTTTGTAGCCGGATTCCTCGGTAAAGCGACTGAAAATGTCGCACATTATGCCGGTCAGCGCCTTGGCGGCTTTCTGAACGCTACGTTCGGCAATGCGGCCGAGCTGATCATCGCCATTTTCCTCGTCAAAGAGGGACTGTTCGATATGGTGAAGGCCAGCTTGACCGGTTCCATCATCGGCAACCTGCTGCTCGTGCTTGGTTTGAGTATTTTTGCGGGCGGACTCAAATTCAAAATCCAAAGCTTCAACGTCTCTCTCGCCGGCATGAACGGCTCGCTCATGATCGTCGCGGTCATCGCCCTGTTCGTTCCCGCGGTGTTCCTGAACACGCACTCGATTACGACGGGAGACACCCAAACGCTAAGTTTGATCGTAGCCGGTATTTTGATCGTAGCATACATAGCCTGGCTGGTATTCTCCATGATTACCCACAAAAACTACCTGGCCGACGTCACGGAAAATTCCGAAGAAGAGCTCCCGCATGAGCATGAGCCGGAATGGTCCAAAGGCAAATCCATCCTGTACCTGATCCTCGCTACCGTGATGGTTGCCTTCGTGAGCGAATGGCTGGTTGGAACGCTGGAGACGTTCACCACCCGTTTCGGACTGAGCGAACTGTTTGTCGGCGCCTTCCTCGTGGCTATCATCGGCAACGCTGCCGAGCACAGTGCAGCCATCATGCTCGCCATGAAGAACAAAATCGGGGCAGCCGTCGAAATCGCGGTAGGCAGCAGCCTGCAGATCGCCCTGTTCGTCGCTCCGGTGCTCGTGTTCGCCAGCTTTTTCTTCGGCAATACGATGAACCTGGTCTTCACCGCGATCGAGCTGCTCGCCATCGGCGTCGCCGTGTTTATCGCCAAGTCGATCATTCAGGACGGCAAAACAAATTGGTACGAGGGGCTGCTTCTGCTGGTCGTGTACTGCATTCTAGGCGTATCCTTTTTCATGGTATAGCGGTAAGGACGCCTCGATAAATGAATACGGATATCACAAAAAAAGCATGGGCTCCGATACGGGAGCTCATGCTTTTACCATGTAAGCTTAAAGAAACAGGGTTATTAAGCTTGTTTTTAAGCTTCTTTGCTATTCAAGGCCTCGTAAAGGATGGCCAGATTACGTTCCAGCTGACTGACGAGCTGTTTGCCGGTAGCTTCAGGCAGAAGTCCCGCTCTCACAGCGAAATCGACTTCTTTAGAAAATCCGTACATCTGGGTGTCCAGCACTTCCTCATAGAGAGGGCAATAGCGGGTCGCCAGATTCTCCATTTGTACTTCGATCAGCTTCTGTATTTTATCTGCATCTTCTTGCAGAAGACTTACTGCTTTCATGTTCAACTGTTCCTGCAGCTCAGAAGAAGTCATGCATCTTCCCCCCTATGTCCAAAAGTCACACCCTTGTTCTCTTCTCTAATATTAGACGAAATCACGACCCAATACAAGAACCTGCTAAAAAAAGCACCCTACCGAAATCCGGCAGGGCGCTTTCCTTTATCTTAGTCTTCTACAAGCTCAACATTGAGTCCGTGTTTTGCAAACACTTCCTGCATTGCCGCTTTGGCCTCATCCGCATCCGGTCCATGAACATGAAGCTCATAGCCTTTATTGCTAACAAGGGTTGTAAACAATCCCAGAATACTTTTCACATCAATGTACTTGTTGTCTGCCTGAAGTACGATTGAAGACGTAAATTTGCTCGCCGTTTGAGCGATTTCCACAACAGCTGCGTTATTACTGGACATATCGATCCCTCCGTAGCTTTGATATCAGGTAATAATATCATTTTACCACTTTCATGATACATTGAATCCGCTTACCTGCGCAAGGGATTTCTATGTCATTTTTGTAGATTACACCAATTGATCCGGATTTAGACCTTTCAGCTCGTCGATCACGAAAATGCCGTCTTTGCGGATCAGCACATCGTCAAAATAGATTTCGCCGCCGCCGTAGTCCGGACGCTGGATCAGCACGATATCCCAGTGAATGGAAGAACGGTTTCCGTTATCGCAATCCTCGTAGGCTTGTCCCGGCGTGAAATGAATGCTGCCGGCGATTTTTTCGTCGAACAAAATATCCTTCATCGGGTGCAAAATATACGGATTGAAGCCGATCGCGAACTCCCCGATATAACGAGCGCCTTCGTCGGCATCCAGAATCTGATTCAAACGCTCGGTATCATTGCTGGTCGCCTCGACGATTTTGCCGTCTTTGAACGTGAATTTGATATTTTCAAAGGTAATGCCTTGGTAAACCGTGCTTGTATTGTAGCTGATCGTTCCGTTGACGGAATCGCGAACAGGCGCGCTGTACACTTCGCCGTCAGGGATGTTTTTCTCGCCCGCGCATTTGGTCGCCCCAATGCCCTTGATGGAGAAGCTGAGATCCGTTCCAGGGCCCACGATGCGGACTTTATCCGTTTTTCTCATCAACTCGGCCAGAGGATCCTGAGCTTTGTCCATTTTCGCGTAGTCCAGGTTGCATACGTCGAAATAGAAGTCCTCGAACGCCTCGGTGCTCTTGTTGGACAATTGAGCCATGCTCGCATTCGGATAACGGAGAACGACCCATTTCGTATGGTTGACACGCTGTCCGCTGTGGACAGGATGATTGTACAGGGTATTGTACAAGCGCATTTTATCGTCCGGCACATCCGAGAGGTCGTTGACGTTCTCGCCCGCACGGATACCGATGTAGCAGTCCATTTTCTTCATACGCTCCAGATCAAGCTCGCCCCAGGTTCTAACCATCTCCTCGGTTGCGTTCATGAGCATCGTGCGCTGAACCGAACGGTCCGTCAGCTCGACGAACGGATTGCCTCCGCGCTTATGTACCTCTTCAATGACAGCTTTAAGCAAATCGCGTTCGGGCCCGATCATTTCGATCAGTACGTTTTCTCCCGGCTGGACGCTTACGGAATAACCAACGAGATTTTCCGCCAGCTTTTGAATTCTTGGATCACGCATATGACTTATTCCTCCTAAACCCCGCACAAAATCTATTTGAACAAAGGTTAATTTTTAATCGATTTCTATTGTAGCACTTTCTGCCCGCCGCAGTCACCGGAACCAGCAAGAAAACATTACGGCTTAAAATCGACGTCGTTGATCAGCGTCTCCTGCTCTCCCTGCTGATGCAGATTTAAATAGTGGATTACGCTCTCAGAGGACAATTTGACAGGAAAACCGGATTTCTTGTCAATCGTCAAATAGTAGGTCATGCCCACCTCGGAATTCGCGAGCATCTGCTTCATTTGGGCATCGCCCTTTTTCCATACATCGGCCAGCTGCCTTCTTTCCTGGGAAGAACGCTTCGGCATTCCGTCCTCCGCCTGCTGCCTGATGGTGCCCATCTCCATCTCCAGCTGCTCTGACAGCCACTGTCTGGCCGCCGCAGGCTCCAGTTCGATGCGCAGCACCTTCGTGCCTCTGGCAGCTCCTGAAGCTTCCTTCATTTGCTTGGGAAGACGGCTGATCGCGTCCAATTGCGCCAAGGGGTTGAACCGGGCCAGCGAGGAATTCAGCATGGTGTTGCCTTCGCTCGATAAGTGTACCCATTGTCCATCCTGGCGCCGGAAGCCCGACTCGGCTGCATGCACGTTTTTCGCGGAAAGCTTCGTTGCTGTCCCTCCCGAGCCGGATGGCAGCATGCTGCGGATCGTCAGTTTGTCATGCTCGGTGAGCATGCCTTCATATACCAGGCTTTCCTTGAAGCTTGTCTGCGATTGGGTACGTACGGCTGCCTCGCCTTTAAACGTAAAAGAGTCCTTTCCGGCCAGTCCGGCAAGCGTCTGCTTGAACCAGCCTTCCGGATTTTTGTCATTTTGCAGCAGCCCGCAGCTTGTCAGGTTCATGCCGACCCACAGCAAAAAGGCTGCGCCAAGGCCAAGTTTCCATTTTCTCATCCTGTTATACCTCTTTATGTAGAAACATTTTGCCTTAGGCTTGCCTTCCAGGTGCGCAATTATGCAGAACATTCTCACGAAAAAAGGGCGTCTGCAGCAAGTACAGGTCACCCTCTTATTCATTGATGTCTTCAATCTGAATCTGATTACGGCCGCTGTTTTTCGCACGGTATAATGCCATGTCCGCCCGGTAGAAGAGGCTGTCCACGCTAATCTTATCATCGACGATGCACCATTCCGCGATTCCGCTCGATACGGTTACGCCCGGATTCGTCTCCTGCGCCACTCGGGACCGGATCACCTCGGCCACCTTCATCGCTTGATGGACCCCCATCTGCGGCAAATAAACGGCCAGCTCCTCCCCTCCCCAGCGCGCAGGAATGTCTTCCTGCCGAATGGAGGTTTTCACAATTTCGCTGACTTGCTTCAGTATTTTGTCTCCTTTTTGATGACCGTAGGTGTCATTCACCTGTTTGAACTGGTCTATGTCGACGACGATCAGCGAGCCGCAAAAATCATTCGTTTGATACTCCTGAATCGCTTCATCCAGATAGTGGCGGGCGTACATGTCCGTTAGCATGTCCCGGTTCGCCATCCGGCGCAGCTCCGCATGCAGCAGCGCGTTTCTCACCGACAAGCCGATATGGCTCGAAAGCGTCTGCAGCAGCCGATAATTATCATAGGAAAAGAAATGCGGACTGCGGTGCGTCAGCAAAATGGCTCCAATGACTTTGCCGTTCACCGTCAAAGGCGTCGCAATCAGGGATTGGGAACCGGTGACCTCCATCAGCTTGGAGGATACCTTCGTGTTCAAATGGTAATCCGACAAAATGACCGGCTCTTTTTTTTCGAATACAAGCCCGCCAAAGCCGTAACTCGCGTTAAACATATCCTTGGACAGCGACGGCTCGTTACAGGATACCACCTCAAGCATATCGCGCTCCTCATTATACTGAAGGAAACAGCAGAAATCGGCATTGAAAATGTTCAAGAGCTCCTCGTTGGCGAACTGGTAAATATCAGCCAGCTGCAGGCTTTGGTTCAGCCGCTGGGTAAGCTCATTGATCAGCCGCAGCTCATGAATGAGGAGATTGGACTGTTCATACAGCTTGGCATTCTCAAAGGCATTCCCCGCCGTGTCGATGACCATGGTAATCAGCTGCAGATCCAGGTCTTCCTTGAGATCCCGCGTCATTTTCAAATGAAACACGCCATAAATTCCCTGCTTGCCGCCGAGAGGAATGCCGATTTCGACCATATCCTCTTCCCCGGCCTCCTTGCAGTCCTGAATCATAAGGCGGCCATCCATAAAAGCTCTCACGCAGATATCCTCGCCCCACGGATGAAATACCAGCGGTCTGACCTTCGGATTACTGTGCTGGTGATCCTGCGACATCAGCAGACTCAGCTTGATCGATGGATAGAGCACGGCGATGCTGTCGAGCACCTCCGTAAGAACCGTATCCACATCAATCTGGTCATGCATCCGCTGCATGATCTGAAACAGTATCGAGCGTCTGCTTGCTTCACGCTCCGCATTCTTTTGAATTTTCATAACATCGGAAACGAATATGTATTCGTAGCGTCTAAAGAAACAGGAATGATAATGCAGAGCCGTCGCCTCAATGGCATCGAGGCCCGAGCTGTCGGAGATATGCCTCGGGATCACACAGGCAAGAACGGATATAACGAGCTGCCCGCTCCGGGACAGAATCGGAACCACGCATAGCACCTGTCCTTTGAAAAGCGGATAGTCGGCATGCTCAATCACGTCGTATACCAGCTCATGTGACAGCAAGCAGTGCTGCAGCAATCCCGCATGCGGGCCATCGAGCAGCGAATACACGGCTTCCTCGCCTGAGGTATATGCCCCTTCATGATCGACGATCACCCACGAGGAGTGCTTCGAAAGGGGCAGCGAGCCCGTTTCCTTCCGCCAATCCTCGAAGGATTGCTGCAAGGCCTCGTGGACATATGGAAGATCATATGGTGAAATGTCCATCTCCTTCAACCATAATTCAGAAGACTCGCTCGGAGACGCCACTTCGATATTTGTCTGAAATAGACTTTGATGTCTGGAAAAATCCTGTTGGTGTTCTGACATAAGCAGGCGCTCCTTTACACCGTGTTTAAAGGTGTCTTGCACGGCACCGTTCGATCGGGATATTATATAAAAACCTTCAGCCGCAAGCAGACTTTAGACTCATAGATCTGACACCTATTTGCGCAATTGAAAAAGGGTAGTTTCATTCGTGTTATAATAACCTTATTCTACTCTCTTCAAACCAATTTTGCATCAATATTTCAGAGATTCGTCCTACTTTTTTGGGACCAAAGCCCTATCGACAAAATTAGACGTTTATCGATATTTATCAGGACTTGACTTGCATACTGTCTTTCGTTTAAAATCTATTGTTGAACAAGACTGTTATGCAGTCTGAAATTTGGGCGTAACGTTGTGTCACCCTCACGTGGTTTGTTACTGATCGAACAGCGGCTGAACTTTTCCATCAGGTGCGTTTGCCGATAAGGCTAGCACAATCAACATACCCGGCGCAAATAGAGCCCTACTTCACAATTTATTTGAAAATAAAGGAGTCTACTATAACATGGCACGTTACACTGGTCCTAAATTTAAATTGAGCCGCCGTCTGGGCATCTCCCTGAGCGGTACTGGCAAAGAATTGAAGCGTCCTTTTCCTCCAGGACAACACGGTCCTAACCAACGGAGAAAAGTAAGCAACTACGGTATGCAGCTCGCTGAAAAACAAAAACTGCGTCATATGTACGGCTTGGGTGAAAAGCAGTTCAGCACCCTCTTCCACAGAGCGCAAAAAATGCAAGGTATCGCCGGTGAGAACTTCATGTTCCTGCTCGAAAGCCGCCTGGACAACCTCGTTTACCGTCTTGGCTTCGCAAACTCCCGTGCAGGCGCACGCCAGCTCGTATCCCATGGTCACATCACTGTAAACGGCAAAAAGGTTAACGTTGCTTCTTACATGGTGAGCACTGGTGACGTGATTGGCCTTCGTGAAAGAAGCCGTTCGCTTTCTTCCATTAAAGAAGCTCTGGAAAACCGCAGCCATCTTGCAGGTTACCTGGAGTACAACGATGCAGCTATGGAAGGCAAATTCATCCGTTTGCCTGAACGTGCTGAGCTTTCCCAAGACATCGACGAAAAACAAATCGTCGAATTCTACAACCGTTAATCGTTGCATTGAACAAAGCCCGGAACCAATGGTTCTGGGCTTTTTGCTGCTTTGCGGCAGCGTTTGGCAGAAGGCGTTTTGGCCTTCTGCCTTTTTCATGCGCTTTTATTAGACGATTCGGATTTTCGCGAATTTCCGTTTACCCGATTGGATCACATCCCCGCTGCACAGAGCTATTTCCGAATGGATCTCCTCCAGCTTCTGTCCGTTCAGCTTCACCGCTCCCTGCTGGATACTTCGTCTGGCTTCGCCGTTCGAAGCGGCGAAACCAAGCCGATGCAGCAGTTGAACCAAAGGAATCTTCCCCTCTCTCAGCTCTCCGGCCGGAATGATATGCTCATCCAACTCATCCGGAATCGAATGCTGCTGAAACACCGTGACAAAGTGCTGCTTCGCGGCTTCGGCTTCTTCCGATCCGTGATACATGCGGACGATCGTTTGGGCCAACCGCATTTTGGCATCGCGCGGGTGAACGCTTCCGTCCTGCAGACCCTGCTTCAACACCTCCAGCTCGTCATGGGGAAGATCGGTCGCAAGCTCGAAGTATTTCAGCATCAGCTCATCTGGTACGGACATCGCTTTGCCATAGATTTCAGCCGGCTTTTCATCGATTCCAATGTAATTGCCCAAGCTTTTACTCATCTTATTGACGCCGTCAAGACCTTCGAGCACGGGAAGTGTAATGGCAATCTGCGCCTCCTCCCCATACTCCTTTTGCAAGGTGCGCCCCATTAGAAGATTAAATGTTTGGTCGGTGCCGCCAAGCTCAATGTCGGTTTTAAGCGCCACCGAATCCATTCCCTGCATGAGCGGGTAAAAAAATTCATGGATGCTGATCGGCTGTCCGCTGCTGTACCGCTTCTGAAAATCGTCGCGCTCCAGCATTCTGGCGACAGTCGTTTTGGCTCCCAGATTGATAACTTCCTCAAAATTCATCGGACTTAGCCACTCCGAGTTGAAGCATATCGTTGTTTTTGCTTCATCCATCACTTTAAAGAGTTGTTTCCTGTAAGTCTCGGCATTGCGTCGGACGTCTTCTTCGCTCAGCTGCTTCCGGGTTTCCGACTTTCCTGTCGGATCCCCGATCCGTCCGGTGAAATCGCCGATAACGAGCTGAACCTCATGACCGAATTCCTGGAACTGGCGCAGCTTCTGCAGAACAACCGTATGTCCGAGATGAATATCCGGTGCAGACGGATCCAGACCAAGCTTCACGCGAAGCGGTTCGCCCGTCACGACCGATTTCATCACCTTCTGCTTCAGCTCCTCTTGCGGAACAATATTCGCGGTTCCCCTCGTGATGACTTCCAGCTGCCTTTCAACCGCGCGCTGCTGCTGCACATTCAACTCATCCCACTTCATGTTCCTCATCCTTCCGTCATATCCTAGGATTAAAACGCAAAAAAGCTCCTTCTCATCCCAAGGGACGAGAAGGAGCGCTCGCGTTACCACCCTAATTAAAGCTGCCGCAAAAAGCCGCGATTATACGGGCTCGCTGATGACAGCTTTCACTTCATTCAGATAACGGACCTTGCATCCGGTACCGGACTACTTGCGGGCAAGCAGGCACCCGCGTTCCTCCTGACAGCTCCAGACGGTAATTCAACAGGAAGAGCTGCCGGTTCGCACCACCCACCGGCTCTCTGATCGAGCTTACAACCTGTCTACTGATGTCTATCCACGCTTTTTCCGATGTTTAATTTAGCATTATTTATAACATATGCACCGAAAAACTGTCAAATATTCTAAAAAAAAGCCCTCATTCGTTCTCTGCATTCAAAACCCGCAAATTATGCTATAATAGTTCCGTTAAAAGGAGGAACGCACGCGAATGGTTGAAAATAACAATAAGACGCCTGACAAACAGCCTGCACCGAGGCGACGATCCTACGCCCGGATAACCGGTCTCGTCATTCTCTGGCTGTTTGTCGTCGGCCTGATGGGCGCCCTTTTTGCCGGCGGTGCCGCCCTGGGTTATGTCACTTCCATTGTGAAGGACGATCCGGTCCGGTCCAGGGATCTGATCGAGCAAAAAATGAGTGAAAACTCCATTACAAGCTTTGCTTATTTCCGCGATCAGACGACGCCGATCGGCCAGATCCGCACGGACGAGGACAGACGTCCCGTGGAATACAAGCAGATTCCAAAGACAGTCATCAATGCGGTTGTTTCTATAGAAGACAACAACTTTTTCAATCATAATGGTGTGGACCTGAAGGGTACGCTGCGTGCCGTAAAACAAAAGGTGCTCAAAGAATCCGTGCAAACCGGCGGAAGCACATTGACCCAGCAACTGGCCAGGCGCGTCTTCCTGAACCTGGATAAGACGGATGACCGCAAATTCAAAGAGATTTTGCTGGCGCTCCGGCTCGAACGGTTTATGACCAAGGAGGAAATTTTGACCGCCTACCTGAACAAGGTTCCTTTCGGTAAGGGATCAAGCGGGTACAACCTCTACGGGATCAAGGCTGCAGCCAAAGGCATTTTTAACGTAAACGATTTAAGCAAGCTGAATATCGCCGAAGCGGCCTATTTGGCCGGTCTTCCGCAGCTTCCAACCAAATATTCCGCCTTCACCTCCACGGGCGAATTCAATCCGGACGCCTTCAAGCGGGCTGTGGACCGCCAGCATCTCGTGCTGCGGCGGATGATGGAAGAGAATAAGATTACGGATGCCGAGTACAAGGAAGCCTTGGCATTCGACATTCGTAAGGCACTGGCACCGCGCATGGATAAAGCCTATGCCACTTATCCTTACCTGATGATGGAGACTGAACGTCAGGCTTCCGACATTCTGATGAAGCTGAGTCTCAAGGAAGGCGGCACCGATCAGAAGGATGCGAACGATACCAGCGATCTGCTTGAAGCTGCCAATCAACAGCTTAAAACCGGCGGATACCGTGTGTACACCACGATTGATAAGCGGGTGTACAACTCCATGCATAAGATCGGCGAAAACAAGGATAACTTTGGTCCTGACAGCAAAACCAAAGGACCGGAGCAAACCGCGGCCATGATGATTGACAACAAGACAGGCGCCATTCTGGGCATGCTGGAAGGACGGGACTTCAACAAAGAACAGATGAACTATGCCACGCAGATGATCCGGCAGCCGGGTTCAACCATGAAACCGATTGCGGCCTACCTGCCTGCCATCGAATCCGGGGCGATCCAGCCTGCAAGCATTTTGGATGATGCACCGATCATTTTGAAGGACTACCAGAAAGGCTTCCATATCCCGAAAAACTCGACTGCGGGATACAGCGGCTTAATGACAGCGCGGACTGCACTCAACAAATCGGTGAATACCGTTGCATTGAAGCTGTTCAATAACGTCGTCGGCATCGACAATGCCTGGGCCTTTGCCAAAAAGGTCGGTATCAATACCATTCAAAAAGAAGACTATTCTGCTGCAACGGGTGTTCTGGGCGGTTTGAGATATGGTGTAACCGTCGAAGACCTGACGAATGCCTATAGCTCTATTGCCAATCAAGGGACTTTTAACGATGCATACATGATTGAAAAAATCGTGGATTCCAACGGCAATATCGTGTATCAGCATGAAGCCAAACCCGTCCAGGCGTTCTCCAAGCAAACCGCTTACCTGATGACGGATATGCTCCGCACGGTCATTACGGACGGCACGGGTAGTACCGTCCGGGATACTTATAAGCACTTCAAAAGTATACCGGTCGTCGGGAAAACAGGCTCTACCCAAAACTACGCGGATGTGTGGTTTATGGGCTTCTCGCCTGACGTAACGCTTGGCGTATGGGTAGGCTACAAGGAGCCTGTCAATACGCTGACGAGCAAGCCCGCCAAGAAGCGTGCCCAATCGATATGGGCACTCATTATGAACGAAGTCGCGGATAAAGAACCCGACTTATTCAAAACGCCGAAATTCGAAAAGCCTGAGGGCATTGTGTCCAAAACAGTATCTGCATACAGCGGCAAGCTTCCGACATCACTGACGGATAAATTTGTTACGGATATCTTTAATATTAAATACGTTCCTAAAGACAGTGATGACGGGATTGCCAAGGTCAAATACATCACATTTAACGGAGTCAACTATATTCCGAAGGATCAAACGCCTGATGATATGCTGAAGGAAAAAGTCGTGATCAAACGAGAGAAGCCGATCCCGGATCTGATCAAAGAGCTCCAGGCAGCCTTTGAAAAAATGCGCGGCGGCCACGAATCTTTATCCTACTATATCCCGCGTGACGCCGGCGAGGATATGCCGACCGAGATCGATCCGCGTGTCGATGACGGCAGCGCGCCTTCGGCTCCTGGAAGCGTCAGGATGGCTCTGAACGGCAGCAAGGCTACCATTACCTTCAGCCCGTCTCCTCAAGCAGATGTGGTTGGATACCGCTTGTACCGTTCCCAAAACGGAGGATCTTATCAGAATACGGGCAGTGTCATATTGACAGGAGAGGCATACTCCTTTACGAGTGCGGCTGATACAGGCTCCAGCTTTTATATCACGGCCGTGGATGTAGCAGGCAAAGAATCAACACCAAGCGAAATGGCGAGCGGATCAACTGGAGGTATCATTGATATCCCTGGAGACATCGTAGATCCTTCCACCCCGGGCGACACGGGTAATCCAGGCACCGAAATTCCGGATCCGAATGCTCCGGACCCAGGGCAGGAACCGACCCATGAACCATCATCGCCGACTGCTCTGCAGATCGCACCGCTCGATAACGGAATTATGTTCCAATGGAATCCGGCACGTCCGGAAGAGAAGGTAACCGAGTATTCGATATCCTTCAGTGAAAAGCCGGGCGGCCCATATAACCCGATCGGTACCAGCCGTGAAGCCGGCTTCCAGTTTATCACCACCACTCCGATCAAAGGATACTTTCGGGTAACGGCGATCAATGCGGTTGGCTCTTCCAGACCTTCCGCGGCATCCTATTTTGAAAAGAAATAACTCGATACCGTTGTAAAAAGACCCTGTTCGCGGATTGCCGCGGCGGGGTCTTTTCATATTCACAGTGCACTACAAAAACAAAAAGCACCGGATTCATAATCCGGTGCTTCCTGTTTACGCGATATAATTAATCTTCGATCGTCGAAAGATCGCCGGTTGGCAGATTCAGCTCCCATGCTTTGAGTACCCTGCGCATGATTTTACCGGATCTCGTCTTCGGCAGCTTGTCGCGGAATTCGATTTCACGCGGCGCCGCATGAGCGGACAATCCTTCTTTCACGAATTTATAGATTTCATTCTTCAGTTCTTCGGATTCCTCGTAGCCTTCTCGGAGGGCGATGAACGCTTTGATGATCTCGCCGCGGGTCGCATCCGGTTTACCGATAACGCCGGCTTCAGCCACCGCAGGATGCTCGACCAGCTTGCTCTCGACCTCGAACGGTCCGATCCGTTCACCGGAGGAGTTGATCACGTCATCGACCCGGCCCTGGAACCAGAAGTAGCCTTCTTCATCCATATAAGCGGAATCGCCCGAAACGTACCAGCCAGGAATACGGAAGTATTCCTGATACTTGGCAGGATTCTTCCAAATTTGATTCATCATGGACGGCCATGGTGTTTTAATGGCGAGATTCCCCATCGTGTAAGGCGGAACTTCATTGCCGTTATCGTCCAGAATCGCTGCCTGCACACCCGGAATAGGACGTCCCATAGATCCTGGCTTGATATCCATGGATGGATAGTTGCAGATCAAATGTCCGCCGGTTTCCGTCATCCACCAAGTGTCATGGATACGCTGGCCGTATACCTTTTGTCCCCAGCGAACCACTTCTGGGTTAAGCGGCTCACCTACGGAGAGGACATGACGCAGACTGTTCAAGGAGAACTGGGAAATAACGTCCGAGCCTGCCCCCATCAGCATGCGGAATGCCGTTGGAGCACTGTACCATACCGTCACCTTGTATTTGTCAATCGTTCCGTACCAGTCCTGCGGACTGAATCGCCCGCCGCGGATCACATTTGTAACGCCGTTCAGCCAAGGTGCGAAAATACCGTAGGAAGTACCTGTTACCCAGCCCGGGTCAGCCGTACACCAGTATATATCGTCTTCCTGCAGATCCAGGACCATTTTGCCCGTGTAATAATGTTGTATCATGGCATTCTGTACATGGAATACGCCTTTCGGTTTACCCGTCGATCCAGAAGTATAATGTATAATTAATCCGTCATTGCGGTCCAGCCACTCCATTTGGAGATCCGAGGATGCCCCCTGCATCGCCTTCGCGTAGTCCACGACCTTGTCATCTTCTTCAACGCCGTCGCCCACCACGATAATATGCTTCAGGTCAGGCAGCTCGTCACGCTTCACGCGTCCGAGAAGCTGGCTCGTCGTCACCAGTGCAACTGCACCGCTGTCTTCAAGACGGTCCTTAACAGCCGTTTCCATAAAAGCCTCAAAAAGCGGACCTACGACAGCCCCTACCTTCAAAATGCCCATGAGAGAGAAGTAAAGCTCCGGACTGCGCGGCATAAAAACAAATACCCGATCACCTTTACCGACGCCAAGCTCACGGAGAACATTACCGAATTTATCGGACTGCTCCTTCAGATCGGCAAAAGTATAGCTCTCATCGCGATTCGCGTCGCTATAGAGCAAAGCATTTTTATGGCCACGTCCTTCTTCCACGTGGCGGTCAATGGCCTCATACGCCATATTAACCTTGCCGGTCGTATACCAGCTAAAATGCTTCTCCACCTCTTCCCATTGGAATTGCGAGCGGGCCTGTTCATAATCGCCCAAATTGGACGTTTCAGCTACGCTAGGTAAAATTTCATTTTGATTTTGTTCCATACTTTCATCCTCCCTCTGTTCTCCCAATTGCTAGGGCAGCGCTTACAATCTTGTATGAATTCATGCCATGGAAATGACAACATACACACGAAATCAGTTCTGTAAAACAAAATTTCTCTTGATTGCTATATAAATTAAACCGAAAGTTTAACCCTTTAAACTTTGATAGAGTTCACAAACAAAAACGGGCTATCCATTCTGTGGTTCAATTTATTTAGGTAAGCGTAAAAACATATGGTACAGCAGGTCTGGCTGATGGTTATAAAAATCAAAAGTTGTGGCTATTTTATGTCAGGAATCATTATAGCATAGGATGAAAGTTCCTGCCATCGCTTTTCATTTATTTGTTTTTTTGCTATAAGTAGGATTAGAAGCAGAAAGGAGCGTCCAGATGGAACACCTTAAACTGTACCATGTACAAACCATACCTCAAGAAGAGCGCTGCCTGGTCGTCGAAGGGCCCGTACCGCCCGAGAGATTGGCAGAGTTGACCATGCACCCCGACCTTGATGCTTTCCGCCGCCCGGCTGAGCAGCATAAGGCGCTAGTGGAGATCGCAGGCCTCAAGGAAGGCCGGATCATCATTTCCCGTGAGGAAAACATAATCGTCGGATACGTGACCTTTCATTACCCGGACGAGCAGGAACGCTGGTCCCAGGGCAATATGGAGGATCTGATCGAGCTGGGAGCTATAGAAGTTGCCAATGACTACCGCTCGCTTGGCCTGGGGCAAAAAATGATCAAAACCGCCTTCGAGGATGGCCAAATGGAACAATATATCGTGTTCACCACCGAATATTATTGGCACTGGGACTTAAAAACCAGCGGCCTGAATGTGTGGGATTACCGCAAAATGATGGAACGGCTCATGAAGGTCGTCGACATGGTCTGGTACGCAACCGATGATCCGGAAATATGCTCGCATCCGGCCAACTGCCTGATGGTTCGAATCGGCCGAGACGTGCCGATTTCCTCCAAAGAGCAGTTTGACCGAATTCGTTTTCAGCAGCGTTTTATGTACTAGGGATGTCCATTCGCATATATGACAACAACTCCGGAGAATCCTCCGGAGTTGTTTGTATGTTGATGATTTTTTACGCTCACTTACATTTGAGCGAGCATAGAATCCAGTATCGCATGGGAGCGGCGCGATGAGGCAACTGTAAATTCCGCGAAGTTCGCGTGTGCGGAGCCGTCCGCTTTATCGGACATTGAACGGATCACGACAAACGGTACCCCGTTCATGAAGCATACCTGCGCGACGGAAGCCCCTTCCATTTCGACGCATGCGCCCTGCATATGCTCATAGAGCCAGGATACCTGCTCTACGCTGGCAATAAACTGATCTCCGGAAAGCACGCGTCCGACTCTGCAGTTCACCTCGCCGAGCTCCCCGCAGACTTTTTGGGCCAGCAGCATCAAGTCCTTGTCCGCCTGAAACGCCGAAACCTCCTGATACGGGATGACTCCTCGTTCATACCCCAAAGCCGTGACATCCATGTCATGCTGCAAGCACTCGGAAGATATGACAATATCCCCAATGTTCAGCTCCGGATGTACAGCCCCTGCGACACCCGTAAACAGCACTTTGGATATTCCGAAGGCGTCGATGAGGACCTGCGTCGTGACAGCCGCATTGACTTTACCCACCCCCGATTTGCACACGACAACATTTCGATTAAGGTATGTGCCTTTATAATAGCGGATGCCCGCTTTATCCATCGTTTCCGCATTTTGCATCCCGGCCAAGAGCAGCTCCACTTCTTCGTCCATGGCCCCGATAATTCCGATCGTTTCAGGCATCTTTGCATTCTCCCTTTTCATTAAAGTTTATTGCTCCGCACGTTAAAAAAAGCTCCCGTAAGGAGCTTTTTTCAGCGTTTTCCAACCTTTTTCATCTCATGTCAAAGCATCTATTTCTTATTCGTTCACATGGCTTACGGATAGGCGCAGAATCGTTTCATGCGGCAAAATAACCCGCGGGTTGTCCACGTTTTCCTTCTTCATCAGCTTGGTCAACAGACGCATCGCAACCGCGCCAAGATCGTACATCGGCTGAGCCACCGTGGTCAAAAGCGGACGAACCATCGACGCCATACGTGTATTGTCCACACTGATGACGGAGAAATCGTCTGGAACCTTGAGACCTTCATCCTGAATGCTGTGAATGGCACCAATCGCCATTTCGTCCGTGGCCGCGAAAACAGCCGTAGGCTTTTTCTTCAGACCGAGGAAATATTTCATCGCTTCCACGCCGGACTCATAACGATAGTTACCGATGCGCACCAGATCCTCTTGATATTCAATACCCGCATTCTCCAGCGCCTTCTTGTAGCCTTGGAAACGCGAATAACCATTCGCCGGATCCTGCAGCGTGCCGCTGATCATGGCAATTTCACGATGACCATGGCGAATCAGTGTATTCACTGCATCAAAGGCAGCAGCCTCATGATCGATATCCACGGACGGATATGTTCCGTTCTCATCCCGTGTCGCGCACAGCACGATCGGAACCGCAGAGGTCTGGAACGCCTGAATATGTTCTTCCGTTACGGTGCCGCCCATGAACAGCAGCCCGTCCACCTGCTTCTCGAGCAGGGTATTGATGACACGGATTTCCTTTTCCTTCTTCTTGTCAGCGTTACACAAAATAATATTATAGTGGTACATGTTGGCAATATCTTCAATGCCCCGAGCAATTTCCGCGAAAATAGAGTTCGAGATATCGGGAATTACAACCCCGACCGTTGTCGTCTTTTTGCTGGCAAGGCCTCTGGCCACCGCATTCGGACGATATCCCAAACGTTCGATTGCTTCATATACTTTTTTCCGGGTCTGAGGCTTTACGTTGGGATTGTTGTTCACAACCCGCGATACCGTCGCCATCGATACGCCTGCTTCACGCGCCACATCGTAAATGGTTACCGTCAAATTCCTTCTCTCCATTGCCAATAAATTTTCATTCGTCAACCCATTAAAATAATGATACGACAAATTGTCGCATTCTGCAATGATAACGCTTTACTAGCCTTCTAAATGCTGTTTCAGAGCATCCACAGTAATATGGGAATGAGATGTATGCCAGACAGACGCCTGATTCTTAACCAGAATCACCTGCGGGGATTCATGCTGTATACCGAGAAGATCGGCAGCTTCGAGCGAAACCGGACGATCCTCGACGACATGGATTAAACCGTACTCCACGGCTTCGTTCGGCTCGTTTTGTAAGTATGACATTACCTGTTGATAGGCCCTGCTGCTGATCGGGCAGCGCGTGCTGTGTTTAAAAAGAAGCAGAGGCTTATCTTTTGAGGCTTCCAATGCGGTCTGCAGCTGATCGCTAGTAGTCAGTTTGGTCATCGTCGCCATTTGATATACATCCCCTTTTTTCGATTAAATTCCTTACTCTATCGTAACAAAATCCTCGTGAAAAATCCAACTTACTATGAAAATTATCTGAAAATCGTTAAATTTTCAAACATCCGCATGAAATACATTCATTTCCGGAAGAATGACCGACAGCTGGGACAGGCGAAGGCGCAGGTCCGAAACCCATGCCTGATCCTGAAGAGACTCGGCCATGCCGTACAAATCAAGCAGCAAATTGATGCGTTCCTGGATTTCATGCTCCAATATCTGTTTCAAACTATCTTCTGAATAGTCCCCTTCAGCCAGCACTTCGTATATCAATCGGGCCAGCTCATGGTATTCAGTCAGAGAAAAGCTGTTTATCGAGGGGTCCGGGCCGAGCAAATCTACGCATTTTTTCAAATCCGGCCTCATGGAAGGAATCAGTTCATACGTTAAACAATGGTCGCAGACAAGCACGGGAACATGACGAATCATGACGCTCCGTGTGTACATCACCGTGCGAAGCTCCAGTTTCATTTTTTGCTCGCAGCTACACTTCATAGACATGTTACCACCTCAGGCTTTTTCTATATATCGGCTCAAGAGAGCACATATTTCAGCTGCTGATGTTATTCGCTCCCTACTCCCCTGATTCCTTCCTGTCCGGGCCTGCTGTTTTATTTACCAAATAGCCCATCTCCTACATCTCCCCCGCACTGGAGCAGCCAGTAAAAAAATGTGATCAACAGAATTCCGCAGAGCGCATTCAGATGATGTTTTTCTTGCGAAGTCTGGATGGTGCCGCTCCGGATACTAAACTTTCTGACATCTAAAAAGGCCGGAACATCCATCGATGTTCCGGCCTTCGCACATGAAATTTATGTTTACGATACGTGGCTGTCTTTCCCTTGTTCCGTTTCGGCCTGCTTAGCCGTTCGCATGGATTCGTTGAAGTCCGTCAGAAGCTTTTCGATTTCAGCGTTCGTCGAAAGCTTGTAGCACTGCCGGGCCGTCTCGCGTGCATCCTGTGCCGATGTATTCAATATCCGGTGCTTCACCCGAAGCAGCGATTGGATCGACATGCTCAAGTCATGAACTCCAAGCTCAAGCCAGAGCGGAATGGAGCGTTCATCCCCTGCCATTTCCCCGCACACGCTGACCGGAATGTCCGCCTGACGAGCGGCGTCGACGATTGTACGAAGCATGCGCAGTATCGCCGGATGATAGGGATGATACATATGGGCTATCTGCTCGTTCATCCGGTCAACAGCCAGCACATACTGCACCAGATCATTGGTGCCGATACTGAAGAAGTCGCTTTCCTGCGCGAGCAGATCGGCAATCATCACGGCTGCCGGAATCTCAATCATGACCCCGACCTGAATGTCGGTATCATAAGCGATGCCCCGGGCATCGAGATCTGCCATGGCGCGGCGCAGAATTTGATTGGCTTGTCTGACCTCCTCCACCGAGGAAATCATCGGATACATGATTTTGGCTTTGCCATATGCGCTCGCACGCAGAATGGCCGTCAGCTGCGTCTGGAACAGCTCTTGACGCTCCAGGCTGATGCGGATCGCCCGGAAGCCGAGGAACGGATTGTCCTCCTGCGGCAGCGGAAAATAATCCAGCTGCTTATCTCCGCCGATATCGAGCGTACGGATGACGGTTGAGCGGCCGTCCATTTTTTGAACGACCTGCCGGTACACTTCGAATTGCTCCTCTTCGCTCGGGAAACTGCTCCGGTCCATGTACAAGAACTCGGTTCGGAACAATCCGACGCCAAGGGCGCCGTATTTCACGGCCATATCCAGCTCCTTGACCGAACTGATATTGGCCGAAAGGCGCATGGCCGTACCGTCTTTCGTGACGGATTCGACCATGGACAGCAGCTCCAGCTGCTCCCGTTTGGCTTGCTGCTCCGTTCGCGCAAGCTCAAATTGCTCTACGGTCCGTTGATCGGGATTGACGAACAAATGTCCGGATTCCCCATCAAGCACGATTAAATCGCCGGTTTGAATCGGCGCAGCCAGTTTGCCCTCCAGTCCCGCAACAAGCGGAATGCCCAGCGCACGCGCCATGATGGAGGAATGCGAGGTTTTGCCTCCAAGCATGGTCACGACGCCAAGCACATGGCTAGGATTCAGATGCGCCAATTGAGACGGGGACAATTCCTTGACAACGAGCACATAAGGCTGCGTATCCGACGGCAGCGTAATTTCCGGTGCGCCGAGCAGATGCTTCAATAGTCGGTTGCCGACATCCTTGATATCCATGGCCCGCTCTTTCATGTATTCGTCATCCAGCAGATCAAACATCGTTACGAAATGGTCAATCGCTTCTTTTACAGCCACTTCGGCTGCTTTGTACTGACGCTCGATGACCCCCTGTATTTCGTTCATGAAGACCGGATCATCCAGAATCGCCAGATGAGCGTCAAAAATACTGGATTCCTCTTCCCCGACCATATCCCGGAATTCGTTTTTGATATACTCGATTTCATTTTTGGAGGTGCGTATCCCTTCATACAGCCGCTCAAACTCATTGGCCAGATCGACTGCGTCTATTCCGGTCTCAGGCAGATCCCATTCCCAGTTCGGCAGAACGAATGCTTTTCCAATTGCGATGCCGGCAGATGCTCCGATGCCTTGTATCATGATTCCAAACCTCCAACATTTCTGTCGTGTAATACTACGGACATGACGGACGTCTGTCCCTTCTTCACCGCTTTGAACGGAGCGAAGCTCCACGATTTGACGCGATCCGGATTCGTGATGACCATCGGCGTCGCAATCGAGGTGGCATGTTCCCGGATAAAGGCCAGATCGAATTTGACGAGCAGCTGCCCCGGTTCGACCGAATCGCCTTCCTCGACGACAGCCTGAAAGTGACCGCCCTTGAGCTGGGATGTGTCGATGCCGATATGCAGCAGCACTTCAAGACCCTCCGGCGTGGAAATGCCAACAGCATGCATCGTCGGATAAATGTGCATCACGGTCCCGAAAACCGGGGAAACAAGCTCCCCGCGTTCAGGCATGAAGGCAACGCCGTCCCCGACCAGCTTGGCGGCAAAAATTTGATCCGGAACCTCCTCGATCGGCAGCATCCGGCCCTGCACGGGCGCGCTGAACAGCACCTGCGGCAGATCCCGCTGCATCAGCTTGTTCACTTCTTCGCGGATCAGCTCCGAATATGTGCCGAACACGACCTGAACGTTTCCGCCTCCCAGCTTAATGAGACCGGCGGAGCCAAGCATCTTCAGCGCGTTTCCATCCACAAGCCTGTCGTTTTTAACCGTCAGCCGCAGACGCGTGATGCAGGATTCCACCTGAACGATGTTCTCCTTACCGCCCAGCGCCTCAAGAATAAGCGGAGCCTGATACGGAATGCTGCCTGCCCAATCCTCGAGGTTCGATCCTTCCTCACGCCCCGGCGTCGGAATCTGAAACCGCCTTATAGCCCATCTGAACAAGAAGTAGTATCCCATACCATAGCCAATGCCGATCGGGATCAGCAGCCAGGCGTGATGCGACAAATGCAGGTTCAGAAAATAATCGATTGCCCCGGCCGAATAGGAAAAGCCGTGATGAATGTCCAGCTCGTAAGTGAGCCACATCGCCGCGCCCGAGAGCACGGCATGCAGGATAAACAGATAAGGCGCCGCGAACAGGAACGCAAATTCGATCTGCTCGGACACTCCTGTTAAAAAGCATACGAGGGCTGCCGTCAAAAAAGTCTTCTTAATCTTCGGTTTCAGGTCTTCCCGCGCTTCTTGAATAATCGCCAGCGCAATGGCCGGCAGCGCGAACATCATGATCGGAAACAGGCCGGCCATGTAGTTCCCCGCCGTCGGGTCTCCCGCAAAAAAGCGCGGCAGATCGCCTTGGACGATATTGCCTGAAGGCGTCTGATAAGATCCCACTTGAAACCAGAAGATGTTATTCAGAAGATGGTGCAAACCGAACGCGGTCAGGATTCTGTATAAAATACCGTACAAAAACAGGCCGAAGCCCCCGAGATGACTCATCATCAGCGTCAGCTCGTCCAACCCCTTCTGTAAATAAGGGGTTATGAACAGCAGCGCCCATGAAAATATGGCCGAGAATAATCCCATAAACAGCAGGACGAACCTCGATCCGCCAAAAAACTGCACAGCCTCGGGCAGTTTAATATGCTTGTACCGGTTATAAGCTACGCCCGATACGATTCCGAAAAGGATTCCGACCAGGGTCGTAGGCTGGATGTGGCCGTTCCCCATATGCCTTGTGATCTGATCATAAATAAACATGCCTGCCAGAGCTGCAAGCCCCGCCAGTCCTGCCTGGTTCGCAAGCCCTGAGGCGACGCCGACCGCAAATAAATAAGGTAGAAAATAGAAGATGCCCTGTCCTGCCCAGGTGCTTACCTCAGCGACATGAGGGAGGCCCCAGGCGGCCCAGGGAAGACTGCCTACGCTCAGCAGTATGGCGGCCGACGGCAGTACCATCGTGGGCAGTATGACCGCTCTTCCGAGCTGCTGCAGAGATCCGAGCCAATTCAAGAAAGGCACTCTCCTTTCAAAAAGCACATCAGAGTTTGCAAAATTCATGCTCGCCGATTCCTGCAAAATCTGCACATATTTCAAATGGTAAGCTTTCATCAAGATTTTGTCAAAAAGAAAAAACACCCCCGGGCCATCCAACGTGGCGGGGGTGCCGGATTACAACGAGGTATTTACCGTTTGCCGGATCTGTCAGGCTGCGTGACGGCTTCCTCGACTTTGATGCACCGGTCCATAATCACTCTCATGCCGCTTTGCTCAGCGATCGCCGCCGCTTCATCATTGACGATCCCAAGCTGGAGCCACAGCACGTTCGCTTTAATCTCGGCAGCTTCGCGGGCCACGTCAGCGCAGTATTCACTGCGCCGGAACACGTTGACGATATCCACCGGCTCGGGGATATCCTTCAGCGATGCATAGCAGTTCTCGCCGAGTATTTGCTTGCCTTCCACTGCCGGATTCACCGGAATAATACGATAACCGCGGCTCTGCATCGCCTGGGCTACCATAAAGGATGTCCGGTCCGTTTTGTCGGATAAACCGACAACGGCGATATTGCCTGCATTCTCCAAAATCTTTTTGATCTCATCGCGAGTCGGATTTTCAAATGACATGCTTCAGCCCGCCCTTCCCTTATTCCTATGTTATGTTATGTTATGTTCTTCTTCGCAGTTATTTTACCCATTCCACCCAGGCGCCAAGCGCCTGCATATGATCGAAGAACTGCGGATACGACTTGGCCACGTGATGCGCGTCTTTGATTTTGAGCGGCTGCTTGGCCCGCAGCCCGACAACCGTGAGCGCCATAATGACGCGGTGGTCGTAGTGCGCGTTGATCTCCACGCCGCCTTCGACCCCTTCCGGACGGCCGTGAACGATGATCTCCGCCTGCCGTTCCTCTACGTTGGCGCCGGCTTTGCGCAGCTCGGCCAAATAATCGGTGATGCGGTCGCATTCCTTGTAGCGCAAATTTTCGACGTTATAAAACCGCGAGGTTCCTTCAGCGAACACGGCAGCGGCGACCATCGCCAGCACCGCATCCGTAGCCGCGTCACCGTCAAACTCCACGGACTTCAGCTTGCCGTTGCCCCGGACATGAACTTCATCGTTGTCATGCGTCAAAGGCACCTGCATCATGCGCAGCACGTCTACGACCGCGCGCTCACCCTGCTTGCTCTCCACGGGCAGGCGCTTCAACAGGACATCGGACTCCGTAACTGCCGCAGCAGCCAGCACGGCCGCAGAGCCCGGATAATCGCCTTGGACCGTATACGTCTTGGCCTGGTACGACTGATTGCCCGGAATCCGGAAATGCATGTAATCCTCGCTTGCGTGAATCACGATTCCCGCCTGTGCCAGCACCTCGAGCGTTTGTCCAACGACAACCTTCGATTTCAGGTCATCCAGAACCTCGATTTCGCTATCCTCGGCCAGCAGCGGCGTCAAGAACAGCAATGCACTCAAATACTGCGAGCTGACGGTGCCGGATACTTGAATCAAGCCGCCCTTCGGCTGCCCGCCACGAATACGGATCGGCAGGCGGCCGTCATGGTGTTCCACCTGAACGCCCATTTGGCCCAAAGCCGTGATCAGATCATCATGCGGTCGTTTGCCGAGCGAGTCAGGATATGTATTGACGAACGTTACATCCGGGCAAAGCGAGGCAATGCCCATCAAAAAACGGAGAACGGCTCCTGCATTGCCGACGTTGAGCTCTTTGACATCCCTCGGATGGCGTCCAAAGCCGGTAATTACCGCCTTCTCCTCATCTTCCACCAGCACCGCTCCCAAGTCCTGAATACAGCGGCGCATCGCATCACTATCTTCACTATGGGCTGGGAAATATACCGTGCTCGTTCCTTCGGCAAGAGCTGCGACCAGCAAATAACGGGTAGTATAATTTTTGGAAGAAAGCGCTCCGATCTCCCCCTCTAAACGCGGTGTCGGTTTAACAATCAAATCCATATCCCCTTGTCTCCTTCTCTTTTATTTTCATGTACCAAAAAGGCACGCGCTTGATTTGACAGCCCATTTAGAGCTTGGTTATCATATACTTAACTGCAGATAAAACCATTGAAAAGAGGTTATTCCATATGACACCCATCCATGAAATAGATCCATCCGAGCTCAGAAAACGGCTGATGGACGGAGAGACCCCGCAAATGATCGACGTCCGCGAGGACGAAGAAGTCGCGCAGGGAATGATCAGCGGCGCCAAACATATCCCGCTTGGACAAATTCCGGATCGTCTGGATGAAATCCCGAAGGAAGGCGAAGTCATCATGATCTGCCGCAGCGGCGGCCGCAGCATGAGAGCCTGCCAATTTCTCCAGCAGCATGGTATTGAGTGCACGAACATGACCGGCGGCATGCTTCGCTGGAACGAAGAAGAATAAACCGCAATGATACGGCAGGTCCTATAAGGGCCTGCCGTTTTTTATTCGGAATGCCGCCTCCTATAGATTTTACCACAAAAAGCTTAGACGCGGTAATGCGTTAAAATAAACTGCGCAACTTCATCCGCACTAAGGCCGCTCGTATCCACCGTGCAGTGGGCAAATTGATAGGCGTGCTTCCGCTCCTCAAGAATGGTACGGATCCGCTCTTCGGCATTGCCTGCCAGCAGCGGACGATTCGTATCCTCCTTGACCCGCTCAATAATCGTCTCCGCCTCCGCCGTCAGCGCGGCGACGAAACCTCCGTTAACCATGAGCTCGCAGTTGGCCGGGTTCAGCACGGCTCCTCCGCCTGTGGCAATGATCTGCCGTCCGCCTCTCGATAGAACCTTGCGGAGCATGTCCGTTTCCGCCTGCCGGAAGAAGGCTTCGCCGTGCAGATCGAACATCTCCGGAATGGTCATCCCCGCTTCGGCCACGACCGCCGCATCCAAATCGACGAGCGAATAGCCGAGCTGTTCAGCCAGGATCCCGCCGACCGTGGATTTCCCGGTTCCCATCATTCCGATCAGTATGATATGTGAATTCAATTGATGCAAATGCGACACCCCTTCTGTTCCCTTGCCATCCCCAAAAGCTTTTTCATATCATAACACAGGCCAAAAACTTTCGACAATCTTGCAAACTCCCTTGCAGCAAAGAAGTCTATTTTCTCTGAGTCTATCATATAGATACATTGAACTAAAGAAAGAGTGATCATGAATCGGAAGAGCCGGAAGATCAAGCTTTAGTTCATTTCATAGATCCCGTCATAATTTCCTGGTTCCTCAGCTGCCCCGCTAGGAAAATCCGCTGTTCGTAAGGAGTGGAACGTACCATTATGCCAGAATTCCGTCCCCTTTCGCCGGAAACGGCCGCAAGAATCCGGCAGATCGCCGATCCGCGGCATATTCTTTGCCGCGAAGACATGCATTGGGTGCTGCATTATGTGCAACAAAAAGTGGCTCAGAGAGAACCAGCGCTGCTGGAGCTCTCTAAGCCACGAATCTTGTTAAACTTCCAGTATTTCGGCGAAGCGGCACTGCTGCTGCTAAGCCGAACCTCATCCGGACATGCGCAGGATGAACGCATCCGGACCTGCCTTCAGGAAGCCATGCACGGACTTATCCCTCCGGATGATTATGAAGACAAGCCATAGATCCTCCGGTTACGGATGTTACTCCTGAATCCAGTTGTGGTGGAAGACGCCTTCCTTGTCCACACGTTTGAACGTATGCGCGCCGAAATAGTCGCGCTGCGCTTGCAGCAGGTTCGCAGGAAGTCTTTCCGTGCGGTAGCTGTCGAAATATGCCAGCGCGCTGGCAAAGCCCGGCACCGGAATGCCGCGGCTTACAGCAGCGGACACCGTAGAACGCCATGCGCCCTGGTAATTTTCGATAATATCTGTAAAGAACGGATCCAGCAGCAGGTTTTTCAAGCCTGGATCCTTCTCGTAAGCATCCGTAATGTTCTGCAGGAAACGGGAGCGGATAATGCAGCCGCCGCGCCAGATTTTAGCCAGCTCGCCGTATTTCAGATCCCAACCGTACTCATCGGATGCCACGCGCAGCTGCGCGAAGCCTTGGGCATAAGATACGATTTTGCTCGCGAACAGCGCTTTGCGCACATTTTCGATGAATTCCCCTTTGTCGCCCTGGAATGCTTCCGTTTTAGGACCACTCAGGATTTTGCTTGCTTCCACGCGCTCTTCCTTCATGGCGGACAGGAAACGGGAGAACACCGATTCGGTAATCATGGACAAAGGCACGCCAAGATCGAGGGAGCTTTGGCTTGTCCATTTTCCGGTGCCTTTTTGTCCGGCTGCGTCCAGAATGGCGTCAACCATCGGTTTGCCGGTGTCTTCATCCTTTTGCGCGAAAATGTCGGCGGTGATTTCGATCAGGTAACTGTCGAGCTCGCCCTTGTTCCAGTCGCTGAAAATCTCATGCAGTTCGTCCGCGCCCAGGTTCAGCACGTCCTTCAGCAGATGGTAAGCTTCACCGATCAGCTGCATGTCGCCGTATTCGATACCGTTATGCACCATTTTCACGTAGTGTCCGGCACCGTCTGGTCCGATATATGTACAGCATGGTTCACCATTCACTTTAGCGGAAATCGAAGTGAGGATCGGTTGTACCAGCTCATATGCGCTCTTCGGCCCGCCCGGCATGATGGAAGGACCTTTGAGGGCGCCTTCTTCGCCGCCGGAAACGCCTGCTCCGATAAAGCGGAAGCCTTTTTCCTCCAGCATCTTGCTGCGGCGCTGCGTATCAGGGAAGTAGGCGTTGCCGCCGTCAATAATGATATCACCTTGATCCAGATGCGGAATCAGTTGGTCGATCGTAGCATCCGTCGCTTTGCCGGCTTGTACCATGATCAAAATTTTGCGCGGCTTTTCAAGCGACTCGACAAATTCCTCAATAGAGAACGTACCGGTCAGGTTTTTGCCTTTCGCCTCTTCCAAAAGGGCTTCCGTTTTCTCCGGGGAACGGTTGAACACGGAAACAGTAAAGCCTCTGCTTTCAATATTGAGAGCCAGGTTTTTGCCCATAACAGCAAGGCCGATGACACCGATTTGTTGCTTCGACATATGGTCCTCCATCCTTTACCTCTTTATTTTGTGAAAAAATCTAGAATACAGCTATTTTAGCGTGTTTACGCGTGAAAGTGAACCCCTCATCCTGTAAATGATGCGTGACAAAACACCTCGCCTTGGGCTGAGGTGCTTTCATCACTTCTTTATATTGTCATACAAACGGAGCTTTACCATTCAAGCATGAACAGCTGTTTCGACAATTCGGAAAGCTTCTTGCGGCACAGCTCAGCTTTCTCCTCATCTCCGTTTTGTAGCGCTTCATGAAGACGCTCAAGCTCATCATCCACCTCAAGCTTCAGCAGCAGCAGCCGCATTTCCCCTTCCTTCGAAAAATACAGCTTGGAAATCTCCTGCTCCGTCATGAACGGTCCCTTTTGATACAGCACCCTTTGCTGGTATCCGGAAATTTCAACTAAGCGGATGACTTCGCCGAATAAAATGCTCTCCACCAGAATCTGACGGTCCTTGAACCGCTTCACGACCGCATGGCCGCGTGTATCCTCGATCAGCTTCTCCATCCATTCCGCCAGTTTGGCATCGCGGATAATATAATCTCCCACCATCTTATAACCGTTTTTGGTACGATTAAACCGCAGCTTGACGAGTTTGCGCCCCTTTCTGACGGAAACGATGAATAAAGATTCGTTTTCACTCCAATAGAGGGAATATCCCTCTTGAATCAAATCCTTAATCAGGTCCTGAATATGCCGCCGGTTAAACCGAAGCTCCAGATTGCAGTATTCCACTTCATAGCTCTTGTTCACGGCACTCCCTCCCTTAAGTTTTGGACCGCTAAATCCAAGAGAAACCTGCGCTTCAAAAAAACAACCCTGCAGATTGAAATTGATTAAAAGCTTTGATCTATTTTATACTTTATCTTATGTAACGGTAACTTGGTTTATTGACTATTTTTACCCTTTCCGTATTGGAGCCAAACAGCCCGGAGGGGTATGATATCATAGGACAACTTATACACCGTAATTGATCATAGGAGGCCGCAGCATGTCATTTGAAGGTTTTAACACCAAGGATTTCGAAGTATTCAACGTTCCCGGACTTGCGCCCCGCATGGAGGCCTTGATCGCAAACGTGCGTCCCAAGCTGGAAATGCTGGGTAGCGAGCTTGCCCCGTTTCTATCCGCGCTTTGCGGGGAAGAAATGTTCCCCCATGTAGCCAAGCACGCCCGCCGCACCATCAATCCCCCGAATGATACCTGGGTCGCATGGGCCGCGAGCAAAAGAGGTTATAAGGCACTGCCGCATTTTCAGGTCGGCATGTTTGAATCCCACCTGTTCATTATATTCGCCGTCATTTACGAGAGCTCGAACAAGACCATTTTCGCCAAGCATCTCGAGAAAAACCTCAGCAAGGTCAAAAAGAGCCTGCCGGATGATTTCTACTGGTCGATGGACCATATGGATCCCGGCTTTACGCCGCATGGCGATATGAGCTCCAAGGATTTCACGCAGATGGCCGAGAAGCTCGAAAGTGTCAAAAAATCCGAAGTGCTGTGCGGACTGCGCATACCGAAGGGCGAAGCCGTCCTCGATCAAGGACCGGAGCTCATTTCCGTCATCCAATCCACGTTCGAGAAGCTGCTGCCGCTGTATAAAATGGCATTTTAAAGCCGCGGACAACAAAAAGCTGTACCGGTGCATGGGAAGCATCCCCTGCCGGTACAGTTTTTTTGCGTCGTACCCATTTCTTCACTCAGCCTGCGGTTTTCATTCGGCGCGACAGAATAAAGTGGATCACAAACAATAGAGCCATCACGATGGCACTTGCCATGAACGGCGACGAATGTCCCAGGCGATCCCACAGCTGACCGGACACGATCGGACCCACCACCATGCCCGAGCCCTGAAGCGTCAGGAAAAATCCCCATACCGCGCCGCGCTCTCCTTCTGGAACCAGATGCGACACAAACGTATTCCAGCCCGGCAGAATCATGGCATAGCTCACGCCGACGATACATACGAAAATGAACACGAGTGCGAGCGAATGGACCATGGAAAAGATGCTCAGCGAACAGGCGGCGAGCAGAAACCCGGCATTCAAAAACGGCCTCGTGCCGAACTTGTCGATCAGCTTTCCGCATGGAATCAAAGCAAGCACCGTGATGCCTCCTCCCGCGACGAGCAGCAGACTGTACATATTAGGCGAAATGTGGAGCTCATTTTGCACGTAAAGCGTGATGACCGGGCTGAGGAGACCGATGACGAATGATTGGAGAAAAAGCGCCGGATATACCATCCAGCTGACCTTGAGCGTATGTCTGACCTCATGCAGCGTTTTTTTCACACTTTCCCATAGATGCAAGAGCTTATGGCCCATGAGTGCCACAAAGCCTTTTCCGGCTCCCGCAGCGGACGAAGCTGCCGTCTGAAGCGGAATTCTGACCTTGGACGGCAGCGTCAGCGCGACCAGAACCAGAATGATGCCGACGCCGATCAGAATCAGGAATGCCGTATGATAATTTTTCTCCGTTCGGTCCATCAGTAAGTTCATGACGATCGGTCCGGACCCCGTACCTGCGAGCGAAGCCATTTCCAGCGTCCCCATCGCCTGGCCGTTGCTGTTGTTTGGCCCCGATATTTCCGTCGTTCCCGTCATGGCGGTCGGCCACAGCGGGGAGGTTCCCAGTCCGAGGATGAAGCAGGCAACAGCCAGCCAGAAAGCCCCGGAGGAAAACGCGATGATACATACGGCGATGACGGTCATCAGGAGCGCGCCGGCCATCGTTTTGCGGTATCCGAGACGCTCCCCGATCCAACCGAAGGGACTCCGGAACAGGTTATCCCCGATATACTGCAGAGAAAACGCGATGCCGATCGTATGCGCGGACAGCCCGAGCGAATTTTTCATATAGACGGGCAGTACCGCCACCAGCAGCGAGCCTTTCATAAATTCAACTAGAAATAGGATTATGAGCAGTCCGACAAAAAATGGGGATCTGAGCCGTTTAACGGCAGCTGCTTCTGCTCTTTGCGGCATCTTTTTCACATCCTCTACTCGTATTGCTGAACGCTTGTCTGAACAGAGCATATTTATAATGTACCCCGAATTCCCTCCATATTTTCACTCTTGACGAAATGTACGCTTGCAATCGCCCCCCATTTTGCTATACTCATCCTTGTAATTTTAACAGACGAAAGGTTGTGACAGCATAAAATGGACCACCGCCGTACGCCGCTATTTACTGCTCTGAAGGAACATGCGGCCAGCAATCCCGTACAGTTTCATATTCCCGGACACAAAAAGGGCATGGGAACCGACACCGAGTTCAGAGAATTTATAGGTGATAACGCCCTATCCATAGATTTGATCAATATTGCGCCTCTGGACGATCTCCATCAGCCGACCGGCGTGATCGAGGAAGCCCAGAAGCTTGCAGCCGACGCCTTCGGCGCGGATTATACTTATTTCAGCGTCCAGGGGACAAGCGGTGCCATTATGACCATGATCCTCTCCATGTGCTCGCCCGGAGACAAGATCATCGTGCCTCGCAACGTGCACAAATCAGTCATGTCCGCCATTATTTTCTCGGGAGCGAAGCCGGTATTCGTATCCCCCGCTCAGGACGAGAATCTGGGTATCGATCACGGCATTACCACCAGATCCGTTCAGCGCGCCTTGGACCGCCATCCGGACGCCAAAGCGGTCCTGGTCATCAACCCGACTTATTTCGGTGTATGCGCCAACCTGAAAGAGATCGTGGAACTCGCGCACAGCAGACATGTGCCTGTCCTGGTTGACGAAGCCCACGGCGTTCTGATCCACTTCCATGAAGATCTTCCGATTTCCGCGATGGAAGCTGGTGCGGACATGGCCGCAACAAGCGTTCACAAGCTTGGAGGCTCCATGACGCAGAGCTCTGTACTCAACCTCAACACGAAAAACGGCTTTGTGAACCCGCAGCGCGTGCAAACGATCATCAGCATGCTGACGACCACATCAACATCATACATTCTGCTCGGTTCCCTGGATACGTCCAGACGCAATCTGGCGATCAACGGTCACGTAATGGCGCAAAGAGCGATCGATCTCGCGCAAAATGCCCGCCGGAGCATCAATCAGATCGAGGGGCTGTACTGCTTCGGTGAAGAAATTCTCGGCGGAGAGGCAACCTTCGATTATGACCCGACCAAGCTGACCATTCACGTTCGGCATCTGGGCATCACCGGATACGAAACCGAAAACTGGCTGCGCGAGCATTATAATATCGAAGTCGAACTGAGCGACATGTATAACATCCTCTGCCTGGTCACTCCGGGCGATAACGAAGAAACCGTTTCGATTCTGCTGACGGCGCTTCGCGAGCTTGCCGGAACGTATTATAACGTGAACACCGCCAATGAGCTGATCGTCAAAATTCCGGAGATTCCGCAGCTGTCGCTGATTCCAAGAGACGCCTTCTACGGAGACACCGAAGTGATTCCGTTCAAGGAATCGGCCGGCCGGATCATCGCCGAATTCATTTATGTCTATCCGCCGGGCATCCCGATCCTGCTGCCGGGTGAAGTCATCTCCCAGGACAACATCGATTATATCGTGGATCATGTTGACGTGGGGCTGCCTGTAAAAGGCCCGGAAGACCGCTATATCAATAACGTAAAAGTTATTGTCGAAACCGATCCGATTTTTTAATAAAGCAGACAAAAAACCCGGTCCCGCAGAAGCGCGGTCCGGGTTTTTATCACATGCTGAGAAAATTAGTCTTCGGAATCCTGCTGAGCGACCAGCTCGTTATAAGCCGCCTCAACCTCGTTCCATTCTTGCTCGTCTTCAATATTGTAAAGCATCATTTCGTCGTTTTCTTCCTCAACGCGCAGGATGATGCCATCGGCTTCCGGGTTTTCGCGCTCCAGCAGCAGTGCGTACAGTTTCTCGCCAACGTCAAATGTTTCGACAAGCACCATTTCCACATCGTTGCCTTGCTCGTCAGTCAAAGTCAGTACAAATTCCTCATGCTCATGATCGTGATCATGGTTGCAATTTTCATCATGCACGTGGTTGTGATCGCTCATTACAAAAAACCTCGCTTTAGGTTATATAGTCATACCATCGTATCGTATCACGTACCCGTTCCCTGGTCAATTTATCCTGTTTTCCTGGCATCACTAATTCAGGGCCGTAATCACTTTTTCCGAAACCAATGCATAGTCGTCATTTTTGGAAGCCTTAACGTAGAACCCAACCTTATATTTGCCTGCTGTTTTGAAATCATACGTAAAGTCGTACGTTCGGAACCAGAAATTATCCTTCTGTTCGCTCAGGTCCTGGGACTGGATATCCTTCACGTTGCCCGACGGATCCGTAATCGCAACCTTAACCGAGGAGACGCGCTCGGAGAGGCTGTCCACCTGACAGAATACATTGAACTTCAGCTTGCCCTTATTGACGTTGCCAAATACGGTATCGCCTTTAAACAGGAAAATATGTACGTTCGGCTTGATGAAATTCACCTTGTTGGCATCTCCATCCCAATTCACCACACCGTTGAATTCCCGAATCGGGACGTAAGTTTTACCATCGATCACATAGCCGCCGTCCTGCACTTCCTGACCGTTAATCCAAACCCTGATTTTCTGGGATACGGAGTCCGCGAACATGACGGAACTGCCCATCAGAGAGAAAGCAAAAACGCATACCAAAATCTTTTTCCAATTTCTCACCCTTGAATTCCCTCCATTTCCTTCATGATGTTGTATGTATATACGAAAAGTAAGTATGCAAGTTGCGGTGCTTCGGTACATTCCGTGATGATTTTTTTAATCCGATTAAAAATGAAAAAAGCCCGGCTGGGGGCACAGGCTTTTTACGGTCTGCGTAGTCTAGTTGACTTTGGTTAAAATGCAGGGAACGCCTTTGCCGACGGCACCCGGCTCTCTCATGCGCTCCGCATAAGCCATTCCTCGCGTGCAAGGCGTTTTGCAAGCCTCGCATACCTGGGAGGTGACCAGCTTCATGCCTTTATGCATTTTTTCGCCTTTGGCCTGCGACGGTTTTTTACCTTTTGACTTAACCATGCCTCAATCCCCATTTCCTAAAAGCCTATGGTGCATAGTATGGAGATTTATGACAATGTGGAACTGTGAGTTATAATGATGTTATCAACATGAGGAGGTGACAGGAACCTTGAATTTGGAACTGCAAATGATCGGAACCGGCAGTGCCTTTGCCAAATCGTATTTCAACAACAACGCCCTTTTGCGGGACGGGGAGTTCACATTGCTGATCGACTGCGGAGTTACCGCCCCCCTTGCGCTGCATCAGCTGGGCAAATCCTTCGCGGACATCGACGCGGTGCTGATCACCCATATCCATGCGGATCATGTCGGGGGTCTAGAGGAGCTTGCCTTCAAGATGAAATTTACTTATAAACGCAAAATCAAGCTGTATATTGCCGAAACGCTGACGCAGATTTTATGGGATCACTCCCTCAAAGGCGGACTGTATCAAGCAGGCGAAATCGCCTCCCTGGAGGATTTGTTCGAGGTCTGTCCGCTTGTGCCCGGGAAGCCTTACGAGTTGTCAGAGCATATACGGATCGAACTGATCCGAACCGAGCATATCCCCGGCAAAAACAGCTATTCATTGTACGTGAACGATCATATCTTCTATAGCGCCGACATGATCCATCACCCCGAACTGCTGCAGCAACTTGTGAAGGAGCGCGGCTGCAGCGTGATTTTCCATGACTGTCAGCTCGAAGGTCCCGGAGTCGTACATACTACGCTCACCGAGCTGATGGCTTTGCCGGAGGAAATCCGCCGCATCATCCGTTTGATGCATTACGGAGATACCAAGGATGAATTCGCAGGGAGAACCGGTGAGATGGTCTTTATGGAGCAGGGGCGCACGTATTTGCTATAGATGATAGACATCCTCCATTGGCCCTCATACCAGAAAAAAGCCGGCAACAGGCATCGTCCATGCTTGTTGCCGGCTTTTAAGTTGTCGCGCAGCTTACTTCTATTCAAAGCGGGGCAGCTGATCCAAATTGTTCGACGGATCTCCGTCGGCGTCGCCGCGGATATACATGCCTCCGTCTCTTCCTTTGAATACATTCACGCCGGCAATGGCTCCGGCTTTAACTTCCTGCAGCGCCTCGTCGTAGCTGAGCACGCGTCCAGAAGAGGTTTTGAAGGCGGTCAAGTCACCGTCGCCGTTTTTTTGCACTGCGATAAATTGTTCACGCCCTGCAGTTCCCATCGTGATCCGCTCCTTTGTCAGGTGAGATGCCCATCCTGTGGGCTATCGTTAGGTTCCCCTGACATGACCGAAGCTATCCCTTTTATAGCGATTTTTTCATGCGCACATGCGGAATTCCCGCATCGTCAAACGGCTCCTTGGAGATCGTTTCATAGCCCTGCTTGGCGTAAAACGGCTCTGCCTGGCACTGCGCATCCAGAATCGAATAAGACAAGCCCAGCTCCCGCGCGCGTTTTTCCATCGCCATGAGCAGAATGCGGCCATAGCCGCCCTTCCGGTAAGGCTGAAGCACGGCGATCCGCTGCATTTTGGCGGTCTCGTTATTGTAATAAATCACGCGGCCGGTCGCGACATATTCGCCATGCTCGTCCTGAACCAGAATATGATGCACATCGTCACTGATCACGTCGTATTCGTCAATTTCGAGGTCCTCCGGAACCTTTTGCTCCTCGACAAAAACCTTTTTTCGGATCTCCAGTCCGTGTTGCAGCTGATCTTGCGTTGTTACGTTGATGATTTCGGCAGCCATCCAATACCCCTCACTTTCGTCATTCCGTATTGCCTCTCTTCGGTCTTTCGATAAAACACGATTGAATTATTATACAAAAAAAAGATTTTCATGTATAGTTTAGGCTAGAGCCATGAGGAGAGGAGCGGCAGGATCGATGGGTATGGGAGCCACCATTGTTATTTGCGCAGTTATGGCTGCTGCATTGATTTACTCGTTCATATACGTGACGAAAAAAGGATATTCCCGCAAATGGGATGAGGAATAAAACGAAGAGAGCCGGCATGCCGCCGGCTCTCTTGCTGTTCTGCTGCTATATTATGCATGATCACGGAGGTGAAATTTGACCCTTGGAATAAACGTCTCCGGAGACGGATTGACCGCTGTTGTACATATCTTTCATGACCGGAGAACTTGAGCCTTTGCTGGACGAGCTGCCCGAACAGCCTGCGAGCGCAGCGCACAGGAGTCCGCTGAGCAAGGCTAACCACCATTTTCTGGGCATGTCATGCCACTCCTTTAAAGTCCGTATACCTGATATTCTTAACCTAATTCACTGCTTCTAACACCCTGTTTATTATAACGACAGGATGACTTCAGTATTCACGCCTCATGCTGTTATGTATTCATTCATTCGTTATGCAAAAAAACAATTGACACCCCTTCTTCTCGCTGATAATATATTAAATATCTTCTTTGCTTCACATGATCTGCTAGCTCAGCTGGGAGAGCACCATCTTGACAGGGTGGGGGTCAGTGGTTCGAGCCCACTGCAGATCATACACAAAAAGCCCTTGATAATCAAGGGCTTTTTTCTTTTTATTATTCTATTACTCACCAGCTGACCCTGTGACCTTTGGGGGAGGATCGATGGGGATCATATTACTAGGATGGAATATTTTACTCATATGAAGAGTAAATATCGTCAAGGTATAATGTTCTCTGAGGTGGGCCATTTACATGATATGGTATTTTAAAGTGTTAAAAAATTATATAGGTTTTCAAGGTAGAGCAAGACGCCAGGAATATTGGATGTTTACTTTAATCAGTGGTATCATCTCCATTGCATTGTCCTTGTACGAAACATTTAGAGGTCTATCGTCGGGGCTTTCTTGGGTGTATACATTGGCTGTTTTTATGCCGACCTTAGCGGTTACCGTCCGGAGGCTTCATGACACCGGGAAAAGCGGGTTTTGGTTTTTTATCAATTTCCTTCCCATCGTCGGCACCCTTATTTTACTCATATTCACGTGCCAAGATAGCGAGGAAGACGAAAATCAATATGGGCCCAATCCCAAGAAAACCGCTTAATGGATGTGAGCCAGGTTTTTTTCAGTATTGAAAGGATTGCAATTTTGTAGGTCTATTTTCTTAGTATTGTAACAAATTAATGCTTTATATCCGGCTTCGTTTCCCGTATGATAGGAATAGAAAATGATTCCAAAGTCTTTATTACAGGAGAATAGTCGCATGGAAAAGGAAATCGAGCTCGCCATCAAACGCGGACATTACGTATTCGTCAAAAGTGTAGACGGCAGCACACTGACAGGCATCCCGGAACAATCGAGTGACCCGAACAAATTAAAAATGCGTACCGCCCTTGGCTCCTTCTGGATCCCTATGGATGAAGTAAGCCATGTGTCGCGCCTGATCCATATTAAATAACAACTACTCGACTGCTGCGGATGCGGCAGTTTTTTTCTTTTGCCGTCATGAACAACGGATTGATTCAAGCCCTCTCCTTCCGGTTTATCGTTACATATAGCACAGCTCCGGCTGCATAGGGATATAATCTTTGGTTCAACCTATACGAAGCCGATAGAGAAAGGAAGGGATTGTCATGGAAAAACATGATCCGCACGAACATGAAGAACGATTCCCGGGAGTGGATCCGATTCCGGAACCGGACAAAGAAAATCCATCTTCCACCACCATGATCGAGGAAGTTCTGGAGGAAGCGTCCGACGAAGCCCGCAAGCGCAAGGATCACAAGGAATAAAGCGCCTTAAGCACACGAGCATGGAATCAGTCATCCGACAGAACGACTGACAGCCGACTCGCAAGGGCGAATATGAAAAAGCCGGGCCTGCTTG
>NZ_BIMK01000017.1 GCF_004001045.1 Paenibacillus chibensis
GAATCGGATAGGTTCTCTTTTATTAATAACAGCTGCGGGACAACCAGAGTGCGCATCTGTCATTGCACGTCGGGTTGTTGCCGTCTTATGTGTGCATCGAGCCAATATTCGGTGATTCCATCCGCTGCATTACTTCTCTGCAGCCTTACGCGGCATCTTGATCAGCCCCAGCAGCACGCAGCCCATGCCCGCTCCGGTCAGCAGTCCATCCGTAAAATCATTCATAACCACGCCGGTATGCTTCAGCACCAGCGGCCCGACGATCATCAGCATGCCTGCGGCCATGACGTATTGAAATACTTTTTTACTCATTGGAATACCCTCCGACTTCAAAGTGTGGGAACTCACGCTTAGATCTTATATGCTTTCATCGCCTTGCGGAGCTCTTTGAACGATGGACGTTTGCCATACATCAGAACGCCCGTGCGATAAATTTTAGCGGACAGCCAGCCGAACACGAGTATCGACACGATCAACAGCGCAAGCGAGATCAAAATCTGCCATACCGGTACCTCACCCATGCCAATGCGAACCAGCATGGCGGTCGGCGCTGTGAATGGGATGAAGCTCGTCACTTTGATCAGCATGCTGCCCGGGGTATTGATGCTGAAAATACCGATGTAGAACGCAGCCAGGCCAAGCATTGTAATCGGCATAACCGCTTGCCCCAGCTCCTCGGTACGGCTGACCATGGAACCGATGGCTGCATACAGCACCGCGAACAGGAAGTATCCAAAGATGTAGAAGGCCAAGCCGTACAGCAGTACCTCCATATTGATATCTGCCAGGCTCAGGTGGAATTCATCCAGCATGCCGACGTTATTCGGCAGCATCAGGTTGGCTCCGATCACGACGCCAAAGGCTGCAATCTGAACGATTCCCACCAGGAAAATGCCGATGATTTTGCCGAACATCTGATGCAACGGCTTCACGCTCGTGATGAGAATTTCCATAATGCGCGAGCTTTTCTCGGCGGTAATTTCCGCTGCGATCATATTGCCTGTCATCATGTTGGAGCTGAAGAACAAGATCATCAGGAAGTACACGGTTACGTAATTCATGATTTTCTGATTCCGGTCCTTTTCCGCGTCTTTGCCTGAGCTTGCTTTGGCGTTATCGGATATATCCAGCGAGCTGAAGGATACCGGTTGATTTAGTGCGGAGATTTGCTCGGCCGTCAAGGAATCCTTCGTGATCATCGTCGTCTTGACGTTCTGCAGCGCTCCCTGCAGATAGGTGCCCAGGCTTTGACTCATATCCCCTTCCCCTGCATAGACCACCTTGGGAAAGGACTTGTTCGCAGGGTCTTCCTCAAATGTGACGTAGCCTTCCAGTTTCCCGTCCTTGACGTCCTGTTTCAGCGCGTCCTCGCTGCTTCCCGCATAGGGAACGAATGCATAATCCTTGCTGCCGGCCGCTTCCGCGTATTTCTGAAGCTCCGCCGCCGTTTCCTGCTGACTGCCGACCAACAGGCCGATCTGCTTCGCCTTACCGTCATCCCCTCCGCTGAATTGCTTGATCAGGTACGGAAGGTTCATCCCGATCGTAATCAATATCGCCAGCACCAGCGTCGTAATGAGAAAGGATTTTGTTTTGACTTTATTTTTAAACGTAAACCCGATAATGGTTCCCAAATTGCTATTCATTGGACTCCCCCACCTCTTGAATAAAGATTTGGTTCAGCGTCGGCTCCTTGATCTCGAAGCGTTCGACTGTCGTTTCCGCCATCGCGTGCTGCAGGATCAACTGGGCCGTATCCGGTGTACTGATGTGAATATGATAGCCTCGTTCTACTGACTCCACTGATTTTACCCCCGGAATGGAATCCAGACGGTTCACTTGTCCTTGTGTATACAGGATCACTTCCTCGCGCGGATAACGGCTCTTGATTTCCCTGATATCACCCTGCACGACCGTATTCGACCGATGAAGGATCGTAATGCGGCGGCACAGCTCCTCGACATGCTCCATGCGGTGGGTCGAGAACAAAATGCTCGTTCCGCTATCCCGGAGCTCTTTTACCGTGACCTTCAGCAGCTCCACATTGACCGGATCCAGACCGCTGAACGCTTCGTCCAGAATCAAAATTTGCGGTTTGTGAACGATCGCGGCGATAAAGCCCATCTTTTGCTGATTGCCCTTGGATAGCTCTTCAATCCGTTTATCGTAATATTCCGGTACTTCGAAGCGGTCGAGCCAATAACGCAGGCTCTTGTCCGCATCCAGCTTGGACATGCCGCGCAGGCGGGCCAGATAGATGATTTGATCGCTTATCTTAACCTTCGGATACAAACCCCGTTCTTCCGGCAAATATCCCATGACCCGCGTCAGTTCAACGCTGTAAGGCTTGCCGTGATAACGGATATCGCCTCCATCCGGGTAGATGAGCCCGAGCACCATCCGCATTGTCGTCGTCTTGCCCGCTCCGTTGGCTCCGAGCAGCCCGTAGATCTCCCCCTGCTCCACCTGCAGTGAAATATTGTTGACCGCCGTCTTCTCACCGTACTGCTTGAATACATGATCCAGTTGCAACGCTACCATGTTTACTCCCCTTTCCCCGACTGCGTTCCCGCAGGCAGATGGCCTTTTAGCCATAGGCTTAATATTTCATCAAGCTCGAGCGTCCTTGTCTTCAAGACGGCTATGCCCGAGTCCTGTAAAATCCGTTCTGTCGCTTGGCACTCCGTTGTTATCATCCGCAATACGCCTTGTATATCCTGCTGAAGCTGGATAATTCCCGGCAAATCCTCGGCGAGATCCGGGCTTCCATTGACCCACACCTCTTTCCAGTTGTCCATCAGGCTGTCTTTCTCCGCCATGCCATGCAGCTTCCCGTGATGCAGAAGCATGACATAGTCCGCCAATCTTTTCACTTCATCCACGATATGGGTGGACAGCAGGATCGTCGCTTCGCCCGATTCCATGTAGCTGCGCAGCTCGTCGATCATCAGCTTCCAGGCGAAAGGGTCCAGGCCCGACGACGGCTCATCCAGCAGCAGCAGTTTGGGTTTCGGGGCGAGGGCGGCCGAAATTTCATATTTGCGCCGCTCTCCCTTGGACATTTTCTTCAGCTTAATGTTCCGGGGCACCTTGAATTTCCCCAGCAGCTCTTCAAAATACGTCTGGTCCCAAGCGGGATACCACTGTGCGCGGAATTCCGCCGCTTCCTCGGCGGTCAGATTGTCTTCTTCGCTGCTGGATTTCTCCGAGACAAAACCGATCTGGCACCGCACCTGCCATGGAATTTCCTGCGGGTAGCTCTCGCCGAACCAGGAAATGCCGCCCCGGTCGGGATAGATGATTTTCAGCATCATATGCATGAGCGTGCTTTTGCCCGAGCCGTTCTCTCCGATCAGCCCGATCACATAACCTTGAGGCAGCTTGAGATCGATGGGTCCAATGAGCTTCCGCCGCATTTTTTTCTCGATACCTTTCATTTCTATGGCGATACGTTCCATCTATGCCGGCCCCTCTCCCTTTTCCGGATGGTACTTGCTGTGCAATATTCGTAAAAAAAGCTGCTTCAGCTCTTCCTCCTCCACTTTAATGGATAGGCCGACATCGACTGCGGAACTCAGCGCCTCTTCAACCGCTTCCCGTCTGAATACTTCACGCTGTGAATCTCCGACCTTAGCGACAAATGTCCCGGTTCCCTGCTTCGTCCGCAGCAGCCCTTCGCTCTCCAGGTCCTGATACACCCGGCGAACCGTAATAACACTGCAGTTTAATCCTCCGGCGAATTCCCTGATCGATGGCAAAAGGGTTCCCTCCTTGATTTGTCCGCTGATGATCAGCGATCTTAACTGGGATTCGATCTGATGGTAGAGCGGTTCAGCGCTATTTTCATTCAGCTGTATAGGAATCCACACCTTTCGCACCTCACCTCTTGCTTCTTATTAAAGCGTTCATATATTCATAACTCTTACACCAGATCTCTGCTTCTGAGCTTACGAAGTGTTATTCTCGAGAAGATTATGAGGCTTGCCGCCGCCGCAGCCAGCGTGATCCACATCAAGGGCGACAACAGTCGCCAGCGCGCCGACTCCTCAAACGAGTAGAGCAGCAGGTTACCGCCGCATATTTTAACCAGCAACGCCCCGATGACCGCCTCGGCTAACAAAATCAGGGTTGATCTAAAATAGGCTTTGCCGTGTTTCGAAAATTCAAAGTACATATACGCTCCGGACATCATTATGCCGTATCCAATCCAGGTGAGGGCTAGCGCCAGGTAACCTGCGACCGACATTTCGCTTCGAACCGGTGTAGCAATCCAGTACATCAGGCCGAAAAAAATGATGCCATTAAAAAGGAAGGCCAGGAAAATCTGCATCAGCCGGTATGCGATCACGACGTGGTCGGGGATCGGCAGCGCCCGGAAATAAGCCAGCATCTGCGTATATGAATCCTCGCTTAAGTATTTGAAGGATCTTCGGGAGAAGTAGAATCCCAGCATCGGAATCAGCAGCAGGAACAAACCGTCGAACACCGGGCTTGCGACTTGGGGAGATTCCATCTGTGCGCGGACTCCCATACCGAACGTAAAAGCCATGTAAGCGGCATAGATGATCGTCCATACAAAATATTTCTTCTCGCCCCTTAAATCCTTAACGATCATGGACCATGCCTTCTTCGTGTTTTCCAAACGATTCTCCCCCGCTCAACTAAGTACTTGAAGGTGTGTATATGCACCCGTTCGGTGTGCTTACTGTGTATATCTTTATACACAGTATATAGTGTGATGATCCATCATGCAATAGGCAGCACCTATTTTTTATGGAAAATTTTATGTTTTGCCTGCACACAACCCAAAAAGACCCAAAGTCCTTTAGACTTCGGGTCTTATCTCATCTCCTATTCATCAATAAACGAACATCGAAGGATGCTTGGCGAAAAAATCGAGCATGGCCTGGGTCATTTCCGCCTTATCCTCAGGTGCCTCAAGCTCCAGCATCGTAAACTGCGTGTTGTTCTGCTCGACCTGCCGGTATGCCATACCTGTGGTTCGGTAAGGCTCATTTTCCTTGTTCAGCGTGTACCGGACCAAGTGACCGTTCAGCTCCGTTCTGCTCTCAAACGCCAGCGGCTCTGGCATAAATCCCTTTTCATCCGCCCACTTCTGCATATTCGGAAAATAGCTGCCGATCTTCCCGATCGCGCATCCCTGGCAAGCTCCGACATCCAGATAGGTCAGGTGCATTCGGGGATTGGCAGGATCCCTCATTTCAATTTTGACCGAACCGTCCATCCCGGTTTCGGCCGTGGCGACTTCCCAGTTCCGCGGAGCAAGCAGTAGATAGCCGTGGCTGCTGCCCTCATTCAGGAAAAAGGCTCCCCACCGCGTAAGCTCCTCAGCCGGCAGCGAGATATCCTTCATCACCGGAAATTCCCTGTGGGGAATATTGTTAGGTACGTCTTCACCGAAGAACTTGCCTGTTATGCAGTAGAGCGGAATCTGCCTGATGCCTTTTTCTGAAGATTGCTCCAGCTTCAGCACGCCGCATTGCACCGCAGGCTGTTTGCTTTCACTTTCGGGCTCATTCCCGGCAGAACCGGGCGCTGAATCATTTCCGGGCTTAAGATCTGCCGAAGTCTGATTGTGCCCTGCTTCATGCTGCTCATCTGCCGACATCTCCTTGGGATGGGAAAGCGAGGTCGTGAACAGCAGTGTCAATACTGCAGCCACCGCGATTGCAATGCGTCTGCCCCTCCAACTCCCCTGTTTCATAAAGCCGATACGTTTCATGTGGATTCCCGGACCTTTTCAGTGATTTTGAGGTTCACCCTTATAAACTTTAAACGTGATTGGTACACAAAAAGTTACCGTTTATTTTTTGGCGTTCCTTATTTAATACCCACATTCCAGGTCCAAGAACATACAAATAGCGAGAAAAAGTTAGGTATCCCATCCACTCCTTCAAAAAATGATGCGGCGGACCCATGAACATCCGCCCAGATACTATTATGTAACGGCAAACACAAAAAGACCTTTTCCCTATGCCTGCATGCAGACATCTGAAAAGGTCTTTTGTGAACCGCCTATTCGCGGGATCATGCTGCTGTTCGGGTCTACGCCCCGAGTATAACATCCCATACCGGCTTCGTATGTCCACCCGGATACAGCACGTAGAGCAAGACATAAACCGCTACGCCGGTAATCGCCGTTACAAACCAGATCGTCGCCGTCACTCTTCCCCATTTCCGGTGCTTCGAGAATTTCTCCTTGAAGGCCAGAACCAGAGTGGTAATGCCGAATACGGCAGCCACGGTTGCCAGCGTGATGTGGAAAATCAGAAATATCTGATAATACACCTTAAGCTCGTCCGAGCCGCCCCAGGAAGTGTTTCCTACAAAGGCCGTTCTGGACACGTAGATGATGAAAAAGAGCAGCGCGGCAATCGCGCCGCAGATCATCACCTTTTTGTGGGCATCTCGTTTGCCTTGAATAATGAGCACCCAGCCAATTGCCACCAGAATCGCACTGATGACAATAAACGATGTGCTGATGGTCGGCATCAGCATGTATAAATCCATGGAAATCCTCCTTACTTCGGATACATCAGCTTACGCCCTGTTCAGTGATCCTTCGCTGAATTCAGCCGGCGTGATATCATCGTCTTCTTTATTCTCCGATTTATACCATTGGAAAAATACTTTTCCGAGCATGGATGCGAAGATAAACTCCTGAATGAATTTCATGACGATTCCGCCAACCTGCTGATCTACCTTTGTGCTCATGATGTTGAAAAACGTTGGACCGCCAAACGATTGAAGCAGCTTCGACGGATCTCCGGATACACAGTATCCCATAGCCTGGGCCCAGGTATTCGGATCGCTGTATGTTGCGTACATCGGTTTGGTGGAGAAAATAATCAGACCGCAGGCCGGTGTCAGCAGCACCATGTTCAGGAAAATGAAGCCGATCTTCGCAAGCCCCGATATTTTGTCCTTTTCCGGGAGCGGATTGATCAAGGTCCACCACATCAGGATCGCTGCAATGAACAAGACCAGATAATAAATCCGGTGAACCGCAAAATGCAGCATCACATAGTCATGCACCGCAGGAAAGTGATAGAAGGAGAATAATCCGTTAAATAAGACTGCCGCTACCACAGGCCGGGAAAAGAACCCGAGCTTTTTAAACGGATTCACCTTGAGGAACGCTCTCCAGAGCCATGCCGGTATCCCCATCATGAGCAGCGGCGGCGCTACCAGATAGGACAGTGCCATCGTTGTCATATGAAACGTAAACATCAAATGCCCCAGCAGACTGATCGGTCCGCCTTGAGCAAGGTACAAGATCAACATACCGCAGACGAAGCTGATCTTTTTGCTTATGGACACAGGTTCAGCGCCTTCGAACCTCTCACTTAGGGGTCCGATAACAAGAAAATAAGCAGCCGTCACGATCAGCATAAAAGCCAGAAATAACGGACTGAACAAAGCGCTAAAGCTAAAATATTCTAACCCCAGCATGTTAAAACCTCCTCTCAGGCAGACGCATATCTGTCGAATTTGTGACATCCCTGTTTCATTGAAAAAAAGAGGGGGCTACAGCCCGCCTCTTTCTCTATTTTACCACCAAACCCAATACAATGCTGTGACAATCGCTGTACCGGCTACGAAGAACCCGCCAAGCATGAAGATGATCGGCATCATATGCCCCCGGTCCTTCAAGTGCATCCAGTAACCCATCTGCACCAGAACCTGGATCACCGCCATAACGAGCAGCAGCAGCACTGTAAACGCGGCGTTCACACCGCCTGCAGCGACGGCTGCAAACGCGATGGCTGTCAGAACAATAGATAGAACGAAAACGATAATATGCTTTTGGGGTCCCTCATGACGTTCGCTATGTTTCACCACGTCATGAGTCGCCTGATGATCTGCAGAAGTCATGTTTTAGCCCACCTTTCCGAGCAGGTAAACAACCGTAAAGATGAATACCCACACGACGTCGATAAAGTGCCAATACATTGCCGACACATAAACCTTAGGCGCCGTTACGACCGTCAATCCTTTTTTGAACAGCTGTCCGATCAGGATCGAAATCCATAGCACACCGAAAGCAACGTGCGCTCCGTGGAAGCCGACCAGCGTATAGAACGCCGAGGAGAACGCACTCGTTGTCATTCCGAATTTCTCGGCAGTCACATAATCAGTGAACTCGTAAATCTCGAGGCCAAGGAAGCCAAGGCCCAAAAGAACGGTAATCATCAACCATACGCGAAGCGCAGTGACTTTATGACGGTGCATCGCCTGAACGGCGAACACACTGGTCAAGCTGCTGACGAGCAGGATCAAGGTCGCATAGGCTGTTGTAGAAAAATGAAAGAGCTCATTTGCAGTAGGCCCCTCATTGGTTTGATTGCGAAGCGCCAGAAATGTCGCGAACAGGGTACCGAACAGCACGGCCTCTCCACCAAGGAAGAGCCAGAAGCTGAGCACTTTATTGCGGCCTTCCAACGTCGCTTTTTCGGGTTCGTGAGGCAGTTTGCCGTCTACCGTTTCTGCGTGCGTTGCACTCATGCTTTTACCCCCTCTTCTTCCAGCTCTTCCACTTCGATATGCCAGCCGTGGTCGTCATACAGGGAACGCAGCAGCATGGAACCGAAAGTGATCAGCAAGCCGATAATCACGACAATCCAGTTGTTGAAAATCAGGCTCATAAAGGAATTCGAGAAATCCTCTTTACTGAACATGAATCCAAGACCGGCGATGAAAATACCTACAGACATCACGAAAGGAAGGATCGTTGGCGAAGGCATATGAATCGGTCCAAGCGGTTCTGCCGGAGTCATGCCTTTGTTGCCAGCCATTTTCTCTTTCCACAAAGCATCGATGCCGCGAACGAGCGGAGTCTGCTTGAAGTTGTACTCTGGCGGAGGGGATGGAATCGCCCATTCCAGCGTACGTCCGTCTTCCCAAGGATCCGCTGCAACGCCTTTAGGCTTGAATGCCGTCGCGATGGCATTGATCAGGAAGAAGAGAATACCGATACCCATCAGGATTGCACCGATGGTACTTACCATGTTAAGCGTATCGAAGCCCTGGTTAGGCAGATACGTAAATACGCGGCGCTGCATACCCATCAGACCCAAGAAATGCTGTACGAAGAAGGTCAGATGGAAACCGATGATAAAGAACCAGAAGGACAGTTTGCCCAGCGTTTCGTTCAGCATGCGGCCGAACATTTTAGGCCACCAGTAGTGCAGGCCTGCGAGCAAGCCGGATACCAGGCCACCTACGATAACGTAGTGGAAGTGGGCTACGACGAAATAGGTATCATGGAACTGGAAGTCGGCAGGAGCCGAAGCCAGCATAACCCCTGTAACGCCACCCATAACGAATGTAGGGATAAATCCGATCGCAAACAGGTTCGGGCTTGTAAAGCGAATCTGTCCGCCCCACATGGTGAACAGCCAGTTAAAGATTTTGATACCGGTAGGTACCGCAATCAGCATCGTTGCAATGGAGAACAGCGCATTCGCAACCGGACCGAGGCCTGTTGTGAACATGTGGTGAGCCCATACCATGAAGCCCAGGAAGGCGATCAGGATGGTCGCGAACACCATGGAACTGTATCCGAACAGACGCTTGCGTGCAAATGTAGGAATAACCTCAGAAATCACGCCGAAAGCCGGCAGGATGAGGATATACACTTCAGGGTGACCAAATATCCAGAAGATATGCTGCCAAAGGATGGGGTTACCACCGTTGGATACTTCGAAGAAGTTGGCTCCCAAAATCCGGTCGAACGAAAGCAATACCAGACCAACCGTAATGGCTGGAAACGCGAACAGGATCATCGCGGATGTAATGAAGGAAGTCCATGTAAACATCGGCATTCTCATAAAGGACATCCCCGGTGCACGCATCGTAATGATCGTTGCCAGGAAGTTAATGCCCCCGATCAGCGTACCGAGACCGGCAATCTGCAGGCCGACGGTGTAAAAATCGACACCGTGGGTCGTGCTGTATGTCGTTGTTGAAAGCGGAGTATAAGACGTCCAGCCGGCATCCGGTGCACCGCCCATAATCCAGCTCAGGTTGAGCAGCAGGCCGCCGAACAGGAACGTCCAGAAGCCAAGCGAGTTCAGAAACGGAAACGCGACGTCGCGTGCACCGATCTGCAGCGGAATAACCGCGTTCATCAGTGCGAAGATTACGGGCATAACGCCCAGGAAGATCATCGTCGTACCGTGCATCGTAATCAGTTCGTTAAAGGTTTGGGCTGAGACGAAATCGTTCATCGGCTTGATCAGCTGCAAGCGGATCAACACCGCTTCAATACCGCCGATTCCGAAGAACAGACCGCCAGCCAGTAAGTAAAGTATGGCTATTTTCTTATGGTCGACTGTTGTAAGCCAATCCATTAAGCCCTTATGGCGCTTGACACTATGAGCATGAGCCAAGGTTGGTACCCCCTCTTATAAAATCTTGCTGTTGCTGATTAATAGTTCAACTTATAGTTAGCCAAGTAATCGGCAATGCCATCGATTTGTTCATCTGTCAGACCCAAATCTTTTGGAGCTGGCATTTTGTTGCCCGGTTTCACAGCTTGTGGATCTTCAAGCCATGTTTTCAGGTTTTCCTTCACCGGTTTGCCTCCGTCTTGACCTTCGTTCAGCAAGATACCGGCAACCGATTCGCGGGAACCGATGCCTGTAAGATTCGGAGCTACTGGACCACCTTGATCACCTACAGCGTGGCAAGACAGGCAAGATTTCTTGAACGTTTCAGCCAGTGCTTGATCTTTAGGCAAGACAGCCGGAGCTTTCATGGCCGTTACCCATTTGTCAAACGAATCCGGGCTGACAGCCTTGACCTTGAACTCCATCAGACCGTGCGAAGGACCGCAAAGCTCGGCGCACTTACCGCGGTATACCCCTTCTTTATCCGTGCTGAAGCTGAAACGGTTAATCGTTCCGTCCGGGTTCGTGTCCATTTTACCGGACAGGGATGGTACCCAGAAGGAGTGAAGCACGTCGGCGGTTTTCAGCTCGAACGCAATGTTTTTGCCGGTCGGAATCATCAGTTCCTGAGCCGTTTTCACGCCGTACTGCGGATATTCGAACTCCCACCAGTATTGGTGCGAAGTCACCTTCACCTGTACGGAACCCTTTTCATTATAATGATCATCACCAAAAGCAAAAATCTTTTGAACCGTAGGAACGGCGAGAATGAACACCAGAATCAGCGGAATTACAGTCCAGATAATCTCCAGCTTGAAGTTTCCTTCCACTTGTTCAGGCACATCTGTTTGTCCTTTTTTTCTGCGGAACTTAATCAAAACGTAAACCGCAATTGCAAATACGATGATTAGGACCACGATCATGATCGTGATTGATAGCTTCATCAAATCGTATTGTCCTTCCGCCACAGGCCCCTGTGGTCGTAATGCCGACAAGTCCTCGCGGCCGCACCCGGCTAAAAGCAGAGAAAATACTGCGAGCAAGGGAAGGAGTCGCTTTACAGCCTGCCACCGTTTCATCATTGATCTACCCCACTTTTTACATTTTCACAGGCGCCGCCAAAGACACATTCGGCGGTCATTCACCTGCGCTATAACGGATGAATTGCTACTGTCAATTAAAACAATCACCTATTTAATATAAGTTTAAGGTACTATTTTGTCAATGTTTCTGACCTAGTTCACAAATTGTTCGAAAAGTGCTGAAAGTCGCGCCACACAAGCGTTTGCAATCGTTTCCACCGCCTCTGCTCCCCCCTCTTGCACCCCTCGGTTTGGAACCTTGGTAATCCCTTTTCGTATACCCACATTTCTTCCCTTTCATTCATATTTCCCCTTTTTCCAAGCTTTGAATCGTCACCAATCCGTCAAATTCCCACAAAAAAAGAGCCCTTAAAAGGGCTCCTGCCGGGTCAGAATCAACGGTCCTTCTTCCGTCACGGCGATCGTATGCTCAAACTGCACGCCGCTCGTGCCATCGGCCGTCTGAATGCTCCAGCCGTCATCGTTCCACAGCACGGCGCCCGTCGGCCCCAGCGTGAATATCGGCTCCACGGTAATGACCATGCCTTCCACCAGTCTCACGCCTTCTCCCGGCCTGCCGTAATTCGGCACGTCCGGCGATTCATGGATGACCCGGCCGATGCCGTGGCCCACCAGCGGCCTTACGATGCCGTAGCGTCCTTTGCGTGCTGCCCTTTCGATCGCGTGTCCGATATCTCCGGTCGTGGCTCCCACCCTGGCCTGGTCGATCCCTGCATACAGCGCCTGCTCCGTTTTCATCATCAGCTTTTGCAGCGGCCTGCTGAGACGCCCTACGCCATAGCTCCAGCCGGAGTCGGCAAGCCAACCGTCCTTGTTGACGACAATATCGATGGTTACCACATCGCCTTCGGCCAGCGGCACGTCGTTCGGAAATCCGTGACAGATGGTGTCGTTGACCGAGGCACAGGTGGCAAAAGGAAAGCCTCTGTAGCCCTTTTGCTCCGGAGTGGCGCCCTGCCGTGCCAGATACGCTTCCACGAAGGCATCAATGGCAAGGGGAATGACTCCCGGAGCGATCATGGCGGCAATTTCCCGGTGGCATGCGGACAGTATGCGGCCCGCCTCCCGCATATATCCGATCTCTTCCCTGCTTTTCAAGCTGATCTCCATGCTGCTGCTCCTCTCGCTTCACGCGTATTGCCCATCAAACGGGGAATGATACACTATATGCGAAAGGGCGCTTGTACAGCCGCACGCAAAAACAAAAAAACCGCAGCTCGCGAAGCGGCTCGCGAGAATGCGGTTGATCATATGTGTTTCATGTCATTGTTTGACGTAGTGATTATGAAACGGAAGAATTCATTCTTCCCAATTCATGCTCCACAACCGAGGTTAACTCTTCTTCGTACCCTCCCATAATATGATATTTCCGGACGTATTCCTTCACGAATTTCTTCGGATCTTTTGGCCGGAATATCCGTGTCATTTCCCGCAGACTTTCTTTAACTTCGTTATGACCTTTAGTTGCCATGATAGTTCCCTCCCAAAACACTTGAATGGATTGCTCCAATTAAGAGAATGCCGAAAAGACCTTACCTGACATGAAGAAGTAGTCGTTTGCAGTTAGTTATTTAGGTTTGGGCTGAACGCTCCCGGCTGCCGTCTAAGGTACTGATGAATAACATACCCCAAGACGGTAAGACTGAATCACTCCCTTCATTGTATCATATTCTGCTGAACAAAACAGCTTTCCAAAAAAATGAATAGATTAAGTTTTTTTACATTGAATTTAAAGCTTCTTATCTTAGTCATCGGCGGATTGGGTTAAGTTAATAAATAATGATGGATGATCGGGCTTCATTGGCCGGTCATGAAAGGAGTGCAATGCATGGATCAAGGCAGCATGCTGCTGATGAAATCGCCCTTATACCGGACCCCGTCTATTCCTTATCGGCGGCCTGAAAAAGCGGACTGCGACTTGCATCTGCTGGATCAGGCTGACGCCGAGATTCGGGATTCCTTCCCGAAAATGCGCAGTTTTCTTGTGGCACGCGGAGGAAGCCTGATTTACGAACAATACTATAACGGCCATGAAAGCGGATCGCTGAATGATCTGAGATCGGCCACCAAAAGCGTGACGTCCATTCTAACGGGCATCGCCGCTGGCCAAGGCCTGCTTCCTGAGCTGGATCAGCCGCTGCTGCCTGTGCTGGAGCGGTATGTCCGTAAACAGACCCATCCCGAGCTGAAGGACACGCTGACCCTGCGGCGACTGCTGACCATGACCACCGGGCTCGCGTGGCAGACGGGCAAGAAGCTCGGAGAGCCCCTCATTCACCGTTTTCATCGCAGCAGACATTGGACATCCTTCGCTCTTTCCCTGCCCGTGCTTCCGGAAATGGTCGGACGATTTCAGTACCGGAGCGTCGATACACATCTCCTGTCGGTCCTTTTGTCAGAGTGTACCGACCAGGATGCGTTTGCTTATGCCAGGGATCATGTATTCGGACCGCTTGGAATCGAGCATGCCGCCTGGTCCTCCAGTCCCGAAGGGCACAGCATGGGACATGTCGGCCTGTATCTCACCTCAAGGGACATGGCCAAGCTCGGCGTCTGCTGCCTGAATGGCGGTAAATGGAACGGTGCTCAGGTCATTCCGCCGGAATGGCTTTCTCAGGCGCTTCAGCCGCAGGTGGACGGCTATCCGGCTTTCGGAGATTACGGCTTCGGCTGGTGGACAGGCAAAATGAACGGCCAAAGCTTCAGCTGCGCCCACGGGCACGGCGGACAGCAGCTCTACCTTTTCCCCGAGGCCGATGCAGTTGTTGTGTTCACCGCAGACAGCAAGGTCAGCCGCTGGAAAAATCCAAGGCCGCTGCTGCAGCGGTTCATTCTGGAAGCGATGCGCTGACGGATAAACCAAGATCGCGCAGGGAACGTTAAGAAGGCAGTTTTACGTCTTCTGCATCATTGTTTCCGACAGCGCCATGAAGGAGGACTTAAGGAATGAACAATAAAGACAAAGCGATGCTGCCCGTTTCCCGTGAAGAAGTCGAAGTCGATGGGGTGTACACCAATGAGTGGGGCCGCGAAGAAGTGCTGCACCGGGGACAAGACTTCCCCTCCGATCCGATGCTTGGCACGACCGAATGGCAGCTGAGCGAATTCATTTACGATAACCATCACGATGGCCGGACGGACCCCCGCTTGGTACCGAAAGAGAACGATACCGACAAGATCGGCAAAATCACGCATCCGCGCAAGCAGCACCAGGGCGGCGACGCTTCCTAGCCTTCGGCAGTGTCACATTTGAATAAGCTATGCAAAAAAGCATCCGAAGAAGCCGGATGCTTTTTTTGCTTCACATAACTTGTCTGTGCCGGACATATGTATACAACAATCCGAAGTCAGACAAGGAGTGGTCACTTTATGTCCCCTTTTTTCAAATCCTCCACCGGCCTGCCCGAAAATATCGCCGCAACGCTCTGTTACTTATTCGCCTTCATCGGCGGCATCGTATTTCTTGCGCTGGAGAAGCGCAGCCGCTTCGTCCTGTTTCATGCCCTGCAGTCGGTTTTCGCTTTTGGGGCCGTCATGATCGCCCATGTCCTCTGCGGCTTTATTCCCCTGATCGGCCCGCTGGTCGCCGGACTCCTCTCCATTGTGACGGTGGTCATGTGGATCGTGCTGCTCTTCAGCTCGCTGCAGGGAAAATGGCTGAAGCTTCCCTGGATCGGTGATTTTGCCGAGAAACAGCTCCGTCATCTGTGAAACCTTCCATATGTCCATTATTTCAGGGTTCCCTTTTCACCTTGAACTTCTTACAATAAAGATAAAGGGTTCATTGAATGACATGGGGGAAATCGAATGTATCTGTTTGTAGTCAACAAAAAGTCGGGCAATGGCCACGGGTACCGTACCTGGCTTAAAATCAAGGACGCGCTTGATTCCAAGGCGATCCAGTACCGCTATCTGTTTACCGAAAGCGCCGAACAGGCGGCCAGCCTCATCGCAGACACCCTCTCCGAGACGGAGCATTGGCAGGGTGTGGCCGTCATTGGTGGCGATGGCACGATTCACAGCGTGCTGCCCGTACTGAAAGACTTCAGCATTCCGCTCGCCGTTATTCCTGCAGGTTCAGGCAATGACACCGCGCGCGGCTTCGGCATCCCGCATGATCCGCTGTCGGCGCTTGAGGTCATGCTCTCCGGACAAACCACGGCGGCCGACCTGATCGTCACCTCCGGCGGCTTGACGCTGACGGCACTCGCGATCGGCTTCGACGCGCAGGTCGCCGAGAACGTCAACACCAGCCTGTATAAAAAGGTCTGCAACTTTTTCCGCGTCGGCAGAGCGGCCTACATTGTCGGCATCCTGCATACGCTCATGACCTTCAAGCCGTGCAGCGTCACTGTGACCTGCGATGGCGTGACGTCGACCTATTCCGGCGCCTGGCTTACCGCCATCTCCAACGTCAAAAGCTACGGCGGCGGACTGCATATTTGTCCCGAGGCCCATCCCGGTGACGGGCAGCTGGATATTTGCATCGTGCATGGCTGCTCTCGCCTGCAGCTCCTCCGCCTGTTTCCGACCGTGCTTAGCGGAAAGCATGTGCATCTGCCTTTCGTGACTTTCATGCGGGGCAAGGAGATGTCCGTTCATTTCGAACAGCAGCGGCTTGCCCTGGGCGATGGGGAGAACATGTCCACCGGGCCGTTCGATATATTCGTGGAGCCAAGCGCGCTGCAGGTGTATGCTGTATAATCCGTTGAAAATGAAATCATAGAATACTAGATACCGAATGACCCGCAGAACGTTCTGAAATCCAAAAAAAGAAGGACAAGCCCGCTTAGGCGGCTTGTCCTTCTTTCATTCCTGCATCTTCCGTATTCGGAAGCCTTCCTCCCTTAAGTCCATTGAACAGCAGGTTGAGCACGATCGCCGTCACACTTCCGGCCACAATGCCGTTGTCGACGAGAATGCGGGCCCAATCCGGAAGCACCTTGAACAGGTCCGGGCTTACGCTGACGCCAAGCCCCATGCCTACTGAGCAGGCGATAATAAACAGATTCTCGAATTTATTCAGGTCCACTTGGCCTCCAAGCATCCGGATACCGGACGAGACGACCATTCCGAACAGGGCCACCATCGCGCCGCCGAGCACCGAAGTCGGAACGAGCTGGGTGAGTGCGGCGATTTTCGGCACGAAGCCGATCACGATCAGGATGCCCCCCGCCACGAAAATAACGTCCCGTGTCTTCACGCGGCTCATTTGCACCAGACCGACGTTTTGCGAATAAGTGGTGTAAGGAAACGAGTTAAACAAGCCGCCCAGCACGATCGCCAGACCCTCAGCCCGGTATCCCTTGGCGAGATCCTTGGAGGAAATGTCCTTGTCGACGATCTTTCCGAGCGCCATGAACACGCCTGTCGATTCCGCGATACTGACGATCGCCACGAGAATCATAGTCAGAATCGAGGAGACATGGAAGGTCGGAGCTCCAAAATAGAACGGTCTGACCGCATGGAACCAGCCAGCTTCCTTCAGAGGCGTCAAGTCCACATGCCCGGTTGCCGCCGCGACCAGCGTGCCGATAATCAGCCCGATCAGAACCGATATCGAGCGGATAAAGCCTTTTGCGAAACGGTTCATCAAAATGATGAATATCAATACTCCGAAGCCGAGTCCGAGATTCAGCAAGCTTCCGAATTCTCCGACCGCCTTGGCTCCGTCGCCACCGCCAAGATCGTTCAGCGCGACCGGAACCAGCGTCACCCCGATCACCGTCACGACGGAACCGGTAACGACTGGCGGAAATAAAGCAATCAGCTTGCCGAATAGCCCCGAGAATAAAACAACGAAGAGGCCCGAAGCGATGATCGCACCGTATATTGCAGATACGCCGTCTTTCAGACCGATAGCAATCATCGGCGATACCGCCTGAAAAGCGCATCCGAGCATCACGGGCAGTCCGATGCCGAAGAAACGGTTGCCCCATGCCTGAAGCAGTGTAGCCAGACCGCAAGCCATTAAGTCAATCGCAATGAGGTATGTGAGCTGCTCGGTCGTGAAATGGAGTGCATTACCTACGATCAGCGGCACGATGACGGCGCCGGCATACATGGCCAGCACGTGCTGAATGCCGAGCGAGAAAGTCTTGAAAGGATTCCTGTTTTTCATCATAGAAGCTTGGTGCTGCCCTTGTTGGTTCCGTTCCACGGAAAGATTCCTCCCAGAAAGTGGTTTTTCATTTTACGCCTGCAAGTAAATGCATGTAAGCTGCCGATCACGGTCGATAAGGAGTGCTACTCCGCAAACGTGACGGTGCCGTTGTCGAGAGCCGCGATCCGGACCAGCGACTCTACGCGGTAGCCTGCTTCCTGCAGCAGACGGCCGCCCGGCTGGAAAGCCTTTTCGATCACGATGCCGATGCCGGCGACCTCCGCTCCGGCCTGCTCCACGATCCGCGCGAGCCCGAAGGCCGCTTCGCCGTTCGCCAGGAAATCATCCACGATCAGCACCCGTTCGCCCGGCTGGATGAACTTGCGGGAAACCGTAATTTCGTTCGTTTCCTGTTTCGTAAAGGAGAAGACCTTTTCCACATAAATATCCTCCCGCAGCGTGAGCGATTTCTGCTTGCGCGCAAAAATCAGAGGCACTTCTAGCTCCAAGGCGGTCATGATGCCCGGCGCGATCCCGGAGGATTCTATCGTAAGCACACGGTCAATCTTTTGGTCTGAGAACAGACGCTTGAATTCCTTTCCCACTTCCTTCATGAGAACAGGATCCATCTGGTGGTTCAGAAACGAATCGACCTTCAGTACCTGGTTGCTGAGCACAATACCTTCGTTCATCACTTTTTGCTTTAACAATTGCATTACTTTTCCCCCTTCAAATCTCCATGGTTCGCATTCTCCGAAAAACAACAAAAAAGCCCGCCTCTTCCAGGCGCAGCCTTGCAGGCAGCGCTCGGTTTCAGGACGGACTCACGGAAACAACTCAAAGACGTCGGGACAAGCGCCCGACCATTCGTCATTCCCGTAGTCCGACCATTCCGGTGATCGGGTAGAGACATGCAGGCCCATTCCTGCACATATACGAGAAGCCTTATGAAAGTTTTCAGTAAACGTATAGACAATGCATGAAGTATACCGCATAACCGGCATAAAAAGAAAGAGGTATTTGATGGAGGGTGGCGATACAGCCCGGAAATTCATCGAAATTGCTGATTTTGACCCCAATCTCGTTTATACTTGAATCAATTTGATAATAGATTCTGATGTGATAATGAGATTGTCACATACGATTCATAGAATCATAGAAAGAGTCTGGAGGTAACCATAATGAAGGGTTTTATTAATGAATTCAAGGAGTTTGCCGTTCGCGGCAACGTCGTCGATCTGGCCGTCGGCGTCATTATCGGCGGTGCGTTCGGCAAAATCGTCACGTCCATCGTCAACGACATTATTATGCCGCCGATCGGGCTCCTGCTGGGGGGCGTCAACTTTAAGGATCTGATCATTCCGCTTAAGCCTGATCTGAAACTGTCTGACGGAACTCCGATCCATACGCTGGCGGATGCTCAGAAGGTCGGAGCGCCCGTCATCGCCATCGGCCAATTCATCAACGTTGTTCTCGATTTTCTGATTGTGGCGTTTTGCATTTTCATGCTGGTGAAGGGCATTAACTGGATCAAAAACAGGGAACATGATAAGCCGGAGCCTGAGAAAACGACCAAGGAATGCCCCTACTGCTTATCCGAGATCCCTGCCGCTGCCAGCCGCTGCGCTCACTGCACTTCCGTGCTTGACGCAGCTCCGGAGCATGGCTGAGTCTAATCGAACCGGCAATCAGCCGGATGAAGGCCGCGGGACAGCCCGCGGCTACAATCCCGGCGGGCGCTGGGGCAGAAGGCTGCCGATCAGGTTCTTCAAATCCCGATCCTCCGTGTATTTCTCCTCGCCGGTATCCAGCTCCGTGATGCGAATGTACTCGTAGTCCGCTCCTGCCGCTACCGGAGTGAACAGCAGCCGGTCCGGATCGGTTAAAGCCACCTCGTATTTCATATCCTTAAACATCTCCAGCAGCTGCCGGGTTTCGGGCTTCTTCCCCTTCTCGATAAAAAGCAATCCCCTTAGACGCTTCAACTCCTGCCTGTACTTCACTTCGAAACGAACGATGCATTCCATGACCATCTCTCACTTTCCCATGATTTTATGAACCCTATCCTTCAACCGGGCCCCAGCTTGCCATGCAATCGAACCTGCGGGATAATATTCATGATTTGAATTTGCCCGGAGGAGTTGTTGCAGCCATGAGCCAGGAATTATTCGATATTTATGATGAGCACGACCAGAAAATCGGTACCGCACCTCGGAATGAGGTTCATGCCAAAGGCTATCTCCACCATTCCTTCCACTGCTGGATCGCAAGGGATACGCCGGAAGGACGCAAGATCCTGTTTCAAAAGCGCCAGGACACCAAAGATACCTTCCCGGGTCTCTTCGACATTACGGCAGCCGGCCATCTGTCCGCAGGCGAAACCGTCGAGGACGCCGTCCGCGAGGTGGAAGAGGAACTCGGTATCCCCGTCCGGATGGATCAGCTGACCTCCCTTGGCACCATTGATTATTACGCAACCGGCACCGCCGGCGGCCAAGCCTTCATCGACCGGGAGAAATGCTTCGTCTTCGGCTACCTGCTGAACCTCCCGCTTACCGCTTTCCGCCTCCAAAAGGAAGAAGTCGCCGGACTGTATGAAACGGATCTGGATGACGCCATCGCGCTTTTTGAAAGACGCGTTTCCGCCATTAAGGCTTCGGGCATCCTTTCCGCGCAGGATGAAAGGGACAGCGCCCAAATTTTTGATACCACTTTAATATTACAACAATTCGTGCCTCATAAAAGTGATGATTATCTCCATGTATTCAAAGAACTGAAGAAGCTCTAGCGAATACTTCCGTTTTTAAAGGTAAAGTTAAAAGGGCGCCTTAGGCGTCCTTTTCCTGTACAGACATATGCTCATCTTCCGGTGCTTGCGCCGGATCGGGTCCGACGTATTTGCGGTAAATCCGTTCATACCTGGGCCCGTAACGTTCTGCGAGTTCTTCCCCGATGTCCTGTTCCAGTTCGAACAGCACCATTTCCTGTGTAAAATGATGAAGCAAAAGCTCCACCATCACCGGATGCTCGGTCACGAGCCCCTGCGTCGCGCAGTCCTCCCCGCGCATGCCGAGCATGCACCAGCGGCGGTCAATCACGAATGAGAATCGCCGGCCCATGTCGATCCCGGCCGGTTCCTGTCCGAGCGACGGCCAAGGGAGCAGGCGGCTGACGGCAGCATCCGTGCCGAGGCAGGACCAGAGCAACTTGACCCCGCGCCGTTCGGCATCCTCCAGTCCCTGTCTGACCAGCGATGCTTCCTCGCGCCAAACGTCCACGACGATTTCATGCTCGGCCCGTTCGAGCTCGCGGGTTAGCGTCTCCATGACATTGCGGTCTCCCTCCACGCTGTAAAAGGGCTGCTGTTCCGTTTCCACGCGCGGCATTCTCGTTTCAATAAAGGACAACGATTCCTTGACCTGTCCGGAAATCATCTGCGTTAATTCTTCAGGCTTCAGCATGCTGTATCGGACGGGTTCCCCTGCGCTGCGCCGCAAAAATCCGTGCTGTGACAGGCGCTGCAGGGCGGCGTACACGTTTGAGCGCGACACGCCAAGCCCTTTCGCCACTTCATAGCCCGAAGATGGCCCCCTGCCGGCCAGCTCCACCATAATTTTTGCTTCCATCTCCGTAAAACCCAAATTCCGCAGATGCTGTAGCAATTGTTCCATCATCTTGTCCTCCCAAGCTGCGAAAAACCCTTGTGTTTCCTATTGCGCTATCCGAATGCGGTCATTCCCGTATGCATAAGTGCAGAAAACCATGGTTACTCCATAAGATATATGATTCAAGGCATGAAATTATATTTGTTCCGCTCCGCATCGCGGGCACCATTTGGAGCCTTTGGGGAGATCGGCCCGGCAGATCTGGCATTTGACCGTATCGCGCGTTGAGTCGGCGATGGGCTTTTCAACCGGTCCGTCATTATTGTCCTTCCAGTAACGGATGCGGCGATCCAGCTCCAGCTGGCGTTCACGCTCGCGCTCCAGCTCTTCCGACTGCCGGCGTTCCCGTTCGTCCGGGTACAGCTCCTCTTCATCCGGCTCATCCCAGCTCGACTTGGGATCATAATCATCGAAATCATAGGCACGTTCAGCGGAAGCCCCGGTTTCTTCCCGGTGAAAGAGGCGGACCTCATCGGAGTCTTCATCTTCAACTTCATCATTTCTGACCACGGGCTCCCGGTAAATTTTGGTTTCCCCGAAATCTTCGCTCTCGAATACGGCGGCCGAAGAGGCTGCCCGGGACTCGGGCCGTTTCTCCGTATGCGTCTCTCCGCGCAAATTCCGCCCGCAGGCCGGGCAGAAATTGGCGTCAAGCTCCACCGTACGTCCGCATTGGCACAGCTTTTCGTTCTTCAGCTCAGCGATACGCTGGCGAATCTCGTCGATTTCCGTTTGCAGGCTGTCACATGCTTTGGAGTGCTTCATCATTTCGCGTTCGGCCGAAGTCAGGTCCTCGATCTGGTACCCCTCATAAAAAGCCCGGCCCATTTCCATGAAATGAAGCTCCATTTCCTTCTCTATCTCGGCGATTTGCCCGTTCAGCTTGCCGACTTCAACGGCTCCCTGCGCCTTTTCGGTTGCGCGGTTCGCTCCATCCTTGATACGTTGCAAGATATTCATCGGTTTTCTCCTCCATTTTTCAAAAAACTCATCCCATGAAACATGTCATTTTCTCTACATATCGAACGAAAACGGATCCTCTTGTCCCAATCCATCCAGGGGAATGAAGGCAAATGCCATTTTGCGTTCAATATATATACCCGAATTCATTCATATTGTTTTTTTTCATTATTTATTTGCATGATGAACATTTCAAGGGGATGATTGAAATCCTCTTGTTACAAAGATACCATGCCCGGGCCCTGCTGTGAAATCTCCTCAACCTTTCGCTTCAGCCTTCTCGTCCGCCGTCTTCTCGGGGTATAATGGACTGCATGCATTTTGAGGTGGTTATATCATACCAAATTTAAGGGGCGCTTGTGAAAAAAGCAATCCCCTCATAATTATGAACAGACATCAAAGGAGGATGCAGCCATGGAAAACAACCCGCTGACCCTCACCAGCGTTCCGGCACTGGTGCCGTCTTCCTCTAAGGCTCCGGAGGCCAAGTCAGCTCCCGCCCTCACCAGCCGCGAGCTGGTGAAAGAGCAGGCGGCCGACGCCTTCTTCTTCAGGGATTTGGAGCGCCACGACATCCTGCTGAACGCTCCACAAATTAAAGCGGTACGCCACGGGGAAGGCCCGATGCTCATTCTTGCCGGCGCCGGCTGCGGAAAAACGACCGTGCTGGCGGCGCGGACCGCTTATCTGATAGCCGTGCGCCGCATTGCGCCTTCCAGCATTCTGCTGGTTACATTTACGAGTAAGGCAGCCAAGGAAATCAAGGAACGGATCGGCCGGATGCCCGGCGTCAGTCCCGCGGCAGCCCAGTCCGTGGAAGCGCGGACCTTTCACTCTTTTGCGCTCCTGCTGCTGCGAAGGGACGGCTGCAAGGAGCAAATTATGGGAGAGTCCCACGCCCAGCAAACCATCATGAAAATGATTCTGCGCCGGCATGATCCTTCCCAGACTTATCAGCCGGAAACGCTGCTGGCCGCATTGTCGGCATGGAAAATGCAGGGCCGGGGCGTCGAAGAGCTGCCTGACCAATCCGCCGAGGAAGCCTCCATTAAACGGATACTGGAAGCCTATGAGGCTTGGAAGCAGGAAAGGCATTTGTGGGACTTCGACGATATCCTGCTGCAGCTGCGGCGGCGCATGGAGGACCGGATGTTCCTCAAGCGGCTGCAGAGCCGTTATACCTGGCTGATGGTGGACGAATTTCAGGACACCAATACCGTCCAGTACGAGCTCGTGCAGTATCTCGCGGCGGCACACCGGAATCTTGCGGTTGTCGGCGACGATGACCAGACCATATATACGTTCAACGGAGCCCGGCAGGAATCCATCCTGGAATTTGATCAGATCTATCCGGAAAGCAAAATTGTGATACTCGACATCAATTACCGCAGCGACAGCCGGATTCTCGGGCTGGGCAGTGCCATCGTCCGCCACAACCGCTTCCGGCGCGACAAGGTGCTGAAGGCGGCCGGACCGAAGGGCTACATGCCGCATTACGCGCTCCCTGCGCATCCCGAGGAAGAGGCGGCCTGGGTGGTCGCTCACATTACCGAGCAGGTCAAACTGCGGCATGCCTCTTACAAAGACATCGCGATTCTGCACCGCACCGCGGGCAGCAGCCGCTCCGTGCTGGAACAGCTGCTGCTGCGAGGGATCCCGTTCGTTCAGCATGGCGGCTCCTCCGTGTTTTATGATCAAACCTTGATCAAGCCGCTGATGGATCATCTCCGGCTCAGCCTGAATCCACGCCGGATGGAGTCTCTGCCCGGCGCGCTCGGTCCGCTGTACGTTCCGAGAGAAGAAAGCCTCGCCTACATTGCCGCGCAGGAAAAGCAGGTGCGAAAGAAATACCCGCTGATTCACCTGACGCGCTGGGAACGGCTGCAGCCTTTTCAGCAGGCGGCCGTGAAGGAGCGGATCAAGCTGATCAAATCGCTGCAAACGATGAAGCCGGCCTATGCCCTGCAGGAAATGCGCCGCCTTTTCTATGACAAGTACATTCAGGCGGGCGATCCTCTGGTGTATACCCAATACAAGGAGATGGTCCTGGACTCGCTGGAGGAGCTGGAAAGCGCCGCGGCGCGCTTTGATACGGTGGAACAGTTTGTCACCTATGCGGACGAGCTGTCGCGGCGCCATGCGCAGATGGAGCTCCTCAAGGACCGTCATGACGGGGACGCCGTACAACTGATGACGATCCACCGGGCCAAAGGGCTTGAATTTCCGTATGTATACTGGATCGGAGCAAGCGAAGGAATACTCCCGCACCGGACAGCCTTGAAAGAGAAGCCACCGGAAGAGATGAAAGCCACCGTCCCTGCCGCCTCCGAACAGCAGATCCGCGAGGCGGCACTCGAAGAGGAACGCCGTTTAGCTTACGTTGCGGTCACCCGGGCTAAAGAGAGGCTCTACATAAGCTCGCCCGCCTATTACCACGGCAAGCCGGCACCTCCCTCGCGTTTTCTGCTGGAAGCTTTTGGCGTCAAAGCCTCTCACGAGAATGATTCAAAGAAGACGGCTTCGTGTAAGAAAAAGTAAAGCCATTTATGCCATGAACATTCCTCCTTTCGTATGCAGGGCATCCGTCAGGAGCAAAAAAGGCATAGGTGAGGGAGGGATCTTTTCTTATGGAACAAGGTAAGAAACGCTATTATATTTCTGTGACGCATAACCTGATCCAGGACGTACCGGGTGATTCCACCGAATTCGAGATGATGCTGACGGATGACCAAGTCACCGATCTGCGGGATCGAATGAACGAGCTGATCAAAGATGATGAATATACCTTCCGTAGAGCGTTTGTTCCGTACAAGTCCGCCGACCACGATGACGCCATGGAAGAATTCGATGAGAAGCTGATCGGATTATATGCCTATCTGCATCAAATCGGCGACGAGGATACCAAACGGCTAATCGACGAGATGAACATTCTTCCCAAGCTTCATCAGACCGACTATCACGATGACGGCTATGACGGTTCTCCTCTGAACAAGTAGCCTAGAACAAGCCGAAGCCCCTGCCCAGTAAAAGGCTCCTATTCGAGCCCCTTGCTCCGCAGGGGCTTTTCATGTTTTTCGAAATTTCTTTATGTAAGGTTTTGCCTAAGCTCCTTTCTTTCAGGTAAAATGAAAAGAGAGCCGGAACACGGAACCGGCCCGCCATGATTTTCAAAATAAAAGCAGATATAGGAGAACGTCCATTGAAAGAAGAATCGAATCATCAGCTTGTCACAGGTTCTGTCTCGTTAAAGGATTTGCAGAAGCTCGATATCGAGAACAATTTGCTGAATCAGTTCAATGAATGGAAAAAGCTTCCGATGCTTTATCAGCTCGCCCTGGAAGAGCTCCAAAATAAGATTAAACTCATCAAGAAGGAGCTGAAACTTCAGGATGGTTACAGTCCGATTGAACATATTAAAGTCCGGATCAAGGAACCGAAAAGCATCATTAATAAGCTCGAGCGCAAGGGCTTTGATTTTACACTCGACAATGTTTTGACCCATATTCACGATATTGCCGGGATGCGGATCGTTTGCGCTTTTGTACAGGATATTTACCGCCTGCTCGATCATTTTGCGCACCGGGATGACATCCGCATTATCGAAATCAAGGACTATATCGCCAAGCCCAAGCCAAACGGCTACCAAAGCCTGCATGTCATCGTGGCGGTGCCCCTGATCCTGTTTGAGGGCACGCGCTGGATGAAGGTTGAAATCCAGATGCGGACGCTCGCCATGGACTTCTGGGCCAGCATGGAGCATATCATCTATTATAAATACGATAAGCGTGTTCCAAACCATGTCGTCGGCGAGCTTAAGGAAGCCGCGGAAGCTGCCGACAAGCTGGACCACCAGATGCTGCGCCTGCGCGAGGAGATTCTGGCTCAGGCCGGAGAGTATGTCGCGGAGGAGCTCCAGCCCATCCATGAGGATTGACCCTTCATTCATTTGCAAGCCAAAAAGGACGGAACAGGCACCCTGCCTGTCCGTCCTTTTCTTCGTTTAGCCTACAGTTTAATATTCGCCTCGTCAAAATACTCTTCCAGCGTCATGCCGCTCTTATACACGTCCTGCGCCAAATCCGTACCGATGTAGCGGATGTGCCACGGCTCGTACACGTAGCCTGTAACATCCTCCCGGTCCTTCAGATACCGGATCACGAAGCCGTAATCCGCCGCATGCTCTGCAAGCCATTTCCCTTCCGTGGTGTCACCGAAGCTCTCCTCCAGCTCATTCTTCGCGCTTGGGCTAGAGACGTCGATGGCGAGACCCGTCTGATGCTCGCTCATTCCCGGTATGGCGCTCACGCGGGAAGCATACTCTTCGCCCTTCGTCCGCACATTGTTCTGGAAAATGGATTTTTGCCGGCTGTAGGAACGGTAACCGGACACCGCGCGAAGCTCGATGCCGTCCTCCTTGGCCCCGGCAAACAGCTTCTCGAGCGCATCGGCCGCTTCCTTCCGCAAATGGCGTTTCTCGTGCGGGCCGTCGAATGAGAACGGAACGTTCGGCTCCACAAGGTCCGTCGGTTCATATCCGTCCGGCAGACTGCGCTGCTTGTTCACAATAACGGTCATCGCTTCCGGATTCGTCACGACTTCCTTCCCGTCCACTTCCTTGATCGTAGCCTGAAGCGCGCTTTCGCTGCGTTTGGCCATGACCGGATCGGCAGGAACCTGCCCTTCCTGTCCGCCTTGACCTGCGCCCTTCAGGGCTTGTCCCTGCTCCTTGTCGGAACCGCCGGTTTTGTCACAGCCGCTCAAGACCGCAGTCGGCAGGACCAATGCGGTTATCAGCAGGCATGTAAACAATCCCCTTTTCCAAGCTTGCTTGCTCATCATCATTCTCCTTACTCTGCTTTTCCTGTCATACATGTCATATGTCCATTGTACTTGATTCGAGGAAAAGCAGCAAAATAACCTATAAAGTGAGGTCTCGCTCCGAAGTCCTTACAGGTTCTTTGCGGGAACCCGGAAAGGGTTGAATCCGAATATGCCAAAAACGCCGATAATCCGCTGTGGATTATCGGCGTTCCTTACGGCGTGATTGTGGATCCTGCTTGCCGCTTAAGTCTTCCCATGCTTTGGCGGCCGTCTCCGAAGTCAGCTGCGCGACCACCTGCTGCACCGCTTTGATATTCGGCAGAAGCGGCGTCCAGTTGTCGATACGCGGCTCCCCCTCCGGCTTGGCGTTCAAATGAAACGCTATATCCCGGTAACCTGCTCCCGGCTCGTGCAGCTTCCCCTGCTCCGCCGCTTCCGCAAGCCATTCTCCTGCCGAGGGTCCGGTTTTCCCCTTCTCTTCCAGCCTGCCCAGCGCTTCGTCATCCGACGATTCAGCAGCCTCCGGCATCGTTTCCGCCCAGCCCCGGAAAACGGCGTCCAGCAGCTCCTCGCGGGAAAGTCCGATCAGGGTAAGCCAGAGCAGCGGCTCTTCCTGAAGCTTCTGCTCCGCAGCCTGGATCACGGCCGGAACATGCTTGCATCCGGTTTCCCCGCAGCGGCATTCCGCCTTCGCCGCTTCCGGGGAATGCTTCGGAGATATCCTTTCATCCAGCCATGCCGGCAGATGATTTTTCAGAAGAGCATTCAGCTCAAGAGGATCGTCCGTAAAATGCTCGATGATCTCCGCCCGCTCCTCGGGAGCAAGCTGCGGACAAGGCAGATCTACCCGCCAGCCCGCCTCCGTCCCGCTGCTTGTATGGTCTCGGGCTTCTTCCGCATGAATCCAGCCGGGTACAATGCTCAGCTCGAATGCTTCTTTTTTCTTAGTCACCAAGTACCCCTCCCGGTCTGCTGTCATCGATTGCCCTGTCCTTTACATCCAGTCCTCTCCCTGAAGCGTAATCAGCTCCCGGAGCTCATGGTCGGACATTTCGGTAAGCCAGGTTTCACCCGAGCCGACGACCTGTTCGGACAGCGCCTTTTTGTGTTCAATCAGCTCGTCGATTCTCTCTTCGAGCGTGCCTTGGCATATCAGCTTATGCACCTGTACGTTTTTGCTCTGGCCGATGCGGAATACGCGGTCCGTGGCTTGATTCTCCACCGCCGGATTCCACCACCGGTCATAATGCAGCACATGGTTTGCGCGGGTGAGGTTCAGACCAACGCCGCCGGCTTTGAGGGAGAGCACGAAAAACCGCGCCCCCTCTCCCTTTTGAAACGCGTTCACCATCTGATCCCGTTCCGCTTTCGAGACGCCCCCGTGCAAAAAGAACGGCTTCACGCCATACCGCTGCTCCAGCCTGGAGACGATAAGATGTCCCATCGCCACGTACTGGGTGAAAATCAGTGCCGATTCCCCGGCTTCATCTATATTGTCCAGCAAATCATAAAGACGCTCCATTTTGCCGGAGGATTCCGTCCTCGTGCCTTTGGCTTCTTCCCTGCCGAGCAGCTGCGGCGAATCGCAGATCTGCTTCAGCTTGGTCAAGGAGGACAGCACCAAGCCTTTGCGGGCAATACCGGTCTCTTTTCCGATCTGCTGCATAACCTGCTCGACCACAGACTGATACATCGCTCCCTGCACCGGCGTAAGCGTGCAGTAGGACTTGATCTCCAGCTTCTCCGGCAGATCCTTGCGGATATCCGGATCGCTCTTCAGCCGCCGCAGCATAAACGGGGCGACCAGCTTGTGCAGCTCCTGCAGCTTCCCGCTGCCGACGTCCCCAGCCGTATAACGCTGCCGGAACGAAGTTGCCGAGCCGAGGTACCCCGGATTCAGGAAATGAAAGATCGACCACAGCTCGCCAAGGCGGTTCTCCACCGGCGTTCCCGTCATCGCGATGCGGTGGGGAGCCGAAAGCTTCATCACGCTCTGAGCCTGCTTTGTGCGGTGATTCTTGATGTACTGCGCTTCATCCAGAACCACGGAGCTCCAAGTCATCGCAGCCAGATCCGGACCATCGCGTCCCGCCAGATGATAGGTCGTCAAGACCACATCATGCTTCGCCGCTTCCTGCAGAAAATCCGTCCCGTGCCGGCGGCGGTTCCCGTGATGAATATAGAGATTCAGGTCCGGCGCAAACCGCTGCAGCTCGCGTTGCCAGTTCCCCAGAAGCGAGGTCGGGCATACGATCAGCACGGGGCTGAGATCGCTCCGATGCTGCTCCAGCAGGCAGGTGATGACCTGAATGGTCTTCCCGAGACCCATATCATCCGCCAAACAAACGCCGAAGCCCATATCCCTCATGGCCGATAACCACTGGTAGCCGCGCTCCTGATAGGGGCGAAGCACGCCGTGAAGCGATGCGGGCACCTGCCGGACCGGCACCTTGCGCGGTCCCTCTTCTCCCAATAGTGACTGTAGGTAGCCCGCGGTTTCGATCCCGAGCACCGGAATACCCTTCCAGAGCCGCTCTTCGCCTTCTTCGGCGGACAGGTGCAGCCATTCCGACAGATCCATCTCGCCTTCCTCATGCCGCTTCAAATAGCGGAGCACCTGCCGGATTTCCTTCAAATCCAGCTCGATCCACTCCCCGCGAAACTGCACGTAAGGCAGCGCGGATTCCGCCAGCTCAGCCAGCTCCTCGCGCGTGAGCGTCATCCCCTCGAGCGCAGCCTCGACATGAAACGATACGAGCTGCTCCATGCCAATGACCGGCAGCCCCGGTTTACTGTCGTCGGTTTGCATTTTGAGCGACAGGCCGACCTTGCGGCGTCCCTTCCGGCTCCATTTGGACGGCATCTGCACGGTCATGCCGGCTTTATTCAGATGCGGAACCGAGCTGCGGACGAAAGCCACCATCTCTTCAGAGGTCAGCTCCAGTCCTTGGGGCGCGGGTACGCGCAGCGCCCCCGCAATCTCGGGGGAAATCGCAGCTGCTTCCCCGAGCAGGCCCAGCATCTGTTCCTGCACGTTTTCATATACTTTTCCCCGGCGGTGAATATCGCGTTCATGGTATCCCCAGATCGCGGCAATCGGCAGCCATGCGCCGAATTCATCCTGAAACTCCGCCCAAAACGAAACGTTCCAGCGCTCCTGCTCCTCCGAATGGCTCGGGGCAAGCCGAAGCCCCAGCTTCAGCAGCCCTTCCCGCGAACCTTCTTCTTCCGGACTCGCGGGAATAGCCGTCGCGCCAACCGAAGCCACATCATCGGAGAGCGCGACGATTTCCTCGACGCTTCCCTGGACGGCGATCGTCCGGCTCACAGTCAGCAGGCTGTTCCACCACAGTTCCGTCAACGGCGAAGCGCCTCTGCGATAGTCGGCTTGATAGCGCGACAGCCTGCTCTCTTGGCCACGCACCACCTCCTGGACGCGTGAGTGGATCATCGCGCTCAGGAAGGAATGGAGCACGGCTGCCGCTGCGGCCTGCTTCGTGAGCGGCTCGCCGGGAAGCAGGGCAGGGACGCCAAGCGCAACCGGTGGCATGCTCGCCGCCAGCTGCAGGAAACGCTCGATATCCTGCGGTTCTCTCAGCTTCGGCTTCCAGCTGCCCGTCACCGCAAGCACGCCGGCACGCCGCCTGGTGCCTCCCGCTGATACGGCAGAGGTTCCGGGCGCTATCTGGCCGCGCAGCAGCAGCTCAAGCGCGAACTTGGCCGCCTTGGACCAATATCCCATCTCCGCGCCAGGCGTAATGCCCAGCCGGGAGCATGCTTCTTCATCGCAAGCGAGCAGCATGGCAAAGGCGTCAGCGGGCGTTAAAGCCAGCCCCTCCAGGGTGCGGCCCATCAGCTGCCGGCGCTCCCCGCGCCGCGCCGTGCGCACGCCGGCCGAAGGCGACGGGTAGCGCAGCTCCGCCAGCCGCAGCGCCGCCTGGGCAAAGGGCTTCGAGCCGTCCGTCATGACCAGCGATCTGACGACCTTGCTCCAAGCATCCACGCGCGGTTCGGACATCTCTCCCGAAAAACAAAAAAACACGTCACCTAGCCATACGCCATAAAGCGGTTGATTCATGGTTGTCTCCTGTCGTTTCCGTAATTGCACATATAGTTCCATCTTATACGAAAACGACGCAATTTAAAAACCGCAATCGACTTTTTTATCTAAAATAAACGAAAAAGACGGCGGCTTCGAGCCGATAAAAGTTTCCCCGCCCGTCACGGGGCCGCAAACGGCCAAGTTCATTGGGTTCCTTCCTGACACCCGCAGCCGTTTCCGTACTCACGTTTCCGACCGGAAGCTTTTGCCCAGCTCCGCTCCGAGGCCGAAATAATGGCGGAAGTTATAGATCAAGGGACTCCACTTCCCCGGATCAATATGGTTCTCCCCCATCACGATATCCGGATGCGCATGCACTTGGAGCGCCTGCGTCTCGACGATGGCAAATGCGTCTGTAACGCGGATATGATTCACCTTGGCCTCGATCTGGATCGGACACTCCCCAATCCGGGAAGGCTTGACCGACAGCGACTCAACGGGCGTGAAGCCGCCTGCTTTGAATTTTTCCTTTTCATAGGAAAAACCGGTAGCCCGCTTGTACTCGGGGACGGGATCTTTGCCCGTATACGGGGCCAGACGCTCCACATTCGCCCACAATGCAGGGCTTGGCAGGTTGATCACGCACTCCGGATGACGCCTCAAATTCTCGATGGCCTTCCCGCCCAGCCCGAGTCCGAGTATGATATGGTCTCCCAGCGCCCATGACGACGAAATCGGACTGATATTTACGCTCTCATCCTCGTTCAGCGTGTTAAGCAGCACGACAGGCGTGCCGTAATACAAAATTCGGGGCTGAATCTGTTTGGTCTCGAACATGGATTTGTTCATGCTTATCTCTCCTCCACAGTACTTTCTCCTTCCATTGTACGGCGGAATTCATTCGATCCTCATCGAAGTGTGGATGACAAATGAAGCACTATAAAAAACACCCTCGAAAACGGCCGCGAGCCAATGCCCGCGATTCCCGTCTCGAAGGTGCTTATGATTTGTATCTATGGCAAACCGGTCAGTTTACGGCGGAAATGATCCAGGTTCCGCTTGGCGAAGCGCCTTCTGCTTGAATGGTCAGCTCTCCGCTTGCCTCATCCAGCAGCCAGCCCTCCGCTCCCTGCCGCAGCTGTTCTTCCGTGACGGATGCCAGCCCTTCCACCGAGCAGGCGGCAAAGCCCGGACGGTGAAGCTTGAACACAAGCCTGTTCCGATCGGCCTGATACGTCCGATGCGCATAGGCATAGGACAACTCCAGCACTCCCTCTTTGCCTGTCAGGCTGACATTCATGCGTGAAAACTGCTGCCGCCGATAATCGAAGCTGACGCCATCGTCCTCGTACAGACTGTAGCTGGCCGCAAACCCTTCCCGAGCCTCGGCACCGTATACATGGAAGGTTAGCGCATCATCCGCCTGATCGTCCGCATGCTGCTTTAGCGGTCCTTCCGGCAAAATGGCTCCGGCTTTCATATACATCGGCATAATTTCAAGCGGACTTTCCGCCAAAATATGACGACCTCCTTCAAGCTCTTCGCCCGTCCAATAATCGATCCACTTGCCTTCCGGCAAATAGACGGCACGATGATCCGTGTCGGGGCGGTACACCGGAGCTACGAGCACCGAATCGCCCAGCATGAACTGATCGCACAGGTTCGTCACCTTCGGATCGTCCGGATACTCGAGCACGAGCGGACGGATGACCGGCAGTCCCGTGGCGGACGCCTCCTGGAACAGATTGTACAAATGCGGCATCCAGCGGTAACGCAGGCCGATGTAATCCCGTATAATCCTTTCCGTCGCCGGGCCGAACGACCATGGCTCCTGGCGGATCGTATCGATGGAGGAGTGGTTGCGGCAGTAAGGAAAGAAGACGCCCATCTGCGTCCAGCGCACCAACAGCTCGCCGGAGGTATGGTGGGCAAAGCCGCCGATATCCGGTCCGGAGAACGGAAGGCCCGAGAGGCCCATGTTCAGCACCATCGGCATGGCCAGCGCCATATGCTCCCAGAAGCTGCGGTTGTCTCCCGTCCAGACAGCGGCATAACGCTGGATTCCCGCGTACCCGGCGCGCGTCAGCACGAACGGGCGGCGATTGTCCATATGTCGCTCCAGTCCCTCCGCCGTTGCCTTGGACATCAGCATGCCATACAGATTGTGAAGCTCCTCGTGCGTTTTCATATCGCCGTTGTTGCGGTGAATGACGTCCAGGTCCATCGTTTTGCTTTCATTAAATATGGCCGGCTCATTCATGTCATTCCAGATGCCTTCGATGCCATAGCTTGTATAAAAATCATGCTGGTCTCCCCACCATGCGGCGGTCCGATCATCCGTGAAGTCCGGAAATGCGCTTGTTCCCGGCCACACCTCACCCAAGTATATTTCACCTTCAAGCTTCGTGCAGAAATGCTTCTGCTGTACGCCTTCTCTATAAATACGGTATTTCGGATCCTTCTTGACGCCGGGATCGACGATCGGCACGATGCGGATCCCGAGCTTCCTAAGCTCCTTCATCATCCCTTCCGGATCGGGAAAACGCACCGGGTCAAACGTGAACACCCGGTATTCATCCATATAGTGAATGTCCAGATAGATGACGTCGCACGGAATTTGCTTCTCGCGGAAGGTGCGGGCAAGCTCCAGCACCTCCCGCTGGTCCATATAGCTGTAACGGGATTGATGATATCCAAGCGCCCATCTTGGCGGGAGCTGAATACGGCCGGTCAGCGCCGTATATCGCATGACCACATCCTTCAGCTTGGGACCGGCGATGACGTACAGATCATACGCTCCCGTGGCGCAGCTCATCGTATAGGCCACGCCATGCGACCGCATATCGACCTCGGTAAGCCCGGGATTATCCAGAAATAATCCGCAGCTCTCTCCGCCGTTCATATGAATCAGGAACGGAATGGATTGATACAGCGCTTCGATTTCCGGCATATGCGGCGCGTACACGTCCGTGTTCCAGTTCGTATAACGCTCGCCGCGCTTATCGAGGAAGCTGGATTTTTCCCCAAGCCCGTAGAAATGGGATTCCGGCGACATATCGTAAACCGCGCGGGCACCGCCGCGAGGATCAAAGGCAATGCTCGTTTGCCTCGTAATAACGCGGCCTTCAAGATCGCGCGCCGTCAGCATGAAGCTGCCCTTCTCCAGCTCCACCTCCATGACGGAGGTGCGCAGCGTGAGGCTCCTTTCGGTTTCTTCGACCTGGATTTCACTCTCCGTCTTTTGCCGGTACGCTGGATCGATGGCGATGGTCGAAGACAAATCCGCTTCGCCTCCAAAAAAGAATTTGATCCGGAAAATACCCGGAGCCGGGAACAGGACGGCTGCCCCTCCCCGCTCCGCCTTACATATTACAACATCCCCCTGCCGCTCGACTCCGGTCATTGCGCCGATTCCTTTCCAGGCCTCCGGCGCCGCTGCCGCTCCGAGCTTATCGGGACGGATGGCTTCGCTTCCTTCCATATTGTCTGATCCCCCTTCATGATGGAAAGAGGCTCCTTTGGGTATATCCAAAGGGAGCCTCTTTTTTAAGCTATGGCTTCACAATTTATCAATTATTTCTTCAGGTTATCCCATGTTTTTTGGAAATCTGCAAGGAGCTGGTCTTTATCGGATTTGCCTGCAATGTAGCTTTGCATGCTGGAGCCGAATTCATTCCAAGCGCCTTCAGGGAATCTGGCGAACTGCCAGCTCAGAAGCTTGTTCTCTTTGCTGTATTTCAGCACTTCGGCGCCGAGCGCACCCAGATCCTCTTCTGTAGCATTGATGCTCTTGAAGGCAGGGATGAACTTGAATTCTTTGGTGATGTAGTTTTTGCCTTGGTCGGAAGTGACGAGCCAGTTCAGGAATTCCTTCGCGTCATCCTTCACTTTGGAGTTCTTGTTCACGACCCAGTTGTTCGGCACACCAACGAGCAGCTTGTCGTTTTCTTCAGCATTGTCGCTGATCGGCATTGGCAGGATACCAATGTTCATGTTCGGCGTAATGCCGTCGATTTGTACTTGAGTCCAGTTGCCCTGCTGCGTCATCGCTGCCTGACCGTTCGCGAACATCGTCATTTCGGTGTTGTAATCGGTCGTCAGCGGATTTTTCTGGCCGTATTTCAGCGTCAGGTCAAACAGCTTCATGAGGCCGTCCATTTCCGGAGTTCCGGCAAATTTAGCGGTTCCTTTGTTCAAACCGTCGATATAGGCTCCTGGATCCTTCTGATGGGCGAACGCGACGTTCAGCGTGTGCTGTCCCAGAATCCATCCTTCCTGATATCCGTTGACGAATGGCGTAATGCCTGCATCCTGCAGCTTTTTGGCAGCCGCGTCAAGCTCGGTCAGCGTTTTAGGAGTTTCCGTGATACCGGCCTTTTTGAACAGGTCCTTATTATAGACGAAGCCGTAGCCTTCCAGGTTCATCGGCATACCATAGATTTTGCCGTCCTTCGTAATTTGATCCTTGGATACGTCCACCATATCGCTGACCCATTTTTCATTGGAAAGGTCTTCGAGCTTGTCCGCCCAGGTGTTCAGGTCCGTGTATCCGCCGACATTGAAAATGTCCGGCTCTTCGCCCGAAGCGAATTTCGCCTTCAAAGCCGCGCCGTAGTCGGAGCCGCCGCCAACGGTTTGAATGTCAAGCTTGACGCCGGGATGGCTTGCTTCGTAATCGGCTTTCAGTTTATTAAGAGCTTCCGCGATTTCCACTTTGAACTGGAAAATATGAATCGTTTTGGTGCCGCCTTTGCCGCTGTCGCCGCTTGCGCTATCGGTGCTTTTATCTGTTTTGGAGCCGCAGCCTGCAAGGACGACGGAAAGTGCGAGCATAGAAGCCAGCGTGATTTTCGAACGTTTTTTCATGAATGAATCCTCCCTTTTCTTGTCCTTCACATCATTACATATTAATGTCATTCAATTTGGAAAACCAAGCCTGTAATCGCTTACTCTTTTATTATAGGGACGGGCCCGTGCGGTGAGCACTTACGATATTGACGAAACAGGGGGACGGGATTGACCTGTCTTTCGCCTCCCCTGCTTCCGCCAAAATCAGCCTTTTACAGCGCCCTGCGTAATGCCTTCCACGATGTATTTCTGCATGGCCAGGAAAAAGACGATGACCGGCAGAATGCCCAGCACCAGAGCCGGCAGCGCCAGATCCCACTGCTTCGTAAACTGTCCGAAGAACGCGAAGGTCGCGATCGGAATCGTCCGCAGGTCGGCGCTCTGCAGCACCAGGGACGGAAGCAGGTAGTCGTTCCAGATCCACAGCGTGTTCAGAATAATGACGGTGACAAACATCGGCTTCATCAGCGGCAGCACGATCCGGAAAAACGTAGCGTAGGTGCTTGTCCCGTCTACGCGCGCCGCTTCTTCGATCTCAAGCGGGATGCTTTTCACGAAGCCATGGAACAAGAAGACGCTGAGCGGAACGCCGAAGCCCAGGTAAGCGACGATGAGACCCGGAATGCTGTTCATGAGATTCAGCGTGCTCATGACTTTCACGAGCGGAATCATGATCGACTGGAACGGAATGACCATCGCAGCCACGAAAATCGCAAACAGGAAATTGTTAAAGCGGCTGTTGTGGCGGACCATGCGGTACGCCGCCATCGCGCTGAACAAGGCCAGCAGCAGGTTCGAAACCACCGTGACGATCAGCGAGTTACCAAAAGCTTTCGGAAAGTTCGTGATATCCCAGGCTTTGGCGTAGTTATGCCATTCAAAGCTCTTCGGCCAGCTGGCGGAATTGGTCAGCAGATCAGCGAAGGTTTTGACCGAGTTCACGAACAGGAAGTAGAACGGAATCAGGAAGACGAGCGCCAGCAGCACCATGATGATTTCGGTGGCCAGCGTGCCGAGACGGTACTTTTTCGAAACTTCCATCAGGATTCAACCTCCTTGCTTTTCGTTAATTTAACTTGCAGACTGGTAATAACCGCAACGACCACGAAGAAGACGATCGCTTTGGCGGTGCCCAGCCCGTACCGGTTGTTCTGGAACGCTTCGTTGTAGATGTTCAGCGCCACCGATTCCGTCGAACGGAACGGTCCGCCCTTGGTGAGGGACAGGTTCAGGTCGAACATTTTGAAGGACCAGGAAATGGCCAGGAACAGGCAGACCGTTACGGCCGGCATAACGAGCGGTACGATAACCGATTTCAGAATTTGCATTTTGCTTGCGCCGTCGATTTCGGCAGCCTCGATAATATCCTTCGGAATATTGTTGATCGAAGAAATATAGATGACCATCAGATAGCCGGCAGTCTGCCAGACGAAGACGATGATGATGCCCCAGAATCCGGTGGTCGCATCACCCAGCCACGGCAGATTGAAGAAATGCCAGCCGGTTGCGTCGCCCAGCGCCGAGAATCCTTTGATGAAAATGAACTGCCAGATAAAGCCGAGCAGCAGGCCGCCGATGACGTTCGGCATGAAAAAGATGGTGCGCAGCACATTCCGCGTTTTGAGCGGCTTGGTCAGGAAATACGCAAGGAAGAATCCAAGCAGATTGGTTACAATAATGCCAACGACCGTAAATCTGACCGTAAACCAGAAAGCCTTCCCAAAATCGGGATCTTTGGTTAATATTTGTTTGAAATTGTCGATGCCGACCCAGGTTACTTGACCGGATACCCCATTCCAGTTTGTGAAGGAATAGTACAGGCCCATCAGGAACGGAATCACAATGATGACGGCAAAAAAGATGGTGGACGGACCCACGAATACCAGCTGCTGGAGCAGCCCGGACGACTTTTTGCTTTTCATCCCGATCTCCCCTTTTCGAAGTGTTCGATACTGTTTGTAGCTTCAGTATGCGGGAAACGCAAGTCGAAAAACACGGAGGATCGTGAACCGTTAGGGGGAAAATATTGATATGAAAAAGGGCAATTACATAAAAGAAGGCGATAAGCCGCTCAAATTCCAAAGCATTCGCTCGCGGATGATCCAGTTCATGCTGCTGGCCACGACCATTCCGCTCCTGCTCTCGATCAGCATTACGTATATCCATACCAAGGAGACGATCAAGGAGCAGGCCTTGGAAGAAAACCAGCATCTGATCTTTCAAGGCAAGACGAACTTAAACAACTATCTGGATAACATTAATAAAGCTTCGCTTGTGGTGTACACCGACACCAATTTTCTGCGGAATCTGCGCAAGATTCCCGATGATTACCGGGCCGTCGCCGAAGTGTATACCCTGCTGCAAAATATTCAGAACACGATCAACGGGATTGAGCGCATCTACCTGCATGGGAGCCAGTCCAATCAATCCACGCTGGTCACGCCGGCTACTTTTCCGAAAAGAGAGTTCCGGGCCGAGCCTTATGTGAGCACCCGGCCTTACGAGAAATACACAACATCTGTAGAGCCGTCGCATAAAAGCCATGATTATGGTTTCCCCCCGTCGCCAACCTCTTATACCAAGCGGGAAGTGTTCACGTTCCACCGGACGATCACCAACATCCCGTCGGAGAAGGTGCTCGGCGTACTCGCCATCGACGTCAGGCTGGACGCGGTTGCCGCCATATGCGAGCAGTTGTTTAATAAGAATACGGAGCAGCTGCTCGTGGTCGACCAGAACGGGAATATTATCTATTCCGGCAGGGAAGGCCAAATTGGACAGCAGCTCCAGGACAAGGTCGTTCTTCAGCATATTCGTCAAAACCAGAGCAGCGGTTCGTTTGAAAACGGCGGAGCCATGCATGTATTCGAGAAAATGCAAACGCCGTATGCGGAATGGACGATCATCAAGCGGATTCCGAACGCTACCCTGTATGAGCGCGCAACGCAGCTGACCCAGATCAATACGGCCATCGCCGTGATCGCCCTGCTCGTGATCGTGTTCGGCACGCTGTTCATCTCCGTGCGCATTACCGAGCCGATCAAGCGTTTGACCAGCTATATGAACCGGATTCAGTCCGGTCAGCTCAACGTCGACATCGACTGGAACAGCCGCGATGAAACCGGCATTATGTTCGCGCGCTTCCGGCAGATGATGGATACGATCAACAATCTGATTTTGCGGGAATACCGCCTGGAGCTGGCCAACAAGACCAATCAGCTGAAGGCGCTGCAGGCCCAGATCAACCCGCATTTTCTGTACAATACGCTGCAGTCGATCGGGACACTGGCGCTGCAAAACAACGTTCCGCGCATTTACGCCCTGCTCTCCTCGCTCGCCAAAATCATGCGCTACAGCATGAACAATAACGACGCGCTGGTGACGCTCAGGGAAGAGGCCGAGCATGTAAGGCTTTATCTTGACCTTCAAAAGGAGCGGTTCGGCGAGCAGCTGGAATTCTCAATCCGGCTTGCGCCGGAGACGCTGCGCGTGCCGATGCCGAAAATGATCCTGCAGCCGCTCGTGGAAAACTATTTCAAGCACGGCCTGGACACGCAGGGACAGCAAGGCAGACTGGATATTACAAGCCGGATGAAGCCGCAGGGCATTCTGGAAATTATCATTGAAAATAACGGGGAATCCATTTCGCCGGAGGCGCTGAAGGCGCTGCAGCGGCAGCTGGAACGCCAGCAAAACCGCGGTGCCCAGGCCGAATGGACGGATGAGGACGGCATCGGACTGCATAACGTGCTCATGCGCCTCCAGCTGTACACGGAGCATGAATCCGCGCTCCATGTCGATAACATAAAACCGCAAGGCGTTCGAATTACCGTGGAAATTCACACCGAAGCGAAGCAAACAGAGGAGAATAACGAATGACAAAGGTACTTATTGCGGACGACGAAAAGCATGTCAGAGAAGCCATCAAATTGCTGGCGGATTGGGAAGGGCACGGTATCAACGAAATCTTGGAGGCCGGTGACGGACAAGCCGCCGTGGAGATAATCACAGAGGAGTCTCCTCTAATCGTCATGACGGATATGCGCATGCCGCGCATGGACGGGACCAAGCTGCTGGAGTGGATCAAAGCCAACCGCCCCGAGATGAAAACGATCGTGATCAGCGGATACGACGATTTCGAGCTCGTGCGGCATGCCATCCGCAACGGCGGACTGGACTACATCCTGAAGCCCGTCGATCCCGATGCGCTGAACGAGGCGCTGGCCAAAGCCGTGGAGGCCATTCGCCTGGAGGAGCTCCAGAACTCGCTCAGCACGCGGAAAAACATGGAGCTGAACCGGATGAAGCCGCATTATGCCGACAAGCTGCTGACCGATCTGATCAGCGGCCATGGCAGCAAGGAGGAACTCGCGCGCCAGCTGCGCGAAGAGTTCGGTCTGCCGGAATCCATCACGGGCTGCAGCGCCGCCGTCATCAGCACCGCCCAGCTGGATCAGGAGCTGCTGGATAAATTCCAGTCCTTACAACAACTGCTGTACTTCACGCTCACCAACATCTGCAACGAAGTGCTGCTGTCCGGGCAAAAGGGCATCGCCTTCCACAACCTCCGCAACATCGAAGAAATCGTGCTGCTGATCTGGGATGAGACGATGCCGCTGCAGGCTACGCTGGAAGAGATCCGAAACGGCATCGATTTGACGCTTCACCGCCAGATTCATATTGGCGCCGGGACACGCCAGCCTTTCCCGGCGGGTGCCGCCGCAACATATCAGGAAGCGCATCAAGCCCTATGGCAGCGGAATGCGGGCGAGCCTTCGGGCTGGCTTCATACCGGCACCCCCCAGCCGCAAAAGCCGCTTCGTCTCGACTCGCATGAGGAAAGCTTCCGTATGGCTGCGCTCAGCGGAAGCATGGATCAAATCAGCTCGGCGGTTGATGGCTGGATGGATCAGGTCCGCATGCTGGGCCGGGTGACGCCGGCGGAGCTTACACAGTGGAACGCTGAATGGGACTGGATGCTGAAGCAGTGGATGGACAGGAAGGCCGATCCTGCAAGCCCGGGACCGGACAAGGATGCGCTGCTCGAACTCCCGCGGTCGCTGCCGATGGATGCGCAGGGGCGGCTCTCCTATCCGCTGTGGAAGGCCCAGTATGAGGGCAGATTGACGGCGGCAAGCCGCATTTTGACGCAGCAGCACTCCCGAGAGAACCATATCATTCACGATATCGCACGTTATCTGGAGAACCATTACGCCGAGGATATTTCGCTCCAGGATATGGCCGCGCGCTTCTTTCTGAGCCGCGAGTACATATCCCGCCGCTTCAAGCAGGAATTCGGCGTGAACATCTCCGATTTCCTCGCCAGCGTGCGAATCGAGAAAGCCAAGCTGCTGCTGCTCAATCCGCAGCTTCGCATTTCCCAGGTGGCGGAGATGGTCGGCTACCAGGACGAGAAATATTTCAGCAAGGTATTCAAAAAGCAGGAAGGCCGCACCCCGAACGAATACCGGAAGGAGCAGTCTTCCCGCTAGGCCCTTGAGGAAAGTGAGATAGCATAAGAAAAACGTCTATCGACGTACATTCAAAGAAGACAGACCGCGTTTAGCTATAGTTTTTCTTGCGAGATCAGGAAGCGGAGGCTCCGAAACTTATACTTTCTGATCTCTTAAAAAAGTTAGAGGCCTTCGGGCCTCTAACTTTTTATTTCTACCGGACGCTTAAGTTATCCCAGTTCTGCTGGAACTGTTCGTACATGCCCGCTTTGTCGACCTTGCCGCCGATATAAGCCTGGATCGCCGCGGCGAATTCGGGCGACATGCCATTCGGGAAGCGGAACCAGTTCCAAGTCAGCGTTTTGCCGGCATCCGTGTACTTCTGTACCTCCATGCCGAGCTGCCCGAGTTCCTTGTCAGTTCCTTTGATGCTTTTAAAAGCAGGAATGAACTTAAATTTTCCGGTGATATAGGCTTTCCCCGTATCCGAGGTCACCAGCCAGTTCAAAAACTCCTTGGCCTCTTTTTTCACCTTCGAGTTCTTGTTGACCACCCAATTGTTCGGCACCCCGACATACAGCTTGTCCCCCAGGGCAGGATCGTCATTGATCGGCATCGGTAGGATGCCAAGGTTCAGCTTCGGATTGATGCCGTCGATCTGCACCTGCGTCCAATTCCCCTGCTGCATCATGGCGGCTTTGCCGCTCGCAAACAAGGTTACCTGTGTGTTGTAATCAGTCGTCAGCGGGTTCGGATTGCCGTATTTCAGCGTCAGGTCGAGCAGGTTCGACCAATCGGAGACAATCTTGTTATCCGCAAACGTCTCTGTATGCTCATTCAGCCCCTGAATGAACGCTCCAGGGTCCTGCTGATCCGCGAATGCCAGATTGATGTTATGGTTGCCGAGCACGAAATTCTCCTGATAACCGTTTGCAAACGGCGTAATGCCAGCAGCCTGAAGCTTGTCCGCCGCTGCGGCTAGGGCGCTCAGCGTGACCGGGCGCTCCGTGATTCCCGCCTTTTTGAACAAATCCTTGTTATAGATAAAGCCGTAGCCCTCAAGGTTCATCGGCTGTCCATACAGCTTGCCGTCCCTTTGCATCGGCTCCTTGGCAATGTCCTTCACGTCCTTCACCCAAGGCTCTCCGGAGAGGTCCTCCAGGTATTCCAGCCACATGTCGAGCTCGTTGTACCCGCCGATGTTGAATATGTCCGGCTCCTCGGAAGCCGCGAATTTCGCGCGGAGCGAAGCCCCGTAGTCACTGCCTCCGCCGACGGTCTGGATATCGAGCTTCACGCCCGGATGAGTCTTTTCATATTCTGTTTTCAGTTCATTGAGCGCATCCGCAATCTCCACCTTGAACTGGAAAATATGAATGGTTTTCGTCCCGCTGCCGTTTCCGCCGCCGCAGCCCGCCAAAAGGGCAACCAGCGCCACAACGGCAGTCAAGCGGACCCAAGCGGAGCCTATACGACGTTTTTCTTTTTCCATGCCGCGCTTCCTCCCTTGCTTTTTGCATCGCTTTCCATATGGGGCATCTATCGTTCGACCGTGTGCATCCCCGCTTCGGCTTTATCCTTTGACCGAGCCTTGGGAGATGCCCTCGATAATGTACTTTTGCATCGCCAAAAAGAAGATGACGATCGGCGTAATGCCCAGCACCAGTGCCGGCAGCGCCAAATCCCACTGCTTTGTGAACTGCCCGAAAAAGGCGTACGTGGCGATCGGAATCGTCTTCAGATCCGGATTTTGCAGAATCAGGTACGGCATCAGGTAATCGTTCCAGATCCACAGCGCATTCAGAATGATCACCGTCACGATCATCGGCTGCATGAGGGGCAGCACGATTTTGAAGAAAATGCCGTAGGTCGAGCAGCCGTCCACTCTGCCTGCTTCCTCGATCTCTTTCGGAACCGTCTTCACGAAGCCATGGAAGAGGAATACCGAAAGCGGCGCCCCGAACCCGAGATAACAGAGGATGAGGCCCGTCCGGGAATCCATCAGCCCGAGCGTGCTGACCACCTTCACGAGCGGTATCATGATCGATTGGAACGGAATGACCATCGCGGCCACGAATGCCCCGAACAATAGGCGGTTGAAAAGCGTATTCGAGCGTACCATCCGGTACGCGGCCATGGAGCTGATCAAGGCCAGCAGCACATTGCTGACGACCGCGACCACGAGCGAATTCCAGAACACTTTCGGAAACTGCGTCAGCCTCCAGGCCTCGGCATAGTTCCCCCACATGAAGCTTTGCGGCCAGCCGGCCGCGTTCGTCAATATATCGCCAAAGGCTTTCACCGAATTGACGAGCAGAAAATAAAACGGCACCAAAAACACCAGCGCAAACAAGATCATGACGAGCTCTGCGGCCAACCATCTGCCGCGGCGGCGTGTCGTCTCCATCAAATCTCCACCTCCTTGCTCTTCGTGACCCGGACCTGAATGATCGAGATGATGGCCACGATGATGAAAAAGATAATCGCCTTGGCCGAGCCCATGCCGAAGCGGCTGATGTTGAAGGCTTCATTGTAAATGTTCAGGGCCACCGATTCCGTCGCCTTGAACGGGCCGCCTTTCGTCAGCGACAGATTGAGGTCGAACAGCTTGAACGACCAGGATATCGCGAGAAACAGGCAGACCGTCACCGCAGGCATGACGAGCGGCACCGTCACCTTGCGCAGTACCTGACCTCTCGAAGCGCCATCTATCTGGGCCGCCTCGATCAGATTTTTCGGTACGTTATTGAGTGAGGTAATGTAAATCACCATCAGGTACCCGGCATTCTGCCACACAAAGACGATAACAATAGCCCAAAATGCGGTGGATTCCGTCCCCAGCCACGGCAGTCCGAAGAACGATAAGCCGGTCGCCTGCCCGACGGCAGCAAACCCTTTCACGAAAATGAACTGCCAGATGAAGCCGAGCAGCAGCCCGCCGATGACATGGGGCACGAAAAATACGGTACGCAGCGCATTGCGCGTAAACAGCGGCCGTGTCAGCAGATAGGCCAGCACGAAGGCGAGAACATTGGTCAGCACCACGCCCAGCACGGTAAATTTCACCGTGAACCAAAAGGAATGCAAAAATGCCGGATCTGCACTGAAAATATGAATATAGTTGCGCAGTCCGACCCAACCCGCATGCCGGGAAACGCCGTTCCAATTCGTAAACGAATAATAGACGCCCAGCAAAAACGGCAATATAACGATAACGAGAAAAAACAGGGCGGTTGGCCCGACGAAAACCAGCTGCTGCAGCAGCCGAGAGGTCTTTTGGGATTTCAAGCTGCTCACTCCTCAAAAGTTCAATTTTCCCTTTTATTACCTGCATTGCGGATAATTGAATCGGACGGGTCTTTGTTCTACACGCGGGTTTTTGGGTATATCTTTTAGGAAAAGCTGTTCATGAAAGATTCAAAAGATTCGTTTGGAGGCTGATGATTTTGCTGAGAAGCAATCCGTACAAATGGTGGAATCTGCTTGGGTTCGTCGCCGTCATCATCGTTAACGCGCTCGCGAATACAACCGTTCTGAACGGTATGAGGACCGGGGACATTTCGGACAAGTACCCTACGCTGATCACACCCGCAGGCTATGCGTTCATGATCTGGTCCGTCATCTATCTGCTGCTGCTTGGCTTCATCGTTTACCAATTCCGGAGAACGACGGAATCCCGGGAGTCGGTGCTGCGCATCGGCCCGTGGTTCGCGCTGAGCTGCCTGTTTAACATCGTCTGGCTGCTGCTGTGGCAGTATCTCTATATTGAGCTGTCGGTGGTGGCGATGGTGTTGCTTCTGCTGTCGTTGATTATGATCTACGTGCGGACACGCCGGATCCATTATCCGACGGCGGGCGAAATGTGGTTCGTGAAGCTGCCGTTCAGCCTGTACCTCGGCTGGATCAGCGTCGCCACGATCGTGAATGTGAGCGTTGCGCTGGAGAAGAATGATTGGAACGGCTTCGGCCTGAGCGACGCGACCTGGGCCGTCATCATGCTGCTGGTCGGCGCGCTGCTGGCGATTCTGGTCAGCTTTCCGCACCGCGACAGCATCTATCCGCTGGTGTTCGTATGGGCTTATGTCGCGATTGGCATCAAGCAGCGGGATACGGCGGAGAATGTGTTCGTGGCGGCGTTTATTCTGGCGGCAATCTTGCTGATTTATGCGATTTATTTGTTCTTTGCAAGGAACCGGGATCGGGATTAAGGTCGATCGCTGGTCTGAGGGTGCTCCGGTGGGGCTCAACGGACGAGTTTCATATGGTGCTCTGGGAGGCGCTCCTTATGACGCTTTGGTGGCGCCCCGCTGCTACGCGCTGGGTGAAACTTTTTCGCCCCTCAAACTTTTTGTTGGAGACAAAAAAACCGCCCCCGGTTATCCATCCGGGGGCGGTTTTCGGTTTGCATGTTCTCGCGAGCCGCTTATTTCAGCGTCGCGATGGTTTCGATCTCCACGAGTCCGTCTTTCGGCAGACGCGCGACCTCGACGGCGCTGCGCGCCGGGTACGGCTCGGAGAAGAACGAAGCGTAAATTTCGTTCACGGCGGCGAAATCGTTCATGTCCTTCAGGAAGACCGTCGTCTTCACGACCTTGTCGAGGCTGCTGCCTGCGGCTTCCAGAATGGCCTTCACGTTGCCGAGCGCAAGGCGCGCCTGTTCCTGCACGCCGCTGCCGAATTCTCCGGTTTCCGGATTCAGGCCGAGCTGTCCGGATGTGAAGACGAAGTCTCCGATTTGAACCGCTTGGCTGTAAGGCCCGATGGCTCCCGGTGCAGATGTAGTAGAAATAACTTGTTTACTCATATTTGTCCACCCTTTCAAGGAATTCTTCAAGAATTCCGTTTTCATATATGTATGGAATCCGCGGGACTCTGGCCGAGCACATGGATGACGTCATTGGGGTACACATGGGTTCCCGCGGTACCCGTTTGAGCAATGGTCACCATGGCGCGCGCGAGGGTCGCAGCGGGCATTGCCCGGTATTTGGCCGCGCGCCCGCGCATGAGCGGATCAAGACCTCTCATGACCCATGCGCCTGCCGCCTCTGCGAAACGGAAATCGCTGCGGCTTCCCAGCAGCAGAGAAGGACGGAACAGATGCACGCCGGTTAGCCCTGATACGGAAAGCACCTGCTCCGCCTCTCCTTTGACCCGATTGTAGAACAGGCGTGAGTCAGGGTCCGCCCCCATCGCCGAAACGGCAAGGAATTGCGTCACGCCTTTCTGCCTGGATATTTTGGCGGCGCGCAAAGGATACTCCAAATCCACTTTACGGAACTTTACCTGAGACCCGGCTTTGCGGATGGTCGTTCCCAGGCAGCAGAATACATCCCGGACACCCCCGAAAAATTCCGCGCTTGCCTCCAGCTCTTCGAAGTCGATGATGGTTTCAGTCAGCTTCGGATGCTGAAGCCCCATCGGACGTCTCGACAGCACTCTGATTTCCCCGTAGGCATCGCTGCGCAGAAGCTCCCGCACAACTTCCCCGCCGACAAGGCCCGTGGCACCAAGCACTAATGCCTGCAATGCGATCTTCCTCCCCCCGCTTATCATACTGCGGCTTGTCCTCATTCTACCTGCTGCAGCCCAGCTCTTTCAACCGTATGTACGTTTACGCTTCCTGCTGCAGCGGCAAATGAAGAGAGAACCGGCTCCCCCTGCCTTCTTCGCTTTCTAACTCGATGTATCCTCCCAACAGCCTCGATAAGTCCCTGCTGATGGATAACCCGAGGCCAGTCCCCCCATATCTGCGGTTGATGGATCCGTCGGCCTGCTTAAAGGCCTCGAAAATATGCTCCTGCTTCTCCCTCGGGATCCCGATGCCTGAATCGATCACATCAAAGACGATCCAGTCTTCTTTGGCGTTCGCATTTCCGAGCAGCTCCAGGCGGATATCCAGCTTGACCGTTCCTTCATGGGTGAATTTGAAAGCATTCGAAAGCAAATTCCGCAAAATCTGCTGCACCCGGCTCGGATCGGTATAGAGGGTGAGCGGAAGCCGCTCGTCGACCCTCATGTCAAACGCGATGTTCCCCCGTTCGGCCTCATGTTCGAAATGCATCGCGAGCAGCTGGGGAATTTCGCTGATGTTCATATGCTCCTTGAAAATTTCAAGCTGGCCCGCTTCCACCTTCGTCAAATCCAGAATGTCATTAATGATGGTCAGCAGCTCGCGGCCTGACTGAAAAATAATGCTTCCATACTCGGCCATCTCTTCCCTCGAGCGATCTTCATCGTCCTCGCTGATCAGCTGGGCGAAATTGATGATACTGTTCAGCGGCGTCCGCAGCTCATGGGACATATTCGCTAGAAACTCCGTCTTGTACTGCGAGGACTGTGCCAGCTCCTGTGCGCGTTCTTCGAGGTTGGCTTTCGCCTTGTGAAGCTCCTCGGCCTGCGTGGAAAGCAGCACGTTGCTGTGCTTGATCTGTACCATCCGGTTTCGTTCCAGCTGAAAATCCCTTAAAATCAGCGAAAAAACAAGGCTGAGCATCAGGCTGAGCGGCAGCGTAACCGGCATGATTTCCGCAAAATATTGCTTGGCCGGTATGACCCCCAAAAATGCGATATCCAGGCAATTCAGCACATTGATTACCACGATGGCCATCAGCCCCTGGGTAATCAAGCCAAAGCTTCTGCGGTTCATCCAGGCATGGAGCAGGGCGGCCGCCACGCCCAGGATGCACAGGTTCAAGCAGCCTGCGATCGCGGCTTCATTAATGCCGAAGAGCAGCCTGGACAGCCCGATGCTGACCCCGATCAGGACCAGCGTGAGTGGTTCCGCATAGGCGACGGTCGCAATAATCAAGGGAATGATGCGGAGATCAAAAATCACATTTTCGCTCAAATTATATCCGAAAAACATGCTCAGCCAGCCGCAAAAAATCATGAGCAGGACCGAGCTGGCGTATTTAACGGATGAAGTAGCCCGGCTCAGCGCATATTTATATATCAGGTTCGCCAAATAGGCGACCGTAACGAGCAAAGCGGTATTGCCCAGAAATATTTTGGAAAACTCCATGGACTCACTCCTGATATGGTGCTTCAAACCATTACTTCCTATCATATCACGATGATGCCAGTTAAACAGGATTTCCATACAAAAATAATGTAAAAAAACCACCTGAATCTTCAGGTGGTTTCGATACGAAGCGATCGGGATTAATCCACGTGGGAGCGGGACCAATCATGATATTCCTTCTCGGCTGCATCCTTGGTATGTCCATAACGTTCCTGCAACTTGCCTACGAGCTTATCTTTTTCACCATTGATCTTATCCAGGTCATCATCCGTAAGCTCGCCCCATTGTTTTTTCGCTTCGCCCTTCAATTGGTTCCATTTTCCTTTGAATACGTTGCTATCCATTAGGATCAGCTCCTTACGTTTGATGGTTGTTGGGACAGCGCTTGGCGCGCTGCCTCTGTATGCTTCTATTACCCGCCGGCAGCCGGGCTGAATCCTTGGTTTCGCGGTACAACTTACCAGAAGGCGGCAGGCCGCGATAGGATTGTGTGGATGCGAAAAAGGAATTATAATGAAGAGGGTTTATTTTAGAATGAACGTTCAGTATATAATACCGAGGTGGTCGTTTTGAACAAAAAGCAGCTTTCCAGCCAACAAACGAAGCAAAAGATAGCCGAGGCGGCGCGCACTCTTTTCGGACAAAAGGGCTATGCCTCTACCTCGATCGAGGATATCGTATCGGCCACGCAGATCAGCAAAGGGAACATTTATTACCACTTCAAAAACAAAGAAGGCCTGTTTCTCTATCTTCTGGAGGAATGGACGCGGGAATGGGCGGAGCAGTTTCAGTCGAAAAAGGAGCGCTACCGCACGGTAAAGGAAAAATTGATTGCGCTGGTGGAGCACTTCGTAGAGGACGGCTTCCATCACCCGCTGACCCGGGCAACCAATGAATTTTACGCGACCGAGCTCATTACATCGCCGAATCAGGACAAAATCGAAGAGATGATGCAGCTGTATCTCCGCAATTACGAGGAGCTGCTCGATGAGGGTATGCAGAGCGGCGAGTTCAAGCAGGACGATGCCCATCTCTTAAGTATTATCCTTGAGGGCATGCTGGCCGGCATTGAATTTTCCACCAACCAGCTCGAATTGGATGAGGCGCTGAGGCTCTACCGGAAAGCGATCCATGTGTTTTTGTACGGGATCGCCGTATATTAAATGTTCATTTAATACATATTTAACATGCTTAAAGCCCGTGGTAAGGGCTATGGAGGACAACATGAGCCAAGAAAAAGAAATGATTCGATCGTTGGAAACCGATCCCGTCGGGAAGGTGTTCGTACGCTATTTGATCCCGTCGCTCGTCGGGATGCTGATGATGTCGATCAACGTGGTCGCGGACGGCATTTTCGTCGGTCACCGCCTCGGCGCGCTGGCGCTTGCAGGTATCAACATCGCATCGCCTGTATTTTCCGTATTTTTCGCCATGTCATTATGGCTGGGCATCGGCGGGGCCACGCTCTTCTCGCAGTCCAAAGGTGCGAAGGACATCAAGCAGGCCCGGCAAATTTTCACCCATTCCCTGATCCTGATTTTCGTGCTGACCCTCATCGTGGCGGTGATTGCCTACCTGCTGCGTGAGCCGCTGGCCTATGCACTCGGGGCCAATCAGGATACACTGCCCTACGCCCTGGAATACATGACCGTGCTGCTGACGTACGGCTTCATCATCACCATCCAAAATGCGTTCAGCCTGTTCGTCCGCAATGACGGCAATCCGAACCTGTCCATGATTTCCATGGTCGTGTCCGCCGTGCTGAACATCATCCTGAACTACATTTTCTTATACGTACTCGATATGAGCGTTAAAGGATCGGCACTGGCTACCGTTACCGCCACACTTGCAGGCGCGATCGTGCTGTTCGCCCATTTTTTGCGCAAGGACCGCTCCCTCTCGTTCGTCAAGCCTTATTTCTCCTGGAAGCTGGCTCTGCGCACGCTGACGATCGGCTTTCCAAGCTTTATATCCGAGGTCGGCTTATCCGTCTTTACGATCGGGTACAATGTCGCCATGGTACGATGGGCCGGAACCGCCGGAGTCGCTGCCTTTTCCGTACTCAACTATGCCCACAATATGATGCTGATGCTGTTCCTTGGCATGGGCTCGGCCATTCAGCCGCTGATCAGCTACTACCGCGGCGCCAAGCTCCGGCTGCGCGAGGTGCAAACGATCCGCATCGCCGTCATGACGGCTTTCGTGTCCGGCATCGTTGTTTTTGCATTCGGGCTGGCTGCAGCTAATGGAATTGTGTCGCTGTTCGGCAATTTCTCGGAGGACGTCCGCTCGCTTGCCGTAAACGGCATCCGGCTGTTCTTCTCCGCCTACATGTTCATGGGCATCAATTTTGTCATGATGACGTATTTCCAAGCCTCGGAGCAGGTCAAAGTCGCGGTTTGGATTACCCTATCGCGGGAAATCATTCTGATGGTTCTGTTCCTGCTGACGCTCCCCCACATACTCGGCACGAGCGGCGTCTGGCTCTCGATTCCATTATCTGAATGCGTCGTTGCCGTATGCATTTTTATATATGTCAGAAGAAAAAACCGTTCCCTGCCTGCGCTTCAATAAAGCCTTGCCGGTATGTCGAATCCAAGCCAGGACTTGCCTGGCTTGCCTGCCCTTACTCCTTCAACAGAGTGTGGCAGGCTTTTTTGTTTGTCTTAAAACCGAACTATAACTTTTTTCGCAAGCCTATTGTATTAAGTGTATTAAGTGATATAATACACTTAAATCACTAATCGTACTCTCGGTACGGTAGGAGGAGCGTCTATGGAAGAACAGCAGGTTGGCTCGCTGCATTTTCACATTGACTTCAGTCAACCTTTATATGAGCAGATACTTGATCAAGCCAGAAGCGCCATTGCAAAAGGAGAGATCGCCTTGGGAGATAAAATGCCATCGGTTAGAGAACTTGCGCAGGAGCTGCGGATTAACCCGAACACCGTCATGCGCGCCTATCAGGAACTCGAACGGGACGGTTTAACGGAAAAGCGCCGGGGACAAGGAACATATGTCACTTCCTCGCCCGAGCATGTGGCTTCCTTCCGGACGGAGCTGGCCGCCAGATACATCGACAGCTTCATGGAGCAAATGGAAAGCCTCGGGCTTTCCTGGGAAGACATCGAAAAGTATATTCGCCGGAAACAAGACGCGGCTCAAGGAGGACTTGGTTCATGACATCAACCATTGTGGAATGCCATCAGCTCACCAAAAACTACGGCAAGAAAAAAGCGTTGAACGAGCTTGAAGTCGCCATTCCCGCCGGCCGGATCACCGGGATTCTGGGCCCGAACGGATGCGGAAAGTCGACGTTCTTCCGCACGCTGACCGGACTCGTCAGACCGGACGCGGGACGTATTGAGGTGCTTGGCAAACCTCCGGGCTGGCAGAACAATCGCGACATCGCCTACCTTCCGGACCGGGCCCGATGGTACCCGAGCCATACGGCCAGAATGGCACTGGAGTGGGGGAACTCCTTCCTGCCGGGCTTTTCCATGGAGCGCGCCATTCAGCTGTGCGATTACATGGACATCGACCTTGACATGAGAGTTCGCGGCATGAGCCGCGGGCAAGAGGCCCGGATCATGCTGATCCTCTGCCTCGCGCGGGATGTGCAGCTGATCGTGCTGGATGAGCCTTTTACCGGGATCGACGTCATTTCCAGGGAAGCCATCGTGGCCAGCCTGATCGATTATTTGGAGGATAGCGAGCAGTCGGTTCTGATCAGTACCCATGATATCCAGGAGGTTGAAGGCTTGTTCGACTACACCGTGATGATGAAGGAAGGACGCGCGATCTGGTCCGGCAGCACGGAGGATTTAAGAGCAGAGTATGGCTCGCTGCGCGACGTATTCCGCAAAATGTACATGAAGGAGTGGAACAAGTGATGGATTCGGCGGTATTCCGGAATCTCGTCCGGCATGAATTCAGGAACAAGGGCAGCTGGCGGAAACAAAGCCGCATTCGGGTTTCCAGAGGCTGGTGGCTCGCTTATTTTCTTATCATTCTGACTGCCGTTGTCGGCACGATGACGTATTTTGCCATCAACAATGAACTTCAGATCAATTCCATCTGGTACGTCACGATGGGATTTCCCTATATGGTCTTCTTCTGGGGCTTCGGCACCGTCAAGCGGGAATGGGAAAACGACACTTACGGCTGGTGGCTGACCATGCCCTTTCCGCGGGCTGAACTGATTACGGCCAAATGGCTGGGCGTCTGGCTGAAGCTTTTGCTCGGCATCGTCTTCGCCTTCGTCCTCCTCTCGGCCTACGTCTTCGTTCTATCCTTGGCGCTTCCCGCCTACTCGCTGACTGACGTCGGTTCCTTCATGATCGCCGGCATTGACTGGCTGACCCTTGTCGCCGGATTCAGCCCGCTGATCATTTCGCTCGGCATGATGATGTCAATCATCCAAAACACCTCACTGCGCCCGATTTCACCGGTGTTATGGGTGGTGTTTATGTCAGGATTAAGCTTGCTCTTCCAGCTGCCGGACTCGGTTATTTCGGAAAGCATGCTTCAGGAGGGAATGGGCGAATATCAAGCCGAATGGTTCCCTTATTCGTGGGAGCTGCCCATTGTGATGGGAGTCAGCTGGATTTTGACCTATGCCGCGCTTCGCTTCCAAGGATATCTGCTTGAAAAGAAATTGGAAATATAGGGAGGAAAAACAGATGGTGCAAGTCATGACCGGGGCCATGGCGTCCCCTGCAACAACTACGGATAACAACGGATATATGCTCGAAGTGAACGGATTAAAAAAAGCCTATCCCAAAAAACAGGCGCTTGAACATGTGACCTTTTCGCTGAAGCCCGGCACCTCGTTCGGCTTTCTCGGCCCCAACGGCGCGGGGAAATCCACTACCATGAAAATATTGACGGGCATCGTCAAGGCAGACAGCGGCACCGCCAAGCTTTTCGGTAAAGATCTGAACCGGGAGCCTGACGCCGTGTCCAAGTTCATCGGGTACGTGCCGCAGGAAATCACCCTGTACGATAAGCTTAGCGCTTACGATAACCTTCAGTTTTTCGGTGAAGCGTACGGCGTCGGCGGCAAGGAGCTGAAGCAGCGGATTCACGACGTCCTGGCAAGAACCGGACTGCTGGATCGTTCCAAGGATATCGTCAGCACCTTCTCCGGCGGCATGAAACGCAGAATCAACATTGCTGCAGCCCTGCTCCACCGGCCCAAGCTGCTGATTCTGGACGAACCGACCGTGGGCATTGATCCGCAGTCCCGCAATCATATTTTCGAAATGATCCGGGAACTGAACCGCGAAGGCGTAACCATTATTTACTCCACCCACTATATGGAGGAAGTCGAAGCGCTTTGCGATGAAGTCGCCATTATGGACCAGGGATCGATCAAGGCCATGGGGCCGCTGGGACAGCTGCTGGAGCAGTACGGCCGGAATTCGATTTATTTGGAGGTACCGGGGCTTACCGAGCTGCCGCATGATCCGGACGTGACTTCCTTTCACAAGAAAGGTTCGGGGTGGCTGCTGGAAACGGAAGATTCCGCGGCCGTCATGCAGCGCCTGCTGCGCCTTGCCTCACAGCATCAATGGGACGTGAAGCAGCTGGAGGTCGTCCGTCCTTCCCTCGAAAGCGTGTTTTTGAAGGTGACGGGAACGGCGCTTCGCGATTAATAAAAATGAGAAAATACGATCTATAAAGGAGATTCAGATCATGAAAGCGATGATTATCAAAGAGCTGCGGCTCATCGGCAAGGACCGGCGCAGCTTCATATTCCTGCTCCTCATGCCTATTATATTCATTGTGATGTTCGGCTCCATCTTCAACCAGGAGAGCGGCTCCTCCATCACGCTGCGGGCCATTGACCAGGATCAGTCTGCGGCTTCCCAGGCGCTCATTACACAGATGAAAGGAATTATGGACGTCAAGCAGCTCCCTGCCGACCATGTGGACGATCAGCTTGATAAGATTAAGCAGGGGCAGTTTTCCGCCATGCTGGTCATTCCGAGCGGCTTTGAGCAGTCCATGAAAAGCGGCAAGGCCGCGAACATCAAGCTGTACCAAGACCCGGCTGCCCAAACGGAAACCGCGCCGATCCAGGCGATTCTCGGCAGCATTTCCACCCAGTACCGCGAACAGAAGCTGACCGGCATGCTCATGGCAAACGGAGATACCAAGGAACAGGCCGCAGCGGCCCTCGCATCCCCGATCCATATTGAGAACGTGTCGGCATCGTCCGACCACTTGAATATGATTGACCAGGTCGTGCCGGGCATGACCGTCATGTTCGTGTTCTTCATCATGATCACGATGGCCCGCCGCTTTTTCGAGGAAAAGAAAACCGGCCTGCTGTCGCGTATCCGCACCACCCGCATCAAACCGCTGCACTATCTGATCGGCATGTGGTTTCCATTCGTACTGACCGTGATTTTCCAGTGCATCATCTTGTTTGCCTTCGGGCACTTCGTCTACGACCTGAAGCTGGGGGATATCGCCGCATTGTCGGCCGTCGTGCTCAGTCTCAGCATTGCCGGTACCGGCATCGGGCTCGGCCTTTCCTTCCTCGTTCCGGGCGAAGGCGCCGCGATGGTCATTACGCAGATCATCTCCATGGGCGGAGCGATGCTCGGCGGATTGTGGGTGCCGTCCTACCTTCTGCCGCAAACCGTACAGACGATCGGACATTTCCTGCCCCAGTACTGGGCCCAGCATTCCCTGCTCGACATCATTGCCCATGGCGCGCATCTGGCCGACATCTGGAGCGCAGCCCTCATCCTGCTGGCCTTCGGCCTCGCCGGGCTTGCGATTGCCCTGATCCGGCTTCCCGGATTTCTCCGTTCGGCGGCGAATTAGACAATCCGCGAATACCCGCGTTTACACGAACAGCCTGAACGGACATCCGAATGGAAGCCGCGTCAGGCTTTTTTTCTGTGCACATCATCACCGTCCCCGTCATACCTTACAATGATTCGAGATAAAGAATGATCACCTATAACTTTGTGACTACTTTCACATAAACGAGTGATGTTCCTATGCTACAATGCGATCGACAAGAGAATTTGGAATATCAACCTGATTAACTATATAAATTGAACTGAAGAAGGCGAAGGCACTTCGTTCATTTTATATCCCCCGATTTCAGCCCATGAATTTCGCCTGCAAAATGCGCATAAGGGCGGATTGATCCCGGTTTTAACGTTTTTCCATAGATCTTATCAAATCCATATTGGAGGTCATATTCATGAACAAAAGATGGTCCATTTTATTATCCGGTGCCCTGATGGCAGGCCTGCTCGCCGGCTGCGGCAGCGACAAGGAAGCCCAAACGACGGATACGAAGGAACCGGCTCCGGCGACCACAGACTCGAAGGACAATACGGCAGCCGACAGCGGCAGCTACAAGGACGGCACCTATTTTGCGGAAGGCACGATGGATGAAAAAAGCGGCTGGCAGCCTTACGTCGTCCTTTCCGTTGAAGGCGGCAAAATCACCAAGGCCGACTGGAACTATGTCAGCGCCAAAGGCGGTCCTGACAAGAAGACCCTCGATAAGGCCGGAAAATACGGCATGAAAGCCGGCGGCGGCTCCACGGAGTGGTACGAACAGGCCGAGAAAGCGGAACAGTACCTCATCGAAAAGCAGGATCCCGCTGCGATCACAGTCAAGGACGACGGTAAAACCGATGCGATTTCAGGTGTGTCCATTCATGTGAAAGATTTCACCAATCTATCGGAGGAAGCTCTCTCCGCCGGACCTGCTGCTGCCGGAACCTATAAGGACGGCTCGTATCACGCCGAAGGCGATGCATTCGACAAGGAAAGCGGCTGGAAATCCACGGTCGATATTACGGTAGCGAACGGCAAAATCATCTATGCCTACTTCAGCGGCGTGAACGCCAAAGGCGAAGACAAGCAAACCGTTTCCAAGGAAGGAAAATACGGCATGAAGGCCGGCGGAGCCCAGGCGGAATGGCATGAAGAAGCGATCAAAGCACAGGATTACCTGATCGAGAAGCAGGATCCTGCTGCCATTACGCTCAAGGACGACGGTACGACCGATGCCATCTCCGGCGTCACGATTCACGTCAAGGATTACGTCACCCTGGCCCAAAAGGCGCTGGATCAAGCGAAGTAAGCCGCGGACGCGTCCGGATGACACGGCTCGGCCCCAAGTCACGAAATGAGTTAAACGAGGTGAAGGTCCCATGAAAAGAATCGTTCTGCTGGGCGGCGGTTACGGCGGCGTCCTGACGGCCAAGAAGCTGGCGAAGAAATTCAAGAAAAACAGCGACGTCGAGATCACGCTGATCGACCGCAATCCCTATCATACACTGTTGACCGAGCTCCACGAGGTCGCGGCCAACCGCACGCCTGAGGATGCGGTCAAAATCGAGCTGAAGAAAATATTCGAGGGGCAAAAGGTTCAAGTCGTGCTGGATGACATCCGCCATATCGACTTCGACTCCCGCACGCTGGAATCCCGCAAAACCAAATACAAATACGATTATCTCGTCATCGGCACGGGCTGCAAGCCTACGTTCTTCGGCATTCCCGGCGCCGAGGAGAACAGCTTTACGCTCTGGTCTTATGAGGATGCGGTACGGCTGAAGGAACAAATCCGCGAAAAGTTCGGCGAAGCGGCCAAGGAAACCGATCCGGCCGTGCGCCGAACCAAGCTGTCCTTCGTCGTGGTCGGCGCCGGATTTACCGGTGTAGAGCTGGTCGGCGAAATGGCGGAGTTCCGCGATGAGCTGTGCAAGGAATTTTTCATCGATCCGCAGGAGGTCCGCCTGGTCGTGGCCGACATGGCTCCGAAGATCCTGCCGATATTGCCCGACAAGCTGATTGCCAAGTCGGAAAAACGCCTCGCACGGATGGGCGTGGAGGTCATCACGAGCGCCAAAATCACCCGCGTCGATTCCCAGGCCGTCATTATGGGCGATGAGCGCGTTCCGGCCGCCACGATTGTCTGGACCGCCGGCGTGGAGGGCTCCGAGCTGGTAGGCTCGCTCGACGTGCAGCAGCAGGGCCGCAAACGGATCGTCACGAACGACAAGCTGCAAAGCGTAGACCATGACGATGTGTATGTCGTGGGCGATAACATCTTTTACATTCCGGAGGGCGAAGAACGGCCGGTGCCGCAAATGGTGGAGAACGCCGAGCAAGCGGCGCCGGTCATTGCCCATAACATCCATGCCGACGTCACGAATCAAGCGAAAAAGTCGTATAAGCCGGGCTTCCACGGCACGATGGTCTGCATCGGCAGCCATTACGGCATAGCCAATGTCGGTCTGCCGAACCGCATGTTCATGCTGAGCGGCTTCATGGCGCTCTTCGCCAAGCACTTCATCAATATGTTCTATCTGTTTACGGTCGCAGGCTTCAATAAAGTATGGTCGTACATGATGCATGAATTTTTCCACGTGCACAACCGGCGCAGCTTCGTCGGAGGACATTTCTCCAAGCGGTCTCCGAACTTCTGGCTGCTGCCGCTGCGGATTTATGTGGGTTATATGTGGCTGTCCGAAGGGCTGGAGAAGCTGTGGAAGATCATCGACAATCCGTCGCGCATCTTCCTGATTCCGCCTTCCCCGCATGCCGCGGATGCCACATCGGCAGCCAGTCAGGCCGTTGACGCGGTGGCCAAGACGGTGGATGCCCAGGCAGCCGCATCGGCCGTTACGAACGCCAAGGATGCCGTCGCTGCCCTGCCGGTGCCGCATTTCGTCACCAGCATCATGAACGGATTCATGGATATCTTCTTCTATACATCGAACGGGGATTACACCGTGCTGGCCAAGGTGTTCCAGACCGGCATGGTCCTCGCCGAAATCACCTTCGGCATTCTGCTGATCATCGGATTGTTCACCGCCCTCTCCTCGGTCGCAACCATCGCCATGGGCATCATGATCTGGTGTTCGGGCATGGCCCCGTACGAAATGCTCTGGTATCTCACAGCCGGGGTCGCATTGATCGGCGGATCGGGCAGCGTGTTCGGACTGGACTATTACGTCCTTCCTTGGTTGAAAAAACATTGGAAACGAATTCCGTTGGTACGGCGCTGGTATCTCTATACCGATTGACGCCAGGAACGGATATGCCCAGGGATGGAGTAATGTGCAGCAGCGCGCACGTTGCTCCATCTTCGTTTTAAACCGATCTTATCCAGGGGGTGCTTGATATGACCGAACTTATTGAAAAAGCCCTGCAGCTGCTTGCGGCCGCCTGCGCTCCGGAGGCGATGGCCGTGATCGACCCGGACCCCTCCGAGCTGAAGGAGGCGGCTGCCTTGCTGGAGCGTCACGGGATTCCCCATTCCCGCAGCGTCAGGCTCCTTGCCTTGGTTGCCCTGCTGGCATTGGCCAGAAAGCGGCATGACGGCGTCAGCTTTACGGGTGAACAGCTCACGAGAAGCATCCTGGACGGGGATTATTTTCAGAGTCTCTACGTCCAGCTGGCCGTTCAGTATGAAGAGATGGAGCTCGTGCGGTATTTCGCGCCGCTCCTCAAACAATATTACGTTCGCCGTGCCTTGGGCGAACCCTGCGCAGAGCCGCTGACGCAGCACCTGCAGGGTTATTTGCTGCTGGAGCATGCGGTGCCCCGGAAAGAGCGAGCCATGTAGCATGGGTCCATCTGCCGGGTGAATATCGGTAAAAACAAATACGAAGACTTGGAGGAATGAGAGATGAAGCCGTCCCTGCCTGAAGCCCTTCAGATCGATCTCCGGCGGATCAACCGCGATATCGAGAATATCATCCGATATGACAAGGATGTCCCCCGCACCTCGGTGCTTGCCCGCAGCGTGCTGCAGCTGATCCGCTCCGGAGGCAAAAGACTGCGGCCCGTGCTAGTCATTGCCGGCAGCCGCTTCGGCAGCGCAGAGCCGGGCCGGCGCTCGTATCAGCTGGCTGCCGCCGCAGAGTTCATCCATGCCGCCTCGCTCATTCATGACGATATCATCGACCGCTCGGAGCTGCGGCGGGGTGCCCCCTCCCTGCATACGCAGACCGGCGTGACCGCAGCGGTCCACATTGGAAATTACATGTCCGCCAGAGTCGTGGAGCTGCTCTCCGGCTACACTTCGAATCATGAACGTTTCGTCCATGATCTTTCGGCCCTGGCGACGGCCCAGCTGTGCCTCGGCGAATACGAACAGCTGCAGCATGCGTATGATTACGATCTAAGCCTCGAGCAGTATCTTGAAAAGACGCGCCGCAAAACCGCCCAGCTTATGGCCGCCTGCCTTCGGGTCGGCGCATTGTCCGCGGATGCAAAGCCCGAAACGGCCGCCATGCTCTACCGCTTCGGTGAAGCTCTGGGCATGGCGTTTCAAATCGAGGATGACATTCTCGATTACTCCGCGACAGCGGAGGCGCTCGGCAAGCCGGCCGGCAGCGATCTCGCGCGGGGGCAGGTCACCCTCCCCGTACTCTACGCGCTCGAAGATCCGGACCTGGGGCCCTGCATCCGCAGCATCCAGCCGGGCTCTCCGGCAGCGGATATCGATGCGGTGCTGGCGGCTATCCGCCGCGGAGACGCGCTTGAGCGATCCGATCTCATGCGCAGGCAATATTTGCGGGAGGCCCTGCTCGCGGTAGAGCCGCTGCGCAGCCATCCCGCTTACGGGCAGCTGGAGGTGCTGCACCGTTATTTTGGCGGAAAGACGGCTTGAGGCAGCCTAAGCTTCTCCGCACTTCAAGCCCCCTCTTCAAGGATTCGCTTCATCAAAGAAAGGGCTGCTCCGGAAGCATTCGCTCCGGAGCAGCCCTTTCTATACTTCCTTATATAATAGCCATCATCACCAAGGCCAAGCATGCATACCCGAGCACCAGCAAGGTTTTTACACCGGACAGCGCGGGCTTTTGCGAAGGTCGGTAAAATCTGCGCTGCGCCAGGAACTTCCGGTGCAATACATACAGTATCGCGAGGTCCGCAGTAAGGAGCAGCAGCATTTCAATCAGGTTCAGCGGCTCTTTTTTTAATAAGGGCCGCTCCGCAGCACCGAGAGCCAGCAGGCCAAGCATTAGAAAGACGACGCTGCGCACAGCCTCAAGCAGCCAAGCCGCAGCCTTTCCCAAGGTCATTTTCCCACCTCCCGTTCATTTCAACGTCCTCACCCTGTCCATAGTTTAACAAATGCTTCCACATTTGTGAAATCATTTACCGGTAAAAAAGTCCATGAGCGTAAAGAACAGAATAACCATGCTGATGATCTGATTCAGGTTATAGGAGGCCAATTTCATCATGCGCGCATTTCCGGGACGGATGATCCCATGCTCGGTCATGAGCAGGACGATCGCAATGCCAAGGCCGACCAAATACAGCCAGCCCAGCTGCTGCGTGAAGTACAGCAGGATCAGCAGCAGCATCATGATGAGATGCATGCCCTTGGACATCCGCAGCGCATTTTTAAGTCCGAAGAAGCTGGGCATGGACCACAGGCCGTGGGAACGGTCAAACTCGATATCCTGAGTGCCGTAGATGACGTCAAAGCCCGCGATCCACAGCATCACGACCGTGCCCAGCACGAATGGCGTGAACGCAAAGGCGCCGGTAACGGCGAACCATGCCCCGATCGGTGCCGATGCGATTACGAAGCCGAGGTACAGATGGCTCAGCCAGGTAAAACGCTTCGTATAGGAATAGGTCGTAATGAGTACGATCGCTACGGGCGACAACGCCATGCATAGCGGATTCAGCATCGCGGCCGCAGCCATGAATATCGCGTAGTTCACCGCCACGAACACGATTACTTCCCGGGTTCCGAGCAGATGCCGGGGCAAATGCCGGTGCGCCGTACGGGGATTGGCAGCGTCAAAGCGCCTGTCGGCAAGCCGGTTAAAGGCATTCGCTCCGTTCCGGGCGCCTACGAGGGCAACCAGACCCCACAGCATGACATGCCAGGAGGGCCAGCCGCCTGCCGCCCACACCATGGAAATTACGGCAAAAGGCAGCGAAAACAGCGTATGAGAGAACATGACGAGCTCGCTGAACTGCCTTGTCTTATGCAGCACTTTCTGAACGCCTGCCGTCTGCATGTCTGCTCACTTCCTTTCCGCGGTGGCGGGATGCCGCTCAGGAAGCTCCGCCTCCGCTTGCATGGATGTCAGCACCTGGTCGAGCGCAGCCAGCATCAGGCGAATATCCTCCCCGGTCACCACCAGCGGCGGCTGGAACGCAAGCACATTGCGGTGGATGCCGTTTTTGCCGATGATGAAGCCGAGGTCCTTCATCTCCTCAAGGACCCGGTCAGCCCGCTGCGCGCTTTCTTCCGGGGAACTGCCGGCCAGCTCCACCCCAAGCATCAGCCCACGGCCGCGGACATCGGCAATCAGCGGCCGATGGCGCTCCTTGAGGCGCATCAAGCCCTCGCGGAGCGTCTCGCCCAGCAGCTGCGAGCGGCTGACCAAACCCGCGTCGCGGATGTAATCCAGCACCGCCAGCGCCGTCACGGCCGCCACCGGATTGCCGCCGAAGGTGGAGGCCGACGGCTGGTTCATCGAAGCGGCGATGGCGTCCGTCGTGGAAAATGCCGCGGCCGGAACCCCGTTGCCGAGCGCTTTGGCCATCGTCATAATGTCCGGCACCACGCCGAAATGCTCCATGGCGAACATCCTTCCCGTCCGCCCGAAGCCGGTCTGGATCTCATCGGCGATGAGCAGGATGTGGTGGCGGTCCAGACGCTCCCGGACCTCGCGGAAATACCCTGCCGGGGGAATGATGATCCCGCCGTTCCCCTGGATCGGCTCCACGATCATCGCCGCGATCTCCTGCCCCCGCGACGCAAGCACCCGGTCCAGCGCTTCCAGGGAGCGCTGCGCCGCCTCTTCGGGCGAAACCCCCGGCTGGAAAGGCCGCGGAATAAACGCCGTGTCTCCCGCGAGGAACGGGTCGGATCGCCACATCGTAAGCCCCGTCACTTCCATCGTCAAATGGCTCCGCCCATGAAGGCCGTGCTCCAGCGCGATAAAATGCTTGCGCCCGGTATGTCTCCGCGCCAGCAGCAGCGCCCCTTCATTGGCTTCCGTGCCGCTGTTCACAAAGAAGGTCCGCCGCAATTCACCCGGCAGCACTTCCGCCATGCGCTGCGCGAGCAGCGCATTCGGCTCCGTCAAATAAATCGTCGACGTATGCTGCAGCCGCTGCAGCTGCACTGCGGCCGCCTCAGCGATGACGGGATTGCAGTGGCCGCAGGCCACCACCGAGACGCCGGCGAAAAAATCAGTATACCGCTTGCCCCCGGCATCGAACAGATACTGCATCACGCCGCGCACGATCAGCGGCGGCTGTCTGTAAAAATGCTGCGTGCAGGGATAAAAATAATTTTCACGAAGCTCCGCCACGGTTTCCGCATCCAATGCTTTCAAGATTTCCGACATGCTGTCTCCCCCTCCGGTCTATTCTGGAACGATTAGTTGAACTGCAGCGATCCCAGCGTATAGCCGGCAAATACGGGCTGCAGGTCGCCCGCCGCGGCCTCCGCACCGGCTCCAGCTTCCGCCTTCGCGTACAGGCGAAGAGCCTTGCGGTAAGCCTGAATCACGGTCCGCAGCGCATGCACCGGATAAGGAGCCCCTTCTATCCGGAAGCAGCTTACTCCGGCCCCGATCAAGTCAGGCATCAGCGGCAGCAGGCACAGCTCCTTACTGAGCAGCAAGTGGTTGCGCCCATGCTGATCCCGGTACACCGGATTCTCGCCTTTATCGGTCATCAGCACCAGGACATCGTTCGGGACATAGCGGTTGTCTTCCTCGCCGACCGGCTCCAGCAGCTCCGTGTTTTCGTAGAGGTCATGTTCCATATACATGACGGTCGGGGAGCCATGCACGGTCATCTCCAGCGGCACGCGGGCATGCGCCAGCAGATCGCCGAGGTGCCCGGCTGTCATCTCCGGCGATGCGGTCACCCGTTCCAGTCCCTGCGCACCGTAAAAATCAGCCGCGATATGATTGTAGACATTCAGGCTCGCATCCCCGATCATCGGGTAGCCCAGCTGCCGGAAGGCGCGAACCGCCCCCAGGTTGGTTACGAGCAGCCCGTCCAGATCCAGCCTTTTGCCGCCCCCAAGCAGCTGCAGGTATTGCTCGAAATGCAGCTCGGTCATCATTCGCGGCAGTCCGAGTATGATGCGCGATGGGCCTTTGGCTGCGCACAGCGACTCGATATCCTGTCTCGTGAACGGCAGATCGGGAAGGAACACATCTCCGGAGAGATATACATCGTCGGCTCCCTCCTCAAGCGCCGCCCGTGCCTGAGCCATATTATTCACCCTTACGGACAGTCTTGCAGCCGGCTGCTCCTGCCGTGAGCCATGAGCTTCCTCCAAGCTGCCGGATAAATAGCCCCGCACTTCCGTGATGCGCTGTTCTCCCATTTCCTTCTCGGGCGTCGGCGTGCTGAAAACGCGGCCGGTGCTGTAAAACTTACCCGTACCCTCGTAGCGGCGGTTAATGTTTGCAAGCCCCGGATTGCCGAAGGCATAAGCGGTGGAAAAATCCCGTTTTCGATGTTCATATAAATGCTGCGCGTCCTGCATCCGGTCGAAGCCGACCGGATCTTCGATATAACGGTCAATGGCATCCGCATAGCTGTTCACGAGCATGAGGACAAAGGAGGCATCCCGCATCCGCCCTTCGATTTTGAAGGAGCAAATTCCCGCTTCGATCAGCTCCGGAATATGCTCATACATGTACATGTCCTTGACGGCCAGCGGATACTCGGCAGGATAGACGCTGCCGTCTTTTTTTACGCGGTAATCCCAGCGGCACGGCTTCATGCACTTGCCTCGGCTGCTGCTCATGCCGAACACGTAGGAGCTGTAATGACAGTTCGCCCCGTGAGCGACGCACATGTCGCCATGGATGAAATACTCCAGCTCCATGCCGCTCGATACGCGAATATAGCGTGCGGTTTGCAGATCCATTTCCCTGGAGGTGACGACGCGCGTCACGCCGAGCTCCTGCAGCGCCTTGACCATTTCCAGATTGTGCACGTTCATCATGACCGAGGCATGCAGCGGCAGCTGAAGCCCCATTTCGTTCACGAGGGACAGGACCGCAAAATCCTGAACGATCAGCGCATCCACGCGGGCCTTTTCGAGAAACCTCAGATACTCCCTTGCATCCTCGATCTCCGCTTCGCTAAGCAGGTTGTTGACCGTTACGTATACCTTTTTCCCAAGCGAATGGGCGATGTTTACGGCCTCCGTGATTTCCTCCAGCGTAAAATTGTAGCCTTTGCGCATCAGGCGCATATTAAAGGCCGGGCCGCCCAAATAAACAGCGTCGCACGGCGACTCGATCACTTCCTTGAAAATCTCGAACGTTCCTACAGGCGCCAGCAGCTCAATCTCTTTTTTTCCAAACCAGCGTGACACAGCGATCCCCTCCACCATCTCTATTTTTAAATCCATCCGATCCATACAACGATCAGGCATATCAGAACGAAAACCGCGACGAATCCTGTATCCCTATAGCTCCAGATCAAAGGGCGGTACTGCGTTCGCGGTGCCCCGAGCCGGTATCCCCGCGACTCCATGGAAGCCGTCAAATCCTCCGCCCGCCGGAATGCGCCGACGGTCACGGGCACCAGCAGCGCCGTGAGCATCCGCGCTTTTTCTTTCCAGGGCAGCTCTTTCAGATCCGCGCCACGCGAGGCCTGCGCCTTCATGATCGTCTGCGCCTCGTCCAGAATGGCCGGGATGAACCGCAGGGCTATGCCGGTCATCAGGGCCAGACGTTCCGGCGAAATCCCGATCCTTGTGAACGGACGGAGCATGCCTTCAACCCCTTGATTCAGCTGCCCCGGCGATGTTGTAAACGTCAGCAGCGCCGTAAAGGACACGAGCAGTACCATCCGGGCGACCGCATACGCGCCGGCTTCGAGCCCCGCAGAATCCACGTGCCAGGAACCGGCGGCAACAAGCACGCGGCCGCCTTTGACGGCCAGGCACTGCACGATCAGGATGAACAGCATCAGCACGCGGAGCGGCTTCGCCGCCTTGAGATATGTTCGAAGCGGAATCCGGGTCGAAGCCATAACGATGAATGAAAAGGCCGTCAAAACGACCAGTGCAGGCCATGACCTTGCACCGACAACCATGGCCGCATAGAGCAGCATGGCCGTAAGTTTGGCGCGGGGATCGAGGGCGTGTACCGGCGAGCCCGTATCGATCAACCTGCCGATCAGCAGCTTTTCACGCATAGGCCTGCTCCTTTCGGGCATCCGTTTGCACGAGCTGCGCGATCCGCTCCGCCAGGGCGGCCGGGCTTAAGCAAGGTTCCTCCGCTTGAAGCCCATAGGCCGCCTCCAGCTCACGCCACCAGCGGATCGGCTCCGGCACCGCCAGCCCGTAGTCCGGAAGCTTCCCGGCCGTATCCACCAGCTCGCGCACCGTTCCTTGAAAGGCGGCGCGGCCTTCATGCATGATGACCCAGCGGTCGGCATAGGGCAGGAGCTCATCGATCCGGTGCGTGACGATGATGACGGTTTTCCCCTCCTCCCTGCACAGCCGGTGCAGAAGCTGGATGAGCTCCGACCGGCTGACCTGATCCAGCGTCGCGCCCGGTTCATCCAGCACCAGGATGTCGGGGCCCATCGCCAGTACGGAGGCGATCGCGGCTTTGCGCCGCTGCCCTCCGCTCAGCTGCAGCGGGTGGCGGCGGAGCAGCGATTCGCCGAGCCCCATCGCGGCGAGCGCCTTCCGCGCCGAATGAGCGGCTTCCTCAGGCGACGCGCCGAAGTTCAGCGGCCCGAAGCTGAGGTCTTCTTCCAGCGTTCTTGCAAACAGCTGCTGCTCAGGGAACTGAAAGACGAGCCCCACCCTTCTGCGCAGCGGCGCCAGCTTCGGCGGCTTTTCCCCGGCGCTCAGCCTCAAATCCAGCACCTTCACAGTACCCTCTGTCGGAAGCAGGATGCCATTCAGCAGCTGGAGCAGCGTGGACTTTCCCGATCCGGATGATCCCGCAATGCCAGTCAGAGCGCCTTCCGCCAGACGGATATTCACATCCTGAAGAGCCGTCTGCCGCATAGGGCTCCTTGCATCGTACGTATAGCTCACATGCTCGAACCGAATGCCCATTTCCGCATCTCCTCTACTACCGGATTCAACATCGCCCCCGTTACTCCGTCTGCCGTCATCACGCCCCGCTGCTCCAGCTCCCGCGCGAGCTGAAGCCGGAAAGGCGGCTCCATGCGGCACAGCCGCAGCAGTTCCCCGTTTCGGAAAAGCATGTCGGGCGCAACGTCCGCGACCACTCTCCCGCGGTCCATGACCAGCACGCGCTGCGAAGCGAATATTTCCTCCGCATCATGCGTGATGGACAGCAGCGTATAACGCGTCTCGCCGTGCATCTCCCGCAGCAGCTCCAGCATTTCGCTGCGCGCCTTTTCATCGAGCATGGAGGAAGCCTCGTCAAGGATGATGAGCTCGGGCTCCATCGCCAGAATCGCAGCCAGCGCCGCTCGCTGCTTCTGGCCGCCGGACAGCTCCTGCGGATGGCGGCGCAGCAGCTGGCCGATTCCAAGACGTCCGGCGTACCGGGTAATCCTCTCCCGGATCTCTTCCGTATCCAGGCACAGCCCCTCCAGCCCGAACGCCATGTCCTCCTCTACCGTCGCGCCGATGAACTGATTGTCCGGATTCTGGAACACCATGCCTATCTTTTGCCGGATGGCTCCCAGTGTCCCTGCCTCCAGCCGGATCCCCCCGATTGAAATGCATCCGCTGCTGGCGCGAAGCAGCCCGTTCATCAGCCGGGACAGCGTTGATTTTCCGCAGCCGTTGGCTCCCGCCAGCGTCACCCACTCCCCTTTGCGGATCGTAAGGGATACACCGTCGATATCCGCATGCTGACCATCGTAGGCAAAGGATACGTTATCCCATGCCACCATATCCGCTGCCTCTTCCGCATGCTGTGCCCAAGTCTCCTTCTCCGCGGGAACGGGCGCCGCTCCCTGATCTTCCGGAGCCGCCCTTTCCTGCTGCCGCCCTGCCTTGCGTGCCTTCATTCGAACTCCCCCTTGTAGCAAGCGCTATTTCAGTCTTTCCGGAATGCATCGAACAACGACAAACGTGATAAGGCCGGTACCAAATATCTGACGGCGATACCAACCAGAACGCCCGTGGCAATGCCGCTGATCAGCAGCGCGGGCAAATAATAGAAAATATTCAAGGTTGAAAAGACAATCGAGGCTGCCGCCAGCTGGCCGATGTTATGGGCGATCCCGCCCGCGATGCTGATGCCGACCAGGCTCAGCTGGCGCCGGCCGAGCTTCATGAGCAGCGCCATGATACAGAAGCTGAACAGTGAACCGAACAGGCTGAACAATAGACTGGAGAACGTCCCGAAAATAAAGGCGGTCAGCATGGTCTTCAGCACCACCAGCGTGAGCGCATCCCTGGCCCGCAGAAAATACAGGCAGGTCAAAATCATAATATTGGCGAGGCCCAGCTTGGCGCCCGGAATCTGGATATTGACCGGAATCATCGATTCGGCGATGCTGAGCACCACGGCCACCGCGGCGAAAATCGCAATCATCACCGTCTTCTTTAGGACAAGCGAGGTCTGTTCATCAGATAACGGCATCCGTTTCCCCTCCTTCACCGCTTGGTCCCCCGATTTCTACAATGACCCTGTGCGGCAGGCAGACGATGGTGTCTCCTTGCCTGCTTCTGAAACCGAAGGTCAGGCAAATCTCATCCGGACAATCGGCATCCACCATTTCAATGCCGTAGTCATGCACTTTCAGCAGGTTGTAGCCGCGCTGGGTGCGAATTTCGATCGTCTGCTCCTCCTTGGTCAATGTCACGGTCCGATATAGCTTGCCCTCCATCTTGATTACGGCCGTTTTTTGAGAGTTGTGATTTTTTTCACTTGATTCTCCGCTTTGAATCCAACGAGGAACCATGAACAGCAGGGATACGATCAAAATACCCGACACGAGCAGCAGGTCTCCACGTTTCATAGTGCGAAACTCCCTTAGTTTTTAAAGTTTCAAATCTTAGATGCCCCCATTATAGCCGTGTTCTCCCTAAGCTTCAATGAGCGAAGTCGATGAAAATTATTATTTGTTACGAATTTCACAAAAAGGTCACGTTCCCTGCTTTCCTATTTAAGGAACAAAAACGTCGTACCTCCTCCTTCTCAGGAAATGCCCCCGGTCATATGCTCCATTCTCGGCTCCCTCTCGTGGACAGCCCTTCACTATCCAAAAAAGCGTCCGCCGTTTCCAGCGAACGCTTTTTTGCGGTTACGATGCCCCGTGCTTCGGTATCGAGGTCAACTGCTTGCGCATATACTCCACGAATACCTTGGCGAATACCGGGTCCCATTGAGTACCCCGTCCTTCATCCAGAATGAGGAGCGCGACCTGGGACGCCATGCCTTTGCGGTAAGGCCGGTCGGACGTCATCGCGTCATAGGCATCAGCCACCGCGATGATCCTGCCGAGCACCGGTATTTCTTCTCCGGCGAGTCCGTCCGGATACCCTTTGCCGTCGTACCGTTCATGGTGGGATCGGACTCCGGGCAAGAGCGCCGCCATCGCATCCTTCGGCTCGATCTGGAGCAGGATGTTCTCCCCCAACGCCGGATGAAGCTTGATCTGGTCGAACTCCTCCTCCGTCAGACGTCCTTCCTTCAGCAGCACCGTGTCGCGAACGCCTATTTTTCCGATGTCATGCAGGAGCGCTGACTTGCGGATGATCGCCAGCTCCTCGGGTGGCATCCCGCACAGTCCGCCGATCAGCTCCGAATATTCGGCGACGCGGAGCGAATGCCCGGCGGTGTATGGATCGCGTGCGTCCAGCGCTACCGCAAGCGTCACGAAGTAGCTGTCGAGCATCGCCCGGCTCTCGTCTTCCCGTGCCTGCAACGCGTCGACCATCATGTTAAAGCCCGCGACCAGCTTGGAGAACTCGTCCGAATAAATGTTCTGAACCTGGGTCATGCGCCCTTCCTTGACGTCGTTCATCGCGTCGTACAGCTTAGAAATCGGTCGTTCGATATCTGCCGTAATAAGGCGTGCCCCGGTATAAGCGAAAGCGATATCGATGATCAGGATCAGACTCGCCCAGCCCCAATAATTTTGAAAAATGGCGCTATCCAGGCTTCGGAGGCGGATTTGTGCCGCCAGGCTGAACAGCAGCAGCGGGGAAATCCCGATCAGCATGCTGCTGATCAGAAATTTCGGCCGAATCGACAAAAAGACGTGGCCGCCTGCATCGAGCTCTACCCGGAATCTTTCCTTCGCCTGCTTCTTCAGCTCCAGGAGCAGCGGACGAATGGCGGCTCCCGTCAGGAAAAAGTCGAACATGGCATGCATACACGCCACCAGAAAAGCGCCCGCGGCCGCAAGAACCAGATAAAAAACGGGAAAGGTCAGCAAACCTGCGCTCAGCATCCAAGCCGTCATGCATACTGCGGGAATGGACAAGCCCAGCAAATGCGGTACGAGAATCCGCCACACGGACAATTGAGGAAAACGATGCATTTGCACATATGCCGTCCTCAGCATGTCCAAATCGGCATCCGGACGCAGCAGCGCCCGCTGCAAGGGGCGCACATGCCGCGAGAATACGATCAGCTCCGCTGCAGCCATGATGACAAGCGAGGTTACCAGAATGAATACAAGACGTTTATATTCCTCCGGAGGGACGTCCAACGTCGTCAAGACGATGGTGCTGCCGACGACCAATACGGCCAACAGCGAGCCGACCAAATAATTGAGCACCAATTTTTTCAAAAACGACCGGTACAGCTTTATGGCCCCCGTGGAGCCTGATTCGCTATTCATACAACAGAGCCTTCCTTATCTTCTTTCAATATGGTCCTATATTACTATAAATATCGGCTGAAAGACGGAAAATTGTGACAATAAACTCACGAAACGTTTCATTTTTCACAATTTTTTTGATAATCTAGCAGTTTCCAGGGATACATTTGCAGTAAATTCCATTTTTTCGACATCTCTAACCATAACGAAAGACGCAGGCCGAAGCCTGCGTCTCTCGCTTATCCTTTCAACTTGCGTTCAAAGCTCGGAGATTCCGAACATTTGCTTCAAACCGTCGCTCCCCTGCTCCGTCACGATGACCGCACGGCTTCCATCCGCCCGCCGAATCCAGCTCAGCTCAAAAAAGCGTTCCGCCAATGCATGCCCCAGCGTTCCAGCCAAATGATGCTGCCGCTCGCTCCAGTCCAGGCATATGCGGCTGAACGAGCGTCTCTGTTTGCGCAAGGCCGGCAGATCCAGGCCCAGCGATGCGAAAAAGCGCTCGCCATCCGGCGTGACGGCATACTCCTCCTTGCCTTCTGCGATCCATCCGCGCTCAATCATGGACTGGGTGACGCGCACGCCCAGCTTCCCGGCCAAATGGTCATAACAGGTTCGCGCTTCGCGCAGCGCTTGCATCTGAACCGACTGTCGCAGCGACGTCACTTTCGCCGGCTTCGAGACCGTCAACAACATTTCAAGCATTTGCGCAATTTCCTCGCCCGCCAATTTATAATAGCGATAGCGGCCGTGCTTCTCTGCCGCAACCAGCATGCCGTCGGTCAGCTTCGCCAAATGAAAGCTCGCGGTCTGCGGCGTCACTCCCGCCGCCAGCGCCAGCTCGCTGGCCGTATGAAACCGCCCGTCCAGCAGGCTTGTTAAAATGGCGGCCCGCGAAGGCTCTCCAAGAAGAGAGACCATTTCAGCCACTTTCGGAGTTGCGTTCATTCGTTCCAGCCTCCTCATTGCATTCCATACTTCGATGATAGTTTAAATATTGATGCATTACAATAGGATTGGACATTCTCTTAAGGCGAATTCCTTTCCGGCCGAGAGAACTGAATCACGACCAAGAAAGAGGGTTAACCGATGAAACGTTCGCTTTACGGGTATTTGATTTTGCTCAGCCTCATTTGGGGCGGATCGTTTTTCTTCATTAAAATTTTGCTGCAGTATTACGGGCCGGGCTCCATCGCCTTTTTGCGCTCTGCCTTCGGCATTGTCGCCGTGCTGGCGTACATGCTTATCCGGCGTCAACCCATCCGGTTCCGCCACATCCCGTGGATTCCCATGATCGCAGTAGGCCTTATGCAAACGGCCGTACCCTGGAGCCTCATCGGCTTCAGCGAAACCCGGCTCAGCAGCAGCACAGCTTCGGTTCTAAACGCGACTACGCCGCTTTGGACGCTGATGCTGGGACTTGCCTTTTTCGGGCGGAAATCCAACCGGTTCCAGTGGATCGGTCTCGGACTCGGCTTTGTTGGTCTGCTCGTCCTGCTTGATATCCGTCCTTCCAAAATACTGGACAGCGATCTCACCGGATTCGGCGCAATGCTGCTCGCTACGTTTTTTTATGGCGTGTCATCCCAGTTGTCGAAGAAATATCTGCACCAGGTGACCTTGGTGGAAACCGTCCTGTGCACGCTTGCGGTCGGCTGCATTGGGAGCGGAATATTGGCGTTCGGCTTCGAGCCCTTCTCGCTCGCGCCGCTACTGCAGGACCGCAGCGTCATTTTCGCCTTGATCGGACTCGGCTGCATGGGTTCCGCGGTGGCATACTTTTTGTTTTACCATCTGGTCCAAAAAGGGAGTGCTGAATTTTCGACGATGTCGACCTATCTGATTCCTGCCACTGCGATTGTGTGGGGTGCCCTGCTGCTGGATGAGCCCGTACATGCGAGCTTGCTCACGGGGATGGCACTCATTCTGTGCGGCGTGTTTTTAACGGGCCGGACTCCGGGCAAATCCCGGCGTGTAAAAGCCGGTTCCGAGCTGCAGGGATAACCATGAACGTGTTCACATTTCGGGAGCCGCATTCCTTTGTCTGCCCAACCGCACAGGCGGCTTCCCGCAGAGTGAATGGCTTTCATTCACGAGTGCTCTTGCCAAATAGTTACATCTGTGATATAATTTAATATTGTAAGTTCAATTTAACCCCTTTACGTTCCTCGCAAGAAGAATAACTCTTCGTGACCACGAAGTTTTAAATTCCTATTTTGAATAACCCAAACGAAGTATGAGTTTATGTAAAGACGAAATTCTGATTCACACTGGCGCGGTCATCGGAGCCGCAAGGACAAAAGAGAGGCAGGGCTTTTGTTGTTTTAGAAATGTCATTATTCTGTTCACTGATATAGAATGAACCGAAGTTCCCTTTAACTTTCGTTCATTTTATACAACAAGAAAACACCAGGGACCGGCTGCAGCCGTACTACAGGCTGTCAGGGGTTAAATAGTTGGCGTCATGCTGCGCCAGACCAAAACAATAGACCCCCGGGACGTTGCCATCGCAGCTTCCCGGGGGTTTTCCATTTGTTCTATACCTTGTAACCATTTATCGGCGATTTGATCGGCGCGCCTCGCTTCATATATTCAAGCAGCGCCACCGGGTTGTTATCCATGCCGCCGGCGTTGACACGATAGCCAATGTATTGTCCCGGGCTGTTAATCCCCTGTTTAACGGAGAACGTAACCTCTACACCCAGTTGATGACAAATATCGATAACCGACTTGGAGTAGCCGCCATAAGGAAACGCCAATATATTCCGCGTGTTCCCGAGCTTCTCGCGCAGAATCTGATCGGAGAGCCCCAAATCGCCGCTCACGCGCCGGGTGTACTCTTCATCGGTTTCGACATGATGCAGCGTCTTGTTATCCTCCGGTCCCATCAGCATCGGCTCGGAACGGTCCTTATTTTTGCCCGCAATCCGAATATAGCCGTAAGCGTGGGAATTGTATGTGTGGCTGTAGAAATCGATACCCGCCCGGTGCATCTCCAGCACCTGCTGCCAATCGAGCTTGGGCAGGCCCGGCAGCTTCTTGTTGCCAACCGTCCCGACGATCAGGAAGCTGGTCGCGGGCACATGATACTGCTTCAATATGGGATAAACATGCTGGTAAAACGACTCATATCCGTCGTCAAATGTCATCAGCACCGCATTATCGGGCACCGGACGCCGCTTCGTAATGAAATCCGCGTACTGGCTCATCGTGATCCAGTGAAACCCGTTCGCTTTCATCGCATCCAGCTGCTGTTTGAACACCCCGGTGTCCAAGCTTTTGATATTGGTGGGATTCGGCCGTACGTCATGGTACATCAGCACGATCACTTTATTTTTATAATAAACGGCATCCGGCGTCGGTCTGGTGGAGATGAAGCCGTGAACCCGGACTGCACTCGATCCTCCCTTATGAACCCCTGCATCCGTTCGGGCCGGATGATAAACATAAGGCCCCTGCCTCCAGAGGAACAACGAAGAAATCAGAAGAATGACGGCAAATGCACTATACTGGAGTGTCTTTTTTCGGCGCATGACATTCAGAAGCTCCTTTATCCCAAAAAATGATGCGCTTGTCGCGCTTGCTGTATACATTGAAATAAAGCTTATTCTGCCATCGTCAGAATAGACCCTGTTTTCCAAAAAAAAATCAGGTTTTTCATTATTTCATTGGATCATAGAGATACATTCCCTACCCTATTAACATACTCTGAAAATGAGGAGTGATGCAAATGCCCAACTACCGAATCATCGTTGACCTCTCGGACCGCACGCTGTATTTGCTGGACGGGGATCAGGTCACCAAATCCTATCCTGTCGGCATCGGCAAAATGCTCACGAGCACGCCGACAGGTGAATACCGGATCATCAATAAACAGATGAATCCCGGCGGCCCCTTCGGGGTGCTCTGGATGGGTCTTTCCAAGCCGCATTACGGCATCCACGGTACCAATGATCCCGACTCGATCGGACATGAGGTATCGCACGGCTGCATCCGGATGCACAACGAGGATGTGCTCGACCTTTCCTCCTATGTACCGGTCGGAACCCGGGTCACCATCCGGTCATAAAAGGCGAATCCCTGCCAGGGCATTTCCCGCAGGGATATTCGGCATGTTTCTATTTTTCCATGGGAACGGCCCGTCATTTGGAACTGCCGGGATTGTTCACGCGTATACCCTTCTCGTGCCGGTACTGAATCACCAGCTGCCGCCAATAATCATAACTTCCTTTATCATCGGAAATGAACGGCTTGTAAAAGTCATAGGCGTCCTTCGCCCAGGCCGGGCAGGGCATGCTCAGCAGGCTCTCCTGCTGCTGGATCCATTCGCCCTGCTTGGTAACCAGGGCCTGCAGAGCATCGAATGCCGCCTTTTCTTCCTTGGTCATCGGTTCTCCCTCCCCTGACTTGGCGTCATATTGATAAAGTCCGTTTTGGTCCATGATTTGAATAAGCTTATCCGCATATTGGGGATCTGTTGCATAGCCGGCTTTGGCCACGATTCGGGCAGCCGTCTTGCCGTCCGTATTTAGCGCTCCCGCATACCGCCTGTCCCCCGCTACTCCGTTCATGATCAGGCGGGAATGATCCTGAATCGACTCCGCCCAGCTGTGATACATGCGGAAATAAGCGTAAATCTGCACCCGTGCCCCCTTTACATACTCCGAGGTCTGCATTCGGATGCTCCCGGCCGGTCCCTCCCCTTTGATTCCGAACAGATTGTTCGCTTTGACCGACAGGCTGCTTGCTCCCCATGCGGATTCCAGCGCCGCTTGGGCGATCGTCAGCGAAGCCGGGACGCCCGTGTTTTGCTGGTCTGTAGCAGCAAGCGGTGCTAATTGGGCAATAAAATCCGTTTTCTTCACGCTCCTTCACCCCCTTCCTTCTTATACAATGCCGGTCGCCGCGGGACGGCCTGTACGGGCGTACTTTGAGGAGCAGACAAACAAGCCTGATTTTGACTTCCGCCTCTGGCATTTGCGTCCTTCCCTGCGACTTCTTACAATAGGATCATATGGCGACGGAGGGGGAAATCATGAATATGAACATAACGAAATGCACCATTACGAAGGAAGAGGTCCAGCCGGGAATCCGTGCATATCAAGCGGAGCCGGCCGATAAGGAAGCCGTAAGCGCGCTGATGGTCCAAGCCGCGGCCTGGCTGCAGGGCAAAGGCTCCAAGCAATGGCATGAGCTGCTGGTCGGGGAAGACCGTCATGGCGTATCGGCCGCTGTAGACCGCGGCGACGTCTTTATCTTCAAGCAGGAAGGGGTTATTGCCGGAATGGTCATTCTCCAGCAGCATGCGAGCGCTTGGGATTACTCGCTATGGGGAGAAGAGGGGCATGAATCCGCCGTTTATCTGCATCGGCTTGCCATCAACCGCGAGTTCGGCGGCAGACAGCTTGGCAATGCGATCCTGCGTTGGGCGGAGAATGGCATCCGTTTTCCAGGCAAGGATCGCATCCGTCTCGACTGCATCGCATCCGTCCCCGCCCTCAACCGCCTGTACAGCGGCGCCGGCTTCGATTATATAGGGCAAACGGAAACCGGCTATAACCTGTATGAGAAGATGCAGCCTCCCATGCAATAAGCCGTCACTCAGATACCTTAAAAAGGCGGGCTCCGATCCACTCGGAGCCCGCCTTTTCTATTCACTTCACTCCTCACACATGCGGCCGCAGCGAAGCTCTGCTCCATCTGCAGTGTTGGAACTATGAATGGGATGAATCCAATGTAAGACCGATTTGGTCCATCAGACGCCGGCTTTCCGGATTGATCCCCTTTACGGCAACCCGTTTACCCAAAGCTTCATATTTGCCGGCCACTTTGGAAAGGGCATTCGTTGCCGATTGGTCCCACAGATGAGAATGACTGAAATCGATCACGATTTCATCCGGGTCGTTCTGGGCATCAAACAGCTGAATGAAATGCGACATCGTGCCGAAGAACAGCTGTCCCTCTATCGTATATACCTTCATCCCTTTGTCGTTGATGACGGCATGAGCATGAATCCGAGCCATTTTCCAGCCAAACCGGAGCGCGCTCAGAATGACGCCGGCAATAACGCCCAGCGCCAGATTCGAGGTGGCGACCACAATCGCTACCGTAACGATCATCACGACAGTATCCCCGATCGGCACCTTCTTCAGTGTCCGCAGAGAATGCCAGTCAAAGGTTCCTACGGACACCATAACCATGACGCCGACGAGTGCAGCCATCGGGATGACCTTCACGACACTCCCCAGAACGATGATCAGGAACAGCAGGAACACGCCCGCCACAAACGTGGAGAGCCGGGAGCGCCCGCCGGATTTCACGTTGATCACGGTCTGTCCGATCATTGCGCAGCCGGCCATCCCGCCGAAGAAGCCGGTGATGATATTGGCGATGCCTTGGCCTTTAATCTCGCGATTCTTGTTGCTGCCTGTGTCCGTCAGCTCATCCACCAGATTGGCTGTAAGCAGCGATTCCGTCATCCCGACTACGGCCAGAGCCAGCGCATACGGAAGCACGGTCAAGATCATGTGAAACGATAAAGAGACGTCAGGAATATGGAATGAAGGCAGGGTCTGAGTGATCGCTCCCATATCGCCTACGGTTTTGACATCGGCATGCGTCAGCACCGACACGATCGTCATGATGATAATCGCCACCAAAGCTGAGGGCACCGCCTTCGTCAGCAGCGGAAACAAATAGATAATCAACAGCGTTCCGGCAACCATCAGGTACATCACCCAGGTCGCATCCACGAAATTCGGAAGCTGCGCCATGAAAATAACAATGGCGAGCGCGTTGACGAAGCCGACGATCACCGGCTGCGGCACAAAGCTGATGAATCTTCCGAATTTCAGCGCCCCCATTACCCATTGCAGAATCCCCGTCAACACGGTCGTCGCAAACAAATATTCAATTCCGTACTTCGCGACAATCGGACCCATCAACGATGCCATGGCACCGGTCGCCGCAGAGATCATGCCGGGACGTCCCCCGAAGAACGAAATCGAAACAGCGATCAGAAAGGATGCATAGAGTCCGACCATCGGGTCTACCCCAGCCATCAGTGAAAATGCGATCGCCTCGGGAATGAGTGCGAAGGCAACGGTCAGTCCGGATAATAAATCCCTTCTGACATTGCTAAAGAAACCTTGTTTAATCCAATCTAAAAACAAAGAAACAACTCCTTCTATGATGTTTGGTATGATAGGTCCGCTCGTCTTTCTTACGCTGCTTCCATAATGCTTTTGGCGCCCCACTCTCAGGTTTGCCGGGTCCGATATGTTCACTTTTTACATTATAATCATGGAAAGAGCCATTTCCAAAACAGCATGTAGGCGATTAAAGAGGGCATTATCATCTCTTTCCTTGCACATTCTCTTTCTTCATTGCCATTTCGGCCTGAGATGTCACTTCACGCCATGATCCAGGCATACGGGGAGGGTTCTGACAAGCCAATCCACACTTTTTTCGAAAATGAGGCGTTCTTCCTGCTGCTCGTATCATGAGAATTCTATCGCCTCTTGAATATATTAGTAGAAACGAAAGTGATCTCTAGCATTTTCGTTTACACCGCCATCCTCTAGTTCTACCCATCCTCCTTGCTTGGCAAAAAGCTTGCGGCCCGCTCACGCAAGCTTTTTGCGTTTTGATCCGTCTGGCTCTACAACGTTAGTCGGATCCTCCTCATCTGTCTCTTCGCCCTCGCAACCTCCGTTCGTAAATACGCAAATGATCTATTATTCTTGTCTCGAAACATTATGATTTCGTTGAATATACTATTGCTAGATAAATTGAACTAAAGCGAGAGTATCGATCTCTCCTGCATAACCATGAGGGAAGCAGAAGCTTTCGTTCATTTTATTAGAAAGATACGAAGGGAGTGATCGCCATGCCTTTTACTACTGGAATCATCACCAGCACAAGGGCAGAGGGAACCGCCGCAACCAACGTTGTAGTCAGTGTCCGTAACGTGGATACCAGCGATGCCACCGTCGTCGTGCAAATCTTTGGTGTCCCTTGGTCTAATCTGGTTTTGACCCCGCACTATGTCACATCCTATGTTATCCCTGCCAACTCCTCCGATATCCGTGAATTCTATATTGCGGGCAACGTGGCTTATGAAGTACAAATCAACAACCTCAGTCCTTCGGTTGAAGTTGCCTTCTCCACGTACGGGATCGATGAATTCGGCAACATTGTAGAAGAGCAAAGAGTACTGAACTCGGAATTGACACCTATAGCAGCCCTATCTCCCGTTTCATAAGTAGCGGCATCCCCGAGGATTGAAGGCAGCCAGATCGGAGGAAGCCCCGGCAACCCCCTGTAACATCATGATCCACCAGTATGATGCTTCGCTCATGCGGCTCATAGGATTCCTTGAACGCCATAAGAAAGCCTGCGCTGCTCCTCCGCAGGCTTTCTTATTATTTTTGTTTCATGACATGGTTAACCGCACAGTCAAAGCCTAATTTTGAACGATACAATAGCTGTATATCTGACGGAAGTGGTGAATGCCTTGACGGATGTGGGAATTGTCATGCCAGTCTACAAACAGAAGCCCGAGTTTCTGAAAGCAGCGCTTGAATCTGTGTTGAGCCAGACGCTGCCTCAGTTCCGTCTCATCATCGTCATTGACGGAGCTCCTGAAATGGAACCTCTCGTCCGACTGTTCACGAAAGATGATCCTCGTACAGAAGTCATTTCCTATCCGGAAAATCAGGGGGTTCCTCATGCGCTGAATACCGGCTTTGAGGTGCTGTATCAAGATCCTGCGATCCTGTATCTCACCTGGGTATCCAGCGATAACATATACAGGCCCGAGTTTTTGGCCGTTCTCCGTTCCGCTCTCGCTAAAGGCCCTGACGAACTGGGGCTTGCCTACAGTTCATTCCAAAACATTGACGACCGGAATACCCCTTTGTATGATGAGGCATCCTTGGCGGCGCTGCGCCAATACCAGGGGCGGCCGAAAGAGAAGCTGCTTGATTCCTCCATTATCGGAGTTTCTTTTATGTATAAAGCGGTATATGCCAAAATGGTACAGGGCGGCTACAGCCTCGCGCCTGTGGAGGATTACGATTATTTTCTAAAACTGACCGATCACTGCGACATCCGGTACATCCCGGTCGAGCTGATGGATTACCGGGTGGATTCCACCTTCAGTGTCTCGGCACAGCTGAAATCCGTCGATGCCCACAGGTACTGGCGGTACACCTATCACCTGTCCAGACATATGGCCAGAAGCCGCAGGGGCATCCCGCCTGAGATTACGGTTCTGTTCCCTCTCCGGGAAGCTACCCCCGCTGCCATTGAAAGAATCGAAAATCTGTATGAACAAACCTTCAGCAATTATATATGCTGCGTGCTTGATCTTTCGCCGGACCAGCAGGTCAGCGCCTCGCTTGGCCAGATCGCTCATCCGACGACGCTTTTCGAATGGCATCCTTCCCTCACGGCCGCCGAAGCCTTGAGAACCCGCATATTTCAATGGCAGACCCCTTACGCCATCGTGCTTGACCTGAATCCTTTTGTCTATGTGACGGACCTGGAAATTCTGCATCAGCAGCTGGCAAAATCACCGTCCTACGCATTGGCCAGCTGTTATTCTCCTGACTATAAGGACATCGGATTTCGTACCGGGCTTCTGGCAGCCCCGGTTCGAAGTAATGAGCTATTCCATACGCAGGCGCTTTCCGACCTGCTTACCCAGCATCCGGCGCCTTTGGGTGAGCTGCCATGAAGATACTGTTTACTTTTTTAACCCGAGCGGCGGCATGGAGACCTTGAACCGGATTCGAAGCAAAGCGCTGATGGAACGGGGAATCGAATCGCATCTGCTGTACAATTTGGACGGAGAAGGACGCCAGAACATCAAGGATATCCCTACCTTCGTGACCAGCGATCCGGATACGATCCGCAAGCTCATAGAAAAGGAAAAATACCATGCGATCATCATATGCTCGGACATTCACATGCTCATCCAAATCAGCAGCTTTGGTTACGACGGACGCCTCATCTTTGAACTTCAAGGACTGGGAACACCGGAGGAAGCCCTGCTTATTCTTCAGGATTTCAAAGAACACATCCAGCGGCATGCCGATGCGCTGCTCTATCCCCAGACCGCGCATCTGCGCCAGCTTATACGGTCTTTCTTTCCCGATATTCCGCAATATTGCTTTGACGACCCGCTCGACACCCGGAATTTTGGATATACCGCCTATCCGCGAAAGCCATTTCCCGTTATCGGCTGGATCGGACGGATTCAGGTTAACAAAAACTGGCGGGAATTTCTGCTGCTGGGGCAGCGCCTCCTTAAGCTGTACCCCGGGCTGTACCTGTGGCTCTTCGATGACGACACCTTGTCTGACAGCGCCGAACTGGCCGGCTACCGCCAAATGCTTGCCGAAGATCCTCTTTTATCCTCACGGCTCATCCGCTATTCCAATATCCCGCATGAGCTCATGGCCGATTATCTCAGCATCATCGGAGATTCCGGAGGGATGCTCATCTCCACCTCCATCCGCGAGGGGTTCGGATATGCGGTCGCTGAAGCCATGCTTTGCCGCTGCCCGGTGCTTTCTACGGACTCCGGCGGCGTAAGAAGGTTTATTTTTCATAATACAACCGGTAAATTCTATACGCGCGGCAATCTGGAAGAAGGGGTTGCGGAGGCTGTTTCGTTGATGTTAGATCCCCTGTTAAGAAAACAGCTGGTCCAAAATGCCGAAGCGCATATCCGTAAACATTTTTCCGCGGATTTATATGCGGAACGCTTCATCGCCATGCTGAGTGGACTTGAGGCAACTTCTCCCTTCTTCGCACCGGATTATGGCTCAGGACCCGAAGCGGCTGACGGTAATGAATAAGAAATTCATGCACAACAAATAAGCTGCTCCGGAGGATATCCCGGAGCAGCTTATGGATGGGCTTGGTGCTTGCTATAAGGTTATGCGAGAAGCGAAGCTGTGGTGTGGACAAGCATTCTCAGGAGTTCAGATTGGCCAGTTGTTATTTCTGCTTGAACCCTGTTTCGTTACTCGACGGAAATCGCCCCGACCGACGAGGACAGCGTAATCTGCGGTCCGCCTCCGTTGATATCCGTTTTGCCTCTGGAACCGCCGGAAATGATGCCGAGGTCACTATCCAGCTTCAGCGTGCACGCCAGAGTATCCGCAAGCTTCGCATGGATGCTGCCAACATTGGTTTTAGCAATTAAACTGCTGTCTTTTTCCATAGCGCTGATTCCGATCTGGACGCTCCCCGCCTCCGATTTGATGCTGGACTTGCCTGCCAATTGGGCGTCTTCAACCGCGATTGTGCCTACATTATTATTAACCCGATACGTCCCGTTCAGATGATTCATCGTGATACCGCCTACATCGTTGGCAATATCAAAGCTCTTGATCGCCGCCGGAATCTGGATCTCATAATCGATCAGGAATTCCGAATATCCGTATTTGGATTCCGCCCATTCCCATAGATCGCGTCCCGGATCCCCTTTCGGATTCGTGACGATCTCCAGCTTGCCGTTCTTGGCGACCAGTGACGTCTCCGCATTCTCCACGATGCTGCGGTACGACTTTTCATTCAAAAACCAGATCGTCGTCTTCACGGACGCGGTCTGACCTGCCCCCGGCACTATGCTGATGCTCCCTACTTTATGATCGATCCGAAGCGCGGATTCGGAGCCGACTTCACGCTCCGCGGTCCATTCGATATGCTGGCCGCCGCTCTTGATGCGGTCTGTAATGCCGTTCACCTTTCCCGCCACCGAATCGCCTGCGGCCTGCGCTACTTCATGCGCGTCCTGCCTGACCTTCTGTGCGGCATCGTTCACCGTGTCGCAGCCGGCAAGCAGCATGACCGAAAGCATCGCCGCGGCCGCTGCCTTTATGTAAAAATTATGCATTCATAAACCCTCCATCTATCCCTGGTTATATATGGTATTCATTATAAGGGTTCACATCCTGGAGAACACCTAGCCTGAGACCAGGGGGGTCCTGGACCTTAGTCGGGGATAGACGGGATCTTAGCCTCCCTAGGCTTCCTGTACCGACCGGATATCCTCGAACCGGATCCATTTCCAGTCGTCTTCCTCTCGGAGCTTGATTTCCTGCAGATATGTATTAATTACCGTCACGAACCCTCTCAGGCGACTTGTGCCTTGCGGGGTATCTACCGTCAGAGTCATTTTCACATGCTTCTCAAGCGAACGGGAAAGCTTCCGTTCCAGGGCCGGCCAGTTCTCTTGATCCTGAACGGCGGCTGCCGGTCCCGAAGCATTCCATGCCGGTTCTGAAGCCGTCGAAGGGGATGGATGCGGTTTGTTCAATATAATCATCTCCCAATGCATTGTAAGAACAAGTGTTCCTATTATACCCTTAAATCATCCCTGTTGGCAATGTGAAAAAAGCCCTGAATGAGCACTCCGGCTCATTTCCATTCCCCGCCTTGCTGAAGCCTGTCCGCAAAATGCTCTTCCGAGACGACCGGAATGCCCTCACGCTCCAGCAAAGCCGCGGTTACGCCGCTTCCGGGTATTTTCCGGTTAGCGAACCGTCCGTCGTAGATCATGGCACTGCCGCAGGACGGGCTGTATTCCTTCAATACGACCATCGTCGCACCAAGCTCGCGAATCTTCTTCAGAGCCGCGTACGCGCCTTCGATATACATGGCGCTGACATCTCTGCCGGATTTCTCGACGACCCGGGCCCGTCCGTCAAGCACGTCGGCTCCGGTTCCGCCCTGAATTTCCGCCGGCTCTCTGGGAGTCACGTAGCCTCCCATCAGTTCCGGACATACCGCCACCGCCTTTTTTTTCCTCCACCAGCCGCTGGATCACATCCTGCAAGGAATGCGTCCCGTTATACCGTACTTTCATTCCTGCCAGGCAGGAACTGACAACGATCACATGTATCACCTCATGAAGCTATTATACAGGATGTTGGACCTCGTAAGCTCGTGAACGACGCCAGATATGATATTTTATTCATAAAAAAAAGCACGGTCCATCCGAGGATGAACGGCGCTTTTATGAACGTTGGATGACCTATTCCGCATTGGATCCACATATCTGTTAACTCAACTGCGATCCGGGATCTGCTTCTCGCTATCCTTGTCGAAGCCGGGCTCATACACGCTGAAAAAGGAAATGCTCGATGTTTTTACATGATGCGCGTTGAGATCGACCCATTCCTCGCTCTTCAGCCTCGAGATCACACCAGGAATGTCGTCCGAAATAATATTGAGGGACTCTCCGCCCACAAAATGAATCGTAATGGTGCTGTCGCTCATCGCTTCCACCTCCAGAAAATTGGCTTGCTGCATTCATTCCACTCAAAAACATGATGCCGGCCAAACCATCGTGCCTTTGATGTACATCAAGGAAGTATTCCCTATTCCCCTATATCTTATTTACACGGATAGGAAGCAAGGCAATCTGCGGCTGCTGCGAATCGTATAAAAAGCCGCGGGGAACGCGTTCCCTGCGGCTTTTTGTCATTGTGACGATCCAATCGAAAAACGGTTATGTAAGGTTCTTAATGAACACGCCCGGGAATCAGCTTCTTCACAATCTGATGGGATAGCTCCTCTGTTTCGCCTTGTATGGCCTCAATCGCTCTGTCCTTCTCTGCTTCGATCTCCACCGAGGCTTCGGCGATATACTGATTTGATTCCTCTCTTGCTTCCTTGATTACCTGCTCCGCCTCCGCGGCACTTTCTTTGAGCGCATTCCGGATGAGCACGTTTGCCTCCAAAGCAGCTGATCTCAGAACTGCATTGCGCTGCTCCTCCAATTGCTGCATTTCCTGCCTGAGTTCATTCGCCGATTCCAGACGGGATTGGTTCCGCGACTCCCTCTGTTCCATGACAAGAAACAATGGTCCGAATACGTACTTGCTCAAAACCAAGTAAAGAATCAAAAATGCCAGGCCGGCAATAATCGCCGATGGAATGGTTGTCGCACTGAACAAATTCATCTTTTCCGCTCCTTTTACAGTTGTGATGGATCTCATCCACATCCGAGGTGCTGGACAGGCCATATGATGACGATGGTTTAGAGACTCTTCTACGGTACCATAAATACTTCAAAATTCGGATATTTAAATTCAAATTTGTAATTTTTGTGAAATACTTGGCGTCCTAGAGGGTCACCCAAAAAATAAAATGATTTACGTTCGCACGATGAGGTGTGACGTACATATACAGGGTTGGATGTAACATGGCGGCGAGCTCCCAACCCCGCAAATGTTCATCATTGATTATCGCCAAACCAGATATTTTCAGTTCCCGTCCGCGTATCGGTCCAGACGGTGACAAGACGGCCTGTTTGAGGGACAATCGCGTTTCCAATATAGTCGCCGATCAGAGGAAGGCCCGTGACGCTGAACGAAGTGGTCGTGATGCGCGTGTTCACAAACGTCATACCTCCATCCCTGGATGTGGCAAGGTAGACATCGATATTGGGCGGATTGAGACGGTTGGTATAGTAAGAAACGAACACCGCACCATCTGTTGGGGAAACCGTGATGGTCGGGAAAAAGCTCTGGGACCCCACCGGACTGCCCGTAATGGGCATCGGAGTTCCCCAATCCACGCCAAAATTCGTGGAAATAGCAAGGTAAATATCCGAATAACCTTGCCGGAAATCCTGCCACACCGCATAAACATTTCCCCGGGATGTGGGTGCATTGGAAGTGTCCGCAGACATGGAGGGATACGTCAGGCATCTGAATTGGTACCCCGGCAGCGGAGAAGGAGGAACGACCACTGAAGAGACCATGGTTTCATTTTGGAATGTAACTCCGCCGTCAAATGATGTACGAATGTCGAATTCAGAGTTGCCTGGAGGTTGAGTAATCCAGCCCACGATTAGAATGCCGTTCAAGGTAACGGCGATGCCCGGAAACTCTTCAAGTTCGGTGACGGAAGACAGCAGACTGGGACTCATATAAGTGTTCCCCCCGTCAATGGAGCGATTGAAAAATATCGTATTCCCCGGTATAAACTGCGTGTTGTAATCATGAGTATAACCTGTATAGATACTTCCGAAATTAGGACTCGATCCGGCCTTATCGGTAACAACCACCACCTGATCGTCATTGACGAACTGTCCGTAGCCTTGGTTCACAATCACCGGATTTCCGAAGGAAGATGCATTATCGTTAGATATATAGGATACGATCGAGCCGCTGAGGCCATCCGAATCAAAGGCGTGGGCCAATACGACGAACGAATTGGGAAAAAGGTAATCGATATGGGGCGCCTCTATGCCGGCAAACCCGGCAGGCAGCGGCAGCAGTGTCGTACTCCAGGTTGCACCTGCATCAATCGACTTGTACAAACCAATATTCGGCGGTCCTGCGCTGAGATCTACCGCAACCGCCACCATAACCGAAGGGTTGAGCCAATTTACCGCGATGGTCGGCTCAAACTGCGAGCTGGAACTGGGCGAGATCTGTATATTGACCATGGTTACCTCCTATGTTATTCAGAAACCCGCGGTTCCCCATGTCTTAAGGGTTGAGCTGGGCAATTTGAGTGAGATCTTCCTGCAGCACTTTCTGATGAGGAATGACGTTACCGGACGAATCCGTTCCGAATACATTGATGACCGTATCGGTTGGAACGGTGCCCGTTACAAGAAATTGAACCTCGTACGAAGTATTGCCAGCGATGTTGAAACCAAGAATTTGGCTTGTGTTTGCGTTAATCGTCAGGGAACTGGAATACACCAGCGACTTGCTCACCAAGCTGTTCCACACATAGATATGATAAACAACGTTCGAAGAAAAACTAAGATTATCATTGCTGATATTGATGACTAGGACTGTCGCGGGATTCGTTCCCGTATTCGTGATGATCCCCGTCGTTTCCGCCATGAAATCACAACCTCTCAAATCGTTTCTATCACGATATGAACAGCGGCAGCATGTGGTGTGGACGGTTGCGTTAAAATAAAAAAAAGCGCGGTCTCCGATAATCGGAGAACCGCGCTTTTTATAAGGATGCTGGTGAAGGGAATTGAACCCCCGGCCTACGCATTACGAGTGCGAAACCATACGGACTCGCAAGGTCTTATACTGGTTTAGAAGGTTGTTAGATAAGGCGTCTTCGCTTATTAAGGTCTTATAAGGTCTTAAGGATATTTCCATACCGTTAGAAGTTTCGTTAGAAGATTTGTTAGAAGGTAGCTCTGCCGTTATTACAAGGCAGGGCTATTTCTTAATCGGAGATAATGAACCTTACCCATTGAATAATTTTACTATAGGAGCGTATAATAAAAACAAACGTTCGTATTTTTGGGGTGGACACTATGCGGATAGCAATAACAACAGCGGACGAAATACTGGTCAAGCGATACATACTCTTACCACTAATTTTAACGGCCTACGAAAGAGACTTACATATCATCACGGATTCAGGTTTATTTAAATCGCCAGACATATACGCCGAGCTGCTTGAGATCGGACTGAAGGCTGTTACAGAGGATTTGTCGAGTGTACGACTGGCGTTTACAAAAAGAGGCATCAAGGTATATGAAGAAAACCGTTTTAAAGACGGCATACGAGCAGAGTTTTTGTGCCGAGGTTATCACGGTAAGATGTTTCTATCTTGGTCTACACTCACGGCTGAGGCAGCTGTGCTGATGCGTAAGTATTTGGGGTTGGATATATCGAGGTTTGAAAAGGTCACAGCCCCGGAACAGTTCCGTAATAAGTACTAATTATTATGGATATATTTTCCTAGTTCTGATAGACTATAATTGATTTTTTTATTAATCTTAGGGGGAAAAACGAAAATGTGGGCTGCTATTGGTTTAATTAGTACATTGGCTTGGATTGTATTACTTATATTAGGGATTATTGCTTTGTTTAAGAAAAATGGTAAGGCAAAGAAATGGCTGTTTCCAGCTCTGGCGTGCTTCATTATAATGATCATTGCTGTAATTGCTGATCCTAAACCTCAAACAGATCAGGCCAGCAATAAAAATGATTCTGGTACAAAGGCAGAAACTGTAGCAGTGAAAACGGAGACCAAAGAATCCAATAAAGTTGACGATAAAGAAAAGGCAGAGCAAGAAGCAAAAGAAGCAGCAGAAAAGAAAGCACAGGAAGAACAGAAGGCTAAAGAAGAGGCTGAAGCGAAAGCCAAAGCTGATGCAGAGGCAAAAGCAAAGGCCGAGGCTGCGGCAAAACAAAAGGAAAAAGAAGATGCAATCCCAAGGGAATATAAATCTGCACTAAAAAAAGCAGAGTCGTATGCGGAAACTATGAATATGTCAAAGGCAGGCATTTACGATCAATTGACTTCTGAATATGGAGAGAACTTCCCACGAGAAGCCGCTAAATATGCTATCGATAATATTGTATTCGATTGGAAAGAAAATGCATTGAAAAAGGCGGAATCATATGCCGAAACTATGAATATGTCAAATTCAGCCATTTACGAGCAATTGATCTCGGAATACGGTGAAAAGTTTACTAAGGAAGAAGCGAAATACGCGATAGATCATTTAAAATAACACATAAAAAATACCCCACCGACCAATAATGGTTAGTGGGGTATTTTTACCAATGCTATAGGATTGCACAACGGCGCGTCCGTATATGTTGAATTTATTTTACAAAATTATACTACATCTGTAAATACAAAATAAATGTCAGCAGGGTCTTCATATTCTCAATCGCTTGGGAATTTATTTCTTGTTCAAAGCACGCATTCCCACCGCCAAAGTGCGCCAGCCTTCAGCTGTAAATTCAGGTTGTGCAATCAGGCCATTAAGATCCGCCGATCCGAACTCTAGGACGAACCATTTTGGGGCCGGAACCAATTTATTGACCTCTTCCACCTTAGCAATACGTTTGTCCAACGCTTCATAATCCTGTTTCGTCACTTCGTCATTGTCCTTTCCTGTTTGCTTCTTTCCATAACGCGCATACACTTGCTCAACCGTACCGTCAAACTCATTGAGATCCACCGGCCCGGCAATACCTGGGACGCTTCGACCTCCAGTAGGAAGCATGCCGCCTACACTGCCGTCACTGTACTGCCAGAATTCCCACCGTCTCCATCCTGAAGCATCCACGGGGACCTGGTTACTGTACCGAGCGATCCAAAGGGGATATTTAGTCAAACCGGAGAAGTTTTTAATAAACTCCGGATAGGTATATAACATGGGAACTCGTCCCGTGTAACGCTGAACCTCTTCCATAAAGGCTTTAGCAATTGCCGTAATGGCCAGAGCTGTCAGCTTATTTTCATTGCTCTCGTAGTCCAACACAAAAGGCAGATCAAACACATCCACGCCACCGGCGGCCACGATTGCCTTGAAAAATGTCTGAGCTGCAGCCCGAGCCATATCCACCGTCGTCACCTTATCGTCAAGATAATGGTAAGCACCAATCAGAAGCCCCGCAGCCTTAGCGCCTTTGACGTTGGCCAGGAATTGTGGATCCATGCTGTTTTGGGTTGCTTTGATGAAAGCAAACGAGATACCTGACGCGGCAACCTTCGCCCAATTGATTACGCCTTGATGATGGGATACGTCGATCCCCTGGGCGTTGCCCTTATTCCGATTTTGCATCGTCGTCAGCTCCGATCCTGGCTTGCTTAATAAACTGATTCCCATACACAGCAAAAGCCCCGGCAAGAATGCCTTGGATAATCGATTCTGGACTGAATCCCAAAAGCCAGACTGTGAGCAGAATAGCGATCAAGGTGACCACATAGATAATGGTCCAGTCAGGCACATGCGGTGTTTTTTTGAGAGTATAACCAATAATCCAGCATGCAGCCACCACGATCATAAGCCGCGGGTCAATCAATTGCCATATCATGTTCCAATCCATATTTCATCAACCTTTCTCAATTTATAATCTGCCAGGTTACCCCTTTGTAAAAATGTAGGTCACAATGGCTACGATCGTCCCGCCAAGCACAAATTGCAGAAACTGCATCCATTGCTTTTGACTGGTTGTGCGCTCTTTTGCGCTGTCCTGCTGAGACTGCTGGAGCCAATTAAATAGTTTGAGCTCCAAACTATCGATCTTGCCCATGACCTGTTCAAATTGGATTTGCATAAGCCTGGTTGAGTCCTTAAGCTGCCTGATCTCCTCATCGTGCCGGGTTGTTGCCTGCTCGATCAATTTAAACCGCGCCTCGTCCGCAATCGCCGCAGCTGATAACCTAGTAAACTCACCACTCAGGTTTTGCAGTTGTTGCGTTAACTCCTCTTGTTTCGCTCGTAATTGCTCAATGCCAATCACATCTCCTTCCGGCATACCTGCCTTCCCCCTCGTCTCTCTGTATAAAAAGAAGCCCCCGGGGTCCCGAGGGCAAAATAAAAACGCCAATTGGCGTCGGTAATGCTGCGTATTATTGTCCAAATGCGCAAAATAAAAACGCCTATTGGCGTTCTGTCTTATTCGGCTAGGTATCCCAAACCGCTATCTTCCAAGATTTCTTTAACACTCGCTTGCAGGGTCGCTGGTACTTCGTTGTACTTGGTCTTACCCAAGATTACACGCTGTGAAAAAAACATCGCCATCATGTCCTCACCCCCTTTCATGTGTGACATGAACCAATAAAATAAAAGGGATATCACCGATAAACCTGCTGAGCCATTTCTGCGATGACGTCCTCAATAAAATCTGCCCGGTCGGATAGAGCCGCATTCTGGGCCTTAAGCAGGGTGTTTTCGTCTTGTAGTTCTTTAACCTTCTCGGAAAGAGATTTTTCGAATACTGGATGTTCGGGATCAGGTGCATTCGGATCTTTGTAGGAAAACTCAACGCTCATCGTGTCTAAATTTAGACGTATACTCTCTGCTTCCCTCAGATCTTGTTCATACTCTCCTTCTGACAAGTTGATCATGTACACGTCATTTAATGTCAATCCCATTAAAGGGGCGAGATGAGCGAAATCATCTTCAACTGTCGGGATCTCCAAAACATCGCCTTTACGGTAACTTTGAGCAACGAGGTAGCCGTTTGTCTTTTTGAAATACAACCTATTTAAGAACATAGTTGATCAACCCTCCTCTCATTCATCCGCAACCCAGTATATTGGTATTGTAAGGTCGGGGTAATTGTCATTGAAATAAATGTAAAAACCGCTAGCTGTAAGAACCACCCTATTATAGAATGTTACAGAGTTTTGATCCGATCGATAAAAAACTACATTTGCAGTTATGTTATTTCGATCAATATAGACATAATCCTGATCATATCTTTTATGATAAACACCAATATATCCAGGTCTAAATGTTAAGCCCGTCACCTCAAATCTATAGGTGTTTCCACTGTAGAGTGTAGGATACCCTATTCCTTCTGCTGTTTTCCTGCCGGGATCTCTTGTACCCAACTGTTCGCCATCGTCATTAGTGAATGTTTTGCCCTTCAAGACGTCTCCAGGCTGCGCATTCCCACTTCCTCCAGCGCCGTCAATACGGAATTGATCCAATCTGTAGATATCCACTAAAGGCATTAGACATCCACCTCACGGCCGGAGATGTAGTAACATCCACTTAGAGTCCCAGAGACCACAGACGCATATATATTCAGAGAATCACCGGCGTGCATAATTTGGTCAAGATAGGGAATGTGCAAAGTATCATTTGCTTTGATCTTATGGCCGGAAATAATTGAAATGCCCGCTAGCCTTATAGTTAAAAACAAATCAACTGAGCTGCTTGTGTTACTTACTGTAATCGATTTGAAAATAGTATATTTATTTTGTGGAACCGTGTAGTTGTTCGTCGTTGCAGTATCCAGGACACCTTTTAAAAGTCTTTTGCTCACGTCTGCCATCTTATAGCGCCCCCCATCTTCTTGATTCTTCAATGCTTGACAGCCTGTCTGAGACGGCCTTTGCATCGTCTACGCCCTTGGTACCCCGATCGTATGCCTGCTTTACAGCCTTCTCCGTCGCCGCTACATTTTCTCTCGTACCATCCGTTGCGTTGGACAGCTGAACGATCCCCTTATGGTCCAGGGAAGCGTCCGGCACACTGACATTGTCCAGGTCATCCTCAACCGACTTGATGGCAGCATCAATCTTGTCCCAGTTGTCGTTAAGCACCACGTCCACATTAAACGTGTCGCTGCCGTCCGTTTCGCCATCAACCTTGTATAATTTCAAATTCGGTGTATTTGTAGGCAAACTATGCACCTCCTGTTCTTCTGAATGCCAACTTCGAAAATGGAACCTGCTTCAGCTGATCGAACGTCATCACGTTATTGATATCCCGGATGAGCAGATACTTGAAATCATAGCGGATCACCAAATGAGCAGGCGCAATCTCTCGAACGGCGTTTTTCAGATCGTCCAAGTTTTTTGGCACTCCATAAAAACCGTTGAATTTAATGATGATCGCCTTATCGAAGGCAACCTCCACGTTTCCATTGCTGTATGCATCCGCGACGATTTTGATCTGCACCGCACCAATCTTCCCGGTTCCCCGGATCTTACTCTTGATTACGCTGCGGCGGTCGTCCAGCGGCTTCGAAACGTCCGTCTTCAGACCAAGTTCCTTTTCGTAAATCTTCAGCCCCCAGGTGGCCGTGTCGATGTTCAGCTGAGCGAGTAAATCATCCATCTTGGCATCGAAGTTATCCAGGGATAGACCTATCGAGCCGGTCAAGGCACCGATGAATGGATCTTCCCGGACGATTTTATGCAGGCTGCCGACCAGTTCACTTTGGTTATCCAATGGATACCACCCCCAATACCGCGACCTCTTTCCTTCCGACAGCAACGTTATCCGCCGCCCCGTTGAGGAGCAAGCCAGAGTAATCTTCAACGCCAGAACTATTCAGAATGGCCTCCCCGATCCGCGCATAGGAAACATAATCGGATATAAAGGCGACACCCTTCAGATACTCGGCTATGGAAAGTTGAATGTTCGCTAAGACTTCCAAATCCGTGAGGTCGCTTGATTTGGTGACGCTGGCCGTGACATTGATGTCCAAGCCCGATGCCGAAATAACGAAGCATTTCGCTCCAATCGGAGCCTCCCCATTTCCCAGCCCTTCGCTGCCGGGGTCAATATGCTCTTGAACCTTGGCCACAAGGGAAGCCGATGCCGGTTTCCTCTCCTGGTCGATGATAACAACCTCGACCGTATTCTCCCCGCGCTCCAGCGGAAAGACTTTCACCGCCCCAACGCCTGAAATTTCCTTTGCCCATGAGAGATAATGATAGGTGTTGGCGCTCGTGGGTGGCGTGCGGACGGCGATATAGTACCGCTCGCGCAGGCTGTCGTCCGATTCCTCCTCATAGCCGTCCTTTGTCGGCTCCGGATTGGTGACCTGCGTAATCCCTGGAATGGTTACAGGCATTTGCGTTATCATCTGAGCCGGGACATTTCCTGTCGGCCCCGCAATTCGCGCTTGTACGGTTATTTGGCCGGTTCCAACGATGGACTTCTTCTCCTTGGATTCAAACTGTACGCCTGACGGGGTTTCGAACAAATCCCCCGTATTGATTGTGCCATTTCCGGTAACCAGCAACGTGCCTTTGGAATAAGTAGCCAGATTTCGTTCGATCCCCTTACGCTGCTTCACAAAAATATCAAGCAGCGGATAGGTCATATTCTCAACATCCAGCAACGATTCAATCTCATCCAACCGGCCAGCCTTGGTATTGAGCGCAAGGGCTACGCTTTTCAGAAGATCGTAGACCAAGTATCCCTCAGTTTTGTCGTACTGTTCCCCGATGTCGGCCAGGAGCTGCTTAAAAATCTCGTCCACCAATCCTCACCTCGCTTTCAATCCCGTCAACGACTCCCCGGAGAGTGGCCACGCTGAAGGTCAGCTTCGCCTTCCCGTCTTCCCGATCGATTTCGAAATTATCGACACCCGTAATTTGGCTGTGCTTCGTCACCTGCTCCGTGATTTGACGTTTAACCTCACTGTTAATGACGCCAAGCGGTATATCCCGCCTGCCGATGAACTGCTTGATACCGATGCCGAACCCCGTGTCCGCATAGATAATGTATTGATCGATTTCAGTAATCAGCAGCATCGTCACCCATTGCCGGATTGCCTCGTCGTAAGTGGCTTCTATCGGCTTACCGTCCCGGAGGACATATCGTTTTTCCTCAAAATCAAACAAAAACACTTTGCCCAAGTCCGTTTGGACCGGCAAAGTGTCAGAATCAGATATAGGGTCGATTTCCGGAAACATTACCTCCCCACCTTATCCATAAGATAAAAAATTTGACCGCCTGCGGTCGGCAGCAAAATCACTTCGTCGCCTGGCTGCAAAGGGATCTCATATATCCGGTTCGCCACAATCAGGTTCTCCTCATCCAAAATGATCTCGTCACCCAAGGATAATGAGATATTCGGCAATGGAGATATGACTTTGGCGCTCACTGCTTCGGCAGCCGGATCTTCTCCGGCCTTCCGATTGAAGATCGTTGCAAGCTGTACCTCCCATGACTCCAATTAGCTCGCCCCCAATTGCACGGTAACCCGATGAATGCCATTCGCTTCACTATGGTTCGCGCTTGTGATAATGTACCTGCCCTTGGCGCCGATGGTATCCACATCCATATCAATCAATCTGCCCGCTTTGATCTCATCACTGCCCAGCAGGTCAAGCGTCAGTTCCTCTTTGATCCGGTTCAGATCCTTCAGCGTATTCTTTGCAATGTTTCGAGCCTGGGCCTTATTCTTGGCATCCACGGACACGTTTTCCGACAGCAGACCATATTTTTTGATGGATGCCGAATCACTGGCCTCAGCGTATACCTTCGTGGATTCTTCGCTGGTAACCACAACAACACTATTTCGTAAATCGTCGATCGAAGTAGTCCGGGTAGCATTGGACGCCGATAGTGCCGCCGGGAACGATCCGGTATTATCCGCCAGCTTGATTTTGGGGTTAATGACCAAATCCGTCAGCTTCTTGATAGTTAACGTTTGATCGACCATTTCCATGCGATAAGTAACCCCTGTCTCCTGCTTCGCCTGGTCCAGTAATTCCTTGATCACGTCACTGACAGCCTCATCCTTATAAATCTTCGTAACCAAAGTGGGGATGGCCACAATCTCATGCTTGATCCCCACTTTGTCGCAAAGCTTTCGGATCGCGTCGCTAACGCTGGCCTTTTTAAACTGAATGACCACCTTGTTTTTGTTGAGGTACCATCCAAAATCAAATCCGGTTATGCTCTTGCCGAACCTGCCTGACGTCGATATCTGAACGACCACATAATGTTTGATGACCTTTCCCTGATTCAGTAGAGCCACGATGTCTCCCTCGCGGATCACATCGTATTGCTTGAAGTACGGCGAATCATTATAGGCGTAGTTAAATGTGATGTCGTCGCCCAGCGCATCGATATTGCTGGACCAAGCCAAGCTCCCAATCAGCGGAGTAATATTGGTTTTCTTGCCATTCTGAATTAGCATGATTTCATGGCCCATCTACTTCACCACCGGCATCGGGAATTCTTTCAGCTGCAGCGTATAAGGGATGTCTCCGGCGCGATCCACGCCGTAAACAAAAGATTCGATCAAACAAGCCATATTCAATACTTCCAAGTGCTTGCTCGTTGTGATAATCACCCGAATTGGTCTACGGGTTCCTGACCACCTATTGATAAGATTGACGCATTCCCAGCCGTCTTTCTGCTTCTTCGCAAACGGATAATATTTTGTTGCAAAAAAAGATTCAATGGTCAGTTCCTGGAGCCCGCGCAAACCGATCAGATTAAGCTTGCCTACGCCCTTATAGCCACTGGATAGCGCCATCTCTTCATTATCCATTTGAACGCCGGGGAGAGTCATTTCAGCCGGAAGAAACGGCAGCGTCAGCACCTCAGCCATATTGTTATAACTCAGAACGATATCCATGGACTCTCCCCCTTTATTGATTGGATAATGCGAGCTTCAGCTTATTGACGAGCGCACTGCCCATATGATTCAGAAACTCATCATTGCCGATGACATTGCCTTGAACGATAACCGTAACTTCGATCGGACCGAATTGTTTGTTCAGCATTCTATCCGTCTTGTCGGCCGGGATGACTTGACTGCCATTCGGCAGGTTGACTAGCTCGCCGCCGCGCTCGTTGATCTGTGCCAGGCCACCCCGGAAATAGCTGGTACCAAGCGCGAATTTCGGAATAGTAGGGATGCTTACACCAAAATGTCCGCCGCCCATAAAAGAAGGAATATCGACGCTGATCTTATTGACCCTTTCAATGACGCCATTGATCATATCGATAATGCCGTTAATCGGCGCTTTCGCATATGTCGTAATCATCGAAAACTGGCCTCGGAAGACCTCGACAATGCCCTGCCAAGCTCCTTCCCAGTCTCCTTTAAAGACCGATTTGAAGAACTGGATAAATCCATTAAAAATCTGCTTTACACTTGCAATCAGGCCCCGAGTCGTCTCAAGAAAGGTTTGTCCAAGTGGGAAAGAATTCAGCCACGTCGAAACTCCAGTGACTGCGCTGGTAATGCTTGTTTTTATGTTCGTCCAGACGCTCGTCAAGGTGACCCATAGCTGCTGAGCTTTAAGCTTGACCGTATCCCAGTTTTTATAGAGATACACTCCAGCAGCCACGACCAAGCCGATTACCGTAGCGATCCACCCGAACGGGCTTGCCTTGGTAACAAGGTTTAATGCCACCTGAGCGACTGTGAGCCCTCTGGTGGCGTTCGTCCATGTGCTGTACATTTTACTGACGACTCCCACGATCCTCTGCGCAGCGATTGCCGACGTAAGACCGATGACCACAGGTGTCAGCCATTCAGCATTATCCCTCGCCCACTGAATGGAATCCTTAAACCCTTCGATGACTTTGGCACCTTTCGTAAATGCCTTATCAATCAGAGACTCGATTTCAGGAGTCTTACTGCGAAACCACTGGCCGAATTCGTTCAGCTTTGGCAGCACCCGATCCGCTATGGGAATCAATACGGAGGTTTCGAACATGCGGCCAATCCCTTGCACCGCCTGATTCATATTTCCGTATTTAATTTTCCCAATCTGGTCCATTGTGTTTTTCGTCATATCGAACTGGCTGCGAGCGTGGGTGAGGGCGGAAATTGTGTTCTTCTCCAGGTCTTCGAACTGAGTGCCGAAAAGGTTCACGGATGCGGTATTCCTGGCTACCGGGTCCTTTACCTTTTCCAAGGCATTCACGACTTGTCTGAATGCTTTTTGAGCGCTCGGCCCGCCTTTGGCGAAGGATTTCATCGTTTTCGACGCATTGACACCGATAATCTTGTAAGCTTCCACCGTTGACTGGGAGCCGTCTTTCGTCCTTATCCCCAGTTCCTTGATGCTGTCCCCAACCTTGTCCAAGTTGAAGGCTCCACCTTCTAGCCCCGCTTTGAATACGTCAAACATTTCACTAGCTGAGAATCCGAGCGACTTAAAATAGACGCTGTATTCATTTGCCGTATCCAGGAGCTCGCCGGATTTATTGAGCCCTTGCTGAGCGCCCTGAGCCAGCAGGTTGTATGCTTGCGTGCTCGTGATCCCAAAATTTCGCATCATCGTATCCGAGGCTTTGATCGTCTCGGGGATCTCTTCCCCAAACGTATCCCGGTAAGTAACCGCCATCTTGGTTGTCTGCTTCAGTTGCTCGCCCATCTGTCCGGTGACCTGCTTCGCAATCGTCATCGATTGGGCCAAGTCGGACCAGCTTTCTCCGAGGTTCATCCTGTAGAGATCCATGATCTCCTTCTTCATGCTCGCCATCTGCTCGGAGGTTGCGCCGGTCGCTGCCTGCATATTAATCAATGAGGAACGATATTCATTCACAAATTCTACGCTGTTGCCAATAGATAACGCAGCGGTCGAAAGCCCCGTTAATGCAACCCCAACGAATGCGGCCTTTTTGGCTACGTCTGTAAATCCAGATACTGCCCGCTGTCTGAATTGCCTGACATTGTTGCTCAGTAAAGACATCTGCCTGGAGCTCTGTCTTGTTTGGTTGGCTACATTCCGCATCCTTCCTGAGAAACGATCCCGCAGGTTAAGGATGGTATTGATTGTCCTATTTGCCATCTATCCCCCTCCTTTCAGAGCAAAGGAAAAGGGGCCTATCGGCCCCCAAATAGCTGCTTCATTTCCTGAGCTTTTTCTTCGTGCGCTGCCTCCATCCATAGCTGATACATTAGCTTTTCTGTCGTTGAAAGATTGATCAGCATATCATGATCGTGACCCCGTAAGACATAGAAACCAATCAATTGCAGGTCAGGATCATGTTTTAGGAGTTTTTTGCTTTTTCTTTCACCTGCTCACCCTTCGCAAATCCGGAGCGCTCCATGATCAGTTGGGCCAGTTCATTAATCTCAACAGGTGTTAGCAAATGGCGGACAATATCGACATTGTCCTTCACGTCGAACTCATCCATCAGTTCCTGACTTTGGAACAGCTTGACGGCATGATAAATGACAAAGGCATTTGCGTATACAGCATCCTCGGCCGAACTAGAGCCGTCAACCATATCAAAGGTCTTGAACATGATTTTCTCGCCTGGATGTGAAACTGTGATTTCACCTTCCAGGCTATCAATGTAGACCTCTTCGGACCAGTTTCTGGCGGCTTGTTTAGCGGCCTTCTTGGCGATCAGGTCTTTTAGAGTAAGTTTTACATTACGATCATGATTGGACATGTTAATTTCCTCCTGGTAAATAAAAATAGGGACGGATATTCCGCCCCTTTAACTGCACTTACATAAATTCCAAAAATTCATATTCCGCAAAGCTGAGCGGAAGTTCTTCCTCCAAAAGTCCCTTTGCTTCAGACTTCCCGCCGAATTCGCTAAAGGTAATTCCCGTGAATACTGCCCGCTCAGATTTACCAGTAGACTTGTTCGTCGTTTTGGTTACGATTTTCACATCCGGCATAATCCCCGTCTTGTAGGCTTCAGCCAGAAGCTGCGCGCCGCGGCTCTTCGTTTTGTTAAGCGTTATCGTCCCTTCCCCGTCATACCCCATATACTTCTTATAGGTTCGCGGGTCACCGAGAAAGTTCACTTCTTCAAAACTACCTGTGACTTTCCATTCGAAGGATTTAATTTCATCCCAAATTTCGTTGTTGATCCATACCATACAATCATTGCCGCTTACTACGCCATTTGCCTTATCCAAAGCCCCTCAACTCCTTTCTTATTGCAGATCAATTCCGAATTCAAAGTCTTCCATAGCGTCCGTAATCTTGATGTTTCCGCCAAGATACACATTGCTGCGGAAGGTGTTATTTTTCACCGTCTGCTCGTCCCAGCCCTCGGCCTCGGCTTTCCCGGTGGCAATCCAGGCGGCGCGCTGCGCCTCGATGTCGATGTATGCCCGATTGGCAAACGTATTGTCCAAAATATCCTCGTTCGCCAGGGCATCGAAATAACTATTAATGGCCGTAATGAGCAATACCTGATAGTCGTATTTGTTTTTGAACTTGCCCAGGTAATCGTTTTTGAACGTCGCGGAAATATCCGCCCGGATCATATCCATCGTCTCAACGATGACGATCTTCTTAAACTCTTCCGACACGGTAGGCGAAAGTGTGGTCAAAGAGTTAACCCCGCGAGCCACCCGGACGAGGTCATCATCATTAAAAAGAACAAACTCGCCTGCGTTCACCGCTGATTCTACGTCTGCCGGTTCTTCGACGCTAATCAGATCCGCAAGCCCATAATAGGTGCTGGAACGTGTGAGAGGCATGCCTGCAAGCAGACCGAGCAGCCGGGATACGTATTTTTCTCCCGTCAGCTTGCCGCTGGCCGTAGTGACGCTGGGATTCGTGAAGTTCACGATATGCTGGCAGTCCGGGGCTGTTGCGTCGAATACCACGGCTTTCACACTCTTTTTAGCCGTTTCCTGTTCTTTGATATATGCCACAAGATCCGTCTGCTCGTCGTCCTTTCCTTCAGCGAGTCCGATCCAGTTATATTTGCGGCTTCCAATCGCCTTGATGGCGTCGCCAATGACTGCAATGCTATCGGTCGCGACCGGAGCCACAATCACTTTTGCAGCCCCTCCCAAAAATACATCCTTGATATACTGCACATTGCTCACCGTGAATTTTGTAGCATCAATTTGCAGAACCGATGTGTATTCCTTCACTGCGTGGGTGCTGTCCGTGTCATCCTTAACAATCAGGGCGACAATGCCGCTGGCCGAACGCGTTACAAGCGTCGCGGCCAGCTTTTTAAAGATAATGTCGATAGTAGGCAGGCCAATCGCCATAGGTTAATCCCTCTTTTCTATGTTTAGGTAAAGCTCGCTGATTTCTTCGCCGGTTTCGGAGTTGTCCGTTTCGATATAGTAGACTTCGAAGCTCGTTTGCATTACGCCATCAACGATTGTGCTCGTCACTTCTACGGGGTAGACCACGAATCCAGTCTGAACAGCAAAAGCTTCCGAGAATGTTTGTTCGAGTCGTTCCTGTACCTCCAGCAGCTCAATCCGGTTCTTATATCGATCAGACGGGAAATAGTAGACCGTGACCGGAATATTCCGCTCCTTTCCACGCGGGCCATATGCCGCTGTCCGAACGTCACCGAATTCAACAAAAAAAGAAGGGCGGCTAAACCCTTCTTCGATGTCTGAACTTTGGATTGGTATTTCCGGATATATTTCCTCAATCCGAGTATTCACGGCCAGGAGAACATGCTTCAAATCAATCAATTACCTCAGCCCCCTCGCCAGCATTTCGTCCACAAAATCCTCGCAATCCTGAGCGAAGGTATCCGCGAACTCGGCCCGCGACTTTTCAAAAACCTTCTTACCCCGGACAAAACCAACTTCCTGGCCGTCTTTGGTCACATGACGGTGACCGTGCTCGATTAGATGAGCATGCGGCGACGAGTCATATACCCTCACAGCCAGCTCCTGACCTTTGTACCTGTATACTTTCCCGCGCTTGATGCCCTTCAGGTACTTTCCACTTCTGCGCTTCACTAACCGCCTCGCCTTAGCGGCCGTGATTCGGCGCAGCTTATTCCCTTCTTGCTGCATAAACCGGCGCGACTCCTTTGGAAATTGCACGTCGGCCAGATCCAGCAAGCGACCCGTGAAGTCGCTCAGACCCGACAAATCAAAATCATCTTGGCGCGTCATGTAATCACTTCTTCCACAAAAATTTCAAGGGATTCCTTTCGGAAATATGGATTCAAAATGTACTTGATATCGAATCGGTGGCCCTTGAATGTGATCCACATATCCTGCTTGATCAGCTTCCCGCTTCCGTACCTCACCTTGATTTTATGGGTTGTACTGCTCAGCATGGTATCTGCCGCCGCCCGCTGCAATGTCGCCGTCTGCGGAATGATTTCAGCCCACAATTGCATAAATTCCTTATCAACGAATGTGGTTTCCTTCATCTCGTTCTTATCAGGAACCTTCCTCCAGACGGTTATCTTTCCTTTGAGTTGTCCAGCGTTCATGCACTTGTCCTCTTTACACTGAGCTGCACAATAAGCGTATTAATGACGGTTGGGATCTTGATATCATTGTCTGTTACCTCGCGATTCTCATAGAACAAGGATACCAGCATCAGAATCACGGTATTGTACAGGTCGCTTTCTTCTTGATCGGCGACGCCAGCATTTCGCAGATATTGCTTAGCGGCGGAAATAAAGCCATTAATCAGCAGATCATCGTCCTCATAATCCACCCGGAGATAATCCTTCACATATTGAAGGTCCATAGGCGCCCTCCTTCATTTTCCCAAGCGCTTGGGAGTTTATTGGTCACCTTGAACCGTCTGAGTATCCGGTTCAGGATCGGACGGCTCAACGACCTTCTCTGAGGCTGTAGGATCGGTTTGCTGGTCTTCCGGCCCTGTTATGCTGGCATCCACTGAAAAAGGCGCCAGAACGATTCTCAAGCCGCTCAGCGAGGACTCTGCACGAAGCTTTTCGGATAGTTGTTCATGTTCGGTTGAGCTCAATGGGCGATTAGCTTTCCAGAGGACTACAATTCCGTCGCCTGTCTTCACCTCGTCCACCTTTTCAACTGCGTCTTTCTTGGTTCTTCCCATGGGATCTCCTCCATTCAAAATAATAAAGAGGGCTGTTCGCCCTCAGATTAGGTGGTTGCTGCTTTCTTGACGATTACGACGCCGTTCGGATCGATGAGCTTGCCGTCGGCAATCAAGACCGCTTTATCGACCCACTCGTTCGCGTCATGATCAAAATAGCGGAACATGGTCATTTCAAGATTTGAGTTGAAGCCGTAGTTTTTCAGGTTACACAGAATCGCGACAACATCCCCCGCCTGTGCGTCGTCGTAAAAAGGAAGTACATCATCCTCCACCTCGATGACCTCTTTGCCGCTGAACCGACCCTGCGGGCCGTCTGTAATCCCGTAATTTGTTCGGCCAATCGGCTGCCCATTATCATCTGTCATGCCGTCAATGTAGCCTTCAAACGTACCTGAAGACATCAAGAACGTTGCGCCAGCTTTATATGCAAGCGGCAATCTGGCCAACACTTTCTTCTTCCAAGCGACCCAGGACGTAAATTCGACGTCGGTCAAGGTAACGATCTGGTTTTCCGGAACACGGGTATCTTTGATAATTCCCTTCGGTTTGCCTGCGCCGTCTCCACGCACGACTGCAAGATCGATAGCCTGGATCATTGCTTCGACGATCAAATCCGTAATTGTCGTTTCGAATCCGTCCAGCGTGGTTGTATCCGCCAGCAAGGAGATAGCCACTTTGCATTCAAGACCGTAATAGCTGAAAGATACTTTTTCTTTCGCTTGAACTTTCTGCCTGTCGGAAGATTTATCTTCCCCGATCCATGTAGCCGTAGGTTTGAGGGTGAGAATGGGCACTTCCACGCCACCTTTAATATTCAATTGGCGGACACCCTTAAATATTTGGCCGTATACTTTCAGCTTCTTTACAACTTCAGCCAGGATCGTTGTCGGAATAACCGCTGATACGTCTGCGGTGGTTGTCGTAGCGTTAGCCCGCAGCTCCGGCCGGATTTCGCCGGTCTTGGCGAATGCCATAAATGCGTTTCGGTATTCCATGGTGCTGAATGGATCGGTTTGTTCCCCGCTGCGCTGCTGCGGCTGCTGCATTCCATACGAACTCATAACCTGACCTTGTGCGAAATTCCCAGTTGTCAGTGGAGTTTGGCTTCTGCCTTCAGTTGGCGGTGTGTTCCCACCTGCAGGAACTTCCGGCGTCTTCGCAAGCTCGCTCCGGAGCTCAGTAATTTCTGCATTGATGCCTTCCAGTTCACTATTGATGCTTCGCAACTCTTCGAGCGTCGTAGCTTTGTCGGCCAGACCACCCAATTCAGCCTTGCGTGCTTCTTTCTGTCCAAGCAGTTTCTCCAGAAATTTTCTCATGTTTCATCATCAACCTTTCAAGAGTATTTGACTTCTCAGGCGTAACATTTCAAGCTCGTTTCTCGAACTCACCAGTTCGGACCGCGCACTCTCCAGTGCGGTGCGGGCACTCTCCAGTGCCTGCTCGTCGCGAGCATTTATATCAGTCCCGGCATAAGCCGGAAAGGATACTGCGGATACTTCAATGACTCGGGCTATGTCTAAGATCCGACGGACAGGCATATCCGTGTCTAAACCCTCCCACTTGTGGTCACGGATAATAAAAATAAAGGACATTCCATTCAGGTCGCCTCTAGCCACCGACGAATGCAATGCCCTTGCCTCGGAATTATTTTCGATGTCCACGTTTCCTCGGACAAATAAACCTTTATCATCCACATTCAGCTGCAAAGTCGAATTAGCGTTGTTGTTTCGACTCCTGGCCAGAGGGATGCTCTGTAAATTATGATTTATGGTAAGCACGACATCCCGAAAATCCGTGCGGTCGAAGGCGCTGCGTTCAATGATTTCTTCGAACATCCCGCCAATCAGGGTTTTTTGATCAAATACTGCGGCATGCCCACTAATAATCCCACTTTCCCCCTCGGCCCTGATGTCGGGTAAAGTAAACGATCGTTTTTCCCTTAGCATGAGGCCCGGAAGCTTAATTTGGCTCATGTTCTTCCACCGCCTTTCCCTTGTTTAAGCTCGTCATTTGATATTGGTTGATCAAGGACACGTCAATATAGTTCAGAGACTGCGTCCGGCGCTCGCCGCCTTTGACTGGCGGATACCCCAGCAGCTTCAGCTTCTGGTTATCGCTTAACAGCCCTTGCTCCCCTGTTGTCTTGATCAGGTTAAGCTTGGCTGCTGTACTGAGATAATTCATATCACGATGATAGAAAATGATCTCATTTCCTACGTCCAGCTCCCGCTCCGTAAACATGTTTTTGGAGAACTTTTGCCCAAAATAAATGACCAGTGGCTCAAGCGCTTTTTCGTAAAAGGCTTGGTACTGGTCATCATTAAATTCTCCGGTGAGGATCGGCAAGGATACTCCAAACCAATTCAGTACGTTTTGCTGTAGGAATGCCAGGGTATCTTTGTCAATAAATTTGACGTCGCCTTTAACCGGAATATATTCACCCTTCAAATCAATCGGTAAAATACCGCTTTCGCCTGAAGCTATTAAGCGCTCGAACCTCGCCCGTTCAGCGCGGCTGGCGTCATCATCCATCATTGTAGCTATCTTCAGAATTGCCTGAATGGATGCATTAATCTTGGCTGCCCGAGCAAGCCCTTGAGATAACGTGCTATTTACTTCAAGAACCTTTAGAAGAGCCGCATTATCCGGCTGCCCGTTCAGCCCCCCTCCCATCATCTCGTTCACAGAGAATTTTTTTCGCAGGTGGATCACGTCGTCATATGGGAAAGTGAAGTCTGTTCCATTCGGAAAATAGAATCGGATCAACATCATCCCTTCCGGGTCCTGAAGAAAATCAACGCGACTTGGATTAATCGGATACATAGCACGGTATGTTCGCCGTTCGATCCCGCTGCTGTAATCTGAATCGAATATTGGAATGATAAATGCATTGTAGTTCATGAAAAGTAACCAGATCGTCTTTTCAATAAACTCGCTCGTTGTCATTAACGGATTCGGACCGAACTTCAGCAGCCGGTTAATGTTTCCCTTTGGTATATTTTGCTCTTCCTCCGTGTTGCGGATATGCCGCGGTTGAAGCTTGCTCATTTCCGTCGCAATAACATTGATGCAGTTCTGAACGATATCGGAAGCATAGATATCTGTCCCAAATTGACTGAATACCGGTAGCCCACCGCTTAGCATTCGCATGATTTTAGCGTCTTTACGCTGACCAGACCAACCACGGAGCACGTCCAACAATGACATGGGTTTACCTCCCTTCTCTAGAATGTACTTAGGCTGACAACCTCAGGAAATCGCTCCGATTATCAAGGTACACCCGATAGCAAATGATCAGCGTTACCGCACCGTCGATCTTCTTGTCCTCTTTACCTTGGATTTTGATTGGCATTTGCTCCATCTTCGAATTTACCGTAATGGCTGTGTTCTCCAAGCACCATCGATCCAGGCTGTCATCGTTGTAATAGATCAGATCACTTCGAAGGTCCGCCTCAACCAGACGCATCGGTTCGGACAGCGGTCCCCAATCTTGCACCACGCGCACCATATCAAAGCCCATTTCCTCCATTTCCTTCACCCAATAGATAGCGGACCATTTATCATAACCGATCTTCAGGAAGCGAATACCGTATTCCTTCACCAGCTTAGCGAACCAAGCTGTCACATGACGGAAATCATTTTCGTTGCCGTCGCTGATCGTAATGCGGCCTTGGCGAACCCATTCCTTGTATTTGTCCTCATCTTCTTTGGGTAGGTTAAGGAGCTTCGTTTCCGGAATGAAGTATTGAGAAACCGTGTACTTCCTTCCACCCTTTATGAACATTGCTCTTGCGCATGCCAAGTCACCGGACTTAGATAAGTCTACGCCACCGATTGCGACACGACCTCGCATCTCTTCCAGCTCAAAGGGAATGTCGTTGCTATTCCGAATTTCTTCCGCGAGCAGCCATGCCGCCGCATTGTTTGATTTGATATTGAAATCTTTAGACAACATAAAAACCCGCTCAGCTTTGTCCTTCTGCGCCTTGCGGATTTGATCCTTGATATATTTAACCTTCTTAATGGTCCCTAGGCTTGGATTGGACTTCTGCCAGGACTTCGGGTTCTGCCATACCTCTTGCTCACTATCCTGCGTGTAAAGCCAGGGTAAAAGCGTGGCGTCCTCCATTTCGCCCTCCAGGACCTCTCGGGCATACTTTAATTCTTGATCGAGATACCCGTCATTTACGAATCCTTCGGTCGTGATGTTGATGAACCACGGCTCGTCTTTGGTGGACTGCGATTGGTCAATGGATTTGGCAATGACATTGGTCTTCATCTCATGGGATTCGTCCAGGATTGCCCCGTCGATATTCCGGCCTTCCTTGTTTCGGGTCTTGTCCGAAATCTTAAAAATGCGGCTGCGATTCTTCTGGTTATAGATCCCCTTCAGGTTCTTGTGGGTTCGCTTGCCTTTCGGATCGAATTGCTCCCGCATATTGTTGATCTCACCGAAAATGAGGTCCGCCTGACTGTCATCATTGGAGGAACACACGATATCATTACCGCCCGTGCCAACCATCATCTCTGTCAAACAGAGCGCCGCGCAGAGCGTGGACTTACCATTTTTCCGAGCGATCAGGAGAATGGCCTTTTTGAATCGGCGAAGCTTGGGTTTTGGCGAGTATTCTTCGTAATATCGGTAATATCCCTCGTCGGACCATTTGAAGGAGTAAAAGACTTCAATAAAAGCTTTCTCCCATAGCTCCAACAAAAACGGTTTACCATAGAACGGGCTTTTCGTATGTCGGCAGAACGTCTCTATGAACTCGATCCGGAAGTGCGCATCCGACGTATCGTAGATATAATCCGGGTTTTCCAGATCAGCGACCAGATTATTCAGCAGCTGCTGCAATTCCTGGCCCGCGATAATCTCGCCACGATCAATGGCGCTTTTGTATTGCAGAAGGTAATTAGTCGCCCTGACGTTCACGCAGGAACTTATCGAATTCGTCATCGTCTTCGATCACGTCCTTCATTAGTACCCCATTCAGCGTTTTTACAATGACAGAATATGAATTCACGTTCTTTAGGTACTGCTTGGCCGCCTCCACGGTCCGCTGAAGCCTCGGATTCGTCGGATGAAATTCCACCATCCCGGTTTCTGCCATCCGGCGACGCAGCTCGCAGTTTTCAGCTTTCAAGAAAGCCGCATCTTGAATAAGTCCGTCAACCAGTTCAGCCTTTTCAGGATCCACTTTTTTGAAAATTTCTCGAAGTTTCGCTTCCTCTCGGTTGAAAATTTCCATCTTGGCAGAAATTCGAACCACCTCCCTGATTTTCAAATTTTTGACCTTGTGCAAAAAAAGGGTCCCCTATACGGTCCGGGGCGATTTCGTAAAATCTACTGACCGGGGGGGATACCGACTGCTTTTTTTAATTCGATCAGTTATATTCTGAATCGCTTCATTGCTGACTCCGGGTTGTACTTCCACTCTTGTATTGATGGTGAACTTTCCCATGTCAGGTTTATCAGCAAGATAATCCTCGATAATACCTAGATCCGTTTCAATGCTGTTACATACACAATCTAATCGTTCATTGATGTCCAAAGTAAATGGCTTGGATTCTTTCAGACGGATCAGCCGGTCAAGGTATTCCATTTTTTCACGGATGTTCGCACTCGGTTTATAGAAAGCTGAAGATATCGGCACAACGGCCTCTCGCTTATCCTTGTGCTTCTCATCGAATAATGCTGGGTTGGCCAACTTCCATTTCCATCTCCATTTAAACACGTTCAATCCCTCCCTTTATCCAAGTGTGCAGTAAGAAGCCACCTTTCTTCTGGCTTGAAATTGCCAAGCAATCTGTCCTCGCTTTCAGCCAGCAGGCCGTCTTTTAAATGTTTTGTTGGGTATCCGCAATAGGCATAGGTCCACTCTTTTCTGAGCAAACCGTTATCTTTAGCAATCTGTTCCGCCGCAGCGATATTGCCAGCTGCAATGATATATTTCTGATAGCCATTATTATTCAAAGATAGTTCACCCCAAGGCGTATCATTTATCGAAACCCATAATTTGTTTTTGATATTCAATAACCAGCCTGATTACTTCTTCTCTTTCAAAACCTTGGTTCAACAATTCATCCCGGTACTTCGCTAGTATTTCTGCCATATCGCGAATAGCCGCAAGCATTTGATCCCATTGCGCTGTACCATTCATCTTCCTTCGCTCCTCACGGTTGATATTGTTCAAACCATTTATCGATGTACCCGCGCCACTCATCCCTGCGATACTTCCGATCCTCATCCACTTCCAGACGTGCCAGACATTCATCCCGGCTCACATCACAGAAGATCAGCTCAGCCCCCAAGTCCTCGGCCAATCGTTCACGCTTGCGCTTGTCGGCATAACCACCGATGACCCAAGCGCTGCGCCATTTCCCATAACGCGTCTTGATGTTGTCGATCAGCATATTATGGATGCCTCGAACGTTCGGCAGCAGGCCGTCCGGCTTGTCGTAGTACGGCAGCATGGATACTGCTGCATACAGCCTATCCATATCGACTATCAGATCACCACGGACGCTGTGCTGCTGGACGTAATCCTCATGACAGGCAAGCGGCGGACCGTAGACAATATAGACGCCCTTCTCAGTCTGGTAACCAAATCGCCCGTGGATCTCGTTGTGGCATTCATGATGGACCACAAGGATATTCTCGGGATTAAGAGCAATGTTCACGTCATGGACATTCTCAGGCGTGAGCTCAATGATATGATGCAAGGTCAGCTCGCTTGATTTGAGCACGTACTTGCCGCAATGTTCGCAGCGCATGCCGCCGTCCCTGATCGCTCTTTCATTAATCACGACGATGCGGAACTTCTGCCACGCTTCTGAAGCGTAAAAGCTTTTCAGAATCGCATACTTTGCCATATCACCATTCCTTTGCTGCCATTGCTTTAACTTGGGATTTTAGCAGCTCCATTTCATTCCGACGCTTCTCGGTCACTTCATCCGGATCAGCCTGCCGAATCATCTCTTCGTACTGGCGAATCATAGATCGAAGCTCACTGAACGCCCTCGCCTGAGACGTGAGAGCCTTGGCCTGTTTATCCCAAGCATGCTGGATATCAAATTCTTCTTCGATGTATGTCGGCACGATGTCGTAGACACGTTCCTCGCCATTGACCTTTTCCTTGACCACTTCCATCTGCCGCTTTCGTTTCTTGATGACCTTGGTCTCGTCGGCCTGATCTTTGACAAACATGATCTTCTGAGCCCGTAGAATGTTCGTCAGCTTTATTTGGATCATACCCGCCATAACGTCCAGCGTGGACATTTCGCCGGCACCATCGAAGATTTCGCGTGTTTCCTCATCGTCCGGCAGGAACTTACGGAAAAGCCCATGCTTCACTGCGTGGTCATTCCCCTGAGGCCCACCCGGACCACCTTTATTCCCTACAGCGTTTTTATTCCCCAGCGGCGCGCCGACTCGACTCGGAAGCAAAGGGATCTTGTCCCACTCATCCAAGCACTTCCACTTACGGACGAGCGCGGCCGAGATACCCAGCTGATCGGCAATCTCTTTCGGCTTCTTTTTCCGGCCACTGGCGAGCCATATTTTTTTTGCTTTTTTTCTTAATTCACTTGGCTGCCGCGACACCTCAAACACCCCACCTCCTGATAATTGAGTTGGTTTTCACACTAACTTTTTCTCAGTGACGTAACCAGACATTCCACAGGCTAAAATCGAAGCCAAATTTCTCGTTGTTGTAGTCTGGTTTTTCACTAATAAATGTAAGCAGGGTGAAACATAACCTATATTCTGTTGCACTCGTAAAAACACCAAAACTCAGTAAAATCAAGGGTTTTGAGTGCTCCACATTTTCAGTGCGACATTGACAGAATTATGTGTAACTCAAACGCATGATTGCAGCATCCATAGCGTCTTGCGTGAGTCCAAGATACATTAGTGTATACGTTGGATCAGAATGATTGAACATATCCATTAGTAACGCTAGGTTACGTGGATTTTCTAAATAAAGATGATAGCCCCAAGTCTTTCTCAGAGTATGGCAGCCGATCTCTACTAGCCCAAATCGATCCGCGACATTGTTTAACATTTTATAGGCGGTAGAACGGTCGATAGGCTTCCCGCGTTCTCCTGTAGTTGTTTTCTTCTGCCGACTCGGGAAAAGATAAGCATTATCATCCATCCCTTTGATGTAACTATTTAGATCGTCTACAAGATCCCTATGAATTATGAATTTCTTTTTCTTGTTTCGTTTCTTGGTATTCTCAGTCTTCTTTTCAACCAAGCTAATATGGGTTTGATTACGAACAGATTTAACTTGTAACTCGAGCAAGTCAGATACACGAAGCCCACTGTAGATCCCCATGCAAAAGAAAATATAGTTTCTCTCGCTCGTACACCGAAGGTAATTCTTCATTGCTTCGATTAATGCAGGGTCTCTGATCGGCTGAACCGTATTCATTTCTTATCACCGACTTTAGGCATGGAGCCCTTCTCGCATAGATCGCCTGGCTTTAAGCAAAACTGAGCAGGCGCCTCCCACTTGCCCCACACACATCCACGACATTGCAGAGGTTGCCTCACCATTGGTTTATTCTGCTTCATCTCACACCTCGTTCCATAAAAAAGGCCACCCGGAAACCGGATGGCATACAAAAGGTTATGAAGGAAATTTACAGCAGGGCCTTTACAGGAATCGAACCTGTATTTCCATGAAGGCCATGATAATATTGCGGTGCTCTTAACCGCTTCCCCACAGTCCGCACCCTTGACGATCTACGTCTAAGGTCATATGATTATGACCCACAGCACGGCCGAGCGCCTGCGGCGATAAGGGGCAGCAGACATCTCCCAGGAAGAGTTTTCCTTCCTGATTCCACTGTATCCCTCAACCGCCGTCAGAACGCCGACGCATTGCAGACAAATAACCGTCACTTTTTTATATAAAGCCCCACAGTTTCAAACTATCTGCAACGGCTTCGATTCCTTTATCAATATAGCGATCAACTGTCCTCTCACTATATCCACCACTATGATAATTCACTGTTTCTTTCCATTTTCTGAGTTTGAAGAATCGGTTCTCAATGATCTTCTTAACTGCTGGATCTTGGATCAAATTGAAAGCCAGTTCAATGATTTCGAGTTCATCTTTCTTCTCCTGGTATACCTTCTTCATCTGATCTGGCAAAGTGTTTTTCTGAGAAAATGCCATTACCATCTGCTTGTTCTTCATATAGTCTTCGAGCATTCTACGCGTTTTTAATTTATCTGTATCAGTTACCGACGGCCAGAGTTCCCCTTGCTCTCCCGTTCTTTCTGCTGCCAAAAGCATTCCCCTCATTCCCCTCATTATTTGGTATAATAATGAAAGGAATATCTTGCCTGAATCCGCCGCGCGACGACCAAATCACTGCGGCGGATTCTTTTATGTTCAGCTGCTAATTACGACTCATTGTCTTCGGAATGTGTAATAACTATCTACCTAACCCAACCTTGCGAATACTCGATCATTTTCATAACATCGTAAATCGATTTTCGTTTTTCTGTCCACGAAGGGAAGTCTGAGTTCATCACATCTTGCATGATGAAAAACCCCTTTTGAAACATAGCAAGTCTCAATTCATCGCCTGATTTTCCTTGTTCCTCCAACTCTCTGAATTCCGTCCGAAACCAAGAAGCATATTGATTTTCAGCCATTTTCAATCTCCTCTCTAAATTCGCAGTATGTGTCTACTGCGCCTTATACCCTGACACCCATGCAAATCCTCTTCCCTTACGTCCAGGATCCTCGATTAAGTAAGACAACCCTTTCTTTACATATCCATCTGGTTTGATGCGGATATCTCCAAACCTGGTCCTTACTGATTGATGCGTTGCAATCTCTGCACCTGGACAAACGACAAGTTGAATGCGCTCGATCCGGCAACCGGATCGGATCAGCGGGCCGAGCGCACTTTCGATCATTTGCACCGCCTTGGGATTCATTTTATTTTTTCTCCCATTCGTTCAAGCAAGCCAGCTGCAGCGTTACGATACTTTTCATGCTCCTCCGGAACATTGGTTTTGATCTCATGCAGGACGGAAAGGAGGTTCCCGAAGTTGTTCGTGACAGCTTCGAAGTACACCGCGAATTTTGCCAAGGATTTATTGTCACTTCGCTTTACTTGCTCTCGCAGCTGGGCCAGTTCTTTCTCGATCTCTTCCGGTACCTTCTCGATAATCTCCTTGACCGGAATATCGATCGGTTTGGCCTTCAGCTGCTTCTCTAATTCCTTCACCATTTTCGCCGAATCACCCAAAGCAGCTTGCGCCTTGTTCAATTCTTCTTGGAGCTCCGCAGCCCTTTCATCGTTTCCGGATTCGGTTGCAGCCTCCATTTCTGCTTTGTAACGTTCAGCCAGTTCGTAATTCATTGCATTCTGTTCCTGCATCTCAACCAGGCTGGACTGAATTTTCTCTCTCTCTAATTTTTCTCGTTCCACCTTCTCGTTCGCTTGCTTCAATTCTTTTTCGAGTTTTTGCTTTTCCTTGATCAGCTTTTGAAGCTCACGGGTAGACAGGTCTTCAACATTATTCTCCTCAACAAATTTCTCCCGTTCTTCCGCCGGCACTCCTAGCAGCGCCACGGCTTGTGTATAGGACAAACTTCCAAGCGCTTGGGAATCTGCTTCAGCCCCGAACAGCGAAATTTGATTTGATCCGTATTGATCGAATATCTTCATTAGGTTGTTAGCCGTACTTTGGGAATAATCTACTGATTCTTGAAGCCATTTCCCCCACTCGCCGTGCGGAAGCATTGATTTCGCTTCGACGAGGCGGCGGCCGATCTCGATACTATTGTTAAGGATCAGCGTCTTCGTCTGGTCCTTGATTGCATTAATCTCTATCGCAATGACATCAGTTGTCCGGGTGGATAATTGAGTCGTCATACGGCTACCCCCTGTTTTTTTCTATTCCATTTCGATAACACTAATTTTTCAAATCTATTCACGAATTCAGATACTTCCTTGTTCATAGCTGTATTTCTGCGCCCTTGGCATTGGATAATCCTTCCTTCGACAACTTCCATTGTGTAGTATGGCTTCAGTGGATTGTCTTTCTTTCGAACGAAGAATATAGCACAACCGCCCGAAGCATATTTTTCTGCGTACCTGCCTACGCAATGTCCAAGCTTTTTCCCCTCGTTTACCAAATCATCAATTGACCCAGCCGGTATTAGCATCAATTCCTTGTATTCGAAGGAATACTCTATAAGATCCTTGGCGCGTTGTCGGATTCGTTTCTCTCTTTCTTCATCTCGTATAATGTTGATTTCATTCATGGTTTTTTGATGGGCAGCCTCAAGATTATTCGGGAATAGAATGCTTGCTTTGCTTGTATCCCAGCCAAGTTCCATACATTCCCTTAGATAATCTCCATACTCAATCATTATCGAATTCCACCCGTTTCGGTAATGGCTGTTGTTTCGAATTTGCTTCAGAAAATATTTTTTAATTTCCTTCGTGGAGTACCTTCCATTCATGGGAGCATCGTTCAGCATTCTACTCAAAGATGATGCTTCAGACTTTTCAATAAACTTACTCATTAGCTGCGCTTCATCCCAGTTTAGTGGGATTCCCTCTTGCCTATGGACCTGGTAACTCCGGATCGTACGGAAACCGATTGGGGTTGATTTGCATTCATTTGAGTTCTTGCCTTGAAACATCGACTTGAATTCAGGTTTAGACATCCGGAATACTTTTTCAGGCGTGGTCCCTATCCAGTTGATCGCCCCGTAGGTAGGCGCTCCCTCAATTTTCCCTCTCACAAGATGGGAAAAACCAAACTTGGTCAGAAACTCCATACATTTATAACGGGAGGCAAAATCGAAAACCTCCGCTCTATCTCCAATATCGTATTGTTCCCAAGTACAATATTGAAAAGGCGTCCCTTTTACCGTAGCGGCTATGTCTTGCAATGACGAATGATAGCTATGAACCCTCTGCATGCTGAGCGTAGTTTCAGAAAATACAGATTTCGTTTCCTCCCATTTACTACGATCACTCCAATATGCTCTCCGGGCCATACGACCTGGCTTGCCCCACTCAAATAGATACATCGCGATGACCTTGGATTTTGTCTGTACCGATCGATAATCCCCTCTATAATCTCGAACGGAATAGATCCCCCTAGCAATTAGAACGTTTGGGTCAACAAGGGACTTTTCATACCACATCAAGTATGATTCATCTATCAACTTGGACCTTCCACGTCCTCCTGCTTTGACATGTCCAGCTGCTCTACAATGAGGACATTCAGATACCTGATTGTGATTCAGTCCATCTGAAGCATGTTCTTGTTGACAGTGAGTACAATATGCATACTGCTGTTTTCCTTCTCGGTGGGTAAAGAGGTATACACTCCAGTCCATGACTATATTCGTGATGTAGTCTATAAGCTCAGGACTCACGTCGTTTGGGAAATGTTTGAAAAACTCATTATCCTTCATCATGCCTACTCCTTATCCCAGAAGATCATCTAACGATACATCAAATTTATTTTCAGAATTCTCATTCGGAGCCGTTGGATTGGTTTGAATCATTATGAGTGCATCTTCAATCCCAAAATACTTGAGAACCACTGAATACCCTTCCTGATCCGTCAACATAGTCATGCCACCTACTGAAACCTTTTTGCGGGCTTCTTGCGCCATCTCCGCCAGGCTCTTGGCTATCGTCTTATCAGCAGCCAACACTTTTTCCGCAGCGGCTGGGTTAGCCTGAATATGTTGGATAAGGAAATTACCTATCAGCTTGATATAATCATTCGATTCCTTGCCATCCATTTCAGATTGCAGCTTGTTAATTGCTTCTTGCATCCGAATCACTCCTTAAAAATTTATGATTGCATGGCTGCCGACTCCTGACGGCCCCATTTCCCGATTCGACTTCCGAACTCTTGAATACCACCCTCAATCTCATCCTGATCCAGATCAGCAAATTCAGAATTGAGTTCCTGGCGCGTTGGAATGTGTCCGGTCGCCAAGGTATGGCATTTCAGAAATTCGAAAACGGTCCATCTATTCGCCATGAGATAAATCCTCCCTCAGCTTGATTTGAATTTCCTCACGCTGCCCCCACGGTTCAGACTTAAAATCCAAGCCTCATCATCCGTGATCTTGCTGTGATCTATATCTTCAGAAAACCTCGCCCAAAAGGGAATGTATCTGAATTGGGTCTTTTCGGATGCGTTGTAGACGTAAGCAGCTGGGCGTTCTCTTTCTTGTACCGGGCATCCGACCTGTTTGCAGCGATTGTAGGGCAGCAATATGTCCGCAGTAGGCGGAGGGCTCGTCCATCGGCCTTCCATTACCCATTCCCCATCAATTTCAACTTGTTTAGGAATAAGGCAAGGGATTCCGCTTGCCTTCGCCTGCACCTTGTTAAGCCAGAGCTTTCTCATAGGATCGCCCGCCTTTTCCTTCCTGCATTTTCTTCGCTTCCTGAATCATCCTGTGAAATTCTTCGTCGGATACGTCTTCCGGTGGATCTGAATCAACTGCTATCGGTATTTCAGGTTTTTGATTCCCCCGTGGTATCACCCTTTTCGGCGGCTCTTTCGTCCAAGGCTCGTCCACTCCCTCAGACTTCCAATTTTTAAGAATGCCGACTACGTAGCTTATTTTCCGTTTACCAGCTACAACTGACCTTTTCAGGGCTTCACATACCCAACGTTCCCCGAAAGTTTCAACCAAGTCGCTAAGCTGTTCTGCGATTACCGGGCTTATTGTTCCAAAGCCTTCGTTTTCAAACATCCGATACGGATTCATTTCGACAACGACCGTGTTACTGTCCGGCGGTACGGTATTGTTGGTTGTGTTCTGTTCGGTATGGTTAGGTTCGGTAGGGTTAGGTTGTGTTGGGTTGGGTAGCCCCGTGACACTCGAATCCGTCACGTTGTCGTCACGCGTGACATCCGCGTGACCTGTTTGGACTTCCACTTTTTTGGCGCGTGACCGTCGCTTTCTTTCCTTGTTTTGTTCACGTTTTTCCACGAGACGTCCCGCATAGTCGTACCAGTCATGGATGACATTGTCATGGTCAACGAATTTAGAATCCCTCAGCGCTGAATACAACTTTCCGGGTTCTCCATCCCATTCACATGCATCTTCAATGTCGGCGGCATCATACTTGGATAAATCGCCATCCTGGGAGTAATCCATTGCCCACCACCAAAACAAATGCAAATGACCAATAGCGGTTGGAAGAGTTACACCCAGTAGCCTCGATAATCGTTTAGTCTTGGGATGTCTTGCTAACTCTTGGTGGCTTTCAATCCATGCCATTGTTCTAAACTCACCACCTGATTTTATTTTTGTGGTATTATAAAAATGAATATTTTTTCAAGTCGGGGATCACGCTGGCAGGCGTGGTCTTCTTTTTTTGTGTTTCATCGGTTCTTCTGTTTCAGCCGGATCTTCGATAAACAGCAGGTTTCTAAGTTCCATCACTTCTTTAATGACTGCATCACGTGATCTCGAATCACCTTCCAGGAGCTTTACATAGAGTGCAAGTAATCTTTTCCGCTTGCTCCGGCGCGTCATATCTCGCTGCGCAAATACATCTTTCTTCATGTTCACACCTCCTCGAAACGCATCTGCATAGCCTGAAATGCCAAGCGTTTGTTATTTGGATCAAGGAAATCCATGTCTGACAGATTTACCTTATGACGTTCGTTGAACAAGTGAAGGGCCAAGTGAAGCATGAACTTCTCGGAATGACTCCATGGTTGCGCCTGACGCTTCAGAGCTTCGGCCTTGATGGTCCGACCGTCCACGTCAATGAACTTCGTGGTGCAGACGCTCTTAAGTCGAGGCTGATTCAAAAACAAATGGAGAGTTCCTCGCCAATATCGATCCTGCATCAAATCCACTGGAATTGTGCTCACCCTGTAATGCCTCCTTTCCATTTTGATGCGGTCAGCCGCATCTCTCGACGCCGAACAGGAGAATGGTTAGAATACTGTCCGACGCCGGGAGACAGGGCCGACAGGCCTGTCATACTGCCTTGCTTTTCTGCCGATTGTGGAATAAAATGAACGATAAGAGAATGTTTATACGATGTTTCAAACGAAGCGCTCGGCCTGCCCGCCGGGCGTTTTTCATTTCCACTTCCGCAAATGTTTTCATTGCACATAGATAAGCTTCTGCGTCTTTTAACTTCCCCGGCAACATCGCTTCAGGATGCTTTCTGATCCACTTCAGGTTATGTATTGCGTCCCGGCCAGCCTGTAAGGCATCCACCGCTAAACGTTCCTGCACCACATCTATACACCTCTCAATTCAAGTATTTTTTCGACTTCAGTTCAGCCCGATGTTCTTTCCAGATTCCGATATAGCTAAATGCGTAATCTTTGCATAACACTGCAACGTTATGGGTTAAGGCTGTAATAGCTTCCACGCATTCGAAGATCGCTGTCCTTATAGCAGCCCGATCCGCTACCGTCAGCTGATCGGGACGCTTCATAATGGGAGCTGTCTTCATTGCGGCAATTGCCTCCTCAGTCTCTTCCATGGATTTAAGATGCGTTGCTGCCCTGTGCAGATCGGCATTATCCAACCACGGGACACTGGCTCCCCCAGTGATTTCTTCCTGTGCAGCGAGATATAAACGCGGATCGTCGAACGTACTTGCTGCCTGGCGGATCAAGCTGCTGGGTGCTGGACGCTTTCCGTTCTCCACCTTAGCCACGGATGAGCGATCAATGAGGACTCGATCAGCAAACTCCTCTTGGGTCATGCCTGCCTGCTTTCGGTAATCATGTAAGACCTCTCCGATTGACATTCCAATTCCACCTCTCCTGGTATCATCACAATTCAGGGAGCAAAGTGGACAATTTGGCTCATAAACCTCATAGATTTGTGGCACAATATTCAGTTATGATTTATTTGAGCAAAACAAATCCCCTTATTCCCCTCCGCCGCCTGCAGCTGGTACCGCTCTGGCGGCTGTCTTTTATTAGCTGCCAGAAGCAACCCTGTATCTTTGGCGATACCAATCCAGAAAGTCGCCCCAGATCAGACGTTTCTGTCTTTCACCACCGAGATCATACAGAGGACAGCCCCGTTCATTGACAATGTCATATGCCTTCTGTTTATCAATTTTTAAACGTTTGGCTAATTCAGGAATGGTTATAACATCCGTTTCTGAAAAGACTGGTTTATCCACCACGTTTATTACCTCCCTTAGAAAAGTAATCCAGACACTCTATACGCTCTCTTTAACGCTATCAGTATAAGATTCTTGTACATACAGACCTGAAAAAAGTTTATTTATATCCTTGTTCAAGATTCTTGATATCTTAAATGCGTCGCTAAGAGAAGGACTTGAATATCCATTCTCCCAATTACTAACTGTTGCTTTCGAGTAGCCTAGTAATGCCGCTAACTCTTCTTGAGTTAGGCCTTTATCTTTACGCGCGCCTGACAAGGCTAGATTCTTTTTCAAACTCATCACCTTCTTTTTGTATAAGTTTCTTGTACTTATAGCCTGATTATAGAGTATGAGAATCTTGTAGTCAATAATAAATAATAATTTTCTTGTACTTTTGTTTTATATTTCTCTTTTTGATGTACAATTAAATTGTACTTTTGGAATAGGGGGAATTTCATTGTTTCGTCCCGATAGACTTATTAGATTGAGAAAAAATAAAGGACTAACCCAAGAAGACCTAGGTAATAAAATCAATTCAACAAAAGGGACGATCAGTAACTATGAGAATGGTCACAGCACCCCACCCAGTGAAGCCCTAGTCCTGATAGCTAATGCGCTAAATACGACGACTGACTATTTACTCGGTCGAACTAATGAGGCACACCCAGACCTATCAGACTCATCTAAAGAACAAGCTGAGTTTGAAGAATTTATTAATGATCCAGAACACGGAATATTTTTCAAGGATTATCTTAAGGCTCCGGCCGAACGCCGGGAGGAAATGCGACTGATTTTCAAGATCTTACAAGAAAAAGAAAAGGGCCGTAAGCCAGAGGATCGTCAAGGTGAGTAAACAATCAAGCCAGTAATGGCTTTTCTTTTTACCCACATAACAGAACATACATTCTTACTTTGGAGGAATTCACCATGTATGAACATTATCGCAAAACTGAACTGGAGCAATTCGTAGAGCATCTTTACAACACAAACGGGATTACTGAGCCACAACAAATCACCATTACAGAGTTATCAAATCGTCTAAACGTATGGGTGCATTATGCAGAAGCCAGGAGTCGCGCTGTGGAGTCCAGGACAGGTATGCGAAGCATGTTTATAGATGAAAGGCTTACACCGGAGGATCAGCGAATGGATTTCCTCCATGAACTCTGCCATTTGCTCCGGCATGTTGGGAATCAGATGATCCTGCCCGATTTATTTACACAGGCGCAAGAATATGAGGCTTTTAATTTCGTGTTTTATGCGGCTATTCCTTTTTTCATGGTTAGCCGAATGCCCATCCCAGACAATCGGCAAAAGGCAATAGAATACATAGCTTATAACTTCAACGTAACTTTACAATTTGCCGAAAAACGACTAGCTCAAATTGAGCGTCGCATACTTCAAGGGCAGTTTGATGCTGTAGCTTCTCAATGCTGTACAACGATTGAGACAAAGGACCAAGAGCCGGCCGTAGGCACTACCGTATATGCTTTTTATGATTCATCAGCAGATGTTAGCGGCCCGTCACAATTGGTCATCGAGGCAGATGAGAAAGCTGTCGACTCAGCAGCTGACTACTTGTTCTCCGTGGATGGTCCTTTCGACCGCTTAGAGCTGGAGGATTTGCCTTACTATAACCGGTGCACACGCCTTTTTGCTCAGGATTTGATCTACAAGGATGGTATGATCGGAGTGAATTTTGCCGTTTTAAATCTTAAATACGGTCGGAAGCAGCAGTACGTCTTACACATGAAGGATATCGAACGGGTGGTTTATTTAGGAAAATACTTTTAAGGAGGGAATAATCATGAGAGGCCACATCGCTAAGAAGGGCAACAAACACTACATTGTCATTGATCTTGACCGAGATGAAATCACAGGAAAGAGAAAGCAAAAATGGTTATCTGGTTACGACAGAAAGAGAGACGCAGAAAAAGCGCTACCCAGTGTACTATCGGATTTTATGAAAGGGACCTTTGTCGAGCCCTCTAAAAAGACATTCGGTGAAATCATGAAGTCTTGGCTCGAAGACAAGAAAACCTCCGTCAAGCACGGAACGTGGAAGTCCTATGAATGGCTGGTTAATTCACATATTATCCCCAACCTGGGAAACGTACTAGTCACCAAATTAAAGCCCCAACACCTTCATGATTTGTATCATAAGACTTTGATCGACAAACTGTCCGTAGGTTCAATAAAAAAAGCGCATGTCCTTATCCTTGATGCTCTTAACCGTGCCGTTATCTGGGGAATGCTTTCTCAGAATGTAGCCCAATATGTTGATCTTCCCCAAGGGAAGAAGAAAAAATTCGAAGTATGGAATGAAGATCAGCTCAGGGTATTCCTTGACGCTGCATCAAAGGATCAATATTACATGGCTTTTGAACTTGCAGCATCGACAGGCATGCGACAGAGCGAGATCCTGGCTTTAAGAAGAGTTGACGTCGATCTGCAAACAAAAACAGCATCCGTTCGCCAGGCCTACACATTGGCCGAAGTCGGACATGACTTTGATGATACAAAGAACGACAGCAGCGTACGCTCTATCGCGCTATTTGTTGACACAGTCAAACTCCTGGAGTCACACTTTAGGAATCAGGATCGGGAACGAGAAACCAATCCCTTATATAACGATTCGGGTCTTGTTATTCAGACCAGTATCGGCACCCCACTTGGACCGCGTAATCTGATGCGTCATTTTTATCGTATTATGGAAGCAATCGTAAAAGATCATTCAGATTTCCCGAAAATTCGATTCCATGATCTTCGGCATACTCATGCGACGCTGCTGCTAAAGGCAGGGATTCATCCCAAGATCGTTCAGGAACGTCTAGGACATAGCTCCATTAACGTCACCCTCGACACTTATTCCCATGTCCTCCCTAACCTTCAGGAATCGGTATTGAAAAACATTGGCGATTCGATTACCGGAACACGAATTCCCACCCCAAAAACCACTTTAATTGACTAAAGGTTAGAAGAATGTTAGAAGTACAGCTCATCAAATAGAAAAGACGCGGCACCGGAAATCCGGAATGCCGCGCCCTGTAAGGCTTTTAAAGGATGCTGGTGAAGGGAATTGAACCCCCGGCCTACGCATTACGAGTGCGTTGCTCTACCCCTGAGCTACACCAGCTTACATCTTGTTTCACTTGAAAAGTTCAAACGAAACAAAAACTATTATACAACTTTCATTCCAAAATGCAAGACCTAATGAATCCATGGTAATTATTGCAGCTTTGACCGCACCGATTGCAGCTTCTGCTCGCTGGATGACGCCTTGTCGCGTCGATCATCGATTTTGACGGAAGTGGATACCCGCTGCGCTCCCGAAAGGAACGGTGCCTCATGCAGCGCCGAAATCGCCTTCCATACATCCGCAAGCTCCCCTTCAATAATCGTGCTCATTGACGTCAGCTGATAGCTTATTCCTTGCTGATCGGCCAGCACGTTCTGCATCTCGGCCACATAAGAGCTTAAGCTGGTCGTCCCGGTTCCGATGGGAATGACGGTTACCTCTGCGATTGCCATGGTTTGATTCCTCCTGTCCCTGGATCTTGCCTGTTTTGTACATGCCGTTTATCTTCCTTATTGTATCCAATTCCGGGAAAGATAGCAAAATCACTAGCCGGGTCTTAAAAATTTTTTTATCGCGCCATATCTGCTTTTTTGGCCTTAAAGGAGCAATTTCGGACAATTTTCGAGTCCCTTCCTTCACCCCCTTAGTAGCAAATATAGCACTTCTCTGATATAATTCATCTTGCTTGCAATTTTAGATTATCGTGTTTACAAACACAATATATTGGGTTAAATTAGTATGACTACAACCAAATATAGTAGAGACAGGTGAACCACGCTTCATAAAGCCTACGGTTCCTAACAGGGAAGCACGGTGCAAATCCGTCACGGTCCCGCCACTGTAACCGGACAGCCGGGAGGCTTCATACCCCGGCAATCATCGGCAGACGCCACTGCAAGCGAGACGCTCGCGGGAAGGTGCCGACGGAAGCTTCGGGAGTCAGGAGACCTGCCTGTTTCGTACACACAATACCTACGAGGAATAGGAACGTGTTGCCTTTCTGCGCCCATTTTTGGTGCCTAATAACATGCAGCATTTTCGCGATTCGCACGTTCGGTCGCCGGAAATGCTTTTTGTGTGGCCCTGTTTCCTTCCTCGCTGTAACACTCTGCTTTTCTATGGTTTATTTTTCTTTTTATTACAATATTATCAATTTTGAAAGGGGAACTGTACATGCCTCAGCTCGTGACCAAACCGAACAATCGTCAGCTGGCTTTCGATGAAATCCGCCTTTCCGTCTATGCGGACCGCGTTCTGGAAGGATTGGAGACGCTCGATAAGGAGCGCCTGCTTCGCGGCGTAACCAGTAAACTGCGCCGGGAGGAAGTGACCGGAGACGAAATCAGCAACGCATTTACGATGTCGGCGCTTGAGCTTGTAACGAAGGAGGAGCCGAACTGGAAGTTCGCCGCAGCCCGCTCCCTTTTGACTTCTTTATATAAAAAAGCGGCTTATAACCGCCGTTATAAAGCCTATCCGGACGAGCCGTACGGCAACTTGTATCCTCTCATCTCCGAGCTGGTGAACAAGGGCATCTACCGCGAAGAGCTTATCGAATGCTACACCAAAGAACAGATTGAAGAGCTTGGCAAATGCATTGATCACAGCCGTGATTTGCTGTTTGACTACATAGGTCTTCTTACGCTTTCCGACCGTTACCTGGCCCGCGATTTCGACGGCCGCGTCATGGAGCTCCCTCAGGAGCGTTACATGGTCATCGCCATGTATCTGATGCACACCGAGCCGGCCGAGAAACGCATGGAGCTTGTCAAAGAAGCTTACTGGGCAATGAGCAACATTTACATGACCGCAGCCACACCAACCATGTCCAATGCCGGCAAAAAGGTCGCAGGACAGCTGTCCAGCTGCTTTATCGATACCGTGGACGATTCGCTGGAAGGCATTTTCGATTCCAATACAGACGTAGCGCGTCTGAGCAAAATGGGCGGAGGCATCGGGGTATACCTCGGCAAGGTTCGTGCCCGCGGATCCGACATTCGCGGCCATAAAAACACCAGCTCCGGCGTCATCCCTTGGATCCGCCAGCTGAACAACACCGCCGTCAGCGTTGACCAGCTTGGCACGCGTAAAGGCGCAGTGGCGGTTTACCTGGATGTCTTCCACAAAGACATTCTGGCCTTCCTCGACCTGAAGCTGAACAACGGCGACGAGCGCATGAGAGCTCATGACGTCTTCCACGGCGTATGCATCCCTGACTTGTTCATGGAAGCTGTCGAGGAACGCAGCGAGTGGAATCTGTTCTGTCCGCATGAAGTGAAGAAGGTTATGGGCTGGAAAGACGAGAACGGCACGCCGCTCGGTCTGGAGGATTTCTACGACGCAACCGTTGGCCAAGGCGCTTTCCGCGAAAAATATGCCGAGGCGGTGGCGCATCCGCTGCTGTCCCGCATCACGGTGCCTGCGATCGACATCATGAAGCGTGTGATGAAATCCCAGCTGGAAACCGGTACACCTTACATGTTCTATCGCGATACGGTGAACCGCGCCAACCCGAACCGTGCCCATGGCATGGTGTATTCTTCCAACCTGTGCACGGAAATTATGCAGAACCAATCGCCGACGGTCGTGGAAAAGGAAGAGCTCGTGACGAAGGATGGACAAACCCGCATCGTCATTTCCAAAATTCCTGGCGACTTCGTTGTCTGCAATCTAAACTCCATTCATCTGGCCCGCGCCGTGCCGGCCGGCGTGCTGGAGCGTCTGATTCCGATCCAGGTGCGCATGCTGGACAACGTCATCGACATCAACAACATCGAAGTGCTGCAGGCGCAGTACACTAACAGTCAATACCGCGCGGTCGGTCTCGGCACCTTCGGCCTGCACCATCTGCTGGCCCTGGAGGGTATCCGCTGGGAGTCCGATGCTGCCGTCGAATACAATGACAACCTGTACGAGAAAATCAACTACCTGCTCATCCGTTCCAGCATGGAGCTGGCCAAGGAAAAAGGTCATTATCCGAAATTCAAAGGCTCCGACTGGGAAAACGGCTCTTACTTCGACAGCCGCGGCTACACGGACGACGAGCATGTAGGCAAATTCGTGACGACCGAAGCGTGGACGGAGCTGCAAAAGGAAGTGCAGGCAAACGGCGTCCGCAACGCATGGCTGTTCGCCATCGCGCCTAACGGGTCGACTTCGATTATTGCCGGTTCCACCGCCAGTATCGACCCGCTGTATGATCTGCTTTCTTACGAAGAGAAAACAACCTATAAAATTGCCAATCCGGCTCCGGATCTCTCCGAGAAAACGATCTGGTACTATAAAACGGCCTTCATGATCGACCAGAACTGGTCCATCAAAATGGCTGCTGCCCGCCAGCGCCACGTGGACCAGGGCCAAAGCTTCAACCTGTACGTCCGCCCGGATATCCGCGCAGCCGACTTCCTTGAGCTGCATTTGCATGCCTGGAGAGCGGGCATCAAATCGACGTATTATGTACGCAGCCGTGCGCTGACGATTGAAGAGTGTGAGTCTTGCGCATCGTAAAGTTTATGAAAAAGGCCTTTTCCCAACCCTCCCAAACCCTCCCTTCTTAAGGGAGGGCCCCGAGGGCTCCTGCCCTCTGGACACCCGAAATTTTGGCTGCGGCAGGGTATGCGGCGCTTGTTGGTGACGGTGTGCTAGGAGCGCTTTCGTCCCCCCGCTCGTTGCTTTGCAACATTGCTATGGGACACGCTGTAATATTGCTGCATTATTTAAAACATTTTAACTGCTACTAACTATGCCAGGGCCCCCCTGTTTTGCTTCGCAAAATTTGGTCGGCCCACGGCTTGTTTTCTGCCCCATTTGCAACACCCTCATACGATTACAGCATCCTGCCGATGTTGATATAGATGCTTAAACCAATCCCTGAAGGAGTGAACGGACGGTGCAATTACAGAAAATTTTCAATTCCGAAGCGCCTAACCAATCTACAAAAATTATCGAAGGCGAATGCTCGGGTATCCTGAACTGGAACGATATCCGCATGCCTCATATGTATAAATTGTACAAAGTGCTGTTGCTCAACCACTGGATCGCGGACGAAATTCCGATGGCGAAGGACGCGCAGCAGTTCCCGCTTCTGGATGCGGACGAGCAGCGCACCTTCAAAATCAATATCTCCTTGCTGGCGGTGCTCGACTCCATGCAAACGATGTTCGTCGGCGACGTGAAAAGATACTTCACGGATTCCTCGCTGGAAGCCATCTCGGCGATCATCGGACAGCAAGAGGTTGTCCACAACCAATCGTATTCTTACGTGCTCTCTTCCATCGTATCGGAGCAGGAGCAAAAAGAGATTTTCGAATACTGGAAGCATGATCCGGTCCTTCTCGACCGCAATCGCTTCATCTCTGAAATTTATCAGGAGTTCCGCGACGAACAAACGCCGCAGACCTTTTTCCGCGCGCTCGTCGCTGACCTGATTCTTGAGGGGATTTTCTTTTACAGCACCTTCGCCTTCTTCTACAACCTGGCCCGTGACCAGAAGATGATGGCGACCAGTCAGATGATCTCCTACATCCAGCGCGACGAGAACCAGCACTGCTACTTCTTCGGCGAAGTGTTCAAGCAGCTGCTGAAGGACTTCCCTGAGCTGAACACGCCGGAGAACATGGACTACGTCTACCGTACGATCGACCGCGCAGTAGAGCTGGAAACGAACTGGGCTCATTACACGCTCCAGAACAACCGCGGCATTGATCTGAACGAGCTGTCCGACTACATCAAATACATCGCCAACAAGCGCCTGAAACTGATGGGCATGGAGAAGGCTTATCAAGGCGTGGATTCCAACTGCATGCCTTGGATCCGCCCCTTCTCCGACGAAGCTCTGAACGCAACCAAAACCGACTTCTTCGAAGCCAAATCCCGCAACTACGGCAAGGTCGGAGACGACAACGGATTTGACGACCTGTAAGAAGGCAAGCTTCAAATGGTATAGTTATATTAAGTTCTCTTAAAAAGAGCCTGTGATCCTTGGATCACAGGCTCTTTCTTGTTGAAGGGCTGCATACAATGGCTGCGGATCAGCGGACATTCCGATGGATCTGGACCCCCAAGCTGCCGATCAAGGCCGTGCAAGCATCGGGGGCGTCTGCCCCATTATTCCCTCCGGCCCGCATAAGGTTACGCTTTTCCAGCTCTGCAAACAGCTCCTCCAGCGACGCATCCAGTCGTTCGACAAGCTCTGGCGCGAGCGTCATGGCGCCGGACTCCTCACGGGCAATCTGTGAATCGACGGCAAAGACGCCTCCCAGAATATGCCTCGCACCCAGCGCTGACAGTACCGGCTTTAAGGCATAATCCATCGCGAGCAGATGCGCCAGGCTGCCGCCGATGAATAAGGGCAATATGATTTTCCCGGAGAGGCCCTTTTTCGGCACCGTATCCAAGAAAGTCTTGAGCAGGCCCGTATATGAAGCCTGGAATACCGGGCTCGCCATGATGACGGCTTCCGCTCCCGCAAGCAGCCGATTGGCGGAAGCGATTTTCTTACTATCGATCCGTGCCAGAATCAGATCTTCGGCAGGCAGCTTGACCACATCAATCCGGTGCAGCTCATGCCCCCTTCCCGCTGCATGCACTTCCGCATGCTGTATTACTCCCATCAGCCGTGACGTGAGGAAGGGACCTCCATTCAGGATGACTATACGACTCAACGGTATGCACCTCTTTTGTTCGGCCGCGCATGAACGCATGGGCCGGATCGCCTGAATCTGATGCTTCTCTTCTCTTATTATAAGCAGGCGCAGCCCCATGGGTTCCTGAGCACCTATTCAGCGAGTGCCATTGTGAGCGACAAATCTCCTTTTTCCGGGGGCCTAAACATGAAGGGACGAAGCAGGAATGTCCCGCTTCGCCCCTTGTTTAATCCTTCCGATGGACCACAGCAAATCAGCCCCATCGAATCGGATTCTATTTCACCGTATACCGCTCTTCGATTTTATAATACTTCCATATAAAAACGGCTAGACCCCAAATCGCTAAAAATGCCACGACCAAGAAGTAACCCAAATTGCCAAAATCAACGGATGCGATCACATCCCATACGCCGCCTGATAAATGAAGCTTTTCGGTCGTAATTTGGGCCAGTTCAACGATTCCGACCGCCAGCGCCGCCACGACGGAAATCGCGGTGACAATCAAATTGTAGTATACCTTACGGACCGGTCTGTCATTGGCCCAGGCATAGCTTTTGGTCATCATCAAGCCATCGAGCGTATCAAATAAACTCATGCCCGCCGCAAATAGCAGAGGGAGCGCGATAATCCCGAGAACGGGAAGATGATTGTTCGCCGCACCCGCCGACATGGTTAACAGTGATATTTCCGTGGCCGTATCGAAGCCGAGTCCAAATAAGAAACCGATCGGGTAAATATGCCAGCTTTTCGTGACCACCTTAAACAAGGAGCCCAGATAGCGGGTGAAAAAGCCCTTTGCCTCGAACATTTTTTCCAGATCCGATTCCTGAATCTTTTCTTCTTTCATCTTGCGGAACGTTTTCCACAGCTGAACGAACAGCATCAAATTCAGAATCGATAAAAATACCAGAAAAACACCCGATACCGACACACCGATGATGCCGCCTATATCCTGCATGCTGGGCATGTATTTGGCGACGAACTTGACGGAGATCGCGGTTAACACAGCCAATAAAAAAACAACGGTGGAATGCCCTAATGAGAAGAAGAACCCTACGCCACGGGAATCCTTCTTTTGAGCAATCAATTTGCGGATCGTATTGTCCACCGCGGCAATATGGTCAATGTCAAAAGCATGGCGAACACCAAACACATACGCTGCGATTCCCATACCGATAAAGGCTGGATGAGAAGGTACCACGGTAAATAACGCAATGAGTCCAATGACGTGAATGATCAAAACACCTAACATATAACGATTCCAAATAAATTTCATCGCTTCTACCTTTCACTCCATGGTTAATTTGTTTGTCCCATCCGCTTCCGGTTCATCCCTCCGATAACCCGTTATTTTGAAGATGATGATTTATATTATTTAGATTTCACTAAAAAAAGAAATACTTTGAATGATTTTATTGAATGTTACTGCACTTGCGATTCCCAACGAAAATCTGATCACATTGGAATTCTCCAGCAGCTTCAAGACCCACTGGCACCACGAGATCTCTTCTTTATCTAAAAGATTGCTCCGATTCAACAGAACATAGCGTCCAAAATGCTTGGATGAGACATTTCTATGCTCGTCCTCCACGGTGGCTATTTTCTTGTCGCGTAAAGCCACCTTATGCTCTAATTTCGCGATCCGTTCGTGAATTAACTCTGTCGCATGATTCTCATCTGCCGTCCACATCGAATAGATCTTGATCAGAAACTCATCCCGGAGGATGGAATCGGCAGGTTTTTCGGCTATCCAAGCTCCCAAAGCTTCTTTTCCCTTTTCCGTAATGGAAAATATTTTCTTATCAGGCTTGCCCGTCTGCTCGACATGCTCAAACACGACGAGCCCATTCTGCTCCATTTTGGTTAACAGAGGATAAATCTGACTGTGCTTTGCGGGCCATAACACCTCTAAATGGGTTGCCAATTGATAACCGGAACATGGATTTCTGCCTAATACACTGAGAATCGCATAACCAAGAGTATTCATAACGTCTTCATTCCTTATCTTCATTTGAAAAACTATTTCAACCAACCCGACCTGTTCAACTAAGGGTACCTGCAATCGTTTTTAATTGTAACCTCTTTTATAGTTCTCAGGTAGTATCTATTCTGTGAAAAACCCGGCAACCATTCGGTTGCTGGGTCTTCGGCATTAATATTTTCTCAGAAAGGATGGGGTTGTATGAAATAGCTCCCGGCGAATGATATGGTGACATAGACTATGAATTTTCTCGATGGTTTGCGTTGAGTTAGCTAAGACCCGAACGATCAGCCCCGGTACCGGCAGCAAGGACAGGCCGATCTTACATCCGTCATGATGCTCCTGAACCGCATGGTACAGCTGGTCCAGAAGATCGGCACTTACCTGTTCCCCGACCACCATCATGGATCCCAAATGCGAATAACCTTCCATGTAGCCTATAGAGGCCATGTGGTGGTTCGCCGGATTCAATTTAATATGATCGAAGACGACCAATTCATCATCCATATAGATTTCATTGATCAATTGCAGCCGGTCATAACTAAATTGCTCTCCTTCCGGCGACCAGCCCGAGGTAATGATATCGGAGTACAGAAAGGTCGCGCCTTGCTCCATTTTGACTACCGTTTTTTGCAGATATCGGGCGTCCTTATAACCGATAAGCGGATCGGTAATATACTCGAGAAAGCTGCCCCTTTTAAGGCTGATTTCCGTCTCCTGATACGCGGGCTGGTTGGGTGTCTTGTATATTTTCGTAGCCGATTGCGTGGTTAAGGTCAGGCGGGCTTCTTCCTTTAATGAAATTTTCATTTGATAACGATCCCCGTCCAAATAACCTCCGCCCGGATTCAGAATATAATAGCATGCTTGTCCGGATTGATCATGATACACGGGACGCATGACCTTATATGCTCCTTGGAAATATACGTTTTTGGCGACAGTTTTTCCGTTTCGTTCTTCAGCTTCCAATCGCAGAATCCCTGTCCAATCCTTCATCCTATTCCAATCCTTTGAGGAAGGCATTCTCTTTGATCCAGCTGATTACCTGATCAAGTCCTTTATTATCCTTCAGATTCGTAAATACAAACGGCTTGTTTCCGCGGAAAACCTTCGTATCGGACTCCATGACTTCCAGGCTCGCACCGACATAAGGTGCCAGATCCGTTTTATTGATAATGAACAAGTCGGATTTAATCATGCCTTGTCCCCCTTTACGCGGGATTTTCTCGCCTTGTGCCACATCGATGATGTAGATCGAGAAATCCACCAGCTCCGGGCTGAAGGTCGCCGCAAGATTATCCCCTCCGCTCTCGACGAAAATAAGCTCCACATCCGGATGCTTCTCTTTCAATTCGTCGATGGCCGCAAAGTTCATAGAAGCATCTTCACGGATGGCCGTGTGCGGGCATCCCCCGGTTTCCACGCCAATGATGCGATCGGCCGGCAGCACGCCGTTGGCCATCAGAAATTTGGCATCCTCTTTGGTGTAAATATCGTTCGTGACGACCGCCATGCTGATATCGCCCTCCATATGCCGGGTCAATTTCTCAACAAGCATGGTTTTTCCTGCGCCGACAGGTCCTCCAATACCAATTTTGATCGGTTCCATCATATACACTTCTTTCTGTAGTTGATATTAAGACATAAAAATTCGAATATTAACGCGTTCATGCTGCATTTGCGATAATTCCAGGCCCGGTGAGATGATGCCGAAATCCTCTTCATCCAGACTCAGGATCTTGTCCACGGCCTCCATCAGCGCCCCATGGAATTCTTGAAGAATTTTCTGGCCGGCTGTCTGGCCCAGAGGAATCGCGCGCACCGCATTTTGCACGAGGCTGGAAATCACGGAATACAAATAATATACGATCGTGGTGGATTGCGAAACGCCAAGATGATGCCCGATCATCGTGAATACGATCGCGGGATGTCCGAAGCTCTGCTTCTTCCGGATCCGGTCCCGGTAGAGCGACATCACGGGCACATCATACAAGGAGCCTACAAGATTCAACATCCGGTCGCCCATCTTTTGCGTCCCTTCCCTCGTTTCCCGGGGCAGGTTCTGGACGGTCAGCATGCGGTCCATCTTCCACACCGCTTCCAGATTCTCAGCCTGCAATGCATCGTATACGAGACGGGAAGCCAGGCCGTCGGAATGGACAAGCTGCTCATTGACATACACATGAAGCCACTTGGCAAACGTCGCCGGATCATGCACCAGATCGTCCTGGATGTAACTTTCGAGACCGTATGAATGACTGAAGGCTCCGGTTGGAAAGTTGGAATCGCAGAGCTGGAATAAGGATAATGTGTTTTTATCCATGGCTGTGGCCGATGTGGCGGAATGCCTGTTTGACTTTCCTCTCTTCCCGTTGATACGGGATTTCCAGCTGCTGCAGCAATTCCTCCACCAGGTAATCATATTGGACCAGCATTTCCTCGTCTTCAAATTGGGCCGGAAGATGACGGTTGCCGAGCTGATGGGCGATCGTCCCCATTTCCTTCAAGCTCCGCGGACTGATGACGATGAGGTCATCCGAGAGGACATCGATCATGATGATATTTTTGTCATCCATGAATAGAATGTCGCCCGCGACCAGGTCTCGCTGGTCTTTCAGACGGATGCCGATTTCCTTCCCATGGTCGGTTTTGACCCGCTGGACTCGCTTCACCAGATCAGCGCTCTCCATGTACACCTTTTCCATATGGCGTTTCCCGACTTCATCTTTATCCAAGCTTTCGATATTGGTTACGACTTGTTCAATAATCAATGTATTTTCACCTCAAAATAGGAAATAGCGTTGCCCCATCGGTACTCTGTCAACAGGCTCACATGTAATGAGCTCCCCGTTCACTCTGACTTCATAGGTTTGCGGATCCACCGTAATTTCAGGCGTCTCGCTGTTCAGCTTCATGTCTTTCTTCGTTAATGTACGGATGCCATGAACCGGGAGAATGATTTTCTCAAGGCCCAATTGCTCGTGGACTTTATGGTCGAAGGCATGCTGCGAAATGAACGTGGCCGAGCTTCGGGAAAGAGCCTTTCCGTATTGGGCGTACATCGGACGATAGATAACAGGCTGCGGCGTCGGAATGGAGGCATTGGCATCACCCATCAAGCTTTGAACGACAAATCCGTTTTTGATGATCATTTCAGGCTTCACGCCGAAGAAGGCCGGCGACCACAGGACCAGATCCGCCATTTTCCCGACCTCAACCGAACCTACGTACTCCGAAATCCCGTGCGTGATCGCCGGATTGATCGTATACTTGGCGACAAAGCGCTTGGCACGGTGGTTATCCGAGAGCTCGCTGTCCCCCTGCATCGTTCCCCGTTGTTTTTTCATTTTGTCCGCGGTTTGCCATGTACGCAAAATGACTTCGCCGATGCGTCCCATGGCCTGCGCATCCGAGCTCACCATGCTGAATACGCCCATATCCTGCAGGATATCTTCGGCTGCAATGGTTTCACGGCGAATGCGGGAATCCGCAAAAGCAAGATCCTCAGGGATCGACGGATTCAAATGGTGGCACACCATGAGCATATCTAAATGTTCATCGATCGTATTCACCGTATAAGGCAGCGTCGGATTGGTAGACGACGGAAGCACATTCATGTAGCTGGCCGATTTGATCAAATCCGGGGCATGTCCGCCGCCTGCGCCTTCCGTATGGTACATATGGATTACCCGGTCTTTGATGGCAGCCATCGTGTTCTCCATGAAGCCGCCTTCATTCAAGGTATCCGCATGAACCGCAACCTGCACATCGTACTTGTCAGCCACGCTTAATGCATGATCCAGCGCTGATGCCGTCGCGCCCCAGTCCTCATGGACCTTCAGTCCGATGGCTCCGGCCCGTACTTGCTCGGCAAGCGGTTCTTCGGTTGCAGCTTGTCCCTTTCCGGTAAAACCGACGTTAATCGGCATTCCTTCCGCCGCCTCGAGCATCCGCTGGATATTCCATGCGCCCGGAGTAACGGTCGTCGCTTTGGAACCCGCAGCAGGGCCCGTTCCTCCGCCGATCAGCGTCGTGAGGCCGGAGGATAAGGCCGTCTCGATCTGCGCAGGATTAATGAAGTGAACATGCGTATCAATGCCGCCCGCCGTCACGATCATGCCTTCCCCTGCAATAATTTCCGTGGAAGCTCCGATGATGATGTCCACGTTATCCATCACCAATGGATTGCCGGCTTTTCCGATTCCCGCAATCTTCCCGTCGCGAATCCCGATATCCGCTTTATAAATGCCCGTGTAATCCAAAATAATGGCGTTGGTAATGACCACATCGGGGATTCCGTCTCCGCGGGTAACCAAAGGATGCTGACCCATTCCATCGCGAATCACTTTACCGCCGCCAAAAACGACTTCATCGCCGTAGGATGAGGATGAATAATCCTTTTCAATCTGAATAATCAAGTCCGTATCGGCAAGACGAATCGAATCTCCCGTTGTCGGTCCGTACATTTGAGAGTATTGGGTTCTTGGCATTCTAAAGCTCATTGCTGGCACCCGCTTTCCACAGATCCATCGGTTTTGTTGTTAAATCCATAGACACGGCGTTCTCCGGCAAAGCATACGAGCTCGACTTCCTTCTCGTCGCCGGGCTCAAACCGCACCGCAGCTCCCGCCGGGATATTCAAATGTTTCCCGAAGCCATCCTCGCGATTGAACTGCAGAGCTTCATTGACCTCATAAAAATGAAAGTGAGAACCGACTTGAACGGGCCGGTCCCCGGTGTTCTTCACCGTCGTTCTCGACGCCAGTCTTCCAGCATTGCAAATTATATCTTCTTCCTTCAAAAAAATTTGGCCAGGTATCATTTGAATGTTCCTCCTATACGTTTGGTTGTTTACCGAATGGGACTATGTACGGTTACCAGTTTGGTTCCGTCCGGAAAGGTGGCCTCAACCTGAATGTCATCAATCATCTCCGGAATCCCTTCCATTACATCTTCACGGGTCAAAATGGTAGCGCCGTATTCCATCAGTTCGGCGACGGTCCTTCCATCCCGCGCCCCTTCCAGCACTTCGTAGGTAATATAGGCAATGGCCTCAGGATGGTTCAGCTTGAGTCCTCTTGCTTTTCTTCGCTTGGCAAGATCTGCGGCGACTACGATCAAAAGTTTATCCATCTCACGCGGTAACAATTGCATGGGTTTAGCCTCCTTATTGTCATGTTTTAAGCTTGTTCAACTTTCTGTTTCCGTTTGTGATGACTGAATATTTATACATATTTGAGCCAAAATGAAGAGATATGGATTTGATTACCTCTCCGCCTTAATATATCATAAATTATATATATAACAATATTCATATTCAACTTGTTATATAATGTAAACCCATTAAAGGAGATCATCATGGACACGGACAATCGGAATTCATTGCGTGAGGGAACGTTGTATTCTTTCATTTCTGCCACCTTTAAAGCCATCTCCCAAGTCATATTGATTGAAAATGCTGTTACCGGACTCCTGATTTTAATTGCCATCCTGTTATCCTCTATTCCCATCGGTTTCATCGCCCTGCTGTCAGCATTCATATCCGTTGTCATCGGCCGATTAGCCGGAGGGGATAAAACCATTGTTAACCAAGGTTTGCTCGGATATAACTCGGTGTTGGCGGGAATTGCCTTAGCCTTGAATTTGGAGGGAGGCATGCGCTGGGTCATCGCTTTGGCCGGGGCCGCTGTCGCCGCACTTTTTACCGCCGCCATGATGCATGTCATGCGCAATGCCAAGATGCCGGTGCTGACCTTTCCGTATATCGTGCTGACTTGGTTTCTGCTGCTTGCTTCTTACCGTTTGGGGGCTTTCCAGCTAAATCCGGGGCTCGTTCCGCAGGATCTTTCGCACTGGAAGCTGCATTCCGAAGGTACACCAAACCTGTTACACGGGCTCGTGAACGGGATTGGACAAGTTTTTTTCCAGGATTATTTCTGGTCAGGAATCATCATCCTTGCGGGTGTAATTTGGGCCGGATGGCGGCTTGGGCTGTATGCGATCATCGGTTCCGTCATTGCTTGGTTAACCGCTTATGGATTAGGAGCCGAGGTCTCTCCGATCAACCTAGGGCTTTACGGATATAACGCCGTGTTAACGATGTTGGCGGTTGCTGCCGTGTTTGATGCGAAAAGCCGTTTTGCGCCATGGACGGGAATCATTGCGGCCATCCTCTCCGTACCGGTGACGGCAAGTCTGGACACCTGGCTTTTGCCTTTCGGACTCCCGGGACTGACGATGTCGTTTGTACTGTGTACATGGCTCATTCTGGCGGCCAGAAAAATCCTTCCGAATCTTTAGTCCATATTTTGATTCAGAAAAGGCATACAAAAACGGCGGATGAACACTGTACATCTTTTCCGGAATGCATATTGCGCCGGAAACCGGTTTACGCTATACTAAGCCAAAAGAATCGAACAGCAATCATTATGCCTATGATCAGCATCCAACTGTGAGGCGTTTTCGACCGGAGCAAGGCCCTGCCTTCTCCCTAAGTTGACCGGCTTTCCGTCCGTTACCGCGGAACCAAGAGGATCGGCTCCTGCCCAAACGGCAGTCCGGTCAAGTTGGGTGGCACCGCGAGCAAGCGCTCCTCGTCCCAAAGGATGAGGGCGCTTTTTGTATTTTTACGGACAAAGGAGCTTAAACAAACGATGTTAACGATGCAATTTATCCGCGAAAAAGCGGCACAGGTACAACAAACGGCGATACACAAGCATATTCCCTTTCAGGTGGAAAAACTGCTGGAATGGGATGTCACGCGCAGAGATCTGCTGCTGCAGACAGAAAGCCTGCGGGCAGAGCGCAATAAGCTGAGCAAAGAGATCGCCCCGCTGATGAAGGAGGGCCGCAAGGAGGCCGCGGAGCCGATGATGGCCCGGGTCAAGGAGCTGAACGAGGACCTCGGCCGTTTGGAGACCGAGCTGCAGGAGGCCGAGCGTAACGTGTCGGAGATGCTAATGCTCGCGCCCAATATCGTATCGCCCGATACGCCAGTCGGCGAAGACGATAACGACAACGTCGAGGTCCGCCGGGTCGGCGAAGTTCCTTCGTTTGCGTTTGAGCTGCGGGATCATGTGACGCTCGGCGAAATGCATGACATGATCGATATTCCGCGCGGCGTGAAAACGGCAGGCACGCGCAACTATTACCTGAAGGGAGCCGGGCTCTATCTTCACCTTGCCGTACAGCGGCTCGCCCTGGATTACCTCGCGGCCCGGGGATTTACGCCGATGGACGTGCCGGTCATGGTACGTCCCGAGGCACTGAACCGGACGGGCTTCTTTCCGACCGGCCAGGACCAGACGTTCGAGCTGGCCGATGAAGGCAAGTGGCTGGTCGGCACGTCGGAAGTATCGCTTGTCTCGTATTACAGCGATGAAATCGTGGATGCGGCGCAGCCGATCCGCCTGGCCGGCATGTCGGCATGCTATCGCCGCGAAATCGGCTCGGCCGGACGCGACGTCCGCGGCCTGTACCGCGTCCATCAGTTCGCCAAAGTGGAGCAGGTCGTGCTCTGCAAGAATGATCCGGCGGTATCGGAAGCCGTCCTTCAGGAGATTACCGGTCATGCCGAAGGCATCCTCCAGCTGCTTGAACTTCCATACCGGGTGATGTCCGTCTGCACGGGAGACATGTCGCAGAAAACCTATAAGCAGTATGATATCGAGACCTGGATGCCCAGCCGAGCGGCTTATGGCGAGACCCATTCGTCGTCGAACCTGCTGGACTTCCAGGCCCGGCGCTCGAATATCCGCTACCGCGACGAGGAAGGAAATTTGCAGTACTGCCACACGCTGAATAATACCGCCGTCGCTTCGCCCCGCATCCTCATTCCGCTGCTCGAGAATCATCAGCAGGCGGACGGCAGCATATATATTCCTCAAGCGCTGCGGCCGTACATGGGCGGGGTAGACCGTTTAGTTCCTCCTCAACCTGAGAGGAGCGAGGCGTAAGGAATCGCTGCCGCTTGGTACAGGTTACGGTGCGTATATGAGCACTCAGGTAAATCCGGGTCGCGTACCGGCCCGGTGAAGGTTATCCGGCGATACCGAACCGCCGAAGGGAGCGGGCCTATGCGGCACGTTCCTCCACCGGTTGCGGAAGGTGATTCGTGAGGAATATACTGGTGGTGCATAAGACCATGGCAGGAAGTTATCCATATCCATTGAACTAAAGATTATTCTCCTGCATGATCACGAATCCAAAAGAGCAATAAGATTTAACTTCAGTTCATTTTACTCATGATACGGAGGTGGCTGGATTGGACAATCCATCTAATGCACAAGACGCCGGGAGCCTATACCTGCAGGTTGCCACGGCAAAATTCAAGGAGCTGAAGCAGTCCGCGGAAAAAGCGATCGCCCAGATTTCCGACGACGTCAAGCTGAACTGGGCACCGAACGAGGAATCGAACAGCATTGCGGTCATCGTCAAGCATATCAGCGGCAACATGATTTCCCGCTGGACGGACTTCCTGACCTCGGACGGAGAGAAGCCCGGCCGGGACCGGGACGAGGAGTTCGAGGGCACGATTGAATCCAGGGAGGAGCTTCTCGCGGTATGGAATCGCGGTTGGGACGTCTTCCTGCAGACGCTGTCGGATCTGACAGGCGAAGATATGCTCCGGACAGTCTATATCCGTCAACAGCCCCATACTGTGCTGGAAGCCATCGAGCGCCAAATGTCGCATTATTCCAGCCATGTCGGACAAATCATCTATGCCGCTAAAATGATCCAGGGTGATGATTGGCAGACGCTGACCATCCCGCGGAAAAAGAAAGCCTGATACGCTGAAGCGAATCCGCAAAAAAACAGCCTCCCGGTCCGGTTCACGGCGGGGAGGCTGACTTCTGTTCTAATTGCAATTTTTGGTTCAAGTTCCGTAAGCGCCGCTTTTCTTCCCTTCTTCGTGCCTCCAGCGCTTGATGCTGATTCACCAGCACCAAGCCAAGCATCGCAATTACAATGCTGACTCCAACGATAAAAAGCATCTCTGCAGATCCGCCCGAAAAGACAAATACCAGGAAAAGAAAGAACGCTGCGCCGCAAAATATGCCGAGTCCCGCCATGAACTGCTTCACCTGCACGATCACCTCCCTTTAGTACCCTATTTGTCACTTCCCTGTCAGCAGGTTACGGATGTTTCACACGGGCTTCCCGCTTCATATTTTCCATATATTACATATATTACATATTCGTCTATAAACCTGTACATTCCTCTTCCGTTCGCTAAAAGGGTCGCTGCGGCGCTTCTTTGCAAGCTTGATCCATTCACAATTCCCAGGCCATCTCCCCGTAACCTTTTGGATGGCTGACGCTTATGCTGTAGCAAGGATGATCATGGGCAAGGAGAGAAGCATGATGATGAAACCGGAATATTCCTTTATCCAAGCCCGGCTGAAGTCGGGAAAATATACGATGAACAAGCTGGCCTCCGCCGGACTGACCCTGCTGATGCTGATGCTGCTGTCACGGGTGCTGCCCATGGCCCATACGCTTTGGGACGCCTCGAACGGGGAGCCTTTCGTTACACCGGAAGTATGGGTCTACAGCTATGCCATGCTGATTTCCATCGCTTCGGACGCGATCCTGGCCGTGCTCCCCCCGCTCAGCCGGCTGAAGCAGGCGGCCTTATATGCGGCCGCAGCCTACACGGTCTATTACTGCTTGTTTATCCGAACGCCAGAGTTTGACGGAATGGCAGAGCTCGCTGCCATCGCCGGTGTGTGCACCATTCTGGTCTTCTTCACCGGCAAGCGCCTGTTCTCCGGCGACTCCTTGTTTACGCCTCTTTTCGCGCTGATCGTTCCGCTGATCTGCCTGTTTTGCCTATAAGGTCGGCTCCGCCCACCGGAGCTTCTCCCGGCTTACAGCGCTTCGATGAGATCGCCGGCGATCAGCGAAGACATGTGTCCGCGCCGCGATGATGCCGTCTCGCCCGCCAATCCATGGAGATACACGCCATAGGCCGCGGCCTGCGGACCGGTCAGTCCCTCTGCCAGAAGGCCTGCGATGATGCCCGTCAATACATCGCCGGAGCCGCCCGTAGCCATGCCGGCGTTGCCGGTCATGTTCACGTAAGCGGTTCCGTCCGGCGCGGCAATGACGGTTCTCGCCCCTTTGAGCACCAACGTGACCTGTTGCTCCGTTGCATACTTCACCGCGGCGGACATCCGGTCGCGCTGTACCTCCTGCGTGGACATGCCGGTTAAACGCGCCATTTCCCCTGGATGCGGGGTTAGTACCGTATCGGCCTGGCGCGACTTCCACGCGGATATATCCTTGCAGTCCGCGAGCATGTTCAAGGCGTCCGCGTCCACCACAAGCGGACATTCCGCCTGTTCCCAAATGCGGCGCAGCCAGCGTCCATCCCCTTCAAAACGGCCAAGACCGGGTCCTGCGGCCAGGGAATCGCGGCTGGCCGCCAGCTCCAGCAAAGACGCGGCCGACCCTTCATCCCAGTCCCCGCCGCTCGCGGGGGCAAGCATGATTTCCGGGGCCGCGCCGGCCATATGCGGCAGCAGCGGCGCCGGCAGCGCCCAGGTGACGAGCCCGCTGCCGGCACGCAGCGCAGCGCGGCTGCACAGCAGGCCCGCGCCGCTCATGCGCGGGCTCCCGGCCGCCACAAGCACGTGGCCATACGTGCCTTTGTGGCCGTCCGGCGAGCGGCGGCGCGCCGTATCCACGCGCAGGCGGCCGCGCAGCACGTCTTCGGTCAGCAGGAAAGCCAGGCCCTCCTGCTGACCGCATAGCTCCGAGGGTATGCCGATGGAGCGTACCACCACCTCCCCGGCGGCTTCCGCGCCGGGGAACTGCGTCAAGCCTCGCTTCAGGAACGCGAGGCTTACGGTCAGCCGCGCCGCGATGCATGGCCGGCTGACTTCACCGGTGTCGGCGGATATCCCGCTCGGGATATCCGCCGACACGATCGTTTTGCCGCTGGCGTTGGCTGCGGCAATCATGTCCGCATACGCGCCGCGGGGTTCCCCGTGCGCGCCTGTCCCCAGCAGGGCATCCACGATGCCCGTGCAGGCGGCATAGTCCACGGCATCCCGGCCGTGGACAAGCAAGGGGATGCCCAGCCTTGCGGCAGCGTCCCGCTGCAGGGCTGCATCCCCTTGCAGCTGCTCCGGCGGCAGGGCGTACGCCACCGTCACGCCGATGCCGGCCTCGCGCAGATAGCGGGCGGCAACCAGTCCGTCGCCGCCGTTATTCCCCTTGCCGGCCAGAATGAGCCAATGCTCCCGCTCCGGATGCGCAAGCGCCAGCGCTTCGTCTGCGCGGATCACGCCGCGGAGATCTCCCTCCATCCCCGTGTCCGCTCGAAGCTTCCCTGCCGCCGTGCCGCTGCGTTCCCGGCACAGCCGAATGACTTCCTCCGCGATCGCTTTGCCCGCATTCTCCATCAAAGCCATCGAGGGTATGCCGATTTCCTCGATGGTGCGGAGATCCAGCTCCCGCATTTGCGCTGAGGTCACGATGTACATGTTTTCTCCCCCTCTTTTTCATAAATGTATGCTGCTGCTGTGTATGCAAAAGGCAGCGCCGCACGTCTCTTTCGTGCGGCAGCTGCCCTTTGCTGTACATCCCAGATGCTTAATAAGCCGCCGTAAAACGGGAGCTCACAAAATACGGGTCTTCCATCTCATCAATCAGCGCCGCCGCCAAATCTCCCGTCGTAATCCGGCTTACCCCAAGTTCATCCGTGATCAAACGGTCGATCCCGATGCGGAAATTCCCGCTGCGGCGTCCGTCCTCCAGCACGGATGCCGGGCTGAGATAGGTCCATTCCAGATCGGACTGGCTGTAAATTTCGTAGGCGTCGGCATGAGCCTTCGCCAACGGATAGACCTCTGCCGGGAAGGAAGGCGTATCCATCAGACGGACGCCTTCATCGGTCATCAGGCTGCCCGCGCCGCCAACCACCAGCAGCCGCTCGGCCCCGGAACGGCGTACGCCCTCGACCAGAGAACGGGCGGCCTCCAGCAGCTCCGCTTCGGAGCCGAATTTCGGACCGTACGCGCTGATCACCGCCTCACGTCCGCGCGTATGCTCTTCCACCGATGCCGGATCCAAAATGTCTCCCTGCACCACATGCAGGCGTTCATGCTTTTCTGTCAGCTTCGAAACATCGCGTACCACGGCTGTCACCTCATGCTCGCGGCTCAGCGCTTCCTTCAGGATGGCTTGTCCAACGGTACCGGTTGCACCAAAAATCGTTATATTCATAGGGTGAATGGTTTCTGTCATGAAATAAATCTCCTCTTGTCTATTTTTCCATAGTCCTGTGCACCTGTTCATTCCGTGCGTACTTCTATATTACCCGCAAATGCCCTTCCCTGCCCGCAAAATGTTGAATTATGATCCGCATTCGGCAATTTATGCGTAATTACGCTTATGCTCCAGCACGTATAAGCCCCGTCCCTCCTGCCATTCCGCATAGGCGATCGCTTCCAGATCGTCATACCCGTTTTGCCGGAGCTGCCGCTTCAGCCATAGGCTGTCCTTGCCGATGGCTTTCAGGCCATCCTCATTGATCCGGCCGTTTTCCAGCAGATTGTACGTCAGCCCCGGATCATCCTTTGCCAGACCCAGATCGGATTTTTGCATCGCCTCGTACTCGCTGTTTTTCATCACGCTCAGCGAACCGTTTGTCTCGAAAATGGCATAGGAAACCTCCCGCACGGAAAAAATATCCTTCTGACGCAGCATCATCAGCAGCTGCTCGAAGTCCAGGCGGTTTCTCTTCATTTCCAGGACATCCACCTGCCCGTTGCGGATGAGAATGGAAGGCGAGCCTTCCAGCGGCCCGCGGGTTTTCCTGGCATATTGGGTTACTTTTTCAAATACATAAGATAAAATAAACCATACAGCCAGTGAAAACAAAAGCTGGCCCAAGTGAACGTCTTCCTGATATACGGTATTGCCCACCAGCTCGCTCAGCATGAGCGAAGACACAAAATCAAAGGGAGTCAGCTGGGAAATCTCTTTTTTGCCCAAACATCGCGTCATGATCCACAGACCGAGAAAACCGGCAATCAGCTTGACTGAAATCATTCCCATATCCATTGCAAAGCCTCCCTGGCAAGTCCTTTTGTTATCTATTTACCCACCGGTGCCAAAGGTTGAAAAACGCCCTTCCCTTGCAATCGGAGAAAATGGGTAATAAATCAGGAAATCTTTCGCATGGTTTTGTTTAAGGAGCTGATGAATGCATGATTGCAGAGTACATCATCCGACTGGCGGTGGCCGGGCTGCTTGGCGCCGTCATCGGTTTGGAGCGTGAACTGAGAGCCAAGGAGGCCGGGCTCAGAACCCATTTTCTCGTTGCCGTCGGCAGCGCGCTCATTATGCTGGTATCGCAGTACGGCTTTGCCCAGGTACTGGATCATGATCATATCGCGCTGGATCCCAGCCGGATTGCGGCCCAGGCGGTGAGCGGCATCGGCTTTCTCGGGGCGGGCATGATCATCATCGAGCGAAAAATGGTGCGCGGCCTCACGACCGCCGCGGGCGTGTGGGCAACCTCAGGCATCGGCCTGACCATCGGCTCAGGCATGTATGCGGCTGGCATCAGCGCCACCATCCTCGTCATGATCGGGCTGGAGCTGCTCAGCATGATTTTCAAAACCGGCCGCTCCATTAACATTTCCTTTGAGCTGGAGGATAAGGAATCGGTGCAGCCGATCCTGAAATCGCTTGCGGCCCGGAAAATTTTCATCTCCTCCTACGAGATGGAGGAAATCGCCGAAAGACCCGGCGTCTTCCTTCTCAAAATCGAGGGGAAGGCCAAGCATAACGGCACCCTGCAGGAGCTGCTCGGCGATTTGGATCATCTGCCGCATATTTTGTCCGCCAAGCTTGAATAAACGGTTCATTCGAAATATTGAAATCCGGACGCTGTTATGCAATAGTGAAAACAAAAGCGATGAAGGAGGAGTGCGGTGTTGTACCTTGCGGCTTGGATTAATGCAAATGATATTTCCGATACGCAGTCCAGAATCATCGTCACGGGCCTTGCGGTCATCCTTTTTCTATGGCTGTACCTGCGTACTGCCCGTTCCTTCAAAAACGCAGCCTCAGCCCGGCTGGACCGGCTTCATCAAACACTGGAGCTGTACTCGCGGGCTGCCGGCAGGCTGGCCAGCGAACCGGCGGCAGAGCTGCCGGACGAGCATGACACGGAGCCTTTGATACTGCTGCTGCAGCAGTGCAAGGCTGCTCCGTTGATTACCGCCGGTCTCTTGGAAAGCATCGATGCCTATATCAAGGAGCCGGACACTTCCCGCCATATTCAGCTCCAGCGGGCGCTTGACCGGGAGATCGCCCTGCGCATTGCCGAGCAGTCCTCCATTATCAGGTCGCTTGACAATCCCGGCTGGGGCATCGGCTTCTGGAAGCTGATCCGCCCGGCTGTTCCTTTCGCAGCCCTGATGCTGATCCTGTACTGGTGCCTGCAGCTGTACCAAGCGTTTCACGAACAGAATATCCAGGCTTTATCCTGGACAAGCGCCGAGCTTTGGCTGCGATTCGTGTCCTGCCTGGCTGCCGTCATTGCGTTCTGTCTGGCCGTCATGACCCCGAGAAAGGATTCTGCCAAGACCGTCCACCGCGTACTGGCATTGATCATCGCCGCTGCCGCGGTCGCACATACGGCTGGTCTAACCGCCGCTCCTTACATATTCGCTGTTCAGCTTATTCTTTTTATCGCAGGGTTCGCCGTTCACCCGAAACGCTCGAGACGACGCGAGCGCCCTTACGCCGGTTCAGCGGAGCTGCTGGAAGAATCTGAAGAAGAAAAATAAATAACCCGTTGATGGATATCCATCAACGGGTTTTGCTTGTTCCCGATCCCCTGCACCTGTCCGTTCAGGAATGAAAGCGGCTGATCAAGGGCGCCGGTGGTCCTGGGCAGCCTTCTTCAGATCCTGCCGGGTTCTGGCTGATATTCCCGTCTTGGCTGTTTTGGCAGGGACATTTTCGAAGCGCTTCCGCTCGGTCCGTTCCATCTGTACGATTTGCCCTTCATGCACGACGATATGCAGAGAGCCGAATTCCATGTCGTTTAATTGGCCTGCTATCCGCTCAAGCCATAACTGATCCACCTGGAGTCCTTTAGCCATGACGCAGCCTCCTTTGTTAAGCCGATTTATTCATCCTTTTCCAACCAGTTTACTGTGATTTGTACCTACCTTATCATGCCGGGAAAAAGGCTGTCAATGCGCATTTTTCCGCGCATAGAAGCTTTTAATGAGCAGCGTGGCCAAGGCCAGCAGCAGCAGCAATGAAGCCACAGCAAATGAAGCGGAAAACTGATATTCGTTGTATAAAATTTCAACATGCAGCGGCAGCGTATTCGTTTCTCCCCGAATATGGCCGGACACGACGGAGACGGCGCCGAATTCCCCCATCGCTCTCGCGTTGCACAGGATAATGCCGTAAATCAGGCCCCAACGGATATTCGGCAGCGTTACGCGCGTGAATACCGTCCAGCCCTTCGCCCCCAGCGTGATCGCGGCTTCCTCTTCCTGCTGCCCCTGATCCTCCATCAGCGGGATCAGCTCCCGGGCCACGAAGGGAAACGTTACGAACAGCGTCGCCAGCACGACACCGGGAACCGCATAAATGATTTTGATGTCATGATCAGCCAGCCAGGGTCCGAACCAACCGTTCGCGCCGAAGACGAGCACGAATATCAGCCCGCCGATGACCGGCGAAACCGCAAACGGGAGATCGATCAGCGTCACCAGGATGCCCTTGCCCCTGAATTTGAACTTGGTCATGGCCCAAGCCGCCGCGATGCCAAAAATCGTGTTCAGCGGGACAGTAATCAGCGCCACGAGCAGCGTGAGCTTCAGTGCCGAAAGGGCATCCGGATCCGATAAGGCGCTGAGGTAAACATCCCAGCCCTTCTTCAGCGCCTGCGTGAGAACCACGGCAAGCGGAAGCACGATCAGCCATAGGAGTACCAAGGCAGCCGCCCCGATGAGCAGCCACTTCACCCATGGCGCTTCCGCTGCCGCCGGCCGGGAACGCACCGGCCGAACCGCCGCTGCGCCAGGTATACTTGCCGCCATATTATACCGCCTCCTTTTTCCGGCTTGACCACCGCTGCAGCGAATTGATCACCAGCAGCATCAGAAAGGAAATGAGCAGCAGCAGGACGGCCACGGCCGCCGCTCCCGCATAATCATACTGCTCCAGCTTGGACATGATGAGCAGCGGAGCAATTTCCGTTTTCATCGGCATATTGCCCGATATGAACACAACCGAGCCGTACTCGCCGATGCCTCGGGCAAAGGCAAGCGCAAAGCCCGTCAACAGAGGCGGCACGAGCCCGGGAAGTATGATGGAACGAAAGGTCCGGAATCGGCCTGCGCCGAGCGTGGCGGATGCCTCCTCGGCATCCCGCTCGGCATCCTGGAGTACTGGCTGCAGCGTCCGTACCACGAACGGCAGGCCGATGAACATGAGCGCCAGCGTGATCCCCAGCTGTGAGAAGGCCGCTTTGATTCCGAGCGGCGCCAGCAGAGAGCCGATCCAGCCGTTCGGAGCATATAATGCCGTCAGCGACACCCCTGCCACCGCCGTCGGCAGCGCAAACGGCAAATCGATCAGCGCATCGCACAGCCTTCTCCCCGGAAATTCGTAGCGTACCAGGACCCAAGCCAACAGCAGTCCCAGCAACGCATCGATCAATGCGGCGGCTGCTGACGTCGTAAAGCTGATCCGGTAGGATGCCAGCACGCGCGGATCCGTCGCAACCTGCCAGAATTTAGCCCAGTTCAGCCCCGTTGAATTGATCAACAGGGCGGACAGCGGCAGGAGTACGACAAGGCTTAAGTAAGCAACCGTATATCCCATTGTAAGGCCGAAGCCGGGAAGTACCCGGCTCCGGCCAGCTTTTGTTTGGCTCATCCGATCTCAACTCCCCTGCTTGCCTGCATTATTTGCCCGGCGTATAGATCTGGTCGAATACGCCGCCGTCCTGGAAATGCTTCGCCTGCGTTTCGTCCCACGTGCCGAAGACATCCTTCAGCGTAAACAGCGGAATCGATTTGAATGTATCCTTGAACTGGTCCTGCACGCTCGCCAGCGTCGGGCGGTAGAAGTTTTCGGCGGCTATTTTTTGTCCTTCCTCCGAGTACAAATATTTGAGATAGGCTTCCGCTACTTCACGCGTGCCTTTCTTGTCTACGACTTTATCCACGACCGCCACGGGCGGCTCCGCCAAAATGCTGATGGACGGGTACACGATGTCGAATTTGTCGGGACCGAGCTCCTTGACGGAGAGCAGTGCCTCATTCTCCCAAGCCAGCAGTACGTCCCCGATGCCCCGCTCCACGAAGGTCGTCGTCGCTCCGCGGGCTCCCGTATCCAGTACGGGCACATGCTTGAACAGCTCTTTGACGAATTCCTTCGCCTTCTCCTCATCGTTGTTGTTCTGCTTCAGGGCATATCCCCATGCGGCGAGGTAGTTCCAGCGCGCTCCGCCCGACGTCTTCGGATTCGGCGTGATGACCTGCACATCGCCTTTAATCAAATCGTTCCAGTCCTTGATCTGCTTCGGATTGCCTTTACGCACCAGAAATACGATCGTCGAATTGTACGGCGTGCTGTTAAGGTCGAATTTATTTTGCCAGCCCTCATTGATCAGCCCTTTTTTCTGGATGGCGTCGATATCATAACCCAGCGCGAGCGTCACGACGTCAGCCTCCAGCCCGTCGATGACCGAGCGGCTCTGCGCGCCGGAGCCCCCGTGGGATTGCTTGATTGTGACCTTTTGTCCTTTTTCTTTTTCCCAATAGGCGGCAAACGCCTTGTTATATTTTTCGTACAGTTCCCGCGTCGGGTCATACGATACGTTCAACAGCTCGACGGCTTTGGCGTCGCTGCTCTTTTTCGTTTCCGTGCCTGGGCTCTTTCCTTCCGCCGATGCGCCGCTTTCGCTTTTGCTCCCGCATGCCGCGAGCGCCGCCGTCAGAAGCAGCACCAATCCAATCAAGGCCCCCCGTCTTGCCGTCTGGATCCCCTTATTCCTTGTCTTTGCCATGTCTCCCACTCCCTTTTTCAAATTTGAATCCTACCCCTCGCCCTAAATATCCAACAAAAAAACGGAGAACCCCCTGTCCCAAGAATACGGCGGCCCGATGCGGGCACAGCTATCCTTCGGCTGCAGAAGTTCCTCCGTTTGTACGGCGAGAACAATGTCATGTTTCTGCTATTATTCCTACCTGTTTAGTGTGTTATAATCGTATTGTAATCATGACCTATGCCCTCGTCAATCCTTTTTTAGGAAATCGCTGGATTATCCAATCAAAACTTGGTTCATAATGGCAAACCATTATATAATCTGAAGTGTAGGTCTCATTTTTTAACCCTGAATGGAGGCTTGTCATGGAACTGGATACGACAACCACGTCCCTTCCCGTCTATGAAGCTCTGGCCAGCAGCGTAAGGCTGAATATCCTTCAGCTACTATCCAGGCGGCAGATGAATGTTCGCGAGCTGGCGGAAGCCCTCGGTCTGAGCAGCGCCATCATGACTATGCATGTCAAAAAGCTGGAGAAAGCCCGGTTGATCACAACCCGCATGGCTCCCGGCAATGGCGGAGTGCAAAAAATATGCACCCTATCCGCCGAAAAAATCGAGATTACCATCCCGGCGTCCCCTGGTCCTCACCGCCAATTTCACAAAACGGAGGTTTCCGTCGGTCATTATACCGATTTTGAACTGGGACCCTCCTGCGGAATTGCAACTTTAGAGCATACCATCGGGGAATATAACGAACCCAGATACTTCTGGTATCCCGAACGCGTCCAGGCCAAAATGCTCTGGTTCAGCAGCGGGTATATCGAGTACAAGGTTCCCAACTTTCTGCTCGGCAGCCAGATTCCCGAGGAGCTGGAAATTACCTTTGAGCTGTCAACGGTACTCCCTTTCCAGCCTGATACGGATTCGGCCGGCGTCGTCTTTTCCTTTAACGGCACCCGGCTCGGCGAATGGTCCGGCCAAAAATACCAAGGCCCCGGCCGCGGGCTCTATACCCCCGCCTGGTGGACGGATCCTGCAAGCCAATGCGGCTTGCTGAAGACGCTCCGGATCAACCCAAACGGCACCTTTATGGATGCAAAAAAGATTTCCGGCGTCACGATCGCGGATCTTCCCATCCGGGACAAGCAGTGGACCTTCCGCATGGCCGTTCCCGGGCAAAGCAGCAGCCATACCGGCATTGCTTTGTTCGGCAGAGGCTTCGGCAATCATCAACAGGACCTGCTGTTTCAGCTGTATTACTCCGAGCAGAAAGCTTAAGCTTCACCCGTTTAGGATGTCAGGTTCAAACTCCTGACGGCTTCTATCGTGAACGCCTGCCTGCGCCTTGTATCCGGCAGCGTTCCAAACGCGCAAAAGCAGCCTCCGCATCATGCAGGGGCTGCTTTTGTGTTAGATCAGGCTCGGTCTAGTGCTTGCACGGCGTCACCGGCACGATGCACACAGGCTTCGGCACTTCCAGCACATAGCCGGTCGGCGTCAATCTGCCGCTTGCCTTATCGATTTTATAAGATACGATCGTGCTGCTGTTCTGGTTGGCCGCCAACAGGTATCCGCCTTTGAATACCGCGAAGTTCCGCGGCGTCTTGCCGTTCGTGGACACCCACTCCACCGCAGTCAGCAGGCCCGTCTCCGCATCGACATGATAGAGCCCGATGCTGTCATCACTCCGGTTCGAAGCGTACAGGAATCGTCCGCATGGCGTGATATGAATATCCGCGCTTGCGCTTCCCGATGCAGCGCCTTCCGGCAGGGTCGACAGTGTCTGCAGAATCTTCAGATCGCCTGCCTGCGCATCCAGCGCATACACGTTCACCGTATCGTCCAGCTCGTTGATTCCATAAGCCCACTTGCCGGACGGATGAAAATCGAAATGGCGTGGTCCCGCGCCGGGAGCCGTCTTCACGGTATGATGCGATACGAGCTTGCCTTCCTCCAGACGGTAAAAGACGATTTCGTCCAGCCCCAGATCGCACACGAGCACGTACTTCCCTTCCGGGTCTTGGAATACGGAGTGCGGATGGGCAGCTTCCTGCCGATCCTTATTAATGCTGCTTCCGCTGTGCAAGGCGACGCTGGCCGGCTCCAGCTCCCCGCCTTCCAGAACCTTGTAGGCGTTGACGTGGCCGCTTGAATAATTCGCTACGAGCACATGGCTGCCGTCCCGGGTCAATGAAATGTAGCATGGTGCCGCGCCCTGCGTCGGTTTGCGGTCCAGCAGATGCAGCTCCCCCGTTTCCCCGTCCACGGCGTAGGCGAATACTTCGCCTTCATCGGTTTCGCTGACAGCGTATAAACGGTCCCTGTCCGCATTCAAGGCCAGATAAGATGCGTTCGCGATGCCGTCCATGCCGTTTACGATTTCCATTTGTCCGCTATGTAAGTCCAAGGAGCACAGGAATATCCCCTGTTCATCCGCTCCGGTGTAAGTACCGGTATAAAACAAGCTTTTCTGATCACTCATCCGTATCCGCTCCTTCGTTTTCTAATGGGCTGCCCGTGTTAAGAATTTGTCTGTTAGTTTCTACAATAAAGGTTTACATCTATTCAGGCAATGCCAACTTGCCATATGGAAGCCTCAACCCGCGATAGGCGGCTCTTTTATTCTATTACCCGCTGCTGGCATCCTTTCCCCACGCTCGTACAGGCCGCCTCCTTTTTACGCATACGGTTTTACACATAAGGCAAAAAGGCACGACCCATGCGGTATGCGCAGGGTCGTGCCGATATGTCGAACACCAGAGGCTTTAATGACGAAGCTTTCTTCTGGCCTTGAACTGCTTGTATTGAAAATAGACCGTACAGCCGATGCAGTATCCGCAAAGGGCCGCAAACGCGGCAAGAAACAGCATGGCGGCGAACACGTAGCCCGCAACCGGCAGCTGCGCCAAAAATGACAACAGCGACAGCGTCAGAAAAATGACAGCCAGCGTATTGTTGAACCGCTGCAGCTCCTGAGCCTGCGTAGGTGCTCCTTCGACTTTTAAAAAAGGCTTCGCCAGCAGCACAAACCCATTTTTGCCGGTCAGAAGACCCAGCACCTGAATCAGCCACAGCACAAGCAGAATATACGGCTGGTTAAACACCGCGGTTAAAATCACGAACAGGACGATTCCGGTCTGATTCGCTTTGACATACGGCTCGGGAATTTCCTTCATGAAAGAACACCCCTTTCTTCACATCCACTATATTATATTATTCCTATGAGTTCAATATGAATTAGCGCAGAAATTTTACTGCACAAGCCGTCATACTCCCTCCATCCCTACAATATGGTTAACAGAAGCTATTTAAAGGAGGAGTTCGATTTGGGAATCAAGTTGATTAAAATCGCCTCTGTGTACCTCGTCATCGGGATTTTATTCGGCATGTTCATGTCCATCACGCACAAATTCGGCTACGCTTCCGTGCATGCGCATATTAATCTGCTCGGCTGGGCGTCGCTCGCGCTGTCCGGCATCATTTATTACCTGTTTCCGAACGCGGGAGATCACCTGCTCGCGAAAGTGCATTTTTGGCTGCATAATATCGGGCTGCCGGTCATGATGATCGGCCTCATTCTGTACGTGAACGAAGTCGCCCACGTGGAGCCGGTCATCGCGACGGGAGGGGTGCTGGTCACGATTGGCATCCTGACGTTTATGGTCAACGTTCTGCAGAACGTAAAGCGCTGACGCCACATATATCCAAGCTTCAGGCTCTGCCTGCGCAGGGCCTTTTTGCATGGTTAAACCCTATATTTTTACAATGAAAATAAAAAGCATGCGATCCGGTTAACCCTCCTCCTTTCCGTCTAGGATATAATAGAATAGCGTCATGGACAGTTAGAGAACTCATTTGCGAGGAGGAACAGAGAGTGAAATCGGTAGCTGTATTTTGCGGATCAAGCACCGGGGCATCTCCCGTTTATGTGGAAGGCGCCAAGCAGCTCGGCAAAGAGCTTGCCCGGCGCGGCATTACGCTGGTGTATGGAGGATCGAGCGTTGGCGTGATGGGGGCCGTAGCGGATTCGGTCCTGGCGGCAGGCGGACAGGTTATCGGGGTGATGCCCGGATTTTTGGACAAAAGGGAGATTTCCCACAAGCATTTGACGGAGCTCATCATCGTAGAATCCATGCATGAGCGCAAGGCCAAAATGGCCGAGCTCGCCGAAGGCTTCATGACCCTTCCGGGCGGCCCCGGCACGATGGAGGAATTTTTCGAGGTGTTCACCTGGGCCCAGCTGGGACTTCACCGCAAGCCGCTCGGGTTCCTGAACATCAATCGGTATTACGATCCTCTGCTCGCCTTCTTTCAGCATATGGGACGTGAGCAGTTTATCCATGAGAAATACCTTACGATGTCCCTTGTTGACACGGACCCCGGCCGCCTGCTGGATCAATTCGAATCCTACGAGCCGCCGGCCGTGAAGACCTTCTTGAGACCGGATCAGACCTGATAGCAACCTATAAGAAACAGACCGGCGACGAACAGCCACCGGTCTGTTTTGCTGTTTCAGCCACCTTACTTTTGAAGGGTAATACTGAACGGGTTCTTCAAAATTTCACCGGGGTACTCCGTCAGTTCAAACGTAAGCGGCTGCGGGTAGGAACGGTTTTCGATGTCGAAATAATACTCGTCCCTGCCCATGGCCCCATTGCTCCGCCAGCCCTCATGAATGGATTGTCCGTCATCAGGGAGTGTATGCTTCATCCCTTTTCCGTCCGTAAACGTATGCTCGACTCTCATATTCTGGTTAACAAGAGGATCCATGCGTTGAAAGGCTGACGTAATCCGCAGGTACCCATTTTCCTCATTCACGCTTGGCAGTTGGATTCTCCCGTCGGGGGCGCTGACGATCTTCTTCTTCTTCGTATCCACCACCAGCTTCATGCTGCCTTCAAACTTCGTTTCGACCATATTGCCATGCAGCTCGAGCAAATCGCCTTGGACATAGTCGGGCGCATAATAGCCTATCCCCCATTCCCCCTCCTCCAGGTTTAGATCCTCTAGATTCAGAAATTGATCCTTGGCATCGTTTTTCGTATACAGCGACCAATCGGAAAGTGCCGAAATTTGTTTCGTGTTTGACGGGTCGAGGGCTACGTTGACGTATAAGCGCTGCGGAACTTGGACTACGCTAGTCACTTTCAGCTTTTGCCCTTCAAAATCAAGCGTTTTATCTAAGTTCACCCTGCGCTCCAGTTCCGCGAGCCTGTTCGTATCCACGGGAACCTTGACCTCAAGAAACTTCCGGTCCCCGGTCGATTCACCGTTATACCATTTGCCCGCAAAATAAAATTCATCGGGCAGCTTTTCGCTTCCGCTCAAATCGTAGACCAAGATGTCATGATATTCTTTCCCGTCATAAATGCCGTTCAGTTTGCTCGGCTCATGTATAAACCGTTTAAATTTCAGCTTGTCATAGCTGGCATCAAACAATCCTGTTCCATCCGGATCCGGTATAATCCGGCCGCCATATTCGCTTTTGGACGTATAAAACAACACGAGATGCTTCCGGTCGGTAAGGATCCCGTCGACGGTAACCAGGTATCCTTCATATGCGGCTGTCTTTCCGACGGACTGGTACTTCCCTTGATCCAGCGCCTCGCGCAGCAGCCCCTTGTCTCCTGCCAGCTGGTTTACGTACGCGGGAATCCGGCTGTTTGCCGTATGCACCGCGCCTGCTCCGGAGCGGTCTCCAAAGAGCGAATCCGGTGCGTAAACCGCTGCCCCAGCCAGAAGGAGTATGGCGGCCGCAGAGGCGAATGCGACCTTGCTCAGCTGCCGCTGCTTCCTGGCTTTCTTTCCCTGTATCAATCCGTTTCTCAGCGCTGCGTCGAGCCGCTGTTCAGACACTCGCCGCTCCGCAATCGCCGCCGGCTCATAATACTGCTTAAGCATTCGTTCCTGTTCATCGACCAAGGTAAAGCTCACCTCCTGCATTCATCTTGCCTCGCAGCTGCTTTAAGCCTTGATGAAGCCATGTCTTCACGGTGCCTTCCGGTTTATCCAGGACCTTGGCAATTTCGGTTAGCGTCATATCCTGAAAATATTTCAGCATCAGCACATGCCTGTACTTCGGCTTCAGCCGCAGCATGGCTTGATGCAGATCAAGCCTGCTGTCGCTGACCATTTCGGCCGCGGTGCGTTCATCCTTGTCACGGATCAATGGCAGCGTGCGCTTTCGGTGCTGCTGTTCATCGATGCAGCAGCGGATGAGAATGCGGATGATCCAGCTGTCGAACGCCGCAGGCTCCTTCAGCTTGCCGCATTTCATCCAAGCCCTGCATACGGTTTCCTGCACCGCTTCCAGCGCGTCAGCCTCGCTGCCCAAATAGCTGAAAGCGATGCCGTACAGCTTTCTCTTTAATCCGGAAACCAGCGCATAAAACGCTTCTTCATCTCCTTGGCATGCAGCGGCGGAAAGTATAGGATCGCTCATAGGTCGGCCCCTTCCCTGCTGTTTCACCGGTCGGTGAAAAATGGTGATGCCCATCAAATCCGTTTCGGCCAAGCTGTCGCCATGAATTTGATATATATAAGACAGCGCAGGGCGATAAACGGTTTTATTTTTGTGCATGAAAAAAACAGCCCCTTGTTCCGGAAGCTGTTTCGCATGATGTCTATTCAGTTCAAACCGGCTCCGCCGTTCTCGGCTTCCTCAATCTGGCGTTTGACGTCCTTCATCGTAATGCCGTCAAGATATCGCTCGAGCGCCGATTCCCCGCCGCTGTATATTTGATCCATGATCCCTTGAATGTTAGCCGCAACCTCGCACGGCAGCTCTTCACCGCCGGAGCACCAGCCCGGCTTCAGGGAGCCTTCGGCAAGCAGTCGATACAAGTCCCCGAGTGTCGCGTTCTCCATCCCCGGATTCAGCAGATATCCGCCGCCGACCCCTTCCTTCGTCGCCACATACCCATGCTTGCGCAGCAGGCCAAGCACCTTGCGAATGCGGGCGGGATGCGTGCAGACACTCTTCGCGATCTCCTCGCTGTTAGCCATATGATCCTTTTTTAAGCTAAGAAGGGTTAAACAATGGACGGCAATGTTAAACTCACTATTCATTTTCGCTCCTCCTTATACTGTAATTATATGGTTAACAGTTGGGAATGTCAACCGGAGGCGATGCTATTTTACGTTGATGCCGGGGGTTCAGTTCCTGTGATCAGGCCTTAATGAATACTATTGTAACTCCCTATAGGTAAGATTAACCTCGCCTCTCGTGATTTTATCCTGAATCGGGATTGCGTTACAATAGAATGGAGAGGAATTCCCTCCAACTTACCCGGGCAAGGAGATGAAAACATCATCATGATCCACTTCATTCGGTTGCGTTAAGGAAAGGTGCAGATTGAAATAGCCCGGCTGCTTTTTTAGAAAATCCCAGCCACAGGGTTATTTAGCTGCGCCTTTTTCCATTCGCAAATCAACGAATGAATGAGGTGTTTGACATTGTCCAAAAAAGAACATGCCATACAGCGTGCGGGCTTGATGGCCCGTTACGATGATATATTCCGCTGCCCGGTCTGCTCCCTGCCTATGAAAATGAAGAACGGGCACAGCCTCTCCTGTACGGCGGAGCACAGCTTCGATCTGTCCAGGGACGGTTATATCCACCTGCTGCCGAACGCGAAAGCTTCCAAGTATGACAAGGAGCTGTTTGAGGCACGCCGGCTCATTAACGGAAGCGGTTATTTTGACCCTTTAATGGATGCATTAACTACGGGGGTGCAGGAGTGCATGCTCGATCCCTCCTCCTCGCAGCCGTTCTCCATACTCGATGCCGGCTGCGGCGAAGGGTCACACCTGGCCAGCCTGCTTCATAAGCTGCGGCGCAGCTCGCAGCGGGACATCCTTGCAGCGGGTGCGGATTCATCCAAGCCGGGGATTGCGCTGGCTGCCAAGGGCAGCGCCCCGGTGATCTGGTGCGTGGCCGATCTGACCCGCAGCCCGTTTCGGGATCATACCTTCGATATCATTACGAACGTACTGTCCCCGTCTAATTATGAGGAATTCAAACGGCTGCTGGTACCGGGCGGCATGCTTGTGAAGATTATTCCGGGACCGGAATATTTGCAGGAATTCAGGCAGTTCCTGTACACCCCCTCTTCACCGAAGCAGGCAGAGGCCGTAGAGGAAACAGCTGTCCTGTTCGCCAGGCATTTTCCGGGCATGAAGCAGCAGCGCATCCGGTATGAAGCCGAGCTGAGCCAGCCGCATCTGGAGGCGATGCTCAAGATGACGCCATTATCCTGGCATGCGCCGGAGGAGAGAACTCAGCTGCTGCTGGCAGGGCCATCGTTAACGGTGACGTTTGATTTTACAATTTTATGGGGTGAACATTTAAACGCATAAAATAAACCGATGCCCTTTGCCCTCTTACGATATTCATTCAAATAGCTCCTTCCGTAATGATTCAAACACATAAAAGGGCCGCATGTTCATCTCGTGAACATGCGGCCTTTCGTTTCGAACCTAGTGAAGCGCCTGCGACAATTCGGTGAATATCACGCCAAGCGCATGCGCTCCGGCATCCGGATACCCGATGCTCCGCTCTCCGACCGTACCCGCCCGGCCCATTCGGGCCACGATAGACGCGGTCTTGCGGGCGCCTTCCACAGCCGCTTCGGCGGCCTGGATGCCTGCCTGTTTCAGCATTATGCCTTCACGGGCCGCGGCTTCCCATGCCTCGGCATAAGGCACGAGGGCATCAATCAGCGTCTTGTCGCCGACAACGGCTCCTCTTCCGAAGGATCGCTCGCCCGTATCCTGAATGCCTTGGACGACAGCGCTCATCATCTCCGCGATTTCCGTCACGGACAGCTCCTTCTTCGCTCCTGCATATTTGCCGGCTGCGCGGAAGGCCGAGCCCCAAATCGGTCCGGAAGCACCGCCGCAGTGCTCCATGATGATCAGGGAGCAGGCATCCAGAAACGCCCCCAAATCCTCCGCCTGGGCAGTGATTTCATTCCATTCCGCCTTCAGCTGCTTGAAGCCCTTGGCTACGCTCATCCCAAAGTCGCCGTCGCCTGCATGGGAATCCAGCTCGCAGAACGGAATTTCATTCTCTATGATGATGCTGCTCATCCGATCGATCAGGTACATCATATTGTTCAGTGACAGCTTTCCGCCCTGAAGGGCAGCATACTCTTCGCTCATCACGGCTTGCACAGCCCCCGCGTCCTCATCTGCTTTCTCAGCAGCCGCCTCGGTATCATTCACCGGCGCAAGCGGTCCGCGGATCGACAGTGCAGGCGTGTCGCATGGTTCGCCAAGCAGCCGCTTGAGCTGATCATCCAGCTTCAGGATGGAGAGCGAAGCTCCCGCCATGTCGATGCTCGTCATGTAATTGCCTACTAGTACTTTCAAGACGGTGACATTCCGGGCCTTTAACTCTCTCATGACGGCGTTGTTCAGCAGATATAGCTCCTGCAGCGGCGTTCCGCCGAAGCCGTTGACGAGCACCGCCACTTCCTGAGCGGCCTCTTCGCTGATGTGCAGGCTCGCGAGCAGCTCCGTCACCATCCGCGCCGCCAGCTCGTCGGCCGAAATCAGCTTCTCGCGCCGGATTCCCGGCTCGCCATGGATACCGACGCCATATTCCATCTCCTGCTCCCCGATGGAGAAGGTCGGGGTACCTTTGGCCGGTACCGTGCAAGAGGTGAAAGCAAAGCCGATGCTCTTGACGTTGTCGACCGCATGCTGGGCCGCAGACTTCACCTCATCCAGGGACATGCCCAGTTCGGCGGCAGCGCCGGCGATTTTGTGGACGAGGACCGTTCCCGCCACGCCTCTTCGGCCGACGGTATACAAGCTGTCCTCTACGGCAATGTCATCGTCGACCTTGACGTAATCGACCTGAATGCCATCCTCGGAGGCGAGATGCGCCGCATTTTTAAAATTCATGATATCGCCGCTGTAATTCTTAATGATCAGCAGCGTTCCCTTTTCGCTCGCGGATGACCGGATCGCTTGGTATACCTGGATCTGTGACGGGGATGCAAACACGTCGCCGCAGACGGCAACATCCAGCATCCCCGATCCCACAAAACCGGCATGGGCAGGCTCATGGCCGCTGCCCCCGCCGCTGATCAGCGTGACCTTTTGCGGTTGGATCTGCTTTTTCTTGATGATTTTATGCTTGCTGTTGAATTCCAGCTCCGGATGCGCCATAACGAAGCCATTGCACATCTCACGAACGAGCGTCTCCGGTTGGTTCATGATTTTTTTCATTTCATCGCATCCTTATTTTTGTTTGAATTTCCGGCCGAGTTGGTCCGCTACAACGATCGCTGCGGCCACGGCTTCCTCCGTGATCGGCAGCGGCATTGCATGAATGGATTCCTCGGGAATGCAGGCCGTCTGTGCGACTTTGGCCAGCTCCTCCTCTGTCATGCTATCCACGCCGATGTCGGCGAGGCATACCGGCAGGCCTACGGCTGCGCAAAATTCCAGCACCTCGTTCAGCTCGGATACCGGCGCGTTCTCCAGCACCAATTGCGCGATCGTGCTGAAGGCAACCTTCTCCCCGTGGAAATAATGGTGGGTGCCTTCAAGCGCCGTCAGACCGTTATGGATCGCATGGGCTGCCGCCAGGCCGCCGCTTTCAAAACCGAGACCGGACAGCAGAATGTTGGTCTCGATAATGTTCTCGAGCGCTGGCGTCACCTGATTGCTGTCGCAGGCGATTTTCGCGTTCACGCCGTCTTCCAGCAGCGTTTCGTAGCACAGCTTGGCCAGCGCGAGCGCAGCCTTGGTCCCCCGGGCTGCCGGTGCTGCGCCTGCATGCACGCCGCATGGCAGTCCTGCGTTGACTTTCGTAAAGGAGCGCGAAGTGGCTCTGGCTTCAAAGTATGTGGACAGGGCGTCTCCCATGCCGGATACGAGAAAACGGGTCGGTGCATTCGCGATTACCGTCGTATCGATCATCACCACGCTTGGACTCTGCTTGAAGTAAGCATAATCCTCAAACGCCCCATCGTTTGTGTAGATGACCGCCGAATGGCTGGTCGGCGCATCCGTGGCCGCAATCGTCGGCACGATGATCAGCGCGTCGCCTTCCGCCACGCATTTCGCCGTATCAATCGCTTTGCCTCCGCCAAGTCCGATCGTGCAGGAGCATTTCTTCTCCTCGGCCAATGCCTTCAGCCGCTGTACCTCTTCGCGGGAGCACTCGCCCCGGAATCCGCTTTCAACCAGCGTCACCTGAAACTTCGCTGCGGTTGCGTCCAGCTTGTCCTTGACCCGCTTCACATCCTCCGGATGGGCAATCAGCAGCGCGGATTCTCCGTAGGTACGAATAAAATACCCCAAATTCAGCAGTTCGTTTTCACCCTGTACATATTTGCTTGGGCTGATAAATGCTTTTCTCATCGTCTCGTTTCCCCTCTCGGTGGTTGTCTATGGCCCATTATACGCGGGTGGTTACGAGGAATTCATGGCACTAAACATCCCTTTTAAAGCGCTTTCCGATAGGATTTTCATGTCTGCAGCTGCTGAAAATTGTACTATCTTGTTCAGTAAAAAGGCATTTTAGTATAATGGAAGGATGAAGCCGGTTCGAAAAGCAGGGATCATCCCTACATCATACGTTATAGAGCGAAGCACATGAACTCACGATACGATTTAAAGAAGATCATGGATATCGATAAATGGCATAAGCTGCAGGATTCGCTCTCCCTGGTCACCAAAATGGCGATCATCACGGTGGACTACAAGGGCGTTCCGGTCACCAAGCACAGCCACTGCCAATCCTTTTGCCAAGCCGTACGCCAAGACGACGCCTTATCCTCCTATTGCCAGAAATGCGATGCCCGGGGAGGGCTGGAAGCCGTCCGTACCAATAAACCCTATGTGTACCAATGCCATTTCGGCATCGTGGACATTGCCATTCCCATCATCATCGACAATCAATATATCGGCGCCATCATGGCCGGTCAGATCAAGCTTCGCGACTCGAATCTGCCGCTGGAGCGAATCGTCACCCGCCCGCCGAATGCAGAAACGGACCGGAAGTTTAACGACCTGCAGCCGGAATACCGCTCTCTGCCCGTGCTGTCCTCCGAGGAAGTCTCGACCATTGCCGACATGCTCTTTCACCTATGCAACTACATCGTGGAAGAGGCCATCGATAAAAACTCAACGATCGAGCTGTACAAAAAGACGCTGTCACCGGAGCATCCCGGAGCCGATTTCATGCGTCCTGCCGCTCCGACATACGAGCATATCCAGGCGATGCAAAGCGAGCTGTCCAGCACGCTGATCGAGACGAAAATCAAGAACAGCACGGCCAGCGTGTACCGCTCGACGAATTCGCTGCTGCAGCCCGCCTTCGATTATTTGTACCGCCATAAGCATGAAAATATCCGTCTGCACGATATGGCCGCCCTTTGCCACGTCAGCCCCAGCTATTTCAGCCGCGTATTCACGCGGGAAACGGGCGAAAACTTCTCGGTGTTTGTGCCGCGCCTGAAGGTCGAATGGGCCAAGCAGCTGCTCGAGACCACGGACTTGCCCGTCAACCAGATCAGCGACGAGCTCGGGTTTGCCGAGCCGGGGTATTTTATTAAAACCTTCAAGAAATTCGAAAGCCTGACCCCGGCCGTGTACCGGAAAATCTATTCCCGTGAGCATGTGGGCAGCCTGTAAGCCCAAGGGTTGTATGGGCCTGCCATTTAGACCCCCATGCCAACAAGAGTACCTCAAGTCCGGCTAGGCTACCGGAAGAGAGATACTCTTTTGGGGGACTGGTGGTCGAGCTTTAACTTTTGCGGGTGATCGGACTTGACGTTACGGCCTCTCGGAACTCCAGTAGCTCTCCGGATCCACATGTTCGAGTCCCGGAATCGGCTTGCCCATCGGCAGCTTGAAGGACCAGTTCACGTTCGGAACCCATTTGTCGGTGACTTGCGGATCAGCGTGGCCCTTTCCGGTAAAACGGTCATGCCCTGCACGACAAAGCCGGGATCTCCGGAAGCCTCCTGAATTTTGCCCATACGGACCGACCCTCTAAATACCGCCGAATATTCCCTTCCATCCTGATCTCTGACGAACCATTGATCATGCTGAAAAATATTTATGAATCTCCCCGTCATCTCGATCAGCCCGGCAATTTCCGTCTCATTTACTCTGGCGTTCGGGTCATGGCCAACCGTAAACCCGCTTAGCGTAACAACGTCTCCCTGATCCTTGAAAATGACCGGGTGCTCTTTCAGGTCACTTGGTACCAGTTCGACCGAACCGCTGCTGGTCACCGGGATGGTATATCCGTCGAATACGAAGCGCAGCTTTTGGCGGTCATAGGGAAGATAATTAAACGTGTATACCCAGTGCCTTTTACCGTCTTGAAGCACGCTGTCCTGTGCAATCACTCTGGCTCCTCCGAAGACGTTGTTTACGCCTGCAATTTCCTCTCCCTTTTCATTCTCAAAATGGAACATCAGCTGCTGCTGGCTCTCAAGCTCACCCGGCGAGCGTTTTGCGGCTTCAGGACTCAGGGTGGTTGCCATAAACAGGCGTACTCCGCTTGGTGTGCGGACCAGCTTCTCCGTCTGAATCGTCAATCCATCCGGCGTCGTATAGGTTTCATGCAGCGGTGTCGTGATGTTTAGTGCATTGGCTCCGCGAATGTCCGCTTTAAATTTGAAATCCCAGCTTCCCTCCACAACTTTTTCCGACCACGGAATGTGAATGCGATTCACATGCGCCTCGACGACCAACTCATCGGTATGGACTTCCTGCATGAAAGAAATGTTTAGTTTTTCAATGTTGCTCGAGGCCTCCATCCCCCTGATTTGGCCGATCTCATTCCCGTTCTTATCCTTAATATGCAGGCCGCTCCAATCCACCTGATAAATAAGCGGTTTCCCTTGCGGGTCCGTCACCTTCACCCCCATCACAAGCCGGGTGGCATCGGCGACCACTTCGTTGATTTCGATAGTGTAGCCCTTATCCTTCACTTTCACATGGGGATTCTGCACCAGTCCCAGGCTGCGCGCATCCATCATCCCGACGTCCGAGGTTTCCTTCGAAAACATCGACCGCACCCAATCTGCAATGGACGGCTGTGCATACAAAGTCAATGCCATCGCTACGACGAGGAGTGAGGCGATCCACAGGATGCTTTTCTTGAGGGGGCGCAAGTTTCGAATACGCCTCTTGGTTCCGATTGGTGAATAGATTTCCTCCCCCGCGGGCTCAATTTCGATCTGTTCAAGGGAAGCCATCACCTGGTCGGTAAATCCTTCAGGGAGGCGCTCAGCATATAGCAATTCCGTCCATACCCGTTCCTTCTCCTCAGCCGCAGCGAGCAGACTCCGGCATTCCGGGCACATATGAAGATGGAATTCCAGCTCTTCGTCAGCTTTATTTCCAGAGCGAATGTACTCTTTGGTCTGAGCAAGCTTCCAGCATCTCATGCAGCATCCCCTCCTTCTCCTTGAGCTTTTTTCGCAGAGACTTCTTGGCCCGGTGCAGCCGGTTGCGCACCTGATTCACGTCAATGCCGGCCATGTCGGCAATTTCGTCATAGCTTAGTTCGTTCGTGTATCGCAGCAGCAGAATGATGCGGTATTTGTCCGGCAGCTGCTGCAATAACAGCTGTACTTCCCCACCGGTTTCCTTGCGAAGATAAGCGGATTCCGGTGTTTCGGCTTGATGCTGTGCACGGATAAGCATCTCAGCCTCCACCGGCTCGGGTTTTTTTCTCCGCCCCGCATCCTTCATCACGTTCACGGCGATGGCGTACAGCCATGAGGCAAAGCTCGATTCCTCCCTGAAGCCGGCCAGCTTGCGGTATGCTTTCAGAAATGCCTCCTGCGTGTAATCCTGGGCATCCTGCGGACTTGCGCCCAGGCCCCGCAATAAGCCGTATATTTTATTTTTATGCGTATTCACCAGCTGAGCATAGCTCTTCTTGTCGCCAGCCAACACCTGCCTGACCAGCGCAACGTCCTGTGACGGGTCTGCCATAACGATCCTCCCTACTTATCATCTTTCCTTATGTATAGTAGACGGATGTGCGTCGCCGTTTCTCTCGCTTTTCCGCAAAAAAAAGGAGCCCCTCACAAGGAAGGACTCAAAAATCAGATTAGACATATGAAAGGGTTTACAAAACCATTATAGTATGAATATGTCTTTTTGAAAACGCTTTTTTCAATAGTTGCATAGATTCAGAGATTCTTTGAAGATTCATTAGTGAAACATTCGTCTCGCTGAGGACCATCTCCCCGCCCTTGCACTCCTGCCCAAATCCCTCCATCCGGAAAATGACCGGTTGCCAAAACTAATATGATTAGTTATAATACTAATAAGATTAGTTTATCGTTATAGGAGGATGATTATTATGAAAAAAACGACAGTTTATCAGGTGACCCAGCTTTCCTTTCTGCCCCGTCTGTTTCCGGTCAATGTGTATCTGGTTGAAGAGGAGGACGGCCTTACGCTGATTGACGCAGGCATGCCGTTCAGCCTGAAGGGAATTCTGAAGGCAGCGGAATCTTTCGGTAAACCGATCACCCGCATCCTGCTTACCCATGCCCATGGCGACCATATCGGCGCGCTGGATAGCCTGAAGGAAGCCATTCCAACCGCCGAAGTCTATATATCGCGCCGGGACCGGGCGCTTTTGGCCGGAAGCCGCGATCTCGAAGCCGGGGAACCGCAGACGCCGATCAAGGGCAGCGTACCGCAAAACGTACGTACCAAGCCCGATCATCTTCTCGCGGATGGCGACCGCGTCGGCTCGCTTCTGGCTGTCGCAACGCCAGGACATACGCCGGGACATATGGCATTTCTAGATACGCGCAGCCAGGTGCTGATTGCCGGCGATGCATTCCAGGTGCGGGGCGGCGTGGGCGTATCCGGCCATATGCAGCCGCTGTTTCCTTTTCCGGCGATGGCGACGTGGCATAAGGATACTGCCCTGGCAAGCGCACGCCGCCTTGCCAAGCTGCAGCCATCCTGGCTTGCCGTCGGTCACGGGCGGATGCTCGAGCAGCCTCAAAACGCGATGACCCGGGCCATTGAGCGAGCCGAAGCAGCCTTCCGGGAGGCGAAATAAAATGGCCAAAATGGGTCTCGACCGCCAAGCCCTGCTGGTCGCCGCCGCCGAGCTGGCCGATGCCTCCGGCCTCGATTCGCTCACCTTGGCTGCGCTGGCTCAGAAGCTGAACGTGCGCTCCCCTTCTTTATATAATCATGTCAAGGGCCTGCCCGATCTGCGGGCAGCTCTTACAGTTTATTGCCTGCATCTTCTTGTCGAAACAACACGCAACGCCGTCATCGGCAAATCCGGGGATGAAGCGATCCTCAGCTTATGCGAGGCTTACCTCCGTTTTGCCCATACCCGCCCCGGCTTGTATGAAGCCTTTTATAAGATAAACACGCAGCAGGATGAGGAGCTGGATACAGCCAGACGGGAGCTGCTCGATCTCTTTGTACGGATTATGGAGCCTTACCGTCTGGGAGACCGGGAAACGCTGCATGCCATTCGGGGCCTGCGCAGTCTGCTGCACGGATTCGCTACGCTGGAGCAGCATGGCGGCTTTCAGATGGATCTTCCGCTGGATGCCAGCGTTCAATATGTCCTGCGAACCTTTCTGAAAGGAATGCACGCGAATAAAGCGGGCTGATCAGGACAAGATGTCATATGACGTTCAAGTTTACTTCTTGTTGGGTGTGATATAATATAGTTATACGTGATTAATTACATCCTTATTAGAGAGGAGTCTTTAACTTGGCTCATATTAGTCCCTCATATCTTCAAATCGGATCTACCGTGGGGGCTCTGGTTATGGCGCTTTTGGTCATTTTCGTCCGTTTGAAAGCCAGCAACAGACCAGTAACCATTAAAAAAATCATCATTCCGCCGCTGGGCATGTCAACAGGCTTCTTGATGTTTGTGGCGCCTCAGGTTCGGGTTCCATGGCTCTGGGCCCTGCTTGCCTTTCTCATCGGCTGGTTCATATTTTCATATCCGCTGATTCGCAGCACCAAATTCGAGGTCAGCGAAGGCCAGGTTTTCGCCAGACGCTCCAAGAGCTTCGTGGTCATCCTGTTCGCCCTGCTGATCGTCCGTACCGTACTGCATCAAGTGATCGACGAATATGTGTCCATTCCGCAGTCCGGCGCCCTCTTCTTCCTGCTGGCGTTCGGCATGATTCTCCACTGGAGAGTTTTCATGCTGAAGCAATACCGCGTCATCGAAGCATCAGGCGAATTGAACGGTACCCCGCTTCATCCGGAAGTGCCTCATCAGCCGGATGCCAAATAATCGATTTGCCCGTCCATATATTAAACCGTTATCCGTTAGCGATCTCGCCGGAGGCGGTTTTTTTGCGCTCAGAATATCATTTTCAGGCTGGAGGGGAACACTCTTTATTTAAAGAAGCGCCGCATTCATCTAGCGCTACCGGTTGGCCGCCTCTTTTGGTTGCCTATGCATACGGCTCTGCGGATTTGAAGAAGCTATGGAAGAACGGGAACCGGCCGGAACATACGGAAAGGATGCCACCTTTGCTATTGAATTCATCACGTTTTCAGCGTAAAAATAAAGCAAAACTGAGAATTTTGGACCAAGATGCCGTAATCATGTGTAATTCTTCACAATTCGTGACTTCCTTCTAAAATGCCTCATTATCCTTTTCAAGAGCATTATGTTACCATAGGAAATGGTGATTTAGATTCGAGGCTTTTTTCATTCTGAGGAAGGTCTCCAGCTTATAGACCCCTCTGCCCAAAAAGGGTCTATCAGCCCTTTTTTATAATAAAACTAAGCATTGCTGCTTACGCAAAGGAGAAATGGACATGTCAGAAATATCTACTGATGTAACGACTGAACAAGCAAGCAAGCCTGTCAGCCAAGAGCAAAACGATCTGCTGGATCAGCTGCTCAAGCCTGAGGTTCAGGAATCTTTGACTACACTGGTTAACCATCTTCCAAAGCTGACTGAGCTTGTGAATGTATTGACAAAGTCTTATGACTTCGCTCAATCCGTGGCTACCGACAAAACGCTGAAAAGCGATACGGTTGGCGCGATTTCGGAGATGGCTTCCCCGGTCATCAAATCCGCTAAGAACGTTGCAGCAAACGTGATTGAAGCCAAAGACCGCGCTGAAGAGAGTCATGAAGTGATCGGTCTTTTCGGCATTCTCAAATTGCTCAAGGATCCGCAAGCGCAAAAAATGTTCCGTTTCGTGAACGCCTACCTGCAGGTTTCCGCTGAACGCGCGAAAGAACAGGACCAACATTAATTCTCTCAATAACCAGTAAGGACGGAGGAAAAACTATGTCAAAACATATTGTCATTTTGGGTGCAGGATATGGCGGACTTCTCTCTGCTCTGACTTTGCGTAAATATATGAACAAAGATCAGGCGCGCGTAACCGTGGTGAACCAGTATCCGACGCACCAAATCATTACCGAGCTTCACCGCCTGGCGGCAGGCAGCATCGCCGAAAAAGCGATCGCTATGCCTCTTGACAAGCTGTTCAAAGGCAAGGACATCGATCTGAAAATCGCGAAGGTGGATTCTTTCTCGGTAGACAGCAAAGAAATCAAATTGGCTGACGGCTCCAAGCTTTCTTATGACGCTCTCGTGGTTGGTCTTGGCAGCATCACAGCTTACTTCGGTATTCCTGGACTCGACAAATACAGCATGGTTCTGAAATCCGCTGAGGACGCTAACCGCATTCATCAGCATATTGAAGACCGCATCAAAGCTTATTCGCAAACCAAGGATGCTGCGGACGCAACCATCCTCATCGGCGGCGGCGGTTTGACCGGCGTTGAGCTTGTGGGCGAAATTGCCGACATCATGCCGAAGCTGACAGCTAAATACGGCGTGAACCCAGCTGAAATCAAGCTGCTGCTCGTGGAAGCAGGCCCTAAAATCCTGCCTGTGCTTCCTGACCACCTCATCGCCCGTGCAACGGAAAGCCTCGAAAAACGCGGCGTAACCTTCCTGACAGGCTTGCCTGTAACGAACGTGGAAGGTAACGTGATCGATCTGAAGGACGGCCAAAAAATCATCGCCAACACCTTCGTATGGACCGGCGGCGTTCAAGGCAACCCGCTCGTCGGCGAATCCGGTCTTGAAGTAAACCGCGGACGTGCAACCGTCAACGAATTCCTGCAATCCACATCCCATCCGGATGTATTCGTGGCAGGCGACAGCGCTGTTGTATTCGATGCAACCGGCCGTCCATACCCTCCAACCGCTCAAATCGCTTGGCAAATGGGCGAACTGATCGGCTACAACCTGTACGCTTACCTGAATGACAAAGCATACCACACGTTCAGCCCTGTGAACTCTGGTACGCTGGCAAGCCTCGGACGCAAAGACGCTGTAGCAACCGTAGGGGAAAACAACACGTCCCTGAAGGGTCTGCCTGCAACGATGATGAAGGAAGCAAGTAACATCCGTTACCTCTCCCACATCAAAGCATTGTTCACCCTGGCTTACTAATTAAGTCTCATCGATACCAAAATCCCCACCCCCATGTGATTATGGAGGCGGGGATTTTTTGTTGTTGCCATATATCACCTTATCTCATACGGGAGCCGATAAGCTTTTGACGAGCGCGTTCTGCAGCGTAAGCAGCTCCTGCCTCACCTTCGGCGCGAGCGCAAGCGCTGGCACTTCCGGCAGTGCCATGCTGCGCTGCTGCTCTGCGCTTTGTGCCGTTTTCTCGAAGACAAGCAGCAAACCGGCAAGCTCTGTATCGGACAATACGGGCCGGTTCGGCGTCATGGCATAGGAATCCAGCAGGTAGCCGAACTGATCCAGCGCCCATACCACGGGCAGAAGCCGCTGCAGCTCCTCCTCGCTCCTCGGGATTTCCCCGAGGGCCGTCGCGTACACGGTCGTGAGATTCGACAGATTCGTCTTCATGGCCCGCTGCTGACGGCCGCCCTCCGACAGATCAGATCCCGGCTGCTCCGTCAGCAGCTGCGCAGTCAGCTCTGACTGGCTCCGGATTGTCCGGCCCATCAGGTAAGGAATCCGGCTGGAGGCGGATGTTCTGCCCAGCAGCAGCACGCCGATCAAGCCGATCACGCTGCCGGTGATGACATCCACGATCCGGGTTCCCGCAAAGTACGCCACATTATGAATATGCGAGCTGGCTTCCGCCATCAGAAGCGCATTGGGCGTCACGAACAGAATCGCGATCGCGTAATTGCGGACGATCAGCAGCTCGGCAAAAAACGTAAACAGCATGATGGCTAGCGAGATGACAATCCCCTCCGGCCGGGCCCACAAAATCGCACTGGCAATCAGAATGCCGATGATCGTACCGATCGAACGCTGAATGGCCCGGTGATAGGTCGCTACGACCGTTGAGCCGAGCATCACCGAGGCGCAGGACAGTGGCACCCAATAGGAGCGGTTCAGATTAAACGCATGGGCTGCCAGCGCCGCGATCATTAATATGATGCCGAATCTCAGGGACAACAGAAACACGAGCGAGTTTTTGTCAAACGCCCCGAGAAAGATGCTTTTGGCCGGCGTATGAGGGACTCCCCTTCCCTCCCACGCATCTTCCGAGTCCGAATGCTCCCTTAGAATGGATTCAAGCTCCAGGACTGGCCGAAGAAGGCGCTGAAGCTCCCGATCCCGATCCTCCAACTGCCACAAGCCATCCATCGTCGGAATCCTGCCGGAACGAAGCGATTCGGCAGCAGCGCTAACCGCCCGACCCAGCGCCGGCGGGAGCGGCTCCATGCTGCGCTGATTCCATGTATCGGTCTCCTGATAGATGAGGTGAGCCTGCCGGAACATTCTGAGCAGCCGGTGAACCAGGTGGGGATCCCGCCAGGAGCGGCTCTTTCCGGCAAAGGCCGCTTCGGCCTCGACCATGGAAATCAGCGTTTCATGCCTCGCGTTGCTGTATCCCTTCGTTCCGGCTGCATCCAGCAGGGCCGCCAGATTGGCGTACACCCTGCGGATGGCCATGATTTCGGGCGCATGCGGATTCGTCAGCCAGCCGGCCATCGCAATGAGCCATGCCAGTGCTCCGCCCAGAAGCACAAGCATGCTGCGCGGCAGCGCTTCGGCAGGCCCGTTCGGCATGCCGGAGGCGAGCGCGAAGCTGAGGACGAAGAACATCGCGGCCGGTCCTTTGAATTTCAGCGCGCCGAAGATGAAGGTCGCGAGCGCGCCGATCAGCCCGAGCACAACCGCGGACAAGACGGGATACGTTGACAGGAGCGAGCCGCAAAAGACGGAGACGCCGATGCCCAGCATCGTATAAAAAAGCTTCCTTGCCCGTAAAGCATAGGGTTCGGTGAACGCGTACAAATACGTAAAGCCGCCCGTTCCCGCCAGCAAGCCGTAATCAAACCGGCCCAGCATCAGGCCGATGAGCGAGGGCAGTCCGAGACAGATGCCTGCGCTGATGGCCCGGTTCCAGGGCAGCGCCGTTTGCTTAATTTCAAATGCCTGGCGAATGACGGAATGCATGGATGACGCCCTCTGACTTCGCGAGTTCATGCCTTCCCCTTCCTTTCCGAATGCTTCAGCCATTTTGAAAAGGGCAGCTTTACTCGTGGCAGAATGTCCTCCCGCACCGTGTAAAGCTGCCCCTAGCCGCTCTTGCTATGAACAGTATTTCCATATAACGAATCGAGTATAACCCGGCAAAGCGAACGAAGCTCTCGCCGAATAACCTCCTTTTGAACCAGGTATGTACTTCGTGTTGTAGTTCATTGATAGAATTTAAGCTCGTACTCGCAGTGTTCATCGCCGTTCACGTTGCATTTCACTTCCTTCACGGATACCTTGCGCCCTATGATCCGGGTTAACGCCCCCTCCATGATCGCCCCTTCTAGATCGCATACCAGCTTGCCCTCCTGAACAGGCAATCCCTCACAGAAGCAATCCTCCACCGCCACACGCATCGCATGCTCATCCTGATGCACGATGGCCGGGATTCCGATCTTCAGCTCGACGAATAGTTGAAAGAGCTCCTCTACTGTCCGGGCTGGCAGACTTTCGCCGATTTTGCGCCCGATGGTCACCGTCGTATTCTTCCCTCCCATCGGCAGCCCTTCATGCATCCCGATCAGACGGATCGCGCGGAACAGCTCCAGCGGAACCTGGTTGCCCAGTTCCTTTCTATCAATATGTTTCAAATCATTAAATGTAAAGCTTGCCATGTGGATCTCCTCCCATATGTTCATTGTCCCTTTTGGCGGAACGGACAGGTGGACACATGAATGGATGCCGTTGGACATCCCTGCTCCGCTTCGTCCAAGCTGTCCCATTGATCTTCCGGGACTTCTGTAATGCCAAGATTGTGGTCTCCGGGTAAAATGTTCTCAGCCAGCCCCTCATCATCGTAATCAAAGATATCAGGGGCATAGACGCCGCAAGCTCCGCAGGCAATGCAGGTGCTTTTATCCACGAAAGTATAGTTTTTCTTCACCTTCCGTCCTCCTCCTGAACGGCCGGCCGCGGATCCATTCCGCCGTCCTCAACCCTTCCTTTGATGATTTCAGCGTACCATCGCCTGCAACCCACCCTTGTGATTTTCATCACATTATTTTTGTCGGTTCCATGATGAGCATGATTTCCACAACCAAAATTCGTGTTTGTCCGCATGTTCTTAAATTTTGCCCTCCTATATATCCTTAAAAAGGGGTTTATGACGAAAGCAAGGAGGAACGCATGCCAAGGCTTGCAGCAGCGCAGCATACGGAATTTACGGTCTGGGTGTTTACCCGGGCTGAATTGGTCAAGTTCGTGATGGTTGAAATCCTTTTTAGCTCGGCCCTTTATGCAGGTTTGAAACGGGTGAACGGACATGAGGCCATAGCCATTTTGGGCAGCTCGATCGGCACCCACCTGTACAAATATTGGGGGCCGAGGGTAAAATGGCAGGTTTGGCGAAGCGGCAAGCTGCCGCAGCCCCTGCCCTGGGGACAATTGGGAATAGAACGCTCCTGAACCGGATAAGCTGAAGCTGCCGGTTTTATTCGTTTGGGCCGGTTTCCGGCCATAATCAGCCGATTTGATCCGTGGCGGGATTTCCCTGAAGTCCTCGTGTACAATAGGAAAGAAGGAGCGGATGACCTATGAACCGTAAAAGAAGAAGAGTTGCCATCGTAGGCTCCGGCATGGTCGGATCCAGCTGCGCTTACTCCATGATCAATCAGTCGATCTGCGACGAGATCATGATGATTGACCGTACCTATGACCGGGCGCTCGCACAGGCTCTCGATTTATCGCATTGCATCGATTTCACCCATACCCGCACAACGGTCTATGCCGGAACCTATGCGGATTGTTCCGATGTCGACGTCGTTATCCTGACCGCTGGCGCGAACCCGAAGCCGGGGCAGAACCGGATGGACGTGCTGGCGGAGGCGGCGGAAATTACCCGGCAGATCGTAACTCCCATCGTGGAAAGCGGCTTTAACGGAATATTCATTACGGCCGCGAATCCGGTTGATATCGTGACCTACATGATATGGAAGCTGACCGGCTTCCCGCGCCACCGCGTGATCGGGTCCGGTACCTCCATCGATTCCTCCCGCCTCAAAACGCTGCTGTCTGATGTGTTTTCCATCGATCCGCGCAGCGTCAGCGGTTATGCACTGGGCGAGCATGGGGAATCGCAGTTCGTGGCATGGTCGCATGTTACGATCGGCGGCAAGCCGATCCTCGATATTCTGGCGCAGCATCAGGAGCGCTTCAAGCATGTCGATCTGAACGACATTGCCCGCAAAACGAAAGATGCGGGCTGGGAGATTTTCACGCGCAAGGGCTCGACCCATTTCGGGATCGGCAGCGCGATTGCCCATATCACCCGCTCCGTCTTGAACGATGAGCATAAAATAATCGCCGTATCCGCCATACTCGATGGGGAGTACGGCCAATACGGCGTATGCGCCGGCGTACCGGCGATTATTAGCAGTGACGGCATTCAGGAGCTGCTGGAGCTGAAGCTGAACGAAGAAGAAACGAAGCTGTTTAATGAATCTTGCGATTTGATCCGCCGCAACCTCGAAGGGCTGACGCTGGAAACGATCCAAAAAGGCTAACAGCCTTTCGCATCCGGAGGAAATGGGATATACTGGAATAACCACCCAATGGATTGGAGTTGATTCCACTGGTATTCCTTGCAGCAATTTTGGCGATCATCCTCATGGGCGGATTTTATTTTGCCGTCGCTTATTTCGGTTTGAAGTTTTTATACAAAAAGCTGTTTCGCCGGCCCGTCGATCCGATGATTCTGATGGCCGCGATGACGATGGGCGTTTTTCTTATTCTCATCGGGCAGCGCTTATGGTATCACCAGCAGGTGGAAATGACACTGCTGCTACCCCCTATAGCCGTGCTCGGTATCATGGTGCGCCACATTCGAATGCGGAGCCGCCGCAAATCATGAAGCGGCCCCGTCCCATAAGGAGCCTTAACCCGCCTTTCGGCAAATGAAAATCATTTCCGGACTGGTGGAGGTTAACGGCTCCTTTGTCCATCCGCCATATACCTGAATCACCTCAAAGCCGCTTTGCTTCAGCAATCGGAAGGCTTCCTGCGGGTAGGTGTAGCGGATCTGCAGATGGACGTCCTCACGTGATATTTCTTCCCCGCGCCCTTGCTCGGCCGTTATTTTAACTGTCCTGCAGGATAGAAGCTGCGTGATTGCATCATACATTTCCTCATGCTGCTCGGTGACCTGTTGGCCCGAAGCGTTCGAATAATGCTGCTCATAGACTTCAATCCGGCTGAGCTCCTCCAGATTGGGATTACGGGTTCCGAACACAAGCACGCCCTCCGGCTTCAAATGACGGTATACCCCCTGAAGCATGCGTTCCTGATCTTCGTTGGTAAGCAGATGCTGAAACGTATTTCCAACCATAAACATCATGTCATAACTGCGCGGCAGCCTGAGCTCCGTCAAATCCTGCTCATACAGCGGTATGGTTACGCCTGCTTGCTCTGCCTTGCGTGCCGCCAAATCCAGCATGGTCCGGCTGACATCGGCCCCTTCCACAGCAATACCTGCCCCCGCCAGCGGCAGCGCAACCCTGCCCGTACCGCAGCCGAGATCCAGCGCATGCCCGCCGCAACGGCGCGCCCACTCCAGAATCAGCTCGTAATCATTCATGTAGCTTCGTTCCTTGATGTCGTAATCTTCCGGATCATCGTATGGATTTTTGATATTCACTGTCATTCGCCCTACCGCTCCCTGTCTACTCGCCTTCAAGCCGGCTCATCTCCGGCGATACCCGGTGCTTGGTCGCCTGCTCGTATCCGTAAGCGAGCTTGATCAGCACCGGTTCGCTATAGGCTGTTCCGATAAACGTGATGCCTACCGGCCCCTTCGTAATATAGCCTCCGGGCGCAACGACGCCATTCTGCGCATATCCCCCGGGCACGGTAATGACCGGATACCCGGCACGGGCCGCGATATCATCGCCTTCCTCGCACCCGAGAAACAGCAGGGCATCGAGGTTATGCTGCTTCAGCGCGGCATCAATACCCCGTTCCCGCGACATCTCCCTGTTCAAGCGAAGCGCTTCGGCGTATTCCGGCTCTGTCAGCATGCCGCTCGTGGCCTCCGACGCCTCCAGCACATTTTGTCCGTACTTCAGGCACCGCTCGGCATGTTCCTTGTTATAATCGATCACCTCGGCCAGCGTGTGCACCGGAATGCTGGCCGGCAGCGGCGCGAGATAGTCGTTGACGCCTTTTTTGAATTCGTAATGCATCACGCTCCAGTTCCAGTTCGTGTCCTGGCACGGAAGCTCCACCGGATCGACGATCGTCGCGCCTTCGCGGCGCAGCACCTCGATCGCGTCCTCGAGAATGTGCAGCCGGTCAGGATCCAGCCCTTTATAATAAAAACGCGGAATCCCGATCCGGGCCTGCTTAAGAAACGACGCATCCAGAAACGGCGTATAATCGGTTAAACGATGCCCTTCGCTAGCCAGCGTCGCTTCGTCCCGTTCATCCACGCCCGTCATCGCCCCGAGCACAATGGCCGCATCCGTCACGGTTCTGGCCATCGGGCCGGCGGTATCCTGGGTATGGGTAATCGGGATGATGCCGCTGCGGCTGACCAGCCCCACCGTCGGCTTGATGCCCACCAGCATGTTCTGGCTGGCCGGGCTGATGATGGAGCCTGACGTTTCCGTACCGATTGCCGCTGCGGCCAGGTTAGCTGCAACCGCTGCTCCCGAGCCGGAACTGGAGCCGCCGACGAACAACTCGCCCGGGCCGTACGGATTCAGGCATAGACCGCGGCGGGTGCTGTATCCGGACCACATGCCATCCGCCATGAAATTCGCCCACTCGGTCATGTTGGCTTTTCCGAGAAAGACCGCTCCTGCCCTGCGCAGCTGTGCGGCTACAAAAGAGTCATGCGCCGCCGTATGCTCCGCGAGGGCAAGCGTACCTGCGCTGGTATGCAGCGCGTCGCATGTGTCGATATTGTCCTTCAGGAGCAGCGGAATGCCGTGCAGCGGCCCCCGGATTCCTGTATCATACCGTTCATCATCCAGCGCCCTGGCGATGCTGATCGCTTCGGGATTGATCTCGATGATCGATCTCAGCTTGCCGTCATAACGTCCGATCCGCTTAAGATAGACCCGAACCAGCTCCTCTGAGCTGGTCTCCCCCGCCTCCATCGCAGCTTGCATGCTGCGGATATCCGCCTCGACAATCCATTGTTCTATGTTCTCATTCGGTTTCATTCATCCTCACACCCTTCGTATTTAAGTAGAGCGTTGGTGTATGCCGGATTTAGACATTCGCATATTTTTCCATATGCTGCCTGTACAGCTTCCACGCTCCCTGTTCCTTGCGGAATACTTCCATGGCCAATACGCTTGCGACCGTGCTGCCATTCAGGCTGAAGTTCACGATGGCCGAAATAATCAGTTCATTGTCTTCGCGCATATTCCGGGTCAGATCGCTGTACTCCCAGTGCGGCTCCTTGCCCACGTACATGGCCAGCGTCTCGAGATTGTCCGCTTTGTAATGAGATGAGCGGTACACCTCGTAATCCTTGTCCGGATAATAGCCGAAATATCCGATGAAATCATCCGATATCCAAGCATTTACCTCTTCTGCCGTTCCTTCATTGATGACTCTGCGGTACTCCTCGACCGCCGCAACCGCTTCATGAAACACGTAACCACGCTCCTCCCCAGCATCTTTGTCATCATATAAAATAAAATGTCCACCGGCATCCATCAAACCGGCAATGCCTGCGGTATCGATCCGCAGCTTATCTTCCGCTTAAATTCCGTTTGAATGCTGCAAAACGATTCTCCAGCCATCCGGATCGCAAATGGTAATGCCGTTCACGTCCCAATACGGATTCTCGGCCGGTACGGCCGCATACCCCATCTGCTGCAGTCTGCTTGCGATAGCGTCCCGGCTTGCTTGGTCAGGGATGTAAAACACAAGCAGATTGTCCTCCGAAGGCGGAGGCACTGGGGCGGCGTGCTCATGCTGCGTAAACTCCAAATGATAGGCGCTGCCCGGCATGCCGAACATCACGCCGTCATAGCCATGATGATTTTCGAAAGAGCCGATCACCGGAAGCCCGAGCCCTTCCCCGTAAAACTCCTTGATCTTCTCCAACTGGTGCGTCGGCCGGGCGGTGCGGAACTGCACCGCCGGCATGCTGCTGCTCCATGGTTCTTTCATGTATATCCCTCCATTTTTCAGGTGAATGGCAATTATGCTCCCAAATATGCCGGTATCATTTCGGTTTCCCGGATCCCACCGTTCACGTTCTCCACCCGGTAGGCCCGGGCGCCCGGCCGCGAGCTGATCACCTGATGGATCTGCCCGCCGGCGTAATGAATGCCGACGCCATCATCCACCCCGACTCCTCCGCCAATAAGTCCGGTGCTTAACAGCTCGCGAAAGCCGTGTCTATACGCCGGTTCCGCGTCGAAATGCGGACTATGGCTGCCCGGAATGAAGCCAAGCCCCGTGATGGCTTCCGCCCGGCCGGTGTCGTCGCAGCTAACGCCCTGCTCATACCAGCAAATCGAGCCCGCACTGAGCCCGGCCAGAACAACCCCCTGCTCCCATGCTTTGCGCAGGATGCGATCCAATCCCGTTTCGCGCCAGGTCGTCAACAGGAGCTCCGTGTTCCCGCCTCCGACATAAACAATATGTTTGTCCAGGACGTAATCCTCCAAATCAGCGGAAGGCGGCCGGGAAAGCGCAAGATGGAATGGAATGCAGTCATGACTGCCGAAAGCATGCTCGAATCCCTGAATATAGCCCTCCGCATCTCCGCTCGCCGTCGGAATGAAGCATACCTTGGGCGTGCGCGCCGCAGACTGGCGCAGTATGTATTGATCAAGCAGCGGATTATCCGGCTCCATGGAGAAGCCTCCTCCGCCAAGCGCTATAATCTGTTTCAACGTTACCCCTCCAATGATTCCAACCAAGAGCCGGTTTCTTTTCCATATTTCTCAAATTCATCATATCAATATCCCCACCGCGGCGCTATCTCTAGAATGATTATTAAAAATTGTTTCCATGAAAAAAGCCGCCTTGGCAGGCGGCAAGCAGGAACGCGGTCTATCGACGGATGATTTCGTTGAGCCTCATCCGCAGGGCCGGTCCCCAGGCGATCGAAATTCGCTCCGCGACACGGCGGTTCGGAAAGTAGTCGCGGGAAGATACACTTTCTTTTGAGATTCATGAAAGCAGGGCTGCAGCGGCCCGCGCCTACATTGACGATCCCCCCGGCGTCCAGGATCTGCTTGCTGCGGGTTGCTCTCATTTTCTGGTCACGGTCCACGTTGCGTGGCATCGGCCATTCCTCCCAATACATCTCTGTTGACGCTAGATTACCGTTTTCCTATATCCTGTAGTATTTCCCCCTGAAAACCCGTATGCTAAAAGGATATCGCCTTCATCAAAACGTTGAAGGACCATCTCATATTCATAAAGGCAGGGACTTGCTCATGATCATTTATCAGGAACACGTGCACCGTGTAACCGAAGCTTCTTTTGAAAACGGCTTTTTTGACGGCTGGCCTAATCCGCCCTCCATCGCTACATTTATCCGCATTCTCCAGAACTCCACCCATGTGATTCTTGCCGTCGATGATCAGACCGGACGCGTTGTCGGCTTCATCAATGCGTTATCCGACCAGATACTCACGGCTTACATTCCGTTGCTGGAGGTCGTGCCTTCCTATCAGGGCCGGGGGATCGGCAAAGAACTGACCCAGCGCATGCTGGACAAGCTGAAGGAAATATACATGGTCGATCTGCTGTGTGACCCGGATTTGCAGGATTTCTACGCGAACCTCGGCATGCGCAAGGCACAGGGGATGCTGATCCGGAACTATGCGCATCAATCCGGCAAGTTGGAATAATCACTTACATTCTCAGTGGGAATGGCGGGGCCCGCATGACGCTCGCCACTCCCCCCCATTCATTTCTTAGATAGGATATGTACCATACTGCTTCCTTTGCTTACCGCTGCGCTTCCCGATGTAGCGCCTCCTCCAGCACCCGTTTAACTAACCGATGCTCTTGGACGACATGTTCGAATTCTTCCGGCTCCACCCAGATCCGGGACAAGCACTCATACTCGCGCTGAAAGGGATGCACCTCCGAAATATCCATCCGGTAAAACAGCTGATAACCGATCATCGGATACTTTCCGTTCGGATCGAAATGCTCGTCTTCCTCGTGATTGACCTCCATTTTCCCGAGATACACCGCCGTCCCTGTGACGCTGCCTTCCTCCAGCACTTCCCGGTGAAAGGCCTGCTCCGGCGTTTCGCCTGGCTCCACATGCCCTCCCGGCAGATTGAAGCCGCGTCCTTCAACATGCACGGCCAAGACAAGCCCCTGATGCAGGCATATCCCGTGCACACTGGTCACCAGCGCCGTCTCCCGCTGCTCCTCGCCCGGGATCCAGGTCAGCTTAACCTGATGCCCGTTCCAATTTTCGTATATCGATGGATTCATGTGCATCCGTCCTTTCTTCCCTTCGTTGAATTCATAGCCGGGGGGCGTCTACGTCCGGACGTTCGGCTGCCACCCTCTCTGGCACTGGCGCTTCCGCCAGCACATGAATGCTCACCGGGATGCGGGTGAAATGGGTCAGCTTGAACTCCACATTCTGCTCAGCTTGCAGCCGTTCAAGCACCTCGGGCAGATTCACCCGGAGCCGTTTCAGCCTGTTCTCCGTCGTAAGAATGTTCACGGACCGTCCTTCCTTGTTAATGATTTTACCCTCGTAACGATCCTGTCTACGCGTGACCATATCATATACGATGAACAGGAATCCCGCCAGGGAGCCCAGAGCCACAAGGAAGGATATTAAGGCAAGAACAGACGGCTCATGGCGCTGGATGCCGGTCATAATCTGTATGCCGGAAATCCCTGTCAGGTTTAAAGACAAAATCAGTAGAATCGTGAGGTTTTGGTAAGGATGCATGTTCAAATCGGAAACCCTCCCCTGCCATATAAAAATCTCTAGCTTGCTTCCACAAGCCGTGTTGCGATTCCTTCCTTTTTCTGTATTTTCATGTGCGAATTGCAAAAAGCCCTTCCGCTTTTTCCAAGCCAAAGGGCCCCGCAAATCCAAACGAACTCACCTAATCTTTTAAACGATCAGGCTGCTGATGGCAAAAGCCGTTCCGATGAACACCATGCACAGCAGGATGGCTACCGCCACATTTCCTTTTTGCAGCATCTCGGAAATCTTAAAGCTTGGCGTGACCAGCTCGAAAATCCAGTAGGACGCCACAAGGCACACGTAACCGACGCCAAACCACATCGCCAAAAACCAGATGGATGTATTCGTATATGCCGCAACGCCAAGAATGATCGCCGTCGCCAGGAACTTGCCTCCCCATGCCAGGCCTACAGCCACGTTCCCCTTTTTCAATTCCTCCATGTCCTTAAACGGCGTCATCCAGCTGAAAATCAGCATGCCCAGAAGCTGCAGCACGATGATGACAAGGACACTCACGACCAGATTCACAACAACGGTCAACCCGCCCACCCCCTGAATTTAGCATACGCCGAATCATAATCGGCAAAATCATGGATTTCCTCCAGCTGGACGGAAACCTTCTTTTTCTTCTCCAGCTCCGTATAACGCTTGTCGTCGATCGGCTGCTTGATCCGGTTGCCCGAAGGCAGCTCGAGCACGGCGAAGTTCCGCGTTTGATCCTTATATTGCGTTTTATAGACACCGATCAGATCGATTTCCGTCGTGACGGCTACCTTCAGATTGGCCATGTCGTTCTTGGCATCCGCCTGCGTTTTGAAGGTTTTGATCGTGCTCCAGGCCGACAGCTGAACGTTGCTGCGCTCATTCGCGTCCGTCGTCAGCTCCGCGTCCATATACTGCAGAGCCCAGACTTTGTCTCCGGTTGCATAATTCTCGTCGTTTGGCATCAGCTCGTTGTCGGGCGAGATCGTCATGTCGCTGCCGATCAAATCACCAACGGTGCTCTCCACGATCCGGTAATCCCACGGCACGCGGGATACATTGTTCAGCGCCGTCTCCTCCGAGCTTGTATGGAAGACCGAGCTTTCATTGTTCGAGCAGGCATTCAGCAGCAGCACGGCCAGCATGGATAGGGCCAAAACGGCTGCAAGCCTCACCCTTGCTGCAGACCGGTATCGGTGATCCCCGCTTCTTCTCATCTATTTCACTCCTATCGCGATAAAATGACTCGTATTTCCGGTAATCAGCCCGCCGGCTCTCCCGAGCAGGCCGCACGGCTTCCCGTTAATCATGAACATGCCCGTAAGCAGACGCCGCTTTCCGACAACGGTCTCGATTTCCGGCAGATTGGCTCGCATCTGATAGACTGTGGGGAATAATTCGCTGGTATCAAAGCCGTCCTCGTCCTTGATTTCCAGCTCCCCGCTGCTGTCGAACATCCGCACCGAGCCCCCTTCGCGCCCGAACATCGACTTGGAGACATAGCTCCCCGAAAAGACCGGCTTGTTATAGGTCGGCAAAATATATTCAGCAATCGCTTCGCGTTCGTCTTCGTTATACAAAAGCCCCAGCTCGAAGAGTCCCCAAACCGCAGCCATCAGCCCCTTGGACTGCAGCAGAATGCTGTGCGGCGGATTGAACAGCGTCAGCTTGCCGGTCTCGATCGCATAAGCGAGCGCGTCACCGCCATCGTCCACGGCCATCCATTCCTTCGGATATAGGGCAAACATGCGCTTGATCTCGCGCCCGCTGCCATCCTTGACGATACCCTCGTCGATGGTCAGATCCAGGCAATCCACGCAGGTCATATCCAGACCGCTATGCTTGACGAGCGCATCGATCGTGCCCGAATCCTCCAAATGCTCGCCGTAAGCGATGCAGGCCGCCGTATCCGGCTGCTCCACACCCCAGGCTTCCGCGACAATCCCCTTCATCTGCCTGTTCGGCGAGTCCACGCCTGCTTCGCTGCACATCCAGGGCGTCACGATCGAAGCTTCCACATAACCCGTCGGGGTATCCGCGTTCAGTTCGTACAGCTTGATGCTGCCGTCATGCGCTACGGCATAATCAAACCGGGCATAGCGGCTGATCCGATTCTCCGCGGGCAGCGGACAGATGTCCAGCATATCCCACAGCACGTCCGGGATGCCGATCAGCTCATATAGCTGCCGGTTGCCATGCACATAACGCACCGTCCGGTCCAGAATGCTCCACAGCCGGATGGATGCCTGCTCCAGTTCTTCATAGGTTTCCTGCTTCATGACCACCAATTGGTCAAGCCAATATTCCTCTTCCTCCAGATCCGCCCAGGCAAAGCCCAGCTCCTTAAGCTGCTCTACGCGCGCTTTGCGATCCTCTCCGCCGGGATCAAGCACCTCGAATACGCTGTCCGTCATCCGCCGAACCCGCTGCTCCGCGAGCTCGATCCCGAACCCGAGAAGATGCCCGATTTCGAGCTTGAGCTGCTGCCGGACGAGCTGTATCCGCTCGACTTGCCGCCGATTCCGCCGGAGCCGGAAGACGTGCCGCGCCGGGTAATCGAGCCGGTCGACCGGGACGTTTTCGGAGTAACCGTCGAACCGACAACCGGCTTGTTCTGAAATGCTCCGCTGGAGTAAGAACGCGGCTTATACGTCTGCGATGTGCCGGTGTAATACGTGCGTCGATTGTCATAATAGGTGCTCGGCCGGTAGATCGACCCGCTATTGAACAAAAAGTGGTACAGCAATAGATCATCCCAGCCAAAGCCGGAATGGCTGACCCCGTAATTGTTGATCACGGTCGTTCCGCCGCCTCCGCCGCTTCCGCTTGTCGTCCCTGTTTGACCCTCTTCATCCTTTTTCTGATCCTCGGGCAGCGGAATGTTCCAGTCGGCATTTTGATCGAAATAAGCTTTCACTTCCTCGGTAGACCATGAAACCAGCTTCGGCTTATCGGTTGTGCCGGTGCTGCTGTCCGCCGCGGTGGCGCCAGGCATCATGAAGGCGTTCGCGAGCAGTGCCAGGCCGAGCGACGTGGACAGGACCTTGATCGGCTTGCCTTCCGGCGTAAACAGCCTGGATGCCGGTTTATCCTTGCCCTGATCCTGTGGCCGTTGTTCGTTCGTCATTGTTTCGTTCCTCCCTTCCGCTCGATGGATGGCTATTCATTTCGAATCCGGACGAGCAGCAGCTCCAGCTTGCCTTCGTCCACATTCAGCCGGCCTTCAATCGCTTCGTATTCCTGCCCGCCGACGACGAGATAGTTCACATGCTCCAGCGCCGTGACCATATTCATGCTCCAGCTTCTTTCTTCAATATGCCGCAGCTCGCCGCTGGGCATTTTCTCCGTCAAAATCACTTTCATATCATTACCCATGTTGCAGTCCTCCCCTGTTCTGATCACTCATATGTCATTTGATACGTAACAAGTAAGCCGTCCGTTCCAGCATGCAGCATATTTTACCATAAAAGCATGAACCCGGTTGACGGAAGGTGCCACTCTTTCAGGATACTTCTTTCCATTACACTTCTTTCAAAACATCAGCTATGCTCCCATTATATTGAATATTTTACGGCAGACGGAAACCTTATTTTGGAATATGGCGTCTAAATTAATGGAGTCCATGACGAAAGATCCTATTATTCTTTTAAACCATTCGCAGAAATGAGGTCAATCATGATGAAATCGAACAAACAGCTCCGTGCCGGGGTCCTGTCCGCCCTCGCCGCGGCCATTCTTTGGGGCGGAGCTCCGCTCCCCGCGATCCATGCCGACTCGCCCGCCATATCGTATTCTTCCTGGGCCGCCGAGCCGGTCAAAGCCCCTCTTCAAAAGCCGCAGTGGACGGCAGCGGTCGATCCGGGTTCGAGCTCGGCTGTGACGGATCTCGGATCCGTGCTGTCTTTTTCAGGGAAAAAGCTGATCGCACTAAATCTGGCCACCGGCGCCAAAATATTCACCTACGGAAGCAAGCTGAAGCCTGCCGTTAAGGCCGCGGGTGGAAATGCCTTTGGCATCGGCGAAGACGGCCATGTCTATGCGGTAAACACGAAGACCGGCAAAGAGCTGTGGCATACGGCCGCAAGCATGACCGATGCGGATGCTCCCGTCTTATTCGGCGGAGACGTCGTTTACGTGACGAGCAAAAACGCCGTGATCGCATTGGATGCCAAGACAGGCAAACAACGCTGGAAGGCTGCCGAAGAGCAGGCGGAATACGCCGGCTCGATTACCATGGAGAAGGACGGCGTCGTGTTCGTATCCTACGTCCTGTCCGGTGCGCTTTCTTACTCCCAGGTCAACGCCATCGATAAGAGCACGGGTCAAATTTTATGGAAAGCCGACCATCATGAAACGCCTATTGGCGTTAAGGACGGGCTTGTTTATACCGCAGCAGAGTCCACTCCGTTTGAAGAAGTAACCGATACATCCCAGCACAAGATGACTCTCTCCGTTCTGAATGCCAAGACAGGCAAAACGGTGGGCGAGCGGGTATACACCTGGCCGAAAGCCGAACCGGGCTCCTCCTCATCCGGTTACAGCGGCTCCATGCTCCTTGACGGGAATGACCTGTATCTGGTCACGGAGAACGCCATATTCAAGTATGACTTCAGCCATTATGAGCCGGACGGCAAACCTGTGAAAAAATGGATGAAGCCCGATAGCCGCATAACCCTGATCGGGTCCGTGCACGCCGGCAGAATTTATTTTATGAACTATGCTACCAATGAAGTGATAGGCATGAAGCTTGGGGACGGGCAAAAGGTAAATTGGAGAACCGACAATCAAGTCGTCCAGACCGACATTTACGGCAACGGGGTGTATATCGGGCAGAGCGACGGCATATTCCATGGCTACAACCTGCAGACGACGGCTCCTGCATTTACCGTGCAGACCGGCTCCCGCAACTACGGTCCGACGCTGCGCTCCGGAAATACCCTCGTGATTCAGGCGAAGGATGCCGGCAAGCTGATTGCGGTTCCGGTGCCGAAGGCATTGAAGTAAGTTAGCGAAAAGGACATAGGCATGATAAAAGGAGACGGCCGCGGCCGTCTCCTTTTTTAAACTGAAGGTGAGATTCCCCGCAAACCGCAATCCCAAGCTAATGGATCTGGATTCTAACGGCTGCAGGCGATAACAACGGTTTCTTTAATTGTATATATCCGCAAAAGGGGCAGCGAATGACTTATTGCCGATCCAGTAGACGATCCTTCCCTGCCCCTTGCTGAATTTCTGGATCTTTTCGCTTTTTCCGGTAGCCGTATGATATACATGAGCTTCATTGGCCAGATCCGCCTCGATCGGCGTTCCCTGGACAGTGATGACGTCCCCGGTCTGAACATCAATGGCAACGTCAAACATGAAGCCTCCGGTGTCGTGGTACGTTATGATCGTTTTCGCTTCTCCTGTCGTTAGATCGAGATCGAGCAGCTCGCAGAATTTGGGCTGGGCCATCCCCGGCTTTCGGCGGTACGTATCAATGAGGACATGATTCCGGATCCCGCCGTATAGACCCGATGGAAAATACCAGTTGCCGTCATCGTCCTGAAGCGGCAGCTTGTACAGCGGCTTGGAGTTCGGTATGGTGACGGATTCCTCCGTTGATTCATGCAGGTAAAATACAAAGGGCTCCAGCGGAACCCGGTCAAGCTCCGATTCCGAGTTCTTCATCTCCGGAGCCGTCACCCATACGATGCCTTGGGAAGTCTGCGCGGCATGGACCAGATCCTGGTTATGGGAGTCATCCACAGGAAATAAGTAGGTCTTGCTATCAATTGTGACCGGCACCGGTTCCTCTATCCGTTTGCTAATGGTGCTGTCCGTTCCATTGGCTTCCGGGGTCACATTCACAACAGCGGATGGAGTGGCAGCTTCATCGGACTCCGCCGGATCGATAGCCTGTCCGGGCTGGCTGCAGCCGCTCATCAGCAGAGATGCCAGCAGAATAAACAAGGTTATTTTAACTCCTCTATGCATATGTGCTCCCCCTCAGATCATTTGCGTTCTAAAGGGGTAGACGATGAAACAAACAAAAAGTTACCTTTTTTTCTAAATAAAGTTACCTTATTTTTATAAATTTGATGAAACTTTAACCTCATCAAAATTTTACTGCATGAATTTCATGAGAGAGAGGGCTCTCCATCATAAAGAGGACCGCTGACGAGCTCAGCGGTCCTCTCTTCTATTGCTGCCGATCCTGGGACGTTGCCGTCTTCTTCAAATAAGCTCTCCAGGTAATGCACCACTCCGCCGGATCGTCGAAGCTTGAATCGTCAATGCGATGCACGGTACTGCGCGTCGGCGCATTTTTCACCGTTTCCGGCTGACTGTAAGCTTCTTGGGAAATCTGCGCGAGCGCCTGAATATACTCGTCCAGATCCTCCTTGGAGTAAGATTCGGTCGGCTCCAGCGTGAATGGCTGTGGTACCACGTACGGGTGATGGCTGGTCCAGTAATGCAGCCCGAAATCGCACATCCTGCGCGTAACGTCCTCCGTTGTCACGCCGGTGTCTTCCGTCATCTTTTGCCAGCTGTAGCGCACTTGCTCTAACCGGTTGCCTTGGATGTAAGGCGCCGAGGCTCCGGGAATTTGCAGAATTTTATGATACAGATAGTTGTTGTTTAACACCGCCACCCGAGCTACATTCAGAAGCCCCTCCGCTCCCAAACTGCGGACCCACGCATACGAACGGAGCACGGTTTGGGCTACGCCGTGGAAGCTGCGTACCTTCCCGATGCTGAGATCCCCCGGCTCCTCAAGCTCATACCGGTCTCCATTGCGGCTCACGAGCGGGCCCGGCAGAAACGGGGCAAGCGCTTCAACGACGCCGAGTGCCCCTGTGGCAGGTCCACCGCACATATGCGGCGCTGCAAAGGTCTTATGAAGATTGAAGAAGCACATATCGAATCCGGCTTCCTTCGCCCGGGTAACGCCGAGCAGCCCGTTGGCATTTGCCTGATCATAGTAGCAAATCCCGCCTGCGGCATGAACGATATCCGTAAATTCACGGATGCGCGGGTTAAAAATGCCCGTGTCCTCCGGGTTGGCAACTACGAATCCAGCCGTCCGGCGGGAAACGGCACGCTTCAGCTGCTGAATATCCGGAAAACCGTCCGCGTCCGGCATTACCGTAATGATTTTGTAGCCTTTGACGACCGCCGTGGCCGCTTGGGAAGGATGGGAAAACATCGTCGTAATGATCTCATTGCGCTGCTCGCCCTCTCCCCTCGATTCATGATAGGCCCGGACGATGGAAGCCATCGTCAACAGTGCCTGCGTACCGCTGCTCGGCTGAAATGAAAACCGGTCCATTCCGGAAATTTCCCGCATGGCAAGATCCAGGCTGTGATAGACCTCAAGAATCCCTTGGACGTCATCCTCATGCTGCAGCGGGTGAAGATCCATCATTTTAGGCGTGCGGATCATCATCTCATTGACGCGCGGAATGTACTTCATCGTACAGGTTCCCTGCCCGATCTCAACGTTGAAATCCGATCCAAGCGTTTCCTGGGACAACCGCAGATAATGACGCAGCACTTTGGCCTGACCTATTTCCGGCAGGGCCGGGAGCTGCTGCCGCTTCATGCTGTCCGGAATCGATGAAACGCCGGCTCCCACGGCCGCCTCAATCGCAGACTCGGCTTTCGGAGCCTCTACGCCGCGTTCTCCGGGCTTATGCAGCTCGAAAATGACCGGCTCATCCCATTTGGCCTGATGAAAGTTCCTAACCTTGTGTTCCCTTACGATCCGCTTCATCGGCACTCCGCTCCTTCCATTCCCCGGCTGCAAATCCGTTCCAGCGCTGCTGCAAGCTGCTCGATTTCCTCCTGCGCATGAACCTCGGTCACACAGAGCAGCATGCTCTCGCCCAGTTCAGGGAAGTCGGACGACAAATCCCGGCCGCCTTGAATTCCGGCGGCGCGCAGCTGCTTCAGGACATCCGCTGCACTCAGGCCGGACTGCGTAAAGTCCGCTACAAATTCCTTGAAAAACGGGGATTGCAGCCGAATCGTGACTCCTTCGATTTGTCCGAGCAGCTTGGCCGCATATTGGGATTTCTGCATGATCGTCTGCCCCAGCTCCCCCATGCCGTTAGGCCCGAGCAGCGCTAGGTATACCCCGGCCGTAATGCCCCACAGCGCCGTTTGGGTGCCGACGGATTCCTTGCCCTTCTCCCTGTCATGGAACGACGTCCGATCATAGGCCACATCACCGAAGCCATATTCGCCTTCCACGATGGTAGGAGCAATGCCGAACAAACGCGATGGATATTCCATGACGTATTTCTCTTCATCGCGCGTTGCGATAAAGCCGGCCTGGCCGCCGCCGTAATTCATGTGCATCCCGAGCGGCTGCAAATCGCCGCAAACGATGTCCGCCCCGTATTGGCTTGGCGGCTTGAGAACGCCGAGGGAAATCGGATCCACCCCCACCACGCAGATCGCTCCCGCCTCATGCGCGATATCGGCGATTTGCTGCCCCATCGGCTCGATCGTACCCAGAAAGGACGGATTCTCAAAGTAGACCGCGGCGGTATTGCCCGTCATTTTGCCGCGTAAATCCTGAAGGCTCAATTCTCCAGATTCATGATGAAAATCAACCATTTGATAGGTCAGATCAGGCGTAATATAGTTGACGATGATCTTCAGCTTATCCTTGTCGAGGGTCCCCGCCAGCAGCACCTCGGTGCGTCCTGTCATCCGCGCCGCCATCCGCAGCGAGGTCGAAGCCGCCTGCGCCCAGTCGAAGGTCGGCACGTTGACGACATCCATATCGACCAGCTCCGCCACTAGGCTCTGGTACTCGAACAGGGCCTGAAAACGGCCGTGATCCTCGTAAGGCTCGCCTGCATAGGCAGTTACGAATTCGGAGCGCTGATTAATCTCGTCGCATATCGCGGGAATAAAATGAGGCCAACAGCCCGCCCCCAGAAAGCTGGGCATATCCTGCGTGCTTTGGTTCCGGTTCAGCAGCTTCTGAACATGGCGCCTCAGCTCCAGCTCCGATAAAGCCGGGGGCAAATTCATCTTCTCATTCAGCTTCAGCTCATCCGGAATGATCCGGTACAAGTCCTCGATTCGTTCCACCCCGATTTCGTCCAGCATTTGGCGCTGCACTTCCGGGATCATGTTCGGTATATAGGGATGCATTACTGTTTGTTTCGGCTGTGCCATCTTGTCATCTCTCCTTATCAAGCCAATGTGGATCTGCTGATCTGTTCAGTCATGCAAGGTCAGGCTCAGCTCAGGCCAAACCGCCGCCATCGACCACCAGCACGCTGCCCGTTACCCACGCGGATAATTCACTTGCGAGGAACAGCACCGCACCTGCGATATCCTGCGGCGTACCCAGCCGCGGGAGCGGACGCCCGGACGCCGAGGACACGAGAAAGGAAGACTCTTCCTGGCCAAGCTGCTTCGCTTCGTCCCGCAGCAGCGGCGTATCCGTATCTCCCGGACAAACGCAGTTTACACGGATGTTCTGCGGTCCATGGTCGATCGCCATCGCCTTGGTGAGATTCACCACGCCTGCTTTGGCCGCGCAATAAGCTGCCGCCTGATCGCCGCCCTTGAGTCCCCAACCTGAGCCCGTATTAATGATGCTGCCACCGCCGCCGGCAGCCATGTGCGGGATTGCATATTTCGAGAGCAGATAAGCTCCTTTCAGGGATACGTCCATGACCAGGTCCCAATCTTTCTCTTCCAGATCGACCACCGTTTTGCGGCGGATAACTCCCGCATTGTTGAGCAAGATATCGATTCCTCCGAACTCCGCCGCAATGGTATCCGCCGTTTGCCGGCACTCCTCCGCGGACGTCACGTTGCAGCGGTAAAAACGCGCCTGCCCGCCGCTTTCGCGGATGCGGGCCGCCGCTTTCTCCCCGTTCTCTTCATGAATGTCGAGCAGCATGACCCGGGCGCCAAACTCCGCCAGCATTTCGGCTGCGGCATACCCGATGCCGGAAGCCCCCCCGGTTACCACGGCCGTTTTACCGTCCAAACGCAAAATATTCTGATGATTCGGCATGTCGTTTCATTAGCTCCTTTCGCAGATGGGCTGGTGATACAGCCTGATTGGAATAAGGCATCAGCATGAGCTGATATTCAAAAGCTTCTGGCCGCAGCTCATAGGCCGGAAGCTGAGCCGGTCCGCAGCTGTTGCTGCCCAGCCCGTTTTGGCGGTAATCCAGATGCAGGGATACGGTATCCCTTGGTTTTAAATCCTTCAAGTGCATGGCCGTTTCCAGATCTTCCGCCGTATAGCGGTGAGCGCTGAATTCCAAGCTCGGCATCCCCGCAGCCAATATTCCGCTCCCGCGGATATTCGTCACGGATATCCAGCTCACATCCGCGCGGTTTCCGTTGTCCTGCGGAACGATATATGGCGTGAATAATTCATCGACTGAAGCATGATATACGCCGTAGAGATTCGCTTGCTTACTGTCCGCGTACGATTCACCCGGACCTCTGCCGGACCAGTCTACCTGCCCCATCGCTCCCGGCAGCGTCAGATCCAAACCTATCCGCGGCAGCATTTTTGGCGGCACGCCTAACGGCACGCCTTCCACCAGCAGATGCATCCGTCCGTCGCCATGAAGCTTATACAGGTAAGTACAGTGGAAGCCCCAATCATATACCGGAGGCGCGATGCGTGCATGGACGCTTACGGTCACGCAGCCTGCAGCGTCTTGCCGCCAGGACACGTCGTCAATCCGATGCTGGAGCAGATGCATATACGCTTTGCGCCACTCCTGAACCATGTACATGTCGTTATCGATTGGCGCTCTCCAGAAGGACAGCCTCGGTCCCCCGCCGCGTGCAATCAACTCCGTTCCGTTCGAGGTCCAGGAATCGATGATTCCCTCTGTCATATTAAAGACCACCTGAAAGTCGGCTCCGCCTATGTGCAGATGACGTCCATGCTCAGCGCAGCTCAAGGTTTCGGGTGTATAGGCGCCCGCATCCGCTTGCATAGCTTGCGGTGAAGACAGCAGCTCTTCCGGAATCCGGAACTGGGCCGTTGCTGCTTCATGACCCTGTTCGGCCCAGCTGCAATCCTGCCGAAGCACATACCGAACCGTCAGATAGACTTCGCTTGCAGCTGGAACATACTGCCCGGTCAGGTCGTAAGGCAGGATAAGCCGCGCCCGGCCATGCGGCTCTACGACCGGCATAGGAACGGTGCCGCTTTGCAGCAGCCGCCCATCCGCATGAAGCGACCATGATGCCTCCAGATTCGTCAAGCCGATAAAATCAAACCGGTTTTCCACTTCGAGCTCTCCACGCCCCAGATCAAGCGCCTCCGTCGCCACAGGCTCAATGACCTTTTTCAGCTCAAGGAGTCCCGGGGAAGGCGTCCGGTCAGGGAAAAGCAGTCCGTCCATGCAGAAATTGGAGTTGTTTGGCATGTCGCCGAAATCACCGCCGTAAGCGTAGTAGCTTCTTCCCTGATCATCCACCGTTTTCAGACCGTGATCGGTCCATTCCCAGACGAATCCGCCCTGCAGACCTTCGCAGCTGCGGAACAGATCGTTATATTCCGTTAAGCCGCCCGGACCATTGCCCATGGCATGCGCGTATTCACAAATGATCCGCGGCTTCTTCGGACCGTCCGCAGAAGCCAGCTCGGCCAGCTTTTCCACCGAGGTATACATCGTGCTCATCACATCGACGGACTTGCCTTCTCGGTCCTCTTCATAATGGATCAACCGGGTCGGGTCCTTGGTGCGGCACCAGTTCGCCATGGCTTCGAAGTTGCAGCCGAAACCGGATTCGTTGCCCATCGACCACATAATGATGCTGGGATGATTTTTATCCCGCTCCACCATCCGTACCATCCGGTCCACATAGGCGTCTTTCCAGTCCGGATCATCGCTGATCCGGCTGATATTGCCAAGCAGCTCGAAGCCGTGACATTCCAGATCGGTTTCATCCATCACATATAGGCCGTATTCATCGCATAGATCGTAAAACCGCGGATCGTTCGGATAATGAGACGTCCGGACCGCATTCATGTTATGCCGCTTCATCAGCAGCACATCCTGAAGCATCGTTCCGTAAGGCACCGCCCGGCCCAGCTCCGGGTGGTAATCATGGCGGTTGACGCCCTTCAGGAGGATCGGCACCCCGTTGACCAGAAACCGGTTGCCTGCGATCTCAATCCGCCGGAAGCCCACCTGATAAGGGATGCATTCGATCATGCCGCCCTCTTGATCCTCGAGCGTAAGCAGCAGATGATACAAATTCGGCTCTTCGGCCGACCACAGCCGCGGCTGCTCCACCTGAATGCGAAGCTGGGCAGGCTCAGCCGCACCGGGCACCGGCTCGATACCGCTAACCATTCCGGCCCCTACCTCCTTCGCCTTGCTGCCGTCGAGCAGCCTCGCGCTCAAGCGATAACCGCCTCCGCGCGAATCTGCCGTACTTACATTACCGACCTCGACACGGATATCCAGCACGCCTTGATCCAGCGCATCATTCAGTTCGGTACGGATCGTAAAGTCGCGTATTTGCACTTGGGGCCGGGCAAACAAGCTAACATCCCGGAAGATCCCGCTGAGCCACCACATATCCTGATCCTCGAGGTATGAGCCGTCGGACCATTGATATACCTTAACGGCCAGCTGGTTGTCTCCCTCACGGATGAAAGAGGTAATATCAAATTCGGACGGAAGACGGCTGCCCTGGCTGTACCCCGCTTCCTGCCCGTTCACCCATACATGAAAAGCGCTGTCTACGCCTTCGAAGCGCAGCACGATTTGCCGATCCTTCCAAGCCGCCGGCATATGGAAGCTTCGGCGGTAGCAACCCGTCGGATTATCCGAAGGCACGCGCGGCGGATCAACCGGAAACGGATAGTACAGATCCGTGTAGTGCGGCTTGCCGAACCCTTGAAGCTGCCAATGCCCCGGCACCTCCAGCGTTGCCCAGGCCGAGTCTTCGAAGCCATTCTTCTCAAAGCCTTCCGGCACAAGGCTCGGCGCCTCCGCATAGTGGAACTGCCATGAACCGTTCAATAGGCGGAACCATGGGGAAAGCCCCCGTTCATAGGTCAATGCCGACGCCGCATCGGCGTAGGACACGAAATACGCATGGTCCTGCAGCCTTCCGCGCTGCAAAACCTTCAGATTCTCCCAGTCATTCTGCTTGTGCCTGTTGTTGATCATGTCGCTGTAGACCTCTCTTCTCATCCGTAGTCGAATCGCGGTGGCGAACCGACCGGTACTGACTGGGGGTCAGCCCGGTGCAGCGCTTGAACCACTTGCTGAAATAGCCCGCATCCACCATGCTCAGCTGGTCGGATATTTCATTTACGCTCATCAGCGTGTCTGCCAGCATATGCTCGGCTTTATGAAGCTTGATGCTGGATTGAAAATCAATGAAGCTCTCGCCTACCGTCCGCTTGAACAGCGTGCTGAAATGGCTGCGGCTCAGTCCCACCTCATCCGCCGCTTCGGCAACGGATAAGTTATGGCCCCGGTCTGACGAGAGAAGGACCACCGCCTTCATGATGGCATCGGGCCAAGCCTCTCCCCACGGATCATATTGATTCCGCAGTTCGTCCTTCCGGTAGAGTCCGAGCATCGTATCCATCCACTGCTGAACGCCGGAGACCTACTCCTCTTCATGCCAGATCAGTTTGGCATAGCTGCCCTTGTAAGCCTTTAACCTGCATGCAATTCTGTCAGCCGCCTCCGGCCTGCATATCAGGAACGTCCTGCCTTTACCGCAGGCGATGCGCTCGCATGGCGTCCCGGCGTCCCGCAGCAGTTCCTGCCAGCAGTCATCCCGGAGCCTGTCGCCGTCTTCCCCGCAGCGGATCAGAAAGATGCCAGAGCCTTTCACCATCCAGCTCCAGTCCTCCGCGAACCACTGCCACAGCTGCTCTTCAATGCCGCCCGAGAATCCGCCCAGCCAAGACCCGATATGCGCCTGACGTGCCTCTTCCAGACTGCGGACATGATTCTCTGTGCCGCTGCGCTCGCTGATGCGCTGCCGATAATGCTCCTGAAACTGTGCCAGGTAAAATCCCATCTCGTCCTCATCCATATCGGTTTTGAGAATATAACCGGAGGCTCCAAGCTTAAACCCCTGCTGCGCATAAGAAAAATCCTCATGACAGCTCAGCAGCAGGATCTGAGTATCGGCCTCTGCCTGCTTGATTCTCCGGGCAAGCTCCAGTCCGTTCAGCTTCGGCATGACGATATCCGTAATGACGACATCGGGCTTAAACGCCAGAAACGCCTCCCAGCCCTTCACTCCGTTGCCCGCGTCAGCTACCACTTCCATATCGTAGCGCTCCCACGGCACCGTGGTGCGAAGTCCTTTGCGGACGATCAATTCATCATCGACAATCAGAACCTTTATTCGGGGTGCTGCCATGGTCACGCCTCCTTTAACAGTTTCATTCTAAGCAGCCGCATGTATAGCTTCTCAGCCTTTCAAAGTTCCGTCCGTCAATCCGGCAAAAATCTGCTTCTGGAATATGAAAATCACGGCCAGCATCGGCAAAATGCTGATGACCGAACCGGACATAATCAGGTTATAAGGCGTGCGGACCCCAGACTGCAGAGCGCGGATCGCCACAGCAATGGTCAGATTACTCTCGCTGCGAAGGATGACCGTCGGCCAAAGGAAGTTATTCCATTCCTCCACGAAAAAGATGATCCCCAGACTTGCAAAAGCCGGAATCAGAATCGGCGCCACAATCCGGAAATAGATCCGGTTTTCCGAGCAGCCATCCATACGCGCGGCCTCCAGCAATTCGTTTTCCACGGACATGCAGTACTGCCTCATGTAAAAAATACCGAAGGCGCTGGTCAATCTAGGGAGAATGACGCCCCACAAGTGATCGATCAGCCCGAGATCGCGGTAAATGACAAACAGCGGCACCAGGCTTGATTCCATCGGAATCATCAAAGATGCCAGCACCAGACCAAACATCAGCCCTTTGCCGCGAAAACGGTATTTGGCAAATGCAAACCCGGCGAGCGAACAGAAAAACAAGGCTCCGACCGTGCCCGTCACGGACGTAAACAGGCTGTTGACGATTACCGCCCCAAAGTGCCGCTCGGTGAACAGCTGGGTAAAGTTCTCCCAATGCAGCGTGTGCGGAATCCAAACCGGCGGGTTCGCGAAAATCTGGCTTTTATCCTTGAGCGAGGAGCTCAGCATCCAGATGAACGGAAACATGAATACCGCTGCCAGCGCCAAAAACACAAGCAGCATGACGATGGATAAAGTTGTGTGCTGTTTTCTCATTCGACCCACCGCCTATTCGTTTTCCCGGAACAGCCGCAGCTGCAGCAGGGAGAGAATCATCATGACCATGAAGAAAAAGATTGAAATCGTGGACGCATAGCCCATGTTCAGGTTCTGAAAGCTTTCCTTATAGATCAGCACCACCGGCGTTGTTGTGGCCAGATTCGGCCCGCCTTTGGTCAGAATGAACGGCTCCGTAAAGAGCGAGAACGTTCCGAGCGTGGATAACACAGTGCAGAAAGCCAGCAGCCTGCGCATCAAGGGCAGCGTGATGTACCAAAATGACTTGAAGCCGCTGGCACCATCGACTTCAGCTGCTTCATACAGCGATTTCGAAATGCTCTGCATGCCGCCGAGAAGCAGTATCATGTTGTAACCGGTCCACCGGAAAATCACCAGCAGCGATACCGATACCCGGGCCCACCATGGCGTTTCCAGAAACGGTATCGGGTTATGGATTATGCCGGCATTCATGAGCACCTGGTTAAGGATGCCGGTCGAGTTGAAAATCAGCAGGAATACGAAGGAAATGGCAACGACCGACGTAATGTTCGGGATGAAAAATACGGTACGGAAAAATCCGGTCCACTTCATCCAGCCGCTGCTGAGGCATGAGGCGAAAATGAGCGCAAGCAGCAGCATCACGGGTACATACAGGACGAAAATGATGACGCTGTTAAGCAGCGACTGCCAGAACTCCCGATTCATCATCAGCGTCTTGTAATTGGCGAGTCCGACGAATGTCTTCGCTTCCTCACCGTGCCAGTTCGTAAAGCTCAAATAGATGGAGAATACGAAGGGCAAAAACACGAATACCACAAATAATATGAAAAAAGGGGCGATAAAACGGTACGGCGCGGTTTTAAACTGCCATCTCCAGTAAAAGTTTTGCATCCGATCTCCTCCAGGAAGCGAAGCTTCCGTGCCTTGGTAGCCCGATTAAGCGGGTACCTGATAAGGCACGGGCAGCTTCTGTATCTTACAAGCGTGCTTAGCTCGTGAGGTTCTACTTGCGTCCGGTTTTCTGCCGCAGTTCGGCTGCCGCTTTTTTGAACACGCTTTCAACGGATTTGTTATCCAGGAATATCTCGGCAAAGGCATTCGTAATCAGTTCGTTCGCAAGCGGGTAATCCTTGGTGTAGGTGATCGGCGCCACGTTTTTGACCGCGTCGATGTAAAGGGTGCGGACCGGCTGATCGTTAAAGTAAGGAACCTTTTCCTTGAAAACATCGTCATTGTAGGTCGTTTCAAGCGATGGGAAGAGGCCGCCTTCCTTCATCATTTTCAGCTGCGATTCTTCCTTGCCGAGCATGAATTCGATGAATTTCCAGGCTTCCTCCGGATGCTTGGAATTTTTATTGATGGCCAGATTGGCTCCGCCGTCGATCGCGCTGCTGTACCGGTCATCCGCCGACCACTTCGGCATCGGAACCACCGACCATTTGCCGCTGGCGTCCGGATCGATCAACGTCGGAAGCAGGCCCTCATACCAAGATGCGCCAACGATGGTCGCTTCTTTATTTTGCTGGAAGGAACTGTACCAGGCGTCGCTCCATGGCTTCACTTCGTACACGTAGCCGTTTTTGACGAGATCGACGAAATACTGCGCGGTCTTGATCACTTCCGGATGGTCGAGCTGAACGGAGCCGTCCTTGCCGAACATCCACAGGTCGCGCTGCCACAGCATTTGCTGGAAAAATACGCCGTCGGTTTGCGATTTCGATTCCGCCAGCATCGCAACGTTCAAAAGCCCCTCCGTAGCGCACCTCCTGAATTTTCAGGTAATATTCCACGGTCTGCAGCTCCTTGTCGAGCGTAATGAGTTCCTCGGTTATGACGAGGTTGCCTTCCAGCACCTTGATCAGATAATGGATCATGTTCTGGATATCGGAGTCGCTTTTCAGCTTCGCCTGCCATTGGATCATGTTGAGTGTGTTCAGCAGCAAATGCGGGTTGATCTGGTAGTGAAAGGCCTGCAGCTCGGCTTCTTTTTTTAGCTGCTCCTTGTGCTTCACCTCCTGAATCAAATACCGGATCTGCTCAACCATTTTGTTGAAGCTGGCGCCAAGCCGCCCCAGCTCATCCTCTGTATCCGTATCGATTCTGGACTGAAGCTGGCCGATTCCCACGAGCTGCATTTTATTTTTCAGCGATATAATTCGTCTGGTAATGCGCGAGGAGAACAGATACGAGATCAGCAGCACCAGCATAAACGCCAAACCAATCAGGGCCATCGTAAAATAACGGATCATGATTGTTGAGCGGTACACCGGCTTATACAGCGTCCGCACTTCAATACTCCATCCGCTCGATTCAATGGTGCGCTTCCAGATCAAATCATCCGCCTCCGCCTTGACCATATTCGGGCTTTGATAGATAAGCCTGCCGTCGCGGTCCCGGAGGGTGATGAAGGAATGCAGATTGTTTTCCAGCGTACCGAAGGATTCCAGCAGCTTGGTGGCATCCATTTCGACGACGATCCGGCTATTTTGCAGGAAGCCGTATTGGCTTTGCACCGGAAATACAAGGCCCATCACCTGCTTTGGAATGTTCATGTTGCGGGAAATGTAATAGCTGCTGTCGTGGATGCTCGTCCAATATTCGCCCCGGTAACCGGCCGGCATGCCCTTCCACCAGGGTTGTTCCTTCAATGCTTTCACGTCAACCTGGGGTGAACCGAAGTAAATGTCTCCCGGCGCAATCAGGTAAATGCCCGCCATCTCCTCCGTTTTATGGGCATCCAGAAATCGGTTGAAGCTTTTCTGACTGACATAGCTGGCGTAATCCTGCGGCTCTTCCGGATGGAGCGTCCCATTGATCGGATCAAGCAAATAAGCGTAGATATAGCGCGTCGTCGATTTCATTTGGCGCGAATACGAGTCGAGCTGCGACTGCAGCTGTGTAATGGTTGACTGTCCGTATTGAACCATCTGCGACTGAATTTCCTCCGTGGATTTCGAATATGACAGATACCCCAGAATCATCAGGGGCACGGCGGAAGCGATAAAAAAGAACAAAAACAGCTTGGCGCGAAGATTCCGCTTGAAATACCCATACACCCGCCTCCAAATGGGCGTCCATGTGTTCATTCGGCAGCATCCTTTCCCTCGGGTCGTTAGGCGTATGTATTCGATGAGCGGGGAAAAGTTCCTTGTGGACGGCGAGCTGTAAATAAGTGGAATGGATCGCGGCAGACGCAAAAAAGCAGAGGATAAACCGTTCGTTTATCCTCTGCCTGTATGGGTTATGCGGTTGCTTGGCTGATTATTCTTCCGTCCGGGCATACGCCGCCGCAGCCGCATTCAAATAATACGCAAGCCCCGTTTGCTGCGATTCCAGCATCTTCAGGTGAAAATCATCCTGCATGAAAAATGCCGTCTGCCCGGCAAAATCGACCGCCGATACTTGATGTCCATGATCGTTCATGAAAGCCAGGTGTTCACGGATCATGTCCTGCAGCCGGGGATCATTGTGCATGACCCCGCCTTGCAGCGAAGCGCTCATCCCCTTCATGAAAGCCGCTGCCTCCGCGGCCTGCTCATTCATGTCCGGCACAGCGATCGGCTCGGCTTCCAGCTCCACGCCGTATTGTTCCTTCAGGTATTCGCTTTGCTCCCGCAGGGCCTCGCGCCATTCCTCCTCGCTTCCGAAGCCAACGAACAAGTCCTCCTGCCCCAGCGGCTTTCCTTGTTCCAGGCCCGCCCGGGTCTTCCGCAGCGTATCCATGATCCGGTCCATCCGCTGGCGCCGCTGCTCAAGCAGCATTTCCTGCTCAGCCAGCATTCCAGCCCGGTCCTGCTCCCGTTCCAGCAGCTCGCCGATCTGTTCAAGCGTAAAGTCCAGCTCGCGGTAGAACAGAATCGCCTGCAGGCGCTCCAGCTCCTTCGTCCCGTACAGGCGATAGCCCGCCTCGCTGATTTCGGCCGGTACCAGCAGGCTGAGCTTGTGGTAATGATGCAGCGTCTTGATCGTCACCTTGGACATCTCCGACACTTCTTTGACTGTGAATAGCATCTTATGCTTCACTCCTTTCTGAGTGCAGTCTAAAGCCTGACCCAAGAGGAGGGTCAAGAGGGAAATTCCACACGATGATGGAGATCTATTCGCTTTGTTTACCTTGATTTATTGGAATCCCTAAAGCTTTCGTAAAGGCTCCTGCAATTGAACCGAGTATCGTTAAATCAACGAGCTTATTTAAACAAAAATGAAAAAACTCAATAATTTGCAAATAGGGGAGATTCCTCACCTTTTTATCTAATGCATCTAAATAAGTTGAGCTAGGCAGTGGAATTGCGAAATGCAGGCAGAAAGAATAAAAAAAGGACTGCACCATGAAATCCCATCTATTCTTAAATAAGCTGAAGATATTCGTAATACCTTCGGATCCATTAAGAGCGTCATCGGTCAAAGAAAAGTACAGTACCGAATACGTTAAATCAACAAAAATGATAGCAAAACCTGCGTGTAATAATATGATGAGGATCGTTGTGGAATTAAGTTTACTATCTAAATTTAGGGTTTTCAGATTTGTTTTTATAAGCTTTATTAAGAAATCAAGTATAAAAAACATTAAAATAATGCAAAAAATAATACTCGTCATTATCATTGAAAAGCTATTAATAGATTTTGCTAATGATATTGCGACAGGATTTTTCGGGTAATTGTTCAAGAAATTAAACAAAAACACAAAAAATAAAAAGATATAAATACCAATCCCAAAAATCCAAATCAACAATTTGATCAGGACCCCTGCCAAAACATGAATTTTTTCGCCAAAGAAATCTTCAACATTAATTCCAACTTTCTTGAAGAGCATAAACGTAAACAATGACATCATGAGTATCACTAAAATGAAATAAACGTGGGGAAGAAAAAGTGTGATCGCTGCAAGAACTACAAGTAGGACTACAGTTGCCTCTATTTGACCCTTGCGTTTCCAATCGAAAGCTGTTGCTAGGATGATATAAGACGTAAACAGGGCGATTCTTTTGGCATTCCAATCCGTATCAATAAAAAAAATCATTAAGCAAAAGCATAACGGAATTATGAATATTAAATTCTTTGTGCTTTTCATTATCTACAACCATTCCTCTTCTGTATGTATCTCTGTGAAACTCAAGATTGTATGATATCTTTATACATTTTAACTGTAGTAATTTATGATATAAAGAAATAATTCCCATAAAGAAAACACCCAACATGAATACTGGG
>NZ_BIMK01000018.1 GCF_004001045.1 Paenibacillus chibensis
CATACTGGGTGTTTTCTTTGAATATTTGCTTACCACGTCACCGTCGCCGCCGCACCGTCCGGAAGCGTCAGTCCGATGAACCCGCGGCCCGTATCGATCTCGACAAGCTGTTCTGCCTCCGTCCGGTTGGACAGGATCAGCACGGTCGTTCCGTCCGGGTTCAGGAAAGCCGTGCTTTCCAGCTCGTCACGGAAGGTGGTCGAACCGATCCGGTACGCGCCCGGCTCGACGAACTTGCTTATATGTCCCATCGTGTAATAGTCCAGCTCATATTTTACGGAACCGGTTGTCTGATGGATCTGCACCAGCCCCCGGCAGGTGCTGTTTGACAGCACGGTCGGGCCGTTATGCTCGTCGAGCGCGAGATTCCACCACACCACCGATTTCGACCAGTTGCGGGTCGTGCGGATGACATGCTTCATCTGGTCGAGGAACGCGGTGCGGAACGGCGGAATCCAGCTGCCGCCGGACGCCTCGGTGAACCAGGCTTCCTTGTCCGGATGGGCTTCCTTCACCTGCGTCATCGCTTCATGCTCGCCGCCGTACACATGCCAGGCGACGCCGGCCACGTATCGCGCAGCTTCCGGGACATTCAGAACGCCGAGCGGATGCTGCGGCACGTCCCAGTTATGATCGTAGCAGAGGATCTTCGCCTGAATGCCTGCCGCTTCAAAGGCCGGGCCGAGGTGATCGCGGATGAATGTCGCTTCCTCCTGCGGGGTCAGCAGCATGCCGGGGTACTCCTTCGGCTCATAGCCGGGCTCGTTCTGAATGGATACGGCGTAAATCGGAATGCCGGCTTCCTCGTAGGCCTGCACGAACTTCACGAAATACTGCGCATATACGCCGTAGCACTCCGGCCGCAGCTTGCCCGTGACCATATGGCCCGAGGTTTTCATCCAACCCGGCGGGCTCCATGGCGAAGCCATCACCTTGATCGCCGGATTCAAGCGCAGCGCCTCCAGCACGGCCGGGATGACGTAGGCGCGATCATGATCGATGCTGAAATGCTCCAGCCCGAAGTCCTCTTGGCCTTCCGGCATATCGTCATAGCTGTAGATTTCCGTGGTATAGTCGGTCGCGCCCATCGGTTGGCGCAGGAAGCTGATACCGATGCCAGCTTCCGGATCGAACAGCCGGGTCATGACTTCCCGGCGCGAATCTTCATCCAGTACACGGTACATAAGGTATGCGGATGCATCCGTAAAGGAAGCGCCAAAGCCGTCCATTGTCTGGTAACGGACCTCCGGATTCACTTGGATCCGTATAGCCCCCTGATCGGGCGCAGCTTCCCTGATCGCCACAGGCTGCTGCAGCCGCAGCTCCTGAAGCTGATCCACCGTGCTTAGCCATACGCTTGCCTGCTGGTTCATTGACTGATCCTCCTCGCAAAGACAGGCAGCTCCCCGTCGGCAGTCAGGGGATCGGCAGGCTCACCGCAGCTAGCCTTGTTCTACCGCTTCGCCCCGTTTCCGAGGTGCTGCCTGCTCTTCATTGATTCGTTTCTACGACATCTTCTCGCTCTCTATTTCAAACCTTTTTCATCCGCGTATGCGTTAACCTCTTTCTGTACGTAAGCCAGCACATCATCCACGCCGGCCGCCTTCAGCTTATTGCGGTAATTCTCGATCGCCTTATCCACATCCGGCACCAGTCCCATCATGAGCGGCATGCCGAACTGCTGGTACACCTGGTTGACGGCTGCAAGCTGGGATTTGACCGGCTGGTAGTCCATCAGGATCGGGGAGAAGATTTCCGGTTTGGACTCTGCCTTAAATTCGGCAATCAGCGCATCCTCGCCAGCCCAGCGGGAAGAGGACGGATGGTCGTTTTTGGCGTATCTCCAGCCCCAGCTTGCGATGCTGTAGCCTTTTTTCGGATCTTTACCCTCAGGCGGAGACGTGATTTCTCCCTTGTCATTCAGCGTATAATTCTCGCCTTCAATGCCGTAAGTCATCAGATCGTAGTACTTCGGATCGTTGCGCAGCTTCTCCAGCACCATCAGGGAACGCTCCGGATTTTCCGAATTTTTCGGAATGGCCATGCCGTTGTTGATGCCCAGGTTCGGTACCGCATAGTTATGGAAACGGGTGAACGGGAAGTAGCCCATTTTCTTGATCTGCTTGTAGTTCTTTTCGATATCGGAAATAAAACCCGATGCGCCGGGAGCGTTACGCCAGTATACGGCACCGGTTCCCGTCTTGATGAAATCGCCTGATTCCTGTTGGATCGAAAGCGTATTCGATGTCCAGTAGCCTTTATCCGCCCAGGTTTTCATGCGCTTCGCCCATTCTTCGAATTCGGTCGTGAACGGATAAGCCACCACGTCGCGCGGTGTGTCATACGATTTGGCCACGATGACGCCGCTGTCGCCGCCGATGTTCTTGAAATCATAGTAGCTGTGGAACAGCGTGTTGACCTCGTTCCATGCCTTGCCTTTGATCGGCGTCACTTTCTTGACGGTTTTCACGGCATCGAGATACTTCTCGATCGAGTCCAGATCCGTGATCTCAGGAACGTTCAGCTCTTCTCTCCAGTCCTCACGGTATACGAGACCGTCCGGCGTATATTCCGGATAGGTGCTTGGAACCGCAAAGATCTTGTCGCCTACCGTTACGTCCTTCCAATCCTGCTCCGGCACCTCTTTCCAGGTCTCCGGCGCATATTTCGGCAGCAGATCCTTCAAATCCAGGAACGCGCCTTGCTTCGAGTATTTGAAGAAATCGGCCCAAGAGGACGCGAACAGCATGTCGACCTTCTCCCCGGAAGCCAGCAGCAGGTTATATTTCGTCTGCCAGTCGTTCCATGTGGTGAAGTTCAGCTTGACCGTGGCATTGAGGTCTTTTTCCAGCATTTTGTTCCACTCGGCCACGACCTTCGGCGTATCGGCATGCGCGTCGCCCAGCAGATACCAGTTCAGCACCACTTTTTTGGATGTATCCGGCTTGCCGTCATCGGTTGTCGCCGTCGTTTCCTTCGCGGATGAATCCGTTCCTTTGCCTTCATCCGAACCCGTGCTTCCGCCGCTGCCGCCACTGCCGCCGCATGCGGAGAGCATTGCGGTCAGCATAGCCACGGCCATGCAAACGGTCATCAGCTTGAACAACCTCTTTTTCATGAGATACTCCCCCTGATATTTAATGATATATGAATCATGGCATCCGCCCGGACAGGCTAAAGAATCATCAGCCTAGCCCTTCACGGCGCCAATGGTAAGACCTTTGACGAAATAACGCTGCACGAACGGATAGAGGAAAATAATCGGGCCGGTAACGACGATGGCCACCGCCATTTTGAGCGTTTCGGCCGGCGCCTGAAAATCCGCGCCCAGATTCCCGGCAATATTGGTCTTGAGTACCGCTGCGCTCGCCAGGATTTTGTACAGCAGAAACTGCAGCGGATATTTGGACTCCGTCGTAATGAAAACATTGGCGGAAAACCAGTCGTTCCAGTACGCCAGCCCGAGAAACAGGCCGATTGTCGCGAGACCCGGTGTCGATAACGGCAGGATCAGCCGCCGGTAAATCGTGAATTCGCCGGCGCCGTCGATCTTGGCGGACTCCACGATGGAATCGGGAATCGATTTCATGAAATTCTTCATCAAAATAATGTTCCAGGCGCTCAGGAGGGACGGAACCAGCAAAGCCAGATAGCTGTCCTTCCAATTCAGATAGTTGACGATCATGATGTACCACGGAATCAATCCGCCGCTGAACAGCGTGGTGAAGTAGATGAAAAAAGCCAGCTTGTCGCGGTACTTGAAATCTTTGCGTGACAGGACATATCCCGCCATCGATGTGAAAAAGAGTCCCAGCACCGTTCCCGTCAGGGTCAGTCTGATCGTCACCTCGTAGGCTTTAAGAATCTGCATCGGGTTGCTGAATACAGCCTTATAGGCCTCGATGGAAAAATGCTGCGGAACGAGCCGGAAGCCATCGCGGATAATGTCGTCCTCCGCCGAAAGCGAGCCGGAAATGATCAGCCAGAACGGCAGCAGGCAGAGCAGGGTCAAGACCGAAATGACGATATAACCCATGATGTTAAAAACAATCGTCGAGCGCTCAGCACGCATATAATGCGGCACCTCCATTCAAAAGTTAGTCCTATCGGTTTCATTCGGATTCGCATACGCTGATGGGTCAGCTGAAGCCGGGTTTCTTTTAGAACAGCGCGTAATCCTTCTGCACCTTGCGTACGATCCAGTTGACGGTCACGACCAGCACGAAGCCGAAGAAGGATTGGAACAATCCGGCCGCCGTTCCCATGCCGATATCGAAATTGATGGCGAGCGAGCGGTACACATACGTATCGATAATGTCCGTCGCATCATACAGCATGCCGTTGTTGCCGACGATCTGCCAGAACAGGTCGAACTGCCCTTTCAGGATGCCGCCCAGGCTGAGCAGGATCAGCAGGATGAACGTAGGTCTGAGCAGCGGCAGCGTGATGTAACGGATCCGCTTGAAAATGTTCGCTCCGTCGATCTTCGCCGCCTCGTGATACTCGTCGCTGATGCCCATAATGGCCGCCAGGTAAATGACCGTTCCGTAGCCGAGTCCCTTCCAGACGTTGAAAAAGACGATGATGTATTTCCATGGGGCGGTATGCAGGTAAAAATCATACGGCTGCAGCCCCAGCTCCCGCAGCAGCGTATTGACTGCGCCGGTTTCAAAGTTGAACAGGTTATACACGAAAGCGCCGACCAGGACGAAGGAAATGAAGAACGGCAGGAACATGATCGACTGCGTCGTTTTCTTGAACCATTTGCCGACCATTTCGCTCAGAAAGACCGCGCATACGAGCTGCAAAATGTTGCCGACGAAAATAAAGGCCAGATTGTAGAGCACGGTATTTTTGGTGAGATTGTACAGCGCGCCCGATTCGAACAGGAACTTGAAGTTCTGAAGGCCCACGAACGGACTTCCGAACAAGCCGCCGTCAAAGCTGAAATTCGTAAACGCATAATAGACGCCCACCATCGGAATGTAGCTGAACACGATGAAGAACAGCAGCGCCGGCAAAATCATGAGAAACAGCGTTCTGTTTTTGCCCAGCTCTTTAAAAAACTCGCGCACCCTAGCTTCACCTCGATTTCTAAAAATAAAATCCGGAATTGATCATTTTAACTAACAAGCAAAGTTGTTCATTTTCTTGGAATCGATTTCATTTATGGATGTTATTCATTCTATTAACCACCTCTTTTAGCTAAAAGTTTAAATTTTTATCTCTAAATGAAATCGATTTCTTTTTATTTCAAAATAAAAGCCTCGTCTTTCGATTAAGATCGGGCTGATTTTGTGCTCTAAGAACGGTTAAGCTTAGCATCTTAGCAGATATTGTAATCGATTTCATTTTGAATTATAATTACGCAAGAAACATTTGTCAAACAAGGATTTCAAAAAAATCCAAAAAAATAAATTAAAGTAGGTTGAATCATATGGATGCAAAAATCGTCGACGTGGCCGCCAAGGCCGGCGTCTCCCCCGCTACCGTCTCACGCGTATTGAACCAGGCCAGCGGCGTCACCTCCAAAACCCGGAACAAGGTCATGAAAGCCGTGGAAGAGCTGAATTACCACCCGAACGCGGCAGCCAAAAATTTGCGTCAGCAAAAAACGATGAACATCGGGGTCATCGCCCAGGATATTAACAATGCCTATTTTACGGAAATCATTAAAGGCATCGAGAATATGGCTTACGCCCAAAAATACAGGGTGTTCATTTGCGATGCCGAGAACCAGCTCGAAAAAGAGCGCGAATATATGACCATGCTCATGGACCGTACCATGGACGGCGTCATCCTGATCGCCCCGCAGCTGCTGGATGAGGAAATTTGCGAAATGGCGGATAAGGGCTATTACGTCGCCGTCATCGGACGCAATATCGAGCATCCGAGAATTCCTTGCATTTATACGGACAACGTCAAATTTTCCCGCCAGGTGATGGAGCATCTCCTATCGAACGGCCACCGGGATATCGTGTTTCTCAACGGCTATCCGGAAGCGATCGACAGCTATGAGCGGCTGGAAGGATATTTGAAGGCGCTCAAAGACAACCAGATCCCTTTCCGCCCGGAGCTGGTGGAGAACGGGGATTTCAATGAAACGGGCGGATATGAAGCCATGAAGCGGCTGTTCGACAAGAACATTCCTTTTACGGCCGTTTATGCCGCCAATGATGAGATGGCGCTGGGCGTGTATCAAGCCTGTGCCGAGCGGGGCATCTCCATTCCTAACCAGCTTGCGGTCGTCGGCGTCGACAATAACCGGATCAGCAAATACGTCACCCCTGCCTTAAGCACGGTGAATCAGCCGAAGTACACGATGGGCGCCATTCTTGTGGAAAAGTTCATCGATCAGATGAATGACAACCAGTTTGCCGATCAGCGCGTATTTGTCGTGGATTCGGAGCTGCTTATCCGGGGCTCGTCGAATTACAAAATGAAGTGATGCATAGCAAGGCTTTATCCGCCAATCAAGGCATGAAAAAGCGCCCTTCGCATCACAAGCCGAAGGACGCTCCCAAGAAGGCGGTCCGCGTGTATGGGATTATTCGTCAGACCTCTTGAAAAAGCAGGCCCTTCTTTTCCATCTCTGCCATCCTCTCCAGCAGCTTGATGCCGCTGAGCTGCGTGCTCAGCGTAACGCGACCCGCGGGAGACGTTCTCCAGTCGGTTCCGAAAAGACGGTTGCCGCTGCTTCCCGCTGCCCATAAGCTCTCCGCGTTGCGGACAAGAACGGCTGCCGCCGGCTGTCCGGCAGAACCGATACACAGGCACAGCTCCGCCAAATACCTGGCCAGAATACCCTTGAACAGGCCGCCGTCACCGTCTTCCTCATCCGGGAAAATCCCGTCGGGACCGGTGAGTTCGGCTTCCGCCGCCGCTGCCGTCCGGAGCGCATCCTCCAGATAGCGGTCATCTCCGGTTACGCGGTACAGCTCGACGCCTGCACCAATGAATACCCCCTGGCAGTAAGTGAACTTCCATTCCTTATCGATGCTCCCGTCACCCGTACGGTTCATTCCATCCCACACAAAGCCGCTCTCCGGATCCACCAGATGCTGCTTCTGCCAGTCATAGATACGCTGTGCCCACTCAAGGTCATCCTCTCTGCCAAAGCTCTGGTACAGCCTTGCCGCCAAGATGACTGCCGGAGCGTTCGCAGGCGTATTTTTGTAATCCAGCTGCGATTTCTGCCAGGCTATGCCTCCGCCCATATGATCGTTCCAGCCCGTTTTGATATCCTCCCACAACAGGAACGCGGTTTCCTTATAAGCCTCCCGCCCCGTCGCAGCATACGCGCGGAGCCAGGCAATGGCCATCCATTCCATGTCGTCGTACAGCTCGTTCGGGAACGCGCCTCCGTTGCGGCGTAAAATGCCTTCATGAAGCTCCGCCAGCGTTCGGGCATAAATAACCCGTTTGCTTCGAAGAAATCCGTCCACCAGAACATCGACGGCATGAGCCATCCACCAGTAATGAAAAATCGTGTTGCATTCGCCGTTGGGGCAAGGCGTTTCAATGTTGTACATCGCGATATCCGGGTTCCAAAAATGCTGCTGGAGCGCTTCTTGTGCAGCTTCCGCGCGGTCAGACCACAGCATGCACTCTCCTCCTCTTTCTCTAGACCAAGCCTTACAGTCCGTATATTTTATCCAGGTTCAAATAATTCGTGTTTCCTTTCGACGCATCATAACCGATGATGATCTGGTTGTAGCCGGCCTGCAGATTGACGCTGAGCGTAACCGTCTTCCAGTCTCCCCATCCGCTTGTTTGCGCAAAGCTCAGATTGGATTGGACGACCGTCCCGTTCACCGAGACGTACCGGCTCGCATTCCCCGCTCCTGCTGCGTACCGGATGGTCACAGTGCGCGTGCTTGCCGAATTCTGGTTTACATTGAATTTCACGGCCGTTCCATTCGTGTTCCAGCCCGCTACGTATCCTCTTCCGGAAAATCCCGCTGTGCTGCTCTCCGTCAGGATGCCGCCGCCCCCGGCTTTGACAAGCAGGGTATTCTCCGCCTCATAATTCCCGTTCCCGGCGATATTCCCGGTATACCCGTCCGCAGGTACAAGCTGCAGGGCGGAAGCGCCCGCGGCAGCCGCAAGGCTCTGCACATATCCAGCTCCGGTCGGCCCCGTCCAGTCGCTGCCGATGATCTGGTCGCTTGCGCGCCGGTGATTATAGGCCTGCGTGGCGTTTTGCTGAAGGAAATTCAGATACGACGCGTTTCCGGTTGCTTGGCGAAGCTGGTTCAGGTTGCGCATGAAAATCATCTTGAAGCCGGCCCCATCGTTCTCCCCTTCATACATTGGCGTATTGGAGAGCGTCATATTGTTGATCACGTAACTGGCGGCGTTATTCGCGTCCGTCAGGTAAGACGCGGTGCCGGTCGCCTGGTATAAAGCAAGGGCCGCGCCCAGGTACGTCCCGTAGTTATAGCTGAAATCCCAATCGACCACCGAGCCGTTGCCGCTGCCCTCCACATGGTCCGCAAGCTTGCCGTTCCCGGCGAGCCTGTTTTGAATCCAGCTGTAAATATTTTGCGCTTTCGTCAGATAGGCTGTGTTTCCGGTCGCATTTTTCAGCTTCACGGCCGTCATGACCATGGGCGCATTGGTAGCCATGTTCTTTTGCGGGGATGTGCCGTCGCGTTTCCACCAGATTCCGCCGCCATAGGTTCCATCGTAAAAGCTGTAAATTTGATCAAAAAGGAACGAAGCCCGGTTGCGGTATTCGGCGGTGCCCGTGAGCTCGTAGGCCCGCATGCAGGCCAGTGCCCACCAGCCCAGATCATCGTTGAAGTCGTTGCTCATCATATCGGTATATTTCGCGTTAAAGCCCGTGTAGATATCATCGATCATCGATCGGTATGTGCTGCTGTGCGTACGCTCGTACGCATCCATGACCGTCTCCCACAGCTGGGCCTCCCACCAGAAATCCGTATACTTGCCGCCATCCGGCCCATACGCATGCTCGGCATGGATTTGGTGATCGCTGTTGGTGTAGAAATATTTGGCGGAAGCATCATAAAATACGTTCACGAACGCATTCATGGCCGAATCCGCATTCGCGGACGTAAAAGCAGCCGCTTGCTTCGGCACGGCCGTGCCCCCGGCTATCGATCCCGTCACCAGCAGCGCCGCCAGCGCCCATTTGCCCCAGCTTTTCATCATTTCCCCTTCAATCCTTCCCCTATGGATTTCGCCCGTTTGAGTATCAATTCCGCAGAAACGATGCTGCCACCGTCATCCCTTGATGCCGCTGAATGCGATGCCCTGCACAAAATACTTTTGCAGCAGCAGGAACAAAATCAGAATCGGCAGAATCGCGATCAGCGCGCCCGCCATCATCGGCCCGTAATCGGTCTGGTTGTTATAGGAAAAAGCCTGCAGCCCCATCTGGATGGTCGCTTTGTCCGGATCGTTCAGGACGATCATCGGCCACAGGAAGCTGTTCCACCCCGCCTGGAAGGTAAAGATGCTCAGCGTGGCCAGCGCCGGCTTCGTCAGCGGAAGATAAATGTTCCAGAAAATGCGGAATTCGCCGCAGCCCTCGATCCGCGCCATTTCCATCATGTCGGAGGGCAGGGTCAGAAAGAACTGGCGCATGAAAAAGACGGCAAAGGTGCCGGACGCCCCCGGCAAAATAATGCCCCAAAAGGAATTGAGCAGCCCCATTCCGCCGGAGCCGAACAGATCGTTGCCTCCAAGCAGCGGAAAATGGCGCAATACGTAAAAGCTCGGGATCATCGTCACGATGCCTGGAATCATCATTGCGGCGAGCAGCGTCCGAAAGATCGGCATATTACCGCGGAACGTCAGTTTCGCGAAGGCGTAACCCGCCAGGGAGCCGAAAAACAGGTTCGCGATTACGCCGGCGGCCGCCAGAATCACCGAGTTTTTGAAATACAGGCCGAACGAAACCGTCGTAAACGCCTTGATGTAATGCTCCAGCGTAAAATGCGAAGGCAGCCAGCGCAGCGGCACGGAAAAAATTTCGTCGCTCGGCTTGAACGACGTAATCAAGCTCCAGAAAAAAGGCAGAAACATCGCCACTGCGATCAGAATCGCCACCACGTAGAAAAGCACAGCTGCTGCGATTTTACCGAAAACGACTCCCGGCGGCTTAGAAAGCCTTCGGGTTCCGGCATAGGTATCAATATGGGTCTCCATGGTCTTTCCTCCTTTACACCACCGGTTCTTCCGCTTTATTGATGCGCATGTTAATGAGCGAGAAGATCAGAATGGCTATCGCCAGCACGAATGCCTGCGCCGATGCGTAGCCCATTTGCAGTTGCTTGAAGCCCTGCTGATAAATGAGATATACCGGCGTTTTCGTTACGTTTCCGGGACCTCCCTGCGTCAGTACGAAGGCTTGGTCGAACAGCTGCAGCGCGCCGATGATCGCCATGGTGCTGATCAGGAACGTCGTCGGTCTGAGCTGCGGCCATGTGATATACCGGAACCTCGCAAACGCCGAGGCCCCGTCCAGCTTCGCCGATTCATATAAATAATCGGGAACCCCCTGCAAGCCGGCAATGTATATCACCATGTTCGATCCGATCGACTGCCATAACGTCACCATGATAATGGAGGGCATGGCCGTCTCCGTCTGGGCAAGCCACGCTGGCCCCGTAATGCCGAACCAGCCGAGCATGCTGTTCACCAGGCCGAATTCCGGGTGCAGCAGCCAAATCCACACCGTTGCGGCCGCGACGGCCGAGGTCAGGGTCGGCAAGTAATTGAACGTACGGAACATGCGGACGCCGAACCGTTTGAAATTCATCAGCATTGCGAGTCCGAGGGACATCAAAATGTTCAGCGGCACGAAAATAACGGAATAAAAGATGACGTTTTTGAACGTGGTCCAGTACAGGCTGTCTTTGAACAGCCGCTTGTAGTTGTCGAGTGCCACCCAGTCCATCCGGCTCAGCACGTCATAATTGGTGAAGCTCAAATACAGCGCCATCACGACCGGAATGATCGTGAAAATCGCAAACAACAGCAGCGTTGGGGTGATAAACACGTAGGCCATTTTTTCTTGATGCCGGTTCAGCTTTCCTATGGAAGCCAACTCTATCCCTCCCTTAAGGTTTGGAGGGGGCCGTTAAGCCCCCTCGCACCCATTCATTGTAAAGCCCGTGAGTCCGCCGGATTATTTAACAACCGCATTGTCCTGCAGCAGCTGATCGCCTCGCTGCTGCGATTTGGCGAGCGTCTCTTCGGCGCTCATCTTGTTTTGCTGGAACAGCTGCAGGTTCGGAATCAGGCCGTCATCCTCCATGACGGAATACCCTGGATGCTGCGCACGGATCTTCGCGAATTCAAGCGTCTCCAGGAAAGGCTTCCAGAGCGGATCGTTCTGGAAGAACGGATCTTCGATCGCCGGCTTGAAGCCCGGAATGTTCAAGCTTGTTTTGGCCCACAAGAGAGCATTGTCCTTGTTAGCTCCCCACCATTTCATGAATTCCCAGGCTTCCTTCTGATGCTTGGAGCCTTCCGGAATGACAAGGCCGAGGCCACCCATGACGCTGCCTTTATCGCCATTTGGTCCTACCGGCGGCGTCACGACGCCAAAGTCGAGGTCCTTGCCGTATTTCTTGTACGTGCTGAGCATCCAAGGACCGGTATACTGCATCGCGAGCTTACCCGTCACGAACGCATCGGTGCCTTCCCCGAGCCCTTGCTCGAAGCCCACTTTATAGACCTTATCCTTGTTCAGGAGACGGTCCCAGAAGTTCAGCACCTCAAGCCCCTTCTCGTTGTTGAAGTTGGTTTTGGTGCCGGTCTCATCCAGCATTTGGCCCCCGGCCTGCTGCAAATACATGTTGAAAAGCCCGTTGTCCGCGAGGGAGAAGCCTGCCACCTCCAGCTTGCTTCCGTTCCACTTGGTCGTTTTGATCGCAGCCTGCTCCAGTTCGTCCCAATTGGTCGGCGGCTTCACGCCGGCTTCATCCAGAATCTTTTTATTATAGAAGAGTGCCCTTGCATCCACCGTCAGCGGAAGGCCGTACAGCTTGCCGTCATAGGTGAGCTCTTTGAGCGCTTCGCCGTAGAAGTCGTCTTTGTTGATGTTATCCTGCTGCATGAATTCGTCGATCGGATGGAACACGTTTTTCGGCGCATACAGCGAGGTCCGCCATCTGTCCCAGAACACGAGATCCGGCGCTGCGCCGCCCGAAGTTGCCGTAGTCATGAATTTCGTGATCATATCCTGCTGAAGCACGTATTTCACGTGGATTTTACTTTGGGACTTGTTAAAAGCGTCAACCATCGTTTCGAACTGCTTTTGCCCTTCGCCGGCCCAGTCTCCCCAGAATGCCAATTCCACCGGTTTATCGGAGGATCCTTCGCCATCTTTGGCGGGAGAACCGTTATCCGCTGCTTTGGAGCCGCACCCTGCCAGCAGGGACACCGCGACAAACATGGTCAGCAGCATCGAAGCCCATTTTTTCATAAACAAAAACCTCCCCTAATGTTCTTTATCTAAAGGTGAATCCTAGCTGCCTTCGCAGCCGGTCACCGTTTGACCCGAATCCCGCAATAATCCATCAGCAGCTCGCAAAACATCATATTGGCCCACGAGAACCACGGCCTCGTAAAGTCTGATGGCTCATTGGCGTTAAAGCTCTCATGCATCAGCCCGGTGCCGGCTTCCGTCTCGCTCATGACTTTCAGCAGCCGCTGCTTTTCCTCCGGCTGATCGTCCGTCAGCCCCTGCATAGCCAGGGCAATGTGCCAGATGCTGCCCTTGGGCGTGTGGGGACTGCCGATGCCCGCCGCAGCGCTTCCCTCGTAGTAATACGGATTGCTTGCGCTTAAAATAAACCGCCGTGTATTCTGATAGACCGCATCATCGGCTCCCCGGTATCCAAGGTAAGGAATCGACAGCAGGCTGGGCACGTTCGCGTCATCCATCAGGTTGTAATGCCCGAGGCCATCCGTTTCGTATGCGTAGATCCGGCCGTACTCCGGATGCTCCACGGTACCGAACTGCTGAATGCCCCGCTCAATCTCTGCGGCAAGGCGGTTTGCCCGCTTGCAGAGTTCCTCGTCTTGCAGCACCTCGCCCGCAATTTCCTGAAGATATCCCAGCACGACCACAGCGAACATATTAGATGGGATCAGATAGCCGTAATCGCAGGCGTCGTCGCTTGGACGGAAGCCGGACCAAGTCATGCCGGTATAGGCGGTTTCGGCGCCTTTGCCTTCACGGATCAGCGTATCGGTCGGCACGCAGTCCTTCCGCTGGAATCGGTAATTCGAAGCCGTCTCATGCCGCTGCTCCGTCGTCCAAAGATCCAGAATGGTCTCTGCCGCCGCTTTGAAATCAGCGCCGAACTGCGCGGTTCTTCCGGTATTTTTCCAGAGCAGATAGCTGAGCTGCAGCGGATAGCATAGCGAGTCGATCTCATACTTCCGCTCCCAGATCCAAGGAGACATCTCCGTTTCGTCGTTCTGATGCCCGTGCCCGTTAGCCGCTTCATTGAAAGCGTTTGCATACGGGTCGAGTACGATGGACCTCAGCTGCCTAACCACCAGCCCCTCGATCAAGTCTGCGGCTTCCTCATCCTCTGCGGCCAGAACCAGAAACGGCCGGACTTGAGCTGCCGAATCGCGAAGCCACATCGCGGGAATATCGCCGGTAATGACGAAGGTCGTTCCATCCTCCATTCTTTTCAGCGTCGTGCCCCATGTATTGCGGATGGCATTTTGGAAAATAGCCAGCAAATGCGGCGCCGAAGCCAATTTTTCGGACATTCTGTCCACCAGCCGCCCCAAAGAGGCGGGCTCTTGGCCCAAGGATTCCATATGCAATTCCTCCTGTTGTATGTAGTGAGGTAACCAAGTTCACGACAAGCATATATCAGGTATTGTTACCGCTTGCATAGACACATTATAATTTCGGTTAATTAACATGTCAATATGCTTTTTATAACATTTGAATATAATAATATAATATTTATGTAATTAACTTAATGAAATCCATTCCCCGTACGTTATGGAACAGGGCTTATCGATGTGAAAAAAAGGCGCCGTTCATCATGAACGGCACCTAAGCCCAGTCTCCTGTCCGGTTCTTATTATCCTTTACGGACAGGTCCCGTGGAAGAACCCTCGATGAGCTCGGCATCCAAAAGGATTTTGCTTGGCACGCTATGCCCGCTGCGGAGCTTGAGGACATTTTCAAAGGCCAGCCTGCCCATCTCCTCTTGCTTCTGACGCATATGTGTAAACAGAAAGCCCCCGGCATAATCCGGGCTGTCGAAGCATACGATCGACAAGTCCTCCGGAATGCGCAAGCCTGATTCGCGGGCCGCCTCGTAAGCCAGCTGGGCAATGTTATGCTCCATGGCGAACAGAGCCGTAATCTCCGGATGCTCCCGCAGGTGCTGCTTGATGTTCTCCTTTTCCTTCTCCTTATTTTCGGGAACAAAAGCAGTCGGGAGCGTGGCGGTAATATGGTCCATCCACAGCGCCTTGTCCACAACGATCCCGCTTTCGGCATGCGCCTGAATGAAGCCTTCGATCCGCTCCTCGATGGCTGTCGTGTCCTGCGGCGGGCTTGTCATGAGCGCGATATGCGTATGCCCGAGCTCAAACAGATAGTTAATCATATGCTTGGCTGCCGCCGCGTTGTTGGTGCTGATTGAGCTTGCCGAGACGCCCTTCAGGTGGCGGTCCAGCAATACAAACGGAAATTGGCTGATCACCAGCTTCAGAATTTCGGCATTAAAATACTCACCCTGCGCCGGGAATATAATCAGCCCGTCCACGCCAAGCTCGAGCAGTCCCTGAATGGCTTCCTGTTCATTGCTTGGCACCCCAAGCGATCTTCTAAGGATCAAATAGCTGTCATGCTGCCGGGATGCCTCTTCCATCCCGTAGACCAGTCCCGTGCCGTAGCTATCGCCAAAGTCCGTCATGACGAGTCCGATCAGCAGTTTGCCGTTTTCGCGGCGCTGCTTCGGGGTTCCTGCAGGCATGCTGACCGGAATCGCGCCGGCATTGCCGACATGCTCGGAGACAAAGGACCCCCTTCCCGGCTGTCTCACGATATACCCCTCCTGGGTTAGCATCTCCAGCGCCTTCTTGCTGGTAATCCGGCTGACGCGGTAGGTTTCGCCCAGTTCCTTCTCGGAAGGAATCCGTTCGCCCGGTCCGTATTCGCCGGCTGTGATCTGCCCGCGCAGCGCTTCGAATATTTGCTCATACATCGGTTTCGAGGATGATTCATGCGACATGGTAAAGCCTCCTCCATAAGAAAAACGTATATCGACGTAACTTTATGGAAGCCAGAACGCATCCATAGGTAGTTTTTCTTGCAATATCAGGTAGTAATGGCTCCGCCGTTTATACTTTCTGATATGATCAAAAAAACATCTATCCTTTCCGGGATAGATCGGCTCAGTGCTGCAGTTCAAACATTATATAATAATATATCATGTTATATTCACTTTGTGAATAGCAATCTATCCCTGCTTTAAGCTTTTTCCCGGGGAGCAACCCGAAAAAAGGGCGCCCCCGATGCCGGAGACGCCCTTGTCTAGGTTTACCCGCCGCATTCCGGCTTCAAACCCTTTTCATGAAATTTTCCCGTAAAATTCTAGACTTCTTTCATTCTGAAATAGATCCATCCAAAGGTGAAGAAGACGATGAAGCTGCCGACCACCGTGATCATCAGGTTCTCGAACGGCAGATTCAAAGCGCCGAAGCCGCCGCCGTCCATCTCGCTGCCGGGCAAGGTCGCAAGCAGCGGCTGGGCCCAAGGATAGAAGGGACCGTACGTGGAGGAGTTTGCGACCAGAATATTCGGGATCGTAAAGGTCACGTTCAGCGCCAGCGGCGCGGCAAAGCTGCTCCACATCATGGAGACAGCCAGCTGCAATGCGGCCAGCGGCAGGCATGCGATCCAGCCCCCGAGCAGGCTCCGCAGCATAACCTCCCATTCGATCGGCGCGTGGAATCCCTTGATATAACCGACCAGGAAAACCGCCCCGGCAAGGAGCAGCTGCGTAATCGCCAGCATGACGGCGACCACCGTGTATTTTGCGAAATAGACGCCCGTGCGTGAAACCGGTAAGACGAGCAGCTGTTTCCAGCCGCCGCCGCTGTGCTCGTAGCGGCAGATGAAGGCGGCGAAGATGCCGGACATGATCGGCATGAACAGCATCGCATGCATCATGCTCATGGTGAGCAGCAGGTGGGTCCATGGCATTGCCGTCTGGCTGACATTGGACAGCAGTCCGATCAGGATGGCGACCGCCGGGCTGACCAGCAGGAGCAGGACGATGAAAGAACGCGACATTTTCAGACGCTCGGATGATAGTACCTTGAAGTAGCCCCCCATGTTAGTCCACATCCTTTCTGACAAAATGCCCCGTCCCGAACAGATAAATCAGGATAAACAGGATGATCCCGGACGCCACCGGCATCGCGGGCTTGGCGTAATACGCAAGGAACGGCCAGGCCAAAGGCAGGATTTCCGGATAATTTGCGGCGAACATGGTCGCGATTGCGGCCGTAATGCCGATCATGATCGGCAGGGCCTGATTCTTGAACGTTAAGGAAAGATACAGCTGCAGCGCCAGCATCGGCAAGGCCCCGAGAAACGGAAGAAATGAGAGCTTCAGCAGCTTCAGGTAAGGAATATCCCCCGCGCTGAAGCCGAGAATCAGCCCAAGGCCGATCGTACCCGCAAACAGCAGCACGCAGGCAACCGTCAAGGCAATCACGCCTACCAGATACTTGGAAGTGAATACCGCGGCCCTTGAAATCGGCAGCGCCAGCAGCTGCTTCCAGGAGTTGTTCAGATGCTCCACGTTCGCAATCTGGGAAGCGATAAGCGTAGCTCCGAGAACGAGGACAATGGGAACTAAATCGAAAATTTCACCGGCCAGACCTCCCCATGCATCCTCTTTATACAGCTTTCCCACAAGATAGTCGTACCGGAGGCCGAAATTCAGCGCCTGCAGCACAACCAGTCCGAGCGAGCCTAGAAGTACCAGAAACCACACGCCTTTTCTGCGTATCTTGAGCAGGTCTGCCGACAGTGCTCTGAGGATCATCACTGGAATCCCCCCTGCTCGATCACCTGCATGAAGATATCCTCCAATGTCCGGCGCTTCTCTTCCACCCGGTAAATCGCATGGTTGTTATCCACCAGGCGTTTGACGAGCAAGGCCACCTCGGGATCGCTGAGCTGCTCCAGACTCAGTCCGCCGTTCTCCAGCTGCCCTGCATATCCGTGTCCCCGCACCAAGTGCAGCGCCTCCTGGGGCTCGGAGACCACTAGGCGGAAGCCTCCTGACGCCTGCTGCTGCAGGTTGCTGATCGTATCCTGGAACACCATTTCGCCTTCGCGGATGATACCGACGGTTCCGGCCATCTGCTCCACCTCGGACAGCAGGTGGCTCGAGACCAGTACGGTAATGCCATGCTGCTTCGGCATGCTGCGGATGAGCTCGCGGATTTCATGGATGCCCTCCGGATCGAGTCCGTTGGTCGGCTCGTCCAGGATCAGCAGCTCCGGATTGCCGAGTAGAGCCGTCGCGATGCCCAGACGCTGCTTCATTCCGAGCGAGTATCCCTTCACCGGACGCTTCGCTTCCTTCGTTAATGAAACGATGTCCAGCACCTCATCGATGCGCGACTTGGGCACGTCCAGAATGCGGCGCACCGCCTCCAGATTTTGTGTCGCCGTCAAGTGGCCGTAGTTGGACGGGTACTCCACCAGCGAACCGACCTTGCGGAGAATATTCATCTTTTCCTTCTTTAAATCTTGGCCGAAAATCCGGATCGATCCCATCGTCGGACGGATCAGGCCCAGCAGCATGCGGATTGTCGTCGTTTTGCCCGCGCCGTTCGGCCCGAGGAAACCGTAAATTTCCCCTCTGGCTATTTCCAGGTTCAAATGGCGCACGGCATACCGTCCGCCGTATTTCTTATTCAAGTCTTTCGTCTGGATGACGAGTTCACTCACGATTGATCACCTCGGAATCCATGTTATCGTTCCAAGGTTAAAAGACAGGCAGGCCCAAGTTTAAAATTCGTTTAAACTAAGGGCCTGCCTATGGTTAAGCTTTATTCGCAAGCTTCAGTCCCGGTTCGGTGCCGGCAGCCTGGTATATGAGAATGTTCGTGCCTTGGGTCGTACTGTTCACATCCATGACCAGCCCCATTTCCCTCGCGAGAAAACCGACAATCGCAAGCCCGATCCCGGCCCCCTTGTCACCCGAAGATGCCGCCATCCCTTTGCCTTTGTCCGAAACGAGGATGGCTGTTTGGCCGCTAGGCAGCGCCCGGGCATGCAGCCCGATATATTGCCCGCTGCGGGCATGTCTAACCGCATTCTGGAACAGATTATCCAGAATTCTGCGGAACCACTGCGGATCGATGATCCAGAACAAGGGCTCCTCCGGCAGATCGATATCCGCTTCAAAGCCTTCCTTTTCCCAAAGCGGATACCACGCCGCCGCGCTTTCCCTGACAATGCGGAGCACATCGCAGCGTTCCGGCTCAAGCGTGTATTTGCCGCTGGTCAGCAAATTGTAAGACAGCAGATTGTCGATGAGGCCGGACAAATCACCGAGCTTGGTTTCCGTCAGCTTCAGCAGCTGCCGCCCCTTGTCCGACAGCTGCTCCTTCTGGAGCGAATACACATGGCTGCGGATTACCGTGAGCGGCGTTCTCAGATCATGAGACAGGTTGGCGATGAGCCGCTTGCGCAGCTCCGCTTCCTCGCGCTCGCGTTTCAGGCTGCCGCCCAGCCGATCGACCATGCCGTTAAAAGCATGCTCCAGCTGACCGATTTCGTCCGTCTTTCTGATCAGGATCGGATCGGGCAGCCCTCTGCCGTCCTGCACCGTCATCGCCGATTGGAGACGGAGCAGCCGTCTGCGCATGTTCACGAAGAACATCCAGGAGACCGCGATGAACAGCAGAAACATGAACAAAATAATGCCGAAGAAAATCATCGAGGTCCGCGCCGACATTTCATAGCCGCCTGTCCTCAGCTCGGATCTCGACACCTGCATCACCATGAAGCCTTGATTCAGCTTTTGATCGTCTCCGATAAACGCGATGACGGAAAACTGCTGCGTCGCTTCCCTGTAGCGTTTCATGTAGGCGACGGCATCCGCGGCTTCCCAGGTTTGGGGAAGCTTGAGCTTGCCCGTCCCGGGCTGCCGTACCCGCGACTTCGCATCCACCCAGAACATATCCACTTTCGAATAGGACGCTTGGAGCTCCCCGATTCTTGCATCGATCATCTCCGGCGTGTTTCCCTTCAGCCTTTTGGCCTCCTGATGCCACATCTTTTCCAGATGCATGGTTGTGTAAGGATCGTTCTTCGCCTCCGGCTCCGGAAACATATTGTCGACGACCATGCTCTGCACGACCTGATAGCCGATCAGCGAGGCCGGGAACACGACCGGAATGAATAACAGCGCGATGACGATGATGAGCAAGTATCTGGAGAGCAAGGAGCCGCGAAAACGGGATTGGGGCAGCTTCTTCTTTCTCATGCTTTCACCCGGTAACCGACCCCGCGCACCGTCTCGATAATTTCCGGATTCGCCGGATCACGCTCCACCTTTTCCCGCAAATAACGGATATGCACCATCAGCGTCTTGTCCCCGTCCAGATAAGGATCGCCCCAAACCCCCTCGTAAATTTGCTCTTTGGTCAAAATCTGGCCGAGATGCCGGAGCAGGTATGTGAATATTTGAAACTGCTTGCCCGTCAGCAAAATCTCTTCCCCCGTGTCGTTATTGACGATCCGGTTCTCTCGCTCATACACATGCAGATGCTTCAGCGTCAGCGGCTCGGAGGAAAAAGAGCCGGAGCGCCGCAGCAGCACCTCAATCCTTGCCGCAAGCTCATCCGGATGGAACGGCTTGGTCACATAATCGTCCGCGAACTGCAGCCCTTCCAGCTTGTCGTCAATGGAGGTCCGCGCCGACAGCATCAGAATCGGCAGATCCGGATAGGCTTTCTTAAGCCGCTGACCCACCGTGAAGCCGTCCAGTCCCGGCAGCATAACGTCCAGAATAACCAGACGGCAGCCTGCGGCCTTTTCCACAGCGCGTTCCCCGCTCTGCAGCCAGGTTACCTCGTACCCCCGTGACTTCAAATCCTCGTTGACCCAAGTGCCGATTTCGGCATCATCTTCGATATATAATAAGTGAATTCCCAATATCTCTCTTCCTTTCCCGGCGAAGCAGTCGATAGCATTCGGTATATTCCGTATTCCTGCCATTTTACGTGTTGTGCACGCTTTGGAATCATGTTATATTTTACGTGTCAGGCATTGTCGTAAAAGCACAGCGTGCCGACACTACCAATTTAAAGGCTATGCTACCTTAAAATCAAGGTACAACCTCGATGACTCCGGTTTTCTAGAGTCCACGGGTTGTACCTTTTTTGGCGTGTCTCCACAACAACGGCTGTGCAAATCAGAAACGTGTATCCAGCGATTCATCGCGGAAACGCAAACGTTTCTTATACATGGAGGAGGAATATGAAATGTTGCTAGAAGCCGTGTATCACCGCCCGAAACTGAACTGGTGTTATGCCTATGACGGCCGCACCATCCATCTGAGAATCCGCACGAAACGCAATGATGTAACCGCTGTATCGGCCCTTGCCGGTGACAAGTATATTTGGGATCAGTCCAAGGCTTACGTGCCGATGACTATTATGGTTTCCGACGAGCTATTTGATTACTGGGAATGCGAAATCGTTCCGGAATACCGCCGTCTCAAGTACGGCTTCCTGCTCGAAAGCGGAAAAGAGAAATATTGGATGACCGAATATGACTTTTTGAAGCAGCCTCCCGAAAATCCGGACCGCCTGTTCGAGTATCCGTTCATTAATCCGGCGGATGTCTTCAAGACGCCCGCTTGGGTCAAAGACGCCGTGTTCTATCAGATCTTCCCTGAGCGCTTCGCCAACGGCGACCCGGAGAACGATCCGAAGGGAACGCAGCCTTGGGGCGGTGCTCCGGAGCGAGACAATTTCTTCGGCGGCGACCTGCAGGGGGTTATCGATCATATCGACCATTTAACGAACCTGGGTGTGAACGCAATTTATTTTACGCCGATCTTTACGGCGACGACCAATCATAAATACGATACCGAGGATTACATGCATATCGACCCGCAGTTCGGGGATATCGATACGCTCAAAAAGCTCGTCAAAGTCTGCCATGAACGCGGCATCCGCGTGCTGCTCGACGCGGTGTTCAACCATTCCGGCAGAACGTTCGCCCCGTTCGTGGATCTGCAGAAAAACGGAGAAAACTCCCGCTATAAGGACTGGTTCTATATTCGCGAATACCCGATTGCCGTCAAAGACGGCATTCCGACCTATGATACCTTCGCCTTCGAGCCGCTGATGCCGAAGCTGAACACCGACAATCCGGAAGTAAAGGAATATTTGCTGAAGGCTGCCGCTTACTGGATCGAAGAGGCCGATATCGACGGCTGGCGCCTCGATGTGGCCAACGAGGTCGATCATGAGTTTTGGCGCGAATTCCGGCGGGTGGTCAAAAAGGCCAAGCCCGACGCTTATATCCTCGGCGAGATCTGGCATGAATCGTCCCCTTGGCTCATGGGCGACCAGTTCGATGCGGTTATGAACTATCCGTTTACGAATGCGGTGCTGGACTTCTTCGTGGATGGAACCCGCGACGCCAGAAGCTTCGCCAACGCGTTAAGCAAGCAGCTCGCGAATTATCCGCGTCAGGTCAATGAGGTTGCCTTCAACCTGCTCGACAGCCATGATACAGCCCGGCTTTTGACCAAATGCGAAGGCAATAAAGATAAAATGAAGCTCGCTGCCCAGTTCCAGTTCACCTATTCAGGAACGCCTTGCATCTACTACGGTGATGAAATCGGCATGACCGGCGGACATGATCCGGACTGCCGCAAATGCATGGAATGGGATACGTCCAAGCAGGATCTCGAGCTGTTCTCCTTCTATCAGGAGCTGATTGCCCTGCGCCTCAAATACAGCGCGCTGCGTACCGGAAAAATCACCTTCCTCTCCGCGGAAGCCGGCAGCGGATCGCTCGTTTATACACGCGAGGACGAGGAAAATCTGTTTATCATCCTGATGAATAACAGCGAAACGCCTGCCGAGATCTCCACTTCGGTTCAGGTGAACCGCCTGGAAAATGTCCATACGGAGGAAGCCGTCAACCTTAAGGGCGGTAAGCTCGCAGTCAAGCTGCCTGCATATGGATGTGTGATGTACAGAGCTATCCAATAGCTGATGCCCTAAGCTGTTCGTAAACCAGCGATGCATTCGTTATCGCGGATGCTCGCCATGTTCACGCACTATAGCCAAATAAAGAAGCTCTCCGGACTCTCGTTCGGGAGCTTCTTTGTCATTCACAGCCTTAACTATTCACTACACAAAATTGCGCGTATCGTTGTTGCGCCCGAATTTGTATGTCGCAAGCAGGAAGAACACGACGGCAAAGGCAAGCAGGATGACCAGGTTAAAGCCGATGTTCATCAGCGTGTCTCCCGCCTGCAGCTTTCCGAGCGACTCCAGTACCCAGTTCTGGGGCAGAAAGTCGGAGATCCGGCGAAAGGTTTCGGGCATGATGCTTCTTGGGAAAAAGCAGCCGGAAAGCAGGCAGGTCGGGGTCACGATCAGGTTCTGCAGCGCATTGGCCGAAGCCGTGCTTTTGGAGAAAGAGACGATGACCAGCGAGATACTGACCGATACGAGCGCGAACAAACCGAGGATGAAAATCATCGCATCGAGCGGAATGCCCGGATCGATGCCGAATACCACCGTCATGAAGAACAGCGCGACGGCAATCTGGATGATCATGACGATCAAATTGACGATCACGTTCGACAGGACATAGGTCCGGGAGCTGACCGGCGAGGCCAGCACGCGGAAGTAGGTCCGGTTCTCCTTGTTCTTCAGGATGAGCTGCGACAGATTGACCGCGGAAGTCATCATGAACATGATGAGGAAGCCGATCGACTGATAAGACATCTCCTTCGTCTTGGACGTATCGTTCACTGATTCCGACGTCAGCTTGAACGCCCCCGCCTGGTAACTGTCATACAGCTGCTGGAACTTGCCCCCGTCCCCCGCGGCGATCGTTCCCATCGCCGTAACATTCCCGATATAGCCGTACAGCATGGATTTGATATAGGACGTCACCGAAGCGCCCTTGACCGACTGGATGGCGATATGCCCGGGTTTGCCCTGCAGCACGCTATCAGCGAAGCCCTGCTCGAAAATCAGACCCGCATCCAGGTCGCTCGCGGCGATTTTCGCCTTCAATTCCTCGCGTGTCGTATTTACAAGCTTCACGTGATCGAGTCTCTCGACGAACCGGATCGTGTCGGACGTGACGGACTTGCCGGCATCCTCGTTGACAATGCCTACGCGCAGGTCCGGTGACGACTGCGATCCATACAGCATGGTGGATACCAGCACGCCGGCAATCGGCAGCCCGAAGTACAATATCAGGTTTTTCCGCTTCCGAAACGTGGTCAGCAGTGTCATACGAACCAAAAACCAAATTTCGTTCCACATGTCAGATTCCCTCCTTGCGCTGCATCATGACGGCGGCCACGGCGATAAACAGCACGGCCAAGCCGGTATTAAGCATCATGGCCGTCCAGGCCGATGACATCGAATGATTGTATATAATGCCGGTCAACGCCTGATTCGCCCAGCGAATCGGTGACAAGCCGGCGACGCTGCCGAGAAACCCGCCGATATCGTTCCCCAGGGGGAAGTATGCCCCGCCAAGAAAGGATGCGAGCTGCACGATGATCATGACCACCCCTCCGGACGGCTCGCCCTTCATCATATAACTGATCGCGAGACCCAAGCTGATCGACATGACCACCTCGGTAAGCAGCACGAGGAAGACAGGAAGCAGATGATCGCCCCAGTAGGCTTTGAATACGTATTTGCTGAACATAACGATCACCAGTACGCACAGCATATTAAGGACGACGCTTCCAAGCACCTTGCCGATGAAAATATCGCTTTTTCTCACCGGCGCCGCGGCCAGCCTTGCCGCCGTCCCGCGCACGATTTCGTAACGGATCAGGGATCCCCCGCTCATCGCGCCCCAGAGGCCGATCATGACCGTCATCGCGATCGCGTAGTAATCGATCGCACCCGGCTGCCGCTCCGCATCAATGGACGAATCTTGGATATATCCTTCCGGACCCGCCGCCGCCAGCAGCGTCGCAACCTTGGCCGGATCCTGCTTCGCCACCGCGGCAGCTGCATTGTACCGGTCGGCAAAGGAGTTCATCATGCCTTGGACAATGTTGCTCTCGATCGTACTCCGGCTGCTGCCGTACAAATGAATGCCGCCGTCGCTGATCTCCAAATAATCGGTGTAGCGGTTCTGTTCGACCTCCTCGCGTCCGTCCATACCCGTTTTCACGTCTTCGAACACGATGCCGGTTTTTCCGGCTTCCTCGGCAAATGCCGCATACGCTTTGGACAGCTGACCGCTGCTCGTATTATGCACCAGCACCTTCACGTCTTTGATCGTTGCATTCGAGCTGAATGCATTCGTAAGGGCGAATCCCAAGATCAGCATGAGCAGGATCGGGAATGCCAGCAAAAAGACCAGCGTCTTCACGTCCCGGAAATCATGGCGCATTTCCTTCCAGGCCATCGATAATAGGTTATTCATCGGCTTATCTCCTCCCCTTCATCCTAATCCCGTAAATTTCTGCCGGTAAGCGTCAGGAATACCGTTTCCAGCGTGGGCGCCTGTTCCGCCACGGACCGGATTTCCATGCCGCCGTCGATCAGCTGCTTCAGAATCTTGCTCAAGTTATCGACCGCGGCATCGCTTTGAATGCGGACCGCATGTTCATCCTGCTGCACACTGAGCACGCGGATGCCGGGAATGGATTGCAGGAGCGCAGGCTCCAAGCCGTCCAGCGTTTTCAGCCCGATCCGGATATCCTTCACGTCGGTAATGGTCGCCTTTAATTGCTCCTTGGTACCTTCGGCGATGATTTTGCCATGGTCCACGATCGCGATACGGGAACAGATTTCCTCTACTTCCTCCATGTAGTGGCTCGTATAGATGATCGTACAGCCTGTTTCGTTCAGCTTCCGGACCGACGTCAAAATATAGTTCCGCGACTGCGGATCGATGCCGACCGTCGGTTCATCCATGATGATCAGCTTCGGCTTATGGGCAATGGCGCACGCGATGTTGAGGCGGCGCTTCATGCCGCCGGAGAAGTTTTTCGGGAAGCTCTTGGCCTTGTCGCTTAAGCCCACGAATTCCAGCGCTTCCTCCACCCGCTCCTTCAGCTCGCTTCCGCGAAGTCCGTACAAACCGGCAAAAAAGCTGACATTCTCGAAGGCAGTCATATCCTCGTATATCGCCAGATCCTGCGGCACGATGCCGAGGTTCATTTTGGCGAAACGCGAATGCTTGGCGATGTCGCGGTCCAAGATTCGGATTTCGCCGCCGCTCGGCCGCAGCAGGGAGGATACCATATTAATCGTCGTGCTTTTGCCGGCCCCGTTCGAGCCGAGGAATCCGAAAATTTCTCCCTCCCGAACCTGCAGCGACATGTTATCCACGGCGAAGAAATCGCCGAATTTTTTGGTCAGGCCTCGCAGTTCCAATACGTTCATCATCCGCTCTCCCCATTCTTTTCTTATTCTTTTTCTTGGTTTCCCAATTTGTTATCTCATGCTCAGGCTTGCGTTGTTATCGATTGTATTTTCATCGTCATCGTCCGCGTTGATCGCGTCCGTTTCATGGTTCCATCTTACAAAAAAAGGATGCCCTTACGTCAGTGCATAAGTTCATCCTTGCGATATGAGAAATTTCATGTTTTTTCATGAGCTTAAGGCGCGTCCCCGGCAAAAGCCGGCATGAACATCTTCATCCCCGGCCGTAAGGGATCAGCGTCGTCACCGTAAATCCCGAAGAGCCGTCGGCGATGACCGTCCCGCTCACCGAAGCGGTCCGCTCCTCCATGCCGAGCAGACCGAGACCCTTTACGATCTGGCCCGCACCCTTTCCGTTGTCCGACACCACAGCCTGAATGAAGCGGTTCAATACGCGGACCTCGACGTTCACGGCGGTCGCCGAAGCGTATTTGGCCGCATTCGTCAGGCATTCGATCACGTTTTCATGTATGATTTTCCACTGCAGCGGCGTGATGGCTTCCATATTCCCTTCATGGACCACGATTGTGCGCAGATCGGACTGCATGCCGAAAGACTCCACCGCCGACTTCAACCGGTTCAAGCCGAGCTGCTCGACCAGCGGCTTGTTGTTTTTCAGGGTGAGACGGATTTCCTCGATGCCTTCCTTGGATATGCCGATCGCGTTTTGGAGCAAGGTGCCAGCCATGGCCGGATCGCTGTTCAGCAGCCGCTTGGCCGCCTCCATCTGGATAAGCGCTCCCGTCATCGCGTGTCCGAGCCCGTCATGGATTTCCTGCGCGAGCCGGTTACGTTCCTCCAGCTTGACCATGTATTCCGAGGTTCGGGCGAACATGTCGTTGTCGTTCTGTTTTTTGGCCAACCGCTGCACGTCCCGGCGCAAACGGTCCATGGCATCCTCCTGCCGGTTCGCCTTGGCCGTGTAATGGCCGATTAGCGCATAGTTTACGAAGGTGAGCATCGCGATGAAAACATAGCTTATGAGTTCGTGGCCCCGAAGCGCAAAACCCGGCAGCACCAGCATGGCCAGCAAGGGCGCATACCGCCGTCGCCCATCCAAAAGCATGGTCAGCTCACACAGGCTCAGCGGAAGCAAAAGAATGAAATTCGGCTCTTCCCTCCATGCGCAGCCGATGGTGTAAGCCAAAACCGCAAAAAGCAGCGCTCTTTTAAGCCGGGCATTCTTCACGATATGGAGCGCCAAGTTGAGGGCAGCATAAATCAACACGAGCAGCACCATCCACCGGCTCGGCTCCCGATCGGAAAAATACGTAACGATCACGACATATAACAGCACGATCGCCTTGTTGCCGATTGTCCATAATTCCATCCCCTGCCACGGTCTCCCCTCTTACCGGATCTTTCCCGTCAGATAATAGATCGCGATCTGCGTACGGTGCGAAAGTGCGGTTTTGTTCAGGATGGAAGTGATATAGTTGGCCGTCGTGCCTTCGGAAATAAACAGCTCTTTGGATATTTCCTTGTTGGATAGCCCCTGCGCGATGCGGGACATCACATCCAGCTCCCGTTCGGTAAACTGGCTGCGGTCGAACGGGAGCGCCCCTGTCTGCTCCGGTATCATGCTTGCGGTTCCTGCGCCGGCTGGCGAATTCTCCATCTGCTCCGGCTTTTGCTCCTGTCCGCCGCCCGCCATCTGGGATTTCAGCTTTTCCAGCACGACATCTTGCAGGACGCTATGTCCGTTATGTACGCTTTTGATCGCATCGCGAATCCGCTCCGGATCGTTATTTTTCAGCAGATACCCCTTCGCGCCGAAGCGGATGGCATCCAATATGTACTCATCGTCATCGAAGGTCGTCAGAATCAGTGGCTTGGCCGCGGTATGCCCGCTAATCAGCCTTGTCGCCTCCACGCCATTCATCTTCGGCATCCGTACATCAAGCAGAGCTACGTCCACCTCATGCGTCCTGCAAAAGTCTACGGCTTCCTGCCCGTCGCCGACCGTGGCCAGCACGTCGAACTCTCCAAAGGTATTTAAAATAATTTTCATCCCTTCGCGGATGAATGAATTGTCATCGGCTATCAACACGCGGATCTTCATGTTACTCCCCCTTGTGGCCCTATTGTACCCGACGGATGTATTTTATTGGAACAATAATTTCATGCCTTTCCTGCTTCATTCCCCCAAAAAAGAGCAGTTCATCTCCAGATGATCTGCTCTCCCTTTCGCGCTATCCCAGCTTCAGTTCATACACGGACTCTTCCTGCTCCGTATCCTCAAACCATTCGGTGCCGGCATATTCGAATCCGATCTTTTTCAGAATGTGATGCGAATCCAGGTTATTCGGGTCTACCGACGCGCTCACCCGCTTCACGCGGCCATTCTCCCTGGCCAGCTCCAGGCAGGCCCTTGCCGCCTCGGTGGCATATCCTTTTCCCCAGCTGGATCGGGCAAAATGGTAGATTAGCTCTACGTCCTGCACATCCCCCGATATATTAAATCCGCACGCGCCGATCACCTCTCCCGTCACCTTCTCCACGACCGCGTACACCGACAAGCCTTTGGCCTGATGGCAGTTGCGGTATCCCTGAAGGATCAAGGGCAGCTTGTCATGCGATGTGGCGCCAAGGCAGTACCGCATGACCTCCTCGTCTCCCCAAAATTTCTTGGCCGCTTCCGCATCGGCTTCTTCGAACGGACGCAGCAGGATGCGCTCGGTCTGACAACATACCTCCATCGGCTTTCCCCCTGTATCAAAGCATGAGAATGATGATTCTTTCCTTTATATTCGGAATGAAGCCATCGACTCCTGCAATCCCCGCGACGTCTCCTCCAGCCGTGCCGAGAGCGCGACCAGCTTCTCGCTCACCGCATGCTGCTGCGAGGACATGGCAGCCACCTCTTCCGTTGCGGCCATGGTTTCTTCCACGACGCTGCCAATGGAACCAATCGAGGAGGCCAGCATCTGCTGGGCGGCGGACACATCGTCAATGGAAGCCGAAGAGCCTTCGATCCTCGCGAGAACGTCATCCATCTGATGCTTGACGCTTTGAAAAATCGACGAGGCTTCCTGCACCGACTGCAGCTGTTCATCGTATACCGGCAGCACGGCGGTCAGCGATGCCACGGTATGCTCCACGCCGCGTGTGATGTCGCCGGTCATTTCCGCCGCCATCCGGATGGACTGCTTGGATTCTTCCGCCAGCAGGCGGATCTGATCCGCAACAACCATGAATCCGCGTCCGGCCGATCCGGCCCTCGCCGCCTCAATGGCCGCGTTCATCGACAGGATATTCGTCTGCTTCGTGATCGTATTCATGAGCTCAAGCAGCTTGTCGATCGAAGAGGCGTGGCCTTTGAGCTCCTCCGCACCGCGGACGATCTCGTGGCTGCGGTGGACGAGTTGGCCGGTTTTGTGTACCAGCTGCTTCATATAGTCCGCCCCTTGGCCGCTGGCGTCCCGCACGAGCGCAGCCGCGGACTCCACCATGCCGTTGGCTTCCGCGACCTGCGACATTTTGCCGGTCATCCCTTCGGCCAAGGTGTTCTCCGTCTCCGATTCGGCGGCCAGATGGGCGGCACCTTCCGCAATGCCTCTTGATGCCAAAGCCAGCTCGCCAGCCGTCATGGACGTGCTTCTCGATGCCTGCTGCAGCTCCCCCGCGGTATCCAGAACGGCCTGCGCAGACTCTTGGGTCTTCTGCACAAGCCCGGAAATATGCTCCATCATCCGGTTAAAGCTCTGTCCCAGCCGACCGATTTCGTCGCCTCGGCGAAACCGTGTCCTCACCGCGAGATTCCCGTTCTCCCCTTCCTCCATCAGCTTGCACAGCTTGCCGAGCGGCCTGCCGACGGAGCGTCCGGCATACCATCCGATCAGGAGCGCCAGCGCGACGGCAGCCACGATGACGATGATTGTCGCGTAGAGCAGCTTTTGCGTGCCTTTGACGAAATCGCTGACCGGCGCGTAGCCTACGAGCAGCCACTTCGTGGATCCGAGCGGTTTATAAACCACGAGCTGCTCTTCACCGTTCTCGCCTGCCGCCGTCAAGGAGCCCTCGTTCAGCCCGTCCGTCTTGCCAATTGGCAGACCGAAAGCTTGTCCGAGCTGCGAGCGGTCCACGGCGTGGACGATGTTTCCGGCCGAATCCAGCATGACCGTATGCCCGCTTTCCCCGAGCTTCAGTCCCGCGAGCATTTGATCCAAAGCCTGCTCCTTGATTTCGAATAAAAGAATATATTCCGCCTGCGGATCCTTCATGTTCCGAAGCAGCCTGCCCAAGGTTAAGGTCGGCTCCGCGTAGGCGCTGAAAAATCCTTTCTGCTGCGCGGGGAACCATACGGTTTGGCCCCCGGCGTCCGTAATGAGGCCGATATTGCGCTTGATCCCTTCATCCGAGCGCAGATTGCTGATGCCGCTCGATTTGTAGGACATGCTGTCCACGAGGCTCTTGGAGACGAGCCGGACGCCAAGCAGCCGGTCATCGGAGCTTTTGATGGAATCCAGCCTGCGGCGGATTCGCTCCTCGGCCGCGTTCTTTTCCACGATGCCTATGCCCGGTCTGCTGACGGTTTCCATATCGCTTTTGAGGGTGCTGTCCACCGCAAACTGGCGGGATAACCCCTCATACTGCTGAAACAGAAAATCCAGCTTATCCGCCGCCTGCGCAACAGCCAGCGTCGAAGAAGCAGATACCTGCTCTGTGATGATGCTTTTGGACGTTTGGTACGATATCAGCCCGACAGCAGCGGACAGCAGCACGACCGCCGCTACAATAATAAGAAACAGTTTTACGCCTATGTACGGAATCCGGAAACGCTGTTTTGTGATCAAAATTCTTTCCTCCTCGTCTTTAGCCGCAAAAAAGGTACAGCCGCGCATAAGCCATGCAGCAGCTGTACCTTCTTGATGTCGTAATGCAGATTAGCCTTTGCTTGCGCCTGAGGTCAGGCCGTCCACAAGCAAACGCTGCAGGAATATAAACAGGATCGTGATCGGAACGGCGATCAGGACGGATCCTGCGGCGAAGGCCGTGAAATTCGTGTTCTGGTTGCTGGCGACCATATCGTACAATCCGACGGCCAGCGTCCAGTTTTCCTTGGTGCGCAGCACGAGCCTTGCAAAGATATAGTCGACCCATGGACCGACGAATTGCGTCAGGGCCATGTAGGTGATCATCGGTCTGGATAGCGGCAAGATGATCCGCGTGAAGATCATCCAGTTGCTGGCGCCGTCGATTTTGGCCGCTTCGTCCAGCGTGCGCGGAATCGTGTCCAGGAAGCCTTTGGCGATGAACGTTCCGCCAAGAGGTGCCCCCGCCGCATATACGATCACAAGCGCCAAATGCGTGTCGAGCAAATGCCATTCCTTCAGCAGCAGGTAGATGGCGATCATGCTCATGAAGCCCGGGAACATGCCCAGGATCAGGATCGTGGACAGCGCTGTTTTGCGTAAGCGGAAACGAAACCTCGATAACGCATAACTCGTGAGCAGGGTCAGGAATACGCCGATGATCATCGATAACGTGGCGATCTTCAAGGTATTCAAGTACCATTGCCCGAACAGGATACTTTGAGAGTTAAACAGCTCCCGGTAGTGCTCAAGTGTAAAGCTCTCGGGAATCAAGGTTTTGCTGTACAGCGATTTGCCCGGGCGGAACGAGCCCAGAACAACCCACAACGCCGGATAAACCGCCCCGATCGACAAAATGATCAATACCAAGTAGCTAAGGCCCAGACGTACCCCTTTTCTCGCTTTGCGTCCGTTCATTGGATCATGTCCTCCTCTTTAAATGACTTGGTCCGGCGATAGTTGTAGATGGAGAACGAAGCGATAATCAGGAAGATAATAATGCCGACGGCCGAAGCCATGTTGTATTTGTTCTGATCCAGCGTCAGTTTGTACAGCCAGGTCACGAGCAAATCGGTCGCGCCTGCGTACTGGTAATCCCCGACGACCGGATTACCGCTCGTCAGCAGATAGATAGCGTTAAAGTTGTTGATATTGCCCGCGAACAGCATGATAAGCGTCGGCGCGGTCGAGAACAGCACCATTGGCAGCGTGACGATGCGGAATTTCTGGTAACCGCTCGCGCCGTCCATTTCCGCCGCTTCGTACATATCTTTTGGGATTGTCGTCAGGATACCCATGATCAGAATCATGGACACCGGAATGCCGACCCACATATTGACGACGATGACCGTTACTTTAGCCCAGAACGGATCGGTAAGCCAAGGAAGTCCGGCAAGCCCGAAATAGCTGAAATACTGGTTGATCGGGCCGAATTGGCCGTTAAACATATTCCGCATGACAAGCAGCGATATTAGCTGCGGAATGGCGTATGGTATAACCAGGATGGTCCGCCACAGACCCTTGAATTTGATGCCCTGCTGGTTGATCAGCAGCGCGACGAGCATGCCGCCCAGATACGTGGTCAGTGTGGACAGGACCGCCCAGATAATCGTCCAAGTTAATACACCAAAAAACGTATGGCTCCAGGTTTTCAGAGACAACAGGTCCCTGAACGTCTGAAAGCCGACCCAATCGACGAGCTTCGCCGGCGGAATGTGGTTCGGTGCTGAATAGTTCGTGAATGCCAGCATGATCATGAACATGATCGGCATGATCGTGAAGAACAAAATGCCTAAGGCCGGCAAAGAAAGAAAAGATTGCGCGAATTTATAGTCCAGAACATAACGGACCGATTGCTTAAAATCATTGGGCTTTCTGCCCTCTTCCCGGTTTCGCGCCGTTTTATAGGCATCCCGGATGTTCATAATATATACGGCAATGAACAATGCAAAAAACAATAACGTGATCAAGCTCTGAACCAAAATGAAGATGGAATGGTCTCCTTCGAGCCATTTTCCCTTTACCAATCTCCGCGGCTCATCGCCCAGGGTTACGATCCCCCATAAAGCTCTGCCTAAAGTGCCGCTGAAATAAAAAATGCCCCAAGCCTCGACAAGCAGGAAAACGATGCCCTTGATGATCTGGCGGTTATATATTTGTCCCAGTCCCATGCTGAAAATCGACAGTATCGTTGCCTTGATGCGGTACCCTTTCATCAGCCCTCTCCTCTCCCCGAACCCTAACGCTTTTTTTCGGGCGTACTCCCGTTTTGTGCAAATGCCGCCGATCGCGGCTGTTTGTTGCTTCCCAAGATATCCACTTCTTCCTTCGAACGGAAGGTCCTCACATCTTAAGGAGAACTACCCGCCGCTCCCCGAGCGGCGGGTAGGTTCACTATGGCTTGCACAGCGTGCTTCCAGGTATTACTTGGTTGCGCCGTTGTTCAGATCTTTGATTTGTTGAGCAGCCTTATCCATGGCTGTCTTCGGATCCGCATTGTTATCCCAGATTTCAGGAAGCGCCGCGTTCACAGGGCTCCATACGTTGCCCATTTCAGGAATGGAAGGCATTGGCTGCGAGTTTTTGGCTTGCTCTGCAAATGCGGATACATATGGATCGTTTTTGATTTGGTCGGATTCCAGAGCTTCCTTGTTTGTTGGAATGGAGCCGACCTTTTCGTTCAGCAGTAGCTGTGCGTCCTTCGTCGAAGCGAATTCAGCGAACAGTTGGGCTGCGTTCGGATACTTCGTAAAGGAGTTTACATACCAAGCTTTAATGCCGGAGAAGGAAATTGCTGTTTTGCCGCCGATCGTCGGAATCGGTGCTACGCCAAGGTTGTCGCCGAGCGCTTTTTTGTAGCCGCCAAGCTCCCAAGGTCCGTTGATATCCATCGCTACGTCGCCGGAGTTGAACAAGCTGCGCTTGATGTCCGGGTTGATGTCGCCGCTCTTTATAGGCAGGATGGATTTCAGCTGCTGGTACACTTTCAAGCTTTCCAGGGCGCCTTCATTGTTGATGCCGATATCGTCTTTATCAGTGCCGTTCTTGCCGAAGATATAACCGCCTGTCGTAGCGATGAACGGGTAGTTGAAGTACATGTTGCCCGTTTCCCACATGATGGCGTATTTTTTCTTCGCGTTGTCTGTAAACGTTTTGCCGAATGCCAATACGTCTTCAAACGACTTCGGAGCTTCCTTCAGGATGGACTTGTTGTAATAGAGGGCATAGGTTTCAGCCGCTCTCGGATATCCGTAAAGCGTGCCGTCATAGGAAGCGCCTTGTACGGAAGCCTCCGTATTGTTGTTGGTTGTCTCGTCTTTAAATGCATCGTTTGAAAGCAGAAGTCCTGCTTCAACCGCTCTGCCCAGGTTGTCATGCGGGAAGATCACGACGTCCGCAGCCAGTCCGGATGGTCCGTCCTGCGACAGTTTGGTTACTTGATCCGTCGGGGCAACTTCTTCGATTTTGACGGGAACGTTATATTTGGCCGTAAATTGTTTGGCGATCTCATCGGTGAACACTCTTTCGTCTTTACTTTCCCAAACGACGAGCGAAGCTCCGTCTTCAGGCTTCAGTGCTTCCGTGGTTGTTGATTCATCTTTGTTATCTGCCGGCGTTGTTGTCTCTGTATCCGTGCCAGTCGAGGAAGCCGGTTCCTCAGCTGTTTTGCTTGAACTGCCGCATGCCGTTATGGAGAATGCCATGGTCAGCGTTGCAGCCAGTGCCATAAATTGTTTCATTTTCATTTCAAAATAACCCCTCTCCAAGATTTATATTTGTACGCCCCTGATTTTAGCGCAAACGATTTCACAAAAAGGATGACGAGTCTATTTTTTATGTATACAGATTGAATTAAGGCTTGTTATTCCATGAATTCAATCTATGTTATAGACCGGGTATCTCAAGTTTTTGGTAAGTAAGCGCTTTAATCATGGGTTAATCATACACAACGCTTTATATTTTGTAAAAACGTTTGCACAGTATATTTTCAGCCATTTATGACATTGTGAAGCGGATTATCTCCCGTTTTCTTCCGATATCGCATAATACCTTTGTTTTTCTCCCGTTTTATTGCAGAACAACGGTGGAATAAGCTGGGACCATTACAATATTTTCGTGAATTGACGCGGTGCCGCTGCTGCTTCTGATCATGCTGGCGAAGGACGCCGTATCCGCTGAGTCCAGTTTGACTTCCTGTGATTGCCCCGACAGGTTGTGCAAAACTAGCACAGATTGCTGTGCGCTTCTGCGCACAAACGAAACGATGGCCGAATTTTGGGTGTCGACACTCTTCAGATCCCCATCGCGGAGCGCAGGCAGTTCATTTCGCCAGCCGATCAGCATCCGGTATGTGGACAGCAGTGAACCCTTTTGTCCTGTTTGGGTTTCCACGTTGGCATCCGCCTGATTCGTTCCGCTGACAGCAGCCTTTTCCCAAGTGGTCTGCCCCTTGTCCTTTCCGCTCCCGCTCCATGCGAACGGTTCACGGATATGCTCGTCAGGCTTCACGCCCTGCATGCCGATCTCTTCCCCGTAATATATAAACGGGTTGCCCGGGAGCGTCAGCAGCAAGGCCGCCGCCATTTTGGCATGATTGACATCGTTGCCGAGCTGGCTCATCACCCGGTCCTGGTCGTGGTTCGTCAAAAAGACGGCATCCACGAACTTGTTGCCGGATTTGTCCATATAGAATTGATTTGTGCGCTCCAGCGTAAATCCGAGATTGTTGTCCTTCTCTTGCTTGACCGCGCTGATGATATTCTCCGCAAGATTAAAGTCAAAAGCCGAATTAAAGGCATCGTTCAAATACGGGGCGATGGCGGCCGCGGATTTCTCCCATACCTCGCCGACCATATAAGCATCCTTGTTCACCGCATTCATGCTTCCGCGGAATTCCTGCCACCAGGCCTCATTCTTGGCTGTCGTAGCGGGGCTGCGGTCGCTTTGCAGATTTTCATAGATGTGCTTGGCCCCGTCGACCCGGAATCCGTCCACCCCAAGCTTCAACCAGAATTGCCCTACGTCTTCGATTTCCTTACGCACTTCCGGATTGTCGTAATTCAGATCCGGCATGCCTTCCCAGAACGTACCGAGATAATGGGCACCGCCGCGTTCGAACCACGGATTGCCGCTTCCTGCCGCACTCGTCCCGCTAGGCGCTACGCCTTGATCTTCTGCCCATACATACCAGTCGCGGTACTTGCTGTTTTTGTCCTGAGCGGCCTGGATGAACCATGGATGCTTCACGCTCGTATGATTGACGACCAGGTCCATAATGACCTTGATTCCGCGTTTATGCGCTTCTTCGACCAGCTTCTTCATGTCTTCCAGCGTCCCGTAATCCGGATTGATATTCCGGTAGTCGGTGATATCGTAGCCGTGATAGCTCGGGGACGGGTTGACCGGCATCAGCCAGATGCCTCCCACGCCCAGGTCATCATGCGTGTCCGGATTGCCGTCATTCAGATAATCCAGCTTTTCTGTCAATCCTCTGAGATCGCCGATGCCATCCCCGTTCGAATCATAAAAGGAACGGACGAACACCTCGTAATAAACGGTCGACGGCTGCTCGTGAATCTCGGCGGCCTGCGCCTTTTTTCCGTTCTCCGGCGCCGATTCCCCTTGATGCAGGGTTACGCCTGCCTCCTGCTTCGTCCCGTTCCCCTGCGCGATCGGCTTGCTATCCGATCCGGCCGGTTTATCCGGATGGCTGCAGCCTGCAATTAAAGAACCCGTTAACATCACGGCGCCCATGCCGGCTCCCCAACGCCGCCACGCCGCAGTTCCTGATTTTCTCACCATACATCCAGCCTCCCTTCTTTCGTTTAGCACATGCAGCCGGTTTCGAACAACCGGCATGCTTGCAACCAGGCTGTTCCAGCGAAACTTGCCGGCTTCTTGCTCTTGTGCTCTTCATTACGAAGAATACGATGCGCAAAAACGTTTGCGCAACCCCTTTTTTTCTTGAAATTTACATATCGCGTTTGGTAAAGCCCTCACTCAGGCAGAAGAAACGCGGATGCGCAGTGCATTGCATATTTTCTTGAAAATTTTCCGGGCGGTGAGGAACCATATTTACAAGCCAGAACCTTTGGATTAAGATAGCAAGTGTAAAATCAGCGTAAGAATCCCTCACAAGGTTAAGCCTCGTGTCGAGGCTGATGCAGGTATTCTGCTGGGCAAACGCTCAATAAACAAATTCAAATGGATAAGGCCAAACGCTTTATCCATGCCTCTGCCATGATGCCTAAAACACTCTTACGGCGCACCAGGCCTCGAATAGCCCTTTTTGCGTGTTATGCGTGGCTTTAAGCGTTTAAACTCTATCATCATAAAAGCGGGTGAAGATGTCCCCGTCTATCTAGGAACGCAAACGTTTCCACAGGGAGGTCACAATGTCTGTCACGATAAAAGATGTCGCCAAAAAAGCGGGCGTTTCTCCCTCCACCGTGTCCCGTGTGCTGTCGAATAACACCAGAATCAGCCGAGAAACGTCCCAAAAGGTCCGGGATGTCATGGAGGAACTCGGATATCATCCGAATATTATGGCCAAAAGCCTGGTGTCGCGCACCACGGAAAGCATCTGCGTGATTTTGCCGAAGCCGGCCGAGGAGCTGTTTCTGAATATGTTTTTCATGGAGCTGATTCGCGGTATCGTTACCCAGGCCAATCGCTCGGGATATGACGTGGTCATCAGTTCCGGTGGAAGCGAGCAGGAGGAAATCGAAGCCGTATCGCGCCTTCTGAAGGGCAAGCGGGTCGACGGCGCCATCCTTCTCTACTCCCGCAAGGATGACCGGGTGGTTGAATTCTTGAAGAATAACCAGTTTCCGTTCGTCCTTGTCGGAAGAAGCGAGAAATATCCGGATATTCTGTCCGTGGATAACGACAACGTCCAGGCTGCCTATGATGCCACCAAGCATTTGATTTCGCTCGGCCATCAGCGCATCGGCTTTGTCAGCGGTCCCCCGAATCACATCGTATCGCGCGATCGCATGAAGGGATACGTTACCGCACTGGACGAAGCAGGTCTTGCCATGCGCAAGGATTGGATCGTTGAAGGCGAATTTTTGCAGGAAAGCGGCTATCGGGCCATGTCCTTTTTCATGAATCTGCCGGAGAGACCGACTGCGCTCGTCGTTGTGGATGATCTGGTATCCCTCGGTGTTCTGCGCGGACTGCATGAGCTCGGATACAAGGTTCCCGAAGATCTGTGCATTGTCAGCTTTAACAATCTTTCCATTGCCGAGCTGTCGACGCCGCCTGTCAGCAGCATGGATATCGGCATTTATAATCTTGGCTATACCGCGTCGCAAGCCTTGATCCAGTCGATTCAGCATGACGGGGAGCAGCAGTTCCAGAAACGCCATATTATTCCCCATCGGCTGGTCATCAGAGAATCTTCGATCTATTCGCCGCCGAGGCCATCTTAAGCAAGCCCGTATGCTTCGCCGGAATGCCCGGCCCAATCCAACGAATTGCCTATCCGCGTTTTTATCGTCCTGGGTATTCGAAAAAACTACTTGACGACCGGGCCGGTTTAACGTTATTTTCAACTCAGAAGTACCCCGCTTCTCCTCTTGCCCGCATTCGCGGACAACGGAAGCATGTCATACAAATGTATTTCAATCCGTGGAGCATCTTTGGTGCTTCCTTTATTTTCAGAAATTGTTCAAACGTTTGCACAAACTCAAAGGAGGATTTCACCAATGACGCTTCACACTCCGATTCGCGCTTGTCTGTTCGATCTGGACGGCGTGCTTGTCGATACTGCGAAATATCATTATCTGGCCTGGAAACGGCTTGCCGAAGAGCTCGGCTTTGATTTTACGGAACAGGATAACGAACGCCTGAAAGGCGTAAGCCGGATGGCTTCACTCGACATTCTGCTCGGGATCGGCGGGTTAAACCTGGATGAGGAAACCAAGCTCGCCCTGGCCGAGAAAAAAAATGCATGGTACGTGGATTACATATCCCGTATGGATGAATCGGAGATTTTGCCGGGCGCGCTTGCCTTTTTGCAGGAGCTGAAAGCCGAAGGCATTCGGATCGCCCTCGGTTCGGCCAGCAAAAATGCGATGACGATCCTGAACAACACGCATATGGTGCCATATTTCGATGCCATCATCGACGGTACGAAAACGGCGAGCGCCAAGCCGGACCCGGAAGTATTTCTGCTGGGCGCGCAGGAGCTGAAGGTAGACCCGGCCGAATGCGTCGTGTTCGAGGATGCCGAAGCCGGGATTGAAGCTGCGATCCGCGCCGGAATGCGCAGCATCGGGGTCGGCTCCAAAGCGACGCTTGGCCGTGCCGATGACGTCGTGTCTTCGCTGCAGGAAATGTCGGCTAGCCGCCTGATGAAGCTGTTCCCGGTCCGCTAAATTCGGGATATTTCCCTGGAAATCGAAAATAAATGACATCAAGTTTTCGCAAAATATAGAAACCATCTTTCGGATTTGTTACTTACTATGCCTTCAAAAGGAGCCGGTTACTGTGAAGCAATATTTAAAGCTCGATAAATGGAATATTATCGAAGAGGATTTTCAACTGCATCAGCATGAAATCTCGGAAAGTATTTTCAGCATCGGAAACGGTTATATGGGCCAGCGCGCCAACTTTGAGGAGTCCTTCAGCGGACCTTCGCTGCAGGGCAGCTACATGGCCGGCGTCTACTATCCCGACAAGACCCGTGTCGGTTGGTGGAAAAACGGCTATCCGGAGTATTTTGCTAAAGTGCTGAACAGCACCAACTGGATCGGCATCGACATCGACATCGACGGCGTGAAGCTTGATCTTGCCGCCTGTACGGTAAAGGATTTCTCGCGGGTGCTGAACATGAAGGAAGGCACGCTGTCCCGCAGCTTCACCGCCGAGCTTGAGGACGGCAAGGAAGTGCGCGTGGAGGCGCTCCGCTTCGTCAGCATGACCCGCCATGAGATTGGTGCCATCCGCTATGCGGTTACCCCGCTGAACTTCAGCGGAACCTTGACTGTAACGCCATATCTGGACGGCGACGTGCAGAATAAGGACTCGAACTACGAGGAAAAATTCTGGACGGAAGTATTCAAGGAATTCGGCGAAAAGGATGCCGTGTTAACGGTCAAAACGAAAAAGCTCGACTTTCACCTGACCTCGGTCATGACCTTCGAAATCAGCAAAAACGGCGATCCGCTTGCCCTGCAGCCCGAGCACATCGAAAAAGAGAAGTATGTTGCCGCCCGCGTGCAGGTGGAAGCCGCCCAAAATGAACAAATCGTCATTTATAAATACGTTGCAAACGTGACTTCCCGCGATTACGGCTTTGGCCAGCTCGTCGATGCCGGACGCGCCGCGCTGCAAAGCGCCGTGGAGGCAGGCTTCCAGGAGCTGCATAAGGAGCAGATTCAAGCTTGGGCCGACAAATGGCGCGACAGCGATATCGTCATCGAAGGCGACGTGGCTGCACAGCAGGCGATCCGCTTTAACATTTTCCAGCTGAACCAGACGTACAGCGGCGAAGACGACCGGCTCAATATCGGACCGAAAGGATTTACCGGCGAAAAATACGGCGGCAGCACCTACTGGGATACGGAAGCCTACTGCCTGCCTTTCTACCTCAGCACAGCCGACGCTTCCATCGCCCGCAATCTGCTGATCTACCGCTACAAGCACTTGGAAAAAGCAAAGGAAAATGCGCGCAAGCTCGGCTTTACCAAAGGCGCCCTCTATCCGATGGTGACGATGAACGGCGAAGAATGCCATAACGAATGGGAGATCACCTTCGAGGAGATCCACCGGAACGGCGCCATCGCTTACGCCATCTTCAATTACGTGAATTACACCGGCGATCTCGATTACCTCGGCCAATACGGCCTTGAAGTGCTCGCTGAAATTTCCCGGTTCTGGGAAGAGCGCGTCAACTATGTGCAGGCCAAGGATCAGTATGTGATGCTCGGCGTCACCGGACCGAATGAATACGAAAACAACGTCAACAACAATTGGTACACGAACCGTATTGCGTCATGGACCATGGAATACACGCTTGAAGTGCTCGACTACCTGCGCGAAAACGAGCCTTCCCGTTACCAGGAGCTGACGGATAAGCTGCAGTTGTCCGAAGAAGAAACCGCGAAGTGGCAGGACATCATCGACAAAATGTACTATCCGTTCGATCCGGAACGCGATGTCTTCCTGCAGCAGGACGGCTTCCTCGACAAGGATCTGACGCCGGTCAAGGATCTCGATCCGAAGCATCTGCCGCTGAACCAGAACTGGTCCTGGGACCGGATCCTTCGTTCGGCATACATCAAGCAGGCTGACGTCCTGCAAGGATTGTTCTTCCTGGGCGACCGCTACGACCTGGCCACGAAGAAGCGCAATTTCGACTTCTACGAGCCGCTGACGGTGCATGAGTCTTCCCTCTCCCCTTGCGTGCATTCTATTATCGCCTGCGAGCTGGGCTACAAGGAGAAGGCTTACGAAATGTACCTGCGCACCTCGCGCCTGGATCTGGATAACTACAATAACGACACCGAGGACGGCTGCCACACCACCAGCATGGCCGGCACCTGGATGTCCGTTGTTCATGGCTTTGGGGGCCTGAAGGTGAAGGACGGCGTCCTGCACCTGAATCCGTTCAATCCGGGCCACTGGAACTCCTTCGCCTTCAAGGTGATGTTCCGCGGTTCCCGCCTGAAAGTGACGGTTGGCGAGCATGACGTGCTCGTGACCAACGAATCAGAAGTTCCGGCCGATATCAACGTATACGGCAAGGATTACACGGTTGGCGGCATGGGGAACGTTAAAGTCACGCATTAAGACAGATGAACAGATCTATAAAAAGAGCTTTCCCGCGAGGGATAGCTCTTTTTCTTGTTTATAATAATACGAATAAACAATCCATCTTTAGGAGGGGATATTCATGGAATTGGCATTCATTCAGCTCATTTCCGTTCTCATGCTGATCATCAGTGTTTATACGATGTTCAGCGTCATCAGTCATGTTCACCGATCGAAAAAACATGATGAGGAATTGATTGCACTCCTGAAAAATATCCAGGAAAATAGCCCGCAAGGGATAAACGATTCTATTTACAACAAAAAACCGTAATCCTGCGCAGGATTACGGTTTCTCTATGCTGCCGATAGGAGCTGCTACACAGCACGCAGTGCCCCAAACGGAGGGCGGTCCGACGGTTTGCCGAACAGGTAGCCTTGAGCAAGATGTATGCCGGTGGTCCGGCAGAATTCGAATTCCTCCCGCCGCTCGATTCCCTCCGCAAGCACTTGCCCGCCGAATTTGTCCGCCCGGTCCATAATGCTCAGGATCAGCTCTCTTTTCGAAGCATCCTGGTCACAGCGGTCGATGAGGCTCCGATCGATTTTGACGTAGTCCGGCTTCAGCATGGACATCACTTCCAGGGTAGAATACCCTGAGCCTACATCATCGAGCGCTACCTTCATACCGTGGTCTCGGTATGTTTTAAATATTTTCAGAAGATGATCCATATCCTCGATTTGTTCCGTCTCCACCACCTCGAACACAAAATCCCGCGGATCCAGGTGGAATTTATCGATGGTTCTAAAGGTATGGCTGAGGCAATATTCGGGATTATATATGGATGAAGGCAAGAAATTGATAAAGCGTTTGATGCCCCGCGGCAACCACTGGGCGCTCGTCTCGATGGCCGATATGCGGGCCGCCCGGTCCAGGAACGAATGCATGCCGGTCTCCCTGGCGATTTCGAATAATTGATAGGGCTGAAATGGAACGCCGTTCGGTGCGGGACGCAGCAAAAACTCGAAGCCGACAACGTGTTCCGAAGCGTCGACAATCGGCTGCATATGGCTGGAGAATTGGCCCTGCTGGATAATTTCCACCACGTTCACATGATTCATTCTAGCCTTCATTTGGGCAAGCGAAATCCAGGGACTGTTCCTCTCATCCCGCCCTCTTCCCGTAATGGAAATATCTGTCGCCTCCACGACCTCTGTCGGAAGGGTATACAAACTGTGCACCAGATCAAGAAGCTCATCCTTGGTATCATACGATACAATGATTTCCTCAGCGCCTGTTTCCGATGCAAGCCGACTTTCATGAATTACTGCAGAGACCAGATGATGTCTAGGCTTGAATCGAACCCTTCCTTGATCCTCTACAGGTTGTATGGGGGCGCATCCGCTGCAGCTCATGTGGTTCCTCCTTGGCATATTTTGCCGAAAATTGTTGTCTTGATTATAGCACGGCGCCCACGGTTTGTGTGTGAGGTTTTGTTAAATTTAAACAAGTTTTTAACAAAAACAAGCCAGCGTTTAAGATTAAACGCCGGCTTGCTTCTTTGGCTATAACATATGTCACAGTTGACTTAAGGAATCATGATTTGCTGGCCGATTTTCAGGCCGCGGACATTGCTGATTCCATTGGCTTTTGCAATTTTCTCCCAGCTCACGCCGAACTGCAGTCCGATGCGGTACAGGTTGTCGCCTTTTTGGATGACATATACCTTACCGTTTGTGGACGGCTTGGAAGGTTCCGGCTTCGTTGTCGGTTTAGGATCCGGCTTGGTTGCAGGCTCGGACGGCTTGGTTGGTACTGAAGGTGTTACCGGTTTTTCCGGCTGAGCAGGCGTTGTCGGCTCTGTCGAAGGAGCCTCCGCTTTAACGGACAGATCCAGACTGTACTTGGCGAAGCCGTTGTCTGCAGCGCCAACGTAAGTCATGTTTTTACTTTTCGCTACCAAATCCTTCGCATCCGGCGAAGACGTGAACGTTACATTCAACTTCTTGTCGACCGGTGCGAACGACCAGTTATTGTCCGCGGACGGGTTGATGGTCTTATTGTCGCGGATGTAATCGATAATGACCTGACGGTTTTCGTCCGGAGCTGCCATGATGATGCGTTTGCCGTCCGGATTCGCCAATTTGGAAGACGAAGCGCGATAGTTGTTGGTTGCCACAACGAATTTTTGCTTCGGATCGATCGGCTTGCCGTTGTACTGCAGATTTTTGATGCGGTTTGCATCCGGGTTCACGACACTGCCCTTCAGATCATATTTGTTTGGCTGCGTAACGTCGATTTGATAGGTTACACCGTCAATCACGTCATAGTTGTACGTCGGGAAGTCGTTGTTGATCAGCGGCTGCTCCGTCGTTTTGGATGGATCGATCTGATTGAATTGGCCTGCGGACCATTCGAGCCAGTTTTTCAGTTCATCCCCGTTGACTACGACTGCATGTACGGTATTCGGGTATACATACAGGTCGGAAACGTTTTTGATGGCGATCGTTCCAGCCGGGATATTGGTATAGTAGGAAGCGCCGGAACGTCCGCCTGCTTTAAACGGCGCGCCTGCAGACAGAACCGGAAGGTTCTCGTATTCAGTGCCTTTCAGGTTCTTTTCCACGTACCATTTTTGTGCATTGGTTACGATTTGAATGGACGGATCATCTTGTACCAGCGCAAAATAGCTGTTGATCGGCGCAGTCGTCTCGCCTACGGGGCCACGAACGTAATCGATGGTCGCATCATGCTCGGTTTTGACGGCGTCGACGATTTCCTCATCGGCATCCACCAGCGCTTTTTTGTTCGCGACATCATATACGGCGCGGGTTTCGGTTTTGGAGCCGCTCACCTTCCACTTGCCGTCTACTTTTTCAAGATCCAGATCGATGATGCCGAGGTGATCTCCCCAGTATCCCGGCTCAACGGACGGAACACCGTTGATCGTTCCCTTGTCCAGGTCAACGCCCTTTTTGCCTTTGAACTCGGCGCTAGGGAATGTCTTGTGGGCATGTCCGAACATGATCGCGTCGATGCCTTCCACCTGGCTCAAATAAAGCACGGAGTTCTCCATCAGTTCGGTTTGCGGAATGTCCTCAAAACCGGAGTGAGGGATGGCGACAATAATGTCGGCTCCTTCTTTCTTCATCTGCGGCACGAATTTCTTAGCTGTTTGGATGATGTCCTTGGCGATGACCTTACCCACAAGATTCGCGCTGTCCCACTGCATGATTTGCGGAGGAGCGAATGCGATCACGCCAACCTTGACGGTTTGCTCTTGACCGTTCTCGTCAATCACTTTCTTGTTCAGTATCGTATAAGGGGTAAAATAGTTCACGTCATTGCTGTCATCATTATCGCCGTCGTCCTTGTAAATGTTTGCGTTGACGATCGGGAAGTTGGCGCCTTTTTCGGCCAGTTTCAGAAAATCGAGTCCGTAGTTGAATTCATGATTTCCTACGCCGCCTGCATCATAGCTCATCAAATCCATCGCTTTATATACCGGATGGATTTCGCCCGGCTTCAGCGGGTTTACTTTTGCCACGTAATCTCCGAGCGGATTGCCCTGCAGCAGGTCCCCGTTGTCGAACAACAGGCTGTTCTTGGCTTCCTTGCGCGCATTGTTGATCAGCGTAGCTGTTTTGGCAAAACCATACTCGTCGGTAGGCTTGTCTGCATAATAGTCATAATTGACCATGTTGACATGCAGATCGGATGTTTCCATCAAGCGCAGCTTGACCTTCGAGGTTGCTGTGCTTCCGTCAGCATAAACTGCGAACGGAACCGCCAGGACATTGATGGCAACGGCGGCAGCGGTAATACTTTTTAATACTTTTTTACGGGACTTCGACATTTTACCCCTCCTAAAATATATACCTGAAAAGCAATGATGGCAGACCCTTCTTGTAACCGTTTACCTTAATAAACCAACGGTTAAATCTATGGCCGGGTCCAATAGTAGTTTATATCCAATCCAAGCCAAAATAAAGACAAAAACATCCATATGTAAAAAAATAATACCTGGGACACCGTCCCAGGTATTATACAATATTATACATACATTCTTTGGGCCTATGGGCCTATTCCGATATTCGTGTACTACTCGATCCACTCATGCTTTTCGCCACTGTCGGAGGTATACTCGATCCGCACCGGCTTGATCTTCAGAATGACATAATCCGGATCCTCCGGACCTGTGAACATCCCTTTGAACTCCGGCTTCCAGATTTGCTTGCGCAGCTCGTCGTCATCCGAAACGCGGCAGGTACCCTCGATTTCCACCACGTCTTTGGTGCCGCCTTTTTCATATCCAAGCAGCAGGGATACGTGCGGATTCGCTTCAAGCTCCTCCACCTTATGGGTTTTGCGGTCCGTCACCAGATGGATGCTAAGCCCCTGATTATAGAGCGCCATATAGCGCTGCTTGGGTCTGTTTCCTTCCACGGTGGCAAAAGAACAGAATTCGTTATGATCCATAATTTTTGTGATATTTTGTTCCATTACGATCTTGGCTTCCATCTCAATCCGTCTCCTATCCGTTGGTATAATGGCTAAAATGCGCGTATATCTAGTGTACCCTTTCCCCAATGGGATGAACCGCGGCCGGTCATAATTTTTCAGAACCGATATACGCTGGGGGTATTGCTTGGTATGATGGTAAGACAGTGCCTAAAGGCACAATCACCCCTCATAAAGGAGTTCATCATGAAACGGTTATTATGGATCGGCTGCTTATCCTACTTTTTGATCGGTCTGGCTCATGTCGTGCTCGGCTCGGTGCTACCCGTGCTGCTCGAGCATTACGGCCGTGAATACAGCGAAGGCGGGACGCTCATCTTCACCCAGTTTGCCGGTTTCCTGGCCGGGGTGCTCGTCTCTCCCATCCTCAACAAGCGCTTCGGCAAAAGAGGCGGCCTGCTGATCGCCGTCGGGCTGCTGTGCGTGGCGGAGCTCGCCTACATGCTGCTGCCTCCTTGGGAGTGGCTGTACCCGATTGCCACATGCGCAGGCTTTGGCTTTGGTATGATTGAAGCGGTGATCGGAACGATCATCATCGCAGCGATTACCGAGAAAACGGCGGTAGCCATGAGCCGCCTTGAAGTCTTCTTCGGCGTTGGAGCCATGGTCATGCCGCTGATTGCCAGCGGACTGATTACGCAAGGCTGGTGGCGATTCTCCTTCCTTGTCATATCGTTGTTCTCGCTCGTTACGTTTCTGTTCTGGTCCAAGAGCTCTTTCGGCCAAGTCGATGACGTACTGAAGAAGCCGGCCGGGACCCGCGGCGAAGCCACCCAGGATTCGGAAGTCCGAAAACCTTTTCCCTACCCGGGAAAATCGCTATGGCTTCTGCTCCTCTTTATCCTTTTCTTCTTTATTTATGTCGGTACCGAAATGAGCCTTGCCAACTTCATGCCTGCCATTCTGATCGAAAAATTCGGCATGAAGGAAGCCGGCGCCGCGCTCAGCGTGACCTGCTTCTGGATCGCCATGTCCGTGGGCCGGATCTTCGCCGGCGTGATCGCCGAACGCATTCATTACCGCGTATATGTGCTCAGCAGCTGCGTGGTGACACTGATTCTGCTCGCGATCTTCCCTATGACCCGTGGCGTGGGCTCGGCCTTTATCGTTATTCTGCTGCTGGGCTTATTCATGTCGGGCATCTTCTCCATCGCGCTCGTGTTCGCGAGCAAAATGCTGGCCGGCAGCGAAGAATCCACCCCCAGCGTTCTAATCGCTTCCGGAGGCGTCGGCGGGGCTCTGATTCCGCTGTTCATCGGCTGGAGCATGGATCATCTTCAGGTCAATCAGACCTCCTGGATGCTGGCGCTGTTTACGCTTCTCATGGTACTCATCAGCTTTGCAGCATTCCAGATTCAGCGCAAGCAGGGGATACGTCAAGAACAGCGCACGGTTCAGGCCGGATCCTAAGCATACTTACTCATCCATAAGCGTTCCGGTAACCCCGGAACGCTTATTCGTTATCTCATCTTGGAGATGCCGCCGCTGATCAGATTGACCTTCACGTCAATCTGTCCAATGCTTTCCGAATCAAGCGGCAATTGGTTGTTATGACTCCATTTCTTCCATTCCTTCGGCATGCTGCGATGGAGTACGCCGGATAGCCCATAAACATCCGCATCCATTTCCAGCCCCTTCTGATAGGTTTTCATGATTTGGCCTCGGATTTCTTTAATCGCCTCCAGCTCGAGTTTTTTCTTGTGAAGTCTTGTGCTCAGCTGCGGAAGGGTAGCTTGCATGGATACCTTGATATCGAAAACCGGCTTGCCCCGGCTTATTCTAGGACGAATGGACGGCTTAATTTTATTCATGACCATCATGGCCTCCACTTCTTTGTGATGCATGATCGCGAGCGGCGTCCTTTTTGTTTTTCGCTCCAGCCACCGGAGCCCCAGAATGTCGCCATCGTCAATACATCCCTTCAGCTTCTGATCATTCAGCACGCAAACCCCGGACATGCTAATATTGGGCGAAGGCTTCTGGTTATCCGTCCAACCCTTCACGATTCTGATGAAAGGCAGCAGAACCGCTTCCCCCTCCTCCTTCCACTTCCATATGAATTTGTACAAGTATATCGGCGCCACCATGGAGCTCTGCTCATAGGTGCGCATCGGACTATTGAGCTGCGAATAAATAACCGACAGATCGCTGATGGAAGAGGTATTCAGCACTTCTTCCAGCGGATCCTTGGTCGCCATAATCCATACCGTATACCGAAATTCGTAGTAACGGTCCCACACTTCAAGCACTTCTTTGATCAGATTGTGCTTCAGTGCCGCTTCACTGAATACGACCGTTTTGACATTGCTCCAAATAATCCGCTGCGGGCTTGAAGCATATAAATTAAAGATCGCGGTATCAAATGAATCGCCCTCCGCTCTCCCCACGGACGTCTTCTGCGGTTGGGATTGCCCCGACTCTTTCTTGGCTATGCCGCTGAAATTCACCATCTGAATGTAGATGACTACTTTGCCTTTTACGTAATCGACGCCGACTGTATTCGCATAGATCATGTGCTCGATTTCCTTGGCTCCCCAGCAGCCTGTAAGAAGCGTGGAGAACAGGATCGCGACAAGCACGCATCTGAATATTTTCATGACCACCCTCATCCTTTGTTGTCCGGGTTGTCGGAGGTGAATTTCTCCTTGCCCCACGGCATCCTGAAAATAACCTTATAGATATCCTTGAATCTCGGGGGAGATATAGGCGTCAGGTAGTAGGTTCCGAATGAGCGCAGATTGACCATGAAAAGAACGAGCGCCAACAGGCTGACCAGCGTGCCGAATAGCCCGAGAAACCCGCTGATGAAAAGTACGGCCATGCGGACCAGACTCACCATGCTGACTAAAGGCTGATTGACGAGCGTATAGGTGGAGAGTACGGAAATCGCCGTGATAACAATCGTTCCGGGAGCCGCAATGCCGGCACTGATGGCGGCTTGGCCGATAATCAGCCCGCCTACGACCGACATGGTTTGGCCGAACGAGGAGGGCAGCCGCATTCCCGCTTCCCGGAATATCTCAAACAAAAGGAGGCTGACCACCGCTTCCAACGGGACCGGCAGGGGTACGCCCTGTCTTGAATTCACGACCGTTGCAAGCAGCGTAAACGGAATCTGGTCTTGATGGAACGTCATGATGGCTGTTCAGAACCCTGGAAGAAAAATCGAGAGCAGGACCCCGCATATCCGTAAACACCTCGCGAACGCGACGAAAATATTCGCGTAATGGGCATCCTCCGACGTATTGAGCAAAAAGGTGAACGTCGCCGGTCCGATAATCACCGTCGGCGAACCCGCCATCACCAGCAGAAACTTGCCGTGAAGGAGCGAATTGGCGGCATAATCCGGCCTTCCGGTAAAGGACAGCAGCGGGAAAAAGGAGAATCCCATCAGACTTTCTTCGAGCTGCGTATTGCTGACGATCCCCTTGACCTTCACATGTGACAGCTTCGTCCTGATTTCATCCAGAACATGCGGCTTGACCGTATCTTTCAAATACAGCAGATACACCTTCGTCGCCGTCTGGGTTCCGACCGTATATCCTTCGACGGCCAGCAGATCGGTCTTGATCCTTCTCCGGATCAGTGCGATGTTGGTAAAGGCGTCCTCGATGAAACCGTCTCTTGGCCCCCGGGTGGAAATTTCCGTATTCGGCTCCTCCGGCTGCCGTTTGGGCGGGCTGGCCAGATGAACCGAGTAAGCCCGGTTGGAAGGCATAAAGATAAGCAGGAGATCGCCGTCCAGCACGGTTTCACTCATCAATGCTTCCGCTTGATCCGTTTGAAGGGGATTCAACTGAAACGGAATTTTTTGCAGAAGGTCCATTTCATCCGACTGAAAAATATCCTCGGGGATATTTTTCAATTCAGGAATAATGTACTGCTCCACCTTATTGATATCGCACAGTCCTTCACAATACACCAGGTGGACGTTATAATCCGAGTTTGCCAAACAGATGGTTCTTTTCGTAATATCCACGCTTGATCCGAATAGGCGTGCAGACACCTCCTCCAGCGGCGGCACTTCCTTCCGATAACGATTCATGACGTCACCTTTCCTTTCAGGCGGGCCAGTCCGATGAGCCCGGCAATAATAATGGAAAAAATCAGCATCCCCCACATGGAAAGCGGAAGCACGTAGGAGGACATCATTCTCAGAAAAAATTGATCGCTAAACGGAATGACCGTGAATCCGATCACGCTGAGAGACAAGCAGACCAGCGTCCACAGCTTTCCCTTTTTGCCGCGGATCCGAAAGATATCAAGAATAAGAAACATCGCGAGGGAAATGCGCAGAAAAGCTCCGCTGAACCATTGGTACACGCTAAAGAAGTCCATATGCTCGATATAGCGCCCGATCATCAGCAGTCTCCATTCCTCATAAGCCGGAAAGCGAAGCTTATCCGCCTCATCCGGACCAAATTCAACAATCGCACCGGTTACCGGACCGATGGTGAGCCCCAGCAGCAGGAGAATCATAATGATGAAAGACAGATAGGATAACCGTTTCCGGATATGATGCTGCATAAAAATCAGCATGATGACTTCTACAAAGCCGGCTCCTACGTAAAGCGCTCCATCCCATACCGGCTGCATGCCGTGTTCCATGATCGGTCTCAAGAGGGAATAGTCCTATGGGGCATATTCGACAGCATGACAAAGAAACCCAGCAAAACCACTATAGGCAGCAAAATCCCGGCCGTATTAGCTAAGGAATGGATTCCCAGATAGGCATTGACCGCCGAAATCAGAAGGAAGATCACCGTGAAAACGATAATGGGCATCTCCGGAGAAAAGGTCAGATGAATCCAGTACACGGTGTCCCGGGCGGTAAGGGCACAGATGGCAAACAGATATACGCCAGCCACGACGGCCAGAATACGCCCCACGATCGGATGGTAGGCCTTGGACAAAAGCTCGAACAGATGCTGCTTATGCACTTTGGTAATGCCGAGATACAGGATGAATACCCATACCAGCGCGCAGGCCGCTGCCAGCAGTACCGACAGCCAGGAATCCCGTTTGGCTGCATCCAGCAGTACCGACAGCCAGGAATCCCGTTTGGCTGCATCCAGCAGGATGGGAATAACGATCACGTGGTTCAAGAGCCCCGTACTCAACATCATGATCATGACCGATTGAGCAAACGAAATTTTTGTATTCATCTTCCTCTTCCTCCTATATCCACCGGACAGATCCCCACCCTTATCTTGGCAATATACGGATAATTTATACTTCCTGCTTTAGCAGAGACTCGTAACATTGGCAATGGCATCCGTGAACCGGAAGCGGGAATGGATTGAATTCTTACGGAGATAAGGCTATAATACACATGAAATAACCCGTAACTTCATAAGAATCCGGGGTGCTGGAATTGGCCGGCTGAGATTGTATCCCTTCAAGATACTGACCCTTAAACCTGATCTGGGTAATGCCAGCGTAGGAAAAGCTTTGTCATGGCGAAGTACAGCCATGCCCATCTTGCGCTCTTTAAGCGTCCCGTATGCGGGGCGCTTTTTTGTTGAATGCTAGAATTGTTGGCAGCCTTAGCCTATGGCGACCATGATTCGGCCATTCACCTCTCAGATATTTGGAAGACGATTCTGGCAATGAAGGGGAGAAACCTGACAAGGAGAGAGAAAAGCAATGAAGATGAAGAAAACCGGGCTGCTGCTGCTTGCCCTCCTGCTCGTGCTGGTCGCTGGCTGCGGAAGCAAGAACGCCCAAACGGCCGATGAGGGCAAATCCTCCGGGGAAACATCCTCTGCGGCAAACGGAAAAGAGAGCAAGCCGCTCAAGGATGTCAAAGTCGTCCTCGACTGGACGCCAAACACGAACCATACCGGCCTCTATGTCGCCAAGGATCAAGGCTATTACGAAGCGGAAGGTCTGAACGTCGAGATCGTGCAGCCTGGCTCAGGCGGCGCGGATGCCATGGTGGCATCGGGCAAAGTGCCATTCGGCGTCAGCGTTCAGGAGAACGTGACCCAGGCCCGAACACAGGGCGTGCCCCTGGTGTCCATTGCGGCGGTTATCCAGCATAACACCTCCGGCTTTGCCGCACCGGTCGACCGCAATATTAAGACCCCGAAGGATTTCGAAGGGAAAACCTACGGCGGCTGGGGCTCCCCTGTTGAGCAGGCTGTCATCGGCTCGATCATGGACATCGACAAGGCCGATGTCAACAAGGTTAAGATCGTGAATATGGGCGAAGCGGATTATTTTACGGCCGTGAAGCGCGATATCGACTTCGCCTGGATTTTCTACGGCTGGACCGGCATCGAAGCCGAGCTGCGCAAGCAGCCGCTCGACATGCTGTACGTAAAGGACTTTTCCGATAAGCTGGATTACTACACGCCGGTGCTGGTGACGAATGAGAAACAGATCAAGGAAGACCCGGAGCTGGTCAAAGCCTTCATGCGCGCAACATCGAAGGGCTACCAATATGCTATCGAACATCCGGAGGATGCCGCGAACATCCTGATCAAAGCCGTGCCTGAACTCGACAAGGATCTCGTGATGGCCAGCCAGAAATGGCTCAGCCCGAAATACCAGGACGACGCGTCCCGCTGGGGCGAACAGAAGGAGCAGGTCTGGAAGGGCTACTCCGATTGGATGTATGAGCATAAGCTGCTCGACAAGCCGCTGGATGTCGCAAGCGCGTATACGAACGACTTTTTGCCTTAAGTGGATAAGGTCAACGTGAATATATCTCATAGAAAAGGAAGTGATCGGGTATGGCACATACCCTGCTAAGCATTCAGGTCATCCCCAAAACGCCGAATAATGAGAACTCCATTCCATATGTAGACCGTGCGATCGAGGTTATTCAGCAGTCCGGCGTGAAGTACGAGGTGCATCCGCTCGAGACGACGATGGAAGGCGAACTGGAGGAGCTGCTGGACGTGGTACGCCGGATGCACGAAGCCCTCGTTGAGGCCGGCAGCCCAAGCATCATCTCCCAGATCAAAATCGCCCATAATCCCAGCGGCATCAGCATGGAACGCCTGACGGAGAAATACCGTCCATGAGACGCTGGTGGAGTCTGGTGTGGCCGCCCGTTGTGGCGGTCCTCTTCTTTTTGATCGTATGGCAGCTGTGCACGTCGCTGTTTCATATTGAGGATTGGATCCTGCCGTCCCCGGCCGATATTGCGAAGCAAACCGCAGAGGGCGGCGGGGACCTGTGGGGCCATGCCCTGGCCACGGTCCGGCTGACGCTTGAGGGCTTTATCATCGGGACCCTCGTGGGATTGGTCCTTGCACTTATTCTTCATTTAATTCCTTTTCTGAAGTCAGCCTTGTATCCGCTGCTCATTCTTAGCCAGAATATCCCGACGATTGCGCTGGCACCGCTCCTGATGATCTGGTTCGGCTTCGGCCTGCTGCCCAAGCTGATCGTGATCACGCTCGTCTGCTTCTTCCCGGTTGCTGTCGCAACCATGGGCGGCCTGAAGCAAACGGACCGGATGATGCTGAATTACATGCGAATGATCGGTGCGAACAAAAGCCAGATTTTTGCCAAGCTGGAGCTGCCGCATGCGCTTCCCTCGATCTTTTCCGGCATTAAAATCGCGGCGACCTACAGCGTAATGGGCGCGGTCATTGCCGAATGGATCGGCGCGGACAAAGGCATCGGCTACTACATGATGCTGCAAAAGGCCGGCTACCGCACGGACCGGATGTTCGTCGCCATTATGCTGATCGTGGCGCTGAGCCTGCTCATGTTCGGACTCATTGCCCTGCTGGAGAAATGGCTTGTCCGCTGGAAGCCGAAGCAGGAAAGCTGATGCCGAGTAAGAAAGGAGAGGTTACCTCATGACCATTTCAGAACAAGCACGGGTGGAGGATCGATCCATCCCGTCTCAACCGGAGCTTCCGCCCGCACTTGAGGCAGCCGGCATCAGCAAGGCTTTTCGCGCCAAGCGCAGCAGCCTTAAGGTGCTGGACGACATTACGCTTACCGTCAACAAGGGAGAATTCGTCTCCATCGTCGGTCCGTCCGGCAGCGGCAAAAGCACGCTGTTCCACATCATCGGCGGGCTGGTGAAGCCGGATGCGGGAACGGTGCGCATGAACGGCAAGGATGTGACCGGCGAGCAGGGGCATATCAGCTACATGCCGCAGCAGCCGGCGCTCTTCCCGTGGCGGACGATCGAGGATAACGTGCTGCTCTCGCAGGAGGTTCAAGGCCGCGTTGATCAGGAGGCGCGGGAGAACGCCAGGTATTGGCTGGATAAGGTCGGCCTTGGCGGCTTCGAGAAGGCCCATCCGCATACGCTCTCCGGCGGGATGCAGCAGCGGGCAGCGTTTCTGCGCGCGCTGCTCAGCCCGCAGGAGCTGATGTGCCTGGATGAGCCGTTCAGCGCGTTAGACGCCCTGACGCGCAGCGATATGCAGCGCTGGCTGCTGAATCTGTGGGAGGAAAGCCGGCGCTCGGTCCTGTTCATCACGCATAATATTGAAGAGGCGCTGCTTCTATCAAACCGCATTTACGTCTTTTCCGGACGCCCGGCCTCGGTGCTGCAGGTGGTCGATGTGCCGTTTCCGCGTCCGCGCCGGGAGGATATCATCGAGCATCCGGATTTTATCCAGCTCAGACGGGAGCTGTCCGGGTGGATGCGCGATGAGCAGCAAAAGATGCAGGGCCATCGTCCTTTAAAATGATTCCCATCCGGGATGCAAATGGATAAAGAATTGGGGAGAAAGGAAATAAAAAGGGATGTCCCGCGCGGTCCATCGACCCCGCGGGACACCCCTTTCTTTATTTACACGAACGCTCCGGCCGTTACAATGCTCTGATACGTGGCGTTAACGTTCAGCGGGCCGGCCTCCGGCACGCCGGTCTGGTCGTACAGCAGACGCTCCGCCTCCAGCTCCTCGAGCTTGTCGACGCGCCCTTCGGCGTAATCCAGCACGCGGTCTTCCGCGGAACGGATCCGCGCCAGCAGACCGCCATAGCGGATGTCGAGCACTTCCCAGCCGAACGGCTTGTAGGTCTGCATCCACATACGGCGGTGCGCGACGCGCAGCTCATCTGCACGGCGGTACAGCTCGGGCAGCGTTTCCTCCGCCAGGCGGCGCAGCTCGTCCTTCCGCCCTTCGTCATAGCAGCGCTTGAGCTGCACGCCCAGCGTACTTTTCAGCGCCAGCACACGCGCCAACCGCTCATACAGGCTGAACAGCTGGTCGAACGGCGACTCCAAGGCATCGCGGTACCCGCCGAGCTCCCGGGCCATTTCCTCGTAATAACCCGGCAGAACAGCTTCCGTATCCGGTTCGATATGCTTGTCGAACAAGCCGATCAGCAGATCCTGCCACAGCAGGTATTTGGACGGATTCGCCATCCAGTAGTTCTCCGGCAGGACGCCAGGCACTTCATCCATCCGGCTGAGCGCAACCACCGGCTTGAACAGGTCAAGACCCGTACAGATACGTAGGCGCTGCCGCAGGCTCTCTTCATCCGTTTCACGGCCATACCCGTGCTCCGCAAACAGCTGAAGTCCCGGGAGGATGGTGAGATGATTGTTCTCGTTCCCGTTATCCGCCCACGCGGTTGCCAGCACCTCGTCCAGCTGCTTGGTTTTGGCTGCGCGCAGCGCAGGGTTGCTGATATTCCACGTCTTGCCGTAGTTCGGAACGATATTGTTCCAGATATGAATGCCCCCGGCAAAAATCGGCTTGGAGCCGAATTTCAGATGCTTCTCATACATCAAGCCGTAGCCTTCTTCATCCGCCTTGCCGTAATCCCAGTACACAAACTGAACGCCCTTCGGAATCTGGTCCATTTTGTCCTCGGAAAAGTCGGCATTGATGTTATACAAACCGCCCTGCGTATCATTGGACAGCAGATTGAAATACATGTCGCTCCAGATCATCGGCTTCAGGCCGTAGCGCTCCGTAATCTCCAGCACCTTCGCCACATGCTCGTTCATCAGCTCAAAACGGTTATGGTAGCCATGCTTGCGCAGGTAGTTGCCGAGGCCCACCTGAAACGCTTCGTCCATGCCGATATGGATGCGTTTGGTCCGATAGGTTTGGGCCGCAGCAGCGATCATCCGCTCGATGAACTCATAGGTCTGGGGCTCGCCCACCAGTAAAATATCCTGATGATCCTTCATGCCTGCCGCATAATTCCATTTGAGCGCCTGCGCCAGGTGCCCGAGCGTCTGAATGCAAGGGATCATCTCGATGCCCAGCATGTCCGCGTAAGCGTCGCATTCCCGAAGCTCTTCAGCCGTATAACGCCCGCGCATATAGCCGAAATAAGGCAGCCCTTCTACCTCAAACGTATCTTCGGTATACATCATCAACCCGTTCAGGCCCATCAGCGCCATATAGCGGATAAAGCGTTTGACCATCGGAACCGTCAGCACGCCGCCCCTTGAAACATCCAGCATCGTCCCATTGAACGTAAACTTCGGCTCCTCCGTGATCTCGAAGCTGTCCGACTCCGCCGCATGCTGCACAAAAAGTCCCAGCGCCCGGTAAAAGTGGATTTTCTCCTGATAGCGGATGCTTCCTTTTCCGTCCTTCAGCGTGACCTGAAGCGGTCCCTCGGCTTGAACCGCCTCCAAAGGCACGCCGTCCGCATGCAATTCTATATGTAGTATTTCAGACAGCTCTTCTATGCCTTCGATCAATTCGCTGGTTTGTCCGTATACGTGAATTTTCACTGCTCTTCCTCCTCTGAAAAAATGCAGGCCATATTGAACCCATCTGCCATGGCAAATATGACGAACATCTTGATCTAAGTACTATAGCATTTTAGGACAGGAAGCGGTACCACCGAGAAGCAGTTTTTGCGCCTCGCCAGGAAGTTTCCGTTTTTGTTCACAGGGTTTATTTTTCAGGACGTTAAAAAGATGGTCTTCTCCGCAAATTTATAAAGGCTTCTTCCTTAAATCCGAATAATTTTGACGGAACGTGGGGACGTTGTAATACGAGGTGAATCTATGAAAACCCGAATGCGGCTCTTTCTGTTTATGTTGTCCATGCTGCTGTTTGCCGTTCCCGTGACCGCCGCTGCGGCGGAAGCCGCCCCCAAAGAACCCAAGCTGCTGCTGTACCAGGACATTATGATGGAGCTCCTTCTCCCTGACATTCAAAACGCGGTCAACGATTATTATAAAAGCAAGCTGACCGAGAATCCGCTCGTCTATCCGTACCAAATCGATATTGTCCAGGCCAAAAGAGTCAATGGCGGACCGGGGGACCGTGGCTTCCATTTTTCGATTACATTGGAAACCACGCCCGTGCTGGGCCCTCATGTTTCCGTCGGAAAAGACCGGATGACCTTCGAGATTTCCCCCCTGTTCCCGGACAAAATCCAGCTCGTCGCCTTTCACCATCTTCAGACCTTCGAGCTTCCGCCCAATATGCAGGATCTGCTCAAGCGTTCGGAGGAACCTTCCGGATCGAGCCCAGAGACGGATCAGAACTCACCCGTTTCCGGATTCCAGCCGACCCGTCCATAATTCCGCAGCGCCAGATGGTATCCGGCATTGCGGACGATGTTCCACCAGAGGCCCGTTCTCGACTTCCACATGCGTTCCAGAATGGAGGGAACCGAATAGAACTGACGGGCCGCCCATTCCATGCCCATCAGCAGTTCCTCGGGGGACATGAGCGCAGGCTGGTACACGACATCTTTTTTGCCGTTGTATTTGGACCAGTCCCGGGTCAAAATCCGGCCTTCGGCATCCAGCCTCTGAAACAGAGGCGTATTCGGGAACGGGATCAGCACGCTGATGGTCGCCGAGTCGAGCCCGACCTCCCGGTAAAATTCCACGGTCGTGCGAAAAATACTTTTGTCGTCATGATCAAAGCCGAATACTGTCCCGGCCTGCACGGCAATGCCGTAATAGTGAAACCTCCGGATGACTTCGCGGTAGCGGTCCACATGGTTATGAGCTTTGTTCGCGGCGTTCAGACTCTGCTGCGATATCGTTTCGAGCCCGAGAAAAAGCGCCTTGCAGCCGCTTTGGGCCGCCAGCTCCATAAATTCGTCGTCCAAGGCCACGTCTGCCGTAGCCTGACTCGTCCACCAGCGTTTGAAAGGTGCGATCGCCCTGAACAGCTCCTTGGCGTACGCTTTGTTCGCGCCGATATTGTCATCCCAAAATATGAGCGCCCTTCCGGGCATCCGCTTCATATGCTCGATAATGTCTTCGATCGGCCGGTACCGCATTCGCCTCTGATACATTTGGGGAATCGTGCAGTATTCGCAGCCGAAAGGGCAGCCTCTCGTCGCGATTGTAACGCCTTTGCCGTACACCCTCCCTTTGATCAGATCCCAGCGCGGAGCCGGCATGTTCTTCAGATCGGGAAGCTGGCAGGAACGGTAGATGGGCTGCAGGCAGCCCGCCTCCGCATCCGCGAGCAATTGCGGCCAGACCCGTTCCCCCTCCCCGACAACGACCGCGTCGGCATGAAGCCGGACCTCGTCCGGCATCAGGGTCGCATGCGGACCGCCGATCACGACTTTGGCGCCCCTCGCCCGAAACGCCGCAGCCAGCTCGTACGCATGGGGCGCCGCCGGCGTATTGGCGGTAATGCCAACCACGTCGTACGATAGATCGAAACGCACCTTCTGCACGATTTCATCGATATGCGTCACCTCCCAATGCTCCGGGGTGTAAGCCGCAAGCAGAGGCATGGTCAGCTGCGGGAAACGGATGATCCTTCTGTGCCGCACCCGCCTCGAATCCTCCGATTCGGCAGTTATCAGCAAAACCTGGCGTTTCTTCGTCATGATCAGTCACTCCTTCACTATATAGATATTCTATGTACTTACTCAGTTCGAAAGCGTACCCGCGCAGAGAGCCATACAATGAGGGGTACGCTAATATCACCTCTGGATTATTCCACATGTAAAGACGCATGCCTGCCCCATCGGCATCCCAGACGGGCCAAGTGACTGAACAGGAACGTGGACGCTATACACATCAGCACGAATGGAAGGCTTAACAGTGAATTGAACCACTCGCTGGGCAAAATGCCGAACAAAACAAGCAGCATGAACAAATAGTTTGGCAGCAGCGGAGGCAGAACCATCCGGTGAATCCGCTTTTCTGCATGCGCACCGTACTTGCGGCCCAGGATGAATCCGGAGAGAACCCACATAAGGCCATACCCCAGCAGCACCCACACTTTGCCGGCGGCCAGCATCTGAAATCCGTACGCAGCGGAAGCCGAGCCGGCGCGCAGCCCCGCCAGCAGCCCCAGGCCGGCGCCTAAACACAGCGCGTTCGCCAGAAGCAAAACGCCGCTCCATAGAACAGCAGGCAAGGGACGCGTGCCATTGTACGCCCGGCCTAGCTTAACCGGATCTCCCATATGTTCCAGCGCGGCCTTAACGGCAGCGCCCGCATCCATCCCCTGCTCGCACCGCTCCAGAACGGACTCCTCCAAATGGGCACGCAGTTCGGCTGTCACTTCCGCGCGGTTTACATGCTTAGGAAGATTGCGGGAGACTTCCTTCACATAACTCTGAATATCAGCGTTCATCCGCACTGCCTCCCAGCACCTTGGACATGACCGCGACAAAACGCGTCCACTCGCTGCTCTTATCCTTCAGCATTTCCCTGCCGTCGGCGGTAATCCTATAATACTTGCGGTCAGGGCCTTTGGACTGCGAGCTCCAGTATGATGAGATCAAGCCCTGCTGTTCCAGTTTTTGAAGTGCGGGATACAGCGTTCCTTCCTTTAGCAAGAGATGGGATTCACTCCGCTTCTCCATTTCCTTGGATAAGGCGTACCCGTACATATCCCGCTCGCTTAACAGCTGCAGCAGCGCCAGCGATATGCTGCCTTTGACCAAATCCCGGTTGAACATCCTTTCCACCTGCCTGTCTCGTACCTACATAGAATTTCTATGTATTCAATTGTGAAATAATGTAACACATTGTTTTTCATGCGGCAACCCCTATCCTCCGTCAAGCTTCCGGATCCGCCATTAACGATGCTTCAGCCCATCCGCGTTCATCTCAACACAAAGCTGGATTCGCGTTATAATGATCTTAACAGCGAGAAACCAGACTGATCTTAATGATTCCGGAGGTGCTTTACTATGAGCCTTACCCCGCTAATCGATGCGCATATTCATCTGGATTCCTACGAGGTAGCCCAGCGCCTTGAAATATTGTCAAGCCTGCAAGAGGCCGGAGTCGAAAGCCTCATTGCCGTTTCCATGCACCTGGAATCGGCACGGACCAATCTGCAGCTTAAGCATCTCTACCCTTCCATGGTCCATCCGGCCTTCGGCTTCCATCCCGAGCAGCCGCTCCCCGGAAAGGATGAGATAGACCAGCTCTTTGCCTGGATGAAGCAGCATGTCCATGACATGGTCGCAGTGGGGGAGGTTGGCCTGCCTTATTATACCCGCACGGAAGCCGAACAAGCCGGCCAGGCTTTCGATTCCCATCCCTATGAGGAGCTGCTTGAAAGGTTCATCGCCTTTGCCGGGGAGGAAGACAAGCCCATCGTGCTCCATGCCGTCTACGAGGATGCCGATACCGCCTGCCGCCTGCTGGCGCACTACGGCGTCAAGCGCGCCCACTTCCACTGGTTCAAGGGCTCGCCGGATACCGTCCGCCATATGGCGAGCCAGGGTTATCACATCTCTTTTACGCCCGACCTTGTGTATGAGCAGGAGATTCAGGAGCTTGCCGCAGCCTATCCTGCCCATCTTGTCATGTCGGAGACCGACGGCCCTTGGCCCTTTGAAGGGCCCTTTGCCGGGCAGATGACCCACCCGCGAATGACGGCCGAGGTTGCATTAGCCTGGAGCCGCATTCAAGGGCTCCCTCTGCCGGAAGCCCGCCGCCTTTTGTACGATAACGCCAAACGCTTTTACGGTATTTAAACGCCAAAACGGCCCGAGCCGCGTTCCGCTTAGGGATAGCGCGATCGAGCCGTTTTTTATGCTGATTTCGTTATTGTTTCATGAAACCTTTGCCGTCCAAAAACGTCTTCATATGCAGCCGGATTGGCTCCGCCAGCCTGTCGGCCATCACTTCCGACCATGGCGTATCCTTCTTGCCGCCTGTCCGTTCATGAAGGTAAGCCGTCATCGTGGCATCGTAATCCTTCACCGAATGGACGGCTTGCTCCCTCGAGTAGCCATTCAGATGCAGCACCGATTCAAGCGGCAGGCGCGGACGCTGGCCCGGCTCCTGGTCGGGCACGCCGATGCACATGCCGAACACCGGATACACCAGTTCCGGCAGACCCAGCAGCTCGGACAATTCGGCAATCCGGTTGCGCACGCCTCCAATGTAGACGATGCCAAGGCCCATGGATTCGGCGGCGATGGCGGCATTTTGAGCGGCAAGCGCGGCATCCACCGTCGCTACGATGAAATTTTCCGTCGTCGTTTCGTAGGATGTCCGCTCCTGCAGCGGCTCTGCCGTCACCTGCTTCAGGCGGTACAGATCCGCGCACCATACGAGGAATACCGGGCACTGCTCCACATAAGCCTGATTGCCGGCCAGCGCGGCGAGCTGCTTTTTCAGCTCGGGATCCGTTGCGGCAATCACGCTGTAGGCTTGAACATTGCTCGAGGTAGATGCCATTTGTGCCGCCGAGATGATTGCATGCAGCTGTTCCTCGGTCAGCGGCGTATCTTGGAACTTGCGGATCGAACGGTGGTTCATAAGCAGGGATAATGTATCATTCATCTGAAAATCTCCTCCTGATCATAGCTGTAAAATGATGATGGCTGCAAAGTCGGACCGGTAATTGTCGGGAGGTTTTCATACGTAACATGTTACGAGGGCAAGCGGCCAAGCCGGATTCCTTCCAGCTTTTTGGCGGCGCTGCGGCGGTAGTAGACCGTCCACAGAGCTGTCGCGGCGATAAAGCCGTAAAACACGATATCGGAAACAGCCAGAAACCAGGCCGTCGAAAGCTCCCAGACCAGCAGTGTCCGCACGGCGGCCTCCCCGAGCAGCATCACGCCCCATACAGCGGTCATAATTCTATATACCCGCCGGGCGTAGGGAATCGACCACAGCGCATCAAAGTCCCCATGCTTCTGGGACGAGACGAATCGCCTGGCAAGCGGTACAATCAAGGGCCGCGGAAACGCCAGGGAGCCTAGAAAAACAGCGCCGATCAGCGCCGTAACGGCCGAGCCGCGCAATAACATCAGCCTTGCCTCCCCGCCGGTCAGCGCCAGCAGCATGCTGAGCGCCATCCCGAAAAGCATGAGCAGGCCGAAGGCGTCAAGCCGCCGGAAACGGGCATAATACAGCGCCGACTCGACCAGCGGCACGGCTGATGCGACCAGCAGCGCCATAAACTCAGAGTGCCCTTTTTTGAGCCAGACATACAAAAGCAGCGGCAGAACCCCGTTCAAAAACAGAGTCAACGCCACTGACATGATTCCCGGACGACGGGAAGAAATGGAGGAAGACATACATCACCCGCAAAATGGATTTTTTTACAAGCCAATATCATCCTCAGTATAGCTTCCCGCAGGTCCGGTTGTATAGAGTGTTTGCCCGTTAAAGGCGGTATTTCCACCCGTTTTTTATTTTAGCGAATGAATCAGCAGGCCGAAAATATCCTCCGTCGGGATGGCTCCTTCGGTTTCCTGCATAATGGTGTTCCGTACCCGCAGTCCATAGGTGAACACCATATACATGGAAGCCATGTGGCCTGCGTCGATCTCCGGCGGAATGGCCCCCTTCTGCTGCCCGGTTGTGATCCAGGCTGTTGCGGTCTGCAGCGAATATTGATATACCTCACGCAGCACATCGGCTACCTTGGGATTGTCGACCTGACTTAAGAGATACGTGAATATTTTATTGGATACCTGCTCCTTATCGGTGCTGGACGTCATCCCTTCGCTAATGGATTGGACCGGCATCCGGGCATCGCGCTCCGCAGATTGGGTGACAGCCTGCAGAAAGCGGGCGTTCATCGTTTCCATTTTCGATTTCAAAATCATGCCGAACAGTTCATCCTTGCCCGAAACATAGTGATAAATCGCTCCCTTGGACAATCCCGATGAAGTGATGATGTCCTGCAGCGTCGTCTGGCGGCAGCCCTTCTCCTTGATCAATTGCTCGGCGGCGTCCAAAATCTGCTGCAGGCTTGAGCTCGCGGTGTGACCACTGTCGTTCATAAGGTACCTCCTGTAGTACGTCTGTTATCCCTCTATTATATACCAACCGTCGGTCTGTTCAAGCGATACGGGTAGGCTGGCTTGCAGAAACGGATGTTCCGCGGTTCAGCATGCGTTTATATTGAATATACATGCCCAGGCGCCATACGAATGTAAAAACAACCAATACCAAGATGTATTCCGCCAGCATCAGCTCGATATCCGGACGGTGCTGCGCATCCAGGATGGGATGACTATGGAATACTTTATTGCGGATCACATAACGGACATATGGCAGACCGAACAGGAACAGATAAAATAATGCGTTGAACTTGAATCGGATCTGTCCGCTCTCTGTTCGCACGAACCGGCTGGTCAAAAGGTACGGAACCGCCACAAGCACGCCCAGTCCGAGCGTCCAGCCCACCTGCTCCAGCGTTCCCCGGCTGCCTACGCAGTACATGATCCAGGGCAGTGGAGCAAACAGCATCCAGTCCCCCAGCAGAAGCCGCAAGCCGTTTCCTTTTACCGGACGCCGGGTCTGCATGAACTGCCGCAGCGTCATCCAAATAATAAGCGCCCATACGCCGTAACCAATTAAATCCCATTGATGCTGTGTCATTTGTATCAAGCTCCTTTAATTTTAAAATATCTTTTTAACACTCAAACCGGCTGCCGGTTTGTTTAGACTGTAAAAATCAATCCGCTTTCTTGCTCCACAACGCCGCCTTCAGATGGTCCGCCGGAGCCAGCACTCCCTTGCCGCGGTATACGAAGCCTGCGATCAATATGATGGCTCCAATCAGAATCACCTGCTGCAGCAGTTTGTCGGTTTCCAGCAGGCCCCGGTGGAAGCTGACCAGGCTAATGCTGTAATCATTGTTGAACAGAACATCAAGCAGCAGGTTATGAAAAGCATGAACAGCGGTGGACACGAGCAGGGAACCGCTTTTTAGATACACATAAGCGTAACCTACACCTCCAATAAAATGGATGGCGAGCGAAACGGGGTCGAAGCCTTTGGTCGGAATATGTGTCAGCGAGAACAGGAAGGATGACAGCAGAATTATCCCCGCCGGACCGATGGCGTGCATGACCCTGAACATATAAGCGCGATTCAGCACTTCTTCCTGCATCACGCCAATAAACCAGCCGAGCGCGCCGTACAGCAGCAAGAGAACAAACGAACCGTTCCCCAATTTGCTCCATAAAAATTCGGCCTGAACCGCCTTATCGATCCCTGCGCCCCAGGTGAACAGCACCGCCAAAACCGCTGATGCCGCAAGGCCTGCGAGCAGGAACCTGCCGTCCTTCCCCGTCAGCCTCCAGCCAAAATACAGCGGATGGCCTCCATCTTTCCACCGGGATGTGAGCATCACGGTCGCGCTCAGCAGGATGCCCACCACGATGTTCATCGAAGCGAGAAACCCGTAATCGTCGGATACCCGGCCGATCACGCCCATCCAGACAAGAATGCCCAGAAAAGTGTACATGACACCAAAATAGATGAGCAGCATTGTGCCGATTTTGAGGCTGGCGCGCATGGCACCGCTTCTAAGAATTAAGGGGCGCCGAGGCGCTTGAGAATGGGCGAAATCGCCTGATGCGTTGTACTCGGTCTCCGGCTCTCCTGCCGTAGATTGCAGCAATTCGTTCATGGTTTGAATTTACACTCCTTTGATGATATCCGACGCCCATACCGACGGTCGGTTTATGATCTAATCATACATACCGACTACCGGTATGTCAATGGGCTTCATCTTTTTTTTCCTGACGGGGAAAAGCGGCAGGTTATCCCTCTTCGGGCGGCTGCCCAGCCAATGGTTTACGCTTATCAGCGATTTCGCGATATGATGACCCTCGCAGCCGATGGTCTCCCAACACAAAAACCCGCCTCTACGCATAGAGACGGGGGAATCTGCGGTACACCTCTAATATATATTCAGCATGATATGGCCTCGTTGATGGCTGGCCACCATCGTTTTCTGTAACACAGAGGAACCCCTAGGCAACCTTTTCATAGACGGGTCCAACGCGGAAGGCGCTGCCGCTTCAATCCATATCCATGTATTGCATGACCATCCATTAAAGCTTCACCCGCTGCAAACGCAGCGCATTCAGCACGACCGAGACCGAACTGAATGCCATCGCAGCCCCGGCCAGCCACGGCGCAAGAAAGCCGATGGCGGCAATCGGAATGCCGACGGTGTTGTAGGCCAGCGCCCAGAACAGATTCTGCTTGATGTTGCCCATCGTGCGGCGGCTCATCAGGATCGCGTCGGCAATGGCGTTCAGATCGCCGCGCATGAGCGTCACGTCCGCCGCCTCCATGGCGACATCTGTGCCGGTGCCGATTGCCATCCCGATATCGGCCGTCGCCAAAGCCGGTGCGTCGTTAATGCCGTCGCCGACCATAGCCACTTTGCGGCCGGTCTGCTGCAGCTTCTTCACTTCCTCGGCCTTGCCCTCCGGCAGCACCTCTGCAAGCACCTGCTGAATGCCGGCCTGGGCGGCGATGGCTTGCGCCGTGCGTTCGTTGTCACCGGTCATCATGATGACCTGTATGCCCATATCCTGCAGCCGGGACACGGCGTCGCGGGACGTCTCCTTGATCGTATCCGCGACGGCGACCATGCCGGCATACTTACCGTCGACCGCAACGAGCATCGCCGTTTTGCCGGCGTCCTCCAGCTGTCTCATCGCGGCCAGGGCCGCTTCCACGGGAACGCCGCGCTCGGCCATCAGCTTACGCGTGCCTACAAGCACTAACCGCCCGTCCACTCTGGCGGATACGCCATGCCCTGGCAGGTTCTCAAAATCCTTCGCTTCCGGCAGCGGCAGCGCCTTGCTCCGTTCGAGCGCACCCGCCACGATCGCTTCAGCGAGCGGATGCTCCGACTGGCGCTCCACGGCCGCCACCGTGCGCAGCAGGGACTGCTCCGTCATCAGCGGAGCCGGGATGACGTCCGTCAGTACCGGCTTCCCGCTTGTAACGGTCCCGGTCTTGTCGAGCACGACGACCTCGATCGCCTGGGCCGACTCCAAATGCTCGCCGCCCTTGAACAGGATGCCGAACTCTGCGGCGCGGCCCGAGCCTGCCATAATGGAGGTCGGCGTCGCGAGTCCAAGCGCGCACGGACAAGCGATGACGAGAACGGCAATGGCCTTCTTCAGCGCTGAGGCGAACTGTCCCGGCTCCACGCCGAAATACCAGACCAGGAACGTCACGAGCGCAATCCCGACGACAATCGGGACGAATATGCCGGAGATCACGTCGGCGATCCGCTGAATCGGCGCCTTTGACCCTTGCGCTTCCTCCACCACCTTGATGATTTGCGCGAGCGCCGTTTCGCTGCCGACCTTGGTCGCCTGGATGCGCAGCATGCCGTTTTTGTTCAGCGTCGCGCCAACGACGGCATCTCCCTCCCGCTTCTCGACAGGCAGGCTTTCGCCGGTCAGCATGGACTCGTCCACGGAAGAAAGCCCTTGAACGACCCTGCCGTCCACCGGAATTTTCTCGCCCGGCTTCACGATGACGATGTCGCCCGCCTCCACATCCTCTACCGGAATGCTGATCTCTTGGCCGCCGCGCAGCACAAGCGCCGTCTTCGCCTGCAGCCCCATCAGGCTCTTGATCGCTTCGGAGGAGCGCCCTTTGGCCAGCGCCTCGAACCATTTGCCTACCAGAATCAGCGTGATCAGGATGCTGCTTGTCTCATAGTACATTTCCACCGGATGATGCTGATGTGCGCCGATGGATCGAATTGTGAGGTACAGGCTGTAAAAATACGCAGCCGATGTACCCAGAGCAACCAGCACGTCCATATTGGCACTCTTGTTGCGCAGCGCTTTGTAGGCGCCTACGTAGAACTGGCCGCCGATCACAAACTGCACCGGCGTGGCCAGAACCAGCTGGAACCAGGGATTCATGAACAGCGAAGGTACCGGAATCCAGGAAGTGAAGGAAAAGTGCCCGACCATCGCCCACAGCAGCGGCAGCGAAAGGATCGCCGCCATCATCCATTTGAAGCGCTTATGGTTGATCTCCTGCCTGCGCAGCTCGGCGCTATTCCTGGCTTCCTGCTTTGGCAGCGCCTTGTAGCCAAGCTGCTCCACCTTTTTCATCATATCTTTAACGGTTATCATGCCTGCGGCATATTCCACATGCGCGGTTTCGAGCGCCAGGTTGACGTTGGCCTGCGACACGCCGGGCATTCTGCTCAGCCCCTTCTCGATCCGCGTAGCGCAAGCCGCGCAGGTCATACCGGTAATATCAAAATCCATCGTTTCCTTGATCGTGCCATAGCCGAGTGACTCGATTTTTTCTTCCATTTTCCGCAGATCCGACTGCTTCGGATCGTACGTGACGGTAGCCTGCTCCAACGCCAGATTGACGTTGGCTTTATGAACGCCTTCCATGCGGCTCAAGCCTTTTTCAATCCGTGTCGCGCAGGCTGCACACGTCATGCCGGTGATCTGCAGCGTAGCCTGATGCTCGTTCTCCCGGTTACCCGCATTCTGTTCCATGATCTCGGCTCCTTTCCTGTCATATACCCTAATGGGGTATATAAGACGAATAAGAAAAACGTCTTTCGACGCTTTTAGATGTTGTTTTTCTTGCGATATCAAGAGGGTCTGCTTCGTATCTTATTCTTTCTGGTATCTAAACGATCTATCTAATAAAAAGGCAGCTCGGGGCCCTGCCAGGCCCGGGGCTGCCCGGTCGGTTTTCGGGATATATTTTCGCCCGGAATAAATCAGGCTTAGACTACATCGTAGCCCTGGTCTTCGATGGCTGCTTTAATGGCGTCGAGGCTTACTTTGTTTTCGTCATAATCCACGGTAACCTTGTTTCCTGGCAAATCGACTTTGCCGGTTGCGCCTGCGTTCTTCACGGCACCTTCAACCGCATTCACACAATGATTGCAAGACATTCCTTGAACATTCAGCGTTACGCTTTTCATGATATATTCCTCCTTGGATTCTATAATCCCTGCTATAGCAACTTTATTTCATGCTATTTCAGGATATTATTTCATTAATTTTTTTACCGTAACCAGCAATTCGTCAATCACGGCATGATCTCCGGACTCGATTCGTTCCACCACGCAGCTTCTCATATGGTTCTCAAGCAGCAGCTTGCCGACCCCGTTAAGCGCGGCCTGTATTGCGGCAATCTGGTTCAGAACATCGTCGCAGTACGTATCTTTCTCGATCAGGCCTTTGATCCCGCGAATTTGCCCTTCGATGCGGTTCAGGCGGGTCGTGAGATTATTTTTCGTTTGCTGGGAATGATGACTATGCCGCTCGCTGCAGCCTGCCGCGCAAGCTTCATCCCCCGTCATACTTTCCTGACCATCCGGTCCCTGATTCGTCTCAGCAATCATCCCAATCCAACCTCCTTTGCTCGAAGCTACATTCACATTATACTATACCCCCTGTGGGTATGCAAGTGATGTCTTTCAACATATTCTCTTCTTTTACCAGCCTTGAAAAAAAAGAAGCCCTTTAGAAGGAAATGTCAATTACCGAGTCGAATAATTCTCCTTATCGCCATGGGGTCACTTTGTTATTGCTTATAGAAACCGTTTCACTTATATTGATTTAGCGCGCCCTTTTCCATACATATATTCATTATACCCACGGGCTCCAGCTTCAGAATACACCACGAACGACAGGAGAAGATGCCATGTTAAAAAAACACCCTCTCATGAAATCCTGGATTTCAAAAAACATGAATGCCCTATTATTCTGCATTCTTGGCACTTTCCTGTTTTTGTTCAATATAAGCCATCTGAGCCTGCATTATGCAGCGGATCAATGGGAGCTGCTGGGCTCCATGTTTGCGGCATCTTTGATCCTCTACTTCTATACATTTCAGATCCCTCCTGAAGGCAGCAAGCAGTCGATGGATTCGGCCGTTTATCTGGCCTGCCTGTTTATTTTCGGCATGTCCGCGGCACTTGCGCTCCTGCTGCTGAGCTCACTCATTTTTGCTGCATGCGAGCGGAAAGTATCGTGGTGGAAGCATCTCACCAACTTTTCCATATACACCATCATGATCAGCGGCGCAGGGGCCGTGTTCCAAGGGCTCGGCGGACAGCTCGGACAGCTGCAAAACGTGCATCTGCCGTCTTATGTAGGCGCTCTGATCGTTTATTTTACCCTGAACGTTCTTTGCATAGCGATCTATTATTACATGATCGACCGGAGCGATATTTACCGTATGCTCAAGGGACTGCTGCAGGAGTCCATACTGGTCTACTTTTGCATCCTGATTCTATCGTTAGTGCTCACCATTCTGATCGTCAATAACGGCATCACCGGACTGGTTCTGTTCCTCGGGATCAGCATATTTTTATCCCATCTGTTCAAAAAGCTCTTCGAGATGTATCTGCAGCTGCAGGAGCGTGCCATACGCGATCAGCGGACGGGTCTGTACAATCACAGCTATTTTGAGAACCTTCTCGAAAAAGAGATCAAGTTCGCCCGCAGCGAAGGCGCGCCGCTGTCACTCGCGATGATCGATATTGACGATTTCAAGCGCTACAACGACCATTTCGGCCATTTGCAGGGCGACAAGCTGCTTGGGTTGTTAGGCTCGATCCTTAAGGAAACGGCAGCTCAGGCCGGCATAACGGCTTCCCGTTACGGAGGCGAGGAATTCACGCTGCTGATGCCCGGCTATAATGAACATGAGGCTCTGCTGCTCGTCAACGCCCTTCGCAAAAAGGTGAATGATACCCCCTTTGAGGGCGTGGAGGTTTTACCGCATGCTTGCCTTTCCTTCTCCGCAGGCATCTCCAGCTACCACATCGATATTCATGACAAATCCCAGCTTGTGCTGCAGGCCGATCAAGCGCTCTATGACGCCAAGAAGCAGGGCAAAAATATCGCCTATATCTACGGCAGCTCCGTGCCGATGGAGCAGGAGCTCGAAATCGCCCAGGATGTGCGCGACATCGAGCAGCTGTTGAAATTGTTTCTGTACAAGGATATCAACACCTTCAAGCATTCAAAACGCGTATTCCGCTATGCGATGGACATCAGCCTTCTCTTGAAGCTGGATGGGCCTGCGCGCAGACAATTCGTTCTGGGAGCCTTAATTCATGATATCGGCAAGCTGGAGATCCCATGGGAAGTCCTCAATAAGAAAGAAGCGCTCACGCCCGAGGAGTGGCAGGCCGTCAAAAAGCATGTGAACTGGGGCAAGGAAATGGCCATGACCAACGATAAATTCAAGGAGCTTTCCCCCTACATCGAGCTGCATCATGAACGCTTCGACGGCACGGGTTATCCTCATGGCTACAAAGGGCCTGAAATACCGATGCTGTGCCGGATGCTGACCGTCATCGACTCCTTCGACGCCATGACCTCGGAACGCCCCTATCAGGCAACCAAATCTTTTCAAGAGGCCATCCAGGAGCTGCGGCTTTGTTCGGGGACGCAGTTCGATCCAGAATTGGTCGAGCTGTTCATCCGCTATATTGAAGGCGAATCAGGACTTGTACCACCCTATGTAACGCTTGAATAATGATGAACACAAATCCAAAGGGGCTGCTTCGTAAGCGAGATCATCCTTCGCTTGCAAAGCAGCCCCTGTTCATTGGCTATAGAATAGGTTGTGACGGTAAGAGGTTTAGTGTTGTCCGTTCATTTCATGGGACGTCTGGTGCAGCTCTTTGATCATTTGCTGCAGAAACAGGCTTTCCTGACGGCTGATTCCGTGCTGGTTATCCTGAATGAGCAATTGTTGAATATTTTTCTTCAGCAGTTCGCTACGGCGTTCCAATACGGCTTGACTCATAAAATGTAATCACTCCTGGATCGTTTTTTGAACTTACCGGGAAGTTCTTTATTATTATAAATCGTTATGAAAAATAATGAAAACGTTCAGAAAATGCCTGAGTCACCCCTGACCGAGCTGAGCCTTCAGGAACGCCGCTGAACGGTATCAGCCGAAATGATCCTCCCGAATCCTCCCGTATGCCCCTCTAGTTAGTCATACAGCTGCATCATTTTTCCTGTTTTTATCTATTGGTGGGCAATAAAGAGCCCTTTTCCCGCCAGATTATCCAAGCATTCTTGCAGATAAGCATCGTCATGCTCCGGGTATGCCGCTGCTTCATTCAAGGCGGCCAGTTCCGCATCCGGCCAAGGCTCGCAGGATTTTCCGCGATATAGCGGATTCTCCCACAAGATATCCACCTGATAGGTTCTGTCTCTCATTTCCTTCATAATCAGTCCGTGATACCGTACCAGCATCATCGGGCTATATTCAAACACATAATTCACGGTTGCATGCTTTTTGCCCCAGCCATTGCCGCGCAGCGCGCAGCACTCCCGGTGCTGTCCCAGCAGCTGGGGGCGGGGCAGTCTGGAGATCAGTGCTTCATGCCATAAACGCATCCGTTCATCCGCTCCTTTGTCCATTGTGTGAATGATTTTCGCTTGCCCAAGCCCTATTATACCGGAAAACGCCAATTCTGCGCCGAATAGCCCACACGGGCCATTTTCATCTGAGCGAAGCAGCTATAAAATAATTTCTGGGCTTAGGCAATATCACAGGCAATACAATGTACTAAATCATTTCGTTCATTTGATGTAACTAAACGCCCTAATTTCTTCATCAAGGGCATCCTACTCTATAGCACTTGGATGTTTGCAAAAATGTATACTCTGCTGATCTTTGCAATCGCTCCACACAGAAACAGAAGGTGATGAATTGAATACCAAATTACGTCTTTTGCCGGGCTGGCTTGCCTTAATCCTGATCGCCCTGCTGCTCTATCCCGGCTTGGCTTCAGCCCATGCGTATATCGTGAAATCCGCGCCTGCCGCAAACGAAGTGCTTACCGCGGCACCGGATCAAGCCGTGATCCAGTTTAACGAGCCTTTGCAGAAGGCTTTCCATTCGATTAAGGTCACGGATTCTTCCGGCGCAACGGTAAGCGTCGGGGAGAGCCGGATCCCGGAAGGGGAAGACTCCATTCTGGAAGCAGATCTGCAGCACGGACTGCGTAGTGGCGTCTATTCCGTCCAGTGGAAGGCGGTATCCGCAGACGGTCATCCCGTTCAGGGTACCTACTCGTTTCAAATCGGCGGAGGAAGCGCAAGCGGCAGCACACATACGGTAACCACATCTCCCGATTGGCCCGGAGCGGATCTGGTTATCATCCGCTGGCTGTTCTATACCAGTCTCGCCTTTCTTGCCGGCATTTTCTGCTTCCAGCTGCTTCTGCTTCCCGCAGGTGCCGGGACTCGTCCCAATTGGTCGTCCAGAACCACCCGCCTGATGCTGGGCAGCGTAGCCGTGCTTGCGGTCAGCTTTCTGCTCAGCCTGCCTCTGCAGACCGGTATCGATGCCGGCGTCGGCTGGAGCGGCGTATTCGCCGACCCGGCACTCCTGCTCAAGATGCTGCGGATTACCAGCTTCGGCGAAGTGTGGCTGCTGCAGCTATTGCTGCTCGCAATTCTGATCGCTTTAACCGTGGCTATTCCGCGGATCAAAGACAAGGACAACGCATTTATTGCCGGAACCGTGGCTTTGCTGCTCACCTTAGCGATGCTGCTGGCCAAATCCTTCATCGGACATCCGGCTGCTTCGGAGCATAAAGTGCTCGGCATTGCCATGGACTTTCTTCATCTCGGGGCTGCCTCCCTCTGGCTCGGTTGTCTGCTCGCGTTTGCCGTGCTGCTGCCGAAAGAGGCATCGCTGTCTGCCATACCTGCGCAGCGGAAGCAAGGATATTTCGCCGTCATTCGCCGCTTTAGCCTGTGGGCTACCGGCTTTGTCGCGCTGATTCTGATCAGCGGCGTATACGCCAGTCTGCAGTATGTGCCCACCTGGCACTCCCTGGTGTACACCCCGTATGGCAAGATACTGCTGGCCAAATGCGCACTGCTTCTTGTCATGCTGGCCCTCGCGGCCTGGAACATGCTGCGCGGGCGGCGGGAACAAAGCACCCTTGGTGCCGGCGTCTGGATGGAACTGACGGCAGGCGTGCTCGCCCTGGTCCTGGCGGCCATGCTGACCAACATGCCGACAGCCATGGCATCGCCTGGCCCGATTAACATGAAGCAGGCGCTGGATAACCAAACGACCGTATCCCTTCATATCACGCCAAACGTTACGGGCGAGAATGATTTTGAAGTCCGCGTGACTGACAACCAGGAGCATCCGGTGCAGGGCATTCAGCAGATTAAGCTCACGCTGACCTGCCTTGATATGGACATGGGGAAATATGAAATTGTCCTGCCTGGTGGCAAGGCGGAAGGCTTCAAGGCCCATGATCTGATCAGCATGGCCGGCAAATGGAACGTGCATGTGCATATATTGACCGACAAGCTCGATTCCTGGGATACGGATCTCATCATTCATGTCGGTAATCATTAATGCCATAAGCTTTAAATTTCATTAACAATTTAAAGGGAGTACACCCTACAAAGAATCCTAAACGATTGGATTAAAGGAGCGATATCACATGATGAAATTAACCAAACGTTTTTCGTTTATTGCTACCGCGGCGGCAGGCCTGCTGCTGTTCTCCGGAATCGCCAGCGCGCATGTCACGGTGAAACCTGCCACTTCCCAGCCTGGAGCCTGGGAAACCTACACCATTAAAATTCCGTCCGAAAAGGAAATCGCGACCACGAAAGTGACGCTGAAGGTACCTGAAGGCGTGGAATTGATGCAGTACCAGCCGATCCCGGACTGGAAGATCACCACCGAAAAGGACAGCGCCGGCAAAATCAGCAGCATTACCTGGGACGCGACCGGCACGGGCATTAACGCGGGCGAATTCCAACAGTTTAATTTCGTCGCCCATAATCCCGAGAAGGAGACGGAAGTCGCTTGGGATGCGTTCCAGTATTACAAGGATGGAAGCATTGTGGAGTGGACTGGTGATGAAGGCTCCGATGATCCGCATTCCATCACCAAGATTACGACGGTTGCCGGCCAAGAGCCCGCAGCGTCCGGTCACAGTCACGATGCGGCTGCAGGAGACCACAGCGATAACCAAGCAGGGGATACCGGCAGCGGTACGGCTTCCACCACGGCTGACAGCTCGTCTTCCACAGGTGTACAAACGGCCACTCTTATCGTGTCCATCGCCGCACTGTTGCTGTCCATCATTTCGCTGATCACTGTTTTATCCAAGAAAAAACGCTAATTTAAAAAGGTATTCAAGCCCGTGCCAAGTAAAGACACGGGCTTTTTTATGTCTCCCCATCACGTACAAAACATCCACATTCGAATGACAAATCAAGCATGATGGCATGAGTCCGGCAATATATTTTAAAAATGTACGCAGCGTCCAGAGTGTAAACAGCCTGTCAGAATCTCTTACGAAGGGAGGTCATCCACATGATCGAATTCCGAGGCGTAAGCAAAGCTTATGGCAGTTTTGAAGTCCTCCGTGACATTCATCTCCGGATCGAGGAAGGCGAGGTCGTCGTCATTATCGGTCCTTCCGGCTCCGGAAAAAGCACGCTGCTCCGCTGCATCAACCGGCTGGAGGCGATATCCTCCGGCGAGCTGATCGTGAATGAAACACCGCTTCATGGCAAGAAAGTGGACATCAACCGGTTCCGCCGCGATATCGGCATCGTATTCCAGCATTTCAACCTGTATCCCCACAAAAAAGTGATCGACAATATCACACTGGCACCCGTCAAGGTACTGGGCCTCAGCAAGCAAGAGGCCGAGGAACGAGCCCTCTCGTATTTGAAACGGGTCGGCATTGCCGACAAGGCGCAGCAGTATCCGTCGCAGCTCTCAGGCGGTCAGCAGCAGCGGGTAGCCATTGCGAGAGGGCTCGCCATGCAACCGAAAATCATGCTTTTCGACGAGCCCACCTCCGCCCTCGACCCGGAAATGATCGGCGAGGTGCTGGACGTCATGCGCGCCCTTGCCCACGAAGGAATGACCATGGTGATCGTCACGCATGAAATGGGCTTCGCCCGCGAAGCCGCGGACCGGATCGTGTTCATGGATAACGGGCAAATCGTCGAAGAGGCGGCGGCATCCGCCTTCTTCAAAGAGCCGCGCGAAGAGCGCGCGCGCTTGTTTCTCAGCCGCCTGATCAAACATTAAGATGCGGGAAGGAACTTTTACATACGGGAAGGGGTAAAACAAATGAAAAAACGTTCAAAGCTTGGCGTATTACTCATCCTCTTGGCTGTCTGCCTGGTATTCGCGGGATGTGGCGGCAAAAAGGAGAAAGACGGTGGTACGCTCGAAGCGATTAAAGCACGCGGCAAGGTCATTGCAGGCGTTAAATACGACACGAAGCTGTTTGGCCTGAAGGATCCGGCTACCGGCAAGATCGAAGGGTTCGACATCGATATCGCCAAGGCGCTCGCCAAAAAGATTTTCGGCGACGAAAGCAAGGTCGAGCTGAAAGAGGTGACCTCCAAAACCCGGATTCCCCTGCTTCAAAATGGGGACATTGACCTGATTATCGCCACCATGACCATCACGGAGGAACGCAAAGAGCAGGTCGACTTCAGCGACGTATATTTCAAAGCCGGACAGTCCCTGCTCGTGAAGAAAGGCAGCCCAATCCAAGGGCTGGAGGATATCAAAAAAGGCGTCAAAGTGCTGACGGCCAAAGGCTCCACCTCCGCGAAAAACATCCGCGAGAAGGCGCCGGATGCCACCGTGCTGGAGTTCGAGAACTATCAGGACGCCTTTACCGCGCTGAAAGCCGGGCAGGGAGACGCGCTGACGACCGATAACGCCATTCTGCTCGGCATGCAGAAGCAGGATCCGAATTATATCGTGGTCGGAGGCAATTTCACCGATGAGCCCTATGGCATCGCGATTAAAAAAGGCGATTCGGAATTCGTCCAGGTCGTCAACGACCTGCTGAAGGAGATGAAGGAAAGCGGCGAGTACGACAAATTATATGAGCAGTGGATGGGCGTGAAGCCGGAATGACGGATTCCCGGATTAGGAGGGGCCGCAAAGGTCAGCCCCTCCTTCCCCTTCTCTTTGGCAACAGCCCCCATCTCCCTGAAAGGAGAGACACCGCGTGAGTAAAACGTTCGATATCCAGATCCTGTTCGATCACTGGGATCGTTTTCTGGAAGGATTCCTGCATACGATCGAAGCGAGCGCCATCGCCCTGATCGGCAGCTTTACTCTCGGCACCATCATCGCCGTCATGCGCATATCGCCGCTTAAGCCGTTAAACTGGCTGGGAACGGCTTACGTGGAATTCATCCGCAACATCCCCCTGCTTCTTGTCGTCTTTTTCTTTTTTCTCGGCCTTCCATCGCTCGGCGTCCCGCTTGACGGATTCACATCGGGTACGCTCGGCCTGATGGTGTATACCGCTTCCTTCATTGCCGAAAGTATCCGCGCTGGGATCCAAACCGTGCCCACGGGCCAAACGGAGGCCGCCCGCGCCACGGGGCTGACCTATCTGCAGACCATGACGAGCATCGTCCTGCCGCAGGCCGTCAAAATTGTCCTTCCCTCCATCAGCAACCAGTTCATTAATCTCGTCAAAAACTCGTCCATTCTTGCGGTCGTGGCCGGCCTCGACCTGATGTATTACGCCGATCTGATCAATGCCGATACCTTCCTGCCGCTGACCGTCTATACCCTCGTCGCCCTATTCTATCTGGTCCTGACCCTGCCGCTCAGCATGGCCGTGCATGCGATGGAACGGAGGTTTAGCTCCGCAAACCGTTCATGATCGGTCCAGGCAAGAATCTAAAGGAAAGGAGGTATAAGGCATGGACTTCGCCGGCGCATATTCCTGGCCCAATCTTTCCTTTATTCTGCAGGGGTTCGGCATGACGCTGCTGGTAGCGGCCCTTTCGATCCTGTTCAGCTTTGTGCTCGGAACGCTGCTGGGCATCCTCCGTTATACGCGCGTTCCGCTGCTGAACCCGCTGCTTGCCGTTATCATTGACCTGATCCGTAACCTGCCGCTGCTGCTGATCATCTACTTCATCTACATCGTGCTCCCCCAGCTTGGTCTCAAGCTCCCGCCTTTTGGGGCCGCCATCGCGGCCTTGACTCTGTTCGAAGGCGCCATGATTTCCGAGATCGTGCGGGGCGGCCTCACCTCGGTGGACCGGGGGCAGATCGAGGCTGCTCGCTCTTCCGGTCTCGGCTACGTCCAAACGATGCGTCACATCATTCTGCCGCAGGCGCTGCGGCGGATGGCCCCGCCTCTTGTCAGCCAATTCATTTCGCTCCTGAAGGATACCTCGCTCGCCATCATCATTTCGCTGCCCGAAATTATGCATAACGTGCAGATCCTGCAGGGCCACAGCCCGAATTATGTCATCCCGGCCTTGATCGTGGCCGCACTGCTGTATTTTGCGGTCAACTATACTCTATCGATCATTGCCCGCAGGCTGGAAGCCAGAAAGATTTGAAACGGAAGGCGGACTTTACTCCTGTTGAAAGAACCTCCTTCATTTTATGTTACAAATAAAACATGCTGCCGTTCCTGTTGTCCATCCAGGAAATCGGCCGCATGTTTTTGCGTTAACAGTGCGGTGGCACCGAATGATTCGATGATTGCACCAAGACCTTGGCATCATAAAAAAGGAGAACCCCCCGATCAAGACGAATGGTATATTCTAAACCGAACGTCAAGGAGGAATTTACAGGATGTCTTTTGCCAACCAACTCGAAAAATATGCGGAGCTCGCCGTCAAAATCGCTGTCAATCTGCAGCCCGGCCAGTCCCTCTGGATTCATGCCCCTATACAGCAGCCTGAATTGGTCCGCCTGATTTCAAAGCAGGCATATTCAGCCGGAGCCAAGCTCGTACATATCGAATGGCAGGATGAAATCAGCACGCAGATCAAGTACCGGCTCGCGCCGGATGAAGCCTTTGAGGAATACCCGATGTGGCGGGCGCAAGCCGTGCAGCAGTTTGCCGAGAACGGCGGGGCTTTTCTGTTCATCGAATCCAGTAACCCTGAGCTGCTGAAGGGCGTGAACCCGAAACGGATCGCCGCCAACTCCAAAGCCGCCGGCACCGCGCTGGCCAAGTGGAGAGAATATATGTCCGTCAACAAAATGACCTGGACGATTATCGGGGCGCCTTCGGAAGGCTGGGCGAAGCTTGTTTTTCCGGAGCTCGAAACCGCCCAAGCCGTCGAAGCGCTGTGGGAAGCGATTTTCAAAGCCGTCCGCGTCGATCGGGAGAACCCGGTGCAAGCTTGGCATGAGCACAACGACACGCTTCACGCCAAGAGAGCTTACCTGAACGATAAGCAGTACAAGAAGCTGCATTACCGCGCGCCGGGAACAGACCTGACGATCGAGCTGCCGGACAATCATGTCTGGATGGGCGGTACGGCGGTAAACGAGGCGGGCCGTCCCTTCAACCCGAACGTTCCGACGGAGGAAGTGTTCACCTCTCCACGCAGGGAAGGCACTCACGGCGTGGTTCGCAGCAGCAAGCCGCTCAGCTATCAGGGCAACTTGATTGAAAACTTCAGCCTTACGTTTGAAAACGGAAAGGTCACCCATTTCACTGCCGAAAAAGGATACGAATCGCTTGAGGCTATGCTGAACATGGACGAATCCGCGCGTTATTTGGGCGAAGCCGCCCTTGTGCCGCATCGCTCTCCCATTTCCGAATCGGGCCTGATTTTCTTCAACACCTTGTATGACGAGAATGCCTCCAACCACCTTGCGCTGGGTGAAGCTTTTCCGCACTGCGTGAAAGGCGGCACCGCGATGTCCCGCGAAGAGCTTGATCGAGCAGGCCTCAACCAAAGCCTCATTCACGTGGATTTCATGATCGGCTCGGCCGAAATGGATATCGACGGGATTACGGCGGACGGCCAGGCGGAACCCGTGTTCAGAAACGGAAGCTGGGCATTTTAGATCCGTTTTGTAAAACCCGTTTTGAACAAACAGTTTTAAACAACCAGTTTTAAACAACCATAAGAAACCCGAAAACCATCCATTCGCCTCGTGGCAGAATGGATGGTTTTTTTACTGTATCCGCGCCTATTCTATCCGGCTACGCTAGGATCCGATCCGGTACGAAATGCCGTTTGATTCGTGGCGCTTCAACAGCTGTTCAAAAGCCTGAATGGCAGCGTTCGCGACCTCGATGTCCTGCTGGCTTGTGCCGCCGCTGACGCCAATGCCTCCAACGATCACATCTCCGATTCGCAGCGGAATGCCTCCGCCCAGGATAACGACTCTTCCATGATTGGTCGTATTAATCCCGAAGGAGGGATGTCCCGGCTGGGCGGCCTCGCTCAAATTGGAAGTCGGCATCTGCAGCGCCACACTCGTCCACGCCTTATTCTGGGCGATATCGATTCCCCCGATCCTTGCATGGTCCATCCGGTGAAATGCGACCAGATTCGCCCCATCATCCACAATCGCAATATTTTCCGCCAGGCCCATGTCCTTCGCCTTCTTTTCGGCCACCTCCAGCAGATACTTCGCGATGTCCAGCGTCATTGTCATGATGAATACACACCTCTCGCCTATGTTCTTTTCACTATATGGTCATTCGTGTATTTTAGTGATTTGAAAATTCCCGGCGAAAATATAAGGAACTCAATCTGATGTTATCCGAAACGTATTTTCAAATCCCGTCGGCATCCTGGCCGCTTGTGCAACATTTTGCACAACCCTCCCGTCTAGAACCGTGAAAGGCATGCAACATTTAACATTTGACTTACTGCCTTTGAAGTGCCTAACCATTCTTACAAGCATAAAGCATACAGGAGGAATGACTGATGAACAAAATGTATAAAGTATTAGCTACGGCATCTCTGATGGCGATGGCAGCCATGCCGCTGGCCGCAAATGCACAGGAGGTTCCGCCAATGACCACGTCCAACGGACAAGGCGTAATTCTAAATCAAGCGAAAGTGGTTCCTGGAACCATGGGACAAATTACGGATTTCGTTAACGACCATACAGGCAAATTCATTACGGTGACAGGCCGCGGACTCGCTCCGACGGATCAAAGCCAGATCGTCCTGAACATTTCCAAGGATACGAAAATCGTCGATGCCAAAGGAAAGACCGTGCCACTGAAAACAATCATGGATGAGAAAAAGGTGGTCAAAGCCTTTTACAGCCCGAACATTACGAAAAGCCTGCCGGCACGCGGTAACGCATTGACGCTGGTCGTCCAGGATCAGAGCTTTACCGCCATCGACGGCACCGTTTCCGAAGTACGGGACGGCAGCATCCTCGTGAAAGGCAAAGACCTGTATAACGGCAACGAAGACACGATCGTTCTGCATTTTGCCGACAAAGCCACGATCCTCGATCAGGACGGCAAAGCCATTCAGGCAAGCGACATTAAGGAAGGCATGAGCGTGAAGGCATTCTACGGCCCTGCCGTCGCGATGAGCCTGCCGCCGCAATCGACGACGAATTACGTTCGCGTGGATACCGCCGGATCGGAAACGGGCGAAGGCGAAACCGGACAGGAATTTACTGCCGGCACGGACGGCGTCATTACGAGCACAGAGGGCGGGAAATTCACGCTGATCGGGCAGCCGCATGAAAAAGGCGGCGTCAATTATGTCATCCTGACCGTGGACGAGCAGACGCAAATCGTCGACGAAAACGGCAAAGCCCTGACCAAGGATGCGCTGAAGGAAGGCATTCATGCCGACGCGACCTACAGCAACGTGATGACCATGATCTATCCGGCCCGCACGCATGCAAGCAAACTCGTGGTGAAACAAGGCGAATCCGTCAAAATCGAAGGAACGATCGCACCTTCGGACAGCAGCTCGAAAGATCAAGTCTATGTCAATGTAGGCTCCGATGATTCCAAAACCAACGATGTGATTCTGAACATCTCCAAGGACACGCAGATCATTGACGACCTGGGCGGCGAAGGGGCTCTGCGCGCCGGCACGAAAATCATCGCTTTCCATTCTCCGATCATGACCCGCTCGCTCCCTGGCATCACGAATGCCGAAGTGGTCATTGTCACTTCCATTGAGAATGCCGTACAACCTCGATAAGCGAAGCGTTCCCGTTCGCCCACAGTATTGAAATTGAAACACAGCAACCCGGCCGATCCGCATGGATCGCCGGGTTGCTTCTTTTTTCGGATGATTATTTGAACCCTGGGTTTATCCTCTTATTTGTTCTCCAGCTTCGCCTGCTCTACTCGCGCTTGCGCCGCTGCATAGGTGTCGATCAGCTTCTGCACGCCGAGGCCGTTGATTTCCTCCACGTATTTCTCCCACTCGTTCAGGCTTCTCGTACCCAGGACAAACTTGGAGAAGTTCTCTTCCCTGTATTTTTTCACGGCTTGCCCCGTCACCGACAGCACTTCATTCTCCGCATCCGTAAAGGCAGGCTTCGGCTGCATGGCAGGCGGATCGTATTTGGCCGCTTCCTCGTAAGCCTTCTTCAGATCAGGCGAGAATAGCGACAAATGGGCATTGTAATCGATCCATGTATACGTGCCGCTTGTCTGCAGACCGGTCTGCTTCCGCATCTCCGTCACGTCCGTGTATTCGGGCTTGAACTTCTTCTGCCCGTTCTCTTCGGTGTACGTCTCGCCTTCCTTGCCCCAGCTGCTCAAGGTCCGCCCTTCCTCGCTGTAGAAAAAGTCCATGTACTTCATCACGTCATCCTTGTGCTTGGAGGTTGAAGCAACCGTCAAGCCGCCTTCCAAATAGTGAAAATACGGGTTCTGCGGCTTCATGCCGTCGAGTCCGGCAGGAGGAGCCATGAACTGCAGGCTGTATTCCGGGTTATCCTTTTGCATCGCATTATTGAAAAAGTCCACGCGACTGATATAGTCGATCGTAATGAACGATTGTCCGGTAGACATTACGTCCTGCCACTGCTTGGTCTGGATTGACAGGAAATCCGGCGGTATGAGCCCTTCCTGGTAGAAGGTATGCCACATGGAAACCATCGCTTTGTAGCTGTCCTCCGTCGGCCCGAATTTCCATTTCTTTTCATCAAAATTATAGTACACGTCGCTGCCGCTGCCGAAATTGGTTGTCAGGTTCGCCATCATTTCATCCGGAATCTGGCCGAAGCGCATGGAGAGCGGATAGCTGTCCGGATACAGCTGCTTCAGCTTTTTGAGCACCTGATGCAGCTCCTCGTAGGTTTTCGGTGCAGCAAGGCCGTTTTTCTTGAAAATATCCTCGCGGTAGAGCCAGATCATACGATTTGTTTCCCCGAAGCCCTGGTTCGGGAACATATACATTTTGCCGTCCGCAGAGAGCGCCGCTTTGGCCTCTTCCGGATACTTCTCCATCCACGCCTTCAGATTCGGCATCTGGTCCACATGGTCAAGGATGTTCTCCAAGGCCCCTTGATCCCCGTATTTGTTGGAGTCGCGGCGGCTCGACATGTACAAGAGATCGGGCAAATTGCCGGAGGCCATGACCAGATTGAGCGTATCGCTAAGCTTGCCGGACGGCGTCTCCACATTCAGTGACACCCCTGTCTTATCCTTGATCCAGCTCCAGATCGGCCACTGCTTGCTGTATGGAAACGTGGCGTTGTTATCCAGCAGCGCGGTCAAAGTCACCTCCGATGGCGTCTTGGTGCCGGTCTCGGCATCGCCCTGTGGCGGCGTCGAAGCCGCCGGTTTATCCGTGCCCGCGGAGCAGCCCGCTACCGCAAACGCGAGCAGCAGCACCGCCAAGAGCTTGGGATAGGATCGTTTCTTTCCCATACTTGCATCCCCCTTTGATTTCCTGATTCCATTCCAAACGAATGATGCGCGTGCCTCCGGATTCCGCTGCGATGGCAAATGTTCTTAGGCGTGCTCTGATCCTTCATTGGCAACACTGTGGATTCTTGCGTCTCCCTAACCCCTAACCCTTCACCGCACCGATCATGGACCCTTTGACGAAGTATTTTTGCACGAAAGGATACAGGATCAGGATCGGCAGCGTCGATACCATGATCGTCGCGTACTTCAATGAATCCTCCACGACCAGATTATCCCCGCCGATCTGCGTCACCTGTCCGGAGCTGACGCTGCCGGCAAGCACCAGATTGCGCAGCAGCACCTGCAGCGGGAACAGCTCCTGGCTCCGCAAATAGAGAAGCGGATACAGGAAATTATTCCAGATCCCGACCGCATAAAAAAGTGAGATCGTCGCAAACACGGGCTTAGACAGCGGCACGATGATCCGGAAAAAGATCCCGATATCGTTCAGTCCGTCCATCCGCCCCGATTCCTCCAGCTCTTTGGGGATTCCGCTGAAAAAGGTGCGCATCAGGATGAGGTTCCAGGTGCTGACCGCGCCCGGAAGCACCATGCCCCAAATCGTATCCACCAGTCCGAGCGAACGCACGACCAGAAACGTCGGGATCATCCCCCCGCCGAAAAACATCGTGAATACGATAAGCAGCGTAAATCCTTTATGGAACATCATGTCTTTGCGGGACAGGGCGTACGCTCCCATGGAGGTGATCAGCATGGCAATGGCCGTGCCGAGCACCGTATACAGGATGGTGTTCCGGTAAGAAGTCCAGATTTGCGGGTCGCCGAGAACGAGCTCATACATCCGCAGGTTGAAGCCCTTCGGCCACAGCGTGACCTCCCCCTTCATGACGTACACGTCTCTGCTCAGCGATACCGCGAGCATATATACGAACGGATACAGCATAACGGCGGCAATCAGCAGCATGATCAGCGTGTTGATGACGGTGAACAGGCTGATCCTTCTCCGCATGCGCCCGGTGGTCACCATAGGCTCGTTCCTCCTAACCGCCTGCTGAGCGTATTGGCCGAAAATATAAATATAAAGCTGATGACTCCCATAAACAGATCGATGGCAGACGCGTAGCTGAAATTCCCCTGCTCCATACCGACCCGGTACACATAGGTACTGATGATATCAGCCGTACTGTACACGGCCGGATTGTACATCAGGAATACCTTTTCGAAGCCGATCTCCAGTACCTTGCCGATGTCGAGAATCAGAATGATCATGATCGTCGGCGCGATGCCGGGCAGCGTCACATGCCACAGCTTCCTCCATCTTCCGGCTCCGTCGATGCCAGCGGCTTCGTACAGCTGCGGATCTACCGCGGTCAATGCCGCCAGGAAAATGATCGTCTCCCAGCCGATGTGCTGCCATATTTCCGAAAGGACGTAGATCGGCCGAAACAGCCCCGGTTCCATCATGAAATTGACGGGCTTACCCCCGAGCGAGGTAATCAGCTGGTTAATGATTCCTCCGGTCGGTGACAAAAACATGATGACCATGCTGGCAACGATGACGTTGGAAATAAAATGCGGCAGGTAGCTGAAGGTCTGCACCCACCGTTTAAATACGGCGTTCCGGACCTCGTTCATAAGCAGGGCGAGAATAATCGGTGCCGGAAAACCAAACAGCAGCTTGTAAAAGCCAAGCAAAAACGTGTTTCGCATTAATACCCAGAAATCCGGATTGCCGAAAAACATGCGGTAGTACTTCAAGCCGACCCAGTCGCTCGCCCAGATTCCCTTGAACACATTATAGTTCTTGAACGTGATGACCAGTCCGAACATCGGGGCGTATTTAAAAATCAAATAGTACAGCAGGCAGGGCAGAAACAGCAGCCACAAATATTTGCTCCGCCGAAAAGCCCGCGCCATCGGACCGGTGCCAAGCCTGGCCCGCCGCGGCGCTGCCTTGATCCCCCCGGCGCCCGCAATACCCGTATCCGCCGGTTTCATTTCACTTCCGCACCTCCCTTGTCGTTCATGGATGGCCTTACCTGTACCGACAGCATACCGGATCGAACCTCAGAAAATAAATCGGCATGTTTGCGGCGCCATCCCCTATTTTCCGGGTGAGTGGAAAGGTTGTAGAGAATCCTGAAAAGGTGAATATTGTGTGAACGCGAAAATAAACCTTATGATATAGTCACTCTGAGGCTAGGTGCTGCTGCCCATCGATAACCGACCTACAGGATATGGAGGTGTCAACCCGAATGTCGATCATGTTGAAGGGGAAGCTCGGATTTCACACGCTGTTCACCAAGCTTCTTTCCGGTTTTCTCGCCGTCATCCTGCTGCTTGCCGCCTTTAACCTCGTTTCCTTCTTCTATTTGAAGCAGCAGATCCATAACGAAATCGTCAAGTATAACGAACTGGGCATGAATCATGCCGCGCGGGGCTACGAAAACCAGTTCCGGCTGACCCGGGAGATGGTGCTCGGCCTGAATCAGGATCCGCTGTGGACGACATACGTCAACCAGCTGCGGCAGGTGAAGGACAATCAGGCGTACGGCTACGTGAACGATGTAATTAAAGAGATGAAAAGACTCTATACCAACCCGTTTCTAGGCATGGACAATTTAATGATTTATTTTCAGAAGGATGCCTACGTCGTCGAGAAGGACGGGACAAGCGGCGCAAAATCAATGTTCGGCACTTACTACAGCAGTCCGTCTTATCCGCTGGCGTTCTGGGATGAGCAGTTTACCGAGGCCTATGCCTTTCATGTCTTCCCGGCAGCGGAGTTCAGCGAGAAAACGCTCGGATCAACGCGTTCCAAAGGCATGCTCCTGCCTGTCGTGATCAAAATGATGCCTTACAAGGATATGTACCTGATCGCCATGCTGGACACGGAACGCTTGGCCCGCGACCTGCAGTCCGCGATGAACGGAGATTTCTACATTCTGGATGGAGCCGGGCATCCGCTCTATGCGCCCGCATCAGCAGCGGATGACGCTTCCCTGCCTGCGTTTGCATCGCTCGATGACCGGCATTCGTTCGTGCAAACCGGAGACTTTTATTATTTTTACAAAAAAGGGCCGGAGACGGGCTTCACGTATGTCAGCAAAGTTCCGGTTCAGAGCATTTCTGCACAGCTTCTGAGTTTGAACCTCGTCCTGCTTTCGCTCCTCGGTATCGTAGGCTTGCTGGTCGTTCTGACTTACGTGTTCAGCCGCCGTGTCCATCGTCCGATCCGGCTGATGGTCGATTCCCTCCGGAAAGACGAACCCGAGCCTGCGGCCGGGCCTGTCCGGGAAATCGAGCTGATCAGCCGGAGAGTGCAGCATATGCGCTCTTCCCACCAGCGAATTTCGCATGATTTGGCCCGCAAGAACTCCATGCTTCGCCATTACGCTTACTCGAACCGGCTCAAAAACATCCATATGAACCTCAGCGAGCTCCGGGAGCTGGCCGATGCCAGCAAGCCTTATGTCATGATCGCCTATCAAATCCTATTCAAGGAGAGCCATGCGCATGATCATATGGAACCGGGAAAGGGGAGCTACTATCTGCGGGAGTATATCGATCTGGTCTGGCAGCAGGTTTACCCGGAATCGGTGACGATTCAGACCGAGCCGCAGCAGGTGCTGTCGATCGTGTTCCTGCCGGATGAATCCGCCGAGACCGCTTCCCGGCTCCACCATCTGCTGGACGTGTTCAGCGCGGATCAGGACTCTTATCTCGTGACGATGGCCAGCAGTCCGGTTCAGCCGGCGGGTACGCCTTTTACGGGCACGTATGCCAAGGTGAACGGAATGCTGAATCAGCGCAGGCTCCTCGATCAGACCCAGTGGATCCAGCAGGAAGACGGGGGCCGCGGCCGGGAGACGCGCTGCTTCAAGGCGCAGTGGGAACAGGAATTCCACAACCGGCTGCTGAGCGGGAACGAAGAGAGCATGGAGGAATGGATTCTAAAAAGCCTCGGCGCGCTTGCAAAAAGGCAGTCGACAGCCCTCGAATACCGTCAATTCGCCAAGGATGTGGCCGACGAGCTCGACAAGCTGCTGCGCACCCTCCACCTCTCCGCCGCATATCACGCCGAAGCGGTGCCGCAGCTGGATCAGACCCGGGATTTCTTCAGCGCAGACCAATACGAAGCCTGGTACCGCGAGCTGCTGAACCCGGCGCTGCAGCTGATCCGGCGCAAGACGGAAAACCATGACCCGATCACTTCGTTTGTCATGACGTACATCCATGATCATCTGGAGGAGGACATCAATCTCGATATGATGGCCGACAAGCTGAACATTACTTCCGGATATTTGTCCACCTATTTCAAGGAAAAGACCGGCCAAAATTTCAGCGATTATCTGAACGATCTGCGCATCCGCACAGCCAAGGATCTGCTGCAAAATCTGGACCTTCGCATTCAGGACGTCGCCGTCCGGGTCGGCTACATGAACGTCAACTCCTTCATTCGCATGTTCAAGCGCCACGCGGGCATGACGCCGGGCGAATTCCGGAAGAAGTATGCCTCCTAGGGCCGCGTGCCGGCCTGGAGGGGCGAGTAAAAGACATGACTCTCCGGAAATAGCGGCTTTTAAGCGATTTACTGAATGGTTTTTGTTGCATACCGGACAGCAATGCCAGTAAGTAAACGGGACTGCCCCGGCCGCGTGCGGCTGGAAAAGGCAGTCCCGTTTGATTTCATGAGCGTTCATGAGCGGCTTCCTCCGCCGTTCGCGGAGCGAGCATACTTTCTGTGCCCATGCTTGTAGGTCTCTTGAATCAAAATCCGGCCCTCCTCATACGTGAAAAGGATCACGTCCGCCGGGGCTCCCGGCGCAAGCCCGGCCCGGGTCGGCAGCTTCATCAGCCGCGAAGGCCCGGTCGAAGCCATGTCCCAGGCTTCGCCGAGGGCGCATATGCCTGCTGAAGCCATATGCGCGACCCCGCGGGCAAGCGGCAGAGCCGAGCCTGCCAGCAAAGCCGGCTGCTCGGCAAGCTGCAGCCGCCCCTCTTCCGTCAGCGTCACCCGTCCCCCGACGGGCGTGACGTACGGCCCCGGCGGCATGCCGCCCAGGCTGACTGCGTCGCTGACGAGGATCAACCGGTCGCCCTTCGCCTTACGGGCGACCTTCAGGAAAGCGTCCGGCAGGTGGAAGCCGTCGGCGATGACACTGGCCCACAGCCGCTCATCCGCAAGCTGATCCCAGATGTAATGGGGATGACGCGGCAGCACCGGGTGGGCGCCGTTGCCCAGATGCGTGGACAGGCACGCGCCGGCAGCCGCAGCTTCCTCGATGCGGCTGCCTGAGGCGGCCGTATGGCCGATGGCGGCCACGACGCCTTGCTGCGCGCAGCGGGCGATGAAGCCTTCGGCCTCCGGCCATTCCGGCGACAACGTCACGATCCGGATGCGTCCGCCCGCCGCCCGCTGCCACGCTTCGAAGGCTTCGATGTCCGGCGCCCTCACGTACGCCCGGTCATGGGCGCCGCGCGGGCCATCCTCCGGCGAGATGAACGGCCCTTCCAGGTGGATGCCGGCGATGCTGTGCGGCGCCATCGGGCCGTACGCCCGCTCCAGCCGGCAGCACGCCCTATGGATCACGTCAACTGCGTGCGCGAGGGACGCGTCGCTGCCCGTGATCACCGTCGGATAAAATGTAGTGACGCCTTCGGCCCACAGCCGCTCCATCAGAGCGATCGCGTCCTCCTCCGTCACCTCGGGCGCATTCATGTCGATGCCGCCATAGCCGTTGATCTGCAAATCCACGAGACCGGGAGCGATCCAGGGTAGCCCCCCGCCTTCGTTCCCGCTGGCCTCATCTGTCTCGTCATCCGGTGCGGCGCCGATCGGTTTGCATTCGGCTATGACGCTTCCCGATATGCCAAGTTCGATCACTTCGCCTGTGCGGTAATGCCTCCCCTTGAGGGAAAAGGCCGCCCCAGGAGCGTCATCCGTATCCATAACACATCCTCCTTTCCAACTGGTCTCCGCTTATTCCCTCCGAAATGCCTCCGGACAGGAATCGCGGTCCAGATAGAGGACGCTATTCGCATGCGTCCGCAAAATCGAGGCCGGGCAGGCCGTCGATACCGGCCCCTCCAGCGCATCCCGAACGGCATTCCGTTTAGCTGTGCCAGGCACCATGCACAGGAGCCGCTCGGCTGATAGCAGCGCCGGCACCGTCAGCGTCAGCGCCTCCCGCGGCACCTGATCAAGCCGGCCGAAGCAGCCGTCGTTCACCTGCTGCTGCCGGCAGGCTTCGTCCAGCACGACACTTTTCACCGTGCTGGGGTCCTGAAAGTCCGCTACCGGCGGATCGTTAAAGGCGATATGCCCATTCTCGCCGATGCCAAGGCAGACCAGATCGAGTGGCGCCTCCTCCAGCAGCGCGGCATAACGCCTGCACTCCTCCCCGGCTTCCGCCGCCGGATCGATCAAATGCACCGCACCCGGCTGCACGCGCTGAAACAATCGCGTCATCAGAAAATGGCTGAAGCGCTGAGGCGCATCCGGCTCAAGGCCGATGTATTCATCCATATGGAACACCGTGACCCGTTTCCAATCAATCCCTTCCGCCTCCGCAAGATGATCCAGGAACTCATTCTGTGACGGCGCGGCCGCGAATACCACCCGTACCGCTTCCTGCGCTTTCAGCTTTAACCGGATGGCTTCGGCGGCATCCAGTGCCGCCGCCCTTCCCAGGTCGTCGCGGCCGGCGTACTGCCGGACCTGCAGACAGCCTGCTGTCCATGTCCGCTCAGGCATGGGAATATTCATCCCGATCCCTCTCCTTTCGCTTCTGTTCTCCGCTGGTCGGCAAGCCACTACTTCAAGAAATGCCGAGCCGATCGGGCTTCAGCAGCTCAAACAAGCCGTCAAGGCATTCGCGTGTCGCGGCCTCGCCCCCGTCGGAGAAAGCATATCCCGACGGCCGCTTCAGCTGCTCCTCGCTTAAGGCAGAGGCAAGCCGGTAATGCGTCTCGACGACCAGCCAGCCCTCGTACCCGTCGGCCGCCAGCCGGTCCAACAGGTCCGAATAGCCGACCTGGCCCCGGCCGATCGCCACCGCTTCTGTCCGCTCCGGCCCGCGAACGGCATCCTTCGCATGCATGTGTACCATCAGGCCGCACAGCGCTTCGTACCCGTCCGGGTAAGGCCGTTCGCCGGCCGGGTCCCATAAATCGTTGCCCGGATCGTATAGCGCCCGGACTTGAGGGGACGAGACGGCTTGCACGAGGGCTGCCACCTTCTCGCCGTTGGTCGCGTTCACGGACGGGTCCGCTTCCACAATGAAGATGGTCCCAAACTCCTCCATCACCGGCACCACGAGCTCCAGCTCCCGGACGATCCGCGGGAATGCAGTCTCCCAGTCCCCGTCGGCCCAGAAGCTGAAGCCCCGGATATACGGCGCGCCGAACTGCCGGGCCAGCTCCGCGTACCTGCGGAGCATGCGGTGATGCGCAGCCGTCTCTTCCACGTTCCCCAGATTGCATTTGAATACCGGCGTCGATAATCCGCAGACGCGAAGCTCGGCATCGTGAATCCGGGCGGCGATTTCATTCACCCGCTGCCCGCTGAGGCGATGCAACTGCTTGCCTTCCACCGACCGAAGCTCCAAGCCTTCCAGTCCATAATCTTTTGCGATCCGGATCGCATCCTCGATATCCTGCGAGATTTCATCCGTGATGACGCCCAGTTTAAAGCATGCCATGCCCTTGCCGCCTCCTTTTCGCGTAGCTCCGTCATGTTCACTGCATGAATATTTAATGGCCTAATCCTTCTTTGGCGCTTGGAGGCTGGTGTTCTTCATCATGGGCTTGCCGGCTTAGTCCAACACCTTCAGCGCTACAGTCCGGCCCGTACGCCGGCTTTCGTTCGCCGCCTCCAGAAAAGCAATCACCTCGACGGTTTCCCGGATATCCAGCGGCGCAGCTCCGGTTAGGAACATGCGCATCACCGCCTCCAGCATGCTGGCATAATACGGCTTCGAGGCGGCGTAAATATCCACGAATTCCGTGCCCTCTTCCCGGTGCAGCAGTGCCCCGAAGCGCTTATTGCCCTTCCGGTTGCCGCGCAGCGTACCGATGCGGCCGTCGGACCACATCCCGACGGCTACGTCGTGATCCTCCGCGGTGGTGACCTTGACCTCGACACAGCCGGGACCCATGCAGCGGTACAGCATGTCGGCCATATGAATGCCGTACCAGTAAAATCCCGGCTGCGTCGGCTGCAGCTCCATCGGTCCGCTGCAGTCCGCGCCGATGATTTGCCCTTTCCCTTCATCGCTGGCGGCCGCTGCCAGGTTCTCCGCCCAGCGCACCGAGGAGCAGCTCATGAGCGGCACGCCATGCTCTTCGGCGATGCGAGCCATCGCCAGCGCGTCCCGGCTTGCGAGCGCAAACGGCTTATCGACGAATACAGGCTTCCCGTAGGGCGCCACGGCCGCAAGCTGCTCCAAGTGCAGCCTGCCGTCCACGGTGAGGAGCATGATCGCATCCGCTTCTTCGGCAACCTCCTCCAGCCGATCCGTCATCCGTACGCCGAATTCGTCGCGGATTTGGGCCGTATATGCCGGTACCCGGCTGATGCTAAGCGGGAAATCCGGCGATCCTCCCGGAAACGCCACGGTCACGGTTCCGCCCTGCACATGGAACGGATGCGCAGGCCGGTTGAGCATTTCCGCAAATAATGGGGCATGGGAAGTATCCAGGCCAATCATGCCGATGTTCAACATGTTCGAGTCCATGCTTATACGCCTCCAGGCTGCAGCTTCACTTCTTTACCGGTCCGGGCGGATTCGTAAATGGCCAATATCAGGTCGACCGATTTGCGCGCCTCTTCCCCGGATATGAGCGGCTCGCGGTTCTCCTTCACCGCGCCGATCAAATCATCAATCAGCATATAATGTCCATCGGCCGAAATCGCGCGCGGATCATCGGTGCCGTCGGCGGTTCCTTGTGACGTGCCGGTCGGAGCCGCGTCATCGTCTACCGTTTTCCACACTTTAAAGCCGCTGTCTCCGTATACGATCGAGCCGTGCTCCCCATGGATTTCAAAACGCGCCTCCTGGCCCGGGTTCACCGTCGTCGCCCCTTGGATGACTCCATAGGCTCCATTCGCATACTTCACCACCGCAACGGCTGTATCCTCCACCTCGATGTCATGAATCAGCGGTGAAGCGTACGCGAACACACTCTCCACGTCGCCCATCATCCACTGGATAATGTCCACGCCGTGAACGCCCTGATTCATCAGCGCCCCACCGCCGTCCAGGGCCCATGTGCCGCGCCAGCCGGCGCTCTTGTAATATTCGCGGCTTCGGAAATATTTCAGGTAAGCGTCCCCCAAAACCAGCTTGCCCAGCTTGCCTTCCACGATCGCCCTTTTCGTCAGGAGGGCTTCCCGCGTCGTCCGTTTCTGAAATACGGTTGCCAGCTTCACCCCGTTCGACCGGCAGGCTTCGATCATTTCATCCATGTCCTTCGCCGTAATGCCCAGCGGCTTCTCGCAAAATACATGCTTGCCGGCCCGTGCCGCCGCGACGGTAATGTCCCGGTGCAGACCGCTCGGCACACAGACGCAGACCGCGTCCGCTTCCCCTTCCTTCAACAGCTGTTCCACGTTTCTGTATGTCGGCGGCGATCCGAACTCCCTCGCCAGCGCCTCGGCCTTCTCCTCTACCTCATCCACGATGGCCGTAAGCTCGGCCTCCGGATGGCTGACAATCGCACGGGCGTGAAGCGGTGATATGACGCCCGCGCCGACAATGGCAAACCTCATCTTTTTCATCATTGCGACCTCCTTAATCGGTGAATGCACCGCGGACTTTCATCTCCATTCTAAAAACAGCCGCCCCGGCTGCCAATCCTCCGTTGTTCCGCTTTGCCCGCATCTTTGGCATCAGCCGCAAAATGGAAGATGAATCCGCAGAAGTGCGTATTCAGATGTATATGAGGCTTGGCAGCGCGATTATCGCAAAAAAAAGAAGATGCATTCCGCATCTTCCCTGCTTCACTCACCTTTATGCTTGTATTCTGTCTTGCTCCCGGGGCTGCTCCTCGAGATTCCATCTGGCAGCCCAGCGCTCCATTTCCAAAAGGGCCGTCTTAAAATCCATGCCCTTCTCGGTCAGCGAATACTCCACCGTCACAGGCACCGTCGGGAACACCCGTCGAGAGACGATGCCGCTATGCTCCAAATGGCGGAGCGCATTGGACAAGGATTGCGTCTTGACGACGGCCAGGTCCCGACTGAGCTGATTGAACCTTCTCGGCCCCTTCGACAGCTCCGCGATCACTAAAAAGGCCCACTTCGCCCCCAAAATCTGCAGCACGGAGCAAATATTCGAGAGGTCTTCCTTATCGCCTGGCTGAGATTGTTCCATATACCAATCATCTCCTTACCATTTGTAAGTAACTCCATGTATTTGGATAACATCCAAATATTTTGCGTCCTTACTAAAGAAATGTAACACCATTATAATGCAATGGAGAGCTCTCCAACATCCCCGAAAGGAATGATTTTGATGAACCGTTTGTTTATATATATTCTGACGTTGGGCGTTTTTCTCACCGCCACTTCCGAACTTATCGTCTCCGGCATCTTATACGTCATCGCTTCCGATCTCCGTATTTCGGTTGCGCTTGCGGGGCAACTGGTTACGGTTTACTCGCTTGCTTTTGCCTTCTTAACGCCCGTGATTGTATTTTTCACGTCCCGTTGGGAACGCAAAAGGGTGCTGCTCCTGTCGCTCGTTCTCTTTATGCTGGGAAGCGCAGCTTCCATCGTCCCTCATTTCGGTGTCATTCTGGTTTCCAGGGCCCTTTTGGGCGTAAGCTCGGGCGTATACCTGGTGACGGCTTTCGCTGCCGCGGCCAAAATCTCCCCTCCCGACAAAGTCGGCGCCGCCATCGGCACGATCGTGCTCGGCTTTAGTTCCGCCATGATTTTGGGCGTTCCGATCGGCATCGCCATTACCAAATGGCTCAATTGGCAATCCATCTTCGTGATTCTCGGCGTGCTGAGCCTGTTGATGGCCCTTGTCATTCTCCGGTTTCTTCCGCGCATGTCCGGCGACGAGCCGGCTTCATTACGCCGGCAGTTCAGAGTACTGAGCTCCGGCATCATCGCCAGCCTGCTCCTGCTCAGCTTTTTCCGCGAGTCCGGAAATTCCGTCCTGCTGACGTATTTGACGACATTCCTGAACGAACTGCTTCATTTGAACGCGGGAACGATCAGCCTGCTCATGCTCGGGCTTGGACTCATCGGCGCGATGGCCGCCCGACTGGGCGGCTCCGGCGCCGATCGTTGGGGAACCCGCCGCATCATTCTCGCCAGTTTAATCATGCATGTGTCAGCACTGCTCCTGCTCCCGCTATTCACGGGCTCGCTCGCCGCAGAAATCGTGCTGATCGGATTCATCATGTTTTCGATGTTTATGGGCGGACCTGCTCTGCAAACCCATGTGATCAAGCAGGCTCCCGAGTCTTCCAGCCTCGTCCTCAGCCTCAACACGTCGATGATTCATTTGGGCCTCGCCGCTGGTGCCGGTTCGGGCGGCATGCTGATCGAACGCACCTCGACGGTCCTGTACAATCCATGGCTGGCCGGAATCGTTGTGACGATCGGGCTTGGGACAGCGCTCCTAAGCTTCGCGCTCGGCAAACGGCACTCTGCTCAAACTGCGTAAATGAAAGGGCATATCCTCCTCCGCGGGCATTTACCTTCACGGCTGTATTCAACCGTATGCCAAAATTCGCACAGGAGTACAATCGTCAGCATCTGCCCGTTCCCGCCTTCTTCAGATCATATGAGGACAACAAAAAATAAGAAGATGCCTGGGGCATCTTCTTATTTTGTCAAAACCTATGACTACTGCGCGACCGGGCTATTTCGCAATGCGTTCGCTGCCTGCGGTCGTCCGTGTAAAAGCATGATCCAAGGAAGCTTCTTCAATGTCACCGTAAGCCCAGTGATCAGCGGCGACATCCTGCCAGGTCGGAACCGTCACACCCTCCAAAGGTCCGCGCTTCAGGATGCGATTGATGACCGTAACAGCCTCCGCACGCGTCAATGGCTGGTTGGGACGGAAGGTGCCGTCCGGCATGCCTTTCATGATGCCTGCTTGAACAACCAGGCTCATGTCCTTCTCACCCCAATGTCCCGAAATATCGGCCAAGCCGGTAAGGAGTGGACCCTCCTGCGCCTCCAAGTGAAGCCAGCGGCTTACGACCGCGGCCATCTCGGCACGCGTAATCGATTGCTCCGGATGGAACAGCCCATCCGTAAAGCCCTTCATGAGTCCTTTCTCGGTCGCTTCGCGGATCGCTCCCTGTGCCCAATGCGTGGAGCGGATATCCGGATATGCCGCCGCATCGGTAACAGCGGTTCCTCCGATGCCCACCCGGCTCAGAATGGTAGCCATCTCTGCACGGGTAAGGCTTTTTCCCGGCTTGAACGTGCCATCAGGATATCCTGCGACATATGCCTTGTGACTTCCTTCGGAACCCGATGCCGAAGCGCTCGAGCTCAGGATTCCGCCCTGCCCGATTCCATGATCCTTCAAATACTGTGCCAGCTCGTCGATGTTGACGATCGTAAATGTGCTGAACTTGTCGATGCTAAAGGAAAGTCCCATTCTAGTATCGTCATAAGGCACCACGACAGGTTTGACGAGCGCGCGCTCGCCGTCGCTATGCTCGATAAACACGGCCAGGTTGGCCATGAATGCTTCCCGCTTCGCCTGGTCGGCAGGAACGGAGGCTGGGTCGAGCGGCAGCGTGATCGTCACAGCACGGCTGCTCAGGTTGGTTTCGATCGTCATCGGACGGCCGACCACATAAATGCTGCCAGTGCCAAGCACCTCTCGAACGATACGTTCCTGCTTGGCACGCGTTTCTACCTGTTTGCGTTCATCTTCCTTTTTAATAGGTACGATGCGGAAATACAGGTCTTCGCTGAGCCCGGCCAAAGATTCGGCAGGAATATGGATTTGGCCGTTTTGCGAATAAATCGTCAAATCAAGACCTGCATTCACGAGCTTTCCTACGGCATCTTTAGAGATGCTGATATCGATTTGCGATACTTCGTCCTTCGCGTCCGGAAGGAACAACCGCGCTGTCGTGGAGCCGCTCGCTTTGGCTGTCTTCACGGTTTCTTCAGCTTGGCTGGACGTATAGTTGACCATGTCCTTTTTCGTCTTGTCCGGCAGCGTCGTTCGGGTAATGACCGTTTTCGCGGCATTTTCGAACTGTGAGCCTTTGCCGACCTGTACGTTTAACGTGATCGTTTCTGTGGAAGGCTGCGGAGCCGGTGATGGATCAACTCCTCCTCCAGAGCCCCCGCCGTTTCCTTGACCGTTACCCGGCACAGGCGCCTTGGCCTTGACGATCAGTGTAATTTCTTTCGTTTCCGTGGCGTCCCCTTTTTTGATGGTCGCCTTCAAAGTGATGGTCTGATCCCCTTGACTGCTGGCCGGACGTGTAACTTTTCCGGTAGACGGATCGACGTAGCCTTCCGGCTCGCTGGTCCAAACGATGTCGGTCCCATGCTCTCCGTGCTTCGGAAGTTCAATATCGCTCGTGACGTTATTTTCGTTCTCGCCTTCATGATAGACGATGTTCAGATCGGCTTTATCCCGTTCCACGGCTTCCTGATCCGTCATCGGCTTCGCTTTGATGATCACCGTAAATTCTTTCGTTTCCGTGACGTCTCCCTTTGTAACGGTCGCCTTCAAGGTGATTGTCTGATCCCCTTGACTGTAGGAGGGACGCGTAACTGTTCCGGTAGACGGATCGACATAGCCTTCCGGTTCGCTGCTCCAAACGATATCGGTCCCATGCTCTCCGTGCTTTGGAAGCTCGATATCGCTTGTGACGTTATTTTCGTCCTCGCCTTCATCATAGCCGATGTCCAGGTCGGCTTTGTCCAGCTCCACGGATTCCTGATCCGTCTTCGGCCGTGCTTTGACGAGAAGCGTGAAGGTTTTGGTGTCCGTCACGTCACCATTGGTAATCATTGCGGTCAGCGTCACCGTCTTGTCTCCTGCTGGTCTTACCACGGTGCCATCCGTTCCGATCACATCGGGATCGCTGGAGGCCCAGGTAATCTGGGAACCGTTCGCACCGCTTGTCTTCAAACCGACATCGCCGGTAACGCGGGTGCTCGAATCGCCTTCTTGATAAATAACGTCCAACATGCTCTTATCCAGCTGAACGACTGTATTTTGACTAGGCACGTCCAAATAGAAGCTGTTGGAGGTCAAGCTATTCTCGGTTCCCTCTACCCCGTTCGGCTGGATCGTAACCGAAGCATATTTGGAAATATTATTTTTTACGATGGTCCGGCCTGTAAACGTCACGACAATCGTCTGATCGTCCGATTTAACGGCATTATACGTAACGCCGTCAGGCAAATTATTGATGATTAAGCCCGTTTCCGCGCCGGAGGCAAACTTGCCCTTGCTCAGCGTAACGGTCAGCTGGGGAGCAATCGTTCCGTCCGGCTGGTCCATAATACGGTCTGGTGTCACCGTAATGGTTGGCGGCGGGTCTTGGAACATGATGCCGAACGAATTCGATTGTACGTCTTCGGCCAACGTAATCTTCTCGCCCGGAACATCGATTCGATCCTCGTTCGGGTCAATGCATTCCTTCACGACCGATAGGACAATATTCGAAACGCTGTTCACCGCCGAATGATCCAGCGCTTTGCCGGTCAGCGTAACGTACAGCTCATCATCGATGCTTCTTACCGAGCCGACTTCAAGCCCTGGCGGAAGGTTATCGATCCGAATGTCCCCGACTGTCAGCGGATGCTTAAACGATCCATGATATAGCGCTGCGACGATGGTATTCGCGGTTTCGCTCAGTGAGCCGTCGTTACGATCCGATTCACGAAGCTCAGGCGTCTGCACCAGCAAGTAAGGTTCCGGCTCGTTGAAGTTAATTTTAAAGGTATTGCTGGTAAGTTTATGTCCATTGCTTCCGATTACTTTGCCCGCATCAACGACAAGCGACGACATCAGATCGTTAACATTATCATGAGCCTCCGCATACGTATCGAAGGTCACCGTAATATGGGAAGGGTCTACGAAAGTCACGTCTGGTTTGACCATTCCTTCCGGTAAATGATCCAGGCTAACACCGCCCTCCGCGATATCCTGTGTGAAGGTGCCATTTTCGATGCTGACATTCAGCGATCCCTGAACCCAGCCGTGACTGAAATCCGAAACCTCCGCAACCTCGCCTTCCTGGACATGGACCCGTGCCGGATCGGCAAAGCCGATCGAAAAGACAGGGGTCGTCAAATCCTTGGTCGCACCCGAGATCACTGCTTTATTGATCGTGATGGAGATGCGGTCCGACGAAAATTCCTTGCTATGGTTTACCGCTTGCCCGGTAAAGGATACCTTAATATTCTTTCCATCCTGGCTTGGCACGACGGAAGGGATGAGTCCGCTTGGCAGATTGTTGACTTTTATATCGCTCACTTGAATTTGAGGGCTAAACGTCCCATTAGAAATGTAAATGGTTTGTTGTCCTGCTACGGAACCGTCATTTTCAGGCGCTTCCTGCAGCATAGGTTCACTCAAGCTCAGATTCGGATTCACGTAAGGGTAAATCGTCACCGGTTTCTCGTCAAAAATCCCGCCCGGTCCTTCGATCCGCACCTTGGTCGTGACCTGCTTGTCCGATATCAAATAAGTGGCGGTCTTCCCATCGTTGCCTGTCGTAACCTGATTCTGCACAATGCTGACCGCAGGATTATCAACCTTGATAGTCAGCGGGATATTCCCGGCCGGAGTGTTGTCGACCGCAAGCGTCTGGATATTCAGCTTAACGCGCTGATCAGCTTCCGCGGCCGGGGTGAGCGTAACGCTTTTCGGCGCTTCAACGTACGTTTGTGTATGGGTGTCAATCGGGCTGTAGGTGTTGGCAAAATACCACTTGGTAATATTGTGCTCCTGCCATGCCGAGCCGGTAGAGGCCGTGAACCCGACATACACATCGTCCGACTGCAGAATGTTCGTCAGATCCAAATTGGTTTTTTTCAAGACATAGCCGGTAGGCCGATAATCCGTAGTGCTCATCCGCACTTCGATGGACTTCTCCGCTCCGTCATAGTCGATCCATACATGCTGCGTCGCCGGATTTTGACGCAACCGGATATCAGGCGTGCTGTCCAAATTGCGGTAATCCCCGACGTAGGAGGTCGCGGAGGTCGCTTCTTTCTGGACTGTATGGTTTACGGCTCCATTGATATCGACTGCCGTATGATTCGTATAGAGGCTATCCTTAGCGTTCTCCCCGAGACCTGACGGATCCCCGAGATTTCCGATGTCCGGACCGTTGCGGAACGTATCGAACTCGACGCCGACGCTCTTGCCGATCCCGGCATATCCAAGGCCCGACCCCAATCCTCCGGCACCATTCGAGGTCGTCTGAACAGTAAAGACCAGGCCGTCCGCCCAAGTCCACGGCTTGCCGTTTACGGTTTGGCCGCTACCCTTGACCATATTGAATTCGAAATATGTACTGAAGGATTTATTGTTGGACAAGGAAATCCGGTTATTGTTGAACACGGTTCCCCATTGTCCGGACTGGCTTGGCGTAAGCCGCAACACATTGCTCACGACAGCCGAGTTGCCGTTCAGCTTCAATCTTCCATCCTGGCTGAACCGATCGTATTTAAACGTCAAATAATTCTGTTGGTCCGATTGCGCGTAACCGACAGAAACGAACAAATGACTTGCCTGCAGGCATATCAGTGCAATGGCCAACAAGCAGGAGGTCAGTTTTTTCATAAACATATCTCGATCCCCTCTCTTCATATAAAAATTTACACGGCGATAACGCGCATTCCGATCAAAAAAAGTCGGTCTTTTGGGCTCACACCAAAGATTCCTTTACTGCGACATAATACCTACCTTTGAAAATATAACAGCCCCCACTGAACCGATTCTGAACATTTTTTTACATTATTCTACAAGTTTAGACCTTCTTAGAGAAATGCAGGGCTTAACTGTCTCCAGTAAGGGTGTATAGTCTCTAAAATTTTAAAAAATAAAAAAAGAGGACGCCTTCGCGCCCTCTTTCATCGTGTCTTGCTTGGATTAAACTTGGGAAATCGCAATATTCAATGTTTTGATCTCGTACGGTGCCAGAGCGACCTCAAATTCATGCCCGTTTACTGCCAAATCCACCGGGTGCTCCTCCATCAAATCGGTTTCCTGCGCCGACTGCACCGCTCCCAGGTAAGGATTCACCTTCACGGACGCCTTCGTCCGGATTCCTCCGAATTCGTACAGGCGCACGATCAGCGAGCTGCCGTCCTCTGCTTTTTTCACCGTATCGATCATGACGTTCGCTGCATCCACGTTCAGCATGCCCAGCGTCGCCTGCAGCCCCGCCTCCTCCGTCGCTTCGGCCGCAAGCAGCGGCGTATTCAGCTCGCATGCCGCTTGATGCGTTCCCGCTTCATACCATCCGCCGCTATGCGGATACAGCGAGTACGTGAATTCATGCAGTCCCTGATCCGCATTGCCGTCCGGATATACGGCGGACTTGATCAAGCTCAGGCGAATGACGTGATTGCGGATGTCATGGCCGTATTTGCAGTCGTTCAGCAGGCTGACGCCGTATCCGCCTTCGGACAGGTCTACCCAACGCTGGGCAACGGACTCGAAGCGGGCATAATCCCAGCTCGTGTTCCAGTGCGTCGGACGCTCCACGTTGCCGAACTGGATTTCGTACGTCGCTTTGGTCGAGCGGATTTCGACCGGGAAAGCTGCCTTGAGCAGCTGTTGATGCTCATGCCAGTCCGCTTTGGTCTTGAAGTCGATGCGCGGATGGTCGCGGTAGACGGTCAGATGCTGCTCGATCGTGGAATGCTGATAGCTGTACACCAGCTTCAGCACGCCCCGCAGCGGCCCGGCCTCCAGCACGGATACTTCGCGCAGATCGCCCACGACGGTCATTTTGTCCTGGTAGTAAATATCGATGTCCCAGGCGTCATGCGCCATCGGCTTATCCTCGAACACCTGCAGCACGTTCGCCGGCTGACCCGGCTTCAGCACCTCGCGTCCGGCCCGTTTGTCATAGAGGGAAACGAACTGCCCGATTTCGTTCAGGCGGATGCTGTAGTATGGCGTCTCCAGATGTTCCGCCGTGATAATCCAATCGGTGTTGGCATCGTCGTTTCCGGCATCGTCAACCATCTCCGCTGCTTGTGCAGCGGCACCGCCTCGTCCGTATACGGTCGTATAGCCGTATGCGGGCACATCCATCACGTATACCAGCATCTTGCCCTCTTCCGCATCATCCGCCGATGCGGCCTGGGTGTCCAGCTTCACCCCGTCCGCCGTATACCAATCAAGCTTCGCTGCGCCATCCAGCTCCACCTCAGCCAGGAAGGATCGCGTCCAGCCCAGCGCATTGAAGATACGGACCTGAAGCCCTTTTTCAGCTACAACAGCGGCTTTCTTCGCTCCATGCCCGTTCAAGCCGGCGAGGCCTGTTTCGATCGCGGCAAGCGCAAGCTTTTCGGAGTCCTCGTATTCAAGCTTGCTGTCCTCGTACACTTCCTGGATGGAGGAGCCCGGAATAATGTCGTGAAACTGGTTGCGCAGGACGATTTCCCAGCTCTCCGCAAGCTGCGCCGACGGATAGGCATGCTCCGGATTCAACGCCAGCGCGAAGGCGTTCAGGAATTCCGCGTGATGCAGCAGCAGCTCCATCCGGCGGTTCATCCGCTTGTTGTACGCTTGGGAGGTATAGGTTCCGCGATGGTATTCCAGATACAGCTCGCCGTCCCATAAATGCAGCTGCGGTTGATCCTTGACCTGCTCCTCGAGCTGAGCGAAGAATTCTTCCGCTCCGCCCGCTTTGACCTGGGGCGCTCCCGGCATATCCTCATAACGCCGTACCGCCTCCAGCATATCGCGGGTCGGGCCGCCGCCTCCGTCCCCCCAGCCGTAGGCCAACAGCAGTTGATCATTGATATCCTTCTGGCGGTAATTGTTCCACAGCCCCTGCACGGATGCTCCGGTCACATTCCCGTTATACGTATAGAACCAGCTGCCGTCATTATCCGGCGTCGTAATGTAATGCGTCAGAATTTCCGTCCCGTCGATCCCTCTCCATGTGAACGTATCGTAAGGAAAGCGGTTGTACTGGCTCCAGCTGATTTTGGTCGTCATGAAGTAGTCAATGCCGCTCTTCTTGAGAATTTGCGGAAGCGCCCAGCTGTAGCCAAAGACGTCCGGCAGCCACAGCACGCGGTTATCCACGCCGAATTCATCCCGGAAGAAGCGTTTGCCGGTCAGAAGCTGGCGCACCAGCGACTCGCCGGACGGAATGTTGCAGTCCGACTCCAGCCACATGGCTCCGGTGGCTTCCCAGTTTCCGCTCTGCACGCGATCCTTGATCTTCGCATACAGCTGCGGGAAATCTTTTTTCATATAAGCATACAGCTGCGGCTGGGATTGCAGGAATACGTATTCGGGGAAGCGGTCCATCAGCGTCAGCACCGTCGAGAAGGATCGTCCGGATTTCTCGCGCGTATGCTGCAGGCGCCACAGCCAGGCTACGTCGATGTGGCAGTGTCCCACGGCCGTAATTTGCGGTCGCGGTCCGCGCGGAATCGCTTCGAGGCGCTCCCGCAGCGTCCGGCGCGCCAGCGCCGCCGAAGCGTAAAACGTTTCCGATCCCGGCCGGCTCCAGTCCAGCTGATGGAACGCCTCTTCCAAAGCCGCCGTCAGCTCATGTCTTTCCAGCTGGCGTTCGTCCAGCTGCTTCACGGTTTGCAGCATATGAAGCGACGTATAATACAAATCGTCCACGTCAGCATCCAGAATCGCCATGCTCAGCGAATCGATCCGGTGATCAAACGGCGATCTGCCGTCAGGTGCGCTCAGGCCGCTCCAGGCATAAATGGCCAGCTCCGCCCGGCCCTCTGCTACCGTATCCGCCGGGAAAAAGAGCTCCGCATGATTGCGGTCCAGCGCCTGCAGCGGTTCGCCGTTCAGGTAAACCTGCGCCTCGTATCCCGTGCAGTTTCCTCCGCCTGTCTCCCCCAGCTTGACGAGTCCAATGACATCCTCTCCATGCCAGCTGCGAGGAAATTCGATGTCCGTCATAAACCACGCATACCGGTCTCTGCCGCCCCAATGGTCGCCTACGCGAACGACCGTACCCGACGCGGATTGCTGACGCGCATCATTTAGATCCTTCACATCGGGAATCATATGTACCTTATCTAATGCTCGGCCCGCCCGGTATCGAAGTCCGGCCAGCTCCCGAATCCGGTTTTCCAACTTCTGCAGAACAAATCTCATAACTGTTTTTGCTCCCTTCCCCACGCTTTTATTACTTTTAGTATATATAATATATCATTTATATCTAATGTAAATAAAAAAATGACGATCCGCTATATTTCTTAGCAAATCGTCTTTCGTCGATAGAACGATGTCCTGCCGACGCGCGGGGTTATGAAAGGCTCGTCATGATAGCTGCAGGCGGGGCGCATCTTCTCCATTACCGGCGGCGAATCGTTCAATCGTTTCAAATGGCAGATGGTCGGTAATCAGTTCTCCATAATAAGCTACCTGAATGACGCCGTCCTCGTCGATTAGAAACTCGGCCGGAATCCGGTTGAAATTGGAGCCTTCCTCCGGGATCAGCTTGAATCCCGCCGCTTCCACCTTAGCGGATATCTCCTCATGGATGCCCGGCTTCGACAAGGTCGCCTGCGCCTTGGCTTCCGATGACTCCACGCCGAACAAATCGTATACCTCTGCCACGGGATCCGCGATCAAAGGAAAAGGTGCGTCCTGCTGACCGACATATTTGCGGAGGCTCGCTTCCGGAGACTCGAAAAAGGTGATCACCTCCATCCCTTGCTGCTGCCAAACCGTGGAACGCTGCATGAATTGATGCACTCTCAAATTGCATAAAGCGCAGGCCGAATTGCGAAAGAAGGCAAGCAGCACTTTGCGATCCCGGTAATCTTCCAGGGAAACGGGATTGTCATGCTGATCCTTACTGCGGAATAAGGGGGCTGTGTCCCCGGGTCGAAGCTGGTCGTTCATGGTGTATTCCTCCTGATCATCCAATTTAGGCATCATCGCCTGTAACCCAATGTATCAGGAAAGGCTGCGGCACTCTGTGACCTAGTCACCCAACGCCGCTTCCATGCTGCTTCTCCGTTCGATCCGGACCCATCCGCGTCCGGTCTCGATCCATCCCTGTTGTTTAAATCTCTGCAGCGAGCGTGACACGACCTCCCTTGCGGAGCCGATCTGCTCCGCCAGCTCCTGATGCGTCATGTGCAGCAGCGGCTGTTCCTCCGCGGTTCCGCGCAGCAACGCTTTGGCAAGACGCTTCTCCAGCGGCACGTATTGTTTTTCCTGCAGGAGGTCGACCATTCGGAGCATCCCCTCCATGAGGCCGCCGAAAATTGCGGTGCGGATCGGCTCGTATTCCTGCACCCAGCGCATGAAGCTGCCTTTGAGCACGAACAGCACATCCACGTCGGTTTCGGCGATCAGCGAGCCGGGATAATCACGTCCGCTCAGTCCGCTGAGCACCATCAATGAACAGACCTCTCCCGCAGTGAGCATGTTGAGCACCGATTCGTTTCCCTGTTCGTTAATAACCGTAATCCGCGCCGTTCCGCTTAGCAGAAACATGCCGTACGCCGAAGCATTCTCCGGACGAAAAATGCTGGATTTCGCCTGGAAATGCTGCACGTATGGATGAGCTTCCGCCCAATCCGCAGGCTTTACCGCGCTTAAGCAGGGAAAAACGTCAAACCATTGCTTGTCTACATCCATATTCATCTTTCGTCTTCCCTCCCTTATGGGTCCAATTACGCGAACCCTTCACGGCCAAAGAGCCTGTTATCCCTCTCGATAACAGGCTCTTCGAATGAATGCAAGCTCATGCGTCCTCTTAGGAAGAGACAGGCCCCGTCGTGAAATTCACGACCAGCTCCGGCTGCAATACCGTTTTGCTGTATTTCAGCTCGCTTTCCGGTGCTTCAAGGATGCTCAGCAGCCGGCCGGCCGCCTCAAAGCCCATTTGTTCCTCGTTCTGATTAATGAACGTGAACGCGCTGAATTCCTCCAGCAGCGGGCTCGGATTATCGAACGTGATGATCGAGACATCCTCCGGCACCCGCAGGCCGAGCTTGCGGGCGACCGACCAAATATGCACGCCCAGCTTGCAGTTCAGCGCGATGTAGGCGGTCGCAAGCTGATTGCTGATACAGTTGTACAGCGCGTAATCGTCCTTGTACGGCGCGTCCTGAATGCTGAAATCCGTCAGGATCAGCGCGGGATTGATCAGCGCCCCCTGCTGCTTGAGCGCTTCGTTATAGCCTTGGATCCGCTCCTCGACCGTAACGGTCGGCATCGGCGTGTCCGAGCAAATCGCTATGTTGCGATGCCCCAAATTCCACAAATGCTCCACGGCTAGAATCGAGCCCTGCAGCGGGTCGGACAGAACCACGTTCGTCTCCACGCCGGGCAAATGGCGGTCCAGCAGGACAAACGGATAATTTTGCATTTTCAGCGCGATAATTTCTTCATTATAAACCTCGGCATCGACCGGGAAGATGATGAGTCCGTCCACGTTCGGGCGCAGCTCGCGAATCGCTTCCTTCTCCAGCTCCTTGGAATTGTACGTAAACATCACGATCAGCGAATATTTGCTGTCCTTCAGCGCATTGCGGATGCCCCGGACCATCTGGATGGCGAAAAAATCCTCGATAGAAGGAAAAATGAGTCCGATCTTGGGTGCATGACCGGCATGTACCTCCGAAATGACGGCGCTGCGGGCGCTTTTCATGTAGCTTTCCGGAATACCTTTGACATAGCTACCCCGGCCCGGTATGCGATATATCCAGCCTTCATTCGCCAGATCCGCCAGCGCGTTCGCAACCGTGATCCGGCTGACCTGGAACTGGTCAATCAATTCCTTTTCCGTCGGTATCCGGTCGTCCTCGAGCAGCTGTCGTGATGAAATCAATTGTTTGAAGTGGTTTTCGATCTGGATATAGAGCGGTTCCCGTTCCTGACTCATGCGTTTTAATCCCCCAGTGATGTATATTCCTTCGCTTTCATACCGTTCTCTTCATTCTTGGCATGTATATGTAAGCATTATATCATTGCAGCCATGAGGCAAGTCAACGGATTTGGAAACGTTTTCTGCCGCGCAGTTCTGCACAACAATTTGAAAAGGGATTTCAAACTGGTACCGGAAGCACTCGCTGAAATAACGGGGCGATGCCACATCAAAAAATCAAGCAATCACTCGTCGCGGAAATGCGGCGTGTCCAGCTCATCGGACAACTTATTGCGCGGCGCCTGCAGCCCATGTGTGAACATGCCCGGTTTGCAGGTATAATGGTAACGATAACGAATGACAACGGATTGGCGGGAGTTGACCTCATGATTCATATTTTAGTGGCGGATGATGATGTACATATTCGCGAGCTGCTCAGGCATGTCCTGCAGCATGAAGGATATGCCGTATTCGAGGCGGCGGACGGGATGGAGGCTACGGCGGTGCTGTCCAAGGAGCAGATTCATCTGGCGGTGATCGATGTGATGATGCCGGGCAAGGACGGTCTGCAGCTGTGCAGCGAAATCCGGCAGGATTATGGGTTTCCGGTCATTCTGCTGACGGCCAAGGACCAGCTGCCCGACAAAGAAAGAGGGTATACGGCGGGTACCGACGATTATGTGACCAAGCCCTTCGAGCCCAAAGAGCTGGTATTCCGGATCAAGGCGCTGCTGCGCCGCTACCAGATGGTGAATTCGCAGGTCATCAGGCTGAACGATACGGTGATTGACGCCAAAAATTACATGGTGCACTGCGGCGATCACATGTTCATGCTGCCCATGAAGGAATTCGAGCTGCTGACGCAGCTGGCCAGCTTTCCGGACCGCACCTTTTCGCGTGAGGAGCTGATCCAGCTGATCTGGGGCGCCGATTTTGAAGGCGATGACCGGACGGTGGATGTTCATGTCAAAAGGCTGCGTGAACGCTTCGCCGGCGTAACGGAAGATTTCAGCATCCGCACCGTGCGCGGCGTCGGCTATAAACTGGAGGCAGCCAAACGATGAAATCCTTGTATCTACGGATTGTCCTGACGACCATTGCCGTTATGATGCTGAGCAGCGTGCTTGCGTTCGTGCTGGCCAATATTTTTTATCAGTACGAGCTCAAGCCCGCCAATGACAGCAAAGTCACGCATGTTGCGGAAAGCATCAAGCATTTTTACGAAAATAATCCCGTAGAGGAACGGGAGCCCTATCTCCGGAATATCGGCACCCTCGGCTACCAGATCTACGTTGTGGATGGGAGCGGCAAAGGGACTTTTTACGGCGGCCCATTCCGGGAGCACAGCCTGTCCCCATCGGTCGTCGAACAGGTGCGTCTGGGTGAGGTATACCACGGCATCAAGCATTTCCCCTCCAAGGCTTTTATTACCGGATTTTTTGATAATACGCTGATTAATACGATCGGTGTGCCGCTGCAGGACGGGACGGAAACATACGCCTTATTCGTGCGGCCGAATATCGATATGCTGTTCGGGGAGCTGCATATTTTCCTGGCGGTCATTGTCGTGCTGATCATTCTGCTCAGCATTCTGCTGGTCGTGATCAGCACCCGATATATCGTCCATCCGATTACGAAGCTGACCGAGGCGACACGTCTGATCTCGCAGGGAACCTATCATGTGAAGCTGAACGTGAACCGGAAGGATGAGATCGGAAGGCTCGCCAGCCACTTTTCCCAGATGGCCAAGGGACTGGAGCAGCTTGAAGAGATGCGTCAGGAGTTCGTATCCAATGTTTCGCATGAGATCCAGTCGCCGCTCTCCTCCATTCAGGGCTTCTCCCAAACGCTGCAGTCCGGCGAAGTCAGCCCGGAGCAGCAGAAGCATTATCTGTCCGTCATTGAAGGCGAGGCGAAGCGCATGTCGCAAATGAGCAGGCAGCTGCTCATGCTGGCGTCTTTGGACAAGGAAGGGGAAGCGCTGGAGAAGACGACCTTTAATGTCGCCGATCAGATCAAGGACGTGCTGATGACAACCGAATGGAGCTGGCGGGAAAAAGAGCTCGCCTTGAACATGCAGCTTCCCGAAGTGAATCTCACGGCGGATCAAAGGCTTCTGCACCAGGTGTGGGTGAATCTGCTGACCAACAGCGTCAAGTTCACGCCGGAAGGCGGGACCATCACGATCCGGCTGCATGAGGACGAGCAGCACTGCTACGTGGATTTCAAGGATACCGGCATCGGCATAGCGGAGGACAATCTGCCCTATATCTTCAACCGGTTCTACAAAGCCGACAAAGCCCGGAGCCGCCGGGAAGGCGAAACGGGCAGCGGGCTGGGACTGGCCATTACCTACAAGATCATCCGCATGCATGGCGGAACGATCACCGTGGAAAGCCGGGAGGGCGCGGGCACCGAGTTTCATATTACGCTTCCCAAGACATGACGATGCGCGGCTCCTTCCCTTGAACGTTGTTGTTAACGCAAAATCAGGACGGACTCCACGCAAGCAGGAGCCGCCCTGATTTTTTTATTTTATGAAATGCTCGTCGTTTCAGCCGTCTGGGAACCCGTTTGGTTCCTCAGGCTCGCCTCCCTGGAAATGCGGCACACCAAACGCATCAGCTTGCGGTGCATCGCGGGGAACAAGAGAAAGAAGAGATCCATCGTCCGGCGCATCGGCATCGGGCAGATGACGGCTTCGTGGCGGTGGATTTTGGCAAAAGCGATTTTCGCGAACTGCTCGGGGCTCATCGATTTCTGCTTATTCACCTGCTCGTTGATCTTATTCTTGTCCATGCCGACGGCATCGGCGGTGGCATAAATCGGCGTATCCACGAAAGCCGGGCATAATGCGCTGACATGAATGCCGTAGACTTCGGCTTCATAGTGAAGCGAGGTCGTCATGCCGACGACCGCGTGCTTGGTGGTCGCATAAGCGGAGGACATCGGAGCCGGTCCGAGACCGGTCGCAGATGAAGTGTTCACGATATAACCGAAGCCCTGCCGCTTCATCAGCGGATAGGCCGCATGCGTCCCGTGAATCGCTCCCCACAGGTTGACGTTCATGATTTTATGCCACAGATCCAGGGACATGTCGCACAGCTCGCCGTACATCGCAATGCCGGCATTGTTGAACATATAGTCGAGCCTGCCATAAGTGTTGAAGATCCGGTTTACAAGCTCCTCGACCGCCTCGGCGCTGGTGACATCCAGCTTTTCAAAATAAGCCTCCCCTTGCCCTGCTTCCCGAAGCTGCCTGACCGTCTCCTCGCCGCCTTCCACTTGAATGTCCGCTACAATTACGACCATATCCCGGGCCGCAGCTTCCTTGCAAAGCGCGCGACCGATGCCGGATGCTCCTCCCGTAATGATGGCTACTTTCCGATCGCTTGCCTGAAGTGTCGTCCCCGCTGTCAAATCCGATGCTGTCCGCTGATTTTTCATAGCCGTTTCCTCCCCTTCTGTTTTGGATCGATGGATGGTAGATCATTGAATTAGAACTTTTAGAACAATCGTTCTAATGTGAATGGCGAAAAGCACGCCGGATCCGGATTTACCTTCTCCGTATGCCTCCCACGAATATGGTCACCGACTGCTGAAACAAACGCTGCAGCGGTTCCCCTTCCATCGTCAGCGTAAACTGGCACAACGTTCCCATCCAGGTACCGAACAAGAGCGTCGTTTCTTCGATATTGTCGATGGCGAATTCTCCGCTTTCCACGCCTTCCCGGAAAATGGCCGCATAGGCCGCCATCGGCGTCGCCGCTAGACCTTGCAGCGCCTGCAGCGTCTCCGGCGAGGTATTCGGATTCATGGCGAGCTCCTGCCCGACCGGCAGCAGCGGCGTCTTGTAGTTGTTCATGACGAAATGGGCCATGCCGTACAGCTTCTCGATCGCCGTCTTGTACGAGCCGGCAACCACATGCCACTTTTCGCCCCAGTGGCGCATCGTTTCGAGGGACAGGTGCACAAAGAGCTTCTCTTTATTTTCAAAGTGATAATAGATATGCCCCTTGCTGAATCCGGATTCCCGCGAAATATCCGCGACCGATGTGCCCGCAAAGCCCTTCTGGGCGAACAGCTGCGCCGCCTTCTCGGCAATGACCTGACGCGTTTCCTCGCTGTTGTAATGACGTTTATTCATGTGGATACCTTCTTATAGCGCTTCTTTTTGAACGATTGTTCTATTCTGAGTATATTTCAAATTTTACCCATCGGCAATCTGAAAAGTATAGCGATTCTGTGTCGATCATTTGGCTCTGCCTGCAAAAAAATGCCGGGCATCGCCCGGCTTGCTTAAACAGCGGTATCATTTTGAAGATCCCCCGGTCACCCTGGATTGCAAGTGGCCATTCATCGCATACAGAACATTTTAGCCCGCGGGCGCCATCCTTCTCTTGGGATGAATGGCCCCTTTTATTTTGCTGCCTGTTGATGCTCCGGCTTCTTAAGGAACAACGACAGCACGAAATTGACGACGGCCAGCAATAAACCGATCTTCAGCACCAGCGAGGAACCCGCTGCCGCGGCCTGTGCCGCACTGTTTGCTGTCTCGGCCAAATAACTGCTTTGTCTCGCCGACATCAGCGACACCATCACCGCGATGCCGATCGCCCCCGCCACCTGCTGGACCGTTTGGGTCAACGCGATGCCATCCGGATAGTATTGTCTCGGAAGCGAGTTGAGGGTATTGGTCTGCACGGAAGCGAGCACCATGCCGATCCCGAGCATCATCACGATATGCGTCACCACGATCAGCCAAAGGGGCGTGCCCGTACCGAATTGCGAATACGCCACATATCCGATGACAACCATAATCGTCCCCGGCGTAATGACCGCTTTCGGCCCATGTCGGTCAAACATCCGGCCAATCATCGGCGCCAGCACGCAGTTGAGCAAGCTGCCCGGCAGCAGCAGCAGGCCTGTCGTAAATGCCGTCACCAGAAGCGCCATCTGCATATACATCGGCAAAATCACCAGCAGCGACAGCATATTGAAAAACGTGATAAAGCTCATCAGGACGCCTAGGACAAACAGCGGATATGAAAATGCTTTGAGATTCAGCATCGGCTGCTCCATGTTCAGTTGGCGAAACGCAAACAGGATCAATGCGATGACTCCGATCACGATGCTGCCCATGACCTCCCAGCTCGTCCAGCCGATGTCCCCGGCAACGCTGACGCCGTATACGAGACCGCCAAAGCCGATGGTCGACAGAATGACGGAAGCCGCATCGATGGACACCTTGCGAATCTCATTCACATTCGGCAGATAAGCAAGCCCGAAAATAAAGGAAAACAGCAAGAATGGCAGGGTAACCAGGAAGATCCAGTGCCATGACAAGGTATCCAGAATCAGTCCCGCGAGCGTTGGGCCGAGCGCCGGACCCGCCAGCATAACCAGACCCATGATCCCCATGGCCGCGCCCCGTTTATGCGGCGGGAAAATAGTAAAAATCACGTTCTGGGTTAACGGCAAATTAATGGCCAGTCCTGCAGCCTGAATGACGCGGCCCGCCAATAGCAAGCCGAACACCGGGGCTGCCGCCGCTAATACCGTTCCGAATATCATCAGCAGAATTGCGGTGATGAACATTTGGCGCGTCGAACATTTTTGCATCAGAATACCCGTGACCGGCACCAGAATGCCTAATGTCAAAAAGTAGCCCGTAGCCAGCCATTGGACGGTCGTCGCATCGATGGCAAACAGCTGACTGAGCTCTCCCAAGGCAATATTCAATGCCGTTTCGCTGAACAGTCCGACAAAGCCTGCGACTAAAAGCGCGGCCATGATCGGGCCTGTTTTGATTTGGCGGTTTGTGATTGATGCTGCTTGAGCATGTGGATTCATGGTTAGGACTCCTTCAATGTATTAGGTAAAACCTGCGACAGGGTTTGGAGTGGACCGCTCGATTTTTGCGTTAAGCACAACATAACCCCGCCTTCGATCGCTGCCGTCATCATAAGCGCGGTGGAATCCGCCGCTCCTTTCGGCAAACCGTCCGCCATGAGCTTGTCTGCATAAATCCCCTGCATGTTGAGGTACAGAGAAGCACAAGCGAGGCGGATCGGTTCACTCAGTGCTCCAATTTCGCTGACGATGCTGCTGAACGTATATCCGGTAATCGTCCCGTCCCGCTCAAAGTCCGCTGTCAATTTTTCGATCATGGCCTGCGTGGCTTCCCGGGCTGTGGGATAACGGTTGAAAATGTCCTGGATGTCCGTCGTTATCACATCATTCATGGACTGCAGGCAGGCGATGAGCAATTCTTCTTTTCCATTCGGAAAATGATGATACAGCGAGCCTTTCGAGATTTCGCATGCTTTTAAAATTTCGTTCAAGCCTACGCCGATATATCCTTTTTGCTGAAAAAGCGCTGTTGAGATATCGATGATTCTTGATTTCGTGTCCATTATTCCTTTTCGGCCTCCTCTAGACCAACCGGTCTGTTTGTAAGAATACCAAAAATTTTTTCTATTTTTCAAGCATTATTTTTCAAATTCCATCATTTTTTTTGATGAAGGCAGTATTTCCCCCGCTGAAAAAAGAAAAAAACAGCTGCGCGGAAAACCTGGTTTCAGGCTTATCCCGCGCAACTGCTCGAACGATTTGCTTCGTGTACACATCCATTTGCTTGATGCTTCATACCACCTGAGGCTTACTGCATCAGGCTCGTAATGCTTTTATTTTTCCAGGAAAGCCAGTAATACGAGTAGACGAGAATCATGCTCACGATAAACGCCGCCGGATACCCCAGCCAAATGCCCCGAATGCCAAGACTCGTATGATAAGAAAGCAGATAGGCCACGGGTACCTCGACGCACCAGATCGAGATCACGCTGAAAATCATCGGCCATAACACGACGCCGCTCGCGCGCATCGCTGCCGCAATAATCTGAACGTGCCCGAATATCAGGTAACTCCACAGCGTGATGACCAAGAGCTGGTGGGCGATATCCAGCGTCTCCGGACTCGTGATGAACCAGGACAGAATATTTTTCGAAAAAATATAAATGGGGATCATCAGCACCACGCCCATAATATAGTTCAGCGTGATACCCGCCCGGATCACTTCCTTCAAACGGTCGTTCTGTTTGGCGCCGATGGACTGCGCGGCCAGGACGGAAACCGTCATGCCGAGGCTGATTGCCGGCATCTGAACGTAGCTCACCACTTGGTTGACCGAGCCGTACGCAGCGGTGGCATTGGAACCGAAACGGTTCACGAACACGATGACCGCAATTTCGGACAAGGATACGAGGATCATGCTGACGCTGGACGGAATGCCGAGACGAAGCAGCAGCGCCAGCATCTCCTTATTCATGCCCAAATGCCTGCGGACCGAGGCATCCAGCCGGAGCGGACTCTTTTTCCAGTGGGTATACATCAGCAGCAGAACGAACGTAATGACGGTCGAGATCAGGTTCGCATAGGCCGCACCGTAAATGCCGCATTCGGGGAAACCAAGCCATCCGAAAATGAGCACCGGCAGGAAAACCAGATTCAGCACCGTACTCACGATGAGCGAGTAAAAGGGCGTTTTGGAATCCCCGGTTCCCCGCATAAACGTCGTATATACCATATACAGGAACATCACCGGCAGGCTCCAGAACATAATGCGCGCATAATGCACGGTAACATCCATGATGTTGGCCGGCGTGCCGACCATGCGCAAAATATCCTCCGTAAAGATTCCGCCTACCACGGCAAGCACGATCCCGAGCAGAAAGGTAAACGTGAGCGTCGTACCTACAATCGTCTTGAGTTTCTCTTCATTGCCCGCTCCGTAAGCCTGCCCGATCAGGATGGCGCTGCCCGAGCCGATCCCGATCACGAACGAGACCAGCAGGAAAAAGAGCGGGAAAAAGGCGGATAATGTCGCCAGGGCATCCAATCCGATCCAGCGTCCAACCACGATTGCGCCGGCCAGCTGTCCGATGGACTGCAGCGCATTGCTTAGAATGAGGGGGATCAGAAAAGCGATCATGGGGCGATACACGCCGGACTGAGCTTTAGGACTTAACGGGGATGCTGCGCCGGGCCTTCGGGAATCAGCCGCATGCTCAGCGGATGGTTGTGACGAATTCATGTGAACATCTCCTTTGAGCCTATTCATTGAACTAAACGAAGGCAACATTCTCATCGATCAGAAGCAGGAAGCCGGATGCCGACAAAATCACCTGTAGTTCATTTAAAATAGACAATATGATATTTGTTTATTATTTACTTAGGCATTATAGTTTAACGTTTATTAATTATCAATAGAGTTTAATAAAAAAAGACCGATGAAGAGCATGCTCTTCATCGATCTCTTTTACTTTTCAGGCGCTGCAGTCCCCTTCAATCACGGGGTACCTTCAGCTGCAGCAATGGAATAACGATAATGGAATGGAGATCCTATATACGTTCGCTCATTTTCACCGTCTTCGCTCAAGGTGAACCATTGTCCGGTCAGGATATACTCACCGAATACCGGTTGCAGCCATGCAAGCTTGAAGCCTTCCTCCGTGGGATCGCCTTCTTCTGCCGGTTGCATCAGTCTGACGATGCCCTCGTCGTTGGTTTCGCTGTTGCCGATCAATTGGCCGTGGTAAAGCAGCTGAAAATGCTGACCCGGCACTTCTTTATGATCCGAACTTTTCTGGAGACGCAGCTCCAGCCCCAGTTTAGCAGGATCCGCTCCCTCAGGCGGGGTTAGGGTCTGCTCCAGGTTTTCCTGTCCGGCGGTTCCATGAATGATGGGATCGTCGGATACGACGTGAAATGAGCTGGTGTAGGACCCCAGCGACTTGGCCGTATCCCCCGCCTGGATCAGCTCGATCTTGATCGTGTATGTGGCAGGCTCCTCCCAAATGGTACGCAGTGAAATCGGGTTTTCGGCGAGCTCGCCAAGCGTGAAAGGTGTGTCGTTGCCGGCATCCAGGATCACGGACCGGTTCGAGAAGTTCCCCATAGACAAATGATCTTTATACATGTAGTAATAACTGATGCCATCAAAGCTCACCTCTTTATCCGGCGTATACGTCACCTTCACCCTTACAGGCGTATCAGGACTGAGCTTGTCCGGCTGGACCTTGAATTCCAACACGTGATTTTCCCTAGCCCGGCGTTCCCCGGTGGGATCCTGGCTAAAATCAAGCTTGAATTCCGGCCCCCCGGCAGGCGGATTGACCGGAGGGTTGGTTGTAGAACTCCCCCCTCCTGATGAAGAACCCTGGGAAACAGGCAGCTGCGGCGTGCTGGCCGGCTTAGGTGAATCCATCAGCGCTTCATCCCGCTTACGCTGTTCCTGAGCCAGTTCAAACTGCTTCCTCTCCGCATCCGTCATCCCCTGTCCGAATTGTTCGCGGGCTTTTTGCAGCGCCTCTTCCAGCGCCTTTTTATTGGCCTCTTCCTGCTTTTTTTGCTGCTCGATGAGCTTATCGCGCTGGTCCTGCAGCTTTTTGTTCAGCTCTTCCTGCTGGCGCTTCTTCAGCTCTTCTTCCTGCTGCTTCAGCTTTACCAGTTCCTGCTGTTTTCGGGCTTCATCCGTTTGATCCTTCGGCAATACGAATGCGGGGATGTTGTTCAGATCGATCCGTTTGGCCGGATCCGCAATGGTACGGTTCGCCTCATCAATGATTTTTTGAAGCTCGGCCTGCGTCAGCTTGCTCTGTTCTCCGGCCTGCTTGGCCAGATTTTCGATAAACCCGTTGAAAGATTGAAGCAGCTTCGCCAAATCCTCCCGATCCTTCAAGTCCCCTGCAAAATCCGAGCCATTCCCTGTGCCCCCGGCCGTTTGACCGAGTAAATCCTGGATAAACCGGTCATTTTCCTCATCGATGTCAGCCTTGTTTTTGATTATGGCCGCAATAATGTCTGGCGATAAGGTCGATACGATTGAAGCAGGATCGGTGCTGGATACCTGCGGCTGCGGAAGGGAGCCCGGAGACAAAGTGATTTGCTGGCCGGGATACACAAAAGCGCTCCCGGATCCGCCCGCCTGATTCAGCTGCGGTGTCGCCTGAACAACTCCCCCGGCCACCAATACCGTCGACTGCCCCGTCAACGGGTTGATTTGCACGCTAAACTGCGTTCCTTTAATATCCAGCTTTTGATCCGGCGGACTCAGCTCAAACGCATCCTGGGATTTGCTCAGATCATGCACCTCCGCGTATGCCCCTCCCCGGAGCAGCTGCAGCTTCGTCGCCGAATGCCCCCCTTGTTCAGTCAGCACCAGAATGGCAAGCTCGCTGTTGGCCGCAAGCGTGATTTCATCCCCTTCATCGGGGATGGACAACGTAATGCCTCCGCTGCCGCTCATAATCCGGTCGCCGGCTCTCAGTTCCATGCCTTTGTAAGCACGGATTTGCCTGGCTCCTCCATGACTGATATATGCGGTGCCCTTCAATTCGCTGATGATCATCGAACGGCTGCCCGCATCCGAAGCGGAAGCAGCGCCTCCGTAAGCGGACAGTCCGAGCAAAAGCGCGGCTGCCGACCGGGTTATTTTGACGGTCAAACCATTTGTTTTCATTCTAATCCCCCTCCCTTACTTATCCCGAATCCACAGCATCCGCCGCTCGCTCAGCCATTCCACGTCCTTGCCAAGGCTTTCCGCCAACAAGCGAACCGGAACATACAGCTTATTCTCACGGGTAAAGGCGTCATCGGTCCGTTCCACGAAGACATGTCGGTCTCCCTGCTGCAGTTCGATCTTTTCTTTGGTTATCGAGGCAACCGCAAATCCCAAACCGGCGGCCGCATCACGGAGAGGAACCATCGTCTTCCCGTCTTTCATCTCAGGCTGGATAGATAACCAGCTGGATTCATACGCTGCGGCAATCTCGCCGGACGGACGGTCAGCAGGCGGCTGCGCCATGCTCCAGGTACGCGTTCCATTCCCGGTGATCCATCCGCCTGATCCGTCCGGGGAGACACTGATCCCTTCCGGATGATCAAGCTTTGCATTTTTCTCCGTGCCATCCGTTTTGCCGGATTCACCTTGCAGCGACCCGAGCAGCGTATGCACGACGCCGTCCTTGATGACCCGGATAACCCCGTTCAGCGAATCCGCCACATACAGCATCTGCTGGGACGGAACCCAGGCGATGCCTCGGGGAAAACGAAACTCGGCTTGCAGCGCGTTACCATCCGCGTAACCGCCTTCGGCATAAAGCGCTTTGGTGCCGTTCGCATCATCCGGATTGACCCTGCCTGCGACCGTCGAGACCGTGCCCGCTCCAAAATCAATGTACCGGATGGCCTGATTGCCCGTGTCGCTGACATACAAATTGCCCTTCTCATCCAGCGCAAGCCCGGAAGGTTCATTGAACAGCGCTTGGGCCAGCGCCCCGTCCCTGTAGCTTCCAGCCGGGGAAACAACGCCCGGATATACCTCGACGACACGACTCGAGCGTCCGTTCAGCGTGCTGACCTCTCCACTTACGGCAATTTTGCGGATCACATGATTCAGGGTATCCGCCACGTAAATCGTGCCGTCTTGGGCTGCAGCAACGCCTTCTGGCGCATTGAACCGTGCTTCCTTGCCTTTTCCATCTTGAAAGCCTTGAACCCCGTCACCGGCGATCGTCGTTACCTGCCCCTGCGTATCGATTTTGCGGATGGCATGATTGCCCGCATCGGCGACGTAGACATTGCCCTTCCCGTCCGCAGCCAATCCCGCCGGCTTGTTGAAATAAGCGTGATCTGCCGCCCCGTCCAATAGGGCTCCCTTTGGCCGGTCAGCCTCATCATAACCAAGTGGAAGCTCGAGACCGGCGAAAATCGACTTGTTCCCGTTTTTGATTTTCCAAATGACATGATGCACGGCATCTGTCAGCAGGATGCTTCCGTCCGCATTCAGCAGTGAGCGCTCCGTGACTCGCCACTCTTGTGGAATCAAAGCCAGTCCGCTGCCCGTTCCAGGGAGGGATGGCAGATCAGGAAGTGTTTTCACCTCTGCCCATGCGTGATCCTGGCGGCTCCCTTCACCAAAAGCGAACGCTGGTGCACTGAGCGCCATAAGCAATGAAAAAACGGCAGCCCCTATTTTTTGGTATTTTTGCAATCGACATTCCTCCGTTTCCTTATATTCCGATGTATTTAGTCCGATCTAGTTGCTATACAAATCATATATCGGATGCCGAACACTAGAAAGTAAATTATTTCTATATTTGTGCTGCAATGCATTGAAATTTCTACATTTTTTTATTTTTTCGCTCGAACTTCGACAACGGATAGCAAAAAGCCCGCTTGAATACAAGCGGGCCGGCACGAATAGATCATCCATCATTCGTTTCTGTCTATGGATAAATTACAGGGAGTCGACGATGCCGCGGGCAATCCAGACGCCTGCAGCTCCTGCCTGGGCAAGGCCGCGGGTAATGCCGGCACCGTCTCCGCCACAATAGAGTCCGCGGATTTCCGTCTCCAGCGTCTCCGACAGCTTCGGGCGCGCCGAGTAGAATTTCGCCTCCACGCCGTAGAACAGCGTATGCTCGGAAGCAATCCCCGGCGTCACCTGATCAAGCGCCTGCATCATTTCAACCAGGCTCTTCATCGTGTTATACGGAAGCACCAGTCCCAAATCTCCCGGCACGGCCTCCTTCAACGTCGGCTCCAGGAAGCCTTCGCGAATCCGCGCTTCCGTGGAACGTCTGCCGCGCAGAATATCCCCATACTTCTGCACGATTATGCCGCCGTTCGAGAGGTCGTTAGCTCTTTTGCAAATCTCGCGCGCATATTCATTCGGCTTGTCGAAAGGCTCCGTGAACTTATGAGAGACCAGCAGAGCAAAGTTCGTATTATTCGATCCGAGCGCCGGGTCTTTGAAGGAATGGCCATTGGCCGCCATCGCTCCGGTATGATTCTCCACCACGACATGTCCGGATGGATTGCTGCAAAAGGTTCTGACCCTCGTGCCCACCGACGTGTTGAAAATGAATTTCCCCTCGTACAGATGCTCGTTGATTTCCTTCATCACCACATCCGATGTTTCCACGCGGACGCCTACATCCACTTGGTTGTTGTACATCTTCAGGCGGCGCTTCTTGAGAATCGAGGTGAGCCATCCGGAGCCGTCCCGGCCTGGAGCGATCATAACCCGATCCGCTTCGTAGGTCTCTCCGTTTTTCAGAACGATGCCTTGCACCGTATGCGTGCTGCCATACTTGGTCGTAATGATGTCTTCAACTTCGGCCTTGAACGTCATATCGATGCGTGTTTTCAAATATTCATATATGGATTTCAGGATTTCGAGGTTCTGTTCCGTGCCCAAATGCCGCACCTGTGCCCGCAGCAGCTTGAGTCCGGCGGCATAACCGCGCTGCTCGATCCCGCGGATGACATCCGTCGTCGGGTCCGTGATGTTGGTCGTTGCGCCATGCTCCAAATTCAGCGCATCCACGTAGCGGATCAGATCCAGTACCTTGGAAGGCGACAAGTAATCCGTGAGCCAGCCCCCGAATTCGGTCGTAATGTTGAATTTCCCGTCACTGTAAGCGCCTGCGCCGCCAAAACCTGCCGTTATCGAGCATGCAGGCACGCAGCCGGCAAATTCCTTCCGGCCTCCGGCCGGCGGACACAGCTTGATTTTATCCTCCAAAATCGGACAGCTGCGGCGGTAAATATCATGGCCTTTGTCCACCAGCAGCACCTTCAGATGCGGCGCCTTCAGAGCAAATTCATAACAGGCGAAAATACCGGCCGGACCGGCTCCAACGACAATGACATCATATTTGTTCATCGTGAACCTCCTGAAAAAATGAGTAGTTTGCACAAAAAAAATCCCCGGCAAGTGAATAGGTACGTACGCTAAAAGCAGCCTATTCGTAGCCAGAGATTTACGGTCTCTTGTAGAAACCCTCAAACCATATCAATGAGGATATACGAACAATATCTAATATATGATCAACAACAGAGGTAAGTGTACCGAATAAACACGAATGTGTCAACACATTATATTAATATAATTCGTTTTTATATAAAAATATCCGTATAATAGTAAATTCAATATAAAAAAATAACACAAAATCCGAACATTAAGTTATTAAGCTATTACAAACATTTTTAATTCGCAGCTCCGAGCTGTATTTATTGGTATTGAAAAATATTCCAACCTTGATTACGATGTAAGCGTTACCTATTATGCTCAGCGCTTTCCTGCGCGGGAAATCCCAGGAGGTTATCCAAATGATCAAACGAATCGGACATCTGGCATTCGATGTGGCGGATATGGAGCAGTCCCTGAACTTTTACTGCGGCGTTCTCGGCTTTACCAAGGCATTTTCCATTGAAGATGATCAAGGCAATCCCTGGATAGAATACATTAAAGTGGCGGAGGGGCAGTTTATCGAGCTCTTTTACGGCGGTCAAAATAAACCGCAGCAGGCCTTGCGCCCGATCGGGTTTTCGCATCTGTGCCTTGAAGTCGATTCCATTGAAGCCATCGCCTCGCATCTGAAGCAAAGCGGCGTGACGCTCGACGTCGAGCCGAAGCAGGGCAAGGATCACAACTGGCAGTGCTGGGCCAAGGATCCGGATGGGAACCGGATCGAGTTTATGGAGCTCCACCCGGACTCGCCGCAGATGAAAGCCTAAAGTACGGCACCAAAAAAGAGTGCCCTCTCCAATGCCGGAGTCAGGGACACTCTTTTCGCTTGTTCAGACCATCATTAATTACCGCTTCCGGTGGTACCGCTCGTGTCGCCACCCTCCGTACCGGTTTGGTTACCCTCTACCGTTCCACCTTCGGGCGAGGTCTGCGATCCATCCGGCTTGCCGTCTGCCGGAGGCGCTGTCTTGCCTAGCTGGTCCTCAGGAATGATCGTATACGGCACGTTGTCCACGAGCACTTGACCGACTTTGGTCAGGTCGAGCTTCTTAATGAGCTTGAGCGTCACCGTACTGGTGTATGCTTCCGCCCCGTCAGCCTCCCCAGTTGTGCCGTCGGAACCGGTGCCTGCGGCTCCCGAAGCAGCGTCCTGCCCGGCCGCCGCTCCGTCAGATGATGATGTGCTGCCATCTCCTTGACCGGTTCCCGTCGTATCGCCGGTTGCATCCGCACCGCTGCCGTCTTGGCCTGCGGCCGTATCCGTTCCGGCGGATGTTCCACCCTGATCCTTAGCCGGGTCCGCGGCGCATTGATGGTCAAACTTCGGCGTCGGAACCTCCAGAATAATGTTACCGTCTTTGCCCATCACCGTCACTTCGCCAGCCTGGAAATCCCGGCAATCCGCCGGCTTTTTGAAATGGAACACCAGCTGGGTGACACGGGTCTTGTCGGCGTTCTTCAGCGTCTTGCTCGTCAGAACCGGCACTTCCTTCACCACCTCCGGCTCAACCGGCGGCGTGTCGGTTTCGGCCGGCTTCGTGGCCTCCACCGGCTGCTTTTGCGGCGCTTCCTTCTTGAACCCCCCGTTCGCATGGATGATAATCAGCATGCCTCCGATCACGACGATCGCCAGCATCAGCACCGCGCTGAGTCTAAAAACTCTCGGATTCCCCCGCAGGAGCTTAACCAGCGGCGAAGCCAGCTCGTTCCTCGCCTTGGCATACACCGGCTTCAGCACCGGAGGGGCCGTATCGAAGTATTGGCGGACGTTGTCTTTGTTGCGGAATGCCGACGGGTCGTTTTTCGTAAAATAGCTGATGATCGCCGTCGCATAGGCAGGCACAAGGCCGCGTGGACGCACGAAAGCCGGTTCGGATGCCGACCATTTGAAGAAATCGTAGACGACCTCCGCGCTTGGGGCGTGCCTGTGCAGAAAATCGATCAGGCCGTTATAGTCCACCGCTTCGGTATCGACATCGTAGTAAAAGGCCATCGTAATGCTCGGGAACCGCGAGAATTCCACTTCCTTCTTCAGCCAGCCGCGCGCCAGCTGCTGTACCTCGTCCCGCTCCGTAGGAGACAACCCTTTCAGTAGGGACACCTCCGGCTCCGGATTCGAGAACCATTGGTACGCCGCCAGCATCACCTCACCTTTGGAGCGCGTGCGGGAATCAAAGCGGGACACCCAGGAACGGAACTCCTTCGGGATGTTCAGGAACCCGATTTGCAGCAGCTGCTCTTTGCTGAGCTTGTCCAGCTGTATGTCCTTCAGCAAAAATAGATTCGCCGCGTACATCAGCCTGTCCACGAACACCGACCCGCCCTGTACCAGCGCAAAGCCGTGCTGCGGATCCTGATCCAGCTGGTCCAGCTGATCCAGCACCTGATTCACTGCTTTGACGGGATCGGACTCTTTGCGGAGCTTGTCCGTCAGCTGCAGCTCCGCCAGCTTGTTGAACGTGTCGCTCTCGAGAATAACCGGATGATTCACGGCCCAGCGATGCAGCAGCTCCACGACATCGCGCGCTTTCGGCGCTTTTTTCAGGCGATTGTCGATATAAGGCTCAAAGAGCAGCCGCGGCAGACCCGGACTTGCCAGCACCTTGCCAAAAAAGGCCCGGCTCAGCTCGGCATCGCTTTCGATCATCGCATACGCGCCGGACAGGAGATCATTGCGGTTCTTCGAGATGATGTTATTCAAACTCCGGATCAAATACTCCACGATCTTCCGTTCGCTATGCTTCCTGTCGATCCGGTAATAGTCCTTAATGCATTCCATGACCTCCGGCTCCGGGATCTCCCCCTGCTTCACCTGGTCGAATTCGAGATCAAAGCTCGCCAGGCACAAGTCGTTCAGGCTCATCTTCTCGGAAAGGGCTCCGGCAGGGGCCAAATAGTCGAGCATGGCCCGGAGCACGGTCAGCTTACCGCTCTCATACAGCTTGAAATTCCCCTCTTCCATCTGGAAAAGCACGGCAAGCTCATGGTAGCTGACGATAGCAATATGCCGGATCGGTTCCATATCTTTCAGCATCTGTGCCGCAAACTGGTAAAAACGCTCCGCCCGCTCCGGATTACCCAGGTTGTCCCACGCAAAATCAAGATACGGCTGGTCAGCCCAATCGAGATCGGCGTTAAATACCCGTCCTACCGACAGCTCGAACAGGAAGTCCTTCTCGATGCTGCGATCGTTCAGACGCAGGCCGCCCTTTTCGACGAACGTGATCTGGATGCCTTTTTTACTCTGCGGGTCTTTGGCGTACGTGAGGAATCCCAGCTGGCGGCGAATGCCGTACGGCAGACAGCCAAACAGCAGCGCCATCAGCTGTTTCGCCTTCTCGGACAGCTGCTCGATCTCCACGTCCAGCACGATATATACTTTTTTCTTGCCGGCGACGGACGCCATAGCCGCGAACAGCAGCTGCTTGAACGTCTGCTCGTCGATTTTCAGCTCCTGCAGCAGGGCTAACGCTTCATCGCGCGTCAAGCTTGCGCTGCGTCCCTTCGCCGGAATCGCCGCCAGCTCCGGCAGTTCCATCCCCTGCTCAATATCGTAACGTTCCGCAAAGGTGGCGTTCAGCCAGGTCAAATAGTCCGTCTCCGGCGCATCCTTGAATTCAGCCGGAATGACATAATGATGCGTAAAGAAGGCGCTGCGCAGGCCGGTAAAATCCGCAGGCTGAAACACGCTCCGGCCCACGATGGTTTCGCCGGTCTCCGTATGGACGACATGCAGGGCATCCGGGTACTCCTGCCCCTCTTTCTCGGCGCGGGCCATCAGCTCGGCCGGTGCATCGTACTGGCATAACGGATGCAGTACCTTTTTGATGTAGGAAGGATCCAGTCCCGGTGAGCGCGCGATCGTGTCGAAGCCTTCCGTTGAACGGAAAATGCCGCGGCGCTCGCGCGTATACATCTGCTGCTGGACCTTATTCGGGGTCAACATCACGCTTCGTCTCTCCCCTCAATATACTTCAGTTTGTACATCAGCCAGATGAACGGCTCATCCACGCGGATCGGGCTGACGACAGACTGCATTTTCTGGTTGACCGGATTGCTGCCGAGCGCGGATACCGCAAAGTAGGCCGTATTGGAAAAGTACACATCCATCGTGCCTTTGAACGGCCGGTCCACCTTTTCGACGAAGCGGCGGATTTCGCCGTCAATATTTTCAAACTCCGTCAAATTCAGCACCTTGCGGTGCACCATGTTGTTGAACACGTTGCTGTTGGATTTGATGTATTCGCCATCCTCATCCTTCAAGGAGTGAAGCATGTCGCTTTTGGTCAGCACGATGGCGGTCGGGATGTCGGTTTTCCCCTTATCCTCATAAGCGATAAAATCGCCGAACATCGTCAGCACCACATCGCGCGGCTCGTCGTACTGCGACACCCATTCGCCCGGCTCGTCGCCCATTTGAATGCGGATTTTGTCGCGGATCGAGCGGATTTGCAGCGGATCGACCATGAAGAGAATGCCCGCGGAGTTTTTGATATGCTGGCCGTGCAGGCCGAGATAATCCTCGTCGACCATGCCTTCGCCGGCTACATCGAAAAACACCAGCGTCAGCGGCGGCTTCGTCTCATCCTTGAACACGAACTGGAAAATAAACGGCTCCTGCATCCGTTCCTTCTGCGTGGAAGCCAGCAGGTCCCCGCGCTCAAACAGCGGCTCCTCGTACATCGTGCGGAATTTGCGGCTGATCTCCGCGTTCAGCGGCATGCAGGCCGCGTTGAAATGATCCGCCGTCGAATGCTGAAGCGTATGGATCAGCGATGTCATGTACACCGACTTGCCCACCTGGGACGCGCCGATAATGGAAATGATGTTGCTCGGCACCTTGCCGGACGTCACCGGCAGTTCGTTATGGCAGTTCGGACACAGCCGATGGCGCGTAACGACGCCGTAACGGTCATTCAGGCCGACCAGCACATGGTCCGAGTAAATATGATGCTCCTCGGGAATGTCGCCTGGACGCAGGATCGCTTCCATGTCATACACCGAGTCGAGCCCGAAGCGCTCGCGGTAGCGATTCAGCTGTTCATCCTCCTGAAGCGCGTAATCCTCATCATCCTCGCGGCTGTGTGCCGCGCGGAACACGACCTCGTCCGGCGCGAACTTACTGAAGCAGTACGGACACACAATATCGTAAAAAAGCGGCTTAGGCTCGGCGATCGTTTTCTTTTTGAACATATCGAAAATGCCCATCGGTTTCTTTCTTCCCCCTTAGAAGTGGGTTATGCATAGGCGGCGCTGCGGAGACGGATTCACTTTTCGTCCGCTGCGCTGCGGAGCGGAATCGTTCGTTCTTGCGTCCGCTGCGCTGCGGTGACGGATCGTTCTTCCGATCGCTGTTGTCTCCAGATTTCTTGAATAATCCCCTTAGGGGGAGAAATCCGGAGACAAAGGCGACCACTGCGTTTCTTCAGAACGATTCCGCCCCCTCCGCTTCGCTATGCATTTTGGTTGTGGTATCTTTGAAACGAGTCTCAGAACCGACTCGTTACGTTATGAAATAAATGATTGAACTCGCATGGATGAACTTCATGTAAGAATAGAACATTAAGTACGAATTAGGTTTGGACCACCCGCAACTTTTAAAACAAACTCTATCGTTCATCTTCATAACTATCTAATTATACTTACGAAAAGGACAAATCTCTCGCTAAACTCGAATTCTATCGAAGCGAAAGCAGTTAAATAGTAACGCTGATTCAATTTAGAATCAGCTATCTCTAAATACAAACCCCTTAGGAGTAGCGTGCTTCCTTTGAAATCGTGTTATTACCAATATGGGCTTCAGCGGAGGAGGCGGAATCATTCTGAAGAAGCGAAGTGTTCGCCTAAAAGCTTTCCAACGGAAAGCTACATAGGAAGCATAGGCTGCCCTTGGATTCCAACTTTGGTTTCGTTTAATGAAAAAAATCCAAGGGCAACAGCGATCGGAAGAATGATCCGCATCTGGAGCGACGCTCGAATTCCGAATAACGCGATTTCAACAGAAGCATCGCTCACTCCGGCACCAGCTCATACAGCTGACCGTACCTTTTCCCATCGGTGAAAAACAGGCGCACGTAATCGTTTTTGCCGACCTCGATCACCGGCAGCATGTTGCGCCCGGCCGCGAAGTCCGTCACGAAGGGGTACATCGTGCCGTCCTCTTTGCTCGCCGGATAACCGCCTTCCTTTTTTACGTAGCAAAGCGCCTCTTTCGGAATCGGAATCTCCGTTGTCACCTTGATCTGCACCGACTTGTACTTCTGAAATAAGCCGCTCTTCTGGCGGATGGAGAACCACACCTTGGCTTTGCCGGTGCTGAACTCCTTCCGGTTCTGCCCGTCATGCTGGCGGATCAGCGCGGGGCCATCCTCCGTATCCGTCGATGCGTATAGGGTGTAGATCACCCTGCCCACGCCGTCGATTCTGTCGTGATAGCCGTTTGCGGCCTTGTACTCATTGCGCGTATACAGCTTCAGCCGGCTCATATCGGGCCTTTGCGTATCCGACATCGGCTCTTCACCGGCCATGCTGCGCTCGATGTAGACCGCCGAAATATCCTCCGGCCAGCGCCAGCGGAGCGTGCAGCGGTCTCCATCCAGCTGATGGGTCACACCGCGAATGAGCATTGAGCTGATATCCGCATCGATAAACCTCATGTTTCATTCGCCTCCCATGTCAGAATCCTCTGCTGCTGTTATTTTTGGGCCGTCCCGCAAATCCGGTCTGCGAACCGGCCGAACCCGGGCGCTGCAATCCGCTCTCGAGCTTGCCGCTTTCCTTCACCGGAATGACCGCCGTGAACAGGGCCAGCACGCCGGCCAGCACCAGGCAGGACAGCAGCCGGATGACGCTATCGCTCACGCTTCCGCCGGATAATCCAAACTCCAGCAGCAGCCCCGCGAGCAACCCCGAGACCACGCCGCCTGCGCCGAAGCTGCGCGCCAGATAGCGGTTGTCGAAAATAAGTCCCAGCGCAAGGCCAATCGCCGCGCCGATCAACGTCAACGACACCACGCGGAGGATCAGATAGACCATGCTGTTCTGCTGCGGTCCGGTTCGCTCGGTCACGAGCGTGCGCTCCCCGACGTCGTTATAGATTTTCTGGAATACCACCGACAAATCCCCGGCGTTCTGCACATCGTAATATTGTCCGCCCGTTTCCCGGGCGATGGACTTCAGCAATGTGGAGCCGTCTGCCTGTACCAGGCTGAGTCCGATCGTATTCACCTGCACGTTCTTTTGCTTATACAGCGCAAGCGCCGAATTCAGATCCACATCACTGAACCCGTCAGACAGCAGCACAACCATCGTACCTCGGCCGGTATTGCCCTCGGCCTGGATATGCTTCATCGTGTCCGACAGCGCCAAGCTGATATCCGTGCCGCCGTCGGTTGCCTCCAGCCCGTCGATCTCGCTATTGACTTTATCCTTGGCCGCCTGGTTTTTCACCTGCATAAAAGGCTGCAGCAGATTCGTCCGGTCATTGAAAACCATCACGGCCACGCGGTTATCGCTGTCCATACGGTTGATCATATCCTTTGCGGCCGTATAGCGTCCATTATCCGGGTCGGTTTCCTGCATGCTGCCGGAGTTATCGATGACCAGCGCGATGTCTTTTACCGGCTTGGCTCCGCCGGCATTGATCTCATAGGCGAACTCGAGGCCGAGGCCGATAACGAACACCATAACCAGCGTCGCCGGCACAAGCAGCTTCCACGAGGTCCCCGCATAGCGCTGCCTCCAGGAGGGGCCGTTCAGACGCGGCGACACGATTTCGGCTACCAGGCAGCCCAGGCCGATGAACAGGGCCAGGAGGCCGAAATACAGGCCAATGACCACGATCCGGGGCCAGTCTCCTCCCCACTTGTCGAGTATGATCTCTCCGGCCGTATAGCCGATCGCGCCCCCGATCAAGCTAAAGAGCAGCAGGAGCAAATTCAATTTTCGCTGCATTTGACATGCTTCCTTTCCAAAATGGGATGGGAGCCGGCTTCTTACCTGAGCTCCGGCAGCCGCTCGACTTCCATGCCGTGAAATTCATAGCCGTTCCGGACGTACGTTTCATAGTAGACCCTTCCGTTGCGGTAATACATCAAGTCCTCCAAATGGAAACCGCCCATGATGTTCAGCTTCTCGACGCCGCTGCTGCGCTTCTCATGCGCGACGCCCAGCTTGTAGATCCGGGAGGTCTCGTCTGCCCCCAGCGCATACCGGATAAACTCGCTTTCCGCATCGCCGAAAAAATATTTTTCTTCGTAACGGTGCTCCTGCGTGTATTCCAGAAGGCGGACATTGATGACCGCGTTGTCCTCCAGCGTCCGGTACAGCTTCTTGAACAGTTCCTCCTTCGAGAGGATCTGCCTGTTGTTGTAATCCGTCGTAACATTGGCCCGGTTCAGCAGCTCTTCTTCAAAGGTTTGATTAAAGGCGGCCGATTCCAGCAGTTCCTTCCGGCACACCTCGATCAGCCGGGCCAGGATCCGCCCCTGCCCCTCGTCCAGCAGCTCCGTTATGCCGCCCATGTACCGTTCTTCAAAAAAGACATCCGCTCCGCGCCGGGCCTCCAGATCACGCATCAGCTCTTCCGTCACTACCCCGTAATATTCCATGATGTTCTGGCCGATGTAATCGTCGGCGGTGCGGATGCTCGCGCGGGCGGCATCAAGCAGGGTCTCCTGCAGCCGCTTGAGCTCCTGCGCTTTATGCTTGTATTCTTCGTGAATCCGCGCCAGCTCTGCTTCGTAACGGCGGTATAGCTTGAGTTCCGTTTCGAGCTGGAGGAGCCCAAGCTTGCGCTGGTACACAGTTTCGAAAAAGAAACGGATAAAGCTGCGCACATTATGCTTCTCCATCAGCGGACGCTTGGGAAAAGGCTGATCCTCGACACGCGATTCATAATAATCGACAAGCTGCGCCTTTTCCGACTCCAGATGGCCGGCAATGTCCCGGATGCGGCTCTGCAGCGCCATAAGCACGCTGCCTGCCGCATTCTCATCCGTCCACTCCGCGATGCCGAAGACGCCGATGCCCGTCAAGTCGCGCAGTCGGCGGCGGATGTGAGCCTGAAGCTCTTCTCCGGCCTGCAGGCGTCCCAGGCGGTGCAGCGCTTCCTGCACGTAGTTGCTTTCGAAATACGCCTCACAGCCCCCGCCGAACAAGGCCTCTTCCGCTTCGCGCAGCGTCATGCGCTTCAGCGAAGCATAGCTGACGGGATGCGTCATCATGCCGGTCATTTCTGCAATTTTACGGTTGTCCGGCACGAGTCCGGCCGCCTTTTCCGATACCGAAGCGGGATCTAGGCCGAAGAACGAGAGCTTCTCCTTCAAGCTATAGTCCGGCAGATGGTTCATCCGCTTAAGCAGTCCGCCGTAAAAATGGTACAGCACTGCGAGCGCGATCGACTCGTTCGGCCGCTTCACTCGCGAAAAGCCCGCCGAGACGAGCCCTTGCCGTCCCGATTCGGTCATGATGTTGTTTTTGAAGGAGGTATTGTTGTAGCCTCCGGTGTTCATGTCGTAGTGGCTTTCCCTCTGCTTGCGGTTCTTCAGCAAGCTCAGATGGCAAATGATCTCATAGTTGCCCTGCATGCCTCCGGACGCGGAAATGCCGCGTTCGTTTTTATCGGACAACACGTACACGAGATCAAACAGCGGGGCAGACTGATGGGTCACGGGAATGGACAGACCGTCCTCCGTGACATGCAGCTCTGCGGAAAAGCTGTAATCCTGGCTCTGCATCAGCTCCAGCTCCCGCAGGAAGGCAACCCCCGCCGAGCTGCCATATCCGAAAGCCTCCATCTGGTCCCGCTCGCTGATCAGCACATACAGATCCATCTGAACCGACTTGAAGGATTGGCTGAAGATCGACTGTGCCAACAGCGAAATCTCCGGTATGAACACATTAAGCGGGTCGTCGACCCGCGTAATGACTGAGAGATGAATACGGTCGAATGACGAATACAGCCGTCCGTAGTCCGCTATGTTGTAGCTAAGCTGGCGCAGTGCCCGGTTAAGCCCGTACAGCTGCTCTTCATTACGATAAAAGGATTGATACAGCTCCTTGCGCATCGTCTTGGCATCGCCTCCGGCAGATGCCGAACCCATCGCAAACCGGCTGAGGCGCAGCTCGGCTTCCGGCGGCTCCTGCCCGGCAAACGTACCCGCTTGCGCTTGCCGCTGCGCATGTCCGGATGCTGTGGATGCCCCGGAGCTTCCGTCAGCCGCTCCGGTTCCGACATGGAAATACATGACGCCGGCGCTGTTATCCCACTTTTTATGGTTGATTTTCATCACGGGCTCGATCGCACCCGCCGACTTGTCGCCGATGAAAAGGAATACGGCCGGATAGTGGATGCTGCTCTGATCGTCCCCTTTGCCCGACTGCCGATCCTGATCGGCGGCATAATCCGCGGCAAACCGTTCCAATAATCGCTCCATGTTATTTCAACCTTCTGCGAATGTCGTTTAATTTCGATGAAACCTGCTTATAGAACTGATGCCGTTCTTCCCCGTCAGCCAGCTCCACCTTCTCGTATTCCAGCCGGTCGCGCGCATCGAGGAACGTCTCGGCCAACTCTTCCAGCTTGGCAAGCAGCAGCGATATGTCCTCGGAAGCCGTCAGCTCATTATCGCGACGGGAGGCTTTGCGAAGCAGCGTGCTCCGGCTTTTCTCATCCAGCGCGCGGAAATGCTTGTAAACCTCGTATTCCACGTAATTGACGCTCTTCATGAGATTGGCGAACGCCTCCCACGACTCCTCCTCCGGATCGCGGTCATACACGTACAGCGCACCCTTTTTCGTAATGGTGCCGGTATACATCGCTTCGATGAAATGATCCAGCCACTTCTCCTCGTCCTGGTTCTGGCTGATGATCTGCTCCAACTCCCGCAGCTTGGCCGCGATCGCTTCGTATTTTGCCAGCTCGGCGCGCACGCGTGCGGTTTGCTCCGGCGAACGGATCAGATTTTCTTTGGCCAGATCCTCGTTGATGCTGCCGAAAATATCCTTCGTGCTTTCCTGCTCCAGACCGCCTTCCAGCAGACGCTTCAGCTCGGTGGCGGCGCGTTTCACTTCGCCCAGGTTCGGTTTGGCCGCGCTAAGCTGCATATCATAGGCACGCAGGACATCATTCAGGTCGAACGGCTTCGTATGAATGACCGCGTAGCGGTTGCTCGTGTTATGGTCGTTGTCCTTTTGCACAATGACCTTATAGCGAATCGCTTGATCGAACTCGGCACGTACACGGGCATTATAGCTTTGCACCCGCGGGTTGACGTAGGTTTCGCCCCAGGATTTCTCCGGAATCGGCGACGGCAGATACGTCCAGTTGGCGCGGTCGGTTTGCACCAGGTGACGCCCGATGCCTTCCTTGTCCAGAATCGTGCGCTCATAGCTCTCTTCAAACACCTTCAGCGGCGTGTAAACGAAGAGCGGCACCCCGTTTTTCGTGTTAAGCCAGAAAATCCGGTTCTTCACTTCGCTTTCCTTCACGGTAAAATGCGATTTGCCGACGGAGTTGTTCTGGTAGTTGCGAATCCCCTTCAGGATGCTTGGTGCCTGCACCGGCACGGATACGAAGCCCCAGGATGGGAAGTACAAATTGCCGGCGCTGTTGCTTAAGTGGAATACCGGCACGGCTTCTTCGTCCAGCTTGCTCGCGATATTTCGCTCCACGAATTTCTCGATGGATTCCTCCTGGCCGAATTTCATGATCAGGAAGTCCTCCATCGATTTCGTGATCAGGTCGCCGAATTTCTCGGTCAGGAAGTCGGAAATGGAGCTGACGATGTCGATCTCCTGCTCCTTGACCCATTGGTTGGAATGCTGCAGCAGCTCTTGAGCAAAGTCGCGGATCAGATCGTCCACGTCTTTTTGCTCCATCATTTTGTTGATGACCTTGGAGATATCCGGCACGCTGACAATATTCCAGTAGTAGGTTTTGTTGCCCTTGTGGTCCTGCTGCTCTTCGCCGCTCAGGAGGATGTCCCCGTTTTTGGCAAAAATCGCGTTCAAAGCGTTCAAAATCTCGGTATATACATTATAAATACGATTGTTTTCCTGATTCAAAAGATCATAGAGATCCTCGTAAAACTCGATCATCTGCTCCGTGCGCTCCACGTCCGCCATCAGCCAGTATTCGTTGATCTTGGCTTCGATGTAGACGTTTTTCTTCTTATCCTTCGATACGAAAGCGCTCTTCGCGTCGCCGAGACGCTCGTTCGCCTGCTCCCTTGCCGCTTCGATATCGCGTGGAATACGCGTCAGGTTCTCGCGAAGCGCTTCGATGTAGGACAGCAGCATTTTCAGGAGGCAGAAGCCCTTTTCCGTATACAGCAGGCGCGATACGTAGAATGGCCCCTGCTCCGGATGCAGGAAGATGCGGCGCACCTGGTCGCTGAACTGCTCGACAATTTCGCCCGGCAGCTGTTTCTTCGCCTTGATGTATTCCTCGCGGGCACGGGCCAGGAAGTTCTGCTCCAGCTCTGTATCCATGTTGATGACCTGATTTTTCACCACGTTGGTGTAGCTCAGGCGCTCGCTGTTCTGGTAGCCCGGCAGCGGCTCCGGTACGCGCGATTCGAACGTCTTCATCATCGTGTCGAGATCGATGCCCAGCTTGCGGGCGAATTTCTCCACGTCCTCCTGGCTTGGCGCCTTCTCGAACATCGTTTCCATTTTGCCGAACAGACGGTATGCCAGATAAGTCGTCATTTCTTCAATCGGCAGCACCGCGGAGGAAGCCCCGATAATGTTGTAGTCATAGTTGGCCGGATACGCCTTGTTCATCTGCGCGATATTCGTCCGGATGTTGCTGATATAGTCGTGGATGGCAAATTCCTCGCCCGACTGCTTTTCCTCGCTGGCCATGAAGTTCGTAATGTTCTCGGCAGTGACATTCATGCAGTAGTCATACGCATTCTCCAGCAGCTTGCCCTCGGTATTCGTCGCCGAAATGAGATGGCACAGGTTAAACGGCGGCAGCGGTGAATTCACCGTCAAAATGTTGCCGTACTGCTGCTTGAAGCGCTCGCTTCGGGCGTCGACATTCATCCAGTAATCAAGCTCTTTCAGCGCGGCGTAGCCGTTTTTCTTAATGTATTCGCGGGTATGCTCGCTCAGACTCTTGTTGGACAGATTCACGTCCGGTGTGAACAGGTAGCCAAGCGTGTTGACGCGGTCGATCCCCGCCGAGCCGTGATCGCGTTCGATAATGCCGCGCACGATGTAGGCGATGTCCAGGAAGCAGCCGCTGCCTGTTCCGCCGGAGAGGCCGGTGAGCAGGAATACCATCAGTTTTTTGTTGGTGCCGACGGACAAGGTTTTGATCTTCTTGTCGATGGCCTGCACCACTTGATTGATTTTCGTGAACAGCAGCAGGCGTCCCGCCTGGCGTACGCCGGCGGCGCCGTTCATGCCGTCGGTAATGCTGAGCTCCGGCGACAGCCAATCTGTAATGTAAGGCTCCAGAATGCTGCGATTCTGCAGCAGGCCGCCGATTTCGGCGTTCGAGAGCAGCACGAATTCATTGATGGAGTCGAGCCCCACGCCCTTATAGCGCTTGTTTCTGTCCTGCTCGTTCGTTTCGAACGCCAGAAATTCCACGTTGGCCGGTTTCTCCATTTTCTTCTTGGAAAGAGGATCCTCGGGCAGCTTAAAGCGACGGTTGATCTGGTATTTCAAGCGCAGCAGCGCATCGATCCCCGTTCCTCCAAGGCCTATGATCAGAATCGGATTGTCGATCGTGTCGACCCGGATTTTCTCGCTGACAATCCCTCCGCCTAGCGATACATCGAGCTGCTGTATATGTTCTCTTACTACCGGTTTCATCGTTTCCCCTCCTGAGTGTAACCCTAGGTTTTATATGTGCGTGATCACAGCGACGGCCCGCGAACTGCGGTTCCAATCGCTGTGAATATTTAATCCGATTAAAAGATTAATGCATCGGTCTTACACCAAATATTCGATCAAAATCGTCTTATCCACCTGCGGCAGCGAGACGCTGAGACGGTCGCCGCTTTTGAGCTCTGCGCCGCGGGATGCATCCACCGCGCGGCCCGATTTTTCGATCATGCAGGCCGAGCCGTTTTTCAGCATCAGCCGGTCGTTTTTGCCCGGCATGAAGATCACCTTATCGGTCTCCTTCAGCTCCGGTGCCAGCTGCAGCAGCTGATGCAGGTTGAACTTGCCCTTGAAGGCCGTCAGCTTCTTGTATTGCGGATATGTTTTTTCCCCGGTATTCTCGTCGCAGACCTCCACCACCATTTGGCCGACGAAGCCTTTATTCGCTTTCCGGACCGCCCCCAGAAGAAAGTAAGCTGCCGCGGCCACTGCCGCCAGGGCAATCACACCAATCACTACGGCCCATACTGGAAAAGGTTTCTTTTCGTCCTTGGTCGGTGCTGGCGTTTGGGCGCTTCCGGCCCCGGAAGCTTTGGCACTGATGGTCACCGGCTTCGTTTCCCGGTAGAAGCTCTTTTCTTCGGCCCGTGCCTTCAACTCATATTCATGTTTCTCTTCTACAGTATACGAGCCTTCAAAATGGTCGCCTTTATTGGCAAGCTTCACTTCCTTGGTGTCGCCGGAATCCAGATCCTTGACGATCAGTTTGGCGCTCATGTTATTGTAAAGCCCGCTGCTCTGCAGCTTCTGGCCATTGCTGACGAGATAGGCATTGATGTCGACGGTATCGCCTTTTTTGACGGTCGTTGACTTGAGCGGAGCCATGTCCAGCTCGAGATCATAGTTGAAGATCAGATTGATGTCGATTTTATCCTTGGGAACGCCCTTAACCTGCAGCTTCCAATCACCCTGCTCCGGCTTCAGCAGCTTGATCAGGGAATACGTTTTGGACTTGGAGAGCAGCACGCCCGAGGACGGGATTTTCTGGCTTTGTCCCGACGGATCGATCAGCTTTACGTCCACCGGCTTGCTGGACATCAGCGAAATGTTGGCTTCGAGCACATTGGCGTTCGGCACGTTGACGGTGACTTCCTGGTAGCTTCCATTCGCCGTAATCGCGCTCACCGGCACGATTTTCAGCTTTTGATGACTGGCGAATATTTCGCTCAGGATTTGCGGCAGATCGTCGGCCGAGCTGGTCGAGAAGGATTTGCCCCCGGTCTTATCCGACAATTCGGCGAGCGCCGCCTTATTCAGCTTGCCGTCGTAATTCAAGCCGATCGTGTAGATCGGAATGCCCTCAGCCTTGGCTTCCTGCACCGACTGGCTGAGCTCCTGATCTGACTGCGCCTTGGTTCTGCCGGACTTCGGATCCAGCGCGTTGTTGCCGTCCGCAAGCACGACGATCATTGGCTCATGGCCCTTCTCAGCCCCCTGCTTCAGGACTTTCACCGCTTCCTTCACCCCTACGGATATATCCGTATAGGCGCCGCGGTCGATCTGGTCGATAAATTGCTTCAAATTGGCTTTGTCCGCATCGGACTGGATCTCCAGCAGCGCCTTCTCCCGCTGGATTTTATCGGTGTAAGAGACGATGCCGACCTTGTCTCCCTGCGTCGACAGCATATCGATGAACATTTTCATCGCTTCGCCGCTAATTTGATTCGGATCGCTGGCCTTCATGGAGTTGCTTGCGTCCATGACCAGCACGGCATCGATATGGGAGGACTGCTGCGCAGCCGCAGCCGAGACTCCCCGCCCGCCTACCGGTAAAACCAGCAGGACAATGAGCAGAAGACAGAGTGCTATTTTATTTTTATGAAGCATAAGCTTTCGAAACTCCTTCTCTATTGAATTGTACTGATTTTTTTCATAAGCTTTCATTATACTCTAGGCAAAAAGTCTTAAGAAAATCTTAAGAAACGATAAATTCCTGCTAATAATCAGACATCACTTTTTCCCAGCGTCAGGAGGGGCGGCGCAGAGCCGACTAAAAACTCCCAATACTTTTATATTATGATATAATTAAAGCCGGCAAAGTTCAATGATTGCAGCCGTGTTGCGCCTCGTAGGAAATAAGGCCTACTTCCTGCTTTCATTCATTTTCAAGCCCCCTAGAAAGGAACCGCGGATTATGATTGCATACGGATGCCTCGGCATTTTGTTTCTATTTATTATCATCAAAATCGCCGTCTATTTTAACCGGCAGAAGCATGCTCCGACCCACGAGGATCTCGACGAGACCCTTCTGGCCATTGCCAACCGACGGAGGGACGATGCCTCATGACGAAGAAGAAGCCGGTTCGCCTGCGCCCCTATTATAAGACAAGATATGCCTATGAAAAGTTAAGAGTTTGCAAACATTGCCGCTCTTTCACCGTGCTGTGGGAAGATAAATGCGCGAACTGCGGCAAGCAGGCGCTCATACCCGTCATGGATCAGGCCCGAATCAACGCCAAGCGCTCCATGCAGAACGAGCGGCTCATCGCGCTTTTGGTCATGCTCGCCGCCGTTCTGTTCAGCCAGACCTTCGTGCAGATCGTGCTTTGTTTCCTGGGCGGAATGGCGTTGACGCTTTTTCTCTGGTGGTTTCAGCGGAAAATGCTTGAGACCGAAACGAGACGGCAGCTGGATAAGCTGCTGCGCGGCAGCGAGCGCCGCATTGTAGAGGGCATTTACTTGAATCTCGGCACCGCATCCGCCGCCATCAAAGAGGATGAACAGCTCGGTTATGAGATTTTGCGGGAAATCGCCAGCATCGTTCATAACGACCGCATCCGCCTGCAGCGCATCATGCTGCTTCAGGGCTTCGTGCTCCGCAAGGACATGGAGCTGGAACTTGAGCCGCTGATGCTGGAGGACTTTGAACCGGCCCTGGCCGAATACATCGGCGAGCTGGCCAAGGTCAAACGCGAGCTGATCAAAAGCCAGGCCATCCGGTACGTGATGATCTATGAGCGTGAAATTCTCCGTATGAAGGATGGCGCCGGCATCATGGCTGGCGTTGCGGGTGCCGCGGTTCGGATGAAGAAATACGTGGACATGTATCCCGAATTTATCCTCCGCTACGTGCGCCAGCTGCCGAAGGAGCGCTATTTGCGGCTGTACCAGCTGGTGCGGCGCAATCCCGACCAATCCTGGAACGGACTGCGCGATGAAGTCTCGGCCATATATAACGAGAAATACCGCTGGGATCCGGAATTCCAGAACTGGGAATAGGCTGTGTCCAAATTTTATTAAAGAGGCCATAAATATATGACGATAAAACGTACGCTAACCCTGCGTAATCTTCTGATTTTGTTCTGTATCGCCATGCTGGTCCTGATCGTCCTGAAGGGAATCGACATCAACCGCAAAATGGCCTGGGTCGACGAAGCCGGCCGCTACTATGATCAAAACGATCTCCTCCGCGCGGAAGAAGGCTACCAAAAGGCGGCGGGCAACAAGTCCATTCATTACAAAGAGGCCCTAATCGCGGAGCGCCTGCGCGAGCTTGAGCCGATTACCTTGATGAAGCAAACCTTGACCCAGCTGGACCGGCGCGCGGAGCGCACGGGCTCCGGACAGGATTTTACCGGCTTTCTCCAGGTGTATAACGAGCTGCTGAGCGCCAAAAGCAAGTTTATGGGCACGAACGACCGCTTCGCTCCCTACTATGCCAAAATCTCGGCGAATCTCGGTATATCGGATCATATGACGAGCTACTTCCAGCAGTTTAAAGCGTTGTTCTACAACCAGCTGGAGGAGCGGTTAGCCAAGGGACAAACGGATGAAGCGGTGCCGAAATGGAATCTGCTGGCGATTCCGGACGATTTCTACGGCGGAACAACCGAGAAAACCAAACAGCTGAATGCCAAATTCAAGGACTTCGATGAGAAGCTGCTCGCCAAGCTGGCCGGAGACGGCAAATTCCAAGACCTCCTGAATCTGTCGCAGTCTTTTATCAGCCAATATGAAGGACGTAAAATGAAAGCGCCGTGGGTCAAGAGCAAAACGGATGAGCTCGCGCGGATCATCCTGGAAAAGGATGTGGACGGGGACCAGCCAGCCAATTATGCCGTGCATGCCAAAGCCTATGAATCCTATGCCAAAAGCACGGGGATCAAGTCCGGACTGCTGAGCGAGATCGACCGTCAAATTCGTAAATGGCTGACCTCGGCCCAGCGCAAAATCAAAAATAACGATTATGAAGGTGCGATCGCCATCTATGAGGCGCTCTCCTCATTCCAGGACACCTCGGAAGAATTGAAGAAGGCCAAGCTCGCCTGGACGGTCCATGATCCGCTGCGGCTGCTGCAGCAGACCGACGGGACGAAGAATTACAGCCACGTCAGCGGCGGAGGCAACCGGTTCGGCGGCAGCGCCTATGCCATCGGCTCGGATGACGACAATGCGGTTTATTTTGCGATAATGAACGAGGACGAGTCGGTGCAACTGGTCAGCACACATGATTTTCCTTCGGGCGTAAGCATCCGGCAGATTTCGATCGAGAAATCGCTCAGCACGAAGACTGTGCCGGTGATTCTCGTCGAGGGAGAATCCGCATCCAGACAAGCGCTTTATGCAGCCTTTGAGGTGCATGACGGCAGCATGACCCCGCTGTTCCTCTTTGATGCTGACGGCTATGAGGTGCAGGCGGACAAATCGCTGCTTGTGACCCGTCCGGACGGCGTTCAAGGCGATGGCGGCACTTCCCAGCAAGCAATCTACATGCGCCAGGGAGACAGCTATCAATTCATGGGCTACCAAAAGGATTACACCGATATCAGCGTCAATGATCTGCTTGGCCATTCCAACGAGAAGGTCCGGTTCACCTGCTACGTCGTATACGGAGGCGAAGGCGATGCTTTGGCACAGATGGGTGACTCCTATGTGAAGCTGCACGGGAACTATACCTTCTCCGATGGTATGAATGTGACCGTAACCGGCCTGTTCAGCCAGTTTGAGGACGTGTATCCCGGCGGGGATCAGCTCGGCGAAATGGTTACCGTTCCGGTGTTCGATGTAGAGAATATGGAGTAAAAGAAAAAGCAGGCGCCCATCCGGGCAGTCTGCTTTTTTTCGTACCTTTTTTCGAAATGCAAGATATATCCGGCGTGATGATGCATTTTGTGATAGCACCCGCGCTTCATCCTTGTGCTTCACCCGATCCTACCAATGATGAATATACCAAACAATAAAGAAGGGCAGCCCGAGAATACGTCTCGGACCGCCCGTTTGATGCAGCAGCATAAGCTGTCATTATTTGACTGTCACGATCACCTTCGTCGACTTGCCGCCAAACGTTACCGTAATCGTCGCTTTGCCTTTTCCCGTCGCCTTCACGACGCCGTCTTTGACGGTAGCGGTCAGGATCCGGGAAGACTTCCACAGCGCCGGCTTGGTCACATCCGAATCACTTCCGTCATTGTATGTCGCAATGGCTGTGATGGGCACCGATTGGCCAACGCTCATGTTCAAGCTGACTTCATTGGTCTGAAGATATTTCAGGATATCGACTTCCACCGGAATGCGCACGGATTTGCTGCCGTACTTGGCGGTAATCGTCGTTTTGCCGCTGGCCACAGCGGTAATCTTGCCTTTGTTTACGGATGCGACTTTATAATTGGAGGTGCTCCAATCGGCTTTGTCGCTGACATCCTTCGTCGAACCGTCACTGAAGGTCACGGTGACTTTGACATCGGCCGTTTTTTCTTTCGCTTTGCCTGCAGTTTTCAGGGAGACGAAGTCCACATCGGCATCGATCTTCGAGATGACATCCACTTCGACGGCTACGGTAACCTTCTTGCCGCCGTACTCCGCCGTAATGTTGGCCTTCCCGCTCTTCATGCCCGTTACAACGCCTTCGCCATCCACGCTGGCTACCGAAGGGTTGCTGGACTTCCAGGTTGCTCTCTTATTCAGTCCATCCGCTGCTTCAGGATCGTTCACCGCGGACAAATCGATCGTTTTCTTGTCGCCGGTCGACATGATGATCAGGCTTTGCGGCGAAGTCAGATCGCTGACCAGGCCGACCTCAACCGTCATCGTGTACGATTTGCCGTCGTATTTACCCGTAATCGTAGCGGTGCCGGAGCTAATACCCGTTACAACGCCCTTTTCATCGATTTTGGCGATGTCTTCCTTATTGGAGCTCCATTCAACCTTATCGGTCACCTGCTCCGATGCCTTATCTGCGCCGTAATCCAGGATAATGCTGGCCGCATAGGTTCCGCCTACTTTGAGGGAGACCTTTTTCGAGGAAACATCCACCTTCAGCGGCATGTCCACGGCCACATGGGTCGTTACGGTAACGCCGCCGTAAGTGGCGCTGATATCGGCTTCGCCCTTTTTATAGGCTGTCAGCATGCCGCTGCTGGATACATATACGACGTCTTCCTTGCTGGATTTCCAATCCGCCTTTTTTTCCACGTCATCGGATTCGCCGTTAGCATAGGTTGCCTTCAGTTTAATCTGGTAGGTTTTCAGATCCTGCAAACTCAGAGCCACTTTGTCCACCATATCGAGGTGACGCGGCACATCCACGTCCACATTGATCGTGACGCTCTTGTCGCCGTATTTTGCCGTAATCACGGCAGAACCCGGCACGTTCGCGGTAATCATGCCTTGCTTTACGAAAGCAACCTTCTCGTTGCTGGATGTCCATACGGCATCCTTCGTAATGTCTACCGGATCTTTATCCGGATAAACGGCCTCCACCTTGATCGGTGCATCGAGTGATGTGTTCGCATGGAGGAAAACATCCTGCTTGCTTGCCTGCAAGCGAATGGTTTTATCTACATCCACCTGAATCGTAGCCGTCTTGGTGCCGTATTTGGCGGTGATCGTGGCCGATCCCGGCCCGTAGGCCGTAATCTCCCCTTTGATCACGTCAGCGACATCAGGATTGCTTGTTGTCCATTCTGCCTTCGCGGCAACATCTTCTTTGACATCCCCGTCCGGATAGGTTGCCTTCAGCGTAATTTGTACGGTTTTCTTCTCGCTGGCCAGCATGGACACCTGTGTCACATTGGGATCCAGACGTTTAACCAGCTCAACGCTGACCGGAATGGAAACCGTTTGCTTGCCGTAAGTCGCCGTAATCGTTGCCGTACCGGAACTGATTGGTTTGACCGTACCGTTCACGACCGAGACGATGCTGTTGTCATCGACCGTCCAGTCTGCTTTGCTCGAAACATCCGTATCCGTCGTGTTGTCCGCGTACGTTGCGGTCAAGTGAATGGTCGGATTATCATTCAATTTCAGATTGAGCTTTTTCTGAGGATCCGAAATGGTCAGCGCTTTTACTTTTTTGGTCACGTTCACTTGAACGGACTCGGTTTCGCTGCCATAAACGACAGAGATGGTAGAATTCCCTTCGCCTACCGCGGTAATAGTACCGTTATACACGGTGGCTACCGCGCTGTTCATACTGCTCCAGCTTGCTTTTATCGTCAAATTTTCAGTTGAGTTGTCCTTATAAACGCCCGTCGCCGTCACAGATGCCGTATCGCCAATCTCCAAGTTAACCTTGGATTTTGAGAGAACCAGCTTGGACAAATCCGCTGCCGTAGCAGCCCAAGTGATTCCGGAGTATGCCATGCACAGGACCATAACCAGTGACACGACAAGCATCTTTTGAAGCTTCTTCTGCAATGTAAATTCCCTCCAATTCCTGTTTTTGATAAACACATCATACCTCACATATCGGTCGGGCGGGGATAGAATGTTAGCTTTTTCGTGCTTTTTTGTGCGTATTTCGGTTTTTTTCGGGAAAATGACGTTTTTTGTCGATTGCTTCAAGCTTCCGTGAACGGGGTAATTTATTGGTTGGTAAGTTCCGCATGAGAACAACTATCCTTCCGATTGCACGTCTATTATATATATGGAGGTGCCTACCCATGATCACAACCGACCATCCGATAACGGGCAAAGCCGAAGCGCTGGTTCAGGAGCATTTCAGCAAACCATTCCCGCACAGCGTTACGATCGGCATTCTGGAAAACGGAAACCAGTTTTACTTGGGCCAAGGTCAGCCGCAGGGCTTCGATTATTCATCAGCCATTTATGAAGCGGCTTCGATTACCAAGGTGTTTACGACGACGCTGCTATGCCTGCTGGAGCAGCAGGGCAAGCTGAAGCGTTCAGACACCATTGGTCAATACATACCGGAAGTCGCCGGGAACCGCAAAATCAGCGCGATCACCCTGGAACAGCTCGGATCGCATACGTCCGGTCTGCCCCGCCTGCCCGCTGGACTCAAATTTGTAATGACAAACAAGCTTAATCCCTATGAGCATTATAATGAAGAACAGCTCCTGAAGGACCTCCCCAAATGCCGGCCTTCGGCGCCGGGACGGTATGAATATTCCAATCTGGGCGTGGGCTTGCTCGGATATATTCTTGCCCGGTGCACCGGACGCACCCTGGAGGAGCTCGTGAAGGAAGAAATTTGCGGTCCGCTCTTCATGGAAGACACCACGTTTGTGCTGAGCTCCGCCCAGCAGCAAAGACTGCTTCCCGTATACACCGCCAACGGCAAAGAGGTTCCTCACTGGGACCTGGGCGCGCTGGCAGCAGCAGGAGGCCTGCGCACGACGGCCAGAGACCTGCTCCAATTTGCCAAGGCAAATACGGGCATGGGCGCAGCTTCCGTTGTTGCTGCCATGAAAGCGGCCCAGCAGCCGAGACTCCGGATCCGCCGCAATGACGAGGTGGGCCTCGGCTGGATGATCCGCACGGGCGTGTACCACGACCGCATGCATTGGCATAACGGCGGCACGTACGGCTCAAGCAGCTTCATCGGCTTCCACAGGGAGAAAAATATGGCGGTCATCGTTCTCTCGAACAACGGCAGCTTCGCATTGAAGCCCTTCTCCCTGCTCCGCGCCCAGAAAAGGCATGTCGACGAGATCGGCCTCGAGCTGCTGCGCATCATGACCAAAACGATGGATTAATGAGCAAATTTTCATCTTTCTGTTACCGAAACGAGGTTTTTCCGCATTCCTTTTGCATGTATCTTTAACGTTAGGGGACGCATTCTCTGAAGTTAAGGAGGGACATGATATGCGAAAATGGATTGCAGCCGGAATCGCCGCGATGCTGCTGTTAGGCGTCGCCGGTGCCGTTTGCGCGAACATGCGGCGGCCCGAGCTCTTTGACTCGCCTGCAAGACAAGCTGTTCATCAAGCGGATGCAAAAACATCCGAGCTTACTTCCCGGGAGACCGCTCAAGCTCCCTCCGGCTTTACTGTAGAAAACAAGGCCGTGCGCCGCGTGCATCTGACCGCCGATTATCCTCAAATCAAGGGACTGCCCGACCAGGCGGCCGAGGAACGCATCAATCAGGATCTGGAAGGCATCATCCGTATATTCAGCGAACGCATGTCCACCAACGACAAGCTGACCTTGGGCTATGAGATCACGAGCCGCTCCGGGGACTTCTATTCCTTTGTGTTCCGCGGCAATCTGACGCAAGGTACCCACAGTGATGCCAAGGGCGAAACGCGGCCTGTGCTGAAAGCTCTCAATTATGACGCCCAAACGAACGTAAGCATCACGGCTGTCAATCTTTTGAAGGATGACCCGGCGTCGATGTCCGCTTTCAGCAAGCTGTTCAAGGTTTATGCCGGCAAAGACGCGAGAGCGTTCGCAAAGGATATGGGCGTTTATTTTACCGATACGGATATCGTCTTTTATGATCTGCAGCAGGATGCCGCTCCGGAGTACACGCAGGTACACATTCCTCTCAAGGAAGCCAAGCCCTTTTTTAACGATCCGATTCAGCCCATAGATCAATAGTCATCCAAAGAACATCATAACGCAGGACCTTGCGCCGACATCCGTTCAGGAACTTTGCGGGGACCCCGTTATTTAATACAATTTATCATGAAAAAAAGAGACTGTCCCCCAGGTTCATGCAAACCTTGAGGGTCAGTCTCTTTTTCACGTACAACGATATGGCAAGCCGATCGCTCAGGCTTTATCCGTCGGCAGCGCACAGGAGCCATCCTGGCAAGCAAGATCATCCGAGCCGCCGACCATCGTCAGCGGGTGGTCTTCCTTCCAGATGTTCTGCAGCGCGTCCACGAATACGTCCTCCGGCTGCGCGCCGGAAATGCCGTACTTCTGGTTCACCACGAAGAAGGGCACGCCGGAAATGCCGAGCTTCGACGCTTGGCTCTCATCCTCGCGGACATCCGCCTTGTACGCATCGCTCTCCAGCATGTCAGCTGCGGCCTTGGCATCAAGCCCGATTTCGCCGGCCAGACGCGCGAGGCTTTGACGGTCCCCAAGATGCTCGGAATCGGTGAAATAAGCTTTGAACAGACGCTCGGTCATGTCGTAACGTTGCCCGAACTCGCCGGCCCAATGCGTCAAACGATGGGCATCGAACGTATTCGTCGGCTTCATCGTATCAAAATGGTAGGTCAGCCCTACCGTTTTCGCCTGCTCGGTCATGTTGGCGTTCATCGCTTTGGCCTGTTCCAGGCTCATGCCGTACTTGGAAGCCAATATGGCGTGCATGCTTTGGTCATTGTCGCGCGGCGCATCCGGCGCCAGCTCGAAGCTGCGGAACACCACTTCCACCTCGCTTTTATGCTCGAAGCGCTCCAAAGCCGCCTCGAACCGGCGTTTTCCGATGTAACAGAACGGGCAGGCAAAATCGGACCATACTTCAATTTTCATGTAAAAACCTCCTAGGATTGATCATTTATGATGTGCTAACTGATACTTTTTTATGCACAGAATGAATTAAAAAGAAAGGCAGGAACCCCCGCCTACTAACTGTAACTTCTTTATATACATTATATAGGAGTGCGCGCCGTTCCGCAACTTGAAAAGCCCGCTCCCGGTACATTTTCCAGGAGAATATCCGATTGCTCTACCCCACGGTCGGCGCGGCTGCAGGAACCGGTTCGGGATCGGCCGGCTGCACCAGCGCATGCCGCTCCCAAGCCCGGCTCTTCCAGCGGAAAAACATGATAACCGCACGCGTCCACTCATCCGCCGCAATAGCTAGCCATACGCCGGCCAAGCCGAGATGAAGCTTGAATATGAGAAAATACCCTAACGGCAGCGACATGCATACCATTGAAATCAGTCCCATGTAGACCGGAAAACGCGCATCGCCCGAGGCGCGGAGCGAGTTGATGATGACGATGTTGACCGTCCGGCCGGTTTCCAGAATGATGCTGAGCAGGATGACCTGCGCCCCCATGCGGACAATGGCCATATTATCGGTAAACAGGCTCATCAGCGGCACGCGGAATGCGATAATGATCAGATCGATGACGACCGTAGCGGCCAGGGCCCATTTTACGCTCTGGAATACGCGGGTATAGGCGTCCTGATTGCGGCGCGAGCCGACGTAATGGCCGACGATGATGGCCGTTCCCATCCCGATCGCCATGCTGAACAAATAAATGTACATCGAAATATTGCTTGCATACTGACGCGTAGCCATCGCCTCCGCCCCCAGATACGTCACGTACAGCGTGAAGGTCAGCTGACAGATCTGGTAGACGATATTTTCAAAGGCCGACGGAATGCCGATGCTCAGGATTTTACGGACATAGTCCCTGGACAGGCGGATGTAGTACTTCCATTCCACCCTGACATCCATGACGCGGTACATCAGCCAGAAGAAAACGAGCAAACAAATCAGACGGCTGAACACCGTCGAGATCGCTGCGCCCTCCACGCCCATGGCGGGAAAGCCCCAATGACCGAAAATCAGCAAATAGTTGCCGCCCACATGCAGTATATTCATAAAAAGAGAAACCACCATCGTTTCCTTGGTAAACCCGTGCGTACGGATCGTGGCAGCCAGCGCATTAATCAGAGCCTGCAGGAAAATCCCGCCCCCGACAATTTGCATGTAAGACTGCGCGTAACCGAAAATCTCCCCGTGCACATTCAGCAGCCGCAGCATATGTCCGCCCAGCCCGAGGAAAACAACGCTCAGGATCAGGCCGACAGCCAAATTCAGCGTCAAGGCGTTGCCTGTCACCTGCGCTGCTTCGAGCTTCTTTCTGGAGCCCAAATACTGGGCAACAACGATGGCAGCACCGCTGCCAATGACTTCAAGCAAAAGGATGGCGATCGAAATAATCTGGTTGGCGGCACCCACGCCGGAAACGGCGTTATCTGACACCGAGCTGATCATGAACGTATCTACGCTGCCCATCAGCATAAACAGAAACAGCTCCAAAAAGATGGGCCACGTCAAATGCACCAGACTGAGACGACCGGATTCTGACCGTTCGGACGAATCGTTACCATGTGCGGTCATGAGTCAGAAATCACCTTTCTTTCCTATAAAGTTAACTTAAAACAAAGGTATGTTAGCACACTTTACCGGAAAATACAGTCCTTTCGTGAAAATTCCTCCGAGAAATTTTCATTTAATTTTCAGGCTTGGCAAAGTCGCTTCAGCCCTTTCTGCATAAGCCTTCGGCATGCCATCCGGTAAGTAAGTTGATCGGAGCCGCAAAGGCAGCGCTTTCATTTTCATAAAAAAAAGAGTTGATAATTGAGAAATCATCCCCTATGATAATGTCATCAGGCCGGATTTAAAAATTAAAGCACTTTAACTTTATGCAATATTACATCTTATGAAACCTTTTAAATATAGGTTATTACTCTCCAAAAGTTAAAGCGTTATAATTTTAAAACAATAGAAAGGTTGGTGTTTCCGTGACCCATCGCGAAAGCCGGCGGCAGACATTCTATATGTATCTCTTTATCTCCCCATGGATCCTCGGCTTCCTGGTGTTTGCCTTGTATCCGATTCTGTCATCGCTGTATTACAGCTTCACGGATTATGACATTATCCATCCGCCCAAGTTTGTCGGACTCGCGAATTACACCGAAATGTTCCACAATGACCTGTTTTGGAAATCCGTTGTCGTAACCGTGAGGTATACGTTTATCAGCGTGCCGATCCAGCTCTTGCTGGCGCTCGGATTCGCGCTGCTGCTCAATCAGAAAATACCGTTTCGGGGCTTCTTCCGGACCGCCATGTATTTTCCGAGCATGGTATCCGGCGTCGCGATGTCGCTCCTGTGGTACTGGATTTTCAATCCGTCGATCGGTCTGTTCAACTACGTGCTGTCCTGGTTCGGCATTAAAGGCCCCGCCTGGCTCATGAGTCCGGACTATGCGCTGTACGCTTTGATGATCATGTCCTTCTGGGCGGCAGGCTCCGGCATGATTCTGTTCCTTGCAGGCCTGCAGGGCGTACCTTCCAGCCTTGTTGAAGCTGCCAAGCTCGACGGCGCGGGACGTTTCCGGATCTTCCTGAACGTGACGCTTCCCATGATCTCGCCGGTACTGCTGTTTCAGCTCATCATGGGGGTGATCGATTCCTTCCAGGTATTTACGCAAGCCTATGTCATGACCCAGGGGGGTCCGAACTACTCGACCTGGTTCTACGTTTACAACCTGTACACGAGCGCCTTCAAGGAATACCGGGCGGGCTACTCCTCCGCTCTCGCATGGGTGCTGCTGATCGTCGTCATGCTGTTTACGGCACTCATCATGAAATTCTCGAACCGTTATGTTCACTATGAAGGAGGCGGACGCAAATGAGTACGATCCCGGCTGCCGGCCCCACCGCATCGCCTTCGGTAACGAAGCGCCGCCGCAAAGTCGATGGCGTCAGCATCGCAAGCTTCGCTGCCCTTATCGTCACCACCTTTCTGATGCTCCTGCCGCTCTTCTTCATGGTTTCCACGTCGCTGAAATCGAAAAAAGAGCTGCTGAGGTTTCCTCCGACCTTCCTGCCGGATTCCTGGCAGTGGAGCAATTACAAGGAGATTTTCGAAACGCTGAACTTCGGGCAAATGTACATGAACAGCCTCATCATCGGTATCCTTACCGTTGTCGGGACCCTGCTTTCGTCGGCGCTCGCAGCCTACGGGTTCGCCAGATACCGCGGCAAGGGCAGCAACTTTTGGTTCATGCTGATGCTCAGCACCATGATGCTGCCGTATCCGGCGATCATGATTCCGCAGTTCATTCTCTTCTCCAAGCTGAACTGGCTGGATACGTTCCTGCCGCTGATCGTACCTGCGTTCTTCGGCTCGGCGTACAACATCTTTTTGCTGCGCCAGTTCTTCTCGACGCTGCCGGATGAGCTGTTTGACGCCGGACGCATCGACGGGTGCAGCGAGTTCCGGATGTGGCGGCAAATCGCGCTGCCCCTGTCCGGTCCGGCGCTGGCTACGGTTGCTATTTTCGCCTTCATCTACAGCTGGAATGACCTGTTGACACCTGTGCTCTACTTAAGCTCATCGGATAAGTTCACGCTTCCGGTCGGCATGTCTTCCTTCACTTCGTCGCGGTTCCGCATTCCGCCGTGGCATCTGCTCATGGTGGCCTCGGTGCTCGCCATGCTGCCGATCGTCGCTCTGTTTGCGGTAGCCCAAAAGCGTTTTGTCGAGGGAATCGTACTTACAGGCATCAAGTAAAAGCTCCGCCGCAGCGGCGGCAAATACACTTGAACATATGGGGGACTGTAGATCATGAAAAGGAAAAGGATCAAAAAGACTTTCGCGCTTTTGCTGGCAACCAGCATGCTCGTCGTATTGGCATTGTCCGGGTGCAGCGGCGGCAAATCCGTTGGAGACGTAGCCCCTTCGGGCGAGGGGGACAGCGGAAAATCCGGCTCATCCGGCGAGAAGGTAACCATTACGCACTACACGATCGATTCCGAAGACCGTACCTTTATCGAAAAGCTGATTCCGGATTTCGAAGCCAAGCATCCGAACATCAAGGTCAAAGTGGAAAAAGCGCCCTACGAGCAGTTTGACAGCAAGCTGCAGACGCTCATCGCTGGCGGCAAATCGCCGGATGTAACCAGTCACTATGGCTACGGGGGTTTCGCGGAGTATTACAACAAGGATATGCTGCTCGACCTGAGCGACATTATTAAGGAAGACGGATTCAAAGCCTCCGACTACAGCATCCCGGATGACCTGATGAAAATCTACACCGTCAAAGATCATGTATACGGCATTCCGGTCAACATGTACGTCACCCTGATGCTGTATAACAAAGACATGTTCGATGCCGCCAAGGTCCCTTATCCGCCGAGCGATTACGAGGACAAGAGCTGGACGTTCGACAAAATGGTGGAAGACGCGAAGAAAATGACGCATGTATCCGACGATATCGCCAAAACGCAATACGGCGTGGACTTCACCTGGTCCGAACGCGACATGCGCCCGCTGTACTTTGGCGTTGAGCCTTACTCCCAGGATACCTGGTCCAACGGCGGCGTCCCTTCCGAGACGCATTTCGATTCCCCGGACGTGATCGCGGCTTACAATAAGCTGTTCAACCTGATTCTGAAGGATAAGGTCTCTCCGACGACGGAATGGAGCAAGAGCGTGGCCGGACAAAACGGTGACGCGTTCGTTACCGGCAAGCTGGGCATGACCGTCAGCGGCTCCTGGAGCCTTGCGGGCTCCAACGACTTTCCGTTCAAGGTCGGCGTAGCGGCGGTTCCTGCCGGCGGCAACGACAAGGTCCGCAGCGTGCTGTTCGTTGATCCGCTGCTTATTCTGAAAGGCTCGAAGCATCCGAAGGAAGCTTTTGAATGGATCAAATACCTGGTCAGCGACGAGGTTCAGGAGAAATCGATTGATCTGAGCGGAGGCAACCCTCCTGTCAATACGAAGGCCGCGGAAACTTACTACAAGCATTTTGACGGCATCGATCCGGCAGACGTGAAAAAGGTATACGAAGGCGCCGTGAAATACGGCTTTGAATCGTATAATCACTTAATCACGAACTATTCGCAAATCAACGACATGTTCATAAACGAGATGCAGCCGATCGATACGGGACATAAAACCGTTGAAGAGGTCATGCCGACCATTCAGAAAAAGGTCATGGAAATCATCAAACGTTAATACAGCTCTTGTACCGTCCCGAAAGGGGCGGTGCATCTGTTAAATAAGCTTCGCGGCTGGCCTCCGTACATGTATACTAGGGTTAAATGAATGTAAACGTACGGAAAATCTGCCGCAAGGAGAATAAACAAATGAAGGTTAGCATATTTGATGTAGCAAAAAAATCAGGATTATCCGTGGTGACGGTTTCCCGGGTGCTCAACGGCGCCGAATCGGTCCGCGAGAAAAATAGACAAAAGGTGCTTGACGCCATCAAAGAGCTCGATTACCGCCCAAACGCTGCCGCCCGCAGCCTGGCCCGCGGCAAGACGGGCATCGTCGGTATAATCGTGACGACCCTCCAGGATTCATTCTTCGACGCTGTCGTCAAGGAGCTGAACGAGGTGCTTGCGCTTCATGGCTATTTCCTCGCCGTTTCGGTCTCTACCGGCATCGGCTCCGATGAGGCTCATTATCTGATTCAGGAGGACCGTGTGGACGGTCTCATTCTGCTCTCGCCGATGGAAGAGGACAATTACATCGTGGAACTCAAGAAACGCAGCATCCCTTACGTCCTGATCGACAACCAGAAACCCGAAAATGACGCATTTTCCGTCACCATCGACAACTACAAGGGCGGATATGCAGCGACTAAACATCTTCTCGATCTCGGCCATACCAAAATCGCGCACTTGAGCGGTCATAATATGTTCCGCAGTACGCGTGAACGCCGCAGCGGCTTTCTGCAGGCTTTGGAAGACAAAAACCTGGCCCCGTTCGAGATGATTACCGGCGAGTTCGAAATCGACTTCGGCTATGATACCTGCTGCAGATGGCTGCGCGAAGGCAAGCTACCGTCCGCCGTATTCGCGGGTGACGACAACATCGCGCTCGGGGTTGTGAATGCCCTGATGGAAGAAGGCATCCGCGTTCCGGAGCAGGTCGCTATCGTCGGCTATGACGATCAGCATATCTCGTCGAAGCTCCATCCCTATCTGACGACGGTCCGTCAGCCTGCTGACCGGATCGGTCTGGCCGCGGCTGATATGCTGCTCAAACGCATGGACGGTACAATGAAGCGCGGAGGCAATGTGCGGATCGACCCCGAGCTGATCGTGAGAGAATCTACTGTACATTCTCCGGAAGATACATCCGGATCATAAGAAAGACGTCTATCGACGTACTCTCAAAGGAGAAAGACCGCAGCCGAGATGTTGTTTTCTTGCGATATCAGGATGGTCTTGCTTCGAATTTTATATTTTCTGATATCTTAGAATATATCCTTATATATAGGAGTGACGACCATTGTCTTACTACTTGGGTATCGATGGGGGAGGAACAAAAACATACGCCCTGCTCACCGATGAACGCGGTAACGTGCTCGGCAAAGGCCTTGGCGGCAACGGCAATCATCAGATTGACCGCGGCCTCGCCGCGCAAAGCATCCGCGAAGCAGCGGAAGGCGCCCTGGCGGAAGCCGGTCTGCGGATTCATGAATTGTCGCATACCTACTTCGGCCTGGCCGGCGCCGATCGGGAAGCAGATTACCGCATCCTGCATCCGTTGGTGCAGGAGCTCGGTTTTACCCGGAACTATTCCATCAATTGCGATACGATGATCGGCCTGCGCGCGGGTACCGGAAATCCTTACGGCGTGGCGCTCATTTGCGGCACAGGCACCAATTCCGCGGGAAGAAACCCGGCAGGCGAGCATGTGCAGGTTGGCGGGTTTGATTATATGTACGGCGATTTCGGCGGCGGCGGCTCCCTCAATATCGAGGTGTTCCGCTCCGTCATCCGTGCCTGGGACGGCCGCGAGCAGCCTACGGTGCTGACGCCGCTCCTGCTGAGCTTCCTGGGATATGACAGCGTCAGCGATATGTTCGACGATTTCCAGGATCATGGCAAGCATGTGCCTGTTCATGCGGCGAAGCTGCTGTTTAATGCCGCGGCGGAGCAGGACGCCGTCGCGCTGGACATCCTGACCCGCCAAGGCGTGGAGCTTGGAAAAGCAGCCGTCGCCGTGATCCGAAAACTCGGCATGGAGCAGGATGCATTCGACGTCGTGCTGGCAGGAAGTCTGCTAACACGGGGTGATCGCGGCTGGATTCGCGGCCCTATTGAACAGGCCGTGGCAGCCGTTGCTCCGCACGCATCCGTGGTGACGCTCGCTACCGAGCCCGTGGTCGGTGCCGTGTGGTCGGCCATGGAGGCGGACGGAACATCCGTCAGCCCGGAGGCATACGACAACATGCGGACCTTCCGTGATTTTGAGCATATCAAGCAAACGACAACATAATTTCCTATAAAAATAATGTTACAAGACTGGAGTGTGCAGAACATGGCAAACGAACAAGGACTTAAAATAGCCGTCATCGGCGGCGGATCCTCTTATACGCCCGAGCTTGTGGAAGGATTCATCCTCCACTACAACGAGCTTCCGGTACGCGAGCTGTGGCTGGTGGACATTGAACCGGGACAGCGCAAGCTGAATATTGTCGGGAATTTGGCCAAACGCATGGTCGAGAAATCCGGCCTGCCGATCGAGGTTCATCTGACGCTGGACCGCCGCGAGGCTATCAAAGGCGCGGACTTCGTCAGCACGCAGATGCGCGTGGGCATGCTGGACGCCCGCGGCCGCGATGAATCCATTCCGCTGAAATACGGCGTGATCGGCCAGGAAACCACCGGTCCCGGGGGCATGATGAAGGCGCTCCGGACGATTCCCGTGCTGCTGGATATTTGCCGTGATATCGAAGAGCTGGCGCCGAACGCCTGGCTGCTGAATTTCACGAACCCTGCGGGCATGGTCACGGAAGCCATCCTGAAATACTCCAACGTGAAAAGCATCGGCCTGTGCAACGCTCCGATCGGCCTGATCAAGCAAACCTCGGCCAAATACGGCGTTGCAGCAGACCGCATTTATGCCGAATTCGTCGGTTTGAACCATCTGCACTGGATCACCCGCATCGACGTGAACGGCGAAGATAAGCTGGATGAGATGCTGGCCGATACCGCCGGATACAGCGCGAAAAACGTGCCCGCGCGGGAATGGAATCCGGAGTTCCTGCAATCGCTGCATGCGCTGCCATCTTATTACCTGAAATATTTCTACATGACCGATGCCATGCTCGAGGAGCAGCTCGAATCCTTCCAAAAAGGCGGCAACCGCGCGGAAGTCGTCAAACGCGTCGAGGAGGAGCTGTTCGAGCTGTACAGCGATCCGGAGCTGAAGGATAAGCCCAAGCAGCTGGAACAGCGCGGCGGTGCCTTCTATTCCGAAGCAGCCGTCAATCTGATGCGCTCCCTCCACAACGGCACGAACGACATTCAGACGCTGAACGTCGCCAACAACGGCATTATCGATTTTCTGCCGGATGATGCCAGCATTGAGGTCAACTGCGTGGTCACCAAAACCGGCCCGCTTCCGCTGCCATTAACCAAGGTCCCGCCGATGGCCACCGGATTGATCCATGCCGTGAAAACCTACGAGCGACTGGCGATTGACGCTGCCGTAACCGGCGACCGCGGGCTGGCCATTCAAGCCCTGGCTCATCACCCGCTCGTGCCATCGGTTGAAGTGGCCATTACAATGCTCGATGAAATGCTGGAGGCAAACAAGGAATATTTGCCGCAGTTCTTTAAAGAAACAACAGCGAACGCCTAATCGGACGTTATGATACGTTTATAAGAAAAACGTCTATCGACGTAATTTCTCAGAAGACAGACCGCCATCAGCGGATGTATTTCTTGCAATATCACGAAGCCATAGCTCTGTAGTTCATACTTTCTGATATAAGAAAAAGCAGCCCTGCCCGGGATTTACCGGTGCAGGGCTGCTTGTATTTATTTCATGCAAGCCTGAATTTTATGTGCTGCAGCTTATTACGCAGACCCATTTGCTTCACTAGCTTTTATGATAGATGCCCGAAGCCTCTGAAGACAGCATCCTGCCGCGTGATTTGCGTACCAGCAGCAGATAGCACAGTACGGAGCATACATCCGCGCCCGCGATCACGATTCCCATCGGAATTGCGGACGTACTGCCGCCGATCCCGACCAGCGGGCTGACAATTCCGCCGAAAATGTAAGATAACAGCCCAAGCAAAGCCGAGGCGCTGCCTGCCGCATGCCCGTAATCCTGAAGCGCGAGCGAGGAGCTCGCCGTACCTACGATGCCGACGCAGGAGACCACGATGAATAGCGGCGGAAGCACGGCCGCCATAGGCGCCTTAACAGCCAGCAGAAGCAGGAGCGACATGCCGCCGATGGTGGCCAGGGTGATCCCTGTCACAAGCAGCCTCTTTTCGCTCACCCTTCCAGCCAAGCGGCCGGTAATCTGTCCGGCAATGATGATGCCGACGCCGTTCATGGCGAATATGAGGCTGAATATTTGCGGACTCACGCCGTATATTTTTTGCAGCACGAACGGTGATCCTGAAATGTAAGCAAACATGGCCGCCGTGATAAATCCGGAACTGAGCGCAAGCCCCATGAATTTGCGGTCGCTCAGCAGCACCCCGAACGTTTTGATCGTATTCAAAGTGCCACCGCTGGAGCGTTTTCCGGGTGCCAGCGTTTCAGGAAGTCCAAAAAACACGGATAACAGCATGATGATGCCAATCGCCGCCAGCACGATAAACACGCCCCGCCAGGAAGTCACCTGCAGCAGCTGACCACCTACGATCGGCGAAAGAATCGGCGCCGCGCCGTTCACGAGCATTAGCATCGAAAAGAATTTGGTGAGCTCCGAGCCGGAGTACATATCCCGCACGATTGCGCGTGAAATCACGATTCCTGCCGAACCGGCAATCCCCTGAACAAAACGTAAAGCGATCAGCATCTCGATCGATGTGCTGAAGGCGCATAATAAAGACGAAATACCGTAAACCACCATACCGATCAAGAGCGGAATGCGCCGTCCGCGCACATCACTGAAAGGACCAGCCAGCAGTTGGCCCACCGAAAGACCGATAAGGCATGAAGTTAAGCTAAGCTGCGTGAGCGATGTGGTGGTATGCATCGTATCCGCCAGGCTCGGCAGCGCGGGCAAGTACATATCCAGCGAAAATGGCCCGAAGGCCGAGAGCGCCCCCAGTACGATAATCATCCACAGCCGGCTCGTGCTTGGGCGCACGGGCCGTTCCTCCACGCTGTGTACATGGTGTGTTTGTTTATTTATCACGGTTGTTTTGGTTCCCCCTTATGACATTACAGCAAAAGTTCGGCCAGCGTCTCCTGCCACCTGCGGAGGACGGATTCCCCATCCTTCAGCTCAATCTGAATTCCTGTGGTGATTTCGGCATAGGGTGCCGTGTCTGACCGGACCGCCGCAATTTCAGCTTCAAAGCGCTCACGCGGATGCTTGGCCGCAGGGAGCACCGGCAGACAGGTAAGCTGCAGCTTGATGTAATGCACCTGTCCGGCTAGAACAAGAACCAGCGTAGCCTTTTCCGTACGGATCACATTGCGCGCGGTTGTCGTTCCAGGCCATAACGCAAGTCTGACCCGTTTGGAATCCAGGGCCACAATTTCCCCCACGCTGATCATCGCGGTATGCGGCCATTCCTCTTCCGTAACGGTCATCAGCATCATCGCTTCGTGCTGCTTGGTCTCGAGTTCTCTTCCGTTCAGCAGATCGTATAAATCCGCCGAAAGCTCCGGGTTTTGTGTCTGGGCCATCGCAGGAATCCCTCCGCCTCTTGTTATGTTCATTCTATTGTAGCTTATTTGGTCCCGGAAAAAGAACCCTAAAAATTTACATGGGCTCTTAAATCCTGGAACGGGGCAGCAGAAAGCCCGGCGGGAAATCCCGGCCGGGCTGCTTGATTGCTCTCCAATAAATTAATGCAAGTATCCCCGCTCCACTTCGTTCAGTACTTTCCGGGCATGCTCTACCCAGAAATCCTCCAGCGGAGCGTCCGGGTCGACCGGAGGCTGAAACTGGTCGAATACCGCACCCAGCAAATGCGGAGAGGCATGCTTATCCGTGCCTTTATTGTATACATATTTAAACACAAACGGACGTCCCAGCTTTACGGTCGCGTGGCATCCCCCGCACTCCCCGTCCAGATAGCCTTTGGTCACATGAAATGGAATCCGCAGCCACACCATCCGGTCCTGATCCAGGCGTTTGTCCAGATAGCCGTGCTTGTAGTCCCAATTGCCTGCCAGCATGAAATCATGCGTGCACAAGTAGCCGTCGATATCCACGAAACGTTCTTCGATATTTTCAAGTCTGGATTCCAAATTGATCATTAGCTTCGCCCACCTTGCTGTTTTAGTTTAAGGATGGACGTGATTGGTTCGCTTTATACGAAAGGAAGCGCAAGGAAACCGAAAAAAAAGCACCGGACCGTCAAGGTCCGATGCTCGTTTAAGCGGCCATGAAACAGCCGTTTGGTTGTACAACGCCTTATTTATCGGCAGGTGCTGCTGGTGTTGCTGGAGCTGCAGGCTCTTTGGATGCGGCCTGAGCTTTGATTTCTACCGATGCGGACAAGGATTTGCTTTTACCGGAATCGGTCCATACATAGACATAATAGGCTTTCGTTGCGACGATCTTTTCACCGTTTGCGTCCTTATCGCCTTCATTGAAGGTCACCGGTATATCGGTATCATCCACACTTGCCATTCTTAAGGTTTTCATTTTTTTCACCACGGCATCGTAAGAGATCTTTGCCGGGGACAGCAGCACAAGGTAGGACTTTCCTTCTGCTTTCGTAAACGTCACTTCGATGGCTCCGTCCTTGTTCCAGGCTGCTTTGACATCCGTAGGCGCACCATTGCTATTGTCCTTCAAGGTTACCTTAACGGGACCGGCCAGGCTGCTGGAACCCGATTTGGCGACGGACATGACGTAGATGCTGTATTCATAGTTTTCCGCCAGCGCCGTTCCGGCAGAATCCACGGCGTTCGGAATCACTTGGCTATAGTCTGCGCCTACCGGCACTTCCGTATAATTCTGGTTTTTATCGTAGTTTTTCAAGAAGTCGTTCTGATTTCCTTTAACCACGAAAATTCTGTACTGCTGAATATTGCTCTCATCCTTCGCCTTGCTAAAAGAAACCTGCAAGTCTCTGCCATCATGCTTGTCATCGACATCGGTTGCAGTTAAACCACTGACTTGAGGCGCAATAATAATGGTCGTGAGCGTGACATCGGCTGACGCATCGGACAGGGCATACGTATCATGCTTGCTGACGGAGAGGACAAACACTCTGTATGAGGTATCGTTGACAATAAGCTTGCCGTCTGTGTCCTTGGCAGTCGGAGGCAGCGTTAAGGCATAGCTGTTGCTTCCGTTTCTACCCACAAGGGTGTAGTTCGCGCCTGGCACATCGATTGCTTTATTCAGATTAAAGCTGCCGGCTTGCTTCGAATTGACCACAAGAACCCGGTAATGGTCGATATCCGAATCATCGGCCGTACCGTTAAACGTAACCTGCAGATCGCTTCCGTTATTGTTGTCAGCGACATCCTTCGCCGTTACGTTCTTGGCTGCGCCGATCGCATAGCTCTGCGTCAAGGTAATCTGCGCCGATGGTGAAGACAGCGCATTATAACCGCTTGCGCCGACCGAGAGGACGAACACCCGGTATTTAACGTTATTTCGAATCAGATCACCATTGGTATCCTTGGTTCCTGCGGCGAGCGTTTTCGTGAAAGTAGTCTTGCTGCCCGCATCCGTTATGCGGGTATATCGGCTGCTCGATACCGCATTCGCCGCGTTCAGGTCGAAATACGGGTAATCAGACTCCTTCACAACCATAATCCGGTATTCGTTGATGTTATAATCTTCTTTCGCGCGGGTAAACGTGACCTGCAGATCGCTTCCGTCATTGTTGTCAGCGATATCGCTGGCCGTTACACCGGTCGCTGGATACACGCTCGTGTTGGCAACCAGCGTAATGGCCGGCGAATAAGAGGACAGCGCATTGGAGCTGTAAGCTCCAACCGCCAGCACGAACACCCGGTAGCTGACACCGTTGCGAATCAATTGACCATCCACGTCTCTGGCGCCCGAAGACAGAGTTTGCGAAATATTGTATCCCGTCTTGTTCACAGACGTATAGTTAGAGCTCGATACGCTGTTCGCCTGATACAAATCAAAGTAATAAGCGTCAGAAGCCTTGACCACCATAATCCGGTAGCCGTACAGATTGCTTTCGTCCGCGGCACGCGTGAACGACACGCGCAAATCGCGGCCGTCACCATAGTCGGAAATATCCGAGACATTCACGTTCGTCGGTGCATACACGTCTGTATTTCCATACAGAATGATCGTGGAGGACGCCGATGAAAGCGAATAGCTTCCCGAATAGCTTCCCGTTCCAACGGCCATGACGAATACGCGGTAGGCCACGCCCGGACTGATCAGCGATCCGTCCACATCCCGGGCGCCGGAAGATAAGCTCTGGTTAATGTTGTACCCGGTTTTGCTGACCGTCGTGTAATAAGCGCTGGACACGCTGCTGGCCGAGGACAAGTTAAAGCTTCCGGCCTTGCTGTCCTTGACGACGAAAATGCGGTAAGACCCGATGCGCGACTCATCCGAAGACTTGTTGAAGCGTACCATCAAATCGCGGCCGTCGCCATAATTGCTGATGTCCTCCACTTTGGTGATCACCGGCGCGGCAATCGCACTGGCTGTCAGCGTAAACGCTGACGATGCAGACGACAGCTGGGATGTGACATTGCTGCCGTTCGCCACGGACAAGACATAGACCGTATAGGAAACTCCATTTTTGATATATTCGCCGGACGTATCTCTCGTCGTTGAATTTAATGTTGAAGTGATCGTTGTACTGCTTGTTTTGCTGACGGTCGTGTAATTGGAGCTTGCCACCGCATTCGCGGCGTTCAGGCTGAAGCTGCCTGTATCCTTCGTTTTCACGACCATGATGCGGTAATTCAAAATGTTGCTTGTATTTTGCGGCTGATTGAAGCTGACCGAAATATCCCGGCCATCGCCGTAATCGTTCACGTCGCTGGCTTTTACGGCGGTTACGGCGCTTACCGGCACAGCCGTCGTCAACGTGACGGATGGTGAAACGCCGGACAAGGCGCTTGATCCTCTTTTGCCGACCGTGAGCACGAATACGCTATAAGCCTGATTCGCCTTCAACACGTCGCCATTCACGTCCTTGGATACGGAAGACAGGGTAACAACCGGATCATATCCGGACGGAAGCACCGATGTGTAATAACCGGTTGCAAGCGCCTGGGATAACGAAAAGCCGTAAGCATTGGAAGACTTGACGACTAATACGCGGTATTCGCTGATATCCGATTCCCGCTGCACTTTCGGAAAGCTGACCTGCAGATCACGTCCGTCGCCGTTTCTGCCCACGGACTGGGCGGACACGTAAGAAACGGAACCCACCGTCGTATCCGTGGTCACAATACTCACCGTCTGCGTGCCCTGGTTCCAGTTCACCTCAGCGCCAAGGGTCTCGCTCACGAAACGCACGGGAACCATGGTCGTTCCTTTCAGGTTTTGAGCCGGTACATCGAGCGCGATCCGTTGATCGTTGACGGTTGCATACGGCGCACCGATTTTGAGTGCGAGCGTGATGTCATCGCGGATAGCGGTGACCGTGCTCGTCTTTTGATTCCATGATACCTTCGCGTCAAACGCCTCGAAAATGGCTCTCATCGGCAGCATCGTCCTGCCATTAACCATGGTGGGCGCCTGCAGCGGATTCAATTTAACTCCATCCACATACACGCTGATTTTGGGGGCGGCAGCTCCCTGCACCTGTGCCGGCTGCAAAGACAACGATATTACCATCAGCACCGCCACAAGCATAACCCAAAGCTTTTTCACGGTTCTCCTCCTCTATATTACTGAATTGAGTGGCTATATCTATTTGACGAGCGAAACCGGAGAAATGTTTTCCATTTTTTTAAAAAATATATCGGTTCTAAACCAGCCTTTCTAAAACAAAAAAAGCCCTGCCCGCAAGGCAGCGCTTTTTGCTTGTTAGGATTTGTTTTTTTGCAGCTTCATCAGCTCTTTAAAGGCAAGAATAATGGACCAGATCACAAGAATGAGGCCGATGAATTGCAGCAGATAAATGAGATAGGTTTCAAGCTTGGTAACGGATCCGAAAAAGGACTTAAAGAGGGACAATGGCTCCTCTGATGACAGCTGCATGAGCATAAATCCGATAATAAAGCTGATTAAAGTCGTAACTTTTTTCTCCAATGAATGTTGCCTCCCTGTCTTGTTCAGCACGTGATATGTTCCAATATACCTTACATGGTATATATTGTCTATTGTCTCGTGGATATGAAAAATATGCTAAGTAACGTCATCCTCCGACGCGAAACGCGAAAAAAACCCGGCGAATCCGCTCACCATCGCGAGGGATTTTGCCGGGTTTTACGGATGCTGTTACGAGTGTTTATTTTCCGATGGAAACAGGATGTCTCTGGAGCGGAATAAAATGCCTATCCGGAATGAAAAAAGGTTCGCGGTTCACAATATCAGACGGGTTATACCCTCTTAAATCCATTTCACAAGCCGACAGGCCTGTGCTCCATTTGGCCCTGAATTTCTCGGCGTTGGCGAGAGAAGACCGTTTGTAGTCGATCCGGTTGGACGCAAAAGTACCCTGGCCTTCATGATGGATAAAAACATCCTGCGCTACCCACAGACGTTTGCCGCTGATCCGGGTACGGATCGAGAAATCATCGTCTTCATAGTTACCCGGGAAAAAACGCTCGTCAAAGCCGCCGATTCGCTCCAGCAGACTGCGGTGAAACAGCATGCAAAATCCGATGAGCTTATGCGCGTAAAACCCGGTGCCCGCCAGTTCCTGCTGCCGTTTCTGCGCAAAGGCGTCCAAATGATCCGGAAGAGGCCACTCACTCGGAGGGATTCTCTGAATCGGAGCAACATGATTCGAAACCGGGCCTACCATGCCGATATCCGGATCCCGGTGCAGCGCGGCAAACAGGCCGGTAAGCCAATTTGGCGTAACCAGCGTATCGTTGTTCAGCAGCAGGATATAATCGCCTGCCGCTTCCATCATACCCTGATTGGTCCCTGCGGCGAATCCCTTGTTATCTTCGTTGGCGATGAGTTTCACACCCGCCATGGACTCCCAAAATTCCACGGTGCCATCGGTCGACCCATTATCCACCACAATCCATTCCAGGGGCTCGGCCGTGTGGCGCCGGATACTCTCCACGCACCGCCGCGTCATGTCGAGACCATTACGGGTGAGCATCACCAGAGAGGTTAACGGCATATGTACATCTCCTTTGGAGCCGGGTGGGGCCATCGGCCGCCTACATCCCCGACGTGCTTAGAATATAAGGCAGCATCCGAAGCGCCGGAGCGTCAGCCGGCATAAGGATGCCAAGTCCGTTGCAAGCATGCAGCTCATGCCAAGTCAAATCGAAAGCGGTCTCCCGCAAAAAATCCTCGACGGCGGTCAAAACGCCGTTGCGATCCCCATGCTCCAGCACCGCGTTGCTGACCGAGCCGTTGAAGCCGCCCAAGGGAAGAAGCCCGGCATTTCCCGGCAGCATTCCTTGTTTGGCATTCGGCTTTCGATATTCCTGCGGAATGCTCTCCGGATAATAGTACATATCCCGCCTGCCGTACGGCCAATCGACGTCATGCAGCAGCACGATTGGAAAAACTCCGGTTTCCCGGGCCATCCGCTCCACCTGCTTCAGCTCATGATAGACCGTATACCAATTATGATCTCCATCCACCAATATCATGTCATAGGCATCCAGCTTCGGCATCGCCTCGAGGCTTAGCTCCCGCAGCATTTGAAAGTTTTCGCCGTAATAATCCTGCAGCAGCTCCGTGTCGAACTGCGACGCCGGATCGATGACGGTACACCGGGCTCCTGTCTGCTGGCAATAATCCAGAAGCTTGAAGGTGTTCAAGCCTGTCAGAGAGCCGATCTCGACGATGCTTTGCGGCTGCGCGGCAATGATAATCGGTTTAATGACCTTTTCCCAAAAGCGGTGCATACTCACTCTCCTGACCTTAATGAACTTAGGTTTCCAAAATATATGACTTAAACAGGCGTTTGATGCGATTCTCCTGCGAATCCTTCAAATACGATGCGAAGTTCTCAAACGAAAAAACACACCCCTCCGGAGAAAGTCTGTTCATGGATGGAGGGGTGCCGTAAGAATAAGGCCGTTATTCGTTTACGTTGTAATCATCAGCTGAAGCCCAAGCCTGCGCTTGCGTAACCCGCAACCGTGTTGACCAGCGTAAGGCCGGTTGCGGTAGCCTCAAAAACAAGCAGCAGCCGTGTTCCGGCCGTTACAGGAATGCTCAGCCCCGACGTGGTACCGAAAGAAATGGTACCCAAGGTGAGAACCCCTGTTAACGCAGGCGCCAGTGTCACCGTCGCACCCGTTACAGGCGTGAACGTATTGTCCGGCGTCGTGGAGCTGAAGAGCTGCGCCGTCAATGTAATCGTCGATCCGACAAGGCTGAGGGCGGCTGTGGTACTGAAGTAAGCGGTCAGGGAGGTAATCGTGCCACTCGTTGGCACAGAGAACGAGAAGTTAAGCAGCGTTCCGGCCGCACCAGTCAAATCGATCGTGTTCCCTGCCAGCAAGGCTGTCGTGCCCGAGCTGCCAAAGCCGACGAGGCCCACGGTTCCAACCAGACCACCGGCAATCGTCGTCAGTGCCACCGGAAGACCGGAGGCAAACGGAATGACCGCGCCGGAACCTGTCGCTCCTGTTGCTCCTGTTGCTCCTGTGGCACCTGTTGCTCCTGTGGCACCCGTTGCTCCCGTGGCACCCGTGGCACCCGTTGCTCCCGTGGCACCCGTTGCGTGTCTTGCCGAGAAACCACCTGATATGGATGCTTTTTTACAATCTATGTCGTCCGCTGGCTATGAGGTCAAGCATGGCCGCGGAGATACGATTAGCTTTCGTGCAGAGGGACAGCAGCGTTTTACACGGCTTAGGGCTTCTACGCTTGGCAAAGGCTACGGTCAAGAGGATATACGGGAAATTATAGAGAGTAAATCTACTCAAATGAAAGGAAGAAAAGTTAATTTAATTGTGGATATTGAATCTCGCATGAGAGCCGGGAAAGGCCCGGCCTTTGAACGCTGGGCCAAAATATTTAATCTCAAGCAGATGGCAGCAGCCCTACAATACTTGCAGGAAAACGAATTGACGGAATATGAGCATCTTGCGCAAAAGAGTGGTGAGCTAACGGAGCGTTTCCATGCCTTGTCTGACCAAATAAAAAATACGGAAGCAGCCGTGCGGGTTAATATCGAACTACAAGCAGCCATGGTTCATTATGCTAAAACAAGACCTATTTTTGAAGGATATAAGTCCGTCAAATACAGCCGGAAATATCTTGCAGAGCATGGGGCCGAACTTGCCACTTATCGGGCGGCGCAAGATACTTTTCGACGCTTATTGTCAGGGAAGAAGTTGCCTAAAATGAATGCGCTCAAAGCAGAATGTCGGGAGCTTATTGCAACGAAAAAGGACGCTTATAAGGAATATCGAATGGTCCGAAAGAATATGCAAGAAGTTGTGACTGCTAAGGCTAATATTGACCAACTCTTAGGGTTGACCGACGCGCAGAAAAATAAGGAAATGGAGCGTTAGCGACATGACGCAACTTGAGGTGCGAAGCACCTGGCTTCGGGCCACTTTGGCCCGAAGTTGCAGGGTTTGGGGAAGGCACTCCCCAACAAGCAAAGAGGCAAGTGTCAATACACTTGCCCTGCTTGCCGATTAACGCTTACCCCCACTACTACTCGCTCTTTTGCAAAGTTTGTGGCATGTTTGTTTCCCGTTTACCTTCCGTTTACTTTCACTTTTTACAATTTATTTGAAATCGCTGGAAATGTATTTTAAGCCCATGGAAAGGAAATGAATTTATGAATCAGACACCGGTAGTACAGTTTCAACACGCAATGAAAAGAATCGGAAAAAGAACGATTGTTAACGACCTGTCATTCGATATTCAAGCCGGAGAGGTATTTGGTTTCTTAGGCCCCAATGGAGCAGGAAAAACAACGACCATTCGCATGATGGTAGGACTTATCAAGATCAGTCAGGGCGATATTCTCATTAAAGGACACAGTATCAGCAAAGATTTCAACAAGGCGATTCGGAATGTAGGAGCTATTGTTGAGAATCCGGATTTGTACAAATATTTGACAGGGTATCAAAATTTAAAACATTATGCTCGAATGGTTCCCGGCGTCACCAAGGCCCGTATTGAAGAAATTGTAGGAATCGTTGGGCTAAGGGACAGGATTCACGACAAAGTGAAAACCTATTCCCTTGGTATGAGGCAACGACTAGGGATTGCTCAAGCCCTTCTACACCGCCCATCCCTTCTTATTCTGGATGAGCCGACCAACGGTCTTGATCCCGCAGGGATTCACGAATTGCGCAACTACTTGAAAAGACTTGCTCATGAAGAAAGCGTTGCTGTTTTCGTTTCAAGCCACTTGCTTTCCGAAATGGAATTGATGTGTGACCGAGTGGGTGTTCTGCAAAATGGAAAGCTGGTCCGTATTCAAAGCATACAAGACTTCGTCCATGACGGTGGAAGTTCTCTCGTATGTGTCACTGTTGAATCTTCTCAAGTGGAACAAGCAAAAAGGCTGATAGCAACTTTAAAAAAGGAAATCCTGCCGATAAGACAGCCGGGGCAGTTATTGATTCCGTTGAACAAAGATGAAATACCAACCGTCAATAAGCTCCTCATGCAAGCGGGCATTCAAATATACAGCATTCAAGTGCAAGAGCAGACCTTAGAAGATAAATTTTTGGAGTTAACGGAGGAGAGAAAATGATCGGATTGGTTGCCAATGAAAGCATGAAAATATACAGCCGAAAATTGACATGGATTCTTCTATTATTGCTGTTTGCCATCACGATAGGTTCCTCTATCTTAGGTACAATCAACAACACGAACGCAACAGATTGGCGGGCTGAAACCACACAACTTGTCCATCAGTATGAAGATCGCTTGAAAATCACGGAGCTATCTCCAACGTTGCGTACCGATGCTGAAAACAAGTTGAAGATCGCGAAATATCGCTTAGAAAACGACTTCCCTGCACCCTCTAATAATCCGTGGTCGGCTTTGCTCACTTTTTCCGGCTTAATCGAAATGGTTATCGTGTTTGCAATCGTCATCGCTGCGGATATAGTAGCCGGGGAATATACAGCCGGAACGATGAAACTTTTACTGATCCGCCCGCATAACCGCGCTAAAATTTTGTTTTCTAAATATATCGCTGTGTCTCTGTTTGCAATCGTTATGCTGGCGCTTTTGGCTGTATGCGGTTATGCCACGAACGCTTTGTTTTATGGATTGGGCGACATACACACGACAGATTTATTTTTGAACCAGCAGGGACAAGTTGTACAGCTAAATGTTTTGATGCAGGGCATAAAAATGTACGGTTTAAGCCTTTTCCCGATCATGAGTTACGTCACCCTCGCTTTTGCAATATCGACGGTTTTGCGGAACAGTGCTTTGGCGATCGGAATCTCGCTGTTTATTATGATCGTAGGTAATTCCATGATTGAGGCGACTGCAAAAATGGAATGGTTGAAATACCTTCCTTTTGCTAACAGCGACATGAGCCTGTACATTTTCCATCTTCCGGCCAGACCCGAAATGACGCTGAACTTTTCCATCACAGTATTACTTGTATATATCGTTGCCCTGATACTTCTAAGCTGGAACGTATTCAAAAAACGCGACGTATCGATATAGTGGTCATGTTATAAAATTCGTTGGATAATAGAAAAATAGAGATGACCCTGCCAAAGAAAGGAGGAAGGAAGGTTGCGCTCACAAAAAATACTCATCATTGATGACGAACCTGGCATTGTCAAGATGCTGGAGACTATCCTACGTAAAGAAGGTTATGCTGCCATCAGTTGCGCCTTTACGGGGCAGGAAGCCATGGAAAAAATAAGCCATCATTCATACGACCTGATTGTATTGGATGTCATGTTACCCGATACGGATGGATTCCAACTGTGTCAAAAAATCCGGCGGCATACCGCCGTCCCTATCCTGTTTCTTACTGCCCGTTCAAGTGATTTGGATAAATTGACCGGACTCGGGATTGGAGGGGATGACTATATTACGAAACCCTTTAATCCCTTGGAAGTTGCCGCGCGTATTCATGTACAGTTCCGAAGGTTGGAACAATATCAAGCTACAGAGCAGACAACTGAGCTTTATCGTTTCGGTTCTATCGTCATCGATAAAAAGGCCGCTCAATTATGGGTGGATGGAAAAGAAGTTTCTTGTCCGGCTAAAGAATTTGAGCTTCTTCTGTTCTTGGCTGACCACCCTAATCAGATATTTACCGCAGGGCAATTGTACGAGCGAGTATGGGGCTATGACAGCATCGGAGACGAAAAGACGGTTGCCATTCATATTATGCGTCTGCGCAAAAAAATCGAGCAAGACGTAAAACAACCCACTCTAATCGTTACGCTAAGAGGGATTGGCTACAAGTTTGTCCCTTCCAATCAGGGTGATTTGATATGAAGGTAAATTTTTCAAATGGTAAGTTGGTCGTTCGTTTTACATTGAATTTTATAGTACATCAGATCCTGCTGTTCTTGACCGTCTCGTTGCCGGCGGCTTTCTATATTGTCGTGCTAAAGCAACCGGAAAAACTCTTTTTCGTTAACCTGACTACCTGGATCATTATAACGGCTTACTTTCTGTATTGTTTGTTTTATGGTTATTATGTTGCGCGGCCGATGGCTGATATTTTAATAAAAATAAAAAAGTTATCATGTGGGGAGTATTTAATTCTTGACAGGAAAAGGCGCTTTTTCTCCCTCTCAAGTCGTCTTTACAGGGAGGTCTACGCCAATCTTGAGTCTCTCTCCTTGACCTTACAGCAAAATGAACGTAAACGGCAAGAGTTCGAACAGTTGAGACAGGATTGGGCCTCGGGCGTCACCCATGATTTGAAGACTCCTTTGTCTTATATTTCTGGTTATACGGACATGCTTTTATCGGATGAACATGAATGGAGCAATGACGAGAAAAAAGAGTTTTTGCAATTGATTCGGGATAAGTCCACCTATATGGAAGAACTTATCAATGACCTTGGAATTGCTTTTCAGATGGACCAGTCTACTGGTTTTAAGTTTTCCTCACAAAGAATCGAGTTGGTGGAGTTAATTCGCAGAACGGTTGCAGAAGCAGCGAATATGCCTCTGGATAAGGCAAATCACTTTGAAATATTGGGTGGGGAAGAACCCCTTTATGTAATGGGGGATGCGAGGTTGCTAAAAAGAGCCTTTTCAAACTTATTAGTAAATGCAGTTGTTCATAATCCAGCGGGTACATCCATTATTGTGCATATACAAGATAACTCACATGTCCAATTACAGGTCACAGACAATGGAAAAGGAATGGATGAACAAAGCATCGCCGGTCTGTTTGACAGGTACTATCGGGGGACTTCAACGGATACTCCTACAGCCAGCACCGGATTAGGGATGGCGATTGTGAAGCAGATCATCACCGCACATCAAGGAACCATCGATGTCAAAAGTAAAGTAGGTCATGGCACTTCGGTTACTGTTCAATTGCCTCACAGTCAAAATTCAGGAAAAAACTAAACGTTGTGACCAACCTATTTTAAGGGGGTTCTAATATCTTTGAGAGCTTTTATCCAAAAACAAAAGCCGTTATTTCGGTAAAAACCTAACATGTTGAATCGTGGAATGGCGGCTTGCAAGAGTCAAGTCGTCACTTTCTCAAATAAGGAATAGAGAGGGTATATTTTTTATGCCCTTTTTGGACCTTCCAGTGGCGGCATGCGATTGGAGGGTTCTTTATGTTCCACAATCTACTTCATTCCATTAAATGTGAAAGGCCGTCACCCGATCGTGACGATCCGATATAGTAGAAGTTTTCCTACTACATGATTTCAAAAAAGAACCGGAATTTACGGTCGCTAAGTGCGGCCATTTTTTATTCGACACCTTTCGAGGATTTTTCCTAGAAGGTGTTTTTTTATACCCTTTTACGACTATTTGTGAGCTTTATCAACAAGTTTTATCGGACATGCCTTGTTGCTACATCGGGCCTACTTGGCCCGATGTGTTACTTCGTCCCCGTTGTCGCTCCCCTCCACTTCCGTTCGATTTTTTCTCCCAAAAAAATCGAACGGAGGAACCTCATATGGCAAAGATCAATCTGCGAGATTACTACCCGTTTTGCAATCATGACATTTTTCTTGATATTCCTGATGAAGTTGCAACAGTCCTGCTGGAAGCTGAACGTCAGGAAGAAGCCTATCGGCGGCGCATGTACCGTCACAAGGCGCACTATTCTCTTGACCGTAACGATGGAATCGAGCATGATATTTGCTTCGCCTCCCTGTCCCCTTTCGAGGTTTATGAACACAAAATAACAGCCCAACAGTTGAATGTTGCTATCAGCGCTTTGCCGGACAAGCAAAGCAAACGAATTTACGCCCATTACGTACTTGGCATTAGCAAATCCGAGATCGCGCGGGCTGAGGGAGTTTCGGAAAAAAACATCCGCAAGTCGATCAGCCAAGGACTTCGGAACTTGGAAATTCTTTTGAAAAACTTTTATGAATGAGGGTCGGTTTTGCCCTGAAAATGTCACGGTTATTGGAAGGAAATTTTTCTTCCACTAATGATCTTTGACAACTGCATACCGATGACCCGGATACGTTTTATGTATGGAGAAGCCAAGCCGCAAGGGAGCGCCATAACTTTTCAGCGATTTATCGCTTGAAAACGAGCGAGAATACCATCTACGGCAAGTAGACTGTGGTAGGTCTGCCGGGCGACGATCCCATACATGAGATAATGATACTTACGGTTTGAACGCTTCACAGCATTGACCGTCGCGCCATCAGCATGGGGCGGGGTGAAATTCCCATGAGGGCGGTTGCCGCCGCCTGTCCGGGTTATCTTTTATCTGAACTACAGGAGGACGTGCCGGGCTTTTCCGTCCAATAACAGCCCAATACTTCCCGGCACGGTACCTCCCCTATTTTGACATGAGGAGAATCGAAATGGAGAAAAATACGATTTTCGCAGGAATGCTTCCTGATCAATGGAGCAATAATGCCTGCCGCGGGTATGTTATTTGGGCGATGGAAAACTGCGGTTTCGACTCTGATGATATTCAGCGCGTGGTGATGGAATTACATGACATTTTTGATTTCAAATCCACGCAGGAAGCAGACGAGCATTACCGAAACAGTCCTTATTAACTTCGGGCCAATTTGTCCCAAAGTATGCGGGCAGTTGAACAGCCATCCCTTCTACTGACAATGGGGTGGCTGCTTCTGTTTCCTCACAGGACAAACGGGGAAATGCATATATTGCATCATGCACATCAAGGAGGGCATGATCATGATTACTACCGCATTGATTGATTATTTTATGAGCGTAGATATGGAAACCGTAGATACGGAAAAACTGGCCGATATCAGTACGCTTGAATTTGATAATTCTCTCCCGATAGAAAAACGGCCTGCTTATGTTTTGGAAAAACTGAAAAATCCGTTGTGTTTCCGTTGTGTTTCCGTTGTGGCGAAGTGGGTGTAAAGCTTGAATTTGACGATGCTGCACCGCCGATTCAAGAGGTACTCACGAACTTTATGATACGCAAGAAAAGTGGCTTATAATGCGGCTTTGTGCCCTCGACAACATGGTTCGCATTACGCCCAAATGGTATAATAGAGGTGTAATGTGATAGGAAGGAGGACACATGGCCAGAGTAGCCAATAGGCAGAATATTGTAAAAGCAGCTTCAAAAAAGCGGATATGGTATGTAGGCTTTTATATCCGTCTTTCACGCGAAGACAAGCGTGGTAAAGATGAATCCGAAAGCATTACCAACCAAAGACTGATTTTGACAGACTTCCTTGAACAGCAAGATGATGAAGACGAATATACTTTTGTTGGCGAGTATGTCGATGACGGCGTGAGTGGCACGACAGACGAGGAACGCGAAGACTTTCAACGGCTGTTAACCGATATACGAAAGGGAAAAATCAACTGCGTGATCGTGAAGAACCTTGCCCGGAGCTTCCGCAACAATGGCGATCAGAGTTACTATCTTGGCGATTGGTTCCCCCGAAACAACGTCCGATTTATTTCTCTTTACCAACAGCCTGTTGATACGTATAAAGATCCGCAGAACGCGCAAAACATCGCGGTACCGGTTCAGGGCGTTCTGAATGAGGAACACGCAAGAGGAACTTCGGAAAGCGTCAGGAGAACCTTTGACAAGAAGCGTGAAAAGGGCCTGCATATTGGTTCGTTTGCCGCCTACGGCTATCAGAAAGACCCGGAGGACAAAAACGCTCTCGTACTCGATGAGGAAGCCGCCGAAAACGTTAAAAGCATTTATGCTTGGTTCTTAGAGGGCATGAGCAAAAATGCGATTGTTCGCAAGTTGAACGAAAGCGGCATTTTGTGCCCGTCAGCGTATAAGAAAAGCAAGGGCATGAAATACAAAAATCCCAATAGCGAGGGTAGCAATCCTTTATGGTGTGCCATGACAGTAACTAACATGCTGAAAAACCGCATTTATGTTGGTGACATGGTGCAAGGGCGTTATCGCATTAAGAGTTATAAAATTCATGTACAGGAAACGGTCCCCGAAGAGGAATGGTTCATTGTTGAAAATACGCATGAGCCAATCATTAGTCGTGAAGATTTTGCCAAAGTGCAGGAGCTTTTGAAAAAGGATACCCGCACTGCACCAAAGCAAAAAACGTTGTATTTGTTCAGTGGTTTCCTACGCTGTGCGGATTGCAGCAAGGCCATGACACGAAGCCAAGTGAAAGGAAACGTGTATTACTACTGCCGCACTTACAAAGACCAGTCCAAAGCAGCTTGTACGAAGCATACGATGAAGCACAACCATTTGGAACAAGCGGTTTTGTATGCCATCAAGCAACAGGTCTACATTGCGGTTTCTCTTTCCGAAATGGTTTCACGGATTAACAAGGCTCCGCTCCAAAAAAGCCAGTCGATTCGTCTGAATGAATTGATGGCCGCAAAGGAAAAAGAACTGTCCAAGATTTCACGTTATAAGCAAAGTATTTATCAGGACTGGAAAGACGGCGAAATTTCTCATAAGGACTATCGCCAGATGAAAGAGGACTATGAGCGGCAAATCGAAGCCATTAACGAGGTTATAGACAATTTAAAAAAAGAAAAAGCAGAGCTTGAAAATGGCATAGATGTAGAAAACCCATTCTTAGCCATATTCCGCAAACACGAAAACATCAACAAACTGACAAGAGATATATTAATTGAACTCGTTGATTCCATCAAGGTATACGAAAATGGCAATATCAGCGTGAAGCTGAAATTTGCCAATGAGTACCGTAGAGTTGCGGAATACATTGAAGTCAATACCTCAGAAGACGCGGTTTAGAGAACCGCATTTTTAACGGCAGTTTGTTTTCCTAATATAAATGTTCCGGTGGCTCCCGTCGCTCCCGTAGCGCCGGCTGCCGCCAAAAGCGTATAG